>JAUJMV010000001.1:262205-337268 GCA_030446685.1 Thermomicrobiales bacterium | reverse complement strand
TGGCGAAGCAACTGGCGGTTGAGCTGCAGGCCGAATGCGCCGCACTGGTCGCGCGCCTCGGCTTCGCGCCGCTCGTCGCCGTCGTCCTCGTCGGCGACGACCCCGCCTCGCGCGCCTACAGCGCCAACATCGCCCGGACCTGCGCCCGGATCGGCCTCGGCTCGCGCGCGGTCGAGCTGTCCGGCACGGCGAGCGAGGAGGAGTTGCGCGCGGCGCTGGTCGCGCTGAACGGGGAGCGCGAGATCTGCGGCGTGATCGTCCAGATGCCCCTGCCGCCCCACCTCTCGCCGGTCGTCGTGGAGCAGACCCTCGCGCCGGGGAAGGACATCGACGGGATCACGCCGGCCAACGCCGGGCGGCTCGCGCTCGGGCTGCCGTCCTTCGTGCCGAACACCCCGGCCGGGGGGATGGAGATGCTGCGGCGCCACGGCATCCCGGTCGCCGGGCGCCGCGCGGTCGTCGTCGGGCGCAGCAACGTCGTCGGCAAGCCGATGGCCCTCCTCCTGCTGCGCGAGCACGCCACCGTCACGGTCTGCCACAGCCGCACGGTCGATCTCCCGGCGATCCTGCGCGAGGCCGACATCGTCGCCTCCGCGACCGGCCGGGCACACCTGATCGACGGTGGCATGCTCAAGCCGGGCGCGACGGTGATCGACTTCGGGATCAACTTCCCCGACTGGTCCGGCGGCAAGATGGTCGGCGACGTGAACTTCCAGTCGGCCATCACCGTCGCCGGCGCGATCACCCCCGTCCCCGGCGGCACCGGCCCGGTCACCAACATGATGCTGATGCGCAACGCCCTGGCGGCGGTGCGGGCGCTGGGCGAGTAGGCGGCCAGAGAGGCAACGACCACGACGCGCCGTGCTAGGCCGCACCCGTCCGGCGACCAATGCGCGGCCAAGCGCGCCCGCCCAGGAGATGAAGGGGGAGACACCCCTGTCATACCGCTGGCCAATCGCGGGTCTGCGTTGGCAGAACTCTTGCGCAGACCCGGCGCGGCCCCACCGTGCCGCGCCTGGGAGGCGGGGCCGCGCCGGGCGGGAGCGTCACGCCCCGTCTCGCTGGGCGAGGGTTGCAGGCGGCCGCGGCTCCGGCGAACGCGCGTCGCCACAGGACCTTGACCCTCGCCGCTCGGCTGCGCCATCGACAGCAGCATGAGCGGTGGGCAGCATGTGCTTTGGGGAGGGACGGCATGGCAAGGTTGACCGCTGGCACCGAGAACAGCGCGCCAATCGAGCTCTACTACGAGGACCACGGGACGGGTCGGCCGGTGGTCCTGATCCACGGCTGGCCATTGAGCGGGCGCTCGTGGGAGTACCAGGTGCCCGCGCTCGTCGACGCCGGCTACCGGGTAATCACCTACGACCGTCGGGGGTTTGGGTGGTCGTCCCAGCCGTGGGGCGGCTACGACTACGACACCCTCGCCGCGGATCTGCGCGCCCTGATCGAGCACCTCGATCTGCGCGAGGCGACCCTTGTCGGGTTCTCGATGGGCGGCGGCGAGGTGGCACGCTACATTGGGACCTACGGCACGGATCGAGTCGGCAAAGCGGTGCTGGCGGCGGCGGTCCCACCATACCTCTACAAGGGGCCGGACCACCCGGAGGGCGCGCTGGACGAGGCCGCGATCGCGCAGTTCCAGGACGGGGTGAAGGGCGACCGCCTCGCGTTCCTGGACGATTTCACCAAGCAGTTCTTCGCCGCCGGGGGCCGAACCGACCTGGTGAGCGAGCCGTTCCGCCTCTATAACCGCGACATCGCGGCCTTCGCCTCGCCGAAGGGCACACTGGACTGCATCGCCGCCTTCGGGCGCACGGACTTCCGCGGCGACCTGGCGCAACTGCGCGTGCCGACGCTCATCATCCACGGCGACGCGGACGCCATCGTGCCGTTCGAGGTGAGCGGGCAACGCGCGCACGAGGCGATCCCCGGTAGTCGCCTCGCGCTCATCGAGGGCGGGCCGCATGGCCTGAACGCGACGCACGCCGGGCAGTTCAACGCGGCACTGCTCGACTTCCTGGGTAGCTGAGCCCGCTGGCGGTCGGCAGCCCGCTGCGCTACGCTGTCCCGGTCGGCGTTCGGTGCGCGTCCGACCTTCGCCGGTGTGGTGCGCGGCGGTAATCACGGATGGGAGGTGCGTATGAACACCTACAAGAACGCCTCCAAAACGGATAGCCCCTCGTCACGTCACCCGCGGCCCGCCCGCACCGGGTAAGCGCGGCAGTTTGCATCGGCAGCGGCGGGAGTCCCCGATCATTCCGGGGATATCCTTGTCGCCCTCGAAGCCGCGGACGTGATGCACACGTCCGCGGCTTTGTCGTTGCCGACCCGCCTGATGGAGCAAGGCCGTCGGAGACACCCCGAAGCAATACGATGGGAGGTGCTGCCAATGGCATTGAGAGCGCAGTGACCGCCAATCCACGGACCACGCCGGCAACCGGTATCGAGACAGCAACGTGAACGTCGCCGCGAATGACCGCGGCGGATGGAAGGAGCCAAACCATGACCAGGGATCTGGGGCTGGCGACCGTCGTCTCGTCCGGCGAGGGGGCGTGCCGCGTGCAGTTCCTCGATAGCGGAACCACGAGCGATGCCCGCTACTCGGCGAAGATGCGGGAGGGCGGGGTGGCGATCCGGCCCTGCCACCTGGTGCTGGCCGACCGGGGCGCCGACCCGCCCGAAGTCGTCTGGCGCGTCGCCACCATCGCCAGGGTGGAGCGGGTGGGGGATGGGCGCGTCACCATCAACGATGGGCTGCGACTACCCGTACACGGAGACCTGATCGACGCGCGCCCGACGGGGGAGCGGCGCCCGGTCGCGGCCGGGGACACGCTGATCGTCCGGGCGAACCCGGCGGAAGGGGTGGTGGAAGTCCTCGATATCGCCATCGCCGGACGCCCCGCCCACCCGGAGCGCCTGCACGCCGCCACCATGCCGGACGTTCGCAGGGTTTACGGAAGGTAGAGAGGGCGGGCGTCGGGTGGTTGAAGCGGCGGCTTCGGCCGCCCGGAGCCCTACTCCGCGCGGCGCCGGCCAGGGAGTATATGGGGCTCCAGCTTCGAGACGGCGGCGCTGGGGTCGCCCTCGATCGGCTCGGCGTGGAGGAGAACCTCGCGCAGGTTGGGGAGGGCGTTGTGCAGGCGACGCTCGATCTCGGCGGACTGCTCGTGGACCCGCTGGACGGTGAGGTCGCCGGGGAACCAGCAGTGCAGCACCATCTCGAAGGTGTCGTCGTCGGCGGGCAGGAGGTAGATGCGGACGTGGTGGCAGCTCCCGCGCCCCGCCACGCCGTCGGCGATGTCGCGCACGCGCGCGACCAGTTCGGCCCGCTGGGTGGTGACGTCGGCCTGGCGCTCGGCGGCGGTCTCCGGCGCTTCAAGGTGGGTGTTGATCCGCCCGAACTGCGGGTTCGCCCGCCGGACCTCGCGCTCGAGCCGCGCCGTCAGCGCGTGCGCCTCCGCCAGCGTCAGGGCCGGATCAACCTCGACGTGCAGGTCGGCATCGAGCCGGTCGTCGATCGCGCGGAGGCGCACATCGTGGGCGCGCATCCCGCCCTGCCGCGCCAAGAGGCGGATTTCGTCGCCCGGCGTCTCGTCCGGCGCGGCGGCCGGCTCCATGTGGACGACGACGTCCGCACCGTCCCGTGGCAGGGCGGCGTGGACCGCCCCCTCGACCGCCTCGCTGATCGCGTGGGCCTCGCCGAAGGTCGCCGAGCGGGCGACGGCGATCACCACGTCGGCGAAGACCTTGTTCCCCGCCCGCCGCAGGCGCACCCGGCGGCAGTCGATCACCCCCGGCACGCCCTCCACCGCGCGGGTGATCCGCTCGGCGCTCTCGTCCGGCGCGCGGTCGAGCAGCACGTCGACCGTCTCGCGCAGCAGCCGTCCCGCCAGGGTGAAGACGATCGCCGAGACGCCGAGCGCGGCGAGGGCGTCGGCTCTCGGCACCCAGCCGCCGGCATCCCAGCCGGTCCATTCCCCGACCTTGACGAGCGCCAGACCGGCCAGCACCACGATTGAACTGAGGATGTCGGTCCTGAAGTTGAGCGCATCGGCGGCGAGTGCCTGGCTGTTGTACTCGCGCGCCACGCGCGCCAAGTAGCGGGAGCGGACCAGATCGACGACGATCGACGCGCTCATCACCGCGAAGGCCCAGAAGGAGATCTCGATACGCACCGGCGCGCCGAAGATTCGCTGTAGAGCCTGGTAGGAGATGTACCCGGCGGTCACGAGCAGCAGCGTGGCCTGGATGAACGCCGCCAGGCTCTCCGCCTTGCCGTGTCCGTAGCGGTGCTCCGGGTCGGGCGGCCGCCCGGCTACGCGCACGGCGACGAGGGTGAAGAGCGACGAGACGAGATCGAGCGTGGACTGCGCGGCCTCGGCCAGGATCGCGAGGCTGCCGGTGAGCAGGCCGACGGTCAGCTTCGCGGCGATCAGCCCGACCGTCGCCAGCACCGACAGGAGCGCCACCCGCCCCTTGTCGCGATCGGCGATGGCGGCGCGCGAAGGATCCCGGTCCCGCGCGGCAAACTCTTCCGGCATCGCACCCTGCCTGCGCGAGTCGGGTAGTCGGGTAGTGGACGCGGTCGAGCCGCCCCACTGATCGTGATCCTTCGTCTTCTATCCGACTACCCGACTACCCGACTACCCGACTACCCGACTCGACCTGCACCAGATTCGTGTAGAACGTCGCGCCGCCGCCCATGTCGGCCTCGCGGTCGGAGGTGAGACCGTTGATCCCCTTGCCGCCCGGCAGCGCGCTGGCCCACCAGGTCGCGGGGCTGGCGACGACGCCGGGGCGGACGCGATCGGTGACGAGGGCGAAGAGGCAACAGTCGCCGCGGTCGTTGAAGACGCGGACCCGGTCGCCGTCGGCAATGCCGCGCGCGGCCGCGTCGGCGGGGTGGATCTCGAGCGTCGGGCGGCCCTCGCGGCGGGTCAGCGTGGCGACGTTGTTGAAGGACGAGTTGATGAAGTGGTGCGCCTTCGGCGAGATCAGCGTCAGCGGGTAGCGCGCGTGCAGCGCGGGGGCGGCCTCGGCGCCCTCGGTCAGCGGGACGTGGGCCGGCAGTGGGTCGTAGCCGTCGGCCCGCATCCGCTCGGAGAAGAACTCGACCTTGCCGGACGGCGTGGCGAAGCCGCCCGCCGCGAAGGGCGCGAAGGGCGCAGGCAGGCTCAGCTTGACCCAGCGCTCACGCAGCAACCGCTCCCGCGTGATCCCGCGCATCCAGGGATGCTCGCTGTCGAGCGCCTGGTCGATCAGGTCGTCCTCACTGTCGCGGAAGCAGGGCTCGGTGAAGCCCATCCGCGCGGCCAGGGTGCGGAAGGTCGCGACGTTCGACTTGCTCTCGCCGAGCGGGGCGATGGCAGGCCGGTTGATCTGCAGGTAGTAGTTGCCGTAGGCCTTGTGCAGATCGACGTGTTCGAGCTGCGTCGTCGCGGGCAGGACGATGTCTGCCCACTTCGTGGTATCGGTCCAGAAGGGGTCGTGGACAACGGTGAAGAGGTCGTTGCGCGCCAGCCCGGCCAGCACCCGCGTGCTGTTCGGCGTCGAGGCGACCGGGTCGGCGTTGTAGACGTAGAGGGCGGCGATCGGCGGATCGGTGAGCGTCAGTAGCGCCTCGCCCAACTGGATCATGTTGATGTGGCGCGGCCGGCGATCCCCGAGCAGGTCGGGCCGCATCAGCGCACCCATGTTGAGGCCGAACGCGCCGCTGGCGCTCATCAGCAGCCCGCCAGCCGGGTCGCGCCAGGCGCCGACCAGGGCAGGGAGGCAGGTGACGGTGCGGATCAGCATCCCGCCGTTGGAATGGCGCTGCATCCCGTACTGCAGGCGGATCACCGCCGGCTTGGTCGTCGCGTAGAGCCGCGCCAGCGCGACAATGTCCTCGGCGGGGAGGCCGGTGAGCGCGGCGGCGCGCTCGGGGGGGTACTCGGCCGCCCGAGCGCGCAACTGGTCGAAGCCGACGGTGTGCTCGCGCACGTATCCCGTCGTGCAGCCCCTCGGCGATGATGACCTGCATCATCCCGAGCGCCAGCGCGGCGTCGGAGCCGGGGAGGGCTGGAGGTGCCAGTCGGCGCGCTCGGCGGTGCGCGTGCGGCGCGGGTCGATCACCACCAGTTGCGCCCCCGATCCCGCGCCTCCTTGACGAACGGCATCAGGTGCGGATTGGAGGTCACCGGGTTGGTTCCCCAGCAGATGATCAGCTTCGCGTCGGGGAAGCGCTCGGGGTCGGGGCCGTACTTGGCGCCGAGGGAGTAGCGGTAGCCTACGTCCGCCGCCGCGGTGCAGATGGTGCGGTCGAGGAGCGACGCCCCGAGGCGGTGGAAGAAGCGGTAGTCCATGCTGTAATTGTTGAGCAGGCCGAGCGTGCCGGAGTAGGAATAGGGCAGGATCGCCTCGCCGCCGTGCTCCTCCGCGATCCGCCCGAAGCGCGCCGCGATCTCGTCGAGCGCCTCGTCCCAGCCGATCCGCGCGAAGCGGCCGCTCCTCTTCGCCCCGACGCGGCGGTGGGGGTAGAGGACGCGCCGGTCGCTGTAGGTGTGCTCGATGTACTGGTTGACCTTGACGCAGAGGAAGCCGCGCGTGATCGGGTGGGTCGGGTCGCCCTCGACCCGCACCGCGCGCCCGTCGCGCACGGTGATCCGCATCCCGCAGGTGTCGGGGCAGTCGTGCGGGCAGGCCCCGTGGACGATCCGCTCCCCCGCTCCCCTTCGATCACCGCCCCCTCCATCGCGCACGGCGGAGCAACACCCTGCCCCGCACACCCCGGCTTTATGGTACCGCACCCCGCCCGCCCGTGACCAATGACTGGCGCGGCAGGCGCGGGCGGCGGCTTGACGCCCGCATCGTGCCCCCGTACCGTGCGCGGCGAGCGGGCGTACAGCATATTAAGATTAGGATAGGTCGTGGCCGTGCGGCGTAGCCGCCGGTTCCAGCCCCTCGTCCTCCCAGGCCGACCACTACACCGGTCCACACCTCAGTTCGCACCACGGGAGGTGCTGGCTATGAACGAGGAACTGCGCAGGCTGTACCAGGAGGACCAGGCGGAGCGCCAAGCAAACTGGTCAGGCCAGTCGCTAGAGTTTTTCATGGCGGTCAGGCCGCGCGCGCGCGGCGCACGCGCGCCGACGAATTGATTGCCGCGCGCACGGCTCGAGCGGCCGATTACTGCGCCGCCACTGGACAGCATGGGGACGGCTTTATGGCGGGCGCACGAACTCGCCAAGCGGCCGACCCCGCCCGCTCCATGGAGGGCGTCCTGATGCGTGACGCGGTCACGACTGGCGCGGCAGCGCGGCGGCGGGCGCACCTCGGCGCGGCGCGGCAACGGCGAAGAACTGGGCCATCTGCTCGCCCTCCTTGGTGCCCAGGCCGGTGTTGGCGGTCACCTCGTGGCCCAGATCGCCTCGTCGGGGTTGAAGTCCGGGCTGTAGGCCGGCAGGCGCAGCGCCCGCAGGGCGCGATCCGGCGTCGCCAGGTCGTCGCGCACCGCCTCGCCGCCGTGGGCCGGCCCGTTGTCCCAGATTACCAGGGCCCGGGATGGTCGCGCGCAGCCGGAGGAACGCGGCGCTCGCGCGGAGGAACGGTCCGCTCGACCTCCCCGGTCTCCAGGCAGACCGCCGTCCTCGCCAGGCGCGGGCAGGTCGAATCGGCCAAGGCCACTACGCCGCCGTCGGCGCGGAAGTGGGCCTCGTCCACGAAGATCTTCGCCCCGCTCAGCAGGGCGGCGTACTCCGCGACGCAGGCCGCGCGCTTCGCCTCGGGCCTTGAGCAGGTTGGGCCGCTTGCGAAGCCCAGGCTGGAGGGAGCATGCGAACGGCAGAGCCGCAGGCTGCGAACTGGCGCACCGCCTTCCAGCTCCAGTTCGCCAGCGCGACGCCGACCGGTCGCCTGGGCCGCCACCTTCAGCCCTGCGAGTGCCCGCGTCGAGGGCGGGGGGCACCGCCCGTCTGCTCGAAGGCCAGGTCAGGCCATCGCGGTCGAAGGCGCGAGCCAGGCCCGATCGTTCATCACGCTCCAGCAGCGCGGCGACCGTGCTGCCGACCAGCCCTGCGCCAGCAGCCAGCGCGCGCGCCGACGAATTGCGCGGTTGATACATCCGCGCGCACGCGCGCATGCTCGCCAGTGCGCCAAGACCGCTCGGCCATGATTACTTCCACGCCGCCATGCATATCCGATCACCCTGCCGGCTTCCTCGGCGCTTCGGTTTAGAACGGACAATCTCGTCAACGGCGCGCGAGCGGTGCGGTGGCGTCGATGAAAACACGTTTTTCGGAATGGGCTTTCGTTTTGGCGATTACTGGCCGTTTGTTTTCCGCCCCAGTCAGTTGGGTCCCAGAACAATCCGCCGGTTCGCCAAGCAGTCGGCCGACCTTTGAGGTAACCGGACGGCGCGCAAAGCCTTTACCGACATGCCAAATGGCGGCGGCCGCCGACGACCGCTGGATCGCCTTGGTGCGCACCATGGGCAGCCGCAGAAGTAGCCGGGCCTGCACGCCATGGTTGGCGCCCACCGACGAGATAACACCAACAATTGGTGGGACGAGATGCGTCTCCTCGCGTCGACGCCGTCGCTTACACCGCGTCATCCTCCATGACGACCCGGCGACCACCGACGCGGCGCGCGGGCGGCGGCCGCCTACGACCGCTGGCTGGTGCGCCAAGGGCCACCGCAGGTCGCGAGCGCGCGCGCCGAGCGCCGGCGCGTCATCCTCCTGAAGACGCGCGCCGGGCGTGGGAGGTTCCGCCACTGGCCTGGTCCGAGCAGCGCGCCGAGGCGCGCGAGACCTTCGGGGAGGCCGGCGAGAGCGGGGTAATCACCGCGGCGCGGTTCGGCGCGGTATGCCGGGGGGCCGTGGCAAGGGGGAATGGCAGTTCGCGCTCGACCGCACGCCCGAGTGGCTCGCGCCTCAACTGCTGGCCCGCACGGTGGATCTGCCGCGCGACCCACTCACCGGCGCCTGGACCCACGGCATCCTCGATGTCGCCATCACCGGCGATTTCGCTTCGTCGCGCTCGGCGCGGCGACCTACTCGCTCTCGCGGCAAGAATGAGGGCATCACGCGTGACGACTGCGGTGATAGGGAGCGGTGATAGGGATAGGGGTGGAACCGGATTGGGAGCGGCGGTGTATCAACAGCGACGAGAGTACGACCGTCGGAAGGAACCGGCCGCGTGACACGATCAGCCCGTCGCATCCTCCTCCTCGCGCTGGCGGCGCTGCTCACCGCTTGTAGCAGCTTCGCGGGCGCGGCGTCGCGGGTCCCGACCGCCACGGTTGACCCAAACGCAATCGCAGTCGGCACGCCGCATGGTGCGGTAGCTACCGCGAGCCAAGTGGACGCGGGGGGTTCGACCACGCCGGCGCGCCTGTCCGCCGGCGCAAGCGCCACCATGCCACCAGCGTCCGCGACGCCGGCCATGCGACGGGAAGCCTTGCCGTATCCGATCCCTTCCTCCTGTCCGGTGACACCGCTGGTCGGTCCCGATAGGCGGCGCTCATTTCCGGCCTGGTGGCTTGATGGCGAGGGGATCTGGGCGGGTACGCCGATCGGCGTGCTGTACGAGGGGTACAACAAGATCCAGTGGCAGTATGAGCCGCCCGGTAACCTGGAAGTGACCGGCGGGCGCCTCGATGGTCCGGCGCCGCCGTTGCGGGTCGATCTCGCCGGCATCGGCGTCGGCACCTACTCCTCGGCCACGACCTTCCCCGCTCCCGGCTGCTGGCGCATCGCGGCGACCGCGGGCGACCATCGCTTCGAGGCCACGGTTTACGTCTTCCCGAGCGGCTGTCGCCCGGCCGGCCTGCGCGAGCCAAACCCGCCCGCGACACCTACCCCATGTACCGCGCCACGGCCCACACCGACATCGCCATACGCCGGGGTCTTCGCCACCTGGACCACCGAGGCGCAGACCACGGCGGCGACCTGGGAGCGGCTGCGGCTGCGGCCGCTGATCCTGCCTGCACCGGACGCGGGCGCCCCTTGCGCGCGATCCGCGACGCGATACGATGCGGTCGCGGATTTCCCCGTAGTGGGCGGCAAGGGGCCGATCTTCGCGACGCCCTGGGTGGATGGGGGTATCTATCGCCTCGACGCGCCGGCAAGCGACGGCTGGGTCTACTACAAGGTGTTGTGGATCGCGCACCCCAGTTATCGTGGGCCGGCCCTGGTCCGGGGCCGGCAGATTGACGGCCCGAACGAACTGCGCTTCACCGACGCCCCCGGCTCCGCGGCCCACGCGGAAGCGGAGCGACGCCTGGCGGATCCCGCCGGCACGTCGCCCACCGGGGGCGTGCGCCACTGGGGCGGCTACACCCTCTTGCGCGACCCCGGCTGCTACGCCTATCAGGTCGACGGCGTGGACTTCAGCTACGTCATCGTCTTCGAGGCGGTACAGCCGTGACGCGCGCCTTTCGGCCGGCGGGTCGTCAAACCAAGGGCTGCCCGTCCCTGACGAGGGGCTGGCCGTCCGCGTAGACCGCGCCGCTGTCGCGCAGGTCGTGTCCCTGCGGAAGGCTGACTGGTTGCGCCCGCCAATCGTGGGGTAGCCCGCGCCGAGCGCCAGGTGAAGTGTGCTGGGGATCTGGTAAGCAATCCGGATACTGTGGGTGACGCCGGTTACTCCGGCAGGAAGGTCATGGGCGGAGGTGACGGCCTACCCTCCGCGAGGCTGGCGAGCAGCGCCCGGCTGAGCGCGACGTTCTGCGCCTCCAGGCGGTGGCACTCTAGCTCGCAAGCTGCGAGTTGGTCGTCGAGCCGCCGGCCGTGCCAGCCGAAGAAGAGGGCCAGCCCATTCAGCGCGATGAGGAGCAGCAGGACGACAACGCTCACTGCCAGCCCCCGTCCCGCCCAAGCGTTTCGAGGCCCTTGCTGCGCCGCTCCCCTCCCCGCCCCAGATCGTGTTCGAGCAACTGCTGCTGTAGCCGCTGGTGCTCCCGGCGCAGCCCCTCCCGACGGTGCTGGCATGCGTCGAGGCGCTGCTGCACCCGCGCGTGGTTCCGCCCGGCGATGAAGCAGAAGAGGCCGGAACTGATGACGAGCGCCGCCCCGATCGGCGAAACCAGCAGGCTCAACAGGTCCGCTACCGCCCCCATTGCGCACCTTCCCGATCACACCGCCAGTACTGTTAAGCCGCACTCCGGCACCGTTCGCGGCGCCCCGGCAACCGCATCGTAGCACGCCCGGGACGATCCTCAAACTGTCGGCGTTGTTCTGGGTGGTTCCGGCCTCGCCGCGGGACCGACCGGACAGGCGCCAGAGGGAACCTTAATACGCGAATCGCTGTACCAGCGATCGGTGTCCCAGGCGGGGCAAAGACGTATCCTATCCGGGCGGGCCGACGCGGCTGGGTTATCGGTCTTGTAGGTTCAACTCCTGCCATCCCGCGAGGGATGTTCCCAGTTGCACACCCTCGCCCGCGCATGGGTGACGTAGCTCAGTGGTAGAGCAATATTCCCTTGCCACCCCTTGCCCGCCGTGAGCCGGGCCGATGGCCGAGGGTTATCGACTGTAAATCGACAGGTCGCGGGTTCGAGTCCCGCCGTCACCCCCAGACGACCACGACGCCGGTTGCCATCGCCGTCGCCGGCTTTCATCGGGAAAGCGTACAGCAAGAGAGACCGAAACGAGCACCAATTATGATGCTGCAAATCAGAACAGATGGACGACAACATTCGCTCGGTCACCACCAGCTCTTTCCCGATAGCAGCCCTCAGCGGCGGGCTTCGTGGCCGGAGGCCCGCGAGCAACAGGGTTCAACCCGTCGGCCCTCCCACACCACGGCGCTCCTCGCGGCATAGCCGGCGACTGACCTGGCGGGATGGCGGAATCGGCAGACGCGCCGGGCTGATCCCTCGACACCAGACCTTGCCCGACCACGGGCCGACGGTTGAGGGTTATCGTTGGACCCGGTTGACGCGAGTCAGTGCAGGTTCGAACCCTGCTCCCGCCTCCGGCGTCGCGGCACGCGTGGTGATCGCCCTCCCACGACACGACAACAGCAAGAAGCATGGGCGGCGTAGCGTAGCGGCCTAACGCGCTTACAACGCCCTCGGCCGGACCTCGCCCAGCGCGCCATGCGCGCGCGCGCGGAGGGTTACCGCTGTGGACGGAGAGATCGAGGGTTCGAATCCCTCCGCCGCCCCCGGGGATGGGCCGAAGCGCGCCGGTTATCGTCTGTCAGACAGGTGTCGTTCGGCGCGCGAGCCTTGCCCATTCCCCGTTCCCCATCACTCGAGGAGGTCTGCCATGCGCTACCTGAAGACCTTTGCCACGCGCGAGACGCCGCAGACGCTGCCGATCCCCGGTTCCACTCAGGTGCCGAACAGCTCGGGCGGCTACTCCTGGGCGGTGGACGACTGGACGCGCCTGGAGCGCTTCCTGATCCTCGGCAGCGAGGGCGGGTCGTACTACGCGACCGAGGGGGCGCTGACGCGCGAGAACGCGGCGGCGGTCCTGCGCTGCCTGGCGGCCAACGGCCCGCGCGCGGTCGCGCGAATCGCCGCGGTGTCGGAGGCGGGGCGCGCGCCGAAGAACGACCCGGCCCTCTTCGCGCTGGCGCTGGCGGCGGCGGAGGGGGACGAGGCGACGCGCGCGGCGGCGCTCGCGGCCCTGCCGCGCGTGGCGCGCACCGGCACGCACCTGCTGCACTTCGCGGCCTACGCGGAGGGCTTCCGCGGCTGGGGGCGCGGCCTGCGCCGCGCGATCGCCGGGTGGTACGCCGGCCAGGCCGAGGCGGACCTCGCCTACCAGGTCGTCAAGTACGCGCGCGCGACGGCTGGTCACACCGCGACCTGCTGCGCCTGGCCCACCCGCGGCCGGCGGGCGAGACGCGCGCGGCGATCTACCACTGGATCACGCAGGGCTGGCCGGGCGTCGGCGCGGAGCCGCACCCCGACCCGGCGCTGCGCCTGATCTGGGCGTTCGAGCGCGCCCAGCGCGCGGGGACGGCGGCGGAGATCGTCGCGCTGATCCGCGACCACAGGCTGCCGCGCGAGGCGGTGCCGACCGAGTGGCTGCGCGACGCGGCCGTCTGGGAGGCGCTGCTCGAGGAGATGCCGCTGGGGGCGATGATCCGCAACTTGGCGACGATGACGCGGGTCGGCCTGCTCGCGCCGGGGAGTGACGCGGCGCGGACGGTGGCGGCGCGGCTCGGCGACGGCGCGCGCCTGCGCCGGGCGCGCATAGGGCCGATCGCGGTGCTGGCGGCGCTGAAGACCTACGCGCAGGGGCGCGGCGAGCGCGGCCGCCATACCTGGGAGCCGGTGGCGCCGGTGGTGGACGCGCTGGACGGGGCGTTCTACGCCGCGTTCGGCAACGTGCCGCCGACCGGCAGGCGCTGGCTGTTGGCGCTCGACGTGTCGGGCTCGATGGGCGCGGGCGCCGTCGCCGGCGTGCCGGGGCTGACGCCGCGCGTGGCCTCGGCGGCGATGGCGCTGGTCACGGCCAACGCCGAGGCCGACGCCACGTTCGTCGCCTTCACCGCCGCGCGGGGCGGCTACGGCGGCCAGTGGGGCGGGGGCGACCCCGGCCTGACCCGGCTGACCATCTCGCCGCGCCAGCGCCTGGACGACGTGGTCGGGGAGACGGCGCGGCTGCCGATGGGCGGCACCGACTGCGCCCTGCCGCTGCTCTGGGCCATGCGTCACCAGATCCCGGTCGACGTCTTCGCGGTCTACACCGACAGCGAGACCTGGCACGGGGCGGTCCACCCGGCGCAGGCGTTGCGGGAGTACCGCCGGAAGGTCAACCCGGCGGCGAAGCTGGTGGTCATCGGGATGGTGAGCTCAAACTTTAGCATCGCCGATCCGTTGGATCGGGGTATGCTTGACGTGGTGGGCTTCGATACCGCCGTCCCAGCACTGCTGTCCGACTTCGGCACCGGGGCTTGTAAATCGGGTGCGATGCAACGTCTTGCGCGACCGGTACGTACACCGGGGCGTTTCGAGTACCGACGCGGCTGGCTGAACCGCCCCAAGCAGGCGACGCAAGACATTGCATCGCACCCGCAGATCCTCGTCGTGGTGGGTATGATGATCCTTGCCGTACCGATGCCCACCACAACGAGGATACAATGGGCAAGATGATTTGTACCCGCTGCCGAAAAACCAAGTCGGAGGCAGAGTTCCCACCCTCGCGAGGACAAGGGAAGCTCCGTCGCCCGAGACAGTGTGTCCTCTGTCGCAAAGAGATCGCGCGAAGAGTCTCGCTTACAAAGAACGTTATCCAGATCGGCGACGCGGGTCGTATCGCGCTTATGATGTCAAGCGCAATGAAGAGCGACGTCGGCGATGGCGCGAAGACCCGGAATATCGCCTGGCTAACAGGGAAGCGAGCGCGAAGTATAGACAGAGGGCCAAGGAGCAACTTTCCATCCGGAACAGGGAGCGCTACCGCCGCAGGAAAGAGGAGTTACTGCGCCGTTACGGCGGGCAGTGTGAGTGCTGCGGAGAGACGCGAATTGAGTTCTTGGTTATCGACCATATCGCTGGTAACGGCTCGGAGGAGCGTAAGAGGTTAGGACCAACTGGCGTGTATCAGAGACTGTACAAGGCGCCTAAACGTTTGCCCGGCTATCGCCTCCTGTGTCACAACTGCAATTCCGCGCTGGCATATTATGGCTACTGCCCGCATATCATCGCCGATCCCGACGGCGCGGGCATGCTCGATGTCGTCGGCTTCGACACGGCGACGCCGACCGTGCTGGCGGACTTCGCCACCGCGGCAGGCGCGGCGACGGGGAGCTAACAGACAGGCGGGCGGGAAGGCGCGCTCCGTTGCGGTGACGGAGCGCGCCCTTCCCCCCGTCGCCGGCCCACGTACCCGACGCACTCGTCGGTCACTGGTTGAACCAGATCTCGTACCGCTCGTCGCCGTAGGTGATTGCCAGCTCGCCCGAGCCGAAGGCCGCGTGCGCCCAGGGGCTCTCCACCAGGGGATAGCCCCGCAGGGCGATCGGCTCACCATTGACGGTCGGCGGCGCGTCCCAGCCGGTCACGAAGCGGCCGACCGAGGGCGAGGCGTAGGTGACGACGCCGTCGCGCGCCTCGACCGCCGCCGAGCTGAGCGCCGCCACGAAGGCGTCGAACGATCCCCAGTCGGCCGCGCGCCCGCACTCGACGATCCAGGTGTTCTCCGGCGCGTAACAGAGGAGCTCGCGCCCGGCGTACTGGCCGCTGTCGCCGATGACGAAGCCGTGCTGCGACCAGATGCCGGCGTAGCCGTCCCCCACCCGCGCGAAGGCCCAGGCCCCGGCGAACCGGGTCTCGTCGAAGCGCGCCCGCTCGAAGAAGCAGTGCGTCATCCAGGCGTACGCGCCCAGCCGCCAGGTGAGCGCCAGGACGTTGCGGTGCTGGACCGCGCGCGGCAGGGTGGTGTGGCCGGACCAGTAGTCGGGCCGCACCCCCGAGCCCTCGCCGATCGTCTGCGGGCAGGACCAGAAGATGACGGCGCCGTTCCCCAGCGTCACCTGCGCGACGTGGGTCGAGGACTCGTACTCGCCCTTGCGGTGGTCCTGCAGGCCGGAGAGGAGGTAGTCGGGCGTGCGGTAGACGACGAAGTTGGCGTGCCGCGCCGCGCCGACGAGGATCCCCTGCCGCTGCCGCGACTCGATCGCGGCGGTGTCGTCGGTCGCGATCCGCGCCAGGACCGGCGGCAGGGTGTAGCCGCTGGTGGCGATCGACACCGGGGCCATCCCGCCCGCCCCGGCGACCAGCGCGCCGGTGCCGAAGAGGGTCCAGCAGGTCGCCGCGGTCCCCTCCAGGTCGGGGTACTTGAGGTTGACGCCGTAGCTGCGCCCGTGGGTCGTGCCGAAGACGCCGCGGAAGGTGTCCGCCGCCAGGATGAAGAAGAGGTAGTCGAGGACCGCGCCCGCCATCTGCCGCAGCTTGGCGTCCTCGTGGATCGCGAAGTCGTAGACGTTCAGCAGCGGCGCGATGTCGATCGGGAAGTAGGAGTTGGAGTGCCACTCGTCGAAGCCGAAGCGGCCCCGCTGGCGCAGCCACTCGGTGATGTACATCCGCCCCTTGGTGGCGTGGTAGAGCCCGCGCTGGCGGCTGTTGGTGAACTCGTCCAGAGGGAAGAGCTGCCCCGCCAGCCACTCGGCGACGTGGAAGAGCAGGCGGTGGTTCTCGCTGCCCATGAACATCACCGTGTCGCCCGGCTCGTCCACCCAGTACTTGAAGCCGAGGACCGTCTCCTTCATCAGGGCGTTGATCGCCGGCGAGAGCCGGCGCTCCTGCCGCTCCCAGTACATGATCCGCAGCAGCCCCTGGATGCCGAAGTCGGCGCAGTCCTTGCGCGCGGCGATGAAGGCGCACAGGTCGCGGATGCGCCCCTCGTCGACCTCGGCGTGGCGGCCGAGGGCGTAGCGGGCGACCTCGGGCCAGATCATCGCGTGCGTGCGGTGGAACTCCCGGCCGGCCGCGCCGTGTTCCAGCACCAGCCGCCGGCGCTCCGCCAACCCTTCGTAGCCGGGCGGCGCGGGGAGCGGCGTCACCTTGCGGATGGCGAAGCCGGTGGCGGTCAGCGGCCTCCCGGCCCGGTCGGCCCAGGCGCACCGGATCTCGTAAGAGCCGTCGGCCAGCTCGCCCGCCCGGCAGAGCGTGTGGTCGCCGGCGGCGCCCGGCGTCAGCTCGCGCAACGCCTCCCCCGCCGCCGAGACCAGGGCGATCCGCAGCGTCGCGCCGTCGGGCGGCGGTGCGGCGAGCGCGACGCCGACCGGATGCTCGGGGTGGAGGAGATCCCGCGCGAGGGCGAGGCCGGCCAGCGCGCCCTCCACCGCCACCCGGACGGCGGGTTCGACCCCTTCGCCGAGCGGCGTCTCCGCCGTCACGTCGCCGTCCACGACTTCCAGCCGGCAGCCGATCTGCGCCATCCGGCCCAGCCGGAAGAGGGCGACCGTCACGACGTTCGGCCCCGGCGCGAGGTGCGCGTCGAACGACCAGACGAAGCTGCCATCGCTCCGCTCGGCCGGCGCCGTCGCGGTGTCGTGGACGATCGCGCCGTTGACCGCGACGATCGCGCGCGAGGTGATCCGCGTGACCAGCCGCCAGCGGCGCCGGCCCGGCCGATCCGGCGTCAGGCGCGTGGAGAGGAACGCCGCGCCGAGGTGGTTGGCGATGTTGTAGGTCCCCCAGGAGAGGAACTGTTCGGGGCGGCGCTCCAGGGCCCACTCCGCCGACTGGCCGCGGAACGTCGCCGCGTCCCCCTCGCGCGGCGCGGCGCGCAGGAGGTCGCCCGCCCCCTCGGCGATCTCGGCCATGACGGCGCTCCCGACGGTCGAGCCGGGGCGCTCGAAGAGCGTCAGCCCCTCGACGCGCGCCGACAGGTCTTCGTAGAACGGCCCGAGCACCAGCCAGGGTTTCACAATATCGCCCGCCGCCACGCGCCGCCGCAGGTTCTCCCCGCCGTTCATCCGCCACCCCTTTCGCCGCAACGCCGCCTTCCCACCTCGGGTTCGGGCGGCATCATAGCGCATGGCGATGGGGGCGGGTCGCGCTGAGCGTGACAAACCAGGGGGCCGCGGCTGGTGCCGCGGCCCCCTGGCGAGGGATGGGGGAGAAGGAGATGAAGTAAGCGAGGTTCGTTCACCCATTACAACGACCGGGGCACGGAGGCGGTTACGGTGCGCGTGGGGGCGCGACCACACAGCGAATGACAGCGAAGGTATGGGCGGAGAATCCGAAACGGCCGGTATGGTACAATCGCGCACGTACGGACGGAAGCGGCGGCGGGATCGAGGGCGGTGGGCGAGCGGGGATGATCGAGAAGTACACGCGCCCGGAGATGGGCGCGATCTGGAGCGAGGAGCGCAAGATCGCGCTCTGGCTGAAGGTCGAGGTCGCGGTCTGCGAGGCGTGGGCGGAGCAGGGGACCATCCCGGCCGCCGCGCTGCCGGCGATTCGCGCGGCGACGGTGGATCTCGAGCGCATGCGCGAGATCGAGCGCGAGACCGAGCACGACGTGATCGCCTTCCTGCGCGCCGCCGGCGAGACGGCCGGCGAGGCGGGCCGCTTCATCCACCTCGGCCTGACCTCCTCCGACGTGATCGACACCGCGCTCAGCCTCCAGACCCTGGAGGCGATCGATCTGCTGCTGGCCGATATTGACGCGCTCCGCGAGGCGGTCGGCGGGCTGGCGCTGGCGCACAAGGACACCGTCCAGGTCGGGCGCACCCACGGCATCCACGCCGAGCCGACGACCTTCGGGCTGAAGCTGGCCGGCTGGTACGACGAGTTGGGCCGCGCGCGACGGCGCCTGGAGCAGAGCCGCGCGGAGATGGCGGTCGGCAAGATCTCCGGCGCGGTCGGCACGCACGCCAATGTGCCGCCGGCCATCGAGGAGCGCGTCTGCGCGCTCCTCGGGCTGGCGCCCGCGCCGGTCTCGACGCAGATCGTGCAGCGCGACCGTCACGCGGCGTTCATCGGCACGCTCGCCCTGATCGCCTCGACGCTCGACAAGTTCGCGACCGAAATTCGCCACCTGCAGCGCACCGAGGTCCGCGAGGTCGCCGAGCCGTTCGGCGCGGGGCAGCAGGGCTCGTCGGCGATGCCGCACAAGCGCAACCCGGTGCTGACCGAGCGGATCAGCGGGCTGGCGCGCGTGGTGCGCGGCTACAGCGTCGCCGCGCTGGAGAACGTCGCGCTCTGGCACGAGCGCGACATCAGCAATTCCTCGGTCGAGCGGATCGTCTTCCCGGACGCCTGCATCGCGACCGACTACCTGCTGGCACTGACGACGCGGGTGATCGCCGGGCTGGAGGTCTACCCGCAGCGGATGCGCCGCAATCTCGAGCTGACGCAGGGGCTGGTCTACTCGCAACGGGTGCTGCTGGCGCTGGTCGAGGCGGGGCTGGACCGGCAGGCGGCCTACAAGATCGTGCAGCGCGCGGCGATGCGCGCCTGGGCCGAGGACACGCCGCTGCTCGGGCTGCTGGAGGCCGAGCCGGAGGTCACCCGCCACCTCGCGCCGGGCGCGCTGCGGGCGCTCTTCGACCCCGACTACCACCTGCGCTTCGTCGACGAGGGCTTTCGCCGCGTCGGCCTCCTGCCGCGCGAGCAGCCACGAACAGGCGGCGGCGAACGTCGAAGCGGTGCGCGGCTGAAGGATGGGACGAGGGTGTCACCACAGAGGCACAGAGGACGGAGGAGAGGGCACAGAGAGAATAAAGAGAGAACTCCGCGTCCTCCCCCTCGTCCTCTGTGCCTCTGTGGTGACACCGTTCCCAAACCGTTGAAGAGCGAGGGCTTTGCCGGTGACCGATCCGCCGACGATCCTCCGGGTCGATCTCCCCGACGTGCCGCTCTTCCGGCGTGGGAAGGTGCGCGACACCTTCGATCTGGGCGAGACGCTGCTGATGGTCTCGACCGACCGGGTGTCGGCCTTCGACGTGGTCATGCCGAACGGCATCCCCGGCAAGGGCGTCGTCCTGACCCGGCTCTCCAACTTCTGGTTCGAGCGCACGGCCCGGCTGGTGCCGAACCACTTGCTGGCGACTGAGGTCGCCGACTTCCCCGCGACGTTGCGCGCCCACGCCGATCTGCTGCGAGGGCGGAGCGTGATCGTCCGCAAAGCAGAGCGGATCGACATCGAGTGCGTCGTGCGGGGTTACCTCGCCGGGTCGGCCTGGGAGGAGTACCGGCGGGCGGGGACCGTCTGCGGCCAGCCGCTGCCCGCCGGCCTGGTCGAGAGCGAGCGCCTGCCCGAGCCGATTTTCACGCCGGCGATCAAGGTGGACGAGGGGCACGATGAGAACATCGGCACGGCGCGGATGGCCGCGCTGATCGGGGCGGACCTGGCGCGGGAGCTGGAGCGGCTGTCGCGCGCGATCTACGCCGCCGCCGCCGAGTACGCGCTGGCGCGCGGCATCATCCTGGCCGACACCAAGTTCGAGTTCGGCCTGCTCGACGGGCGCCCGATCCTGATCGACGAGTTGCTGACGCCCGATAGCTCGCGCTTCTGGGAGGTCGAGCACTACGCGCCCGGCCGCCCGCAGGACAGCCTCGACAAGCAGCCGCTGCGCGACTGGTTGACGGCATCCGGCTGGGACCGCGAGCCGCCCGCCCCGGCCCTGCCGCCGGAGGTCGTCGCGCGGATCGCCGGCAAGTACGCCGCCGCCTACGAACGGCTGACCGGCCACGGGAGAGTGCTGAGTGCTGAGTGCTGAGTGCTGAGTGCTTTCGAAGCAGGCGCCGGCTGGCGGTGCATCGGCCCCGGCTCAGCACCCAACACTCAGCATTCAGCACTGAAGGAGCGGAGCGACGATGGTCTGGTTGGCGAAGGTCTACGTGACGCTCAAGCCGGTCGTCAACGACCCGCAGGGGCTGGCGATCGCCGAGGGGTTGCACAACATGGGCTACACCGGCGTGGAGGACGTGCGCGCGGGCAAGTACCTCGAAGTTCGCCTGAACGCCCCCGATCAGCCGACAGCCCAGCGATTGGCGGAGGAGATGAGCGACCGGCTGCTCGCCAATACGGTGATCGAGAATTACCGCTGCGACGTTGTGAGGGCGGAGGGCTGAGGGCGGAGGGCTGCACAACAGCCATCCTCTGCCTTCCGCCCTCTTCCTTTGGGAATCAGGGGGCAATGAACTTCGGCGTGATCGTCTTCCCCGGGAGTAACGGCGACCACGACTGCCTGCACACCATCGGCGAGACCCTCGGGCAGCCGGTGCGCGCGATCTGGCACCGCGAGACGAGCCTCGACGGGATCGACTGCGTCGTGCTGCCGGGCGGGTTCGCCTACGGCGACTACCTGCGGGCGGGCGCGATCGCGCGCTTCTCGCCGATCATGGCGGCGGTCGAGCGGTTCGCCGGGGCGGGCGGGCCGGTGCTCGGCATCTGCAACGGCTTCCAGGTGCTGACCGAGGCGGGGCTGCTCCCCGGCGCGCTGCTGCGCAACGCCAATCTCGAATTCCGCTGCCAGTGGCAGCATATCCGCGCCGCGCGGCCCGACACGCCGTTCACCGGGGGGCTGGTCGAGGGCCAGGTGCTGCGCCTGCCGGTCGCGCACGGCGAAGGGCGGTACTTCGCCTCGCCGGAGGAGCTGGCGCGGATCGAGGCGAACGGCCAGGTCGTCTTCCGCTACTGCGACGCGGCCGGCGCGACGACCGAGGCGGCGAACCACAACGGCTCGCTGAACGCGATCGCCGGGGTCTGCAACGAGCGGCGCAATGTCGTCGGCCTGATGCCCCACCCCGAGCGCGGCGCCGAGGCGCTGTTGGGCGGGGCGGACGGGCGGCTGCTGTTCGAGTCGGTGCTGGCGCGGGCACGCGCGGTGGCTGGCGTCTGAGAGCAGCGCATGGTCCAGCAAAGGGTCAACCCGATCGCCGCGTCTGACCAGGAGCAACGGCTCGTCATGACCTACGACGAGTTCCTGGCCTGGGCGGATGAGGATGTCCGCGCCGAGTGGGTCAATGGTGAAGTCATCGTCTTCATGTCGCCGAACGACAAGCACCAGGCGATCGTTGGCTTGCTCTACAATCTCATGTCCATCTTCACCGAGTTGTTCGACCTGGGCACCGTGCTATTCGCGCCGTTCGGGATGCGCGCCATCCCCGATGGCCCGGCGCGCGAGCCCGATCTACTCTTCATCGCGCGCGAACACCCGGGCCGGCTGACACCCCAGCGGCTCAGCGGCCCCGCCGATCTCGTGGTGGAGGTGGTCTCCGAGAGCAGCGCCGCGCGCGACCGGAACGACAAGTTCTTCGAGTACCAGGAGGCGGGCATCCCCGAGTACTGGCTGATCGATCCGCGCGCGGGGAAAGAGCGGGTCGACGGCTATCGCCTGACGGCGGACGGGAAATATCTGGCGATCCTGCCGGACGAGTGGGGCCGATACCACTCGACCGTGCTGCCGGGCTTCTGGTTCGACCCCGCGTGGCTCTGGCAGGAGCCGCTGCCCAATGCCCTGCCGCTCCTGGCGGCGATCGCGCCGCGGGCGCTGGCCGCGGCCGTGCCGGCGCCGGGCAGGGAGCCTGGCGCCGACGGGGGAAGCACATAAGGGTTACGCGCGGCGTACTGCCGCGCGGCGCGTGCTATCCCGTCCGAATTGTCGATCCTCAGGCGCGGTGCTATCCTGGCCTTGGTCGCACTTGAAGCGCGGGAGTTATACGATGGAACACCGAGTAGGACCGAAGGGCCAGGTCGTCATCGCCAAGGAGATTCGTGACCGCCTGCAGGTGCAGCCGGGCTGGTTAGCCCTCCAAAGGCTGGTCGACGACCATGTCGAGATCTACTTCGTGCCGCCGGAGCACAATCGATCGCTCCGGGGCATCCTGGCCCCGCATACGACCGTACGCATCGCCCCCGGCGAGGAGTGGGACCGGGCGGTGGAAGAAGCGTGGGAGACGAATGTCCGCGCGGATCGAGACCGGCCCGACAGGTCGGGATGAGCGGGTTCTTGGACACGAATCTGCTGGTTCGGTACCTCCTCGACGACCCGCCCGAACTGGCGGAGCAAGCCGCGCGGATTATCGACAGCGCCATCGACCTCTACGTGACGGATGTCATCCTGGCCGAGGCCGGGTACGTATTGACTTCAGTCTATCGGCTCCCGCGCGAGGTGGTCGTGGACGGCTTGCTCGCGGTCCTGCAAAAGCGGAACATCGGCGTTGCGGGCCTGGACAAGGGCATGGTTATCCAGGGGCTGCGCCTTTGCCGCCCTGCGGGGCGCGTCTCTTTCGCCGACGCGCTGACCTGGGCCGCGGTGCAATCGGTGGGGCCGAGAGTCCTCTACTCGTTCGATGCCCGCTTCCCCACACATGGCGTGGAAGTGCGTCGCAGCCTGCCGGATTGACGTGCGTCGAGCGGACCAATGAGCAACGGTCGTGATCCTCGATCGCCGCCCGACCGAAGGGAGAACCGATGACCGTCACCGAGGCCCAGTTGCAGGATGTCGCGCTGGCGCGCGAGGAATACGAGCAGATCGTCGAGCTGCTGGGGCGCGAGCCGACGCCGGTCGAACTGGGCATGTTCGGCTCGATGTGGAGCGAGCACTGCGGCTATAAGAACTCGCGCCCGGTGCTGCGGCAGTTCCCCACCGGCGGCCCGCGCGTCGTGCAGGGGCCGGGCGAGAACGCCGGCGCGGTGGACATCGGCGACGGGCAGGCGGTCGTCTTCAAGATCGAGTCGCACAACCACCCGAGCGCGGTCGAGCCGTACCAGGGCGCGGCGACCGGCGTCGGCGGCATCGTGCGCGACATCTTCACGATGGGCGCGCGGCCGATCGCCCTCCTCGACTCGCTGCGCTTCGGCCCGCTGGACGACCCGCAGGCCGGGGCGCGCAACCGCTACCTCTTCGGCAACGTGGTCGGCGGGATCGCCGGCTACGGCAACAGCCTCGGCATCCCGACGGTCGGCGGCGACCTCTTCTTCGACCCCGGCTACAACGGCAACCCGCTGGTCAACGCGATGTGCGTCGGGATCGTCGAGGCGGCGCGGATCATGCGCGCCAAGGCGTCGGGCGTCGGCAACCCGATCATCCTGGTCGGCGCGGCGACCGGGCGCGACGGGATCCACGGCGCGTCCGGGCTGGCCTCGCGCACCGACCCGGCCGCGCGCTTCGCGGAGCTGCGCCCCGCCGTGCAGGTCGGCAACCCCTTCATGGAGAAGCTGCTGCTGGAAGCCTGCCTGGAGGCGCTGGCGACCGGCGCGGTCGTGGGGATGCAGGATCTGGGCGCGGCCGGGCTGACCAGCTCGACGGTGGAGGTGGCCGACCGCGGCGGGGTCGGGGTGCGGATCGACGTCGGCAAGGTGACGCGGCGCGAGACCGGGATGGGGGCCTACGAGATCATGCTCTCGGAGAGCCAGGAGCGGATGCTGGTGGTGGTGGAGCGCGGGCGCGAGGACGAGGTGCGCGCGATCTTCGATCGCTGGGAGCTGCACTCCGATCTGATCGGCCACGTCACCGACGACGGCGTCGTGCGGATCGTCGACGGCGACGAGACGGCCGCCGAGGTCCCCGCGCGCCTCTTCACCGACGCCTGCCCCACCTACTACCGCACCGGCCGCGAAGCGCCCGAGATGGCCGAACTGCGCGCGTTCGACCGGTCGGTGCGGCCCGACCTGGCGGGTCGAACGTCGGAACGTCGAACGTCGAACGTCACCGAAGTAGTCGAGACCGATTCGGCCTATAACGAGCCCGGTGGAGACGTTCGACGTTCCGACGTTCGACGTTCGACCACGGCCTACGAAGCGCTGCTGCGCCTCCTGGCCGCGCCGAATATCGCCAGCCGGCGCCCGGTCTACCGGCGCTACGACCACACGATCCTGACCAACACGGTCGTGCCGCCAGGCGCGGCCGACGCGGCGGTGGTGCGGGTCAAGGGGACGAAGAAGGGGCTGGCGCTGAAGACCGACTGCAACCCGCGCTACTGCTTCCTCGACCCCGAACTCGGCGGGCGGCACGCGGTGGCGGAGGCGACGCGCAACGTCGTCTGCACCGGGGCCGAGCCGCTGGCGATCACGAACTGCCTCAACTTCGGCTCGCCGGAGAAGACCGAGAACTTCTTCCAGCTCGACCGGGCGGTGCGCGGGATGGCCGACGCCTGCCGCGCGCTCGGCACGCCGGTGGTCAGTGGCAACGTCAGCCTCCACAACGAGAGCGCGGGGGCCGCGATCCCGCCGACGCCGACCGTCGGCGCGGTCGGGCTGCTGGACGATGTCGCCGCGGCCCTGACGATGGCCTGGGCGGCGGACCAGGCGCTGGTCCTGCTCGGCCGGCGGGAGGCGACGCTCGGCGGCAGCGAGTACCTGGCCCTGCTGCACGGCCGGACCGCCGGGGCGCCGCCCCCGCTCGATCTGGACGAGGAGGCCCGGCTGCAGCGGTGCTTCCGGGAACTCCACAAGCCGCTGATTGCGCTCGCGGCGCACGACACTAGCGAGGGCGGGCTAGCGGTGGCGCTGGCTGAGTGCGCCATCGCCGGCGATCTGGGCGCGACGATCACGCAAGAGGCGCTCGACGCCCTGGTCGCGGACAATGGCGGGCGCCTCGATCGCGCGCTCTTCGGCGAGGCCGGCTCGCGGATCATCGTCGCCGCCGATCCGCACGATCTGTCGAACCTGGAGCGGATCGCGCGCGAGCACGGGCTGGCGACCCTGACGCTCGGGCAGACCGGCGGCGACGCGCTGACGATCGGCGAGGCGCTGAGCGTGCCGGTCGCGGAGTTGCGGCGGACCTGGGAGAACGGCCTAATGCGCGACGATGCGAGCGCGTGACGGAGGGGCGCGATGAAGCTACTCGTGGCGATCGTCGGGCGGGAGGACACGCCGCCGGTGGTGGAGGCGTTCGCGCGGGCGGGGCTGCCGGCGACGGTGATCGAGGCGCGCGGCGGCTTCCTGCGCCAGGGCAACGCGGCAATCCTGGCCGGACTGGAGGAGCGGGCGGTGCCGCGCGCCCTCACGCTGATCGACGCGCACTGCCGGCGCCGGACGGTGCTGCTGCCGACCGACCTGCCGAGCGGGCTGCCGGAATGGGCGCTGACGGAGGTCGTGCCGGTCGAGACCGGCGGCGCGACGGTCTTCGTGCTGCCCGTCGCTCGCTACGAGCGATTCTGATCGACCCAAGGCCCCGGCCTGGTGTGAGGCGAGGTGAAGGATGAGCGTCAAGCAACTCGTGACGGCCGAGGAGTTGTGGGCGATGCCCGAGATCCCCGGCAAGCGGTACGAACTCGTCAAGGGGGAGTTGGTCGAAGTGCCCGGCGCCGGTTACCTTCACGCGCGGCTGATCAATGCGCTCCTGCGGCTACTGGACCCGTTTGTGACCGAGCACGACCTCGGGGCGGTGTTTGGCGACGGGCTCGGCTACGTCATCGCCCGCACGCCGGACTTGGTGCGCATCCCCGATGTGTCGTTCATCGCCAAGGGTCGGCTCCCCGATGAGGATGTCCAGGGCTACATCCCCTTCGCGCCGGACCTCGCGGTCGAGATCGTCTCGCCGGGTGATCGGGCCGTGGAGGTCTACGGCAAGGTGCGCGAATACCTGGAAGCCGGCGTGCGCGTGGTCTGGGTGCTCTGGCCGAAGTATCGCTCGGTCAGCGTGCATGCCGCGGGCGGCGTCACCCGCGAACTCGGCCCCGACGACGAACTGGACGGGGGCGACGTGCTGCCGGGGTTCCGGGTGTAGGTCGGGGAGTTGTTCGCCGCCGCGCGGTGACACGGGGTATACTCTCTCATGGGCAACGCCGCCCACCGGGATGGCAGGGACACGCGTGGAGAGAGATCGAGCAACGATGACCGAATTCGTCAGCCGCCTGCGCCGTGGCGGCCGCAACTACGCGGCGGCGGCGATGCTCAACCTGGCGCTGGTCAGCACGGTGCTGGCGCCCCCCGAGCGCCCGGTCAGCGCGCAGACGCGCATCGTCACCGACGCCCGCCGCTTCCGCGACACCGAGGTGATCGCGCTCGAAGACGGCGCGGTCGGCGTCCTCAGCACGCCCTACGAACCGGACGAGGCCGGGTCGATAATTGGGGCGAATTGATCGCACGCCGGCTCATGGCTGCTGCCGCGGCCTCGCAGCGCAACTTCACCTGCGTTCTTCCCCATCGATAGACGGCCCCGCCTCCTCCGGCACCTACCCTCGGACGTGACCCTGTCGATCAGTTCAACCTCGGCCCCACGATCCCCAGCACGTCACGGGGGGTCCGCAGTCGCGGATAGCGCGCATCCCGGCAGCGCGCGACCGCCGCGCGTTTCCAGGCGGGCCAGAGATCCAGGAACCAGGTGGCCCAGTACGGCGTCAGCCCGGCCTCGGCCGCGCCGACCAACTCGTCGCTGCCGCCATCACCGATGAAGGCGATCTCCGCCGGGGCCAGGCCCAGTCGCCGGCAGGCGAGACGGTAGATTGTCGGCTCGGGTTTGCAGGCACCAACCTGATAGGAGAAGAGCACGGCGTCGAAATACGGCGCGAGCGGGGAGGTCCACCAGGCGACAACCTCCTCCGGCGCGCAGTTGCTGACCACGCCAAGCTTGAGACGCCGGCGCCGCAGTTGCTCCAGCAAGTCGAGAATCTCGGGGGCGACGCGTGCGAACGGTGCCGCTTTGTCCGCCAGGCGTTCCCGGTGCAACTGCTCGATCAGGCTCGGGTCGCCCGGTCGCCCGAGGGTCTGGCAGATGGCCCGGAGGGCCGCCGGATAGTCGGGATAGACGCCGCGCAGGCGGTCCGGCTGGCGCGCCTGCCAGGCGGCGGCAAAGGCGGCCGCATCGACCCCGAGGCGATCGGCGGTCGAGGGGCGCGGCGACCAGTCCGGCACGAACTCGGTGATGAGCGTTTCATAGAGGTCGAACAGCATGCCCCGGATCATACGTCGCCTCCCCCGTGTGGCCCGCGCCCCTTCAGACTTGTGACCGGCGCCCCCGTCGCGACCGCCTGGCGGCGATCGGGTCGAGCAGGCGGCGCAGGCGGGCGCGCAGGTCGAGCCAGGGCGCCGCGCGACGTGCCGGTAGACGTGCCAGAAGCGGTCGCTGGTGAAGATGCCGCGATAGAGGCCGTTCTCGGTCACCGGCAGCGCCCGCCGCCCGGTGGCGACCATCCGCTGCTGCACGTCGTGGATCGTGTCGTCCACGTCGGCCACGCCCGCCTCGGTGTCCATCAGCTCGCGCACGGTGCGGTGGCGGTTGGCGCCGCCGTTGAGCGCCTGCATCAGTTCGTGCCGCCAGAGCATCCCGACCACCCGCCCGTCGGCGTTGAGGACCGCCACGTCGCGCGGGCCGCCGCGCAGCGCGTAGGCCAGCGGATGATGCTCGTTGACGCCGCCCATGTCCCAGACGATGAACGGCCCCACCCGCAGCGTGCGCAGCGTCTCCTCGACCCGCATCGCGGTGCCTTCGGAATGGGCCGCGACGATGATGAAGACCGCCACCAGGATCAGCGAGGGGGCGGGGACGAGCAGGCCGAGGACGGCGAGGCCGAGGCCGAAGAGTTGGCCGAGCAGGACCGCGACGCGCGTCGCGGGCAGCCGGCCCATGAAGAGGCTGAGGAAGGCGCGCAGGACGCGCCCGCCATCCATCGGGAAGGCGGGCAGGAGGTTGAAGAGGACGAGCATGACGTTGGTGAAGAACAGGTAGACGATGAAGCCGGCGGCGGTCTGATCGGTGATGATCGCGAGGAGTTCGAGGGGATTGGTCTGGCCGCGCGCGTGGGTGAGCAGCAGGATCGGCGGGGCGAAGAGGAGGGCGATCGCCAGATTGACCGCCGGGCCGGCCAGCGCGATCGCGATCTCGCGCCCCGGCTCGGTCGGCAGCCGCTCGATCCGCGCGACGCCGCCGATCGGGAAGAGCGTGATGTCGCGCACGCCGACGCCGTAGCGCAGCGCCACGACGCTGTGGCCGAGTTCGTGGAGCAGGACGAAGGTGAAGAGCAGCAGCATCAGGACGGCGCCGAAGGCGACCCCGGACAGCCCGTACCCGCCGAGGTAGCCCCAGTTCAGGACAATCCAGGGGAGGAGGAGCAGGAAGGTCGGGTGGATTTTGATCTCGATGTCGTGGACCCGCCCGATGACAAGCGATCTGCCCAACTGGTCCCTGGCCTCTCCATGCCCCGCCCGGCCGCGCTGCCCACGGCGGTCGGTATCGGACACCCGCGAACGATGGTTCGGCCCGTCGGGCGCTCAGGGGGGCCATTCCCGATCCGGCGCCGCGCGCACTGCAACAACGCTTGGAGGCCCCGGCTGGTGCGGCGGGTCAGAGAACGCCGTCGCGCGGGGGCAAGAGGGTGCGCGGCGATCCCGGCTCGTCGGCGCATCGTGAGCAATACGCGAGAATTATGCCATGCCGGCGGCGACGTACGAACATATAGTAGAACAGCGCCGGGTCGCGGTCAATAACCAGGCTGGGGCGCGGGCAATCCAAGGGGGCGCCCGGAGGTGACAGGGCGCGCGCGGGGGCCGGGCGGGACGGATGGGCGGAGGGATCGCACCAAAGGCCGGTCCGCGACGTATCTCTATGTAGAGGCCGCCGCGCGGCAGGGCCTGAACGCCGGCCGGGAAGCGGGCGGGCCGGGCGAGGCAGTCGCGCCCGGCGGCGCGCGGGGCGGCCGGCGCGCGGGTCGCGCCGACAGCCGTGCGATCCGGCGGGGAACCATCTTCCGGGGCCGTGCGTTGTGGTGATGTGGAATCCGATGGTGATGCGCGATGGGGGCGCCAGACAATGCAAACACTGATGGAGCAGGCAATCGGGACGCCGCAGCCGGCCGCGGCGGCGTCCGCGCAGACGGTCGATCAATTACTGGTGGCGCGGGCGCGGCGCGGCGATGCCGCGGCCTTTACCGAGATTTTCGAGCGCTATCACCACCGGATCGTCAACTACCTGTACGGCCTCGTCCACGACCGCGAGCTGGCGCACGACCTCGCGCAGGACAGCTTCCTCAAGGCCTACAAGGCGCTGCCGCGCATGGACGACGACCTGCGCCTGGCCCCCTGGCTCTACCGGATCGCCGGGAACACCGCGTTCAGCGCCCTGCGCCGGCGCAAGCTGATCCGCTGGCTGCCCCTGCTCAACGACGGCATCGAGACGAGCAGCGTCGACGGGGCGATCGTCGAGGCGGAGGCGGTCCACCGCGCCCTCGCCAAGCTGCCGCCGAAGTACGCCGCCCCCCTGCTGCTGCACAGCCACGAGGGGCTCTCCTGCAACGAGATCGCCGAGATCATCGGCATTTCCCCCGGCGCGGTCAAGACGCGGCTCTTCCGCGCGCGGGAGGCGTTCCGCATCGCCTATGGCCAGGAGGAAGTCTAGGCCCATGCCCCATCCTGCCGGCGGCTCGTGCCGTTCCGTCGCGCCGCTGCTGGCGCGCTACAACGACCCCGACCTGACCGAAGCGGAGTCGGTCCGGCTGAGCACCCATCTGCTGGGTTGCCCGGCGTGCCGGGCGCGGCTGGCCGCCTATCGCGCGGGCGACCGCGCCCTGCGCCAGTTGCCGGCGATCACGCTGTCGAACGAGGCGCGCGGCGCGATCCTGTGCCAACTCCCCGCCCTCGCGGCCGCGGCGCCGCGCGACCGCCGCCGCGCCGCCGTCCGCCGGCAAGGGGTGACCAGCGTCGCGGTCGCCACGCTGGCGATCATGCTGGTCGGCGGATTCGGCGCGCTCGGGGCGGTGGCGCCGGGGGTCGAGACACCGGAGCCGAGCCGGAAGTCCGACGACGCCTTCAGCCGATCGCTCGCCGCGACCCTGCTGATCGCGCCGCCGACCCAGGCCGCGATCGCCGGCATGGGCGATTCCGCGCGCGGCACGCCGACGACCACGAGCCTGCACCGGCAGGCGCAGCCGACGTTGCAGCCGATCGCGTTCGCGCAGGCCGGCTCGGCGGCGGTCGGCGCCCCGCCGACCGCGACCGGCACGCCGCGCCAGCGGGCGGCGCCGGTCGTCATCAGCGGCGCCGTGCGCGCGGTCTGGGCGAGCGAGGGCCGGCTCCAGGTGCGGCTCGACGCCACGGGCCAGTCGGAGACCTACGCGGTCGCCGGCGACGCGCGGGTGGTGCTGCCGGATGGGCGGCACGGCTCGCTGGCCGATCTCCGGCAGGGCATGGCGGTGCGCCTGCAGCTCGACCGCACCTCCGGCGGCGCGACCGTGGTCGAGGAGATCGCGGTCCTGCCGTAGCGCCGTTCCCGGCTCCAGTTCGTCAGGCCGCGCCGTCCGGGAAAGACGGCGCGGCTCCCCGGCGGTCCCACCTCCGTTCGCACCAGAACCGACCGCAGCACGCCCCCACTCGCCCCGCACGGCGCGGCGCGAGTATCATCCTCCGTGCGCCGGCACGCGCCGCGCGCGAGGCGGGAGGGAGGAGGCGGACCGGTGGAGCGCGCCGCGGCGACGCCACGGGACGGTTTCGTGGAGGCGAACGGGCTGACGCTGCACTATCTCGACTGGGGTGGCGGGCCGGGCAGGCCGATCGTCCTGCTGCACGGCCTGCGCGACCAGGCGCACGAGTGGGACACCATCGCCCCCGCGCTCCGCCCGTTCGGGCCGGTGCTGGCGCCCGACCAGCGCGGCCACGGGGGCAGCGACCGGCCGCCGGGCGGCTACGCGCCGGAGGACTTCGCGGCCGACCTCGCCGGCTTCTGCGACGCGCTGGGGCTCGACCGCCCCGTCCTGATCGGCCACTCGCTGGGCGGCCGCACCGCCTACACCTTCGCCGGCCTCCACCCCGACCGCCCCGGCGCGCTCGCGCTGATCGATATCGGGGCCGCCGGGGCGCCGGAGTCGATCCCCGCGCTGGTCGCGGAGATGGAGGCGGGCTACGGCCCCTTCGCGAGCGAGGACGACGCGATCCGCACGCTGATCGGCGATGCCCTCGCCCCCAACGCCGCCACCCGCGCCTACGTGCGCCACAACCTGCGCCGGTTGCCGGACGGCATGCTCGGCTGGGGGTACGATCTCGACGCGGCGATCGCGGCGGTGCGGCTGGGGCGGGGGCGGGACTACTGGGACCTGATCGCGCGCATCCGCGCGCCGACGCTGATCGTCCGCGGCGCGCGGAGCGATGTGCTCTCCCGCGCGGACGCGAGTCGCCTGGCGCGCACCATCCCCGGCAGCACGCTGGCGCAGATCGGCGGCGTCGGCCACCTCATCCCCCAACTCCGCCCGCAGGAGCTGATCCGCGTCATCACCGACTGGTTGCGGCAGTTGCCGCCGGCGGCGGGGTGACGGGGGGCGGCGCGGTCCCAGGGGACCAGCCGGGGCGCGCCGACCACCGGCCCGCCAGAGATGGAAGTGGTAGCAGACAGCGGGCAAGTTATCGTCCGGCGGGCCATTTCTAGCAATTTCCTTGCCACCGATTTCAAAGCGCGCTATACTGCGGGTGGACAGGAGTACCGTCGGCGCCCCGCGCTGGGCCGTGCCGCACTCGCCCCTCGTAGCCCAGGGAGACCTCGCTTCACCAGCGGATCAACCCGCGCCTGGGACGCGCCCGACAGCGCCGCCCCGCACCGTTCACGGCGACCCGGCGGCGAGCCGTCCGGGTCCGCGACACTCAGCGACGCGCATTGACGCAAGCATACAGGAGGGCAGCGCATGAGCATGAACATGGAAGCCGGAATGGACATGTCCGCGGAGATGCGCGCCTGGGTCTCCCCCAGCCTGATCGAGGCGAATTACATCCTCAGCCTCTCGCGCCAGGAGTTGCAGGAGGTCATCCGCGAGGAGATGTTCTCCAACCCCGCGCTCGAGATGGAGGACAAGGAGACCTGCCCGGTCTGCGGCGGGGTGATCGAGGGGCAGTTCTGCCCGACCTGCCTGATCAGCCAGCAGGCCGACCGCCAGGAGACCAGCTACGAGGACTTCCCCGAGGTGCTCACGCAGCAGACCGCCAACGGCATCGCCGACGACGAATTCGACCCGATGACGCTGATCGCCTCCGAGCAGAGCCTGCACGAGCAGATGCTCTCCGATGTCCGCACCCTCCTGGAAGACGACGAGGTGCCGATCGCCGAGTGGCTGATCGAGAGCCTCGACGAGCGCGGCTACCTCGGCGGCACGGTCGAGGCGGTCGCCGCCGACCTGAGGGTCGCGCCCGACACGGTCGAGGAGATCCTGGGGCTGGTGCAGCAGATCGCCCCGGTCGGGGTGGCGGCGCGCGACGTGCGCGAGTGCCTCTTGCTCCAGCTCACCTACCTGGAGCGCAACGGCGCGGCAATCCCGCCGGCGGTGCGGCGGATTATCGAGGACCACCTGGACGACCTGGGCGCGCACAAGTACGGCTACATCGCCAACATGCTCGGGATCGGCACCGACGAGGTCGAGGAGGCGCGCGACTTCATCCGCGGCCAGCTCAGCCCCTTCCCGCTGCAGAGCCAGGAGGCGCGCTCCTGGAAGAGCCCGACGACCGCGCCCTACGTCGCGCCCGACGTGATCATCAACCTGCGCGACGGCGACTTCGTCGTCGAGGTCGTCGAGGCGCGGCACTTCTTCCTGCGGATCAACCCGATGTACGAGACGCTCGCCAGCACGCTGGGCCAGAAGGCGCCGGCCGAAACCATCACCGCGGGCGTCAGCGACGCCGATAAGAAGCACGTCCGCGAGTACAGCTCGCGCGCCAAGCTCTTCATCGCCAACATCCACCAGCGGCGCGAGACGCTGCGCAAGATCGCGCTCTGCCTGGTCGATTTGCAGGGGGATTTCCTGCGGGGCGGCGTCCGCGAGCTCCGACCGCTGACCCGCGCGGTCGTCGCGCAGCAGGTAGGCGTCCACGAGTCGACCGTCAGCCGCGCCACCGCCAACAAGTACGTGATGCTGCCGTCGCGCCGCGTGATCCCCTTCAGCGACTTCTTCACGCCGTCGCTGTCGGTGAAGGACGTGATCAAGGAGATGATCGTCAAGGAGCGCGCGAAGGGGCACCCGCTGACCGACCGCGAGATTTGCAGCCGGCTGCTCCAGCAAGGCATCCGCATCGCGCGGCGCACCGTCGCCAAGTACCGCGCCGAGTTGGGAATCCTGCCCTCGACGATGCGCTGACGAGGCGGGCAGGCGGGCAGGCGGGTAGTGCATAGCGGGGCGGCTCCGGGATATCGGGGCCGCCCCGCTGGCATAGAGCGGGCTTGCTGCCCGCCTCGCCCGCCCCGTCAGTCCGCCGCGGCCTGCCTGTGCTCGCGCAGCCAGGACTCGGCGGCGGCGAGGCGGGCGAGGCAGCGCTCCTGGCCGAGGACGCGCATCAGCGCGAAGAGGCCGGGGGTGGCGGTGCGGCCGGTGAGGGCGGCGCGGATCAGCATGAAGAGCTGGCCGCGCTTGAGGCCGAGTTCCCCGGCCAGCGCGGTCAGGCGCGCTTCGGTGTCGGCCTCGTCGGCCACGTCGCCGGCCGCGAGCGTCTCGCGGGCCCGCGGCAGCGCGGCGAGGGCGATCTCGGGGGTGAGCTTCTGCTTCTTGGAAACGAGCACGTCCTGGGTGTAGGCGATCTCGTCGCTGAAGAAGTAGGCCACCGCCTCGGGGATCTCGGTCAGCCGCTTGATCCGCTCCTTCTCCAGCGCCAGCACGCTCGTCAGGTAGTCGTACTCCGGCGTGCCGGGGGCCGGCGCGCCGCGCGGGAAGAGGCCGGCCCCCGCCAGGAAGGGGAGGGCGCGGGCGGTCAACCCGTCGAGCGTGAGGAGGTGGTTGATGTAGTGGCCGTTCATCCACTCCAGCTTCTGGTGGTCGAAGATGGCGGAGGAGGGCTTGACCCGGTCGAGGTCGAACTTGGCGATCAGCTCGTCCCGGGAGAAGATCTCGGTCTTGTCGTCCCAGGACCAGCCGATGATCGCCAGGTAGTTGACCAGCGCCTCCGGGAGGATGCCGTTGTCGCGGAACTCCTGGATGCTCGTCGCGCCGTGCCGCTTCGAGAGCTTCTTGCGGTCGGGGCCGAGGAGGAGCTGGGTGTGCGCGATCAGGGGCATCTCCCAGCCGAACGCCCGGTAGAGGAGCAGGTGGAGCGGCGCGCTGGGGATCCAGTCCTCGCCGCGCAGGATGTGGCTGATCGCCATCAGCTTGTCGTCGATCACGTTGGCGAAGTGGTAGAGGGCGTAGCCGTCCGACTTGATCAGGATCGCGTCCTCCAGGTTGCGCACGTCGAAGGTGATCTCGCCGCGGATGGCGTCGGTGAAGGTGACCTGCCCTTCCAGCGGCATCTTGAAGCGCACCGTGGGGGTGATCCCCGCGGCGCGGGCGGCGGCGATCGCTGCGGGCGACAGGTCGCGGCAGTGGCGGTCGTACTTGGTCGGCAGGTTGGCGCGCTCCTCGCGGACCCGCGCCAGCCGCTCCGGACTGCAGAAGCAGTAGTAGGCGTGGCCGCCGGCGATCAGCCGCTCGGCGTACTCCAGGTAGATCTCCTTGCGCTCGCTCTGGAAGTACGGGCCGTACGGCCCGCCGACCTCCGGCCCCTCGTCCCAGTCGATCCCCAGCCAGGCGAGGGCCTCGGGGATGCCGCCGAGCGAGCGCTCGACGAGGCGCTTGCGGTCGGTGTCCTCGATCCGCAGCACGACCGTGCCGCGGTGGTGGCGGGTGAAGAGCCAGTTGAAGAGCGCGGTGTGCGCCGTCCCGACGTGCAGGTCGCCGGTCGGGCTGGGCGCGAAGCGGGTGCGGATCGCGCCGTCGTTCGTTGCGGTCATGCAGTGCCTCCCGTTCCCCACTCCCGCCGGCCGCGGCGTCGTGGATTGGCCGGCGGTATCGTGGCAATGCTACAGGGAAGCGCCCTGGCGCCGCAACCGGACGGGACCGCGGCGGCGCCGTGTGCGCCGCCGCCGCCGGGCGGGCGGCGCGAAAGGGGGGAGGAATGGGATTATTTGGGGGTCATTTTGGTCATCCTCCTGACCCGTCGCCGGGGTCGTTTTCCTTGATGGGACGCCACAATCACGCCGGTTGGAGGTGGTTCGTTTCGCGAAAAGCAGGTTTCGCGGCTGGTCGCGCCCGCGCGGGGGGCGGGGCGTGCGCGCCCGGATACCGATCGGACCCGGCGGCGGGGGCGGGCGGTGCCGCGGGGGCGGAGGGGGAGAGGCGGGCAGGCGGGTAGGGGACGGCGGCATCGCGAGGGTCCGGGCCGATCGCGATGTCCCCTGGCCGACTGGGGCATGACTGCGAGATGCGGATGGGGTGGGTGGGGACGATGGCGGCGAGGTGGATGGGGGCGTGTTGGTGGCGGCGGGTGGCGCTGCCGCGCCATGGCTCGAGGCGCCCGAAGGCGCGTCCGACGGGGCGGCGTGCGTTGGACAGGGCGGCGTCGCAGCCTGGTGGCCGCCCGTCGAGTTGACCCTCGGCCTGGCGGCGGTCGATCCGGCCGATCCAAGCGGGGATCGCGCGCGGCAGCTTCGACGCTCGCCGGCGCCGGCTGGGGCGCCCAACTCCTCGGTTGCCCGCCCGGTCGGCCATCTGCTACACTCCCGCCAGCAGTCGAGCGACCACGACACCCCCGACGACCGCCGATCGACCAAGGAGACGGAAATGCGCGCAACGTTCATGTCCACCCAGCAGCGAGTTGCTACCTACATGGAGGACATGACGTTCAATGCGCACGTTGAACTTGGGGATTTTGGCGCATGTCGACGCCGGTAAGACGAGCCTGACCGAGCGGCTGCTCTACGCCGCCGGTGTCATCGACGCGATCGGCAGCGTCGATGACGGCAACACCCAGACCGATTCCCTGGCGCTGGAACGGCAACGCGGCATCACGATCAAGTCCGCCGTCGTCTCCTTCGTCATCGCCGATGTCACAGTCAACCTGATCGACACGCCCGGCCACCCGGACTTCATCGCCGAGGTGGAGCGGGTGCTGGGCGTCCTCGACGGCGCGGTGCTGGTCATCTCCGCCGTGGAGGGCGTGCAGCCACAGACCCGCGTGCTGATGCGGGCGCTACAGCGGCTGCGCATCCCCACCCTCATCTTCATCAACAAAATCGACCGCGGCGGCGCGCACGCCGGGCGCGTGCTGCGGGGCATCGCCGAGGGCCTGACGCCGGCGATCATCCCGCTGGGCGCGGCCTGCGGGCTGGGCACCCGCGGGGCGCGGTACGCGCCGTACGGCGCCGCCGATGCCCAGTTTACGGCCCGGCTGGTCGATCTCCTCGCCGACCACGACGATGCGCTGCTCGCCGCGTACGTCAACGACGAGACCGTCGTCTCGTATGGCCGACTCCGCCGCGCGCTGGCGGTGCAGACGGGGCGGGCGCTGGTGCATCCGGTCTTCTTCGGCTCGGCGATCACCGGCGCAGGGGTGGACGCGCTGATCGCCGGCATCGCGGAGTTGCTGCCGGCGGCCGGCGGCGATGTCGATGGCCCGGTTGCTGGCGCCGTGTTCAAGGTCGAGCGGGGTCCGGGCGGGGAGAAGATCGCCTACGTCCGCATGTTCTCCGGGACGGTGCGGGCGCGCGATCGGCTGGCGTTCGGCCGGGACAACGAGGGGAAGGTCACCGCAATCGGCGTCTTCGACCGCGGCTCGGCCGCCCGGGGTGCGGCGGTCGCCGCGGGGCAGATCGGCAAGCTCTGGGGGCTCGACGCCATCCGGATCGGCGACGCGATCGGCCGGTCGAGCGCGACCGCGGCGCGCCACCACTTCGCCCCGCCGACCCTGGAGACGATCGTCGTGCCCCGGCGCCCCGAGGACAGAGGGGCGCTGCACGTCGCGCTCGCCCAGCTCGCCGAGCAGGACCCGCTGATCAACCTGCGGCAGGACGATCGGGGGCAGGAGATCGCCGTCTCGCTCTACGGCGAGGTGCAGAAAGAGGTCATCGGGGCGACACTGGCGGACGACTTCGACATCGATGTCACCTTCCGCGAGACAACGACGATCTGCATCGAGCGGCCGGTCGGCGTCGGGGCCGCCGTCGAGACGCTCGGCGAGGCGCCCAACCCGTTCCTGGCGACCGTCGGGCTGCGCGTCGAGCCGGCGGCGATCGACGGCGGCGTGGCATTCCGGCTGGAGGTCGATGTCCGGTCGATGCCGCTCTATGTCTACAAGTCCGTCGAGGAATTCCGCGGGGCAATCGAGGATACGGTGCGGGAGACGCTGCGCCAGGGCCTGTACGGGTGGCAGGTGATCGACTGCAGGGTCACCATGACGCATTCCGGCTATGTGTCGCCGGCGAGCACCGCCGGCGACTTCCGCAAGCTGACGCCGCTCGTGCTGATGAGCGCGCTGAAGCAGGCCGGCACCGTGGTGTGCGAGCCGATCCACCGCTTCCACCTCGAGATTCCCGCGGACACGTTCGGGGCAACAGCTCCCGCGCTGGCGCGGCTGGGCGCCGTCCCGCAAAGGCAGGAAGGGCGGGGTTCGGCGTACCTGCTGGAGGGTGAGATCCCGGCGGCGCGGGTGCATGAGCTGCAGCAACGGCTGCCGGAGCTGTCTCGCGGTGAGGGCGTGCTGGAAAGCGCCTTCGCCTGCTACCGACCGGTCCGCGGCGCGATCCCGACCCGACCGCGGTCGGACCACAATCCGCTCAACCGCAAGGAATACCTGCTGCACGTCGTGCGGCGGGTCTAGCGCCAAGACTAGCGATCGCCGGACTCGTCAGCCGAATCCGGCCCCCGCGCGGCACGGCGAGGCGTCCAGGCGCGCGCGGCGGCTCGAACCCGCACGACCGCGCACGATCTGGCCGACATCGCGCGGTCGAGAACCCCGGTTCCCACGGCGCTAGCCCGGATGCCGTCCGCGGCGAGATGAGGAGTCTGCATGCATCCTTGGCAATCCCTGAACCGCTACTGGCGGTTGCTCGCCCGCTACCTGCGGCCCGAGCGGTCGCGGATGGGCCTGCTGGCGGTGATCTTGTGCGGCACCATCGGCGTGCAGGTGGTCGCCCCGCTGGTGGTGAGCCGGTTCATCGACCGGGCCACCAGCGGCGCGGCCCTGCGCGATCTGATCGTCCTGGCGCTGCTGACCATGGGCCTGGCCCTGGCGAGGCAGGGGGGCGCGGTCGCCGAGACCTACGTGGCCGAGCAGGTGAGCTGGGCGGCCACGAACGCGCTGCGCGCGGACCTGATCGCGCACCTGCTGCGGCTGGACGCCTCGTTCCACACGGCCCACACGCCGGGCGAACTGATCGAGCGGGTGGACGGCGACGTGGCCACCCTGGCCCGCTTCTTCTCGCGGTTCGTGGTCCTGGTGGTCGGCAACGGCCTCCTCGTCTTGGGGATGATCGGGCTCCTGTTCGGCGTGGACTGGCGGGTCGGCCTGGGGCTGGGCCTCTTCGTCGCGCTGGCCGTGATCGTCATGCTGCGCATCCGCGCCGCCGCCACCCCCTCCTGGGCCGCGGAGCGCCAGGCCAGCGCCGACTTCTACGGTTTCCTGGGCGAGCACCTGGCCGGCCTGGAGGATATCCGGTCCAGCGGGGCGGGGGCGTTCGTGATCCGCCGCTGCGCGGAGACCATGCGGTCGTGGCTGGCGGTGACGCGCAGGGCGCAGATGAAGGGCTACGCCCTGGTCGCCTCCAGCCAGGGGCTGTTCGCGCTCGGCACGGTCGTCGCCTTCGCCCTGAGCGCCATGCTGTTCAGGGCGGGCACGCTGACGATCGGCGCCGTCTACCTGATCTTCCAGTACACCGCGATGCTGCGTCAGCCGACCGAGCAGATCCGCAACGAAGTGCAGGATCTGCAGCAGGCGGACGCCAGCATGGGCCGCGTCGAGGCGCTCCTGGGCACGGCCCCGCGCCTGGCCGATGGCCCCGGCGCCGCGCTGCCGCCGGGGCCGCTGGCGGTGGAACTGGAGGGCGTCTCGTTCGGCTACGCGGCCGACACCCCGGTCCTGCGCGACATCAACGTGCGCGTGGCGCCGGGCCGGGTGCTGGGGGTGGTGGGGCGCACCGGCAGCGGCAAGACGACGCTGACGCGCCTCCTCCCGCGCTTCTACGATCCGCTGGCGGGCACGGTGCGCCTGGGGGGCGTGGATCTGCGGTCGGTGCGTCTCGCGGCGGTGCGCGCGCGGATCGGCCTGGTCACGCAGGAGGTCCATCTCTTCGACGCCAGCGTGCGCGACAACCTGACCCTCTTCGACAACAGCGTGCCGGATGAGCGGATCGGCGCCGTGCTGGAGGGGCTGGGCCTCGCCGATTGGTTGCGAGGGTTGCCGCGCGGGCTGGACACCCCGCTGGGAGCCGGTGGCGTCGGGCTCTCCGCCGGGCAGGCGCAGGTGCTGGCCTGCGCCCGCATCTTCCTGCGCGACCCCGACGTGGTGATCCTGGACGAGGCATCCTCGCGCCTCGACCCGGCCACCGAGCGGCTGGTGCAGGCGGCGCTGGGGCGGCTGCTCGACGGCCGCACCGGCATCATCGTGGCGCACCGGCTGGCCACGATCGCCTTCGCCGACGACATCCTGGTCCTGGAGGACGGGCGGGTGCGCGAGCACGGGCCGCGGCTCGCCCTCGCCGCCGACCCCGGCTCGCGCTTCGCCGCGTTGCTGCGGGTCGCCGCGAAGGAGGTCCCCCGGTGAAGCCGCTCCCGGTCTGGCGCTACGTGGCGAAGATGGGCCGCTACGCGCCGGGGCTCTACCTGCTCCACGCGGCCCTGTGGAGCGCGATGAACCTGTCATCGCTGCTGCCGGGGCTGATCGCCCGCGCCTTCTTCGACACCCTCACCGGGGCGGCGCGCCTGCCGGTGGGGACGACGGGGCTGCTCGCGCTGCTGGTAGTGGTCGCCGCCGGCCAGATGGCCCTGTGGCTGATCGCCGGCTCTGTCGAGATCGTCCTCCGGTTCACGATGAGCGGGCTCGTGCGCCGCAACCTGCTGCGTCACGTCCTGGAACGACCGGGCGCCGCCGCCCTGCCCTACTCGATCGGCGAGACGATCAGCCGCTTTCGCGACGACGCCTATCAGGCCGAGGATAGCGTGGACTGGACCGACGAGATCGTCAGCCAGGGCCTCTTCGCGCTGGTGGCATTCGCGGTCCTCCTGTCCGTCAACGTCCGCATGGCCCTGGTCGTCATCCTGCCCCTGCTGATCGTGGTGGCGGTGGCGCGGCGGGCCAGCGCCGCGCTGACCCGCTTCCGCGCGGCCAGCAGCCAGGCGACCAGCCAGGTCACCGGGGCGATCGGCGATATCCTGACGGCGGTGCAGACGGTGCAGGCCGCGGGCGCCGAGGCGCGGACCGTGGCCCACTTGCGGCGGCTGAACGAGCGGCGCCGCTCCTCCGTGCTGGCCGATCGCCTGGCGACACAGGCGCTGGAAGCACTCACGGCCAACACGGTCAGCGTGGGCACCGGCCTGATCATGCTGCTGGCCGCCGGCCTCCTGCGCGACGGCAGCCTGACGGTGGGCGACTTCGTCCTGTTCGTCTCCTACCTGGGCTTCATCGCCGATTTCACCGACGGGCTCGGCCGGTACCTGGCCCACTACCAGCAGGCCGGGGTCGCGTTCGCGCGCATGGGCACCCTGCTGGGCGGCGCCCCGCCCGCCGCGATCGTCGCGTCGGCCCCGCTGCACCTGCGCGACCCGCTGCCCGCCGTGCCGGCGCCGACGCGCGGCGCGAACGACCGGCTCGCCGTCGTGGAGGCGCGCGGGCTGACCTACCGCCACCCCGGCCTCCCCGCCGAGGCGGACCGGAGGCGCGGCATCGTCGCGGTGGATCTGCGCCTGCCGCGCGGCACGCTGACGGTGGTGACGGGGCGCGTCGGCGCGGGCAAGACCACCCTCCTGCGGACCTTGCTGGGCTTGCTGCCCCGCGAGGCCGGGGAGATCCGCTGGAACGGGCAGATCGTGGAGGACCCGGCCTCCTTCTTCGTGCCGCCCCGCGCGGCGTATACGGCGCAGGCGCCGCGCCTCTTCAGCGAGACGCTCAAGCAGAACATCCTCCTGGGGCTCCCCGACGACCCCGTGGCCCTGGCCGCCGCCGTGCGGGGCGCCGCCCTGGAGCGCGATGTGGAGGCGCTGGAGGCGGGGTTGGCGACGCCGGTGGGCACCCGCGGCGTCAAGCTCTCCGGGGGCCAGGTGCAGCGCGCGGCGGCGGCGCGCATGCTGGTGCGCGAGTCCGAGTTGCTGGTGATCGACGACCTGTCCAGCGCGCTGGATGTCGAGACAGAGGAGCTGCTGTGGGGGCGGCTCTTCGCCGGCGGGGGGGTGACCTGCCTGGCCGTCTCGCACCGCCGCGCCGCGCTGGGTCGCGCCGACCACATCATCGTCCTGAGGGAGGGGCGGGTCGAGGCCCAGGGCACGCTCGCCTTCTTACTGGAAAGTTGCGCGGAGATGCGGTCCCTGTGGTATGACGCGGACGATCACGTTGCCCTGGCATAACACGCGAACCGGGGGGCTCCTGGCGCGACCGAGGCTGCCCGCCCTCGTGGGCCGATCACCGCGGCTCGCGAAAACCACTTCCTCTACCGATGACGAGTACCGATGACGAGCGCGGCGCATGACGCGGCGGGCCGTCCGGTGACTCGCGAAAGGAGGGCATCGTGTCAGCGCAGGATCGGCACGCCGACAGGGTGGACGTGAGCGCGGCTCTCGTGCGCCGGCTGGTCGCCGCCCAATTCCCGAGGTGGGCCGACCTCCCGGTCAGGCCGGTGGCGGTGAGCGGGTGGGACAACCGGACCTTCCGGCTCGGCGAGGGGTTGAGCGTGCGCTTGCCCAGCGCCGAGGGCTACACCCCCCAGGTGGAGAAGGAACACCGCTGGCTGCCGCTCCTCGCGCCGCGCCTCCCGCTCCCCATCCCCGTCCCCCTGGCGAAGGGGACCCCCGCGGAGGGCTATCCCTTCCCCTGGTCCGTCTACCGGTGGCTCGAGGGCGACGTCGCGACGGTCGAGCGCATCGCCGATCCGCGCGAGTTCGCCGCCGCGCTCGCCGGCTTCCTCGCCGCCCTACAGCGCGTCGACCCGGCCGGCGGACCGCCGCCCGGCCCGCACAGCTTCTTCCGCGGCGGGCCGCTGGAGACCTATGACGCCGAAACCCGGCGCACCATCGCCGCCCTGGCCGACGAGATCGACGCCGGGGCCGCGACCGCGCTGTGGGAAGCGGCCCTCGCGGCCACCTGGCACGGCCCGCCGGTCTGGTTCCACGGCGACGTCGCCGCCGGGAACCTCCTGGTCAGGGGGGGCCGGTTGAGCGCCGTGATCGACTTCGGGTGTTGCGGCGTGGGCGATCCCGCCTGCGACCTGACGATCGCCTGGACGCTCCTGGCGGGGGAGGGCCGGGAGGTGTTCCGCGCCGCGCTCCCGGCGGACGGCGCGACCTGGGCGCGCGGGCGCGGCTGGGCGCTGTGGAAGGCCCTCCTCACCTTCGCCGGACACCGGCACACCGACCCCGCGGAGGCGGGAAGAGCCAGGCGCGTCATCGCCGACGTCCTCGCGGAGCACGCGCGCGACGCATGACACCGATCGCGCGACGCACGCGGTCTGGACGCCGCATTCCCGTGCGCCGCGATCGAGGTCCGTGATGCCCAATATCACCGCCGTCTTCCTATGGTGGACGTGGTGGACGTGGTGGACGTGGCTGCGGGCGGTGTTGCACCGCGGCTACTGGCCGGTCGCCAGCCGCTACCTCGTCGTCAACGCCGACCTGTCCGCGTTTCAACTGGTGTTCCCCGGCACCGCCCGAGAGATCACGGCGCCGCGCCGGACACCTGGCAACCGGCCCGTGTGTTAGAATAAGCGGGAATGGCCGGAATCCGGCGCGACAGGCGAACAGCCCCTGCGGCTGGCGTCCCGACGCGCGGCGACGGGCGTGCCGGGGCGCCGGTGAGGCGGCCAATGCGCCGAGCAGCTAGGAAAGGACGATCTCGTTGCGGATTCGACCCTGGCACCTCCTGATTGGCATCCTCCTGCTCGCGCTTGCGGCGGGCTGGGTGGCCTACCCGCGCGACATCTACGACCCGTTCGGCTGGCGCGATAACCTCGCGGTCCGCCAGGGGCTCGACCTGCAGGGCGGGCTGCAGGTGCTGCTGGAGGCGCGGCCGCCGGCCGATTTCGGGCAGACGGTCAACGCCGAGACCTTGCAGGGCACGCGCGACACGATCGAGCGCCGCGTCAGCGGCCTGGGCGTGAGCGAGCCGGTGATCCAGACGCGCGGCAGCAACCAGATCATCGTCGAGCTGCCGGGGATCAGGAACCCGGAGGAGGCGGTCCAGACGCTGCGCGAGACGGCGCTGCTCGAGATCATCTCGACGGGGCCGACACCGTTGCAGGTTGGGCAGACGGTCACCACGTCGCTCGGCGGGCCGGAGCAGAGCCGCGCGGCGCGGGCCGGCGCCGCCACCCCGCGTCGCGCGCACGGTCGGCACGCCCGGCCCGGCGGAGATCGGCCCGGCCAGCCCGGTCGCCGACGGCACGCCCGCGGCCGCCGGGGCGGCGGGAACGCCCCGGCACGCCGGCGCCGCCGGTCGCGGCGCCGACCGGGCCGGTCTACGAGACGATCGTGCAGGGCCGCGATCTGGCGAACGCCTACGCGACGACCGACGAGGTCGGGCGGCCCGCCGTGGGCTTCGAGCTCAAGGGCGAGGCGGCGGACAAGGTTCTACCGCTTCACCAGCCAGAACATCAACCAGAACCTGGCGATCGTCGTCGACAAGGAAGTGATCAACAGCGCGAGCATCAGGGCGCGATCAGCAGCACCGGGCAGATCAGCGGCCTGTCGCAGCAGGAGGTGGGCAACCTCGTCCTGCAGCTCAAGTCGGGCGCGCTGGAGGTGCCGCTGGAGGTCGTGCAGAGCCGCACCGTCGGCCCGACGCTGGGGCAGGACTCGATCCAGCGGAGCATCGAGGCGGGCATCATCGGCCTGGCGATCGTCGGGCTCTTCATGCTCCTCTACTACCGCCTGCCGGGCTTCCTGGCGGTGCTGGCGCTGCTGCTCTACACGCTCTTCACCTTCGCCGTCTTCAAGATTCTCGGCGTCGTCCTGACGCTGGCGGGGATCGCCGGCTTCATCCTCTCGATCGGCATGGCGGTGGACGCCAACATCCTGATCTTCGCCCGGATGAAGGAGGAACTGCGCTCGGGGCGCACCCTCTCGGCGGCGATCGAGTCGGGCTTCGACCACGCCTGGCCCTCGATCCGCGACTCGAATATCTCGACGATGATCACCTCCGTCATCCTCTACTGGTTCGGGGGCTTCGTCGGGGCGAGCATCATCCAGGGCTTCGCGCTGACCCTCTTCATCGGCGTCACGGTCAGCATGTTCACCGCGATCATCGTCAGCCGCACCTTCCTGCGCCTGATGGTGGACGCGGGGATCGCGCGGCACCGGCGCTGGTTCATCGCGGACGAGCCGCGGCGGCGGCGACGGGTGATTAGAGGGCTGAGGACTGAGGACTGAGGACGAAGAGGGGCGAGGGCGAGTGACGAGCGGCTGAGTGGCGTGCCGATGAGCGGTCGGTCCACTCAGTCCTCAGTCCTCAGTCCTCAGTCCTGGTCACCGCCGGAGGCGGTGTTCGATTTCGTCGGCAAGCGCAAGTGGTTCTACCTCTTCTCCCTGGCGATCATGGTGCCGGGGATCATTTTCCTGCTGCTCGGCGGGCTGAAGCTGGGGATCGACTTCACCGGGGGGACGATCTGGGAGCTGCAGTTCCGGCAGCCGGTCGAGTCGCTGGCGATCCGCGATGTGCTGGCGCAGAACGGCTATGACCGGGCGCAGGTGCAGATCGCCGAGGGCGACACCGCGCTGATCCGCACGCGGGAGTTGAAGGAGGGCTCGGAGGACAAGGCGCGCCTGGCGCAGGCGTTGCGGGAACGCTTCGGCGAGTTCACCGAGCTGCAGATCCAGACGGTCGGGCCGTCGGCCGGCACGGCGATCAGCCAGCGCGCGGTCCTGGCGGTGGCGCTGGCCTCGCTCGGCATCCTGGCCTACATCGCCTATGCCTTCCGGCAGGCGCAGCACCCGTTCCGCTTCGGCATCTGCGCGATCCTGGCGATGATCCACGACGTGCTGATCGTCCTGGGAATCTTCGCGATCCTCGGCTACTTCGCCAACATCGAGATCGACGCGCTGTTCGTCACCGCGCTGCTGACGGTGATCGGCTTCTCGGTCCACGACACGATCGTCGTCTTCGACCGGGTGCGCGAGAACGTGATCCGGCGCGCGGGGCGCGACTACGCCGACATCGTCAACCACAGCATCGTGCAGACGCTGGCGCGCTCGGTGAACACGTCGCTGACGGTGGTCTTCACGCTGCTGGCGCTCTACCTCTTCGGCGGCGAGACGATCAAGAACTTCATCCTGGCGCTGCTGATCGGCATCATCAGCGGCACCTTCTCCTCGATCTTCGTGGCGAGCCTGCTGCTGGTCTCCTGGGAGAACCGCGAGTTGTCGCGCTTCGTCGCCCGCTTCCGGCGCGGCGGACGTCCGGCGCCGGCGTAGCCCGGCGCCGCGGCGCGCAATCGTCGTTAGCAGAGCGCCCGGTCTGGTGTCGCCGTCAGGCCGGGCGTTTGCGCGTCCCGGCGAGGGTCGACTGCCCCTGTCGTACGGGCGCTCGACGGGACGCCCGACAGCTTGACCGCCGGCTCCACGGCGCGGACAACGGGCGTTTTGTCAAACGCCCCTACAGGGTTCACCACCGGCGGTCGAGGCGCGGCGGGCTTGTCCAGCGCTTCGTGGCAGTCCGCGCCGCCAGTCCTCTGACCTGGCCGATAGGGCAAGACGCCATGGGGCGGTCCCTCGCCGCGGGCCACCGAGTGGGCCGGTGGTCGGCCAGGCGGGCGGCCACGGGGGCCGCCCCTACCAGTTCAGCGTGCCCTGCCGATCCGGCGGACGGGTTTGGTGCGCAGGCGCACGGGGGACACGGTCGGCACGGTACGTTCAGCACGCTCCGCCGATCCGGCGGGCGATATTGTGCTGCTGTGCAAAGAAGGGCTTTGCCGCTATACTGCGCCTAGCCGCGACAGGCACTGGCGGGAACAGTCCCTCCCCCATTGATTCGATCCTACGACTGCATCAGCGACAGCTAACCGGAAGCACTCCGCACACCCCGCCCGGCCGCGAGGCCAGGACGCTGCCACCACCGGTAGCGGCGGCTTCGCAACCTACGACGATCGGGACGAAGCCATGAGCGCGGAACTGCACCTGGTCCAGAATGTCGCCATCGCCGTCGCTGTCGCGCTGATCGGCGGGCTGCTGGCGCACCGGCTGCGCCAGTCGGTGATCGTCGGCTATCTGCTGGCGGGGATGGCGATCGGCCCGTTCACCCCCGGCTTCATCGGCGACCGCGAGGACATCGCCGCGCTGGCCGAGGTGGGAGTGATCTTCCTGATGTTCGCGCTGGGGATCGAGTTCTCGCTGAAGGAACTGGCGCGCGTCAGGAATGTGGCGCTGATCGGGACGCTCGTCCAGGTGGGGCTGACGATCGCCGCGGGCGGCGCGCTCGGCCTGGCGCTCGGCTGGCCGGCGGCGCAGGGGCTCTTCTTCGGCGGCGTGATCGCGATCAGCAGCACGATGGTGATCCTCAAGACGCTGCTCGACCGCGGCGAGGTGGCCTCCAGCCACGGGCGCGTCCTCCTCGGGATGCTGATCGTCCAGGACCTCGTCGTCGTCGTCCTGATCGTCCTGCTGCCGCTCCTGCTGGGCGGGGGGGACGTGGCCCTGACGCAGATGGCGGCCCTGCTGCTGAAGGCGGTCGCCTTCATCGGGGCGACCCTCTTCCTGGGGGCGCGGGTGGTGCCGGCGCTGATGGCGCGGGTCGAGCGCCTCGGCTCGCCCGAACTCTTCCTGCTGACGGCAGTCGGGCTGGCGCTCGGCGCCGCCACGGTCAGCGCGGTCCTCGGGCTCTCGGTGGCGCTCGGCGCGTTCATGGGCGGACTGATGATCACCGAGACCGAGTTCGACCACCGGATCGTGGCGGAGGTGGTGCCGATGCGCAACCTCTTCGCCACGCTCTTCTTCGTCTCGGTCGGCATGCTGATCGACCCCGGGTTCATCTGGCGGAACCTGCCGGCGGTCGTCGGGCTGGCCCTCTTCATCGTCGTCGTCAAGGCGCTGATCACGCTGGTGGCGATCCTGCCCTTCCGGCTGGGGAGCAAGACGACCGTCTTCACCAGCCTGGGCCTGATCCAGATCGGCGAGTTCAGCTACGTGCTGTCGCGGACCGGACGGGAGGTGGGGGCGATCAGCGACGGGCTCAACAGCCTGATCCTCACCTCCTCGCTGGTGACGATCGTCCTGACCCCGGCGGCATTCATGGTCGCGCCCCGGCTGACCCGGCGGCTCGCCGGCGTGCCGGTCGCCGGGCGCCTCTTCGCCGCGCGCCCGACGGTCCTGGCCGCGGAGGAGGCGCTGGCGGCCCACGCGGTCGTCGCGGGCTACGGGCGGGTCGGGCGGCACGTCGTCGCCGGGCTGCGCGAGACCGGCCTGCCGGTGGTGGTGATCGAGGAGGACCTCCACCTGGTGCAGGAGCTCGGGCGGGCGGGGGTGCCGACGATCCTCGGCGACGCCTCGCACCGCAGCATCCTGGCCGCGGCGCACCCCGAGCGCGCGCGCCTGATCGTCGTCGCCCTGCCCGACTCGGGCGCGACGCGGGCGGTGGTGCGCGACGCGCGGCGGGCCAACCCCGACGTGCCGATCCTGGCGCGCCTGGTGCGCGAGGAGGACGAGGGGATGCTGCGCGCGGTCGGGGCGACCACGGTGATCGGTCCGGAGCGGGCGGGGGCGCTGCTCCTGCTGGCGGAGAGCGCGCGGGTGCTGAACGTGCCGCTGACGCCGCAGGCGCTCGACCTGAACCCGGTGACCGCGGACGGGGCCGGCGCCCGCCGGGAGGAGTTGGACGGCGCCGGGGCCCCCAGCCCGGCGCGCGCCTGAGCGGCCTCGCCCACGACGGGGCTTGTCGACGCCCCCTCCCCCGGTCGTCCCGACGATGGCCGGAGCATCGCGTAGAATGACTGTCGCTACGGGGGAGGGTGACGGCGCGCGGCGCGGCGTGAGGGAGGGGGGCGGGGGGACGATGCGACCCGCGGAGGAGTTCCGGCATCTCAGCGTGCTCCGGCTGCCGGAACGCTCGCCGTGGCCGGCGCTGCTGCGACGAATCGCGTTCGCGCTGGGCCTGGTCTTCGCGGTCACCGTCCTGCTCTGGTTCACGCGCGACGGGCTGCGGGACAACGCCCACCCGGACCAGCCGCCGGGGTTCGTGGCGGTCCTCTACTTCACCATCGTGTCGATCACCACGGTCGGCTACGGGGACATCACCCCGGTGACCGATCAGGCGCGCCTGGTCAACGCGCTGCTGCTGACCCCGGTGCGCATCTTCATCCTGCTCCTCTTCCTCGGCACCGCCTACGAGCTGAGCCTGTTGCGCTTCCGCTATCGGGAGGAGTACCGCATGCAGCAATTGCGCGAGCGGCTGAACGGCCACGTCATCGTCTGCGGCTTCGGGGTCAAGGGGCGGGCGATCGTCGAGGAGCTGCTGGCGCACGGCCACGAGCGGCGGGACATCGTCGTCATCGACCCGGTCGAGGGCGCCATCGCGGAGGCAGCCGCCCAGGGCTTCGTCGCCCTGCGCGGCGACGCTTCGACCGAGGCGCTCCTGAACTCGGCGGTGGTCCAGAGGGCGGCCCACGTCCTGGCCGCGCCGGACCGCGACGACGCCTGCGTGCTGATCTGCCTGACGGTGCGCAGCCTCGCGCCGCAGGTCCGGCTGGTCGCGTCCGCGCGCGAGGAGGAGAACGTCAAGCTGCTCTACCGGGCCGGGGCCGATCTGGTCGTCTCCCCCTCGGTGTCCGGGGGGCGCCTGATGGCGGCGTCGGTGCGCCAGCAGGCGGTCCCGCGCTTCCTGGAGGATCTGCTCTCCTTCGGGCAGGGGGTGGACGCCGCCGAGCGGGTCGTCACGGCGGCGGAGGACGGGCTGACGATCGGGGATCTGCCCGACCTGCGCGGCACGATCGTCCTCGGGGTCGCGCGCGGCGACCGGCGCTTCCTGCTCCACCAGTGCGCGGGGCTGCCGCTGGCGGCGGGCGACCTGGTGGTCTACCTCACCTCGCCGACCGGCAGTCGGGCGCCGTCGGGGGCGGGCGGCTGAACGCCCGGCGAGGGGCATGGGGCCGCGCGACGGCCTCGCCGCGCGCGGCAGGGCGAAGGCATCCTCCATGCTTCGGAGTTCGTCCCGCGGGTGCGCCCCCCCGGCCCCCCAATCCTGGGGGGAGCAGGACCGCGGCCGGCCCCGTGCCGCACCGCGCGGCCGGCGCCTTCCCCACGTCTGCTCCCCCCAACGTTGGGAGGCCGGGGGGCGCGCCACGCACCGCGGGGACGCCGATCCCAGAACGCATTCGCCCTGCGCGCGCGGCCGCCCGCCTTTACAGTTGGGGCGGAAGCACGTATCATCTCCCCGGAGGGACGCCCGATTAGGAGAGTAGGCGGGACGGAGTGGGCGCCGCCACGCCCCACGGCGAGGGGAAATCATGGGGCAGCGCGCCCGCGGGGGACAGGTGAACACGGTTCGACGCGCGGAGGCCGGCGACGGCCGGGCGATCCTGACGCCGCTGCCCGCGACCGCGGCGGCGCGGGCGGCAGAGGAGGAGCCGCAGCCCCTCCTCTCGCTGATCGTCCCCGCCTACAACGAGGGCGAGCGCCTCGGCCCCTCGCTGGCCGCCATCCACGAGTACCTCACCGGCAGCGGGATCGACTACGAAATCATCGTCGTCAGCGACGGCAGCACCGACGGGACGACCGAGTTGGTCGAGCGGCTGGGCGCGGAGCAACCCTACCTGCGCGCGCTGGGCTACCGCGCCAACCGGGGCAAGGGCTACGCGGTGCGGACGGGCGTGCTGGCAGCGCGCGGGCGCTACGTGATGTTCACCGACGCCGACCTGTCGATCCCGATCGATATCACGGCTGATTTCCTCGACGCGTTGCGCGGCGACTACGACATCGCGATCGCCTCGCGCTGGCACCCCGCCTCGACCAACGTCGTGCCGCCGCCGCTGCGGCGCCGGATCATGGGGCGCGTCTTCCGCTGGTGCGTGCGCCGGCTGGTGGTCAGCGACGTGCGCGACACGCAGTGCGGCTGCAAAGCCTATCGCGCCGACGTGGCCCGCAACCTCTTCCGCGCGCAGCGGGTCGAGCGCTTCAGCTTCGACGCCGAGGTGATCTTCCTGGCGGCGCGCGCGGGCTACCGGATCAAGGAGGTGCCGTTCGCCCTCCGCTCCACCGACGGCAGCCGCGTGCGCCCGGTGCAGGACTCGCTGCTGATGTTGCGCGACCTGGCGCGCATCCGGCTCAACGCGGCGCGCGGCGTCTACCGAGGGCTGGCGCGCAAGGGCGACGAGGCCGAGTGACGCCCCCCCGCCCGCGATCGGTATCACTCCCCTGGCGGAACCGCTGATGATCCACGAGCAGGCGCCGGCGAACGGCACGGACGGGGCGCGGCGGGCAATCATCGTCAACGCCGACGACTTCGGGCTGACGGCGGGGGTCAACGCCGGCATCATCGGCGCTTTCCTGCGGGGGCCGGTGCGCGGCGCCTCGCTGATGGTCACCACGCCCGGCTTCGCGGACGCGGTGGCGCTGGCGCGGCGGCACCCGGCGCTCGATCTGGGCGTCCACCTGGCACTGACCGCCGTCGGGCCGGCGCTGCCCGCCGCGCGCATCCCCAGCCTGGTCGCGCGGGGCGGGCGGTTCCCGCCGCTGCCGGTCTGGCTGGCCCGCGCCGCCGGGGGCCGGCTGCGGGCGGACGAGGTGCGCGCCGAGTTGCGCGCGCAGCTCGAGCGCGCCCTGGCGACCGGCCTGCCCTTCAGCCACCTCGACGGCCACCACCACACGCACCTCTTCGCGCCGGTCGCGGCGGTCGCCGCCGAGCTGGCGCGGGAGTACGGGATACCGGTCGTGCGGCGGGCCGCGGCCCCCCCCCGCCCCCCAACTTTGGGAGGAGCTGAAGGAACGCGGAACGCGGAACGCGGAATGCGGAACAAGGGGCGCCAGAGAACGGCCGATCCGCGACCCGCGGCCCTTGCGGGGGGCGGGGGGGGGCGGGCCGCGCGCGGCGCTGGTGAGGGCGGCGGATCGGCGGTGGGGCGGGGCGTATGACGGTCTCGGCGCGCGGCGGCGTTCACGGGCTTCCGCTTCCCGGCGACGGTCGAGGCGTGGCGGGGGTTGCTGCGCGCGCTGCCGCCCGGCGTGACCGAGATGATGTGTCATCCGGGGCTGGTCGACGACGCGCTGCGCGGGCTGGACGCCTACGTGGCCGCGCGGGAGGCGGAGCTGCGCGGGCTCGGCGATCCCCGCGTGAACGCGATTTTCGGGGGGAGGGGGTCGCGGTGACCAGCTTCGCGGCGGCGCGCGCGCGGGGGTGGCTGACCGCGGGGGCGGGTGGGGGATGATGACGGGCAGGGACGGCGCCCCCGCGCCGTCGAATGCCGGAGGGGGGCTACGGGGGCCGGGCGGGCGGCGCGGTCGCCGGCGGGGCGGCGGGGGGCGCGCGGGGCGCGGGCCGGGGTGGCGGACGGGGCGGGCGCGCGGGCGGGCCTGTGGACGCGGGCCGATGTCGCGATCGCGGCGGGGCTGGTCCTGCTGGGGCTGATCGCCCGCTGGCCGTTCCGCACGCGGATGCTCTGGGCCTGGGATTCGGGGCTCTTCGCGCAGGCGCTGCGGGACTACAACGTCGTGGCGCACCACCCGCAGCCGCCGGGTTACGTCTACTATGTCGGGCTGGGCAAGCTGATCGCGGCGCTGACGGGGTGGGAGGCGAACGCCGCCTACGTGGCGATCAGCATGGTCGCGGCGAGCCTGACGGCCGGCGCGCTCTACCTGCTCGGGGCGCTGATCTTCGACCGGCTGACCGGCCTGCTGGCGGGGGCCTGGCGCTGGCCTCGGTCTCGTTCTGGTTCTTCGCGGAGATCACCTACCCCTATACCGTCCTGGCGCTCGGCTCGACCGTGCTGGCGCTGCTGGCCTGGCTGCTGCTGCACGGGCGGATCGCGCGGCCCTGGGCGGCGGCGCTGGCGTTCGGATCGATCGCCGGCTTCCGGCAGGATCTGCTCCTCTTCCTCGGCCCGCTCTTCGCGGCCTGCTTCGTCGCGGGGCTGGGGGGCGGGCCTGGCGGGGCGCGCGGCCTGGGGACAACTGGGGCTGGCGGCGCTGGCGGGGATCGCGGGCGTTGCCGCGTGGTGGGCGGCGACCGACCTGGCCTCGGAGGGGTGGGGGTCGCTCTGGCGCTCGCTGACGGCGCAAGGGGCCAACGTGGAGCGCGGCACGTCGGCGTTCGCGACCGGCCGGGCGGGGCTGCGGGCGAACGCGGCCCTGCTGGTCAACTTCGGCAATTACGCCCTGCACCTCGCGATCTCCCCGCGGTCGCCTACTTCGTGCAGTGGCCGACCCAGCCGCGGCGCGAGGGCTGGCGCCCGCCCTTCCTGATCCTCTGGATGGGGCCGGCGCTGGCGTTCTACCTGCTGGTCCACATCGGGGAGGCGGGCTACGTCTTCAGCTTCCTGCCGGCGGTGCTGCTGGCGGCGGCGGCGGGGATCGCCCACGCGGCGGGCGCCTTCGCGGAGAATTTGCCCCGCGCGTGGCGGGCGGCCGGGGGCCGACGCTGCGACCGGCCCTGGCGGCCGGGCTGGCGGCGCTGATCCTGCCGTACCACGTCTGGCTCTTCGCCGGGGGCGGCGATCCGTTCTTCTCGGCGGCGACCCTGGCTTGCCGGGACCGCGCCATCGCCGACGCGGTCGCCACCATCAGGGCCGACTTCCCGCCGGCGACGACCGAGATCGTGACCTCGGCCTATTTGCAGCATATGGAGTACTATCTGCCGGAATACGGGCGGGTGCGATTCCTGAACTCGGGGCGGGACGAGCGCTGGCAGACGCCGCCGGGGATCGAGCGGACGCTGATCTTCGACCTGGAGATGCGCGCCGCCGACGGGGGCGGGGCTGGAGCGGATCCCGCTCGCCTGCGACCGCTTCGCCCTGGCGGTCGCCGAGACGCCGGCCGGCGGCGCCCAGTTCCGGTTCGACGCCGGTCGCAACGCGGTGGAGATGATACGGTGACGAGCGCATGACGGTGACGACGCGCGAGACGACGACCGAGACGCCGCATTCGCCGGCGCCGCGCCGCGCGCTCTGCGGCGCGCGCTCGCCCTCTACGACGACTCGCCGGCCGCGGAGCGGCTCTTCGTTCGCGTCCGCGCCTTCCTGAGCGACCTGACCGTCCTGGAACGGCACGCCCCCGGCGCGGCGCGATCCTCGACCTGGGCTGCGGGCACGGGCTGGTCGCCAACCTGCTGGCGCTCGGCAGTGCGGGGCGGCGGGTGCGGGGGGTCGACATCGACGCCGAGAAGATCGCGGCGGCGCGGCGGACGGTCGGCGACCGCGCGAACATCCGCTTCGACGTCGCCGACGCGACGGCGCTGCCGGCCGACCCGGACGCGGCGGACGGCCCCTACGCGGCGATCACGGTGGCCGATGTCTTCTACCTGATCCCGCCCGACAAGCAGCGCGAGCTGATCGCGACCTGCTACCGGCTGCTGGCGCCGGGCGGCGTCTTCCTGTGGAAGAGCCAGGTGCGCCGGCCGCGCTGGAAGTACGCGATCACCAGGGGCCAGGAGTGGCTGATGACGCACCTCGGCCCGACGCAGGGGCACGGGCTCTACTTCCTCGACACCGACGAATCGCTCGCCGCCCTCCGCGATGCGGGGTTCGGGGCGGTGGCCCTGCCGCTGCGCTCCTGGCGGCCGTATACGGATGTGCTCTTCATCGCGTACAAGCTCGGCTAATTCGGCACTCCCCACTGCCGGCCAGCGCGGCGCGGGCTTGTCCGATGAGAGCGGTTCGCCACATGGTTGAACAAGTGCCAGGGCAGGGTGTCGGGCGTATGCAATACGCCCCTACGAACGACACCGAGGCGGAGGCAATCTTTTCGGAAACCGCTCTAACTCGCCGTCCGGGCGTGGAATGCCCTGTTTTCCTGCCAGAGGGTGTCATGATACCCGTGGACAATAGCGGGAGGGGCTCGGCGTGCGAGTGGATGGCAGGGCAATGCATGGCGAGGGGACATGGCAACCAGGTCCAGCGAAGAACTGGTCTACACGGCGAGCGAAGATGGGATCGCCCTCACCGGGATCGCGATCCGGCCGGGCGACGGCCCGATCCGGCCCGTCGCGATCGTCTGGATGCACGGCAACACCGGCTCCTTCTGCGATTATCCCTATGTGACCCTCGGCCGGGCGCTGGCGCGGCGCGGCTACTGTTTCGTCAGCGGCAATTCGCGCGGGCACGACATCGGCGCCACCCTCTGGCAAGTCGCGACGGATCGCCCGGTCGCCGGCGGGAGTGCCTGGGAACGATTGAGGAAAGCCCCGCGACCTCGCCGCGTGGGTGGACCTGGCAATGGAGGGCGCGCGCGGCGTCGTGCTCGTCGGGCACAGCCTGGGCGCCGTCAAGGTGATCCGCTACCAGGCGGAACGGCAGGACCCGCGCATCGCCGGGGTGGCGCTCGATCGCCGGGGTGGCGCTCGCCTCCCCCGACTTGCACGGACACTGGCCGAAGGAGATCGTCGAGCGGGCACGGCGCCTCGCCGCGGAGGGGCGCGCGACTGAACTGCTGCGCGCCCCTGATGGGCGCGCACTGGTACCGGTTGAGCGCCGGGAACGTGGTCAGCCGCGCGACGGTGCAGGCGCAGACATACACCGCCGACCCCGCCGGCCCATCGATCGCACGGCTCCGCCTCCCGCTGCTGGTGTTCTACGGCGATCGCGATGTCGGCGGCGAGGTCGAGTTGGCGACCATCCGCGCGGCCGCGCGCGCCGCCCGCGTCACCACCCACCTCATCACCGGCGCGGACCATGTCTACACCGACCGCGAGGAGGAGGCCGCCGCGCTGATCGCCGGCTGGGCCGAATCACCCTCTAGGCACCGCGAGCCGTGCCGGAATGCGGCCACCGGCGCTCCTGGTGGCCGTACACGGGTGTGCTCTTCATCGCGCACAAAACCGAGCGGTGATCGGCAAAGATAGCGCCCACGATTTTACGGCAACTGGCGTCCTGAGGAAGAACCGCAGCGATCTTCCCTGTCAGGATCGGTTTCTCCAGCACCGGACGAGGCCATCCGCCACACGGGTGCCGGGGAGACCGATCCTTCGCTGCGGCTCAGGATGACAGGGCCACCCCGTAGCCCAATCTATAGGCGCATGACCGTGGTGACGGCGTCCCATCAACCGGGGAGGACTGCACGCGCGCCCGGCGCAACGCCAGCACTCGGCGCCATAGCACACCGATTCCCTTCGGGTCGCGTTGTACCGCGCCTACGGCTTCAACTCATCCCTGGACCTGCGCTCCTTCCAGGTTGAGGGCCGGGGGCCACGCTAGCGCGGCATCAGGCGGCGCAGTTGGGTGAGCGAGGTGCCGGTGTAACCGAGGCGCAGGGTGATGTCAAGCAGGAAGAGGGCCAGGCCGAGGGCGACGAACCAGGGCCAGACCGGCTGGAAGCGCGGCACGCTGAGGACGCGCGAGCTGCCGCGCTTGTCGAAGAGCGACTGGTCGCCGGTCAGGACGAAGCCGCCGGTCCGCTCCGCCAGGGCGGTGAGCTTGGCGTCGTCCTGGGACTGGCCGCGCAACTCGATCGGGTACGGCACGCTGAAGCCGAGGACATCGGCGACCGTGCCGCCGCCGCGCGCCTGCTGCAGGTCGAGCTGGTAGGCGTCCGGCTCCAGCTCGGAGAGGCGGACCTCGTAGCGGCCGGGCGCGCTCTGCGGCAGGACGATCGGCACGCCGTCGCCCGCGCTGGTCCGCAGCGTCCCCTGCAACTGGGCGAGGTTGACCGGCACCCCGTTGTCGTCGAAGGCGTCGACCGTCACGACGAGATCGCGCCCGTCGGCGGCCGTTTGCAGGCGGAAGTGGCGGCTCCCCGACTCCGCCAGGGTCCAGCGCACCGCCTGGTTCCAGAAGGGGGCGTAGAGGTCGCTCTCGCGCCACTCGGGGGTGAGGTTCTGGCTGGTGTCGCTGGTCCAGGCGACGACGCGGCCGAGGCCGTACTGCCACTGGGCCAGCACCGGCTCGTTCTCGCCGGAGGCGAGGATCTGCTGCGCGTCCGGCTTGACCTCGGTGATCTGGTAACCGCCGATCGCGGGGAGCTTGGCGGGGTCGAGGCCGCGCATGATCGGGCTGGGGGCGGTCTGCACCGCGCGGAAGCTGCCGCTCGCCACGGTCTTGGTGCTGATCCGCTCGGCCTCCTCCAGCGTCAGCAGGGGGATCTCCTCCGGCTTGCGGGCGAAGGAGTAGCGCCCGTTGCCGCCCTTCGCCAGCCGCTCCATCAGCGCGGTGTCGGCCCCGTCGCCGATGGCGATGCTGGAGAGGGTGATCCCCGCCGCGCGCATCCGGCCGGTCAACTGGCGGTCGTCGAAGGGGTTGGAGGGGGAGCCGTCGGAGAGGAGGACGACGTGCTTGGTGCCGGCGCGGCTGGTGCTCAACTCGCCGATGCTCTCGTTGAGGGCGGGGTACATCTGGGTCAGCCCCTCCGGCTTGAGGCGGCTGATCAGCTCGGCGACCTGGTCCATGTCCTGGCTGGTGCGGATCTGCCGTAGGCGGGTGACCCAGTTGTTGTTGTCGCTGAAGGCGAGGACGGCGACCTCGTCGCCCGGCTCGAGCGCACGGATGGCGCTGGCGGCGGCGGTCTTCGCCATCTCCATGCGGCTGGCGGCGCCGCGCGGGAAGTCCATCGAGTAGGAGGTGTCGATGATGATCAGCAGGGCGGCGGGGACGCGCCGCACCTCCTCGCGCGGGCGGACCCGCACCGGCAGCGTCTCCTCGAGGGTGGTGCCGGCGTAGCCGCCGCGCCCGAAGCTGCCGACCCCGCCGGTGACGACGAGGCCGCGCCCGAGGGTGCGGACGTACTCCTGGAGCGCCTTCTGGCGGCCGGCGCTCAGGGCGCCGGCCGGGACGTCGACCAGCACGATGCCGTCGTAGGCGGCGAGGTCGGGGAGGCGCTCCGAGAGGCTGCCCGGCTCGCGGACGGTCACGGTGCTGTTGCCCGCCTCGAGCGTCCGCCGCAGCTTCTCGGCGTTGCCGCGCTGCCCTTCGAGGACGAGGATGCGCGGCTTGTCGCGGACGACGGTGGTGGCGGCGAGGGCATTGTTCTCGGCGATGGCGTCCGGCCCCTGGGGCGCGATCTCGGCGGTGACGGCGTGGAAGCCGGGGGACAGCGGCTTGAGGACGAGGCGGAAGCTGTTGGCGCCGGCCTGGAGGGTGACCGGCTGCGACCCGAGCGGCCGGCCGTCCACCAGCAGGCGCAGCGTCGCCTCGCCGGGGGCCTCGCTGGTGACGATCGTCTCGACCTCGAGGTCGTCCCCCTGCCAGGCGCTCTCGGGCATCCGCAGGTCGGAGAGGCGCATGTCGGCGGCCCAGGGGCGGCCGTCGGGGCGGTAGGTGTCGACCGAGACGCCGCGGGCGCGGGCGGCGACGACCCAGGTGGCGGCGTCCCCGAGGGTCTCCTGCCCGTCGGTGATCAGGACGAGGCGCTTGCCGGCGCTGGCGGGGAGGGCCTCGGCGAGGCGCAGGGCGGCGGTGAGGTCGGTGTAGTCGCGCGAGCCGACGTCGGCCCCGTCGAGCGCGGCGCGGAAGCGGGCGCGATCGGGGAGCGCGCCGAGGGCGCCGACCGGGTAGACGACGACGGCGCGCTCGGCGAAGGCGACGAGGCCGAGGGGCTGGCGTCCGTTGTTGCTGGCGACGGCGTCGCGCAGCCGCGCCTCGACGGCGCGCAGCCGCTCGTCGTCGAAGCCGCCCATGCTGCGCGAGATGTCGAGGACGAAGACGGTTGCCTCGACCGGGGTGGGCCGCTCGACCGCGGGCTGCCCCAGGGCGACGGCGAAAGCGGTGAAGACGAGGGTCCGCACGAGGACGGCGGTCCAGGGGAGCTGGTGCCGGCCGCGGCGCAGCCAGATGGCGGCAACGACCGCGCCGAGGGCGAGGGCGAGCAGCAGGAGGCGCGGCTCGTGGAGGATGAAGGGGCGTCCGAAGAGCGATCCTGTCCAAGCCATGGCGGTCTCTCAGCTCCCACGGTCGGCGGTCAGCGGCCACGGGCGAACCGTACTGGATGCGTAGGGGCAGCCCCCCGTGGCTGCCCACGTTGCTTACCATCAACCCGGCGGGCAGGGCATTGGCTTGGGGCGGCCCTGCGGGGCCGCGGGCAGCCACACAGGGCTGCCCCTACGACGACACGGCGCCGGCGACCTGGGGCCGCCACGGCAGGGAGCGCCGCCGCCTACGCCGGCGGCTTACGGCGCCTGCTCGCGCTTCTCAGGGTTCGGCGTGAAGTAGCGCTCGACCGCGCCGCGCTGATCGAGCGGCACGCGGTTGATCTCCGGGCCGACCTCGCCGATCTCGCCCTGCTGCAGCTTGCCGTCGCCGGTGCCGGCGCTGTTCGGGTTGGCCGAGGTGGCGCCGCGGCTGCCGCCGCCGCTGCCGCGCACCGTGGCGCCGCGCTGGTCCCCCTTGGGGAGCTTGACCGGCTTCTCGTCGGCGCCCAAGGGGGCGGTGCTGGGGCCGTAGGCCGGGCCGGCGCGCTGCTGGCCCGGCAGGGCGGGGCTGGAGCCACTGCCGCCGCCCCCGCCACCGCTGTTGTCGCCCGGCTGGGCGGGCCGGTTGGCTTGCGGGGCCTCGCCGGGGCGGGTGCGCACCGGCGCATTGCCCTGCCCGTCCTGGGACGGCGGATCCGCGCCGCGCATCGCGCGATCGATGTCGCCGGCGACGGCGTCGAGCGCGGACTGGGCCGCCTGCGCGTCGCCGCGCTCGACCGCGTCGGCGGCATCCCGCACGCGCTGCGCCAGGTTGGAATCGTTGATGCGGTTCGCCGCGTCGCGCAGGTCGTTGGCGAGGTCGCGCCGCGCCTGGGGGGAGAGCTGGCCGGCGTCGCGCCCGGCCTGGCGCAGCGAGTCCGTCGCGCCCTGGTAATCGCCGGACTGGAGCTTGTCGGCGGCGTCGCGGGTCACCCCGGTATCGCGGAGCGCGTCGGCCAGCATGTCGAGGTCGTGCTGGCCCTGGGCGTCGGGGCCGCTGCTGCCGGCGCTCTGCTGGTCCTGCTGATCTGGCTGGTACTGCTGGTCCTGCTGCTCGGGGAAGCTCTGCCCGTCGGCGACGCCGCCGACAGGAGGCTCGCCGTATTCCTCGCTGTACTCGCCCGCCGCGGCGGCGCCGGAGCTCTCGCCGTCCATGCCGAGCATCGCCTGGTCGTCGAGCGGCAGCCCGGCGTTGTCGGTCGTCTCGCCGGCGGCGGTGCCGGGGCCGCGCCCGTTGAGGACGAGCAGCAGCGCCAGAGTCAGGAGCGCGCACCCGGCGACGAGGCGCAACTCGCGGACGGGGCGGCGGGGGCGGGAGATGCGTGGGGCCAGGTCGTCGGTCACGCGCATGGCCGCGGCCACTTGCAGGGCGCGCACGCCGGTCAGCAGCGGCCCCTGCGCCTCCTCCTGCGCGGTGAAGACCTGCGCGCGCAGGTGGTGATCGCGGTCGAGGGTGTAGGCTAATTCGCCGCGCGACGGGTGGGTCAGCCGGAGGAGCGCCAGCCCGAGGGCCAGGACGACCAGCCCGGCGGCCAGGAAGGGCCAGGGCGCGATCGGCCCGGCGAAGACCCGGAACGCCAGCCAGGCCGCCGCGACCGCCAGCAGCAGCCAGGCGGTCCGGCAGAGGACGATCGGGACCCGCTGCCGCCAGACCGTCCGGCGGAGGGCGTCGAGCTGGACGACGATGACCGGCACCCGATCCGCCGGGGCCGCCTCCCCGGCCCGGCGACGGGCGGGCCATTCGGGCGGGGGCAAGGTGCTACCGAGCCAGAACGGGGTCCAGAGGGCGTCCCAGGCCAACCGGCCCCAGCGGGTGCGGTCGGGGAAGGCGGGTCGCCAGCGGCGATCGAACGCTCGTTGCATCTGACCTCTCGAGGGCGGGCGGCGGAGGGTAGCGCAATCAGGCCACGGTATCATGGCCCCGGCCGGTCACCCCATCGTGACGTGACAAAGGTGGGTCAAGTGTATCCGGCGGCCCGCGATTGTGCAATCCCCGCGCGCCCCGTGGCGCGGGAGAGCGCCCCCCCGGCTCCCAACGTTGGAGGGAGAGGACGCGGGCGTGGCGTGAGCCCTCCCGAGAGACCACCGACTGCCTCTGGCCCTTCTCCCCCAACGTTGGGGGGCCGGGGCGGCAGGCTACCGCGGCAGCAGGCGGCGCAGCCGGGCGGGAGGGGTGGCGGCGGCCCCGAGGCGCAGGGCGATGTCGAGCAGGAAGAGGGCGAGGCCGAGCGCGGCGAACCAGGGCCAGATCGGCTGGAGGCGCGGCGCGCGCGCCTCGTCACGCGCGCCGAAGAGTCCGCTCGCCCCGTCGAGCACCCGGCCACCGGTGCGGTCGGCGAGCGCCGACAGGGTCGCCTCGCTGGCGCGCGGCCCGCGCAACTCCGCCGGGTAGGGCACGCTGAACCCGGCCAGATCGGTCACCCGCTGCCCGCCGCGCACCTGCTCGATCTCGAGCCGGTAGGTGCCGGGCGCGGGGGCGGCCAGGGGGACCTCGTAGCGGCCGGGTGCGCTCTGCGGCAGGGCCAGCGGCACGCTGGCGCCGTCCGGCGTGCGCAGCGTGGCGCGCGTCTCGGCCAGGTTGATCGGCAGCCCGTCGGGGCCGAGGGCGTCGACCGACAGGAGCAGGTCGCGATCCAGCCGGGTCGTGCGGACGCGGAAGGCGCCGCTGCCGGGCTCGGGGAGGGTCCAGCGCACCACCCCGTTCCAGAAGGGCGCGTAGGCGGCGGCGTCACGCCAGCCCGGCGCGAGGTCCTGGCCGAGGTCGCTGGTCCAGGCGACGACGCGGCCGAGGCCGTACTGCCACTGGGCCAGCACCGGCTCGTCGCGGCCGGAGGCGAGGATCTGCTGCGCGTCCGGCTTCATCTCGGTGATCTGGTAGCCGTTGAGGGCCGGCAGCCGGGCCGGGTCGAGGCCGCGCATGATCGAACTCGGCGCGGTCTGCACCGGGCGGAACTCGCCGGTCGCCAGCGCCTTGCCGCCGACCTGCTCGGCCTCCTCCAGCGTCAGCCTGGGGATGTCCTCGGGGCGGCCGGCGAAGGAGTAGCGCCCGTTGCCGCCCTTCGCCAGCCGCTCCATCAGCGCGGTGTCGGCCCCGTCGCCGATGGCGATGCTGGAGAGGGTGATCCCGGCGCGGCGGGCGCGGGCCGCCAGGTCCCCCTCGTCGACCGGGTCGGAGGGGGCGCCGTCGGAGAGGAAGATGATGTGCTTGGTCGGCGCCTGGCTCTTCGCCAGCTCGTCGACCCCGCCGGCCAGCGCCTCGCGCATCCGGGTGATGCCGTCGGGCCGCAGGCGGGCGATCTGGGCGGCGACCTGGTCGGCGTCGGCCTCGCCGGCGAGCGGGCGCAGGCGGGTGACCCAGTTGTTGTTGTCGCTGAAGGCGAGGATGGCGACCTCGTCGCCGGGCGAGAGGGCGCGCACCGCGCCGGCGGCGGCGGTCTTCGCCATCTCCATCCGGGTCGGCGCGCCGCGCGGGAAGTCCATCGAGTAGGAGGTGTCGATGACGATCAGCAGCGCGACCGGGGCGCGCTTGCCCTCGTCGCGCGGCTCGACGGCGACCGGCAGGATCTCCTCCAGCGTCGTCCGCTCGTAGCCGCCGCGCCCGAAGCTGTTGGCGCCGCCGGTGACGACCAGCCCCTTGCCGAGCGCGCGCACGTACTCCTGCAGCGCCTTCTGGCGCTCGAAGCTGAGGCGCGCGGCGGGGACGTCGGCCAGGACGATCGCGTCGTAGCGGGCAAGGTCGGAGAGGCGCTCGGTGAGGCTCTCCGGCTCGCGGAGCGTCACCTCGCTGCCGGTCTGCTCCAGGGCGCGGCGCAGCCGGTCGGCGGCGACGGCGTCGCCCTGGAGGACCAGGACGCGCGGCTTGTCGCGGACGACCGTCGTCGCGCCGAGCCAGTTGTTCTCGGCGATCGCGTCGGCCCCCCGCGGGACGACCTCGACGCGGAGGGCGTGGAAGCCGGGCGCGAGGGGCCGCAGCGCGAAGCGGTGGGTGTTCGCGCCGGGGCGCAGCTCGATCGCCCCCTCGCCCGCCGCCCGCCCGTCGACCGCCAGCCGGACGGTCGCGCGGCCGGCGGCGTCGCTGCCGACGATCGTCTCGACCTCCAGCTCGTCGCCCTGCCAGAGGCTCTCCGGCACGCGCAGGTCGCTCAGGTAGACGTCGCCGGTCGCGGCGCGGCCGGGCGGCGGGAGCGCGTCGATCGTCACGCCGCGCTCGCGCGCCCCGGCCGCCCAGGCCAGCGCATCGCCGACCGTCTCCTGGCCGTCGGAGAGGAGAACCAGGCGCTTGCCGCCGCTGGCGGGCAGGGCCTCGGCCAGCCGCAGGGCGGCGGTCAGGTCGGTGTAGTCGCGCGAGCCGACGTCGGCGCCTTCCAGGGTGGCGCGCAGCGCCGCCGCGTCGGCGGGGAGGGCGCGCCGACCGGGGCGACGATGGCGGGGCGCTCGGCGAAGGCGACGATCCCGAACGGCCCGGCGCCGCGCGCCCCGTTCGCGGCGATCGCCTCGCCGAGTTGGGCTTCCAGGGCGCGCTGGCGCTCCTCCCCGATGCTGCGCGAGAGGTCCACGACGAAGACGGTCGCCCCCGCCGGCGCGGGGCGCGCCAGCGCCGGCCCGGCCAGCGCGACCGCGCAGGCGGCGAGCGCCAGGACCCGCGCCAGGACGGCGGCCGGGCGCGCCCGCGCGCGGCCGCGCCCCCCCCCGGCCCCGCCGGCCAGCGCCGCCAGGGCCGCGCCGAGCAGGAGGACGCGCGGCTCGCGGAGCGCGCCCTGGTAGGCGAAGCCGAGGAGGCGGCCGGAGCGGGTCAGCGGCCCCTCGTGCCGCGTGCGGGGCCGGTCAGGCCGGCGCGCGGCCGCACCCGCGCGGGCAGGCCGCGCGGCGCGCCGGGGCCGAGCAGCCCGACGACCCATTCGAGCAACAGCAGGGCCAGCACCAGGGCCAGCAGGACCGGCCAGAGCTCGCCGAGGCGGCTCGGCGCAGGGTTGGTCGCCAGCCCGGTCGCCGTGGCGGGGGTGATCCCCCCCGTGCCGGCGGGCAGGGAGGCCGGCGCGCCGCGCAGGTTGGAGGCGACCGCGTCGCCGCCGTTGACCGCGAACCCCTCCTGCAGGAGCGTGGTCCCGGTGCTGTCGCGCTCGATCAGGGTGTAAAGGCCGGGCTCGTCCGGCACGACGTAGGCGGTCGGGGCGCCGCCGGGCGACTGGCGCAGATCGAGGTCGCGCGTCCGCCCGGCGGGATCGCGGAGCTGCACCGAGGCGGTCCCGGCGACCGGCTCCAGCGTCGCCCCCTCGCCGAGGGCGACCGCGGCCGGGACGCGGTGGGTCTGCAGGCGCTCGACGGTGTTGCTGACCAGCAGGGGGAAGGCCAGCTTGCGCGGCAGGTTCGAGCGGGCGAGATCGAAGGTGAAGGCGACGACCTCGCGCCCCTCGAAGCGCCCGGCCAGGACGAGCGGCCCGCCCTTCGCGCCGACGACCTCCGACGCCCAGTCGGGGAGTTGGAAGGCCGCCTGCGGGGCGAAGGTCACGCCGCTGAGGTCCACGCCGGCGAGCAGCGGGCTCTCGCGGTCGTAGCGGACGATGCTCGGCGTCTCGCCCGCGGCGGCGGGGTCGCCGACCCTGGCGATCAGCCGGTTGTCGGCCGGGGGGTTGACCAGCAGCACCCCGCCGGGGGGGAGCCGCTCCGGCACGACGCCGTCGAAGACGGTCAGGTCGTAGCGGTCGCGGTCGAGGTAGGCGGCCGGGGCGACGGTGGTGAGGACGGCGCCGGGCTGGGCGGTCAACGCGCGGCCGAGGTCGCCGCCGGGCGCGTCGGAGACGAGGAGGATGCGGGTCTCGCTGTTCTGGCGCAGGACGACCTGGGCCTCGTTGTCGAACGGCATCGCGTCGCGCCCGTCGATCCGCAGCCGCGCACCGCGCGTGCCGCGTGGCAACTGCCAGACCAGTTCGACCGTGCCGCCGGGCGCGAGCTGCAGCGCCTTCTGGTCGACCGTCGCGCCGTCAGCGTCGAGGGTGCCGCGCGCCGTCGCCGGCCCCGCCCCGTAGTTGGCGACGCGCGCGAAGAGTTCGACGCGGTCGGGCGCGAGGGCGGAGGGGCGCGCAACGAACCGGGTGATCGCCAGGTTGTCGGTCTCGTCGCCGATCCGCTCCCAGCGGACGGTCGCGGCGAGCGCCCCCAGCGCCGCCCCGTCGGGGGGCGTGGCGAAGGCGCCGCCGGAGAGGAGGACGACGCGGTTCTCGCGCTCGGGCAGCAGCAGGGCGCGCAGGACCGGCAGCGCGCCGTTGAGGTCGGCGCGCCCGCCCCCCGCGGGGAGGGCGTCGAGCGCGGCCAGCAGCCCGGCGCGGTCGGCGGCGTCGCGCGAGCGCTGCAATTGCGGATCGGCCCCCAGCGTCAGCAGCGTCACCGGTTCGTCGGCGCCGGCGGCGAGGATCAGCGCGCGGGCGCGATCTTTCGCAACGGCGAAGCGGGAGGGCGCCACGTCGGTGGCGCGCATCGCCAGCGAGCGGTCGAGGACGACGATCAGTTGCGGGGGCTGCGCGGCCCCCGGCAGGCTCGGCAGCGGCAGCGCCGGGCGGAGCAGCGCCAGGCCGAGGATCGCGGCGACGAGCAACTGGAGGAGGAGGAGCAGGTTGCGCGGCGGGCGCCGCCAGGTCAGGCGCTGGCGCTGGTGGCGGGTGGCCTCCTGCCAGAAGCGCATCGTGGTGACGGGCAGGGGGCGGGGGCGCGAGTGGCGCATGTGCAGCACCACGATCAGCGGCAGGGTCAGCAGGAAGAGGCCGGCGAGCGGCGCCAGGAAGGTGATCATGAGCGCACCATCATCCGCGCGTTGGTCCCGCGGTCGCTGCGCGGGCCGAGGAAGCCGCCTTCCAGGAGGAAGCGGAGGACCAGCGACTCGAAGGGCCAGGCGGTGAGGACGCGCAGGTAGCCGATCCGGTGGCCCCGGCAGTAGTCCTCCACCTCGCCGAGCCAGCCGTCGAACGACGCCCGGTAGGCCGCCAGCGCCTCCTCGTCCGGCACGACGCGGAGGTTGGCGGCCGCGCCCGCCCCTTCGATGTCCTCCAGCCGCAGGTCGCCGATGTAGGTCGGCTCGACCTCCTGGGGATCGAGCGTGTGGAAGACGATCACCTCCCAGCCCCGTTCGAGGAAGGGGCGCAGGGCGGGGGCGATCTCGCCGGAGAGGAGATCGGAGACCAGCAGGAGGACGGCGCGGCGCTGCTGGCGCTGGGCGTAGGTCGCCAGCACCCGCTCCAGGCCGGTGCTCCCGCCGCTCGGCAGCCCGTCGAGGTAGGTGAAGAGGGGCGCGATCGCCCCGCGCCCCTGGCGCGGCCCGAAGGCTTCGCCGAGGCCGGTGTCGAACGGGGCGACGACCAGGCGGTCGAAGTGCCAGAGGGTGATGTAGCCGAGGGCGGCGGCGAGCCGCTTGGCGTAGCGCAACTTGTTCGGGTCGCCCCAGTTCATCGAGGCGCTGGTGTCGAGCAGGATGTGGACGGTCAGCTCGGTGCTGATCTCGCCGAGGCGCGTGACCAGCTCGCCGAGGCGGGCGTAGGTGTTCCAGTCGAGGTAGCGCAAATCCTCGCCCTGGCTGTACGCGCGGAAGTCGACGAACTCGCGCGAGGGGGAGCGCCGCGGGCTGCGGTGCTCGCCGACGGTCTGCCAGGCGAGGACCTGCCGGGTGCGGATCGCCAACTGTTCGAGGCGCCGCCGGAAGGCGGCGTCGAACAGGGGCTCCTCGGGCGGCGGCTCGCGCCGCCGGGAAAGTGCCTGCCGCGAGAAGATCATCCCTTACCCCTCCGCTCCCGCCGATCGATCATCGCCCGTACCGCCGCCGGTTGAAACCGGCGTCTCGCGGGCCTGCGGCCACGAAGCCCGCCTGCGCGGGCTGGGGCGATTGGTGCGCCCGGCTCGTCTGATTGACACAGGGCCAGGACTCTGCCCTGGCCGGCTATGGCGGTTTTGCACCCTTCAGGGTGCGTCCGTGGCACCGCGTTGCCAGCGCGCCGCGGGTTTCAACCGGCGGCGGTTGCCACGTCGCCTACGGTTCCTGCTCGTCGGAGCGCGGGGTGAAGTAGCGTTCGACCGCGCCGCGCTGGTCGAGCGGCACGCGGTTGGCGTCCGGGCCGGATTCGCCGACGGCGCCCTGCCGCAACTGCCCGCCGCCGGTGGTCGCACTGCCAGGCTCGGCGGGGCCGCCCCCCGACCCGCCCTGCGCCTGGCTCGGGATCAGCGGGCCGCGCCCATCCCCCCGCGGCAACTCGACCGGCTGGCCGTCCGCGCCGAGTGGCGGCGTGTTCTGCCCGTAGGACGGACCCTGGCGTTGGTCGCCCGGCAACCCCTGGCCGGCGCCTGTGCCGCCGCCAGCGCCCGCCCCGCCAGACGGGGGCTGCTGGCCGCCCTGCCCCTGGCCGCCACCCTGCGGCGGGGCGGGCGGGCCGGCCTGCCCGTCCGGGGGCTGCCCCTGCCCCGCCCGCTCGATGTCGGACGCGACGCGGTCGAAGCCGGACTGGGCCGCCCCGGCGTCGCGCCCTTCGAGCGCGCTGGCGGTGTCGTTGAGGTCGCGCTGGAGTTGCTGGTCGCCGACCTGGCCGGCGGCGTCGCGGAGGTCGCCGGCCAGCCCGCGCCGGGTGTCCGACGACAACTGTCCGGCGTCGCGCCCGGCCTCGCGGAGCGCGTCCGCCGCGCCCCGGTAGTCGCCGGCCTGGAGGCGATCCGCCGCGTCACGCGTGGCGGCGTGGTCGCGGAGCGCGCCGGAGACGGCGTCGAGGTCGCGCTGCCCCTGCGCGGACGGGCCGCTGGCGGGCGCGCCCCGGCCCGACTGGCCGCTCTGGCCGGACCCCGCGCCCGCCCCGTCTGGTGCCCCGGCCGCGCCCTGCTGCTCCCCGCGCCCGTTCGCGGCGGGGGCACCGCCCGGCATGGGGCCGACGCCCGGCACCCCCGCCGCGCCCGGCGGCGTGGTTTGGTCGGGCGCGCCGCCGCCATCCGCCCGAGGCGGCGCGACGAGCTGGAAGAGGAGCGCCAGCAGGAGGGCGGCGCAGGCGAGGACGGCGGCGAGGGCGGGGAGGATCTCGCGGACGGGGAGGCGCCGCTCGAAGGCGCGGGCCTTGCCGACGTGGCCGGTCACGCGGGTGGCGTCGACGACCTGGAGCGCGCGCAGGCCGGTGAGGCGGCGGCCGTGGGCCTCCTCCAGCGCGGTCGAGACGCGCTCCCGCAGGCCGAACGAGCGGTCGAGCGTGCGCGCGAGCTGGCCGCGCGAGGGCCGCGCGAGGGCGATCGCGGTCACCCCGAGCGGGAAGAGCGCCAGGAAGAGCGCGACGAAGGGCCAGGGGCTCACCCGCTGGCCGGCGACGACGCGGAGGGCCAGCCAGGCGTCGAGGACGAGGAAGGCGAGCCAGATCGTGCGGAAGGCGAGGATGCCGGCGCGCTGCCGCCAGATAATCCCGCGCAGTTCGTCGAGCTGGCGCAGGATGCGCGGCGTGCGCTCGCCCGGCAGGATGGCGCGCTCGCGCCGTCCGGGCAGCGCCGGGGGCGGCAGGGTGCTGCCGAGCCAGAAGGGCAGCCAGAGGACTTCCCAGAAGAACCGGCCGAGCCGCGCGGGCCGGATCCGCGACTGGGCGGATCGCGCCGGGCCGCGCTCGACGATCCTGTTCATCCGCCCTCCCTGCGCCTCGCCAGCGTTCGCCCGATCGGAGCCGCAAGCGGGGCCGCGCGGCGTATGCTTCCGGCGATCGGCGCCGCCCCCGGCCACTGCACTGTGTCACGGTGGAACGTTCACTATGGAAAGTGTAGTGCGCCGCCGCCCCTTCTGCAATGGTCGTGCCGCCCTGCGCCGCCGTCCCGGCGATGCCGGATAGCGGCGCGAGCGGCGGCCGGCAACGCGAGAACGCGACCACGCGCGGGCGAACGCGGCGGGCGCTGTCACGTTCATCGGTAGGTGGCCGCCTTTCTGGCTCTCCCGCAAAGTTGGTGCTTCGGCTGAACATCGCCCGGAAGGTGGGGCCAGCGGACCGGGAATCGCCGCAGATCAGCGCCGAAGAGGCCGACATGGGGCCGTTTCCGGGGGTGTCGTCCCTCCTTCGGCACCTGAAGCACCAACTTTGCGGGAGAGCGGCTCTTGGCCACTTTGCGTGATTTGGTGCCCTCGCCTGGACGTGCGCTATAACCGCAGTATGGAGCGTTGCCCGCCTATCCGAAAAAGGCTTCGACCACTATGCTGACCGACTTGCCGCCCGGCCTCCTCCACCATCGGAGCACCTGCGGCTGCGATCGACGGGGATGCCTGCGTGGTGCTGGCGGCGACCGCCCCGGCGGCCGCCTGCCCCGCATGTGCCCACCCGGCGACGCGCGTGCACAGCGGCTATCGCCGCACCCTGGCCGACCTGCCCTGGGCCAGCACGCCGGTGCGACTCCACCTGCACGTGCGCCGATTCTTCTGGGATCGACCGTCCTGCCAGCGGCGCACCTTCACCGAACGCCTGCCCGCTGTCGCCCCACCCTATGCCCGCGCCACGCCTCGGCTGGCCCACGCCCAGGCGACACCGGGCTCGCCCTCGGCGGAGCGGGCGCTCGGCTCCTCACCCGGCAGGGCCGCCCACCAGCCGCAACACGCGTCCTCCGCCGCCTGCGGCGCCTGCCGCCCCCCACTGTCCCGCCGCCCACCGTCGTCGGCGTGGATGACTGGGCGCAACGCAAGGGGCGGGTACGGCGCCCGTGGACCTGGAGCGCCGGCGCCCGATCGCCCTCTTGCCCGATCGGTCGTCCCAGGCGGTCACCGCGTGGCTGGCCGAGCGTCCGTCCGTCAGGGTCACCGCGCGTGACCGGGCTGAGGGCTACGCCGCCGGGGCGGCTCAAGCGCACCCGGCGACCCAAGTCGCCGACGCTGGCACGTGCTGGCGAACGTGCGGCAGGCGGTCGAAGTGGAGCTGGGGCAGCATGATCGCCGCCTGCCGACGGTCGAACGCGCCGCTGGCACCGGAGGAGTCGCCGGCCCAGAGCCCATCTCTTGCGCTACCCCGTCGGGGCGCCGCGCTGACGCGGTCGGCTCACGCGGCGCGACGAGGCCTTGACCAGTACCACCGCCTGCGGGCCGCGCGCCGGCAGGAAGCGCCCGGCGGGCGGGCATCGGTCGGCGCACCGCCTGTCGGTGGCTGGCGGCTGGGGCCTTCCCTGAGCGCAAGCGCCGCACCGGACACCAGCGCCCTCGCCCCTACCACGACTACCTGCTGCGGCGCTGGGGCGAGGGCTGCCACAACGCCACCCACCTGCGGCGAGAGGTACGGGCGCGGGGCTACAGCGGCGCCTATGGTGTCGTCGCCGGCTTCCTTGCGCCCCTGCGTCGGGGCCGGCCGATCCGCCGTCGGGCCGCCCAAGCGCGAGTCGGCCGCACCAGCACCAGCACCGACAGCGCGGCGGCTCTCCTTCCTGCTGATCCGGCCGCCAGACGAGCGTACTGCGGCCGAGCAGCAGGTGCTGACGCAGCTCTGCGCCAGATGGCACTATCGCCGCGCTCGCCGCGCTGGCCGAGCGCGCAGATGGTCGAGAGCGGACCGTCGAGCAATTCGACATCTGGCTGGAGCGCGCTGAACAGCCGTCAGAGCTGCAGCGCTTGGCGACGGGCATCCAGCACGATGAGGCGGCGGTGAGCCGCGGCATTGGGACTCCCGTGAGCACCGGGCCGGTCGAGGGCCACATCACGCGGCTGAAGCTGGTGAAGCAGTCGATGTATGGCCGGGCGAAGCTGGATCTGCTGCGCCAGCGAGTGCTGTGGGCAGCCTGAACCGGCGAGCAGGCGTCACGCAAAGTGGCCAAGAGCCCTCCCGACCTTTTGCGGACCCCTCGGAAAGTGGCGCGGAATGCGTCTGAAAGGCCCTTCTCAGCCCGATCGGTGGCCCCGTGCCCCACTTTCGGAGGTGATGCCGGCCGGATCACCAAAAGGTCGGGAGAGCCAGAAAGGCGGCCTACCTACCGATGAACGTGACAGCGGGCGCCGGACGACGCCAGCCGTCGCCTTACCGAAGCTTCCTCGACCGCACCGCGGTGTGGTTACCCGGAGGCATGGCGGCACGGGGAAGGAGCGCTCGGCGTTTCCTCGCCGCGGGCTACGACGAGGGCGACCGCGCCGGCGACGGTGACGAAGAGGAAGCCTCGCGGCGCGGCGCGGCGGAAAAGGACTTCGACGCCGGGGAGCAGCAGCACCTCGGCGACGCCGGTGAAGACGAAGAAGCAGTCGCCGACCGCCACATCAACCCGCGCCAGCGCCGGCCAGAGATCGAGCACCTCCGCCCCGAGCGCGCGGTTGCGCAGCAGCAGGCGCGGATGTGCCGGAACGGGGCTTCCCCCAGCGTGGCCCCGAGCAAGGCGGCGACGGCCTCGGCGCAGCCGGGGTCGCGCAACGACACCGTCCTCGCCGCGACGACGGAATCGCCGGACGCGCGCGATCCGCGGGGTCCATCGGCACCGGTCATCAGATCCCTCCGATCGCGCACGCGCCGCCCAGGCGCCTCCCGCGCGCACCCCTGGCCGCCGGGTGTCAATCTCGCGCGGACGATCACGATTTAACGTCACCCTAAAGATCGCTTAACGTCGGGTTAACACAGCCACCGTATTCTACAGGCGCGGTCAGGAGACGCCAGCGAGCAAGCCCGCCGGCCGGCTCCGGGGTGGAGCGGAACGGCTGCTCGCGGAACGTCGACACACGCCGACACACAAGGAGGAACCCGCGGATGGCACTGCTGCAACGCGATCGAATCAGGCCGACCGTTCCGTCGCCCCTCCCGCGCCGCCCGCGAAGACCGGACCCACGCCCCGCCCGGCCGCCCAGCCGCTCGATGGCGAGGCGCTCTGGCCGAACGGGCTGAGCCAGCTCACGATCCTGAGCCAGCGCCAGGAGGGCGAAGTCCTGCTGGTCGAGGTCGTCTCGCGCCGGACCTCGGCGGTCTGCCCGAGTTGCGGGGCCAGCACGTCGGCGGTCCACGAGCGCCGCTTGCAGCAGAAGCAGGACCTCGGGGCCGACGGCAAGCGGGTCGTCCTCCTCCTCAACCGGCGGCGCTTCCGCTGCCGCGAGTGCGACAAGGTCTTCACCGAGCCCGACGACATCTGCGGCTGGCGGCGGCGCGCGACCGCGCGCTTCCGCCGCTACCTGCGCGAGCAGGCCGGCGACCAGTCGATGAAGCGGATCGCGCGCCGCGAGGTCAGCCGCGACACCGTGCGCCGCGCGGTCGCCGAGGCGGACTGAGCCGCCGGCGGACTCCGCCACAACCTCCGGACGGGATGAACGGGCGCGGGCGCCAGACCGGCGCCCGCGTCGTGTTCGTCCGCACCCCGCCGGCGAACTCCCTCGGTGTGGGGTATCCTGCGGCGAGAGGACGCGACGGGGCGGCCGGGGAGAGCCGGGGACTGCCCCGGCCATGGAGGATGGGGGAGGGGTGCCTGGCATGGCAACGGCAACCACGGCGGAGTTGGGCGGGGCGGGCGAGGCGATCGCCGCCGCCATCGGCGCGATCCCGGACGGGGCGCTCGACTGGCGGCCGGGCGGCGGGGAGTGGTCGCCGCGGCAAATCATCGGCCACGTCGCGGCGGCGACCGACTTCTACCTGGCGATCATCGAGGGCGCGCGTGAGGGCGGGTTCGCGCGGTCCAACTCGACTTCGAGCGCCTGCTGCCGGGCGCGGGCCACGGAGGCCGAGGTCGCCCGCTGCGCCACCGCGCCGGCCGCGCGCGAGGCCTTCGAGCGCGCCCACCGGCGCCTGCTGGCCGCCCTCGAGGGGCTCACGCCGGAGGAACTCGACCGGCCCTTCGTCTTCCTGGACCAGCAGCCGGGCGAACCGCCCGCGATGACCACGACGCTCCGCGAGCGCGTCAGGCCGCGCGCGGCCGGCCACCTGCGCGAGCATCAGGGTCAGCTCGCCAGCACGCTGGCGCGCTGGCGGGGCGGAAGCGGCCGCGACCGCGGGCAAGGAGGAGGCCCCGCCTGAGCGGGGCCTTGGGGAGGGTGGTACCTGTAGGGAGAGAGTGGGGTGGGAGAGGGATGGGCGGGCCGGCACCACAGCCCGATGCAGACGACGCGCGGCGGAGATAGGCGAGGGCCTGATCGAACCCGGTGGGGCGCGCCCCGTCTACTACGGTCAGTCTATACCGCCAGCGTTAAGGCCCCTTCAAGGGAATGTTAACCGGAGGTTAAAAGATCCGGCGGGAGATCAGGCGCCGTGGGAGGCGGCTGCCGCGGCTTCGGCGCGCTCGATCAGGGCGGCGACGACCGCGATCAGTGTCGGCGTCCCGGCGGCGTCTTCATGCCCCAGGAACAACGTCTCCGCCGCCGCGCGCCCGTCCTCGCGCAACATCTCGCGGACGGCCGCCAGCGCGGCGCCTTCTGTGTCGAACCAGGCGACGAGATTGCGTGTCTCGGTATCCCAGAGCGCATAGGTCATTGTCCTTCGATCCTTCCTCGCCCATCCGGCTTGGCGGGTGTCACCACACGCACCCGTTCCAGAAAGTCCCGTGGCGCACCCCAGACCGTGCTGTGACCGACCACTGGAGCGCCTATCCACGCGCCGCGCCGGGCAGTCAACGGTCGTCGGGGGACGCGGGATCGGCGGGGGGCGGGGGCGGCTCGCGCCGTCCTGCGGGCGGCGGAGCGCCCGGAGGGCCGCCTGGAGCCGCCGCCAGGCCGCGCGCGCCCGGCCCGCCTCGGCCGGCGTGACCGCGTGCCGGCTGTAGCGCGCCTCCACGAAGGCGCCGGTCAGACCAGCCAGGTCGTCCGCCACCTCGGGCAGCCGCGGGGCCAGCGCCGCCTGGTATTCGGCGGGGGTCTGCCGGCGCTCGCGCGGGAAGCCCTGCCGATCGGCGCGGTGCAGGAGGCGCAGGTAGTAGGAGATGACCTGCTCGCGCGGCGTGGCCGTCCCCAGGCGGAAGGGTCGCCGCAGGCCGGGCGCGGCCTGCGGCGGCGCGCGGCGCGGGCGGCGCGCGCGATGGCGGCGGCGTAGCGGCGCGCCCGCCCCCCCACCGCGGCCCAGATGCCCGCCAGGAGCCGGAAGGGGCGGAAGCGGCGCAGGCCCCGCAGGACCGCCGGGTGCTGGACCAGGTAGACGCGGACCAGGTAGACCAGGATGATCCCGACGACGATCCAGAAGAGGAGCGACCGCGACAGGCCGGCCCAATCGCCCTGCGCCGCGGCGGGCGGGGGCGCCGGCAGGGGTGGGGGCTCGAAGGCGGGGGCGGCCGCGCCGCCCGCGTCGCCGCGGATCAGCGAGAGGAGCCAGGCGAACGGGAAGACGATCGCCAGCCCCAGGATGTAGAGGACGTAGAGGACGACGCCGAGGGCCGCCCGCAGGAGGTCCAGCAGGCCGACCGTGTAGCTGGTCGGCAGGATCGCCGCCAGGAGGACGACCAGGGCGAGGAAGGCCAGGCTGTAGCGCAGCCAGCGGCCGCCGAGGTTGGGGGCGACCGCCAGGCGTTGCTCCCGCCACCGCTCCCGCAGCACGGCGTACTGCACCTGCCCGAGCAGGACCATGCCGAGCAGGAAGTAGGCCAGCACGTTGAGCAGCGGCCCCGGCACCGCGGCGCGGGAGGGGTTCAGGAGCTGGCGCGGATCGACCAGGGCGAGCCCGGCGGCCAGCACCAGCACGGCCGCGCCGGCGAAGAAGCGGCTCGCCAGGAGCTCGAACGGCGACACGTACTCGCGGCTCCGCTCGACCGGCTCGCCGAGGCGGTCGAAGTCGCGCGCGGTCGCCGTGGCGGCGAGCCAGGAGAGGGCCACCAGGCCCATGCCGAACGCGATCGGCCCGTCGAAGCGGGGGATGCCGGCCAGCGGGTTCGCGCGCCCCTCCGCGAGGTTGGCGGCGATCTGCAGCAGGAGGAAGAGGAGGACCCCCTCGATCGCACGGACCCGCCACGCGCCCGAGATGCGCAGCAGGCTGCGATCGATCAGGTGGTAGGTGGCGGCGGCCTCGAGCGCCGTCAGCATGCAGAAGGCCACCAGGTAGCGGCCGTCCCACCCCGGGAGAATCCGGCCGAGCAGGTCGGTCAGCGAGACGACGACCGCGCCGACCAGCAGGCTGACGAGCAGCGGGCGCCAGAACAGGTCCAGGCGCGACGGCCGGCTCATCGCCCCCGCTCCAGGTCCGCTTCCGTCCGGATGCGCCAGACCGGCGCCGCGACCGCGGCGTCAGCCGTGTCGGCGCCGTCCGACCCGCCCCCCGGACCCACCACCAGCAGGAGGACCGCGCAGCCGTGCCGCCGCAAGCCGAGCAGCGCCTCGCGCAACGCCGGGTCGGTGGCGCCGGTCACGACGATCACCGTCGCCCCCCAGGGCAAGAGCGCCCGCGCGCGGCGCACCAGCGCGACGAACCCACCCCCCTCCGCCGGCGCGACCTCGACCCGCGCCAGGATCTCCAGCAGTGCGATCAGCGCGGCCCCCCCGGCGCGGGGCGGCAGGATGAACTCGCGGCGCCCATCGGCGAGCGGGTCGCGGGCCGCGGTGAGCAGGCCGACCGGCAGCCCCTCGCGGGTGCTGACGTGGTGGGCCAGCGAGGCGGCGGCGACGATCGCCAGCTCGGTCGCCTCGGCGCGGCGCTCGGGGTCGTAGCCCTCGGGGTCCAGGTCGAGGCAGAGGAGCGTCTCGCGGGCGACCGCCGGCTGGTACTGCTTCACCACCAGCCGGGCGGCGCGGGCGGTCGCCGGCCAGTGGACCCGCCGGGGCGAGTCCCCCCGCTGGTAGTCGCGCACCCCCATCAGGCGGCTCGGGTCCTCGAAGAGGGACGACCGGGCC
>JAUJMV010000001.1:254614-262105 GCA_030446685.1 Thermomicrobiales bacterium | reverse complement strand
CGCCCGAACGGCACCGTCTGGAGCTGCACCGGGACGGACTCGTTGATCTCCAGCCAGGGGACCGGCAGCCAGCCCTCGTTGCGGACCGCCAGTTCGACCGTGAGGGTGTCGCCGGTGAAGGCGCGGGGGACGAAGCGCCGCTCGGCGCGCAGGCGCGCGGCCGCGCGCCCCGCCCAGAGGCGGGAGAGGACCACGACGGCGACCAGGAAGTAGATGACGGTGAAGAAGAAATCGACCCGCAGCAGGACCGCGACGACCAGCAGCAGGAGGATGAACGGCGCCAGGTTGCGCACGGCCCGCCCCCTCCCCGCTACCGCGCCGCGGCGGGGTCGAGGTCCAGCGGCGCGCGTTCCAGCAGTTCGGCCAGGATCGCGCGGGCGTCGCGCCCGCGTAGCTGGCTCTCCGGGCGGACCAGGAGGCGGTGCGGCAGGACTAGCGGGGCCAGTTCCTTCACGTCATCGGGGAGGACGTAGTCGCGCCCGCGCAGCGCGGCGAGGGCCTGCGCCGTCTTGTAGAGGGCCAGCGAGCCGCGCGGGCTGGCTCCGACGACCAGGTCGGGGTGCGCGCGGGTGGCGCGCACCAGGCCGAGGATGTAGCGTTCGAGCGACGGGTCGAGGTGGACGTCGGTGACGGCGTCGAGCAGGCCGGGCAGGGTGGCTCCGTCCACCACTGGCCCGATCAGATCGATCGGGTGGCGCTTGCGCAGCGCCCGCAGCATCCGCAGCTCGTCCTCCTCCGCCGGGTAGCCGAGCGGCAACTGGATCAGGAAGCGGTCGAGCTGGGCCTCGGGGAGCGGGAAGGTGCCCTCGAACTCGACCGGATTCTGGGTGGCGAGGACCAGGAAGGGGGCGGGCAGGGGATGGGTGACGCCGTCGATCGTGACCTGCGCCTCCTGCATCGCCTCCAGCAGCGCGGCCTGGGTGCGCGGCGTGGCCCGGTTGATCTCGTCGGCGAGCAGCACGTTGGCGAAGACCGGGCCGGGCTGGAACTCGAAGCGGGCGGTCCCCTGGTTGAAGATGCTCACGCCGGTCACGTCGTTGGGGAGCAGGTCGGGGGTGCATTGCAGGCGCTTGAAGGCGAGGCCCATGCTCGCCGCCACGGCGCGGGCGAGCATGGTCTTGCCGGTCCCCGGCACGTCCTCGAGCAGGACGTGGCCCTGGCAGAGGGTCGCCACCAGCAGGTACTCGATCTGCCGGCGCTTCCCGATGATCACCGTCTCGACGTTGTCGGCGACCCGGCCGGCGAAAGCGGCGATCGGCGTCTGTGCCGTGGTCGTCATCGTCCCGCGCACCCCTCATCCCGCAACGGCGCCCGCCTGGCCCTGGGACCGGCACCGAGCGACGCCGGGAGGCGGTCGAACGGTGGGCGGCAACCCATCATATACCGGTGAGTGCGTCCTGAACAGGCCGCGTGTTGGGGCGTGCGAGGCGGCGCCAGTGGTTGGGTACGGCGGAGCCGGGAGGGGGCCGCCGGTTGAAACCGGGGGCTGAAGCCGGCGGGTACCCCACCCACGGCCGGGCGCGGCCGCCCAACACCGTCCTGACGTCACACCCCCGTTGCCGCACGCGGGCCGAGGATGACGTCGCCCACCAGGATGCGCTCGGAGCCGCGGGCGGTCAGCAGCCGCAGCGCGCCGTCGCGCTCGACATCGGCGAAGCGCCCTGTGAGCGCGCCGGCGGCGGTCTCGACGCGGACGGCGTCGCCGAGCCCGGCGAGGCGGGCGCGCCAGGCGGCGTGGATCGCGTCGCCCTCGCCGCGCCAGAGCCGATCGTAGGCCGCGTCGATCCCCTCCAGCACGGCGGCCAGCAGCGCCGGGCGGGGACCGGGCGCCGAGGGCGATCGCCAGGCTGGTCGCGCCGAGGGCGCCGGGCGCCGGGGGCGGCAGTTGGTCGGGCCGGAGGTTGACGTTGAGGCCGAAGCCGACCACGGCGTGGTCGAGGGCGGCGCCGGCGAGCCGGGTGACGCAAGGAGGCCGGCCAGCTTACGCCCGTCGAGCAGGAGGTCGTTGGGCCACTTGATCGCCGGGCTGAGCCCGGTGGCGCGCTCGATCCCGTCGCAGAGGCCCAGGCCGACGGCGGCGGTGAGCGGGAAGAGGTCGTCCGGGGCAGCGGCGGGCGGAAGACGATCGAGCAGAGGATCGCGCTGCCGTGCGGGGCGGCCCAGGAACGCCCGCGGCGCCCCCGCCCGGCGGTCTGCTCCTCGGCGATCAGGGTCGTGCCGTCGCCCGCGCCGGCGGCGGCCAGCTCGTGGGCCAGCGGCATCGTCGAGGCGACGCGGTCGTAGTGCAGCAGCGGGCGACCGACGCGGCGGGTCGCCAGCGGCAGGACCGCGCCGTCCCACCGCTCCGGGGCGCCACCGGATTCCGCCCTTCCCTCTTGTCGTTCGTCCCTCGTCCCTCGTCTTCGTCTGTCACTTCGCCGCCGCGCCGCCGTCGGCCCGGCCGTTGCCGTCGCGCGCCTCGTCGGGGTCGGGGCGCGCTTCTCGACGCGCAGACGCTTCAGGCGGTGGCCCTCCACCGCCAGGACGGTGATGTGGACGCCGTCGTAGTCGAACTCCTCCCCTCGACCGGGAGGTGCTCGAGTTCGCGCTGGACCAGGCCGCTGAGGGTGTTGTGCTCCTCCTCGGTCCAGCCGAGGTCGAGGAGATCGCTGACCTCCTCGGCGCTGACGCGCCCGTCCACCAGCAGCTCGCGGTCGCTGACCTGCTCGACAGTGGGGGCGGTCGCCACGTCGTACTCGTCGGCGATCTCGCCGACGATCTCCTCGAGGATGTCCTCGATCGTCACGACGCCGGCGGTGCCGCCGTACTCGTCCACCACGATCGCCATGTGGACCCGGCGCTGCTGCAGCTCCTGGAGCAGATCGTCCACCCGCTTGGCCTCCGGCACGATGTAGACCGGGCGCGTCAGCGAATCGAGCGAGACCCGCGTCGCGTCGCGGGGCAGGAAGCGCAGCAGATCCTTGGCGTAGAGGACGCCGGTGATCTGGTCGATCGACTCGCTGTAGACCGGCACGCGCGAGTGCCCGGCGCGCAGGATCGTCTCGACGACCTCCGCCATCTCGGTCGTCTCCGGCACGGCGATGACGTCGAGGCGTGGCACCATGATGTCGCGCGCGGTGCGGTCTTCGAGCTGGAGGATCGCGTCGATCATCTCGCGCTCGTCCTCCTCGATCACGCCGTCGAAGCCGTTGCCGTACTCGCCGCCGAGCAGCACATGCAGATCCTCCTCCGGCTCGGGGCCGGCGTCTCGGGGCGCGACCGGGAGAAGAGCGGATCAGCCCGCGCAGGAGGAGCTCGTTGAGCCAGATCAGCGGGCGCAGCAGGAAGGCGACGATCCGCGCGAAGAGGAGCAGCCCCGCCGCGACCCGCTCCGGCCGCTGCCGGGCCAGCCCGCGCGGCAGCGCCTGCCCGACGATCAGCAGCAAGGCGACGGCGATCAGGTAGAGCACCCAGAAGCCGCCGGCGAGTTCCTCGCGCCGGAAGATGTCGGCCAGGAGCAGGACGAAGGCGGTGGCGGCGAGCGTCCGCAGGATGATCATCGCCGCGCCGTAGACGCGGGAATTGTCGAACAGGGTGTCGACGCTCCGGAGGTCGCGCCGCCGCTCCTCCGCCAGTTGGCGCAGCTTGTGCCGGCTGACGTGGACCAGCGCGCCTTCGGTCGCGGAGGCGAGCGCGACGAGCAGGAGGCAGAGAAGGGCGACGGCGAGTTCGATCCAGCTAGTACTTGGCGGTTCCAATCATCCTTGCTCCCGGACCGGTCCCCCGGTCGCCACCCGTCCGTGCGCGGGCCGGCGAACCAGTTCTGGCGACCGGCGCGCGCGCGGCCGGGCCGGAGAGCCGGGCCCCTAGGTGAATAACGCGCTGACCGAGAGATCCTTGTGGATGCGCATGATCGCTTCGGCCAGCAAGGGCGCCACGGAGAGGACTTCGATCGCGCTGTCCCGCTCGGTCTCGTGGAGCGGGACGGTGTCGGTGACGATCGCCCGGCGCAGCCCGGACCCGCGCATCTTGCGCGCCGCGCCGTCGGTCAGCAGCGGATGGACGGCGCAGGCGTAGACCGCGTCCGCGCCGCGCGCCAGCAGCGTCTCGGCCGCCTCGACCAGCGTGCCGCCGGTGCCGATCATGTCGTCGACGATCACGGCGGTCTTCCCTTCCACGTCGCCGACCATCTCGATCACCGCCGGCTGGTCGGGCTGCGGCCGCTTCTTGGCGATGATCGCCAGATCGGCCCCGATGCGGATGCGGAAGTCCTCGGCGCGCCCCACGCCGCCGGCGTCGGGGCTGACGACGACGACGTTCTCGAGCGCCTGCGAGCGGAAGTGCTCGGCCAGCAGTGGCTCGGCGCGCAAGTGGTCGACCGGGATGTCGAAGAAGCCCTCGATCGCCGGCGCGTGCAGGTCGATCGTCAGGATGCGCTGCGCCCCGGCGGTGACCAGCAGGTTGGCGACCAGCTTGGCCGTGATCGGCTCGCGCCCGGCCGTCTTCTTCTCCTGGCGGGCGTAGCCGTAGTAGGGGATCACGGCGGTGATGCGGGCGGCGGAGGCGCGGCGCACCGCGTCGATCATGATCAGCAGTTCCATCAGGTGGTGATTGACCGGCGGCTGCATCGACTGGATGACGAAGACATCAGAGCCGCGGACATTCTCCTCCAGCTTGACGCGCGTCTCGCCATTCTTGAACTGGCCGACGACCGCCCGCCCGAGCGGCGCGCCGAGGAAGCGCATGATCGCCTCCGCCAGCGGGCGGTTGGCGCTCCCGGAGAAAACCTGTAACGGGCCGTCCATGCCACTCCCAGACGAGTCGTCGGTCGTCAGGCGTCAGGCGTCAGGATTACCGTCGGGTGGGCGGTTGGCGTCGCCGGCCGGCGGCGTGCGCCGCGCGTGGGGCGGGACGAGGCGCGCGGGGATACCGACGGCGAGGCGGCCGGCCGGCACGTCGCGGTTGACGAACGAGCTGCCGCCGGTCGTCGCGCCCGGACCCACCTCGACCGGGGCGCGGAGCACCGTGTCGACGCCGATGAACGCGCCGTCGCCGATCGTCGTGCGGTGCTTCTCGCGCCCGTCGTAGTTGGCGGTGATCGTCCCGGCGCCGATGTTGACGCGCTCGCCGATCGTCACGTCGCCCAGATAGCTCATGTGGCCGACGGCGCTGCCGGAGCCGATCGAGGTGTTCTTCAGCTCGACGTAGTTGCCGACATGGACGCGCGGGGCGATCCGCGTGCCGGGGCGGATCCGAGAGTACGGGCCGACGTCCGAGCCCTCGCCGATCTCCGCGCCTTCGACGGTCGAATCGACGATCGTGCAGCCATCGGCGACCGTGCTGTCGGCGATCCGCGCGCCCGGCCCGATCCGGCACCCTCGCCGATCGCCGTCCGGCCGCTGATGACGGTGAAGGGCGCGACGACCGTGTCGCGCCCGATCGTGACGCCGTCGTCGATGAAGGTGGAAGCCGGGTCGATGATGGTGACGCCGGCGAGCATCAGGCGCGCGTTGATCCGCGCGCGCGCGTCCGCTCCGCCTCCGCCAGGTGGACCCGGTTGTTGACGCCCATCGCGGCGTCGAGATCGACCGTCACCGCCGCCACCGGCCACGGTGCGGCGGGCGCGTCCGTCGCCTCGCTCGCGGCGATGGCGACGAGATCGGTGAGGTAGTATTCGCCGTGGGGCTGGCGCGGGATCAGCGGCAGGCGCGCCGCCAGCCAGTCGCGGCGGAAGCAGAAGATGCCGCTGTCGATCTCCTTCGGCCCCGGATCCTCGCCGACCAGGTCGCGCACCTGGGTGATGCGCAGGACGTTGCCGCGCGCGTCGCGGGTGATCCGGCCGTGCTGCCCCCCGGTCGGGTGGACGCACGAGGCGGTCGTCACGGCCGCGCCGCTCCGCCGATGCCCGGCCAGGAGCGCCGCCACCATCTCCGGCGTGATCAGCGGCTGGTCGCCGAAGAGGACGACCACATCATCGATCGCCGGCTCGACGGCCGGCAGGCCGGCCATGACCGCGCCCCCGGTCCCCAACTGCTCGCCCTGGAGGGCGAAGGTAATCCGGTCCGCCGACCCGCTCAAGTGCTGGCGCAACTGGTCGGCGTCGTGGCGGACGACGACGACAACCTGCCGCGGCGCGCAGCCGGCGGCGGCGTGGAGTACGGCGTCGATCATTGGCCGCCCGGCGACCTCATGGAGCTCTTTCTTGAGGCGCGACTTCATGCGCGTGCCCTGGCCGCCCGCGAGGATGATGGCGGCGCAGGTGCGCTCAGTGGCCCGGTTCGGGTTGGATGGAGGCTCGTCGTTATCGGTAGAGGTTCGCCTACTCAACCACTCACTCCGGGAATGGGAGACCGGTGCGCCAGGATTCGCACAGGGAAGAATGGTTCGGGGGCAGGGATTCGAACCCCGACTTTCACATCCAAAGTGTGACGCGCTACCATTACGCCACCCCCGACCGCCTGCATCGCTTCACCCGCCCGGTAGCAGAAGCCCGGAGGCGAATCCACCACCATACGCTTGTGTTACCATTGCCCCACAGGCCGACGCCCGCCGCTTGTCGTTACGGGCTGCTGCAATGGTAGCCTTCCGGCTATCCGATGTCAAGCGGCCAGACAGCGCGTACGTACACGTCGCGCAATCGAGGGACGATGACGATAGACGACGCCGCGACCCGCCGCGAGGGGGCGCGCCACAGGCAGTACGAGGAGCACTGGGAGGGGACCGTCGCCCACCAGACCCTCGAAATCGAGCGCGAGCCCTACTATCTGCCGATCGGCGACGAGGTCGCGGCCTTCGAGGCGGCCTACGACAACCGCCTGCCGGTGATGCTGAAGGGGCCGACCGGCTGCGGCAAGACGCGCTTCGTGCGGCACATGGCCCACCGCCTGGGGCGCCCGCTGATCAGCGTCGCCTGCCACGACGACCTGACTGCCTCCGACCTGATCGGCCGCTACCTGATCCGCGGCGACGAGACCGTCTGGACCGATGGGCCGCTGACCCAGGCGGTGCGCTCGGGCGCGATCTGCTACCTCGATGAAGTGGTGGAGGCGCGCAAGGACACGACGGTGGTGATCCACCCGCTGACCGACGACCGCCGGCGGCTGCGCGTGGAGAAGACCGGCGAGGTGCTGGAGGCGCCGCCCGAGTTCATGCTGGTGATCTCCTACAACCCCGGTTACCAGAGCCTCCTCAAGAACCTGAAGCAGAGCACGCGGCAGCGCTTCGTCGCGCTGGAGTTCGACTTCCCGCCGCCCGCCGCCGTGGTGGCGATCGTCGCCCACGAGAGCGGCGTGGACCGGGCGACGGCGGAGACGCTGGTGCGGGTGAGCGCGCTGATCCGCAACCTGAAGGAGGCGGGGCTGGAGGAGCCGGCCTCGACGCGCCTCCTCGTCTACGCCGGCCTGCTGGTCCGGGGCGGCCTCGACCTGCGCCGCGCCTGCGAACTCGCCATCGCCGCCCCGCTTACCGACGACCCGGCGGTGCTGGAGGCGATCAACGAGCTGATCGGGACGG
>JAUJMV010000001.1:252511-254514 GCA_030446685.1 Thermomicrobiales bacterium | reverse complement strand
CTGCCGCTGCGGGCGGTGGAGCGGGTGCTGGCGCTCTACACGGCCGGGCTGACCGACGGCGCGCTGGTGATCGCCGAGCGGGCCGAGGCGGAGCGGGGCGCCTACACCGACGGGCGGACGATCTTCCTGCCGGACCAGGTGGCGCGCTATCCGACGCGCGCGGGGAATTTGCTGCTGTACAAGGTGACGATCGCGCACGCGGCGGGGCAGGTGCGCTACGGCAGCCTGGCCGACGAGGCCGGGATCGGGCGGCTGGGGGCGGCGCCGGACGCGCCCTTGGCCTCCGAGCTGTTCACGATCCTCGAAGGGGCGCGCCTCGCGGCGCGGCTGGCCGCGGACTTTCCGGGCCTCGGGCGCGACCTGGCCGCGCTGACGGCCGACGGGCTGGCCGAGCGGCCGGCGCTCGACGGGCTGCGGGGCCGCGCCCAACTGCTGGAGGCGCTGCAACGGCAGTTCGCGGGGCGGGGGGGCGAGGTCGCGTCCGCGCTGCCGTCGCGGGCGGCGGGGCGGTACGCGGGGTTGCGGGCGATCCTGCCGGGGGCGGACGAGTGGCACGGGCTGACGGGCGCCGATAGCGTCGGACTCGCGCTGCGGCTCTACGAGCGGCTGGCCGACCTGCCCGACACCGGGACGCCCCCGCTCCTGCCGGGGCGGAGCCGCGTCCGGCCCGACCGGGTGCGGCGCGAGGTCGTGCTGCTGGAGACGCTGACGCCGGCCCCGGAGCCGCCGCGGCCGCCGAAGCCGCCCGCCGAGGCGCCCCACCCCGCCCCACCGCCGATCGTGGAAGGACAGGGGCCGCCGCCGGCCCTGCCGAACGAGGAGCGCCGTCCCGACCGCGACGCCGGACGGCAGGTCGCGATCTCCTACGCCGACCGGGGCGCCCAATTGGGCGCCCGACAGGTGCCGCTGACCGCCGAGGAGAAGCGCGGCGCGTTCGTCTACCCGGAGTGGGACTACGGCCTCAACGCCTACCGCCCGGAATGGTGCGCGATGCGCCCCCGCCGCCTCCGCGCGCCCAACACCGACTACGTCGAGCGCGTGCTGCGGCGGCGGCACGCCCAGGTGCAGGCGCTGAAGCGGCAGTTCGAGACGCTGCGCCCGGAGCGGCTGCGCCTGCGCCGCCAGGACGACGGGGACGACCTCGACCTCGACGCGATCGTCGAGGCGCGCGTCGACCGGCGGCTGGGGCTGCCGCCCGGCGAGCACCCCTACGCGCGGGTGCGGGAGCAACGCCGGGACATCGCGGTCGCCTTCCTGGTCGATCTCAGTGGCTCGACCGGCGGGTACATCGGCGGGCCGCGTGGGGGCGAGCGGGTGATCGATGTCGCCAAGGGCTCGCTGGTGCTGCTCTGCGAGGCGCTGACCGTGCTCGACGACCGCTACGCGATCTACGGCTTCTCCGGCTCGACGCGCAAGGGCTGCGAGTTCTACACGGTCAAGGATTTCGCGGACGGCTACGACGACGAGGCGAAGCGCCGGCTCGGCGGCTTGCAGCCGCTCGCCTACACCCGGCTCGGCGCGCCGATCCGCCACACCACCACCCTCTTGCAGGGGGTGGCGGCGCGGGTGCGGCTGCTGATCCTCCTCAGCGACGGGCGCCCCAACGACTTCGACGCCTACGGCGGCGCGTACGGCGTCGAGGACACGCGCAAGGCGCTGCTCGAGGCGCGCGGGCGCGGCATCCGCACCTTCTGTCTGACGATCGACGCCGAGGCGCGCGACTACATGCCGCGCCTCTTCGGCCTCAACAATTATGTCACGCTCTCGGAGGTCGCTGCCCTGCCGCGCAAGCTGCCCGACCTCTACCGTCGGCTGACGGTGGGGTGAGGCCGGCCCCGAATACCCCAGAGCAACCAGAACCGCCGGCGGCGTCGACACGCACGGGAATGAGGCCGGCGCGAGGGCGATATCATCGCGCTACACGGCTATACAAGTCCTGCCAGTCGTCGTAAGCGGCGTCCTCGTCGTTGCCCCAAACGCGCTGGAAGGAACCCTCCGAGAGG
>JAUJMV010000001.1:247320-252411 GCA_030446685.1 Thermomicrobiales bacterium | reverse complement strand
GGGCAGGCCCCGACAACCACCCCGTCGGACGCCGCTGCAGCCGAACGCTTCATGCCGGGAGACCGGAGGAGGACGGATCGCGATGATGGCCCTGACCCTGTTGCTTCATGGAGACTGGCACGGCGGCCCGTTCCACGGGGGCTTCTTCCATCCGGGCCTGTTCTGGCTCGGGCTGCTGCTCTTCTTCGGCCTCAGCAGGCTCTCCCGGCACTCCCGGCCGGCCCCGAGCGCGCCGCATCCGCGGCGGGAACCCCGCGGCGCCAGGCGGCGCGACGAGGATCCCAACGGCCCGGTCTGGCCCGACCTCTACGGGGAGGCCCCGAAGCAGCCGAAGCCGGGCCAGGGACCGCCGCCCTACGAGCGATTCTAGGGGGCCGGCGCGCGGGCGGCGGGGGTGCGCCGCCGGACCCGCGGATCGCTATGCGGGGGAGGGCGAAACATTCCACCCCCCAATCCGTACTGTGAGTATCGCGGATAGGCCGGGCAGACGGCGCGCGCAGTGGCGATGCCGCCGTTCGCGTCGCGCCGGTACCGGCGTGGGCTCGGGTAGGGTAGGCGCAGGTCGGGTAGGCACAGATCGGGTAGCAACAAGGAGGAGCGACCGTGGATCCACAGGCAATCGATCTCGCCAAGCGCTCGGCGCTCGCGTCGGTGACGTACGCCGCGATCGCCGGTGTCGTCTTCATCGTCCTGACCTTCCTGAGCAAGATTCCGGTGTTCGGGTTCGGCTTCCTGTGCCTAAACTTCTTCTTCTTCCTGGCGGCCTACGCGGGCATCGCGTACCTGGTGACGCCGAGACTGAGGAACTTTCCCGCCGGGCAGTCGAAGCCGATGCTGGCGCTCTTCACCGGCCTCGGCGTGGCCGCCGCGGTCACGGTCGGCGTCGTCGTCGCGAACCTGATCGGCAATCTCTTCACCGCCGTGACCGATGGCTACGGCCCGGCCGGCATTACGTTCAGCCTCCTCGGGGCGCTCGTCGGGGGGCTCTTCGGCGGCCTCGTCATCGGCACGGCCCTGGCGTTCCTCGGCAGCTACCTCGCGCTCGACCGCAACAAGGAGATCGGGGTCGCCCGTCCGTTCTGATTCCTCGCGGCCGAGCGGAACGGACGCCCGTGGCCCGGAGGGGCGGGAGCCCCGGCTCCCGCCCCTCCGCTTGCCCACCACCGGGAATACGGCCGCGGCATCGCGGGCCGAGGCTTGGCGAACAGCGGCGAAGCGCAACCGCCGGCGCTGGCGTAGTCCGGAGCGGCGGCATTTGGCACGCGGCGTGCAATAGCGGGAGCGTATGCCACGGCGTTCCCTGTAATGCGCGGAGACCCAGCCCATCGGCGCGTGCCGGTGAGGGATCGGAGGCAAAGGAGCGGGTATGAGTCAACAAGCGCCGTCGTTCGATCTCTCGAAGGCCGCGGCCCGGATTGCCCTGCCATTCGCCGCCGCCTTCTGGTTGGTCCTGGTGCTGACCGGCTTCGTGCCCTGCTGCGGGTTCCTCGTCTTCCCCGCCGGGAGCGCCCTGATGGCCTACCTGACGACGCAGCGCCTCAACGTCTTCGCCACGGCCGAATCGAAGTTCAATTACGCGCTCTACATCGGCCTGGGGGTCGGCGCGGTGGCCGCCGCGGCGCTGGTGCTGGCGTCGATTGTCGGCGGGCTGCTGGGGATCGCCCTCGGCGGCGCGCTCGCCGGAATCTACGGCGATCAGTTCGGCGGGATGGTCAATACCGGCGCCAGTCTAATCGCCACGGTCATCGGCATCTTCGTCTCCCTGATCGCCGGCGCGCTCTTCGGCATCCTCTTCGCGGCGCTGGGCAGCTATCTCTACCTCAACCGCAACCCCGGCCCGCAGGGCTACAGCCAGCCGTTCTGAGCGAGCGAGCGGCGGGTGCTACCCGACGATCGGCGGCGGGGGACTGCACCCCGCCCCGCCGCGCGAAGGACACCGGGGGCGCGGCTCAGCCGCCGCCGACGAAGTGGACGATCTCGAGCTTGTCGCCGGCCACGATCGTCGCGCTGGCGAACTCGTCGCGCGGCAGGATGCGCCCGTTGTGCTCGACCGCGACGAGGGTGGTGTGGACGCCGCGCCGCTCCAAGAGTTGCGCCACGGTCAGACCGGCAGGCAGATCCTCGGGCTTGCCATTGATGATCACCCGTTCAGTCGCGACTGACATCGCTTCCTCCTGAATAGTGAGTGCTGAGTGCTGAGTGCTGAGTGTTCCCAGACCGGCCGCGGCGGCAGATACAGCGGCGTGGCGCCACTCAGTCCTCGGCACTCAGCACTCGGAGCCCAGGGCCGCGCGGAGCGCGGCGGTGGCGGCGGCCGGTGAGGGGGCGCTGAGGATCGCCGACATGACGGCGATGCCGTGCGCGCCGGCCGCGACCGTCGCCGCGGCGTTCTCCTGGTTGATGCCGCCGATGGCAATCACGGGCAGGGCGACGGCGCGGGCGGTGGCCGCGACCAGGGCCAGGCCCGCCGGCGCGCGGCCCGGCTTGCTGCCGGTGGCGAAGATCGTGCCGAGGATGACGTAGTCCGCCCCCTCGTCCGCCGCCCGGCGCGCCTCCTCGACGCCATGCACCGACCGCCCGATCAGCGCCCACGGGCCGAGCAGCCGCCGCGCGACCCCGACCGGCAGGCCGGCGGCCGGGAGGTGGACGCCCGCCGCGCCCGCCGCCAGCGCCACATCGGCGCGGTCGTTCACCAGCAGCGGGGTCGCGCCGAGGACGCGCCGCAACACCTCCGCCTCGGCCAGCAGCGCGCCGCCGGGCAAGTCTTTCTCGCGCAACTGCACCGCGCCGACCCCGGCCCGCGCCGCCTCCGCCACGACCGCGACCAGAGAGCGGTCGCCGCGGAGCCGCCGGTCGGTGACGAGGTGCAGCCGGGGGACGGGCGGGCGGGGCGGGGCGGCATCCCCCCGCAGCACATGGATGCCATCGCTCATCGCGCGGCCAGCATCCGGGCCTTCAGGTCGCGGGCCGCGGCCTCGACATCCGCCGCGCCGACGATCGCCGAGACGACCGCCGCGCCGTCGGCGCCCGCCGCCATGACCGCCGCGATGGTGTCGCGACCGATGCCGCCGATCCCGACGACCGGCAGGGGAACGCGGGCCTTGATCGCCGTGATCCGCTCGGGGCCGACCGCCTCCCCGGCGTCGGGCTTCGTCAGGGTGCCGTAGATCGGGCCGACGCCGAGATAGTCCGCCCCCGCCTCGCGCGCCGCCAGGGCCTCCTCCACGGTCGCGGCGGAGACGCCGACGAGGCGATCCGGGCCGACGATGTGGCGCGCGAGGTCCGCGGGCAGATCGTCCTGCCCGACGTGGACGCCGTCGGCGTCGAGCGCCGCCGCGAGGTCGGCGCGGTCGTTGACGAGGAAGAGGACGCCCGCCGCGCGGGTCAGCGCCCGCAGCGCGCGGCCGAGCGCCGCCTGCTCACGCACCGAGAGGTCGTCCTTCGCGCGCAACTGGACGGCGTCGGCGCCGCCGCGGATCGCCGCCGCGACGACCTCGGCGGTCGGGCGGCCGAGCGACAGCCGCTCGTCGGTCACCACGTAGAGCCCGAGGTTGAACCCGTTACGCACCATGCCCTTTCCCCGCTCGGAACGACGATCGACCGCAGAGGCACGGAGGACGGGGGAGAGGACACAGAGTTTCCGCTGTAACTTCTCCGTTGCCTCCGTGAACTCTCTCCCGTAACTCTGTGTCTCGGTGGTGGACCGTCAGCACGCGCTGACCCGCCAACCGCGCACTACCGGACGACGCCCGCCAGGGGGCTGCTGGTGGAGGCATACGCCTTCGGGGGGATGCGCCCGGCGCGGTGGGCCAGGCGCCCGGCCTCCACCCCGAGCCGCATCGCCCGCGCCATCGCCGCCGGGTCGTCGGCCAGCGCGACGGCGGTGTTGATCAGGCAGGCGGCGGCCCCCAGTTCCATCGCGCGCGCGGCGTCCGAGGGCACGCCGATCCCCGCGTCCACCACGACCGGCACCGTCGCCTGCTCGACGATGATCGCGATCTGCCGCGCCTCGGGGAGGCCCTGGCCGGAGCCGATCGGCGAGGCCAGCGGCATCACCGTCGCGCAACCGACCTCCTCCAGGCGACGCGCCAGGACCGGGTCGGCGTTGATGTAGGGCAGGACGGTGAAGCCCTCGCGCACCAGCGTCTCGGCGGCCTGGAGCGTGCCGATCGGGTCGGGCAGCAGGTACTTCGGGTCGGGGATGACCTCCAGCTTGACCCAGTCGGAGAGCCCCATCGCGCGCGCCATGTGGGCGACGCGGATCGCCTCCTCGGCGGTGGCGCAGCCGGCGGTGTTCGGCAGGATCGTGTAGCGCCGCCAGTCGATGTCCTCGAGGATCGAGCGGCTGGCCGGGTCGTCGAAGTCGATCCGGCGCAGCGCCACGGTGATAATCTCGGCCCCGGACGCCTCGAACGCGGCCAGCATCTCGGCGCTGTTGCGGTACTTGCCGGTCCCCAGGAGCAGGCGCGACCGGAAGGTCTTGCCCGCGATCGTCAGCAGGTCGTCCGTCGTCGCCGGCGCGTTCCCGATGTGTTCCACCAGTGCTACCCTCCCTCTCCGTCTATGCCATCGCGTCGTCGCGCCTCCTGTTCCCTGCGCCGCTGGGCGCGTGCCGTTCCCGTCCGTCGCGGCGCGGTGGGCGCATTGTCCGTCGGCCCCTGCGGCGCGATGGGCCGACCGGCCGGCGGCGCGGGCCGGCGCGGGCGCGTGATCCAGAGCGCGCGGGCGAGCAGCGCCCCCACCAGCGCCCCGACGATCGCCACCGTCAGGCGGCTCTCCGGGCCGAGGAGGGCGCCCCCGGTCAGGAAGCCGACCATGGCCCCCGCGCCGCCCAGCAACGCCAGCAAGCCGAGCTGTCCCGAGCGCATCGCGATCCCACTACCAGCGCGGGATGACCGGCGCCGAATTGCCGCCTCTATTCCGCATTCCGCACTCCGCACTCCGCACTCGAATCGCCCCACCAGGCGTGGAAATGGTTGACCGGCGAGTGGCCCGCGCCGACCCGGTAGGAGGCGCGCAACGCCGCGGTGAGATAGTCCTTCGCCGCCCGCACCGCCGCCTCCGGCGCCAACCCGCGCGCCAGGCCGGCGG
>JAUJMV010000001.1:245421-247220 GCA_030446685.1 Thermomicrobiales bacterium | reverse complement strand
TCCTTCGCCGCCCGCACCGCCGCCTCCGGCGCCAACCCGCGCGCCAGGCCGGCGGCGATCGCCGCGGCGAAGGTGCAGCCGGTGCCGTGCGTGTTCGGCGTGTCGATCCGCGGGCCGCAGGCGATCGGCGCGACGCGAGCGCCGTCGTAGAGGTAGTCGATCGGGTCGCCCGGCGCGTGGCCGCCCTTGATCACCACATAGCGCGGCCCATAGGCGGCGATCCGCCGCGCCGCCTCCTCCCGGTCGGCGTCGGTCGCGATCGCCCCCCCGGCCAGCGCCTCGGCCTCCGGGATGTTCGGCGTGACGATCAGCGCCAGGGGCAGCAGCTCCTCGCGCAGCGCCTGGATCGCGTCCTCGCGCAGCAGCCGGTCGCCGCTCTTCGCCACCATCACCGGATCGACGACCAGGTTCTCGATCCGGTGCCGCCGCACCCCGGCCGCGACCGTCGCGATGATCGGCGCGCTGGAGAGCATTCCGGTCTTGGCGGCGTCCGCGCCGATGTCGCCCAGCACCGCGTCGAGCTGCGCGGCGATGACCTCGACCGGGATCTCGTGGACGGCGGTCACGCCGACGGTGTTCTGCGCGGTGATCGCGGTCAGCACGCTGCTGCCGTAGACCCCGAGCGCGGCGAACGTCTTCAGGTCGGCCTGGATGCCGGCCCCGCCGCCCGAATCGGACCCCGCGATCGTCAGTGCCTTCGGTATGCTCATGGCCTCCACCTGGTCTGTAGTCGTCGGTCGTCGGTCGTCAGTCGTCAGAAGGGACGGGGCAGGGGGATGGGCTTGCTCTGTCAAGCGTGCCCACTGACGACTGACGACCGACGACTCACTTCGGCAGGAAGTCGGTGGTGAAGCAGTCCTGCGCCCGCACGTCCTTCTCGAGGAGCTGGCGCTGGCGCATCCAGTCGGCGTAGCTCTGCCAGCGTTCGGCCGTTTGGTGGCCGAAGCGCGGCACGCCGTCGGTCCAGTACGGCGCGAGGAGGGCGATGCCCGGCCCCTCGACCGCGCGATCGACCTCCGGGCTGGCGGCGGCCAGCGCGTCGAGCGCCGCGCCCTGGTCGGCGCCGGCGTCCTGATAGCCCTTCACGACCGCGCGCAGGAACTTCCGCACGACCTCCGGATTCTTCTCGATCATCGCGCCGTTCGTCACCAGCACCAGCTCGTAGTAGTCGGGGACGCCCCAGTCCTGCAGCTTCATAATGTCGACCGGCTGCCCCTGCTGCTCGGCGACGATCGACTCGTGGACCGGGTAGGCCCCGATGATCGCGTCGACCTTCTTGCCGAGGAGCGCCGGCAGGAGGTCGGTCCCCACGTTGACCTGCTCGACCCGCTCGATGCTGCCGCCGTCGGCCGCGAGGATCGAGCGCAGCAGCGCCTCGTCGGAGGGGACGCCGGTCACGCCGACCTTCTTACCCTCCAGATCCTTGGGGCGGGTGATGCCCGCGCCCTTCAGCGACATCACCGCGTTGAGCGGGTGCTGCACCAGCGCCGCGAGCGACCTGACCGGCACGCCGCTGGCGCAGGCCGCCAGCACGTCGGTCTGGTAGCTGATTCCGAACCCGTCGGTCCCGGCGGCGACCACCTTGAGGACGTCGGCGGGGTCGCTCGGCGGGTGGATGTTGACCTCCAGGCCCTCGTCCTTGAAGTAGCCGCGCGTCTGCGCCAGGTAGAGCCCGCTGTGGTTGCCCCAGGGATACCAGTCGAGCACCAGCGAGACCTTCGTCAGCCCGGCGTCGGTCGTCGACAGCGTCGCCTCGCGCGCGCCGCAGCCCGCCAGCGCGACCGCCAGGCACAGCGCCA
>JAUJMV010000001.1:233624-245321 GCA_030446685.1 Thermomicrobiales bacterium | reverse complement strand
CCGATGCCGAGCAGGGCCAGGAGCAGCGTCGCGCCGTAGACCTCGGCGGTGTGGAAGTAGGGGGTCTGCTGGCGGATGTAGTAGCCGAGGCCGGCACTGGCCCCGATCAGCTCGCCGAAGACCGCGCCGATCACGCTGAACGGCGCGGCGACCCGCAGGCCGGAGAAGAAGAAGGGCAGCGCCGCCGGCCAGCGGACCTTCGCGAAGATCTGCCGCCGCGTCGCGCCGAAGGTGCGCAGCAGGTCGAGCAACTCGCGGTCGACCCCGCGCAGGCCGTCGACGGTGTTGACGACGATCGGGAAGAAGCCGATCAGCGCCACCAGGAAGATCTTGGGCGCGATGCCGTAGCCGAGCAGGATGATCAGCGGCGGGGCCAGCACCGGCAGCGGCACGGTCTGGCTGGCGACGACGAGCGGGTAGAATGCCCGCTCCAGCGTCGGCGACCAGGCGATCGCCACGGCGAAGACAAGGCCGACGACGACCGAGGCGCCCAGGCCGAGCGCGACTTCGCCGAGGGTGACCAGCGTGTGGCGCAGCAGGGCCGCCCGCGCGTCGAACAACGCCCCCGGCAGGGCGCTGGGGGGCGGCAGCAGCCAGGGCGGCACCCCGCCCAGCCGCACGACCGCCTCCCAGCCGAGCAGGGCCAGGAGGAGGAGCGCGGCCGGCGGCAGCCAGGCGCGCAGCACGCGCTGCCGGCCCACTCTTGGCTTACTGCTCCCTCCACTCATCGCGCCACCCGCATCATCTCGTCCCAACCCGCGTGGGCGGGTTCATGCCCGAAGGGGTATTTCGTGGCCGCAGGCCCTCCGCGACGGGGTCCAACCCGTCAGGCTCCACGCCGGCGGCCTCCCCCGGCCCCTCCCCGCGCAGCACCGCCAGTAGCTCGGCCTTGAGCCGGATGAACTCCGGCGCGGTCGTGACGGCGGGATCGCGCGGCCGGGGCAGCGGGACGCGGCGGGCGAGCGCCACGCGCCCCGGCCGCGGCGACATCACGTAGATCCGGTCGGCCAGGAAGATCGCCTCGTCCACGTCGTGCGTGATGAAGAGCGTCGTGCGGCGGTGGCGCTCCCAGACCCCGAGGAGCCATTCTTGGAGCCGCGCGCGGGTCAGCGCGTCGAGCGCGCCGAACGGCTCGTCGAGGAGGAGCAACCCGCCGCGCGCCAGCGTCGTCCGCAGGAACGCCGCGCGCTGGCGCATCCCGCCGGAGAGGGCGGCGGGATAGGCACGCTCGAAGCCGGCCAGCCCGAACTCCGGGAAGAGGTCCAATGCCTCGCGGCGCGCCCGCTCGCGCGGCACGCCGCGCACCTCCAGCGGCAGGATCACGTTGTCGAGGACGGTGCGCCAGGGGAGCAGCAGATCCTTCTGCGGCATGTACGCCACCCGCCCCAGCCGCGCCGCGTCCGCGCGCCCGCCCAGGGCGATGCTCCCGCCGTCCGGCTCGTCCAGCCCGGCGATGATGTTGAAGAGGGTGCTCTTGCCGCAGCCGCTCGGCCCGATCAGCGTCGCGAATTCACCGGCGGGGACCGCGAGATCGACCCCGGCGAGCGCCGGCAGCGGCCCGGCCGGACCTTTGAAGATTTTGTCCACCGCCCGGACTTCCAGCGCGACCGGTACGCTCTCCACAATCCCCATCGCTCCGCCTCAACCATCAACGCCGGCACGCGCCAACCGCCCCGTTCCCTGGCGCCGCATCGGAGGACCGCGTTCGGTTCGTAGGGGCAGCCCCCCGCGGCTGCCCGCGTGGCCGACCACCGACGTCCTCGGCGGGCCACGGCCGTGGGGCGGCCCCTACGGGCGACAAGGCTGAACAAACAGCCCCATCCGCGCATCGGGGCAAACAAAAGCCGCACATCGGGGGCGGGTACGCGGCGGCAGCGCGTCCACTCTTCCCCAAATGTGCGGCACTCGTCCGGCACAGTTGGCGCGCATCCCTCCGCCGGTATTACCCGGATCAGGTTCGACGGTCGGTAGCGGATCGGCGGCTACCATCTCAGCCCGGCTCGCCCAGGCCCCCGCAGCGTCTCTTCACTTGTTACCGACACACCATAGTACCGGCCGCGGCGAAAGTCAAGGCCGCCGCGCCGCCGCCGGACTCAGTACCCGCGGCGGCGCGGATACGCAGCCCTTCCGCCGCGTTTGCATCAGGCCGGGGAGGCGCTGTCCCCGCTCATCCTGGGCCGGGGCGGAGGATCGGTGTCGCCGGCGCCGGGCGAGGTCAGTCGCCACGCGGGTGCTACGGATGCCGATCCTTCGCTGCGGCTCAGGATGACAGGGCTAGGATTTGCCGGTTGCCTCGCACGGCCGGAGACGGTTCGCGGCTCCCCCGGCGCCGTCCAGCCCCCGCCCGCCGCCGTCAGGAGCAGGCGCGGGGCTGGGGGTAGGAGCCGCGCGCGCAACTTCCCCCAGCATCGCGCGTTGTACGGATGGCAGCGATCGCAACTGGCGGCCCGGTTCGTGCCGCCGGAACCGAGCTTTAGCTACCTGGGACGCGCGAAAACGGGCTTGCCGGGCCGGACGCGTGGTATACTGCCGCGCGATGGCGCGCGAACGGCAAAGCCCCGACGCAGCACCGACACGGACCGACACGGATGGAAGGCGCAAGGCGAGTGATGGTGGATCGGTGAGCACCACCGGGACAACGCAGGCACGCGGCAATTCGACGCGCCCGCGGCGGATCGGCCCGCTCTATCTGCTGTCGCTCCTCGTCGTGGTCGCGCTCCAGGTCCTCAACGTCGCCCTGCTGCGCCCGCTCGCGCCGGCGCCGGCGGTGCGCGCCGACGTGGCGACCTACCCCTACACCGACGTCAACCCCTACGGCGCGAACACCTTCCTCTCGCGCGAGGTGGAAGACTGGAAGCGCGTCAAGACGCTGCAGATGATGTCCGACGCCGGCCTCGGCTGGGTCAAGCAGCAGTTCCCCTGGTCGGAGATCGAGCCGAAGCAGGGGGTGTACTGGGACAGCAAGTTCGGCCAGGATAGCTGGGAGAAGTACGACCGCATCGTCGCCCTGTCCGAGACGCACGGCCTGCGCGTGATCGCCCGCCTCGACAACACGCCGGAGTGGGCCCGCCCCGCCAACACCACCCCCCAGGCACCGCCGACCAACCCGGAGCATTACGCGACCTTCGTGGCGAAGTTTGTCGAACGCTACAAGGGGCGCGTCCAGTATCTGCAGATCTGGAACGAGCCGAACCTGAAGGACGAGTGGGGCGGCAGGCTCGACCCCGCCGGCTACGCCGACCTGCTCTGCCGCACCTACGCGCGGGCCAAGGCGGCCAACCCCAATGTCGTGATCCTCGCCGCCCCGCTGGCGCAGACGCTGGAGACGGGCGGGCGCGGCCTCAACGAGCTGCTCTACCTTCAGCAGCTCTACGACGCCGGGGTCCGCGGCTGCTCCGACATCATGCTCGCGAACGGCTACGGCTTCGACCAGCCGCCGGACGCGGCGCCGGACCCGCAGGTCCTCAACCTGCGCCGCGTCGAGCTGCTCCGCGAGGTGATGGAGCGCAACGGCGACGGCGCGAAGCCGGTCTGGCTCAATGAGTACGGCTGGAACGCCGCGCCGCCCAGCTTCCCCGTCGACAAACTGATCTGGCAGCGGGTGAGCCCCGAGCAGCAGGCGGCCTACACCGTCCAGGGGATCCGTTACGCCCGGCAGAACTGGCCCTGGGTCGGGGTGATCAACATCTGGTTCTTCCGCCAGGTCGGCGACATCGCGCCGAGCGACCCGACCTACTACTTCCGGGTCGTCGAGCAGGAATTCACGCCCACGCCGTTGTACCACGCCCTGCAGAACGCGACGGCCGAGCAGCGCCGGGCCACACCGGGGAGCTACGGGCCGCTGTCGCCCGCCCTGGCCAGCCGCGGGCGCTGGAGCACGGTCCAGACCGGCCGGGAACTGGCGCTCCGCAGCGACCACCCCAACGATCAGTTGACGATCCAGTTCCAGGGCAACCAGTTGGTGCTGCACGGCCTGCGCGGCCCGCAGGGCGGGCGGCTCGGCGTCGAGATCGACGGGTCGGTCGAGGCGGTGGAGCACCTGCCGCGGGACGCGCAGGGGCGCCACTACGTCGACTTCCAGGCGGCCAACGAGGGGCCGGCGACGATCCCGGTCGTCTCGGGGCTCGACCCGGTCGGCCCGATCCAGGAGCATCAGGCGGTCCTGAAGGTGCTGCCGGCCGCCGACGGGCAGGGCGCGGGCGAGGTCGTGCTCTTCGGGATCGAGGTCGCCTACGCGCGGTCGCCGATCCCCTTCGCGGTCTTCTCGACGCTCGTCGCCCTGCTGGCCCTCGGCGCGACCGCGCTGGCGATCCGCGCGGTGGGGCGGCTGCGGCGCGGGCGGCGCCATGCGTGACGCGCTCGGCGGGTGGCGGGAGCGCCTCGCGGCGGGCGCCACGACGCTGCGAGAGGAGCGCGCGCGCCGGGTCACCGGGGCGACGTCCGGTCCACGTCGGGCCGCGCCGCGCCCACCCGGCCACCCGGTCGCGCGGCTGGGGGCGGCGGCGCTGCTGGTCGCGCTCGCGCTCGCGCTGCTCCTCTCGACCGCCGGCCTCGACAGCTACCTGCACCGCGGCGCCGTCTTCGGCCTGCCCGCGGCGGGCGCCGCCCCCGCGACCGGGGCGCCGCTGCTGGGGATGAACGTCTTCCTGGAGAAGGAAGTCGACCGCGAGAACATCGCCACGACGATCAGGATGCTGCGCGAGGCGAACGTCACCTTCGTGCGGCAGACGTTCAGTTGGGCGGAGATCGAGTCGCAGCCCGGCCAGTATCGCGACGTGAACAGCGGGCGCGACAGCTTCGAGAAGTACGACTTCATCGTGGACCAGTTGCACGGCGCCGGGATCGGCATCCTGGCGCGGGTCGACACGATCCCGCGCTGGGCGCGCCGGCCGGGCGACGATCTCGAGCGCTGGGACAAGGGGCCGCCGCGCGATTTCGACAACTACGCCGATTTCGTGGCCGTCCTCGCGGCGCGGTACCGCGGCAAGATCGCGCACTTCCAGGTCTGGAACGAGCCGAACCTGGAGGGGGAGTGGGGCGGCGGGCCGATCGACCCGGCGCTGTACGGCCGCCTGCTCCAGGCCACCTACCCCAAGGTCAAGGCTGCCAACCCGGAGGCGCTGATCGTGACGGCCGGGCTGGCCCAGACCGATCAGGACGGGGTCACGACCAACAACATGAACGAGTTGCGCTTCATCCAGGGGCTCTACGACGCCGGGGCGCGGGACTCCTTCGACATCCTCTCGGTGATGGCCTACGGCATCGGGGCCTCGCCGGAGGACCGGCGGGTCGATCCGCTGCGGATCAACTTCTCGCGGATCGTGCAGACGCGCGAGCTGATGGTCCGCAACGGCGACGCGGCGAAGCCGGTCTGGGTCTCCGAGTACGGCTGGGTCGCGCTCCCGGAGGACTGGCCGGGGGACCGCGTCACCGTCTTCGGGCCGTCGGTCGACGAGGAGACCCAGGCGCGCTACCTGATCGACGGGCTCGACCGGATGCGGCGGGAGTGGCCCTGGATCGGCGCGGTCTTCGTCTGGGGCTTCCGCTGGGTCGAGCGACCGGAGGACCGTCCGGGTGACGTGGTGCCCCACTTCGCGGTCGTCGGTCACGACTTCACCCCGCGCCCGGCCTACCTCGCGCTGCGCCGGTGGTCGGGGAAACAGGCGGTGGCGACCGCCGGGCCGCTCGCCACGGGGGACGCGCGGCTGGACTGGCAGGGCCCGTGGCGGGTCCAGCGGCTGGCGGGGGGCGATTACCGCGTCGCCGAGAGCGGGGAGGCCCGCGCGCGCCTCGCCTTCCAGGGCACCGCGCTCCAGTTGCGGGCGCGGGTCGGCCCGCGGGCGGGGCGGGTCTACGTCGTGATCGACGGGCGGCCGGTCCCGGGGCTCAGCGCCGACGAGCGGGGTTCCTACATTGGCCTGCGCGCCACGGAGGTCGCGGAGGAGGAGTTCGCGATCGCCGGCGATCTGGCCGACGGCGAGCATCTCCTCGAACTACGCGGCTCGGACGGGGGCGAGGTGGCGATCGCCGGGCTGACGATCGGCCGGCGGCAGCCCTTCGCCTGGGCCGCGCCGACCCTCTTCGCCGCCGGGCTGGCCGGGCTCTTCGCCGGGCTGGTCCTCGGGCTGCGCACCCTGGCGCGCCTCGCCGGTTGGCTGCCGGCGCCGCGCGCCGCGGCCCCGCCGCGGCCCCGCCTCGCCTGGTGGGACACCCATGAATAGCGCCCGCCCTTCGACGGGCGACCGCGCGCCCACGGCGCGCGGCGAGACCCTGCGGCTGGTGGCGGCCGGCGCGCTGGCGCTCGGGCGCGAGCGCTGGATCGCGACCCTGGAGCGGCACGGCCCCTGGCGGATCGCCGCCGCCGGCCTCCTGCTCGTCCTCGTCGCCTCCCCCTGGCCGCCGCTGACGGTCGCGGCGCTGGCGGCCTACCTGATCGTCACGCTGAAGCAGCCGGGGCTGACGGTGGCGCTGCTGCCGTTCGCCGCGCCGTTCGCCTACGCGCCGAAAGACCTCTTCGGGCCGCGCCTGCCGGCCGTCGAGCTGCTGCTGCTGATCGCGCTCCTGGCCGGCGCGGTGCAGCTCGCCGTCCGCGGGCGGCGGCAGGTCGCGGCGGGGGGCGGGGCGGCGGCGGTCCTCGACGCCTGGGACGCCCTCAAGGCGGCGCTGCGCGCCCCGTTCGGCCTCCAGGGGGCGGCGCTGCTCGCCATCGCCTCGCTCTCCCTGCTGACGGTCGCCGATCCCGGCCACCTGCGCGAGAGCCTGCGCGAGTACCGCACGGTGATCGTCGGGCCGGTGATCTACTTCTTCCTCGCGCGTTACTGGCTGCGCAACCGCGAGTTGCGCCGCATCGCGATCGCCGCCTTCCTGGCGGGCGCGGCGGTCGTCGCGCTGCTCGGCGTCGGCCAGGTGCTCGCCGGGCGGGGGGTCGTCGCGGCGGAGGGGGTGCGCCGCGCGGTCGGCCCCTACCGCCACCCGAACGCGCTGGCCTTCTACCTGGCGCGGGCGCTCCCCTTCGCGGCGGCGCTCCTGGCGCTGGCCCCCACGGCGCCGTGGGGCGACGAGCGCCAGCTTGCCCTGAGCGGAGCGAAGGGAGCGACGAGCGACGAGCGACAGGTGAGGGCCGGTGGCAAGGGGCCGCGGGGCGCTGGCGAGGAGCGCACCCTGTCCTTCTCCTCGCGCCTGGCGCTCGGCGCTCGGCGCTCCCTTCGCTCCGCTCAGGGCAAGCTGGCGCTCGTCGCCCCTGGCCCCTCGTGGCCACTGCTCGCCGCCGGCGCGCTGCTGGCGGTCGGGCTGTTGCTGACCTTCTCGCGCGGCGCGTTCGTGGGGGTGGGTGTGGCGCTGCTGCTCCTGGCGGCGCTCGCCGAGCGGCGGGCCGTGCGTCTCGGCCTGCTGGGGGCGCTGGCGGTCGGCGGAGTGCTGGTCCTCCTCCTCTCCGGCGCGCGCCTGGACTCGCTGGCCGGGGGCGGGGGAGCGTCGGGCTGCGCCGGCTGATCTGGGACTCGACCGTGCGGATGATCCGCGATTACCCGGCGTTCGGGGTCGGGCTGGACCAGTTCCTCTACCAGTACGCGCCGCGCTACATCCACCCGGCGGCCTGGGAGGAGAAGTTTACGTCCCACCCGCACAACCTCTTCCTCGACTTCTGGGTGCGCCTGGGTATAATGGGATTGGCCTGGATCGGCTGGACCCTGCTCGCCGTCGGGGCGCGCGTCGCCGACGGCCTGCGGGTCGCCACCGGCGCGACGCGGCGGTTGCTGGTCGCGGCGGGGCTGGCCTGCTGCGCCGCCGTGGTCCACGGGCTGGTGGACAACTTCTATTTCCTGATCGACCTGGCCTTCATCTGGTGGTTCCTGCTCGCCCTGATCCAGGTGGCCGCCGACGCCGCCGCGCGCGAGGCGGACGCGCTCGACGGCACCGCCGCCGCGGCGACCGGCGCGCGGCGGCGGACGAAACGCTCGCGCCGGGCCGCCGGCGACGACCGGCGCGACGAGCCACCGGCGGCCCCCGCGCGGCAGCCCGCGCCGGTGGCCGAGCCGGTGGAAGGATGGTAGGACGGGACGTGCGTATCCTCGTGACCGGCGGCGCCGGGTTCATCGGCTCCCACCTCTGCGACGCGCTGCTCGCCGCGGGCCACGAGGTCTGGGCGGCCGACAACTTCGCCAGCGGCCGGGCCGCCAACGTCGCGCACCTGGGCGGCCAGCCCCGCTTCCGGCTGATCGAGGCGGACGTGACCCGCCCGCTGCCGCCGGAGCTGCCGCCGGTCGAGCGCATCTACCACCTGGCGAGCCCCGCCTCGCCCAACGCGCAGAGCCCGCGCAGCTACCTGCAACTCCCGCTGGCGACCGCCGATGTCAACACGATCGGGACGCGCCTGCTGCTGGAGCGCGCCCGCGAGGACGGCGCGCGCCTCCTCTTCGCCTCCACCTCCGAGGTCTACGGCGACCCGGCGATCCACCCGCAGCCGGAGGACTACCGCGGCAACGTCAGCCCGACCGGGCCGCGCGCCGTCTACGACGAGGCGAAGCGCTTCGGCGAGACGCTGGTGGCGGCTTATTGGCGCGAGTTCGGCCTCGACGGGCGGATCGTGCGCCTCTTCAACACCTACGGCGAGCGGATGGACCCGGAGGACGGGCGGGTGATCGTCAACTTCGCGATGCAGGCGCTGCGCGGCGAACCGCTGACGATCTACGGCGACGGCACGCAGACGCGATCGTTCTGCTACGTCGGCGACACGGTGCGCGGCATCGTCGCGGCGATGGAGGCGCCCGACGGGGCGGGCGAAGTCTTCAACCTCGGCAACCCCGACGAGCGGACGATCGCCGACTTCGCGGCGACGGTGCAGCGGGCCTGCGGCACCGCGCTGCCGACCCGCTACGAGCCGCTGCCGACCGACGACCCGACCCGGCGCTGCCCCGACATCAGCAAGGCGCGGCGGCTGCTCGATTGGGCGCCGCGGGTCGGGCTGGAGGAGGGGCTGCGCCGGACGATCCCCTACTTCCGCGCCGAGCTCGCGCGCCTGACACCGGCCCATGCAGCTCCCTAGCCTGGCGCGCGCGCCGTCGCCCGACCTCCGGCTGCCGCTGGTCGTCGCCCTGGTCCTGGCCGTGGCCGGGGCGCTCGTCGCGCTGCCGCCGCTCCTCGGCGGGGCGCTGGTGGCGGGGGCGATCGTCGCGGCGGCCATCGTCATCCGGCCGCGCTGGGGCTTCTACCTGCTCCTCCTCTCGATCCCGGTGCAAGACCTGGGGGCGGCGGGCGAGTTGACGCTGACCAACGTCCTCTTCGGCCTGACCGTGGTCGCCTGGCTGGCCCACCGGGCGGCGGCGCGCGAGGTGGCGCCGCTGCCGCGCAGCCCGGTCGGGCCGTGTTTCGTCATCTTCGTCGCCGCGCTGGCCCTGTCGCTGATCGTCGCGCGCGAGTTCGCGCCGGCGATCGCGGCCCTCTTCCAGTGGGGCAAGGCGCTGATCGTCTACTTCCTCGCGCTCGATCTGCTCCGCACGCGCCGCCAGGCCCTCGCGGCGGTGGCGGCGCTGCTGCTGGCGGGCGCGGCGGAGGCAACACTCGGCCTGGGGCAGTACGTCCTCGGCGTGGGGCCGGAGAGCTTCGCGATCGGGGCGCAGTTCTCGCGCGCCTTCGGCAGCTTCGGCCGCCCGAACTCCTACGCCGGCTACCTCGAGATGATCCTGCCGCTCGGCCTGGCGACCACGGTTTGGCTCTGGGGGGAGCGACGCCCCCTAGCGGGGATAAAAGCGACGAGCGACGAGCGACGAACAGTTCTCACTAACGGGCAGCAATGGGTTCCCGTGGCCCGATCCCGCTCGTCGCTCATCCTGGCCGCGGGCGCGACGGCGCTGATCGGGGCGGCGCTCCTGGCGTCGTTCTCGCGCGGGGCCTGGCTCGGCACGCTCGGGGCGCTCGCCGCGATGCTCTTCCTGGCCGGGCCGCGCGGCCGCGGGGCGGCCCTGGCCGGCGCGCTGACGCTCGCCCTCTTCGCGATCGTCGGCGGCGTCGCCCTGCTGCCGCCGATCATCCGCGACCGGGTCGAGAGCATCACCGAGCAGGGCGGCGGGGCCGACGTGCGCACGGCCTACGTCACGGCGGAGAACTTCGCGATCCTGGAGCGCCGGGCGCACTGGGAGGCCGGGCTCCAGATGTTCGCCTCGGATCGCCTGCTCGGCGTCGGCCTCGGCAACTTCAACGTCCGCTACAGCGAGTTCAGCGTCAGCCCGACCTTCATCCTCTCGCAGGGACACGCGCACAACTACTACATCCACGTCGCGGCGGAGGCCGGGCTGATCGGCCTGGGGGCCTACCTGCTGCTCCTGGCCGCGATCGTCCTGAGCGGCCTGCACGCCCTGCGCGCCACCGCCGGCCGGGATCCGCTCGCGCATGCCCTGGTCGTCGGCGGCCTCGGCGTGGTGGTCGCGGTGGCGATCCACAACCTCTTCGAGAACCTGCACGTCCTGAGCCTGGGCATCCAACTCAGCACCGCCTGGGCCCTCTTCGCCGTCGCGGGCCGGGGCTTCATCCCCCAGGGCGACGGCACACCGGCGCGCGAGGGCGCCGAGGCGGAGCACGCGCGATGAGACGACCACCGCAACCACGGCGGGACGCGACGACGGACCCCGACCGCGAGCCACTGGACACGGTCATCGTGCGCGAGGGGGACCGTCCCACCCCGCCGAACGGCCACGATGGGGGCGGGGCGCCGCTGCTCCCGGCGGACGACGCCGCGCTCGAAGAGGAGGCGCCGACGCTCGGGCGGCGCCTCTTCCAGCCGCGGACGCTGCTTTCATTCCTCTTCGCCCTGGTCCTGCTCTACTTCGTCACCCGGCAGATCTTCAACCTCGACTTCCGCGAGGTCTGGGCGCGCATCCGCGGCGTGGACGCGGCGCTGCTGGCGCTGGCGGTGGTCGTCTACTACACCTCGTTCATCTTCCGCGCGCTGCGCTGGCGGACGCTGCTCGGCAACGTCGGCTACAGCCGCGCGGACGGCCACCCGATCCCGTCGCTGGCCGGGCTGGCCGAGATCATCTACCTCTCCTGGTTCGCCAACTGCGTGACGATCGCCCGGCTCGGCGACGCCTACCGCGGGTATCTGCTGAAGAAGGCCGCGGCGGTCTCCTTCACCGTGACCCTCGGCACGGTCCTGGCCGAGCGGCTGATCGATCTCGTCGTCCTGGCCGCGCTGATGAGCGCGGCGGCGCTGGCGGTCTTCCACGGCGCGCTGCCCCCGGAGGCGACCCGCGCGCTGGCCGGCGGGGCGATCCTCTCGGCGATCGGCGTCGGCGGGCTGTTCTCGATGCGCCGCCTCCGCCCGCTCGTCGAGCGCCTGCTGCCGGAGCGCATCCACGCCCACTACGCGCGCCTGGAGCGCGGTGTCCTCGGCTCGTTCCGCCGCATGCCGACGCTGATCGGCTACTCGGTGATCGGCTGGCTGATCGAGGGCGCGACCCTCTATCTGACCGCCGCGGCGGTCGGCGCGCCGATCTCCCCGGCCGGGGCGATCATGGTCGCGCTCGTCGCCTCGCTGCTGAGCACGGTGCCCTTCACCCCCGCCGGCCTCGGCGTGACCGAGGCGGGGATGGTGCTGGTCCTCGGCCGGCTCGGGGTGGACCCGAACACCGCCGGCGCGGTCGCGATCCTCAACCGCAGCATCAACTACTGGAGCATCGTCGTCTTCGGCGCGATCCTGTACGT
>JAUJMV010000001.1:140764-233524 GCA_030446685.1 Thermomicrobiales bacterium | reverse complement strand
GCGACCTTCCCGCCGAACTTCCGCGCGCGGCGGCTGCCGCTGAACAACCGCCTGCTGACGGCGGGCTGGCAGCGGCTGCGGCTGCCGATCCCGGTCGAGCACTTCAGCGGGCCGCTGGATGTCTTGCACGCGCCCGACTTCGTCGCGCCGCCGACCCGCCGCGCCCGCCGCGTGGTGACGATCCACGACCTGACCTTCCTGGTCGTGCCCGAATATGCCCACCCCCAACTCCGCGCCTACCTGGAGGGGGCGGCGCCGCGCAACGTCCGCGCCGCCGATCACCTCTTCGCCGACTCGGAGGCGACCAAGCGGGATCTGCAACGCCTGCTGGACGTGCCGGAGGAGAAGATTACCGTCGTCTACATCGGCGCCGACCCGCGGTTCCGACCGCTGGCCGGGGATGAACGGGCGCGGGCGCGGGCGGCGCTCGGGCGGGCCGGCGTCCCGGACGGCCCCTATCTGCTGATCGTGGGGAACCTGGAGCCGCGCAAGAACCACGTCGGCCTCTTCCGCGCCTTCGCCCGCCTGCGGGCGCGCGGCCTGCCGCACCGCCTGGTCGTCGCGGGGCAGCGCGGCTGGCTCTACGAGCCGATCTTCCGCGCGGTGGAGGAGCTGCGGCTGGCCGACGCCGTGACCTTCCTCGACTTCTTCCCGGACGATCTGCTGCCGGCGCTCTACGCCTGCGCCGACCTCTTCGTGCTGCCGTCGTTCTACGAGGGCTTCGGCATCCCGCTGCTGGAGGCGATGGGCAGCGGCACACCGGCGATCGTCGGGGATCGCCCCTCGCTGCCGGAGGTGGCCGGCGGCGCCGCGCTGCTGGTCGAACCGGCGGACGACGCGGCGCTCGCCGAGACGATCTGGACGACGGTGCAGGACGCGCCACTGCGCGCCGACCTGCGGGCCAGGGGGCTGGCGCGGGCGCGCGACTTCGACTGGCGGGAGTCGGCGGCACGCGTCCTTGCGCGCTACCGGTTGATGGGGTAGCATCCGCCTTGCACCCGATGGCGCAACACGCCAGGCGGTACGACCCTTGTTACCACGGTTCGGGCAGCACGGCCGGTCGCGCGGACCGGTGGGGGCGAACCGACCCGCGCGGGAGTGAATGTGGCCGAGAAGGTGACGACCGAGCGGGAGGAAGGGACGGAGCGCTCCCGGCAGGGCAACGGCCCGCGACCCAGTCTCCTGACCCCACTGGTGATCGGCGGCATTGCTTACGGCCTGCTCCTGATCATGGTCGTCATCGTCCTGCTGCTGGTGGCCTGGCGGCTGGGCGGCGGCTAGGGCGGCCGGCGGGATCGATTTCGTGATCGGTTGTGGAAGATGGATCGGACGCGGACCGATGACCGGCAGGCCGGCGCGGAGCGGACGGCGACGATGACCGCGCCCAAGCGCCTGATCGTCGTGCTGCCGACCTATAACGAGCGCGAGAACCTGCCGGAGATGATCGAGGCGCTGCACGGGCTCGGCCTGGAGGGGCTCGAGGTGCTGGTGGTGGACGATAACTCCCCCGACGGCACCGGCGCGCTGGCCGAGGAACTGCGCGCGGCCCACCCCGGCACGGTCCACGTCGCGCACCGGCCGCGCAAGATGGGACTCGGCCCGGCCTACCTCGACGGCTTCGGGCGGGCGCTGGCGCTGGGGGCCGACTTCGTCGTGGAGATGGACGCCGACTTCCAGCACGACCCGGCGGTCATCCGCGAGTTCCGGCGCTGGATCGAGGAGTACGACGTCGTCGTTGGCAGCCGCTACGTCAAGGGGGGGAGCGTCGAGAAGCGTTGGAGCCTGCCGCGCAAGATCCTGAGCCGCGGCGGCAGCATCTACGCGCGCCTGATCCTCGGCCTCAAGGTCACCGACCCGACCGGCGGCTTCAAGTGCTTCCGGGCGAGCGCGCTGAAGGAACTCGACCTCGGCGGCATCCGGTCCAGCGGCTACACCTTCCAGATCGAGATGAGCTACGCCTGCCAGCGCGCCGGCCTGCGGGTCAAGGAGGTGCCGATCCACTTCGTCGACCGGGCGCGCGGCGAGTCGAAGATGTCCACGCGCATCGCCGTCGAGGCCGCCTGGCGCGTCTGGCAGATCAAGCGCCGCTACTAACCGGTGCGGCGATCGAGATGCTGACGGCGCAGTCCTGTCTTGCCCCGTCCCGCCCCGTGTCGCCGCACTGGGGCGCCCCCCCCCCGCCCCCCAACTTTGGGAGGAGCCGATAGGCCGCGGGCCGCGAGCCGTGGGCCGCAGGCCGCAAGGTATCAGGCGAGGCCCATTCCGCGTTCCGCGTTCCGCATTCCGCATTCCATCGGCTCCCCCCAAAGTTGGGGGACGAGGGGGGGCTGCTCCACCACGGCTGGGCTGGGGCGATGGCGGGGGTGAAGGTGGCGCGGCAGCCGAACGCCGTGCAGCGGATCGCGCGCAACAGCGCGCTGCCAATCGCCGCGCAACTGCTCAACAAGGTCGTCGACGCCGGCTTCGCCTACGCCGTCTTCCGCCTCCTCGGGCCGGTCGGGACCGGGCAGTACGAATACGCCGTCCTGGTCTGGCTCTACATCAAGACCTTCAGCGACTTCGGCCTCGCCGTCCTGACGACGCGCGACGTGGCGCGCGACCACGGGCTGGCCGGCGAGTACCTCGGGCTGGCCACCCTCCTGCGCCTCGGGCTCTGGCTCTGCGCCGTGCCGCTCGTCGGCGGCTTCACCTTCCTCAACTGGCGCTACTTCGACCTCTCCGACGTGACGGTGCTGGCGATCGTCTTCCTGCTCGCCTCGATCGTCCCCGACAGCTACAGCGACGCCGCGAACTCGATCTGCAACGCCTTCGAGCGGATGGGCGGGCCGGCGCTGCTGACCGTCGTCAAGAACGGGCTCAAGGTCGGGATCGGGCTCGCGCTGCTGCTGGCCGGCTGGGGCGTCGTCGGGCTGGCGGCGACCACGCTGGTGACCAACCTGGCGACCGCCTGGCTCTTCGCCGTCCTGGTGCGCGGCTTGGGAGTGCGGGCGCGCTGGACCTGGCCGGGGGCGCGGGCCCGTCGGATGCTGGTCGAGGCCTGGCCGCTCCTGCTGAACAACCTGCTCGCCGGCCTCTTCTTCCGGGCGGATGTCTTCGTCCTCAAGCCGGCCCAGGGCGACTACGCGGTCGGCATCTACACCGCGCCGTACCGGTTCCTCAACCTCGCGCTGCTGGTGCCGCAGTACTTCACCCTGGCGCTCTTCCCCCACCTGGCGCGGCTGGCCGCCGCCCGCAGCGAGGCGCTGGCCGCGACCTACGCCCTGGCGTTGAAGCTGCTGCTCCTGCTCGCGCTGCCGCTCTGCGTGGCGACCTTCTTCGTCGCGCCCGACCTGATGCGCTTCCTGGCGGGCGAGGAGTTCCTGCCGGGCGCCGGGACCGCCCTGCGCCTGCTGATCTGGTTCCTGCCATTCAGTTATGTCAATGGACTGATCCAGTACGTCCTGATCGCCGCCGGGCAACAGCGGCTCCTCACGCGCGCCTTCGCGCTCACCTTCGGCTTCAACCTGCTCGCCAACCTGCTCTTCACGCCGCGGTTCGGCTTCGTCGCCGCGGCGCTGATCACGGTCGCGTCGGAAGTCGTGCTGCTGCTGCCGTTCCTCTGGTTCCTGCGCCGGCAGATCGGCCCCCTCCCCGACCCCGCGATCGCGCTGCGCCCGGTGGCCGCGGCGCTGGCGATGGGCGGCGCCGGCTGGGCGCTGTACACGCGCCTGCACGGCTGGCCCGCGCTCGCCCCCTGGCTGGCGGCGCTCGGCGGCGGCCTCGTCTATCTGATCGTGCTGCTGCTGATCGGGGGGATCGGCCCGAGCGAACGCCGCCTCGCCCTGCGCCTGATCGGCCGGGCGGCGTAGGGGGGGTCGGCGGGTTGAAACCCGTCGCTAAGGGCGCTACGCGCCACGAAACCCTCTGATGCGGACAGGCCCGCCGCCGCGGGTTGGGCGCGGGCGAGGCACGAGACAATCCAGAAAAGTACCCGCGTGGTAACGGTCCTAGCCCACGAAGGTGGGCTTCGTGGCGAGCTTGCGAGCCCCCAGCGACGACTTCAGTCGTCGGCCCTACGCCGCCCGGCCGATCAGGCGCAGGGCGAGGCGGCGCTCCTCGAGGAGCGCCGCCGGGCCAGGCGCGTATCATCGCGGGTCGGTGTCGCTACGGGCCGAGGTACTGCCGCTGCCTGGCGTAGTCGGCGCCGAGCAGGCCGAGCAGGACGTTGTAGGGCGGCTGGTTCTCCGGGTGCAGCTCGAAGCGGTTGCGCTCGAAATACTGCACCAGGTAGGTCTTGCCGTCGGTCGGGGAGATCTCGTTGAACGGCTCGGAGATCGGGTAGCCGAAGATCGGCAGGCCGCCGTTGCGCTGCCAGTACTGCAGGAACTCGCCGGAGAGCGAGTGCCGCGTCTCGGGGAAGTAGACGCGCGCCTCCGTACTCTCGAACGGCGCGGGCGCGGGCGGGAAGCTCCGCCCGGTCGTCAGGTTGCTCCCGAGCAGGCCGAGCAGCACCTCGAACTCGGTCCCGGCATTCTCGGGGTGCAGCTCGAAGCGGTTGCGCTCGAAATACTGGACCGTATAGGGCTTGCCGTCGGAAGGGCTGACCTCGGTGAACTCCTCGGAGATCGGGTAGCCGAAGACCGGCAGCCCGCCGTGCTGCTGCCAGTAGCGCAGGAAGGGGCCGCCGAGCGTGTGCCCGGTCTGCTGGAAGTAGGCCGGCGCGTCGGCCCCGCCGGGCGGCGCGACGCGGCTGAACGCCTGCGTGTTCACCGGCATCGTCACGGTGAAGGTCGCGGTCGCCACGCGCCGGGCCTGGGGATTGGCGGGGTTGAACGCTTCGCCGTAGGCTGTCACCTGCTGGCGCTCGCCGGCCGGCAGCGGCTCGCCGTTACTCAGCGACACCCGCACGGTCCCGTCGGCATTGGCGTAGACCGGCTGGTTGCGGTAGAAGCGGTAGGTGCCGTCGGCGCCGGTCAGCCAGACCGCCACCGGCTCGTTCGGCTCGAAACCGCCGGCGGTGAAGATGAAGGGGTCGGTCGTCTTGCCGCTGGGGGGATCGATCGCCCCGGCGGGCAGCGTTGGCCGTGGGTCACTGGCGAGGATGACCGAGTGGAAGGTGTCGAGGCGGCCGTAGCCGGCGCGCGGGTCGAGGCCGTCCGGCGGCAGGTCCACCGCGGTCGCGCGCAGGATCTCGCGGATCGCCCTGGGGGTCAGGTCGCCGCGCTGCGAGAGCATCAGGGCGATCGTGCCGGAGACGAACGGCGCGGAGGCGGACGTGCCGCTGAGGACGGCGATCGTGTCGGCGTCGCGGTAGTAGGTGCTGATGATCTCCTGCCCCGGCGCGGCGATCCAGACGTGCGACCCGTAGGAGGAGAACTCGGCGACCCGGTCGTCGCGGTTCGACGCGCTGACGGCGATCACGTTCGGGTAGGCGGCGGGGTAGTTCTGCACCCCGTCGGGCTGGTTGCCCGACGCGGCGACGACGGCGACGTTCTGGCCGATCGCGTAGGCCACCGCCGACTCCATCGTCTGCGACGGCACCGGAATGCCGGCGCTGACGTTGACGATCTGCGCCTTCTGGTCGACCGCCCAGCGGATGCCCTGCGCGAACGCCGAGACCGGCCCCCGGCCGTCCTGGTCGAGGATCTTGACCGGCAGCAGCTTCGCCTGCCAGGAGATGCCCGCCACACCCACGGTGTTATCGCCGCTCGCCCCGACGATGCCGGCGGTGAAGGTGCCGTGGCCGTTGTCGTCGCTGGCGTCGTCGTCGCCGTTCACGAAGTCGCGGCCGGCGACGACCCGCCCGGCGAGGTCGGGGTGGGTGCGCGAGATGCCGGTGTCGAGCATCGCGATCGTGACGGGGCTGCCGACCGTGATGTCCCAGGCGCGGTCGGCGCCGATGCGCCCCGGCGCCCACTGATCGCGGTAGTTGGCGTCATTCGGGGTCCGGCTGACGCTGAGGAGGTAGTTCGGCTCGGCGAACTCGACGTTCGGGTCGCGCCGCAGGGCCTCCCGCGTGGCGCGCAGATCGTCCGCGCGGTCGAAGTGGAGCCGGTAGGTGCGCCCGTCGCCGGCGTTCGCGCCCGCGGCGCTGACGCCGAAGGCGCTGAGGAAGCGGTCGAACTCCGCCGAGAGGAGGGGCGAACGCCCCCGCGCCGCCCGCCGCGTCGAATCGCGCGGGGCGGAACTTGACCAGCAGTTCGCCGGGCAGGTGCTCGTGGTCCCAGGGGTCGGGGGCGGCGCGTCGGCCGTGCCGGCCCCGGCCGGGACCGGCCCGCCGGTCAGCAGGCAGGCGAGGAGGGTCAGGGTGCAGAGGATGCGCAGGCGGGGTCGCACGTCGGGCACCTCCGGGGCGCGGATCGGATTGGGCGCACAGGGAATGACAACGCGCAAGGATAGCGGGGGGCGGGAACGCCCCGGCGGGGGTGAGGCACTGCGCGGGACGCCATCACGGGTAGAACGCCTTTCGTCGGCGCCGGTTGCTCTCGCCGGCGCATCAGCCCGGCGGGTTTGCGGGGCGACCGTCGGCCCGCTTGCGGGCGACCGATGCCGCGGCTGTCGTGGACCCGAACCCGCCGTGGCCGGGGCCACGGGCGATCTGCAGTCTGCCCTGACGGACAGCGCAAGTATAGCATGCGCGGGCGACGATCAGCGGCGGTCACGACAGGGGTAACAGTTCAGGGTCGGGTGCGCGGTGGGCGGGCATCGGCGAGCCGCCCGCCCGATCGCGCGGCCGCCGCCCCCCATCCGCCCCCGCCCCCGCCCCCGCCCCCTGGCACCGCCCGCCCCCGCCGCCGGGTCCGATCGGTATCCGGGCGCGCACGCCCCGCCCCGCGCGCGTCGGCGCGCTATCGGCCGCGAAAACAGCATTTTCGCGAAACGAACCGCCCTCAACCGCTTCGATTGTGGCGCCCTCAGCAAGGAAAACGACCCCGTCGGCGGGTCGGGAGGATAGTCCAAATGACCCCCAAATCCCCCATAGCCCCGGCGGTACGGGCGGCGTCAGGTTGACAGCCCCCCGCCGAGCGGCAATGATCCGCCGCATCAGGCAGGGCGCGGGCGACGCCGCGCATCGACGAGGGACTGCACGAAGGGGGAGGCATGGCGTCGGCAACGGGGCAGGCCGCGGCGGTGGGCCAGCTCTATCCGCTGCTGCTCGAACCGGTCGTCGTGGACCGCATCTGGGGCGGCACGCGGCTGGGCGAGTTGCTGCACAAGGGCGAGCCGGCGGGCGAGGGCGACGGGGGCCGGCGCGCATCGGCGAGACCTGGGAGACCGCCGTCGAGTCGCGGGTCGCCAATGGCGCGCGGGCGGGCCGCCCGCTCGGCGACCTGGCGCGGGAACTCGGCCCGGCGCTGGTGGGGCGGCGGAGCAGGGGCACGCCCGAAGTCCCCTTCCCGCTGCTGGCGAAGTTCATCGAGGCCGAGGCGGTCCTCTCGGTGCAGGTCCACCCGGACGACGCCTATGCCCGGGACCACCTCGGCCAGCCCTACGGCAAGACCGAAGCCTGGCACATCATCGAGGCCGCGCCCGACGCGGTGATCTACCACGGCCTGCGGGGCGCGGACAACCGCGAGGCGGTGCGCCGGGCGCTGGAGGGGGGGCGCACGCGCGATCTACTCGACGCGGTGCCGGTGCGGGCGGGGGATACCCTCTTCACCCCGGCCGGCGCGGTCCACGCGATCGGCGGCGGGATCATCCTCTACGAGATCCAGCAGTACTCCGACGTCACCTTCCGCCTCTACGACTGGGACCGCCGCGACGACCGCGGCAACCCGCGCGAGTTGCACCTCGAACAGAGCCTCGACGTCCTCGATCCCGCGCCCGCGACGCGACACCACACCAAGCCGCTGGCGTTCGACGACCGCGGCGAGCGGACGGCGCTGACCGCCTGCCGCTACTTCGCGCTGGAATTGCTGCGCCCGGATGGGGACATGCCGGTGACACTGGACGGCGGGACCTTCCACCTGCTGGCCGTGCTGTCGGGCAGCGTCACCATCGGCTGCCCCGACGCCGCGCCGGTCGAGGCCGGCACGGGTCAATCGGTCCTCATCCCCGCCGCCGCCGGCTACCGCCTCGCCGCCCCGCCCGACTGCCGCCTCCTGCGCGCCTCTGTCCCCGACCTCAAGGCCGACATCATCGCCCCGCTCCGCGCGCGCGGCATCCCCGACACCGAGATCGCCCAACTCGGCGGCGGCTGGCCGGATCGCAACGATCTGCTGCCGCTGCTCGACGTGGGGCGTGGGGCGTAGAGCGTGGGGTGTAGAGCGTGGAGCGCGGGGCGGTGGGACGCGGGGTGCGGGGCGAGACAGGGAACGGAACCTGCTGGGGTCCCACACTCTCCTGCCACCTCCCCTCTCTCTACGCTCTACGCTCTACGCCCCACGCTCTACGCCCCACGCCCCACGCCCCAGGCCCACCCGACGGCCGCGCCACCGAGCGAGCTGAGGAAGTTGACCGCGTCGTTGTCGCACCAGCGCCGGCCGCCGACCAGCACGGTGGCCGCGCCGCAGCGGTGGCGCGCGCGCTCGGTCGGGACGTCGCAGATGGGGCAGCGGTAGCGCGCCTGGACCGTCGCACCGAGCAGGCTGTCGGCGAAGGCGCCGGTCAGGCCGGCGGCGACCGCGAGCGGCAGGGCGGCAGCCGGCGGGAGGGGCGCGGCGGCGCGATCGCGATCGAAGCGGAGCCCGAGCGCGGCGACTAGGCCGATCAGCGCCGCGCCGAGGGCGGCGGCGCCGCTGCCGAGCGGGGTCACGCCGCCCGAGGTCCCCGGCGGGACGGCGCGCAGCGTGGTGAGGAGCCGGGGGGCGCGGCGGCTCAGCATCCCGATCTCGGTCGCCCAGGTGTCGGCGTTGACCGTCGCCAGCGCGCCGATCAGGGCCGCCAGCCAGGGCGCGCCGGGGCGCACGCGACCGAGGACGACCAGCGCGGTCGCGGCGCCCCCGTTGGCGAAGACCTGCCCGAGGTCGCGCCGCTCGCCCTTGGCGAACTCGATCGCGGCGGCGCGCTTGCGCTCCCGCCGCCAGTGCGAGAGCGCGGTCGAGCTGACGAAGAAGGTCAGCAGCAGCGCGGCGGGCAGCGCCCCGCCGCCGCTGAAGATCGTCGTCCCGGTCGCGATCGCGCCGAGCGCGCCGCCGCGCGAGAGCGACCCACGGCGGTAGGCCAGTAGCCCGACGGCCGCGCTGCCGGCCAGGCTCGCCGCGACCGCGCGGGGCGCGGGCCAGCCACGCCCCGCCGCCAGCCCCTGAGCCATTACACCCGCGCCGCTGATGTTGCGTCGTCCCATGGCGCCATCCTTGTATAGGGGGCCGCCGGTTGAAACCGGCGTCTCGCGGGCCTGCGGCCACGAAGCACCCTAAAGGGCATGAAGCCGCCGTCGCGGACTGAGACCGTTGCCACGGTAGAGCCCCCAGCACAAGTTCATACGATGTCCCGGACCCAGCCCGCGTAGGCGGGCTTGGTGGCCGCAGGCCCGCGAGACGCCGGTTTCAACCGGCGGCCCCACCCGCCCCACCCGCCACGCCCCCGGCTACCGGCCGCCGGGAGTTCATGATCCGCGGCAGTAGCAGCGTCTCCCACTGCTGGCGGGTTGGCTCGCGCAGCCGCTCGGTGGTGACGATGCGGATCAGGCGGCGGTGTTCCTCGTACCGCTTGAAGTCGTCATCGCCCAGCCCGACGACCTCCTGCCAGTGCATCAGCGGGCGCAGCCCGACCGGCGGGCGGCTGAAGCGCACCCAGACGTCCGTCTTCCACTTCTCCGGCTTCGGCAGGTCGATCAGCACCTCGTAGTCGGCCACCGGGCTCCCGAGGACCCCCGCCAGGGCGGCCACCAGGTCGAGTTCGAGCGCGCGGCGCGCGGCGGGATCGTAGTAGAGGGCGTTGAGCGCGCCGTAGAGGCCGGTCGCCCGCGCGCTGATCTCGACCGCGCGCTTGTGGACCTGGCGCAGGCGCAGCATCGCCACCAGGGCGCGCGTCGAGGCGGGCAGCCCGTCCCGGCTCAGCAGCGCCAGCAGCGAGGCGTCGTCGTGGTGGGTGAGGTCTGCCGGCGCGATGGCCCCGGCCAGCAGCGCGTCCTGCACGGCGCGCAGCAGCATCGCCATGCAGGCGCGGTTGGTGTGGTGCCAGTAGACGTTGTCGAACATCTCCTGCCGCGCGTTGATCAGCGAGTGGAGCGGGCTGATCCCTTTCTCCTCGACGACGATGCGCGGCGCCCCACCGACCTCGGCGACCGTCAGCGAATCGAGCAGCCGGGGCGCGTCGACCCGCCCGTAGGGGACGTTGCAGGCTTTGGCGTCGCGCGGCAGGTAGTCGAGCTTGTCCATGTCGAGCGTGCCGCTGAGCAGCCCGACCAGCAGCGCGTCGACCGGCGAGAGCGGGTCGCGCGGCTCGATCAGGTTCGCCACGCGGCGCGGGTCCAGCCCCCAGTCGCGTTCGAGGACGTCGGCCACCGCGCCCCCTCGACGATCGCGCGCCCGACCTCCTCGTGGCGCAGCACCGGCGGCCCCAGCTCCTCGATCGCGTGCGAGAAGGGGTAGTGGCCGATGTCGTGCAGGAGCGCCGCGGCGGCGATGGCGTCGAGGTCGGCCGGGGTCGGGCGCAGGGTCGCCGCCAGCGCCGGGCGCAGGGCGCGCAGGGCGCGGCGGGTCAGCGCCAGCACGCCGAGCGAGTGTTCGAAGCGGCTGTGCTTGGCCCCCGGCCAGACCCGCGCGACGAAGCCCAACTGCTTGATGCCGTCGAGGCGCAGGAACTCCGGCGTGCCGAGGATCGCCACCTCCGCCGGCCGCAGCGCGATCCGGTCGTAGAGGCTGTCGCGGATCGTCGTCAGCGGCCCATCGGGCTCGTCGGGCAGTAGCGCGCTGATCGCCTGGCTCTCGTCGCTCACCGAAACTCCACTCTCCCCTCGCGGCCTGCTGGCCATCCCGGCGATCCGCACCGGATCGAAGTGTACACCCTCCCGAGTGTACGTCCTATCGCAAGGGATGGCGGTGGCTCGGCGGCGGATCCTGGTGTCGGGCTTCCGAGCCGCGCGAGGGGCCTGGGACGCCGTGCCGCGCCGGCGATGATCGCGAACGCGCGGACCGGGGGCGAGATGCCCCCGGTCCGTCGCGCGTCGTCGGCCAGCCCGGGTCAGCGCGCGGGGTCCGCGTAGCGGTCGTAGTCGTCCAGGCAGGCGTGCGGGGCGCTGATGCAGGAACGCTGCTGGCGTAGCCAATGCGGTACACCACGTAGATGAAGCGGCCCTCCGGCGTCGTCACCGATACCATCAGGTTGGGACCGTAGTGGCCTTGGAATGGTTGCGCCTGCAGGGTATAACCCGTCTCCTCGGCGGTCAGCGCGTAGCCGAGGCAGTCGCGCACGGCGGGGTGGTCCCGCCAGGCTTGCCGAAACCGCGCTGCGGGAGGAACGGCCGGGGGCCGGCGCCGGCCCGCCGCCGGGGTCCTGCCCCGCGTCCCAGGTATCCGGGACCTCGTACACCGCCAGCCCGTCCTGCTCGCCGCCGCAGAGGGCGTAGATCCGGCGCGTGTCGCCGCGCCAGATCATGCGGCCCCCTTCGAACGCCTGGGTCGCGCCCGGCGCCGTCGCGGCGGCCGGCGCGGTCGGCAGGCCGAGCCGGCCTTGCACCTCCTCGTTGGTGACGTAGAGGACGCCCAGCCCCGACCCGGCGGTGACCCCGAGGAGGTCGTTGTCGCCCAGGATGCGCCGGCCGAACTGGCCGAGGAGCACGTCGTAGGGCGCCTGGTTCTCCGGGTGGTACTCGAAACGCGCCCGCTCGAAGTACTGCACCTGGTAGGTGGCGCCACCTTCCAGCGGCTGCGTGACTTCGTCGGTGAGCGGGAAGCCGAACTGCGCGAGGTCGCCGTTCCGCTGCCAGTAGGCCAGGAAGCGACCGCCGAGGTTGTGGCCGGTCTCGGGGAAGTAGACCATGCCGGGGCGCGGTGCCATGCGGCCGGTCAAGAACGTCCTGAAGCGGGCTCCTGCGTCCGCAGCACACGCCTCCCGAACTGGCCGAGCAGCACGTCGTAGGGGACGGCGTTCTCCGGGTGGTACTCCAGCCGCACGCGCTCGAAGTACTGCACCGTGTACTCGTTGCCGTCCTCCAGGACCTCGCGGCGTTCCTCGCTGAGTGGGAAGCCGTTGCGCGCCAGGCCGCCGTGGGCCGCCCAGTAGTCGAGGAAGCGCCCACGGATGCACAGGCCGGTCGCGGTGAAGCACTCCTCCGCGGCGCGGGCGCGCGGCGGGTGGACGAAGATCCCGCCGAGGAGCAGGCCCAGGATGATCAGGGCGGACGAAAGACGACGGTATCGCATGGGCCGAACCTCCTCGCGCGCGTGCAGTCAGTTGCCGGTGTCACGAAGGGAACGCCCTTTCCGGCCCCTGGTTGCGGCGCCCGCGTGCGCGGCCGCTGCCCGACGCCACAGGGCGCATTGATGCGCCCGGCCGCACCTGCCTTCCCACCCGCTGGTTGCCGACTTCGCCTCCCGCTTCCGCCCGCATACCGGAAAGAGTTGTGCCCCGGCCCGAAGCGCGCTTCCACCGCCCCCAGTCCGCGGAGGCGGATGTATGCCCCGCAGGGTGCTTCGTGGCGCGCAGCGCCCTTAGCGACGGGTTTCAACCCGTCGGCTCCCGCCCGCCACGACGCCGCTATTGGCCGGCCCCTTGACGTGGGCCTGGATCTCCTCAGCCCGGTCGCCCGGCCACGGCGCCGCCCTCCGGCGGGAACCAGCGCGCGATAGCCGGCGTTAGGATCTGCGGGGGTTGCGGCCCGGCCCGGCGGCGCGACGGACGGCGGGGCCGGGGGTGGGTGAGGGCGAGAGCCGCTGCTATACTACCTACCAGGCGCGCGGGAGCAACGATTCGGGTATTCCGCGGGTGTGCCGCAAGCGCGAGCGCCCTGGCATCCCGCCGCCGGGCGATGGGGGCGACCGGCTCGGGAGCGACACCGACAGACGCCAGTCAATGCGAGGATGAGCACTCAGATGGCCGTGAAGGTTCAGGCAGCCACGCCGCAAGTCGCGCCAGCCGAGGTCGCGCAGTCCCGCCGGAGCGCGCTGCTCCTCTACCTGATCGTCTTCGTCGGGGGCATGAGCTCGATCGGGGTGGAGATCGCGGCGTCGCGCCTGGTCGCGCCCTACTTCGGCAATTCGACCTTCATCTGGGCGACGCTGATCGGTTTGACGCTGACCTATCTCTCGGTCGGCTACTACCTGGGCGGCAAGCTGGCCGACCGCTACCCGAGCGAGCGGCTGCTCTACACGCTGACCGCCGTCGCCGCCTTCGGCATCGGCCTGATCCCCTTCCTGTCGCGCCCGCTGCTCAACGCCTCGCTCGACGCCTTCGCCGCCCTGGCGGTCGGCGCCTTCTACGGCACCCTGATCGCGATCGTCTTCCTCTTCCTGGTCCCGATCACCCTCCTCGGCTGCGTCTCGCCGATGGCGATCCGGCTGCGGCTCAGCGGCGTCAGCGAGGCGGGCGGCACCGCCGGCTCGCTCTACGCCCTCTCGACGATCGGCTCGATCGTCGGCTCCTTCCTCCCGGTGCTGGTCCTGATCCCCTACCTCGGCACCTACGAGACCTTCTACACCTTCGCGCTGCTGCTCGGCGGCGTCTCGCTGTTCGGGCTCCTGCGCGTCGGCGCCCGCGTCCCGGCGCTGGCGGCGGCGGCGCTGCTGGCGATCGTGCTGCTGGTGATGGCCTTCTGGTCGCCGAACAACCTGCGCCGCGCCGAGGCCGGCGAACTCCTCTACGAGGGGGAGTCGGAGTACAACTATATCCAGGTGGTGAAGAACGGCGACGAGGTCGGCCTGGTCCTCAACGACGGCCACGCGATCCACTCGATCTACAACCCGAACCGGCTGCTGACCGAAGGCCCGTGGGACTACTTCATGCTCGGGCCGTACTTCAACCGGGACCAGCGGCCGGAGGATGTCGACTCCCTGCTGCTGATCGGCCTGGCCGGCGGGACGACCGCCCGACAGTTCACCAACGTCTACGGCCCGATCCCGATCGACGGGGTGGAGATCGACCCGCGCATCGTCGAGGTCGGGCGCGAATACTTCGACATGAACGGCGCGAACCTCAACGTCTTCGTCGAGGACGGCCGCTACTTCCTCAAGCGCACCGAGCGCAAGTACGATGTGATCGGGGTGGACGCCTACCGCCAGCCCTACATCCCCTTCCAACTGACGACGAAGGAGTTCTTCCAGGAGGGCTACAACCAGCTCAACGACGACGGGGTGATGGTCCTCAACGCCGGGCGCTACGGCACCGATTACCGCCTCGTCCACGCGATCGCCACGACGATGGGGGCGGTCTTCCCGAACGTCTACCTGATCGACGTGGGCCGCTTCTCCAACACGATGATCGTCGCCACCAAGCAGCCGACCGACATCGGCAACTTCCGCGCGAACATCGCGCGGCTGCCGCAGGGCTCGCCGTTGCGCACGGTCGGCGACAGCAGCCTGCGCACCGGCGATATCCGCGAGTGGCGCGGCCGGGAAGAGGACTACTTCGTCTTCACCGACAACCACGCGCCGGTCGAGCTGGTGATCGACCAGATCATCATCGGCGCGGCCCAGAGCGAGACGCGGCGATGACGGGGCCGAAGGTCGGAGGGTCGAAGGTCGAAGGTCTGAAGGTCGAAGGTCGGGGCGCCGCTTCCGGTGCCGCGGCATTGGCGACGGACGGCGGGAACTTGGAGCCGTTTACCTTCGCGATCTTTTCGGGGCTGCCGGGGGTGCGGCACGGGATCACCCGCCGCGCGCCGGGGCTGCACCGCGACGGCGATCTAAGCTTTGTCACCGGGGGCGCTGGGACGGCGGTCTTCGCGTCGCGGCGGGCCTGGGCGGGGCGGATCGGGATCGACGCGGGGCGGGTGGTCGCCGCGCGGCAGGTGCATGGCGCGGCGGTCGCGCGGGTGACGGCGGCGGATCGCGGGCGCGGCGCGCGGGTGATCGCCGAGGCCATCCCCGACACCGATTCGCTCGTCACCGACGCGCCGGACACGCCGCTCTTGCTGTGCTTCGCCGACTGCGCGCCGATCCTCTTCCATGACCCCGCGCGCGGCGTCGTCGGCCTCGCGCACGCCGGCTGGCGCGGCACGGTCGCCGATGTGGCCGGGGCGACGGTGCGCGCGCTGGGCGAGCATTTCGGCTCCCGGCCGGCGGACATTCGCGCCGGGATCGGCCCGGCGATCGGCCCCTGCTGCTACGTGGTCGGCCGTGACGTGATCGACGGTTGGGCGGCGCTCGATGTGGCGGAGGGGGCCGAACTGGGACGTGTCGTGCGCCCGGTGGCCGGATCGGCGGGACAGTGGTACTTCGACCTGCCGCTGGCGAATCGCCTCCTGCTCGAACGCGCCGGCCTACGCCCTGAGCACATCGAGGACGCTGGCGCCTGCACCGCCTGCAACGTCGAACACTTCTTCTCCCACCGCGCCGAGCGCGGCCAGACCGGGCGCTTCGCCGCGATCATCCAACTGACGAGCGACGAACCGGCATGAAGTACGAAGTACAAAGTACGAAGTACGAACTGCAGGGCGGCCGTATTCGTCGTTCGTGCTTCGTACCTCGTCCTTCCGGCGCCAGATGAACCTCCAGGGGCGCATCGACCGGGTCCGCGAGGAGATCGCCGCCGCCGCCCGGCGCGCCGGGCGCGACCCCGACGCGGTCACGCTGGTCGGCGTCTGCAAGACGGTCGAGCGCGCGACGATCGACGAGGCCTATCGCCACGGCCTGTGCCACTTCGGGGAGAACCGGGTGCAGGCGGCGAGGGCGAAGTTCGCCGGGGAGCGCCCCGGCGATCTGACCCTGCACCTGATCGGCTCGTTGCAGACCAACAAGGCGCGGGACGCGGTCGCGCTCTTCGACGTCGTCCACTCGGTCGACCGCCCGGGCCTGGTCGCCGCGCTGGTGAAGGAGGCGACGCGCGCCGGGCGCCGCCTGCCGGTCCTGATCGAGGTCAACATCGCGGGGGAGGCGAGCAAGCAGGGGGCGGACCCCGCCGCCGTCCCGGATCTGCTCGAGCGGGTCGCCGCCGCGCCGGCGCTCGAGGCGCGCGGGCTGATGGCGCTCGCGCCGTTCGTCGCCGAGCCGGAGGAGGCGCGGCCGGTCTTCCGCGCGCTGCGCGCCCTGCGCGACGACCTCCGCCGCGCGCACCCGGCGCTCGATCTCCCCGACCTCTCGATGGGCATGACCAACGACTATCCGGTCGCGGTCGAGGAGGGGGCGACGATCGTCCGCGTCGGCCGCGCGATCTTCGCCGAGTAACGCCGCCACCACGGGCGGGCAGGTGAGACGAGCGGCGGGGCGAGCCACTTGGCCCGCCCCGCCATCTTTGCCGTCCGTTTGCGTGAAGAGTGCCCCCACGCTGCCCCTGTCATCCTGAGCGGAGCGAAGGATCGGTTTCCGGTGGCACCGGACGAGGCCGTCCGCCACACGGGTGCCGCCGAAGCCGATCCTTCGCTCCGCTCAGGATGACACGTCTGCGCCCGGAACCGGCCACTCACCCAAGAGGCGAGTTGCCCTGGCTCGCGCGGAGAGCCGTTAGCTGGCGCGGCCCGCGCGGCGGCGCAGTTCCAGGGCCAGGCCGGCGCCCAGGCTCAGCGCGGCGAGCGCCAGCACGGCGTTGAGCGACAGCGCGGGCGTGCCCTGGCCGCCACCGGCGCCGGTGCGCGGCATGCTCGGCATCGCCGACATCATGATCTGGCCGCGGATCTCGCCGGCGGGGAGGTCGCCGGGGCCGGTGCCCGCGGGATCCTTCCCGTCATTCGTGTGCAGGTTGACGTAGGCGTTCCCGCTGTCCATCGCCGCGATCAGCGCGCTCAGCGGCTGGCCCTTCAGCGGCCCGTCCAGCTTGTCCGCCGTGATCGTGCCCTGGGCGATCTGGCCGTTCTTCACGCCGCCGCCCGGCGCCATCGGGGCGAAGAGCGGGGCCACTACCGGCCCGTTCTCCCCCTTGGCCCCGACGTGGATGTGGCCCATGACGGGATTGTCGAGACCGTTCACCGTGACGGTGTAGCTGAGCGATTTCCCGTCGTCGCTCAGCTCGAACATGGCCCGGCCCGTTGCCCGCGACGCGTTCGTCGGCACCTCTTCAGTATTGGAGAGGGTCGCCATGTAGGTCTTCTGGGCCGCCGCGCCGACCACGCCGGCGAAGCTGAGGCCGATCAGCAGGGCCACGAGCGCCAAGCCCCTGAACCATCCCTTGCGCATGAACTGCTCCTTTCCGAGCTACTACCAGTGGTTTCTCCCGATACCCTGTATCGGTGCGCGAGTATCGAACGGCATCCACCGGGCCAGTAGCCGCCGTTCGTACCCTGGACTACTAGAGCATACGCAGGGGCGACTGATTCGGATCTACGAACGGTCGCCGGCAAGGACGCGGGGCGGTCGTCCGATCCTCCAAACACGCCCCCTTGGAGGACCGGCGGCGCGAGACCAAGCCGTCGGGCCCCGCCGGTTCCCTCGTCCTGTTTCGTCCTGTTCCACATCGGAGCATCCACGATTGACAGCGCGGCGCGCGGCGCGCGTTGCAAGCCCTATGCCACACACCGCCCGCACCGCCGCGGCGTCGTTACGGCCCGGCCAGTGCTTTCAGGATGCGCTCCACCTCGGCTATCTCCCGGCCGTAGGTGGCCCAGTCGCCGCGTCGCAGCGCCTCCTGCGCGCGGTTGTAGGCTTCGAGCGCCTGCTGCGGGGTGGCGGCCTGCCCGCCGCCGGGCTGGGGGTTCGGGGCGGCGCCGGCCGGCGGCGCCCCGGTGGACAGCACCAGGCCGCTCTGCCCCTGCCCGAGCGCGGCCAGCGCGGTGTCCAGCCGGTCGCTCATCACGACGGGCTGCGCCGCGCTGGTGACGATGATCCGCCGCAACTCCGGGATCGGGCTGTTGGTCGCCTGGAGGTAGAGGGGCTGCACGTAGAGCAGGGAGTCGCCGACCGGGATTACCAGCAGGTTGCCGCGGATGACCTGCGAGCCGCGCTGGTCGAGGAGCGTCAGTTCCTGCGCGATCGCCGGCTCCTGGTTGATGCGCGCGGCGATCTGCTGCGGCCCGTCGATGAACTGGCCCTGCGGGAAGGTGTAGACCTGGAGCTGGCCGTAGTTCGGGGCGTCGGAGCGCGCGGCCATCCAGGCGACCATGTTGTTGCGATTCTGGCCCGCCGGGGTGAAAGGGAGGATCAGGGCGAACTCCTCGCGCTCCTGGCCGGGCAGGCGGATGGTGACGTAGTAGGGCTCCATCCGCTCGGCCCGGTCGCCGGCGCTCTCCCGCGCGATCCCCCACTGGTTGTCGCGGTTGTAGAACGCCTGCGCCGAGGTCAGGTGGTAGACCGCGTACTTCTCGGCCTGGGCGGTGAAGAGGTCCTCCGGGTAGCGGAAGTGCGCGGCCAGGCCGGCGGGCGCGGCGTTGAGCGGCTTGAAGAGGTCGGGGTAGGTCTTGCGGTAGGTCTGCATCAGGGCGTCCCGCTCGTCGGTGACGTAGAAGTTGAGGTCGCCGGTGTAGGCGTCGACCGTGATCTTGGCCGAGTTGCGGATGTAGTTGAAGCCGCGCGCCGCCCCGGCCGCCGGCTCCGAGTAGGGGAAGCGGTCGGTCACGGTGTAGGCGTCCTGGATCCAGATCAGCCGACCGTCGAGGATCACCAGGTAGGGGTCGCCGTCGAGCCGCAGGAAGGGGGCGACGCGGGAGACGCGGTCGCGGATGTCGCGGTGGTAGAGGGCGCGCGAGCCGCTCGTCAGGTCGGCGCTGAGGAGGATGCGGCTGTCGCCGAACGCGGTGGCGAAGATCGCCTTCTTGACGAAGGAGTCGATCGGCACGCCGCCGCTGCCGGCGTAGCGGGTGAGGACTTCCTGCGCGCCCTGGTCGCCCTGCCCGGCCCCGCCGGGGCGGTCGAACTCGCCGAGGCGGGTGTTGACGATGACGTAGTCGTCCGTCCGCTCGCCGAAGTAGATCTCCGGGCGGCCGATCTGCAACGCGTCGGCCTCCGCCACCACCGGCAGATCGCGGACCAGCAACTCCGGCCGCCCCTGCGGGGTGACGCGGTTGACCGGGCTGACCACCACCCCGTAGCCGTGGGTGTAGACGAGGTGCCGGTTCTGCCAGGTCTGGGCGCGCTCCGGCAGCAGGCTGACGTCGAGCTCGCGCGCCGACAGCGTGACCTGCCGGCCAGGCCCGCCAGGCGTGCCGCCGAGCGGGTAGCGGTCGACGTCGACGTCGTCGAACTCGTAGTACTGCTGGATGCGCTGGATGGCGTTGTAGGTCGTCTCCAAGGGGCGGTAATCCCAGAGCCGGACGTCGCTGACCGTCGCGCTGTTCGCGGCGATGTCCTGCGGTCGCAGCGGCGCGTCGCCCTGCAACTGCCCGGTGGTGATGCCGTCGAGCCCGTAGGCCTGGCGGGTCAGCCGGATGTTGTTCTCGATGTAGGGGGTCTCCTGGCGCAACTCGTTGGGCCGGACGAAGAAGTTCTGATAGCCGGACGGGAAGAGGACGCCGATCAGCAGCGCCGCCGCCCCCCAGACGCCGAGGGTGAGGACCAGCGGGCGCAGCCGGCGGGCGAAGGCATTCCAGGCCAGCAGGAGCGCCGCCAGCGCCGAGAGGACCAGCAGGATGTAGTTGGCCGGGCGCTGCGCGACGAGGTCGGTGCGCCCCGCGCCGAAGACGTAGCCGCGCGTCGAGTAGAGCAGGTTGAAGTTGGCGAGCCAGTAGCTGAACGAGAAGAGGGCCAGCGTCAGCGCGCCGAGGATCGAGAGGTGGCCGCGCAGATCGCGCGGCAGCCGGAACTGCCGCTGCAGCGCCCCCTGGCTGTAGCGCAGGAAGCCGAGCGCGCCGACCGCGATCAGCGTCAGGATCAGCAGGCCCAGGACCCACGACCGCGCCGCGTTGAGGAGCGGGATGGTGAAGACGTAGAAGGCGGCGTCGCGCCCGTAGATCGGCTCGGTAATCCCGAACGGGGTGCGGTTGAGGAAGTTGAGGACGATCGGCCAACTCCCCGCCGCCGCCGAGCCGAGCAGTCCGCCGACGACGAGCGCGCCCAGGGTCGTCGCGGCGGTGACGAGGCGGGGCGCCAGCATGACCTGCTGCCCCTGCACCGTCACCGGCGCGCCGCGCAACTGCCGCGCGGCGTACTGCACGTTCAGGCCGAAGAAGAGCGCGGCGAGGAGGCCGGCCCCGCCGAAGAGCGCCCACTGGGCGGTGTAGCGCGTCAGCAGCACCTGGCGCAGCCCCAGCGAGCCGAACCAGAACCAGTTGGCCCAGAAGCCCGCGGTCAGGACGACCGCCAGCGCCGCGACGATCAGCAAGCCCACGACGACGAAGACGATCCGGCGCACGCTCTCTCTCCTCCACCCGCCGCGGGGGCGGGGCACGACGCGACATGGGACACGGACCCGGCCCGGCCCCGCGCCTCCCCGACCGATGACAATCCATCACCAGTAGGTACGATCATTCTCCAACTGGGTGTCAGATCGCGAAAGGTGTGTCGGCAGCAACTATAACACGCGTGGGGGTTTCCAACCGGCGGCACTGCGCCGCGGTATCGACAAGGTCCGAGTTCGGCGTGAGGCAGTCGGGGGGCGGGGCGTGGGCGAGCCACCCGGCCGATCGCGATGCCGTCGGACTCCACTCGACTACCCGACGCTGAACTGTTGCTTGACAAGAGGCCGCCTGGGACATGGTATAACGTTGCCAGCGCCACTCCGATCGCCGAGATCGGCCAGGCGCGCGAGTTGCAGGGGGAAGCCGGTCATGCAGGCGGTCCTGTTTACCAAGCTCTTCCGCGACCGGGGGTTGGCGGAGATCGGGGCGACCGCGCGCGACCTCGGATTCGACGGGATCGATCTGCTGATCCGCCCGGGACACCAGGTCGAGCCGGACGACCCGGACCGCATCCCCGCCGCCGTGCGGGCGCTGCGCGAGGCGGGGCTGGCGACGCCGATGGCGACCACCGACCTGACCGACCCCGCCGCGTTCCCCGCCGAGCGCGTCTTCGCGCGCTGCGCCGAGGCGGGCGTGGGGCTGATCCGCCTCGGCTACTGGCGCTACCGGCCGGAGCGCGGCTACGCCGCCTGCTTCGACGAGGCCCGCCGCCACCTGGACGACCTCGCGGCGCTGGCCCGGCGGGCGGGGGTGCGCCTGGCGATCCAGATCCACGGCGGGACGATCCACAGCTCCGGCGCGCTGGCCACCGCGCTGCTCGCGGGCCACGACCCGGCGATCATCGGCGCCTACCCCGACCCAGGCAACCAGACGGTCCAGGAGGGGCGCGAGGACTGGCGGCTGACCTTCGAGCTGCTGCGCCCCTGGCTCTGCTGCGTCGGGGTGAAGAACGGCGGGTGGTTCCCCGGCGAGGCCGCGCCGAGCGGCCAGCGGCGCTGGCGGTCGGACTGGCTCGGCCTGGCCGACGGCATGGTGCCCTGGGACGCGATCGCGCGCCACCTGGCGGAGACCGGCTTCGATGGGCCACTCTCCTTCCACAGCCACTACGACGTGCCGCTGGCGCAGGCGCTCGACCAGACGCGGGCCGATCTGCGGTTCATCCGCCGGCAGTGGTCGGCGGGGGCCGGGAGCGGGGGCGAATGACGCGCGGGCGACCGCGCGCGACCGAAGGAGCGACGGCATGACCGCACGGCACGACCCGATCCGGCCCAGGGTGGCGGTGCTGATCCCCGCGCCGACGCGCCGGCAGATCCTCGACCCGGAGGCGGAGGCGTGGCTCGCCTCGTTCGCCCAGGTGGTCAACCCGCCCAGCGAAGTCGTGACCGCGGCGGAACTGCCGGGCTTGCTCGACGGCGCGGTGGCCTGCCTCACCGGCTGGGGCACGCCGCCGCTGGGCGACGAGCTGCTGGCGGCCAATCCCCGGCTCGGGCTGGTCGCCCACACCGCCGGCACCGTCCGGCGGCTGGTGCCGGAGGCGGCCCTGGGGCGCGGGCTGCGGGTGTCCCACGCCGCCGCGATCATCGCGGACGCCGTGGCGGAACTGGTGATCGCGCAGTCGCTGCTCGGCCTGCGCCAACTGCACGAAGTCGACCGGGCGATGAAGGCCGGGCGCCCCTGGGGTGAGTTCCGCGACGCCTTCCCGGGGCGGCTGCTCGGCGGCCGGGCGGTCGGCGTCGTCGGGACCGGGCGGGTCGGGCGGGCGGTGATCCGGCTCTTCCGGGCGTTCGGCTGCCGGGTGCTGGCGTTCGACCCCTACCTCTCGGCGGACGATGCGGCGGACCTGGGCGTCGAGGTGGTCGCCCTGGACGAACTGCTCGCCGGGGCCGACATCGTGACCATCCACGCCCCGGTGCTGCCGGAGACGCGCGGGATGATCGGCGCGGCACACCTGGCGCTGCTCCGCGATGGGGCGATCTTCATCAACACCGCGCGGGCGACGCTGGTGGACGAGGCGGCGCTACTGCGGGAGGTCGCGAGCGGCCGGATCGTCGCGGCGCTCGACGTCTTCGGCGAGGAGCCGCTGCCGGTCGACAGCCCGGTGCGCGCCCTGCCGAACGTGATCCTCTCGCCGCACCTCGCCGGCCGGACGGTCGACACCTACTTGCGGCAGGGCCGGGAGATGGTCGGCGAGGTGCAACGGTTCCTGCTGGACGAGCCGCTGCGCTACGAGATCACGCCCGAGATGCTCCCGCTGCTCGCCTGAGCGCGGGGCGCCTTGGAATGGTGTGGCACGCGGCCGGGCGTCGCGCTGCGATCGGCGACCGGCCCCATCGGGGAGGGGGATCATGTCCGGGGAACGGCTGGAGGGCGGGGCGACCGGGGCGACGGTCGACGGTGGGGCGGACGGGGACGCGAGCCTCCTCCTGGTGGGCGACACCAACCTGCAGGGCCGCGACCGGCCGGCGGATGCCTTCCGACACGTCCTGCCGGCCCTGCGCGCGGCCGACCTGCTCTTCGGCCAGCTCGAAGGCCCGCTGGCCGCGCCGTCGGCCGATCCCGCGGCGCCGGACATTCCGCACAAGGCAGGGTGGCGGCACTCCGATCCGGCGATGGTCGCCGGCCTGGTCGCGGCCGGCTTCGCCGCGGTGAGCTGCGCCAGCAACGTCACCTACGGGGCGCGGGCGATCGGCGAATCGCTCGCCACGCTCGACGCCGCGGGCATCGCCCACTGCGGGGCGGGGGGCGACCGCGAGGCGGCGCGCAGGCCGGCGGTCGTCGCGCGGCGCGGGGTGCGCTTCGGCTTCCTCGGCTACACCTCGGTCTTCTGGCCGGTCGGGCACGCGGCGGGGCCGGCGACGCCAGGCGTCGCCACCGTCCGCGCGACGACCGCCTACCAGCCCGGCCCGCGCGCCCTGGAGATGCCCGGCGCCCCGCCGCTCGTCGTCACCGCGCCCGACCCGGCGGAACTGACCGCGATGGAGGAGGACGTGCGGCGGCTGCGCGCGGCGGTCGACATCGTCGTCGTCTCCTGCCACTGGGGCGTCTCGGGCAGCGAGCGGGTCGCGGAGTACCAGCGGGCGATCGGCCGGGCGGCGATCGACGCCGGGGCCGACCTGGTGTTTGGACACCACCCGCACGTCCTGCAGGCGATCGAGGTCTGGCGCGGCCGGCCGATCTGCTACAGCCTGGGGAACTTCGCCTTCGACTGGGCGAAGATGCGGGGCCGGCACCTCGACGGCCTGCTGGTGCGCGCCCTGGTCCGCGGGCGCCGGCTGGCCCGCGTCGCCGTCGTGCCGATGCACCGCGACGAGGAGAACCTGATCCGGCTGCTCGATCCGGCGACCGGCGCCGGCCGGTCCATCGTCGAACGGCTGCGGGCGCTCGCGACCGACGATAGCCCCGCGCTGACGGTCGAGGGCGGGGAGGTGGTGGTGGACCTGGCTGGGGGGTGACGATTCCCGCGCGGGAGCGCCCCACGACCACCGCCCGCCTTGCCCGCCGGCGGCTCCCGGTGGTACCATCCCTCTGTGCCGGTTGAACGTACGCCCCGGCCGGGGGCCGGGATGGAACGGACGGGAGTACCTTTGCGCGTCACCAGTATCGCCAGCGGGAGCAGCGGCAACGCCCTGGTCGTCGAGCACGCGGGAGAGGCCCTGCTGGTCGACTGCGGCTGCCCGCCGCGCAAGCTGACCCAGCTCCTGCGCGAGGTCGGGGCGCCGGCGACGGGCCTCTCCGCGATCCTGCTCACCCACGAGCACAGCGACCACATCGCCGGGATCAACGCCATCCCGCGCGCGCTCGACGTGCCGTTCGTCATGACGCCCGGCACTCACGCCGCGCAGCCGCGTCTCGGCGGCACGCCGATCTTCGCCGGGCGGCGGGTCGTCGAGCAGCCCTGCGGCAGCACCCGCAGCCTCGGCGCCTTCGAGGTCACGTCCTTCCCGGTCTCGCACGACGGCGCGGAGGTCTGCGGCTACCTGATCGCGGCGGGCGGGCGGAGCGTGGCGGTCTTCACCGACCTCGGCGCGGCCGAGCCGCACCTGCACGAGCCGCTGGCCGGCGCCGACCTGCTGGTGATCGAGGCGAACCACGACGAGGGCCTGCTCTGGCGCGGCCCCTACCCCTGGCACCTGAAGCGGCGGGTCGCCGGCCCGCTCGGCCACCTCTCGAACGACGCCTGCGGCCTGCTGCTCGGCCAGGTCCTCCCCGACGGCGGGCGCGAGGTCTGGCTGGCGCACCTGTCGCGCACCAACAACCGCCCGCAGGTCGCCGCCAGCGCGGTCAAGAACCTCCTGCACATCAACGGGCAGACCGGCCACACCGTCCAGGTCCTCCCGCAGTACGGCGCCAGCCTCCGCTGGGAGCCGGCGCCGCTCCAGCTCGCGCTCGGCCTCTGACCGGAACACAAGTCGCGCAACCTTGCATTCCCATCATAGGCAGGCACATCCCGCTTGCCAAGTCATTCTGAGCGTAGCGAAGAATCAGTTTCCACGCCGCGGGTCTGCCGGCCCGCTCCCGGTGCAGCCGGCGTCAGCCGCCCACGACCCGCCGGATGACCTTCTCCACCCGGCGGGTCCCGGCCCGGATTGTGTCGTGCCGGATCGGCAGGTAGGGCGCGAGTTCCTCATCGATCACGGACCTGCCCCGCTGCCGTCGCGAGGTGCCATCGTCGGAGAGAGCGCGCGGTGTGGCGCAGATTTTCGAGGGACAGCAGATTGTGCAGGGTGTAATCAGGGTCCCAGTCGCCGCCGCGCAGGGCTTCGCCGAGGCTGAACAGCACCTCTTCCAGGCGCACGCAGCGCATGAACGGGATCAGCAGATCGAACTCGTCGGGCGGGACCGGCCCGCCCGCCCCGGTACGCCGCGAGGAAGGCGACGGCCCGCGCCTCGTCGAGCGTGTGGGCGCCCCGATCCTTGCAGAACTCGAAGATCGCGCGGGCAAGCTCCCAGGCCAGCCATTCGGGGCGGCACTCGTCCCAATCGAGCACAGCGCTGATCCGGTCGCCCTCGGTCAGCAGGTTGCCCCGGTAGTAATCGCCCTGGATCGGCGCGAAGAGCAGCGCGGGGCGCGCGATCGCTATCTGCCGAACCCACTCGCGGAAGAACCCCGCTCGCGCGCGATCTGAGGCGCGCGAGCGGCGATCGCCTCCAGCGCGGGCCGCGCCGCCGGATCGGCCTGGCGCGGCGTTCCCGCCAGCGCGCCCGGCCCCCGGCGAGCAGGGCTTCGACCTGATCCCAGCGCCACAGGGGGTTCCGGTTCCAGTCCAGATCGCGCAAGGGGGGACAGTCCGGGCCTCGCCGCCGTATCGGGGTAGTCGAGGGCGGCCCGATGCAGCCGCCCGAGCATTGTTGCCGCCGCGGCCCGCACCGCCGCATTCTCGCGGTCGGCGATCCTGCCCGGCATGAACGGAAAGAGCGTGATCACCCGCCCATCGTGCCGGAAGAAGCTCGCCCCGTCGCGCCCGACCAGCGGCGCCGGGACCTGCGGGAAACGCGCGCCCATGTACCGCAGCAGGGCATGCTCGTAGGCGACACCGGCCGCGCTCGGCGCCGGCGGGCTGATCCGCGCGACGGCCAACCCCGCGTCGTATTCGAGCCGCAGTACGAGGTTCCGTTCCCCGCCTTCCAGCCGCGCGGCGCCGCGGATCGCCCCGAGGTCATAGCGCGCTTCCAAGGCCGAGCGAAGCGCCGGTTGCAGCATCCGCCCCTTGGCGGCCGTGGAAACGCCCGGCGGTTCGTCTCACCACCGGGCGCGCCATCGCCTCTCTGACGTTCGACGTTCGACGTTCAGACCTTCGACTCGCGCGTCAGTCGGCCGCCTGCTCGGAGGAGCGCCACTGCATGCTGTAGAGGCCGTAGTAGTAGCCGCGGCGGGCGAGCAGCTCGTCGTGGGTGCCCATCTCGACGATCCGACCCTGGTGCATCACCACCACCTTGTCGGCCTCCTTGATCGTGGAGAGGCGGTGGGCGATCACGAACGAGGTGCGGCCCCGCAACAGCCGCCGCAACGCCTCCTGGATGATCCTCTCGGTCTGGGTGTCGATGCTGCTGGTCGCCTCGTCGAGGATCAGGATGCGCGGGTCGGCCAGCAGCGCGCGCGCGAACGAGAGGAGCTGGCGCTGCCCGACCGAGAGGCTGACGCCGCGCTCGTTGACGTTCGAGTCGTAGCCGCCCGGCAGCCGCATGATGAAGTCGTGCGCCCCCACGTCCTTCGCCGCCTGCTCGATCTCCTCGTCGCGCGCGTCGGGCCGGCCGAAGCGGATGTTGTCGCGCACCGTGCCGCCGAAGAGGAAGGTGTCCTGCAAGACGATGCCGAGCTGCGAGCGCAGCGACGCCTGTGTCACGTCGCGCACATCGAAGCCGTCGATCGTCACCGCGCCGCCCTTCACGTCGTAGAAGCGCATCAGCAGGTTGATCATCGAACTCTTGCCGGCCCCCGTCTCCCCGACGTAGGCGACCGTCTCCCCGGGCGCGACGTGGAGGTCGATGCCGTGGAGCACCGTCTTCTCGCCGTAGCCGAAGACGACATCGTTGTAGTCGACCTTGCCGACGATCGGCGGCAGAGGCCGCGCCCCCGGCTTGTCCTTGACCTCCGGCTCGACATCGAGGACCTCGAAGATCCGCTCGCCCGCCGCCATCGCCGCCTGCAGCACGTTGTACTGCTGGCTGAGGTCGCGGATCGGCTCGAAGAAGCGGTCGATCAGCGCGATGAAGAGGACCAATTCCTGCAACGTCAGCGTCTCGTTGAGGATCATCCGCCCGCCGACGTAGACAATCATCGAGGTGGCGGCGGCGCCGATCAGCGAGACGATCGGGAAGAGGAAGGACGACAGGCGGGCGGCGTCGATGTTGGTGTCCTGGTTGTCCTTGTTCAGCCGGTCGAAGTGGCGCAGGTTCGTCCCCTCGCGGGTGAAGGATTGCACCACGCGCATGCCGCTGATGCTCTCGGCGAGATTGGCGTTGACGACGCCGATCGTCCGCCGCGTCGCGCGGTAGGTCTCGATCGCGCGCTTGCGCCAGAAGCTCATGATCAGCACCATCAGCGGCAGGACCAGGAAGGAGAGGAGCGCCAGCCGCCAGTTGGTCAGCAGCATGATCACGACGATGCCGACCAGGACCAGCAAGTTGACGATGATGCCGGCGAACCCCTCGGAGAAGAACTCGTTGATCACGCCGACGTCGTTCTGGATGCGGGTCATGATCGCGCCGACGCCGCGCTTGTCGATATAGCTCATGCTGAGCCGCTGCAGGTGGCGGAACATCGTGTTGCGCAGGTCGAAGACGACGCGGTTGCCGAGCCAGGTGATCGCGTAGAACTTGGCCCAGTCGCTGAAGAAGCGCACGACCAGCGTCACCAGGAAGGCGAGCCCGAGCAGGTTGAGCAGCGTGAGGCGCTCGTCGCGCGTCCGCTCGATCGCCGGGTCGACGACGCCGATCCCCCAGGAGAAGAGGACGGGCAGGATCAGATCCCCCGCGGTCACGGTGACCATCAGGAGGATCAGCAGGGCCAGCCGCCGCTTGTAGGGCCGGATGAAGGCGAACAGCCGGCTCACGATGCGCGAGTCGTAGGCCTTGCCGAGCAGATCGTCCGGATCGACGTCCCGGTGCATCATCGTCGCTTCGCTCCGTTCGTAGTCGTCAGTCGTCAGTCGTCAGTCGTCAGTAGTACCGAGGTTGGCGAAGCTGTTCTCCAGCCCCCGATCTTCTGACGACTGACGACTAATCGTCCCCCGCGAGGGCGTCGCGCATCACGTCCTCCTGGTCGCGCAGTTGCAGGTCGTAGATTTCGGAGTAGAAGCCGCCGCGCTGCAAGAGCTCGATGTGCGTCCCGCGCTCGACGATCGCGCCGTCGTCGAGGACGAGGATCTGGTCGGCCTCCTTGACCGTGCTGAGGCGCTGCGCGATCACGAACGAGGTGCGGCCCCGCATCAGCGTCTGGAGGGCCTGCTGGATCTGGTACTCGGTCTCGCTGTCGACGCTGGAGGTCGCGTCGTCGAGGATCAGGATGCGCGGGTCGGACAAGAGGGCGCGCGCGATCGCCACGCGCTGCTTCTGCCCGCCGGAGAGGGTCACGCCGCGCTCGCCGAGCTTGGTGTCGTAGCCCTGCGGCATCGCCTCGATGAACTCGTGCGCGCGCGCCGCCTTCGCCGCCGCGACCACCTCCTCGAAGGTGGCGTCGGGGCGGCCGTAGGTGATGTTGTCGCGGACGCTGATCGAGAAGAGGAAGGTCTCCTGCAACACCGTGCCGATCTGCCCGCGCAGCGAGGCGAACGACAGGTCGCGGATGTCGTGGCCGTCGATCAGGATGCGCCCCGCGCTCACGTCGTAGAAGCGCGGCAGCAGGTTGATGATCGTGCTCTTGCCCGACCCGGTCGGCCCGAGGAGGGCGATCGTCTCGCCCGGCGCGGCGGTGAAGGAGACGTGCGACAAGGCGGGGCGCGTGCCGGTCGGGTAGGTGAAGGAGACGTCGTCGAAGGTCACCTCGCCGCGCATCGGGCGCAGCTCGACCGGGTTCGGGCGTTCGGCCACCGCCGACTTGGTGTCGAGGATCTCGAAGATGCGCTCGCCCGAGGCGATCGCGCGCGCGATCCGGTTGACGACGAAGCCGAGCCAGCGCACCGGCTCGCTGAGGAGCGACAGGTAGCGGTTGAACGCGACCAGCGTCCCGAGGGTGATCGCGCCGGTGAGGACGCGGTAGCCGCCGTACCAGAGGACCGCCCCGATGCTGAGGCCGGAGAGGAGCAGCGTCAGCGGGTAGGAGAGGGACCAGCGCCGCGAGGCGGCCATGTTGCGCTCGAAGAGTTCCTCCAGCTCCGCCTCGAAGCGCGCGTTCTCGCGCTGCTCCTGCGCGAAGGCGCGGACGACGCGCGCCCCGGCGACGTTCTCCTGCAAGGCGGAGGTCATCACGCCGAACTGCTGCTGCACGCGCAGGAAGAGCGGGCGGATGCGGATGCCGAAGCGGATCGACCACCAGATCAGCAAGGGCATCGTGGAGAGGGCGACGAGGGCCAGGCGCCAGTCGGCGCGCAGCATGATCACCGTCACCGCGATCAGCATCGCGATGGCCAGGACCAGCGCCCGCAGTGTCATCATCAGCATGCCGCGGATGTTGTTGATGTCGTCGGTGACGCGCGACATCAGTTGGCCGGTCTGGGTGCGGTCGTAGAAGGCGAACGAGAGGCGCTGCAGGTGCTCATACATCTCGCTGCGCAGGTCGTAGGCGACCTTCTCGGCCAGGTTCTGGACCAGGTAGGCGCGCAGGAAGGTGAAGATGCCTTGCAGCGCGGTCAGGCCGATGATGATCGCGGCGGCGCGCAGCAGATAGGCCTGATTGCCGGCGAGGATCCCCTCGTCGATCACCCGCTTGAGGACCTGGGGGATGTAGAGCTGGAGGCCGAGGGCGATGAAGAGGGCGGCGTAGACGCCGACGGTGATCAGCCAATACGGCTTCAGGTAGCTGAGGATGCGCAATACGATCTTCAAACGCCGCCTCCTCCGACAGGTTCTGGCACGGCAACCGCTGGCCGGCAGTGAGAAACTGATGGGTTGTCGAGAACACGCACGCGGAGGGCCGCCCGGCCCACGGGGGGTATGATAGCACAGAAACGGACGGTTACGTTCACGTCAGAGTCAGTGCTACGTACAGCTTTTCCCTGCACTTCCGTACAGGTGACCACACCAGCGGCGGGGGGCATTGGGGGTCCGCCGCGCGGTGGGCCAGATACCCGCAATTGTCGGGCCAAAGGACAACGGCCCGCTCCCCAGGCCGGCGCGGAGCCGGGGCGCGCGGCCCGAGCGTGCCGGCCGTGATAGGATCGGCCGGCGCCGACGCATCCGGGAGGACGGAGAAAGGTGGGGAACCCGTGAACGAGCGGCAGACCGACATCCTGATCGCGGGCGGCGGCCTCGGCGGCGTGGCCGGCGCGCTGGCCGCGCTGCGCCTCGGCAGGCGCGTCATCCTGACCGAGGAGACCGACTGGCTCGGCGGGCAACTGACCGCCCAGGCGGTGCCGCCCGACGAGCACCGGTGGATCGAGAGCACCGGCTGCACCGCCAGCTACCGTCGGCTGCGCGAGGGCATCCGCGACTACTACCGCCGCAACTACCCACTCCTGCCGGCGCCCCGCGCCGATCCCCACCTCAACCCCGGCCAGGGCGGCGTCAGCCGGCTCTGCCACGAGCCGCGGGTGGCGCTGGCCGCGATCGAGGAACTGCTCGCGCCCTACCGCGCCGGCCGCCAGATCGACGTGCTGCTCCGCCAGCGCCCGACCGCGGTCGAGCGCGACGGCGACCGCGTCCGCGCCGTCACCCTGACGGACGACGCGACCGGCGAGCAGACCGTCGTCCAGGCCCCCTACGTCCTCGACGCGACCGAGCTGGGCGACCTGCTCGACCTGGGCGGCGTCGAGCACGTCATCGGCGCGGAGAGCCGGGCGCAGACCGGCGAATTGCACGCCCTCCCCGGCGCGGCCGACCCGCTCGACCAACAGGCCGTCACCTGGTGCTTCGCGCTCGACTATCTGCCGGGCGAGGATCACACGATCGCCAGGCCGGAGGAGTACGACTTCTGGCGCGGCTACCGGGCCGATTTCTGGCCGGGGCCGCAGCTCGGCTGGACCGATTGCGATCCGCGCACCCTCGAACCCCGCCACCGGGCGATCTTCGACGGGCCGACCGACCGCGAGCGCGCCCGCGACTTCTGGCACTACCGGCGCGTCTTCTCCCGGCGGCACTACCCGGAGGGGGCCTACGCCAGCGACATCACCCTGGTCAACTGGCCGCAGATCGACTACTGGCTCGGGCCGATCGTCGGGGTGGGCGAGGAGGAGCGACGCAAGCACCTGCGCGGCGCGAAGGGCCTGAGCCTGTCCCTCCTCTACTGGATGCAGACCGAGGCCCCGCGCCACGATGGGGGGTACGGCTACCCCGGCCTGCGGCTGCGGCCCGACGTGGTCGGGACCGGCGACGGGCTGGCGAAGTCGATCTACGTGCGCGAGAGCCGCCGCATCCGCGCCGAGTTCACCGTCCTGGAAGATCACGTCGGCGTCGAGGCGCGGCGCCAGTCCCACCCCGGCGAGGAGGGGGCCGAATCCTTCCCCGACAGCGTCGGGATCGGCTACTACCGGATCGACCTGCACCCGAGCAGCGGGCTACGGAATTATGTCGACATCAGCAGTTACCCCTTTGAGATCCCGCTCGGCGCGCTGATCCCGGTGCGGGCGGAGAACCTCCTCCCCGCCTGCAAGAACCTCGGCACGACCCACATCACCAACGGCTGCTACCGGCTGCACCCGGTCGAGTGGAACATCGGCGAGGCGGCGGGCGCCCTGGCGGCGCATTGCCTGGAGCGGGGCCTGACGCCCCGGCAGGTGCGCAACACGCCCGAGCATCTGGCCGACTTCCAGCGGACCCTCGCCGGCCCGCTCGGCTTCATCCTGAAGTGGCCGCGCTATCTGCCAGTGTGAGGCGGGGGCGAGGGGCGGGGGGAGGTAGGGTTGGTCGCGCTACCGCGCCTGCCGGGGGAGCACCCTGAGGCCGGGGGACTGGAGCCCACAGCGGGCGGGCACGGCGAGGGCCCGATTCCAGCCCCCGAAGGGGGCTGTGGGCCGAGGCGCAGTCGCCAGCCGAAGCGAGAGCCTGAAGGGGGCGGGGGCAGAGGAATGCGGACCGAAGGCGATGGTGTGGTACGCCGGGCCTGACGCCCGCCGCCCCCGCCCCCGCGCCTTGTCCGCCTCTCTCCCGCGGCACTATACTGCCACGTCGTGGCGGATCGGGCCGGGGGTAGGAGGGCGAGGGTCATGGGGGAGCGGCATGGGGACACGCGCGGCTCACTGCCGGTGTTCGAGCGGCAGTGGCGAGAGATGCTCGACGCGGAGGCCGAGCCGGAGTTCGGGGCGCAGGAACAGCTCTTCGCCGAACTGAAGTGCGAGGCGCTGGCGGAGATCCTGCCACCGCCGCCGGCGACGGTGCTGGAATGCGGCTGCGGCAGCGCCGAGGTCTCGGCCTTCATGGCGCGGCAAGGGTACGACTGCACGCTCCTCGATGCCGCGCCGACGGCGCTCCGGGTCGCGCGGCGGCGCTTCGAGCGCGAGGGGTTGCGTGCGACCTACACGCTCGGCAACGTCTACCGCCTGCCCTTCCCCGACGACACCTTCGACATCCTGACCAGCTTCGGCCTGCTCGAACACTTCGCCGACGTGGACCGGGTGATCGCCGAGATGGCGCGCGTGATCCGGCCCGGCGGCATGTTCTTCGCCGACATCGTGCCGGAGCGCTTCTCGGTGCAGACGGTCGGCACGGTCTTCAACGCCGGGGTGCGCCTGGCCTACTACGGCCTGCAGGGCCGGCCGGGCCGCGGCCTGCACGAGGCGGGGCGGCTCTTCCGGCCCGACTTCTACGAGAACGACTACTCGCTGGACACGTACCGGCGCTTCATGCGCCAGGCCGGATTGCGCGGCGTCGTCATCCGCGGCAACCGCCCGGTCCCGGTCCTGACGCTCCCCGGCCCGGTCGAGCGCCCCTACGTCGCCACCCTGCGCCGCGCCCGCGGCCTCTGGCGCCGCTTCGACGGGGCCGGGACGCCGGCGACGAACTGGTGGGGCGCAGGCTGGTGGGCCTGGGGCGTCAAGCTGCCCGGCGACAGCGCGGCCGATGATGGCGAGGGTAGGGCGCGCGGCCCGGCCGAATAGGGTGGAACAACGAGGTGGCGGGCGGCAGGCGCTGGTATCAGCCCCGCGCCTGCCGGCGCTTACCGGCCATCCAGCCAGCCATCGCGCCCAAGTCGCCGGATGCGGACCTCGCCGCGCGCCCTACCCTCACCGGCCACAGGACTAGGGCGGCTTCCGCCCTACCTCCCGCTCGCCCACCCCCTCTTGCCAACCTGGCACGCCGGGCGTATACTGTACGTACACTTCCAGTTGAGCGGGGTCGCCCGGCGTGGCCCGGCCGCGCCGCGGGCCGGGCGGGAACAGACGGAGAAGGCCATGAGGCAGGAGCATCGGCAGATCCTCACCGTCATCGCGGACCTGGCGGGCGCGGGCGCCGGCAAGGAGATCGATGAGTTCAGCCTGGCGCAGCGCTGCGGCATCGTGCCGCCGACCCTGCCGCGCCACACCTATATCAACAGCCCGGCCCGCGCGCGACTGCTGCGCACGCTGACCGGGCTCGAACAGGGGAAGCTGATCTACGTCACCAAGCGCGGCTATTGGGGGATGTACCTGACGAACGAGGGCCGCGAACGACTGACCGAGAGCGGCGAGCCGGCGGGCGCGGTCGCGGGGAACGCCCCGCCGCCGGAGCGCGAGCAGGCCCCCGAGGGGGCGGTGGCGGAGGAGCAACCGATCCCCCCCGGCGATCCGCGGCCGCCCGCCTGGCAAGGGCCGCGCCCGGCCCCGCCCTCGCTGGCGATCTCGGCGCGGAGCGAGTATTTCTACAGCAGCCTCGCCCTGATCATCGTGACGATCGGCACGGTGCTGCTCTTCGGGCTCAACTACCTGCCGCAGAGCCCGCTGGCGCGGCAGCAGACCGCCTCGCCGCCGCCGCAAGAAGCCCTGACCCTCCCGTTCGAGAACGTCCCGACTGTCGCGCCGGTCAGCACGCCGACCCCGGCGCCGACCGCGACCCCGGCGCCGCCGCGCGCCGGTGACGAGTCTACCTGCGCCGCTCGCCCCGGCGCCTCGCGGCCTGGCGACGACACGCGCCTGGAGGAGATCGGCGGAGACGACGGTCGAGGGCCTGAATTGGCTGCGCGGGAGCGAGGGCTACGTGCCCGCGCTACACCGCGCCCGCGCCGTAGGGGGCAGAGGGGCGCGCCGGTCGGTGATACCGGCGCGCTCATCGTCCATCGATAGACGACGGTTCGTCCCGACCGTTGCATGGCCGAGTGCTATCGCCCCGCACGGCGCGCTGGTGCGGACCGAGGGGGAGGCGCGGCACGGCAGCAGCGCCGCGATCGCCGTAGCGTGCGCCGCAGTGCTAACTGACGGGGCGCACGCGCTGGCGCGGCGCGCCGCCACGAGGCGCTGGCCCATCGCCGCGGTCACGCGGCCTGGGCGCGCGGCTCGCGCCACCAGCCGGTGGCACCGCTATGGCGGGAATCAGCGAGAATGTCCCGGCGCCGCGCCGGTCAGCACGCCGGCCCGCGAGGATCGCGCGCCGATGCGCACGCCCCCTGCCTCGCGGATCGAGGCGCCGCCGCGCGCTTCGCGCGTCGCGATCCACGCGCGTCGCCGGGGACGGGGAAGACCCCGCCCTGACGGCGCTACGACCGCGCGGTCTTCACCCTCGCCGCCGCCCAGGAGGGGACCGCCTGGAGGCCTTCTCGCCGGCCGGCGGCCCTACGCCGAGGCCGGCCACGCCCTCGGCCAGAATCCCAACGCGTTCCGCTACGCGACCGACGGGGCGCGTGCTCATCCGCTGGGAGCGCACCGACCATCTGGACGGTGCCGCGCCCGGACGGCGCGGCGCGCCTGGAGGCGCCTGCACGTCCTCGGTCCGGCGACCGCCGCGTCCGGGCGCCCCACGCCGGTCGGCGGGAGCCGATGACGATNTGGGCGCGACCGGCAACGGCGCGCTAGATGCCCTTACCCTCGCCGTAGGAGGCGCGACCGGATGGCCCCGGCCCGGCGCCTCGCTGTCCGGTGGTGCCACGTCGGATTCGAACCCCGCCGAGTAGTGGTATACGCGGGCTCCCAGCTGAGGGGATTCCACCTGACCTCTACACCACCCCCACGATTGGAGCTCTCACGTCAGGTAGGCGAGTAGTGAATAGTGCGACGCGGCGCACGCCACCCGCCGCTCGTTGGAGCCGCCGTAGCCGGGCGGCCGCGTAGTGAATGGTGGACGCGCGCGACGTTGGAGCCGCGAAGTCGGGTAGTGCGGATGCCGCCGTCCTCCTCTACCCGACTGCCCGACTGCGGGCGAGCTGTCGCGCCGCTACGCCTGCCCGCGATCCTCGCGCCGACTGACCGATCGAGAGGGCTGATGGCCCCGCCCTCCTCGTCTATCCGGCGGTGGAGGTTTCGAACCGACCTCTACAGTGCGATTGTAGCGCTCTCCCAGCTGAGCTACACCCCCACGGACGGCGACCTAGAGCCGTGGTGCCACGTCATTAGGCGCAACGGAAGTATACGCGGCGCGGCGCACGCTGTCAACCGGGACCGCTACGTTGGAGCCGGCCGGGTAGCCGAAGTGAATGGTGGACGCGGGCGAGCCACCCCGCCGCTCACGATGCCGCCGTCCTCCTCTACCCGACTGCCCGACTGCGATCGCCGCTACGCCTGCCGCTCCTCCAGCCGCCGGCTGACGATCGAGAGCTGTAGTTGACCGCGAAGTAGATGAGCGCGATCAGCGCGAAGACCGGGATCGAAGGGCGGCTGCGCGAAGATGATCCGGCGCAGCAGCTCGAGGATGCCGATCACCGCGGTCAACGACGTGTCCTTCAGCAGCGTAATGAACTGGCCGACCAGGGCCGGGGTCATCCGCCGCAGCGCGATCGGCAGGATCACCAGCCGCAGGCTCTGGACCGGCGTGAAGCCCTGCGCCTGCGCCGCCTCGACGAGTCCCCGGTTGACCGAGAGGATGCCGGCGCGGATGATCTCCGCCACCAGCGCGGCGGTGAACCCCGACAACGCGATCACCCCCGCCGTGAAGGGCTCCAGGCGCACCCCGATCAGCGACGGCAGGGCGAAATAGGTGAAGAAGATGATCAGCAGCAGGGGCAGGCTCCGCACGATTTCGATGTAGAGCAGCGCCGGGTAATGGAGGAGCGGGAATCGGGAGAGCCGCGCCAGCGCCAGCAGGAGGCCCAGGACGAACGAGATCGCGATCGCGATCGCCGCCAGCGCCAGGGTGTAGGCGAGCCCGCCGAGCAGGAAGCCGAGGATGTCGCGGTTGAAGAGCCAGGAGAGATCAGGCACGCCGCCCCCTACCGCTGCCCCACGCGGAGCCGCCGCTCCAGTAGGTTGATTGCCAGCGCCGCCGGGATCGTCAGCGTGAGGTAGAGCAGCGCGGCGCCGAGGAGGACCGGGGTGTAGGCGAAGGTGCGCGACCCGATCAGGTTGGCCGTCCCGAGGATGTCGAAGACCGAGATCGTGCTGACCAGCGACGAGTTCTTGATCAGGTTGATCGCGTTGTTGCCGAGCGGCGGGACCGTGGCGCGGATCGCCTGCGGCAAGATGATGAAACGCATCGCCTGCACGTAGGTCATCCCCGACGCGGTCGCCGCCTCCAACTGGCCGCGCGGGATGCCGGCGATGCCGCTGCGTAGCACCTCCGCGATGAAGGCGCCGGTGTAGATGCCGAGGCCGAGGACGCCCGCGACGAACGCATCCAACCGGATGCCGACGCTCGGGAGGGCGAAGAAGAGGAAGAAGATCAGCACCAGCAGCGGGACGTTGCGGATGAACTCCACGTAGGCCGCCCCGAGCACCTGCAACGGGCGGCTCGGCGTCACCCGCAGCGTCGCGACGACGACACCGATGGCGAGGGCGAGCAGGAGGGCCAGCGCCGAGACCTGGATCGTGATCCACAGGCCCCGCAGCAGGATCCCGAAGTTGTCAGTCAGCACGGACCAGCGCACCGGTCCCCTCCTCGTCGCAACGCCAGGGGCGGGGTCGCGGCGACCCCGCCCCTGGCCGTTCAATTCCCTCCGCGCCGGGCGCGGGCCTTAGCGGGTCGTGGTCCCGCGCGTGGTGGTGGTGGTGCCGCGCGTGGGGGTGGCGCCGCCGCCGGGCTGGCTCTGCGCCGCGAAGCGGGCGGCGGCCTCCTGCGCCGGCAGGAGGTACCACTGCTCGAAGTCGGGCGGCGGCGGCTCCTTCAGCCACCGCTCGTGGATGCGGGCGTACTCGCCGCTCTGCTTGACCTGGCGGAGCGCGTCGTTGACCGCGCGGGTCAGGGCGTCGTTGCCCTTGGCGATGCCGACGCCGTAGGGCTCGAAGGTGAAGAGCCCGCCGGTCAGCTTGAGGTTGTTGGGGTCCTGCTGCTGGTAGCCGGCGAGGATCACGTTGTCGGTGGTGACCGCGTCGACCCGGCCGGTGCGGAGCGCGGTGAAGCAGTCGGTGTAGTTCTCGAAGAGCGTGACCTGCGCGGTCGGGACGAGCCGGCGGATCGTCTGCTCGGGGGTCGAGCCCTGCACCGAGCAGACGTTCTTGCCCGCCAAGTCCTGATAGGTCTTGATCGGCGAATCCTGGCGCACGAGCAGCGACTGCCCGGCCCGGTAATAGACGTCGGAGAAGTTGATCTCCTGCAGCCGCTGCGGGGTGATCGTCGCGGTGGCGAGGAACATGTCGATCTGGCCGTTTTGCAGTTGCGGGATGCGGTTCTGCGAGGTCACCTGGACGAACTCGACCTTGTTCGGGTCGCCGAGGATCTGGCCGGCGATCGCGCGCGCGAGGTCGACGTCGAAGCCGCTGACCTGGTTGGTGCGCGGGTCGAGCGAGCCGAACGGGGGCGCGTCGTACTTCACGCCGACGCGCAGGGTCCCGCGCTGCCGGATCGCGTCGAGCCCGGCCCCACCGCCGGCGGCGGGACTTGCCGTCCCGCGGGCCGTGCCGGCGGCGCCGGCGCCGCCCGCCCCCGTCGTCGCGGTCGGGGCCGTCCCCTGGACGGTCGGCTCGCCGGTGTTGCCGCAGGCCGCCAGCAGGAGCGGGACGGCCAGGACGAGCAGCGCGACGAACGCCGCGGCTCGTCCCGCGAGGGCTTGCCAGAGAAATCGTGCCGATTGCATGCGCGCTCCCTTGTCTTCCGCCACCAGTGGTGGCCTACCACCCCCGGCTCCCGGCCGGGGGACATTGCCGCGCCGCGCCGCCACCGGGGACGCTCGCGGCGCGATCGCGCGTTCTCCGCCGAAATGTTACAGGATCTTCGAGAGGAAAAGCTTGGTCCGGTCCTGCTCCGGCGCCTGGAAGAAGTGCTCGGGCGTCCCGGTCTCGACGATCCGCCCCTCGTCCATGAAGATGACCCGGTCGCCGACCTCGCGCGCGAATCCCATCTCGTGCGTCACCACGACCATCGTGATCTTGGTGCGCGCGAGGTCCTTCATCACTTCGAGGACTTCCTTGATCATCTCCGGGTCGAGCGCGCTGGTCGGCTCGTCGAAGAGGAGGATTTTCGGCGACATCGCCAGGGCGCGCGCGATCGCGACCCGCTGCTGCTGCCCGCCGGAGAGCTGCCCCGGCCGGGCATCGTGCTTCTCCGCGATGCCGACCCGGTCGAGGAGCTGGTGGGCGGTCCGCTCGGCCTCGCCGCGCGGCAGCCGCTTCACGCGCGTCGGCGCCAGGGTGATGTTCTCCAGCGCCGTCTTGTGCGGGTAGAGGTTGAAACTCTGGAAGACCATCCCGACCTCCTGCCGGATACGGCGGATGTCGGTCTTGGGACTCTCGACGTGCTGGCCGTCGACGATGATCTGCCCCTCCTGGATCGTCTCCAGGCGGTTGATGCAGCGGATCAGCGTGCTCTTCCCCGAGCCGGACGGGCCGATGATGACCACCACCTCGCCCTGCTCGATGGCGAGGTTGATGTCCTTGAGGACGTGCAGCTTCCCGAACCACTTGTTGACGCCGTGGAACTCGATGATCGCCATTCGTGCTTCTTCGTCCCCATCACCGCCGCAGCGACCGACGCCGGCCCGGATGCCGGCCGCCGAGTAGCCATAATAGTGGCGAGGCGATGTTCTGTCAAACGGCGCGGGGCAGGGGATTGGGGGATTGCGGTGGTTGAAGGCGGTGGTGGCTACCGAACGGCCCCGGCGGTACAATCGAGCGGAGCAGGGCGGCGGCAGCGTGCGGCGCGAGTGTCTTGATCCCCTCGCTCCTCGATGCGGCGCACCCGCGCCGGGGTATCCGCGCGAGCAGTCACCGGGCGCGGGCGCCGGACGACACGAGAGGAAGGGGCCGGATGGCCACACAGACGATCAACATTGAGTTGCCCGAGGAGATCTACCGGCGTTTGGAGGGCATGGCCACCGTGACGCGCCGGCCGCTCCAGGAGATCCTCGTCCAGACGATCCGCGGCAACTTGCCGCTGTCGCCGGACGATCTCCCACCCGCGCAGCACGACCTCGTGGCTACCCTGGCGCCCTTGAACGACGAGGCGTTGTGGGCAGTCGCCAAGGAGCCCTCGTCGGCGACAGACTGGCGGCGCCATCGGCGCCTGCTGCGCAAGGCCGAGGCCGGCCCACTAACGCCGGCCGAGCAGCGGGATCTCGAGACGCTGCGCGAGGCGGCCGATCGCTTCGTGGCACGGCGCTCGGTCGCGCTGGCGTTGCTCAAGTGGCGCGGCCGCACCATCCCCACCGCGCCGTAGCCGATGGCGCGTCGCCCGCGGATCCCGGCCGCCCTGCGCCGACAGGTCGCCGAGCGCGATGGCTGGCGCTACGCGTACTGCCGCAGCCCCTCGATCGTCGGTGTCCCGACGGTCATCGAGCACATCACCCCACTCGTCGCGGGCGGAGTCTCGGCGCCGGACAACCTCTGCCTCTCCTGCTATCGGTGCAACGAGTTCAAGGGGCCACGCCAGCAGGCGGTCGATCCGCGCGACGGGCGGCTTGTCCCGCTATTCCACCCGCGACAGCAGCGCTGGGCTGATCACTTCGCGTGGGCTGACGATGGCGTGACGGTCGAGGGACTGACGCCCACGGGCCGCGCAACTATCGTCCTCCTGCAGCTCAACAGCGATTGGCTGGTGCAGGCACACCGCATCTGGATCGTAGTCGGCCTGCAGTCCCCATTGGAGTAGCCCGACTGATCCGGATGGCGCAAGTAGTCAGGTCAGCGGCCCTCGGCAATCGGGGAGCGCGGACTACATGGGGTGACGGTTGGGGAGCGATAGGGGGCGACGAGTGAGCCGATTGGGGAGTTTCTGGACCGAGGTGTGCGGCTGGCGGGTCCACGCGCGCGTCTCGCGCGATCCGGTCCCGCCCGAGGCGCCGATCGTGGTGCTGGTGCATGGCCTCGGCGTCTCCAGCCGCTACATGCTGCCGGCCGCACGCGCGCTGGCCCCGCACTATCGCGTCTACGCGCCCGACCTGCCCGGCTTCGGGCGGAGCAGCAAACCGCGGCAGGCGCTGACGGTGCCGGAACTGGCCGACGCGCTGGCGGCCTGGATGGGGCGGGTGGGGATCGGGCGCGCGGCGCTGATCGGCAACTCGATGGCTGCCAGATCATCGCCGATTTCGCCCTGCGCTACCCGGCGCGGCTCACGCGCGCCATCCTCCTCGGGCCGACGATGGACCCGCGCGCCCGGACCGCGCGCCAGCAGATCTGGCGCCTCCTGATCGACTCGACCCGCGAGCCCCGCGCAGCCCTTCGTCGTCATCGCCAGCTACCTGCGCGCCGGCCCGCTGCGGACCTGGCGCACCCTGCAACACGCGCTGCGCGACCCGATCGAGGACAAGCTCCCGCGGATGGCGGTCCCGACGATCGTCATGCGCGGGTCGCGCGACCCGATCGTCCCACAGGAGTGGGCCGAGGAGGCGACCCGCCTCCTGCCGCGGGGCCGGCTGGTGATCGTCCGGGGGGCCGCGCACACGATCAACTACGGCGCGCCCGAGGCGCTGCTGCGCGTCGTTCGCCCCTTCTTGGAGGCCGACCGGCAACCCGGCTAGCACCCGCCCCACCCGCGCGGCGCGGCGTGCCAGTCGCGGGGCGCCCGGGGACCGCCGCCCGCCGCGGATACGGCGCGGGTTCTGCCCGCGCGCGACAGTTCAGCCGTGGGTCCTCGGCCAGCCGGACACCGGCGCGCCCACCCGCCCGATCGCGCGGCCCCCGCCCCCTGGCACCGCCCGCTCCCGCCGCCAGGTCCGTCGGTATCCGGGCGCGCACGCCCCGCCGACCGCGCGGCTGCGCCCGATCGCGAGAACGGCGTTTTCGCGAAACGAACCGCCCTCGCCCGGCGTGATTCTGTTGCCCCAGCAAGGGAAACGACCACATCGATGGCTCGAGAGGAGGCCCCGAATGCCCCCGAATCCCCCCATTCCACCTCCTCCCGCGACTGGTCGCGCCCGGACGCGGCGCCCCCGCCCCGCCGCGGTCCGACCCATCGGCCCCTGCTCCCCCTCCTTCGCCCAGCATTGGGAGCCGGGCGCCGGGCGCCCCCAGGCGTGGCGGCGGGGCCGGGGGTGGGTGAGGGCCGCCCGGCGCCCGCCGCCGGCGCGCGCGTGGTATAGTTACCCCTGCTGGCAGGCAAGCCAGCGCCGTGCAGGGGCCGGTTCACGCGATCCGGCTTTTTTTTGTGTTGTCCGGCGAATGGACGACAAGCGGGAGACGACCGGGACCATGCTGCTGACTACACTGCTCGACGATCTCCTGCGCGACGAACGGGTCGCGGGCTGGCGCGCGCGCGCGGCCGCCGGGGCGGCGGGGGCCGCCCGCCCTGGCGGTGGAGGGCGTGCCGGGCGGGGCGCGGCCGGTCGCGATCGCGGCGCTGGCCCGCGCGCTCGACCGGCCGCTACTCGTCGTCGCCTCGCGGCAGGACGGCGCCGCCCGCCTCTACGACGGGCTGGCCTGCTACCTGGCGGCGGGGGAGGAGGTGCTGCTCTGGCCGGCGCAGGACGCGCTCCCCTACGAGCAGTTGCCGGTCGACCCGGTCGCCGCGGCGACACGGCTGGGCCTGCTCGACCAGCTTCTGCGCGCGCGACGGCGAGCAGGGCGGGGCGACCGTGCTGATCGCCAGCGCGCGCGGCTTGCAGCAGCAGCTGATGACGCCGGAGGCGCTGCGCGCCCGCCGCCAGACGCTGCGGCCCGGCGACCGCTTCGACGTCGGCCCGGCCCTCTCCGGCTGGCTGGCGGCCGGCTACGAGCCGGTGACCACCGTCGAGGGGCCGGGGCAGTTCAGCCGGCGCGGCGGGATCATCGATGTCTTCCCGCCCGGCGCGGACGGGCCGGTGCGGATCGAACTCTTCGGGGACGAGATCGACTCGCTGCGCCCGTTCGACCCGGTCACCCAGCGCTCGACCGGCCGGCTGCGCGAGCTGACGATCCTCCCGGCCAGCGAGTTGCCCCTTTGGAATCGCGCCGCCGCGCTCGACCGGCTCCGCGCGCTCGACATCGCGTCGCTGCGCCCGGAGGTGCTGGCCGAGTGGGGGCGCGGCCTGGAGATGCTCGAAGGGACCGAGACGCCGCCGGTGCAGGATCTCTTCGCGCCCTATTTCAGCCCCGCGCCCGCCCGCCTGACCGACTACCTGGCCCTGGGCGCGGTCGTCGTCTTCGACGAGCCGGGCGCGGCGCGGCTGGCGGCGGATCAGGTGGCGGCCCAGGCGGAGGAGTTACGCCTCGGCTTCGAGGCCGGGGGGGGGCTGCCGCGCGGCCTCCTGCGCCCCTATCACACCTGGGCGGAGGTCCAGGCGGGGACGGGCGCCTTCGCGCGGCTCGATCTCGGCCAGGGCGAGGACCCCGACGCGCCGACCGACGCCTGGGCGATGCTGCGCGAGCCGGCGGCCTACGCCGGGCGGATCGCCCGGCTGGCGGGCGATCTCACGAAGGCGACCCGCGCGGGGCGGCGCACGGTGATCGTCACCGAGCAGTCCGCGCGCCTGCGGGAGCTGCTGGCCGAGCGCGACATCTTCCCCGCCGCCGCCGAGGACCGCCTGCCCTCCCCCTGCCGCCGCTGACGATCGTGCAGGGCGATCTCGGTGAGGGCTGGGTCTACGATCCCGCCGCCGGGGAGGACGAGCCGGACGCGAGCGTGCCGGAGGCGGGCGGGGCCGAGAGATCGCGGGCGCTGGCCGTCCTGACCGACCGCGACATCTTCGGCACGACCCGCGTGGTCCGGCGCCAGTCGCGGCGCACCGCGGCGCAGCACCGCGCCTTCGCGCAGTCGCTGACGCCGGGGCAGCACGTCGTCCACCTGGAGCACGGGATCGCGCGCTACGCCGGCCCGACGACGATGACGGTCGGCTCGCCGCCGCCGGAGGGCGGCCCCGCCCCGACCCGCGAGTTCCTGGTCCTCGAGTACGCCGCCAACGACCGCCTCTACGTGCCGATCGACCAGACCGACCGCATCGCGCCCTACACCGGCACCGGCGACGACGCCCCGGCGCTCAACCGGCTCGGCTCGCCGGAGTGGGCCAAGACGAAGCGGCGGGTGCAGCGCGCGGTCGCCGACCTGGCCGACGAGCTGCTGGCGCTCTACGCCGCGCGCGAGGCGCTGCCCGGCCACGCCTTCGGCCCCGATACGCAGTGGGACCGCGAGCTGGAAGAGTCGTTCCCCTACGTCGAGACGGAGGACCAGCTCAAGGCGATCGCCGAGGTCAAGGCCGACATGGAGCGCCCGCGCCCGATGGACCGCCTCGTCGCCGGCGACGTCGGCTACGGCAAGACCGAGGTCGCGCTGCGCGCCGCCTTCAAGGCGGTCAACGGCGGGACGCAGGTGGCGGTGTTGGTCCCGACGACCGTGCTGGCCCTCCAGCACACGCGCACCTTCACCGAGCGGCTGGGGGCGTTCCCGATCCGCATCGAGATGCTGTCGCGGCTGCGCCCGGCCGCCGAGCGCGAGCGGGTCAAGCGCGACCTCGGCGAGGGGAAGGTCGACATCGTCATCGGGACGCACGCGATTCTGAGCACCGATGTGCGCTTCCGCAACCTCGGCCTGCTGATCGTCGACGAGGAGCAGCGCTTCGGGGTGGCGCACAAGGAGCGGCTGAAGAAGTTCCGCGCGACGGTCGACGTGCTGACGATGACCGCCACGCCGATCCCGCGCACCCTCTACCTCTCGCTGGCCGGCATCCGCGACCTCAGCACGATCGACACGCCGCCGGAGGAGCGCCTGCCGATCCGCACCTTCGTCACGCCGAGCGACGACGCGCTGGTCCGCGAGGTGCTGCTGCGCGAGATCGACCGCGGCGGGCAGGTCTTCTTCGTCCACAACCGCGTGCAGACGCTGCCGATGGTCGCGGCGCGGCTGGCGGAGCTGGTGCCGGAGGCGCGGATCACCATGGGCCACGGCCAGATGGATCAGGGCCGGCTCGAGCGGGTGATGCTCGACTTCATCAAGCGCGAGTACGACGTGCTGGTCTGCACGACGATCGTCGAGTCGGGGCTGGACATCCCCGCGGTCAACACGATCGTGATCAACGACGCGCCGCACTACGGGCTGACCCAGTTGCACCAGTTGCGTGGGCGGGTCGGGCGGTCGAGCAGCCGCGCCTACGCCTACCTGCTCTACCGCCAGGACCAGCCGCTGACCGGCGAGGCGCAGGAGCGGCTGGAGACGATCCAGTCAGCGACCGAGCTCGGCGCGGGCTTCAAGATCGCGATGAAGGATCTCGAGCTGCGCGGGGCGGGCAACCTGCTCGGGGCGGAGCAGTCGGGCCACATCGCCGAGGTCGGCTTCGAGCTCTACGTCCAGTTGCTCAACGCGGCGGTCGAGGAGCGCCGCACCGGCGTGGCGGTCGAGGAGGAGCGCCCGGTCCTGCTCGACCTACCGATCACCGCCCTGCTGCCGCACGACTACATCGCCGACCCGGCGACGCGGGTGCGCGAGTACCGCCGGATCGCCGCCGTCCGCGCGCAGCCCGAGCTGGACGATCTCCTCAAGGAGCTGACCGACCGCTTCGGGCCGCTGCCGGACGAGGTGCGCGCGCTCGGCTACCTGGCGTCGATCAAGCTGCAGGCGGTCGCGCTCGGCCTGGAGGCGGTGACGATGCGCGACCATAACCTCACCCTGCGCCCGGTCCCGACCGCCGGGCTCGACCAGCTCGCGCTGCGCCGCCTCTTCAAGGACGCGCTCTTCATCGGCCCGAGCAGCCTGCGCCTGACGACGCGCGGCCTGAAGATGGGCTGGGAGGAGGCGCTCGACCACCTCCTGAAGCTGATCCAGGAGCACAAGGCCCGCCTCCTCGACGCGGCCGCGCGCGCCGCGGAGGACGGCCCCGACCGCGACCGCCGCCGCGCCGACCGTCAGGCGCGACGGCAGGGCCGCGACCGCGAGCGGCGCACCGCCGCGGCGAGCGATTAGCTCGCTGGTGAACGGGGGAGTGCCTTTGCGTGCGCGTGCGATAGCTCGAGCGGAGGTGCTCGGTGAAGCGGCGTGAGGCGGCGGAACGGCTGGTGTGGGCCGTGGACACGCTGGCCGTGCGACCGGCCGACCGGCTCCTGGAGATCGGCTGCGGGCACGGCGTCGCGGTGTCGCTGGTGTGCGAGCGGCTGGACGGCGGCCGCATCGTCGCGATCGACCGGTCGCCGACGATGATCGCGGCGGCGGAGCGGCGGAACGCCGAGTACGTCGCCGCGGGCCTGGCGTCCTTTCAGGCCGGCGAGCTGCACGAGGTCGACCTCGGCGACGCGCGGTTCGACACGATCTTCGCCATCCACGTCGGAGTCTTCTCGCGCGGCGAGCCGACGCGGGAGCTGGCGATCATCAGGGACCGCCTCGCGCCCGGCGGCCGGTTCTACCTCCCGTACCAGCCGCTCGACCCGGGCAAGGTCGAGGAGACAGCCGCGGCGCTGTCGGCGGTGCTGGAGAACCACGGCTTCGCGGTCGTCGACGTCCTGGCCCGGGATCTCTCGACCGGGCGCGCGGGCTGCGTCATCGCGGAGCACCGTGCGTCCGCATCGTGACCGTCAGTGGCAGGCCGTGCCCTGCGCTCATCCTACGTGGTGCATCCGGCAGGTAGCCCGAACTTTTCGCAGGCATCTGGCAACGGTACCGGGGCTGACAATTGAGGTGTCACCCCATGATCCGCTACCGGCTAGAAGCGGCATCACCTTGCCGGATGCATCACCTAGCGCGGATTGTGATCGGCTGCGCGGAGAACGTATCAGGTCGTCCGAATCTCGGCGACCGACTCGCGGGGGAGGAGCGCCAGGAGGTGTTCGCGGAGTTGCGCGTCGGTCCAGTCGCCGTTATCGTACTCATCGAGACGACCGATGATCTGATAGAGCAGGCGCTTCGCGGGTGGATCGTCCGCGACCGCGAATTGGAGCGGCGCAAGCCATCCCCAGAACTCATTAAACGACAACGCCCCGCTCAGCCAGCGGGCCAGTTGCGCGCGAATCGTTACTTCGATCGGGGTATCCATGAGTTACTCCCGCGAAGTGCGCGTGACGGCGAACGAACTTCGGGACCGATTCAACCGGGGCTACTACTGGGAACAGGCCGAGATCGAGCAAGTCTACGAGCAGGAAGTCGTGTACGAGGCACCGGCCGCCGCCGACACGAATTTGCCGACCGGCACCCTCAGTCAAGAGATACTATACCGCTTCAGGACGAGCCCCCATACTCAGCCTCAGCCTCCCGCAGCTCGCCGCGCCAGAGCGCCTGCATCTCGGGGCTCGTCGCCAGCAGCCCTTCGAGGGCGCCCTCGGCCTCGACGCGGCCATCTTTCAGCACGAGGATGTGGTCGGCGTGGCGCAGGGCGGCGCGGCGGTGCGAGACGACGAGGCAGGTCGCGGCGCGGCCCCTGTCGCGCGCGGCGAAGAGGCGCTCCCAGAGGATCTGCTCGGTCTCCACGTCGAGCGCGGAGGAGAGGTCGTCGAAGACGAGGAGTTCGGGCGCGCGGACGAACATGCGCGCGGCGGCGGCCCGCTGCGCCTGCCCGCCGGAGAGGCGCACGCCGCGCGAGCCGACGACCGTCTCCAGCCCCCGGTCCATCCCGGCCAGGTCGCGCTCCAGGGCCGCCAGGTGGATCGCGGCGGGCAGGTCCACGCCGGCCGCGCCCGCCGGCAGGCCGAGCAGGATGTTGTCCCCGAGGGTGTCGCTGAAGAGGCGCGGCACCTGCGGCGTGTAGGCCGACCGGGGCGGCACGAAGAAGGCGGCGGGATCGGCGACGACGCGCCCGTTCCAGCGGATCTCGCCCGACTGCGCCGGCAGCAGGCCGAGCAGCGCCCGCAGGAGGGTCGTCTTGCCCGCGCCGATCCGCCCGGTGATCACCACGAAGGCGCCGCGCTCCAGGCGCAGGTCCACCCCTTCGATGCCGCGCCCGGAGTCGGGGTGGCGGTAGGTCAGGCCGCGCACCTCCAACGTGTCGAGCTGGTCCGCCGGCGACCGGGCGGGCGCGTGCGGCTCAGGGAGCGGGCCGCTCAGGTGGAGCGGGGCGTGCCTGACCAGCCGGCCGGGCGGGGCGCCCTGGAGGAGCGCCACCATCCGCCCGAACGACACGCCGGTCTGCTGGTAGTGCGCCAGGAAGGTGCCGAGCTCCTGCGTGAACTCGGTGACGAAGGCCAGGTAGTAGACGAAGAGCGCGAAGTCGCCGACCGTGAAGGAGCCGTCGCGCATGGACTGCGCGCTGAGGAGGAGGATCAGGCCGGTGCCGAGGCTGACGGTATTGGCGAAGACCGAGTCGAGGATCTGCGTCAGCACACGATCCCGCAGCATCGTGAGGCGGCGCGCGTCGTTCAGACCGCGGAAGTGGGCGATCACCCGCCCCTCGGCCCCGGCGATCTGCACCGCCTGGACCGCGCCGAACATCTCCCCGATCGCGCCGGTCACCTGGCCGGTGGCCTCGCGGCTGGCCTTGCGGTAGGCCTCCACCCGGCGCCCGGCCAGGCGCGCGACCGCGACGACGCCGACCAGCGGGCCGAAGACGAGGAGGGTGAGCCGCGCGTTGATGCTCAGCAGGATGCCGACCGCGACGATCGCGAAGAAGGCCGTCCCGATCGTGTCGAGCGTCCAACTGATCGCGTCCTCGGCCTGCGCCGCGTCGTCGCGGAAGCGGCTGAGCGCCTCGCCGGGCGCGCCCGGCACCGCCCGCGCGCCCGGTCGCTCCAGGATGCGCTCCAGCAGGTTGCGGCGCAGCAGCGCGCTCATCGTGAAGCGGTGCGGGATGTCGGCCAGCAGCCCGCCGAAGGTGAGGCCGATCCGCGCCGCCGCCGTCACCAGCACCAGGGCGATCAGCCCCCAGACGCCGGCGTCGAGCCGCGCGTTGTTGCTGAGGCGGTCGAAGAAGGCCTTGGCGATCAGCCCCGGCACGATCGGCGCGACGTGGATCAGCGTCCAGAAGAAGCAGTCGGTCAGGTAGAGCCAGGGGCGGTAGCGCATCATCCGCCACAGCAGGCCGAAGGTGCCGGGCTGCCCGGCACGCGCGGATTGGTCGGTCCCCGCGCTCACACCAGCACCTCCTCTNACTGCGAGGCGGTGACGTAGCGGCGGGCCTCGGAGACGACGGCGACCTTGACGCCGAGGGTGCGGGCGCGGGCGCGGGCTTCGAGCTGGCGGGCGGCGGGGGGCTTGCTGAACGTGCGCTCCATGCTAGACTTGCCTTTCTGGGGCTTCGGCCCCGGTACTCGCGGCCTCTGAGTGGTGCTTACCAAGGCGATCACTCAAGGGCCTTTCCTTGCCGCCAAACTTATCACTATCGACAAGTTAACCATACAACTTCGACGACTACTTGTCAAGAGTGACAAGTTAGTGATATTATATGTGCGAAGGAAAGGAGTGCCGCATGAGCACTATCGGCGAAAGGCTGCGGTCGGCGCGGTTGCGCCTGGCGCTGAGTCAGGAGGACTTGGCGGCCCGTTCGGGCGTGCCCGTGGTGACGATTTCACGGGCGGAGAATGACCGCTTCGAGATGCCGAGGCCGTCCACTGTGCGGAAGCTCGCGGAGGCGCTTGACGTGACGCCCGGCTGGCTGCTGTTCGGGGAGGGCGAGGGGCCGGCAATCGTTGAGGGAAAAGACGCCGCCTGAACGAGCCAGGCGGCGCGTAGCGCCCGCGGTGTCACGAGCACCGACGGGCAGGGGGAGTGTACACGATGGGCACGGCCAGACCACAAGGGGCGGCGATCTACTGCCGCGTCTCGACCGCCGGGCAGGAGGACGGCACCTCGCTCGACACGCAGGAGGCCGCCTGCCGCCGCTACGCCGTCGAGCACGGGTATGCGGTCGCCGAGGCGCACGTCTATCGCGAGGTGCATACCGGCTCCGAACTGTGGGAACGGCCGCGCCTGACGGCGCTCCGGGAGGCCCTGCGCCGCGGCGAGGTGGGCGCGGTCGTCGCCTATGCCGTCGATCGCCTCAGCCGCGAGCAGGCGCACCTCTACATCCTCGACGACGAGGCCGAGCGCGCCGGCGCCGCGCTGCTGTTCGTCACTGAGGAGTTCGACAAGACGCCGATCGGGAAGTTGGTCCGCAGCGTTAAGGGCTTCGCCGCCGAGATCGAGCGCGAGAAGATCAAGGAGCGGACGCTGCGCGGCAAGCGGGCCGGCCTGGAGCGGGGCCGGCCCCTCAGCGGCTCGAAGGCGCTCTACGGCTACCAGTGGCGCCCGGACAAGAGCGGCTACGACCCCAACCCGGCGACGGCGCCCGTGGTGCAGCGCCTCTTCGCCGACTATCTCGCCGGGCGTTCCCTGCGCGGGCTGGGGGCGGCGCTGGCCGCCGAGGGCATCCCCTCGCCGACCGGGTGCGCGACCTGGGGGCCGACCTCGATCAAGAACCTGCTCAGCCACCCCGCCTACGCCGGCGAGGCGCGCGGCTGGCGCTGGCAGTTCGAGCGCAAACCGGGCGGCGGCTACACCCGCCGCGAGCGCGCCATCGAGGAGCAGGTGATCCTTCCCGCCGCGGCGGTCCCGCCGCTGGTGGACGGCGCCACCTTCCGCGCGGTGCAGCAGCTCCTCGCCGACAATAAGACCCAGCGCGCCGGCCGGCCGCCGGTCCTGGCCCTCGAGGCGGCCCTGCTGCGGCGCGGTTTTGCCCGTTGCGGCTACTGCGGCTCGGGGCTCGCGGTGCGCCCCGACCGGAAGAAGAACGGGACGATCTCGGCGCTCTATGTCTGCTCGGGCAATGCGCGCGATCGGCACGGCTGCCCGACGTTCGGCATCACCGCCGCCAAGCTTGACCGCGAGGTATGGGACTATCTGATCGACCGGATCACCCGCCCCGAGGTGCTGACGGCCGAGTGGCGCCCCCAGCAACGCGACGACCCGACCGCCGCCGACCTGGCGTCCCTCGACCGCTCGCTGGCCGAACTGTCACGCCAGCAGGTGGTCACGGCGAACGCGGTGGCAACCCTCGAAGACGTCGACGCGGCGGCGCCGCTGCTGGTGAAGCTGCAAGCCCTGGCGGGACAGAAACGCGCCCTGGAAGCCGACCGGGGCCGGCTGGTGGCGCGTCGTGCGGCCTGGCAGGAAGCGCGCGACCGGCTCGACCAGGCCGCGGCGTGGTGCCGGGCGCTGGCGACGAAGGCGGCGACCGCCAACTACGAGCAGCGCCGCGCCCTGCTGGGGCTGATGGAGGTGCGGGTCAGGGTCTACGCCAGCGACCACGATCCGCGCTACGCGGGCGAGGCGTGGATTCCCACCTACAGCGCGGGGACCGGGGAGCCGGAATGGCGGCGCGAATTGTTCACATCATCGGCAGAATGTGGTGATGCAGCGCCCGGCCCTCGCGGACCAACTCCTCGCGGACGCGCACCGGGAACGGCAGGTCGGCGAGGTAGTCGCCGTGCAGGTGGCCGAGTTCGCGCTTGCCGAGGCGGAACTCGACGCCGCCGAAGCGGTGCGGCACCTCGGTAACGCCGGGCCAACTGAGAACTTCCCGGCGGATCGTTTCGCCGATGGACATCGCGGTACTCCTGTGTTGTTGCGCTAGCCGGCCGATGGTGGCGCGGGCAATCTGGATGCGCAGGACGATCAGCCAGACCCGCAACGCCGACCTTACCATGGACCCCGGCACCGCCTCGCGTCCCATCGCCCTACACCTCCTATTATCGTAAACCCTCGCGCCCGGCCGCCCATTCCCGCCGTGCGCGACCCACCCGCAGATCTCCAGGCCGATCGTCGTCGCGCGGCCACGATCGTGCAATAGGCGGGAGGATGGCGCCAGGGGCCGGTCGCGGACATGCGCGAGGTGATGGGCGAACAATGAGTGTGCCAACGGTTGAAGAGGTTCTCACGATCGGGCAGGGCGGACTGCGGGTGGCGCCGCTCGGCGTCGGGACGTGGGCCTGGGGCGAGCGGCGGCTGTGGGGGTACGGCGTCGAGTACGGGGAGGAGGACCTGGCGGCGGCGGTGCGGACGAGCCTCGACGCGGGGGTGACGCTCTTCGACACGGCCGAGTTCTACGGACGCGGCGAGTCCGAGCGGCTGCTGGGGCGGTCGCTGCGCCGGGCCGGGCGGCACGCCGTTATCGCGACGAAGTTCTTCCCCTGGCCCTGGCGGCGCTTCGAGCCGCGGGCGATCCGGCGCGCGGTCGCGGGCAGCCTGCGCCGGCTTGGGACAGAGCGGATCGACCTCTACCAGATCCACTTCCCGCTGCCGATCTTCTCGATCGCGGGGCTGATGGACGCGCTGGCCGATGTCGTCGCCGACGGCAAGGTGCGCGCGGTCGGCGTGAGCAACTACACCGCCGAGCAGACCCGCCGGGCGCAGGAGGCGCTGGCGCGGCGCGGCGTGCCGCTGGCGTCGAACCAGGTGCAATACAGCCTGCTGTGGCGACGGCCGGAGGTTGACGGCGTCCTCGCCGCCTGCCGCGAGATCGGCGTGACGCTGATCGCCTACAGCCCGCTGGCGCAGGGCCTGCTGACCGGCAAGTACGGCCCCGCCGCGCGGCCGGGGGGATGGCGCCGGGCCTTCCCGTCGTTCAGCGCCGCCAATCTTGGCCGGGCGATGCCGGTGGTGGAGTTGCTGCGGGGCATCGGCGCGGACCACGGCGGGAAGACGCCGGGGCAGGTCGCGCTCAACTGGCTGATCCGCCAGCCGGGCGTCCTGCCGATCCCCGGCGCGAAGAACGAGCGGCAGGCGGCGAGCAACGCCGGCGCGCTCGGCTGGTCCCTCACCGACGCGGAGGTCGCGGCGCTTGACCGGGTGACGCAGAGTTGGCGGCAGTGAGCATCGTCGCTGGCGCGGGGGATGGCGACGCGGCCGGCGGAAGGCCCGCCGGCCGCGTCGTCGCGTCCACAAAGCGTTGGGAAAGCCGCAAATCCGTTGGGGCAGACGCCGCGAGGGAAATCCCCCCGCCGACGAATGCTGCGCTCGCATTCGGGCGGCCGTGATACCGATAGGGGCCGCCGTTCGCACAACCCGGTCGAAAGATCGCGCCCCGTGGGGCCGCGTCGTTCGGAAAATCCCCCGGCGCAGCGTCCGTGCCGTCCGCCGCGCCGCGCTCGTTACTGGGAGCATTCTATGACGCGCGCGGCGGGCGCACATCGTCCGGTCGAACGGTTCGGCCGGTGGTCATTCGATGGCGGGCGGGCCTGCTGAAGTACCACCGGCCGCCTGTACGAAAGGACAGCGCGGCGTCGGGCCGGCGAGTTGGGTCCGATTAGTCGCCCGAATACGCGGCCTGGGGCTCGCGGATGGCCCGCAGCTCGGCGAAGAGCTCGCGCTCGCGCTCGCTGAGGCCGGTCGGCAGGGCGACCTTCACGCGCGCCAGCAGGTCGCCGCGATTGCCCGCGCCGTCGCGCGCCAGCCCCTTGCCGCGCAGCCGGAAGACGCGCCCGTTCTGGGTCTCCGGCGGGATGCGCAGCGCGAGTTGCCCGCCGAGCGACGGGACCCGCACCTCGCCACCGAGGAGGGCGGTGTAGAGCGGCACCTCGACCGTCGCCTGCAAGTCGGCCCCCTCGCGCTCGAAGCGCGGATGCGGCGCGATGTGGACCCGCAGGTAGAGGTCGCCGTTGGGGCCGCCCTGCGCGCCGGCGCCGCCCTGTCCCGCCAGCCGCACCCGCCCGCCGTCCGGCACGCCTGCCGGGATGCGCGCCTCCAGGCGCTTCGTCCGCGCGACCCAGCCGAGTCCCTGGCAGTTGGCGCAGACGCGCCCGTTGCTGACGCCGCTGCCCTGGCAGGCCGGGCACTGGTCGGTCAGTTGCAACTCGAGCAGGCGCATCGCGCCCCGGTCGGCCTCCTCCAGCGTGATCTCGACGTCGTACTCCTGGTCCTCGCCCCGGCGCGGCCTGGCGCGGCCGTTGCCGCGGGCGCGATTGCCGAAGATCGACTCGAAGAAGTCCGAGAAGTCGCCGCCGGCGCCGTCCGTGTCGTGGTATTCGACGCGCGTCCGGCCGCCCCGCCCGGTGAACCACTGGCCGAAGTCGGCGGGCTCGCCCTGCCCGGCGCCGGCCGCCTGCTGGTAGCGCTGCCAGTCCGCGCCGAACCGGTCGTACTGCTTGCGCTTCTCCGCGTCGCCGAGCACCTCGTGGGCCTCGTTGATCGCCTTGAAGCGCGCCTCGGCTTCCTTGTCGCCGGGGTTGACGTCGGGGTGGTGCTTGCGCGCCAACTTGCGGAAGGCGCTGTGGATCTCCTTCTCGCTCGCGTCGCGTTTGACCCCGAGGGTCTTGTAGTAATCCTGAAATTCCATCGGTCCCTTGCCCCCAACCCGCGTCGATCCCCGCCGATACTGTCTGAGCAATTGTAGTAGTTGCGTCGAGTTGTGTCAAGTTTCATGAGAGCAGAGGTGCTCGTCGGGGAGGGTACGGATGGGAAGGAGGGTGCCGGCGGCTGAAGCCGCGCCTGTCGGCCTCCGGCCACGAAGCCCGCCGTCGCGGGCTGGGTTTGCGGTCAGAGCGCACGTTGCCCCCGCAAGCCGACCCCATGGGTACAAGGCTTGGAGCGCGGCGAGCCTCCGTAGGGAGGCTTCGCGGCCGGAGGCCGACAGCGCGGCTTCAGCCGCCAGCACCGCCCGCTCACGGAGGAAGTGGCGGCCCGGCGGGGCGCATGGCCCGCCGCGCCCGCCGAGCGCGCAGCCGGCGGATGAGCAGGATGAAGGCGAGCGGGAGGAAGAGCAGCAGCACCGCGACGAGGACCGGCGCGAAGATCGCCAGGAGGGCGGCGAGGACGGAGAACAGGTCCTCGACGACGCTGACGATCGGGTTGCCGAGGCCGCCGGTCGTCGCGGTCACCAGCGGGCGGGCGCCCGCCTTCAGCGCGTGGACGCTGCCGGCGCTGACCAGCCCGAGGATCGCGGCGAGCGTGGGGTCGAGCGTGCCGGCCCCGGTACTGGAGAGGAAGAGGACCGCCCCGGTGGCGGGCCGCACAACGGTGTTGATCGCGTCGTTGACGTGGTCGACGCCCGGCACCTTGTCGGCCAGCATCTCGATCGCGAGCAGCACCACCACCGCCCCGATGCCGGCGTTGCTGCTCAGCATGTCGTACGGCGCGTTCAGGTCGGCGTAGCCGAGGCGCCCCGCCAGCGCGAGGATCAGCAGCGGGATGTAGGCGTTGAGCCCGGCCGCGCTGGCGAGCCCGAGCCCGCTGAAGATGGCGTCCATCGTTGCCTCAGTTGTGAGTCGGGTAGTCGGGTAGTCGGGTAGTCGGATAGAGGCCGAAGCTATTACGCGCGGATCCTACCTCGTCCGTATCCGCTATCCGACTACCCGACTACCCGACTCCGTTCAGTACGGATACGACGGCGACGGTGGGTAGGGCGGCTGGGGCTGCCCGATGCCGGGCTGGAGCCCCTGGACCTGGCGGTAGGCCTGGCCGTAGAGGTGGTAGGTGACGAGCAGGGCATAGAAGGAGGTGAAGAAGATGCCGACGACGCAGGCGATCACCCCGAGATAGGCGACCGCGCTTGCGGCGAAGGAGGCGAGGAGGAAGACGATGAGGTAATTGGTGAGGTTGGCGCGGAGCGTGGCGAGGATCTCGCGCGGGCGGACGGCCTCACGGATGCTGCCGGTGACCGCGAGACGCGCATAGGCGACCGGCATGAGGAACGCGAGGAGCAGACTGAGCGGCAAGATGACACAGTAAGCCCCGAGTTGGGCCACGCCCCCGAGCGCGGCGACGTCGGTATCGTTGCTCGTGGAGAGGATGATGCCGGGCAGGAGGAGCGCCAGGCCAAGCAGGATGAGCGGCAGTGCGGCGATCAAGTAAACGAGGGCGTGCTTCAGGCCATCGCGCAGCAGCTGGCCCCAGTTGTCCCACTCCGGCAGCGGCTGCGGCCGCCCCTCGATCACGTTGCGGGTCAGGTGCAGCAGGTAGCCGTAGATGAGGGCGAAGATGACGATCCCGCCGATCACCGTCACCGACAGCAGGGCGCCCGCGAGGAACAGCCCCCCGCCGATCAGCAGCTTGTTCACCCACTTCGGATCGTCGCCGACGAAGGTGAAGGACTTCGCGATGTCCATCGATCTCTCCCATTTACCAATACGCCGGGGGCCACCGACACCACGGGTCGGCTGTGGGCGGCGCCCGCCGAGATTCTCCGCCCGCAATTACGCCGCTGGAGCGTCGAGCGTTTCGGGATCATCACGGGCACACGCGTTCATAGATTATAGCAAGGCAAAGGCGCGGCCACGCGTCGCGCACCACTCCGTTACGGGGCGGCCTCTCGGCCCGGTCCGGCGTCGCGCCCAGAGGCGGCCGGCTCGGGGTCGCCGGTGGGCCGAAGCAGGTGCGGCAGGAAGGCCGCGATCACCGCCCAGACCAGCGCGAGCGACCAGCTCGCGCGCAGGAAGGGCGGCGAGGGCGCGTAGAACTGGAACGAGGGGATGATCTTCGGCCACTCACCCCAACCGAGGCGCGCCGCCCAGGCGGTGAAGAGCGCGCTGTGGCCGTCGGGCTGGTTGTACATCAACTGCGGGTCCGCGAGGAAGCCCGACATGACCGCCAGGCCGGGGAGCGCGCCGAGGGTGACCGCCGCGACCGCCACCGGGCGCCGGACCCGCGCCGCCCAGCAGGCCAGCGGGGCGATCGCCAGCGGCGCGATCGGGGTCAGGTAGCGCGCGGGCGGCCCCCACTCCCCCCACCAGACCAGGTAGAAGGCGACCAGCAGAACGTATGGCGTCGCGACGAGGAGCAGGGCGCGCGCGTCACCCCGTCGCCCGTGCCAGAGCGCGGCGAAGCCGGCCGCCGCCAGTAGGTAGAGCGGCGTGTAGATCAGCAGCCCCCACTGCTCGTCGAGGAAGAGGCCGAAGAAGCCGTTGACCGTGCCGGCCAGGTCGTTGAACCCGGCGTGGTCGTTGGTGTCGGGCAGCGGCTTGCCGTAGATGTAGAGGTAGAAGGCGAGGAGCGCGACCGCCGCGGCGGCCGGCGGCAGGGCGAACGCCAGCCGTCGGCCCCACGACCGCTCGCGCCGCAGGCCGGGGAGCAGCAGGATCGCCAGCCCCAGGACCGCCGGCAGGAAGCGCGCGTGCAGCCAGGGCAGGGTCGCCAGCGCGACCCCGACGCCGGCCCATTGCGGCGCGGTGTTGCGCGCCTCGCGGCCGCGCCGGAAGGCGTAGACGATCGCCAGCGCCGCGAAGATCTCGGGGAAGATCAGGTAGGCGTAGCTCATCAACGGGTTGCTCAGGGCCAACGGGGCGGTCAGCCCGATCGCCCACAGCCACCCGCGCCCGCCGAGGTAGCGACGTGCCAGCAGGACCATGTTCAGCGCGACCAGCGCCGCGACCAGGTTGAGGAAGAGGACGGTCGCGACCCGCCCGCCGAGCGCGTACGGCCCCAGGATCAGCAGCGCCACACCCAGCCCGTGCTTGGAGTAGAGGCCGGGGCGGACGCTGTGCGCCGGGTGCGGCGGCAGGTCGCGCGGGAAGGCGGGCCACCCTTGCCACCCAGCCGGGAGCGGGTCGGGCGGGTAGAACGAGTCGTAATCGCGGCGGTCGTAGTTGTCGCGCTCTTCGATGTCGCCGTCGCGGAGGATCGAGAGCGCGGTCATCACGTAGAACGGCTCGTCGCCGGTCAGCGGGTCGAGCGCACGCATGACCCGGGGCACGAAGGCGGCGTAGACCACGAAGAAGAGCGCGACGATCGCCGCGTTGCGCGCGAACGCGCCGCCGGGGAACGTCCCCGCCACACCTCGGGCGCCCCCCCCGGCCCCCCCAATCCTGTGGGGGAGCGCGAAGAGGGCATCCCGCTCTCCGGCGTGGCGCCAGACGCGGCCTCGTCCTACTCCCCCCCAGGATTGGGGGGGCCGGGGGGGGCGCCCCACCCTCCTCGCTCCCTCGCTACCCATCGGCCCCCACGCCCTGTGTCCTGCGCCCTGCGCCCCGCGGCCCGCGCGCCGCGCGCCCGTAGGCCGCTTCGGCCCGCTCAACCAGCCGCGCCCAGTCGAACTCCCGCCAGACCCGCTCGCGCGCGGCCGCGCCGATGGCGCGCCGCCGCCCCTCGTCGCGCAACAATCCGATGAGCGCCGGGGCGAGCGCGCCCGGGTCGTCGGGCGGGACGAGGACGCCGCTGACGTTGTGCTCCAGGTACTCGCGGTTCTGCCCGACCGCGTCGGCGACGATCGGGCGGGCGGCGACCATCAGATCGAGCGTCTTGACCGAGCACTTCGCGCGGTTGATCAGCGTGTCGTCGTAGGGCAGCAGCGCCACGTCGCCGAGGGCCAGGTGCGCCGGCAGCCGGTCGCGTTCGACCCAGGGGAGGTGGACGATCGCCTCCGCGACACCGGCCTCATGCGCGCGATCCAGCAGCGCCCGCTCCTCGCCGAAGAAGCCGCGCCCGATGACCAGGAGCCGCGCCGCCGGCAGCGCCCGCCGCACCGCCGCGAAGGTCGCGACGGCCCGTTCCGGCGTGAACTCGACGAAGCGGGTGTAGAGGAGCACGGTCGGCGCGTCCCCCAGGCCGAGCGCGCGCCGCAGTGCCGGCGCCTCCTGTGTCGCGGCGTGCCAGCCACCGTGCCGCCGCGCGGTGACGCCGTTCGGTAGGTAGGTGACGCGATCGGGCGCGAGCCCGAAGCCCCAGAGCTGCGTCTCCAGCGTGCGGCTGGCGGCGGTCGCCGCCGCGGCCCGCGCCGGCAGCGACCGCTCCTGCCAGGCGAAGAGGGCACGCTGGAGCGCGCTGTACGGGTTGACCTCGTTCCAGCCGCCCGGCCCCTCCCAATCATCGGTATCGACCACCAGGGGGTAGCCGCGGAGCATCAGCGCCGCCAGCGCGCCGTGCCCCTTCGGCTTGAAGAGGTGGACGACGTCCGGGGCGGCCGCGCGCACGGCCGCGCGCAGCCGGTGGACGATCCCCGCCGTCTCGAATCGGCGGGGCAGGCTGATGTTGCGGACCGTTACGCCGTGCTCCCGCCAGCACCGCCCACTCTGGGCTGGATCGTCCCAGGGCGGCAGGATCAGGGTGACGCGGTGGCCGCACGCGACCAGTGCCTCGGCCAGCGGCAGGGCGCGCGCGCTCATCGTCGCCTTCGGCGCGAGCGCGAAAGGGGCGAGCATCACAATGTGGCGCGCTGGCACGGATACCCTTTCGCGTTGCCCGATGGTGTTCGGCGCACTCTCCCTTATCGCCCATTAGCGACACGTCGATCATACCAGTAGCACCAGAACGCAACAATGCGCGGCAGTCGCGCGAGCATGTGCGAATTCCGGGGGATGCGGGAACCGGTAATCGGCGGTTTCACGCTCATTCACAGTGCTCACCCGACGCGATAGAACTTCCCCCCGCCCGCCGCGTCTTCCCCTCTATTGGTGGCCGTATGTGCATGACCGTTACCCGCATCGGTACATGCCGTAGAGGAGAGGAAACATGTGTGGTGGTCAACGATCGGCTATTGCGCTCGTAGCCCTGTTAGCGATCCTCTTCCAGTTTCTTGCCGCCTGTGGGACGCCAGAGAACGGTAGAGGTATGGGGAGATCACCGGGGGCGCGAGGAGGCGTGACCGCGACGCGGGGTACGGCAATGCGGGAAGTGAAGGGGACACCCACCGTAGCGAAACGAACGCCGCCAACGGCGAGCCGGGTCGCGCCGCCCAGCCTGGCACTGGAACCCGATCACGGTCCCTGCAACAATCGCATCACCGTGCGAGGGAAGGACTTCCCACCCGGCAAGGATGCATACATCACCGGGCGAGCGACGGTCACGCCGACCAGGCGGCTGCCGAACGACGCGATCTACATTTCACGGGCGAAGGTTGACGATGACGGAAGATTCAGCGTTGACTACAACCCGAGCTGGCCAAGCCCGTACGGGTGTCCTTAAGCGCCGTAATCCGGTCGAGTGCCGAGCCTGCCGTTGCAGCATCCGCCCTGTACACGGTTTCCACCGCGCCGTCCACTGATACTGTTCCGTGCCGCACGCGGACCGTTATCTCATGCCCGGGACACTCTTCGACGCCATCTCGTGCCCCGCGCCACTCTGTGCTGCAATTCCACACCGCCCTTAGCAAACAGCAGCGCGGGCGGGTCAGATGACCGGCCCGCGCGCTTGCGTGCAGGGGAGAGCGTTGGAGGGGGCGAACTACCGGACGGTGCGGAAGACGGAGACGAGGCGGCCCTGGATCTCGCAGTTCTCCGGCGTGGTGAAGATCGGGTCCATCGTCACGTTGGCCGGCTGGAGCCGCACCCGCGCGCCCTCGTGGTAGAAGCGCTTGAGGGTCGTCTCCTTCTGGTCCTTCAGCCAAACCGCCACCGTCTCGCCATTCTCGGCGGTGGCCTGCGGGCGCAGGACGACGATGTCGCCGTCGCCGATCAGCGCGTCGACCATCGAGTGCCCCTTGACGCGCAGGGCGAAGAGGCCGTCCGTCCGCTGCGGCAGCAGCTCGGGACTCAGCTCGACATTCTCGGCGAACTCGCCCTCGGCCAGGTCCTCCGGCACCGCGATCGGCTGACCGGCGGCGATCTGCCCGACCAGCGGGATGGCGACCCGGTTGCCCCCGGTGACGGCGACCGGCGGGTTGATCAGCTCGATCCCGCGCGAGATGTGGCGGTTGCGCCGGATGTAATTGCGATCTTCGAGGATGTTCAGGTTGTAGTCGACCACGCTGGTCGAGACCGGCTTGCCGCTCGCGGCCGGCTTCAGGTGCCCCTGAATCTCGCGGATCGTCGGCGGGTAGCCCTTCTTGGTCAGGAAATCCTCGATAGGCGAGAATCTGCTTCTGGCGTGCCGAGAGTTCCTTGTCCCTCATCGTCCGGCTGCTCCCCTCTGGCGGTATAGTGGGTGTCCACGCGGCCTACGCCGGCTATCTCCCCAAGCGGTTGTTGCGGTTGTATGGATGGCGGGCCATACCTTTGCCGTCCATTATACGAGCGAACAGATGTTCTTGTCAAGCAGGCAGAAAGTTGTGCGATCCTCGCCGGGCGAACTCCCCTCTTCGGCGCACGCCATGGACTGCCGATATCCCGCTCGAATGGGGTTCCTGACCGACTGGCGCGTTGATCGGTCGGCGCGCCCCGGCCCCGCCGGATGCGTTCCGGTGGCAGCCTCTTGCGCGCGGAACCGGGTGGTCCGGAACCTGCGTACCCGTGCAATCGGCCCGCTCGTTCGGCACGCTTGTGGTGAAGATCGGTACATGCGAATGCTATACTGCCACCCGCGTCGGCGTCGGTGATGCCGTGCGTCGCCGATACCCGGACCGATGGGCTCGATCGTGACTGGTGTTGATTTGTCTGAACGGCGCGCGGGCGCCGCGGGTCGCCCCCACCGCGACATCGCACGCCGGCGACATCGGATTAAGGTGCTCGGCGGGGGCCTCATCGCCCTCCTGCTCGTCCTGAATGCGGCCTCGCTCTACACGGCCCGCTACGCCGGCCGCGTCTACCCTGGGGTGCGCGTCGCCGGGGTCGAGCTCGGCGGGCTGGACCGGGAAGCGGCGCGGGCGCGGCTGGAGGCCGACGCGGCGGCGACAGGGCGGCACATCGACACGGCAACCGCGGCGGAGCGGGCGCTGGCGGTGGGGCGTGGCGGCGGGCTGCTGCCCGACGCGGCCGCCTGGTTGGGAGCGCTGGCCCTGGGGCGTGACCTCGCCCCGCCACCGGCGGTCGTGGGTGGGGAGCCCACCCCGTCGCCGCTGGCTGTGGGCGGGGAACCTGCCCCGCCGGTGGAGGCGCCCCCGGTCCCGCCCCCCGAGCCGGTCTACCCGGCGACGGTCGGGGGGGGGCCGACCGTCCGCGACCTCGGCTTCGGCCCAAGCGACGCGGCGCGGGTCGAGCGACTGATCGCCAGCCTCGAGCCCGACAGCCCCCTGCGCGGCCGGGGGGCGCTGATCCTCGAATATGGCCGGCGGTACCGCGTCGATCCCCTGCTGATCGTCGTCTGGGCGCACGAGAGCGCGCTCTGCACCACCGGCCCCAACACCCCGGCGCACGGCAGTTGGAACTGCGGCAACGTGGTCTGGGCGGGCATGGCGCCCTACGCCGCGCGCTGGGGCTGCAAGCCGGGGCCGTCGAGCCTGGGACACCACTGGGGCCGGTGTCCCACCGCCGAGGGCGGCCTCGGCCTCTGGTTCGAGTACGTCGGCACCAGCCCGGTCTACGCCCGCGCGGAGGAGCTGCGCGCCTTCGCGCAGCTCTACAGCCCCTGCACCGACCCGGAGAACGCGCGCCGCGGGTTCGCCTGCGACGCGGCGTTCGCGGATCGCTTGCTCGCCCTCCTGCGGGCGCACGCCGGCCCGCCCGCCCCGGAGCCGGCCCCCGCGCCACCTCCGGAGGGCTGACGATCCGGCGGCGCCCGTCGCGTGGCCGAGACCACATCCGCCCTGATTAACCCACTGCCGCCGATCCACCACCGGAGTCGCGGAGAGCGCAGTGGGCGGCGCCCGGCGCGCGCTGGACGGAAGTGTAGGGCGCTGGATGCTCGATCGGACAGCGACAGGGGGCGCGAATTCGATTATGCTTGACCGGGAGAATCGGTCGCGCCGCCGCGAAGCGGCGCGGACCCGTCCGGAGACGGCGCTAGCCGCGCCGCTTCGACCCTGTGATTCATCCGATCCCCCTCCGATCCCAGCCGCCGGCGGCTGACAAGGCGCCGACGCCCGATTCGAGGGTGGCAATTATGATAAGACGAGGAGCGCGAGCGGCGAGCAGATGACACCCGCTGTCGCCCGCCTCGCGCATCCGCCTGGAGGACCCCGCGTGGACGACCGTGTCCTGACGATTCTGGAGTTCGACAAGGTCCTCGACCTGCTCGAACGCCGCTGCACCTTCTCCGTCGCGGCCGAACTGGCCCGCGCCCTCGCCCCGAGCACCCACCCCCCCACGGTGCGCCGCGCCCTGACGCTGACCGACGAGGCCCGCGCCCTGCTGGGGACCGCGCCGGAGTTCAGCGTGCGCGGCGCGCGCGACATCCGCGCCACCGTGCGCGGCGCACGGGTCGGGGTCCTCCTCACCCCCGGCCAGTTGCTCGAAGTCCAGGACACGATCGGCGCGGCCAGGGGGCTGCGCCGATCGTTTGGTCGCCTGCCGAATGCCGAGGAGACCTACCCCGGCCTGGCCGACATCCTGGTGCAGGTGGAGGAGTTCCCGGCGCTGGAAGCCGACATCGCGCAGTCGATCGGCCCGCGCGGCGAGATCCTCGACTCGGCCTCGCCCGACCTCGGGCGCATCCGGCAGGGCATCCGCCGCGCGCACGACCGGCTGATGGAGCGCCTCAACAGCCTGCTCGCCGGCAAGTACTCGGGCGCGGCCCGCGAGGCGCTGATCACCCAGCGCGACGGGCGGTATGTCATCCCGATCCGCGCCGACGCCCGGATCGCCGGCCTCGTCCACGACACCTCGGCCAGCGGGCAGACGCTCTTCGTCGAGCCGCTGGAGGTGGTCGAGTTGAACAACACCTGGCGGCAGCTCCAGCGCGACGAGGAGCACGAGATCGAGCGCATCCTGCGCCGCCTGAGCGACGGCGTCGGGCGCGAGGCCGACGCGCTCGAGCGGACCGTGGACGGGCTGGCCGAGTTCGACTTCCAGCTCGCCAAGGCCCGCCTCAGCTACGACCTCGACGCCACCAGCCCGACGATCTGGGACGGCGCGGACGCCGCCGACGATGGCGCGGAGCGCGCCGAGGGCGGGCACCCGACGCAACGGGTCGTGCTGCGGCGGGCGCGGCACCCGCTCCTGACCGGCGCCGTCGTGCCGATCGACGTGACCCTCGGCGAGCAGTTCCGCGCGCTGATCATTACCGGGCCGAACACCGGCGGCAAGACCGTCGCGCTGAAGACGGTTGGGCTGCTGATGCTGATGGCGCAGGCGGGGCTGCACATCCCCGCCGCCGACCGCTCGGTCGTCAGCGTCTTCGAGCGGGTCTTCGCCGACATCGGCGACGAGCAGAGCATCGAGCAGAGCCTCTCCACCTTCTCCTCCCACCTGACCAACATCATCCGCATGTTCGCGGAGGTCACGCCCGACAGCTTGGTGCTGCTGGACGAGATGGGGGCCGGCACCGACCCGACCGAGGGCGCGGCGCTGGCCCGCGCGATCGTCGCCCGGCTGCTCGAGCGCGGCCCGCTCCTCGTCGCGACGACCCACTACTCCGAGCTGAAGAGCTTCGCCTACACCACGCCGGGGGTCGAGAACGCGTCGGTCGAGTTCGACGTGGAGACCCTCTCGCCGACCTATCGGCTGCTGGTCGGCGTGCCGGGGCGCTCGAACGCGCTGGCGATCGCCACGCGCCTCGGCCTCCCCGAGCCGATCGTGGAGCAGGCGCGCGGCTTCCTCTCGCCGGAGGAGGTGCAGGTCGATGAACTCCTCGGCCGCATCCAGGCCGAGCGCGAGGCCGCCGAGGCCGAGCGGCAGGAGGCGGCCAGGGAGCGCGCCGCGGCCGACCGGATCCGCCGCGAGGCGCAGGATCGCCTGCGGGAGGCCGAGCGCGCCAGGGCCGCCGCCCGCGAGGAGGCGCTGGCCGAGGTGGAGGCGGAACTGGGCGAGTTGCGGGGCGAGCTGCGGCGGCTCGGCAAGGACCGTGCCCAGGTCGCCGTCACGCGCGAGTGGCTGCGCCAGGCGGAGGAGCGCGCGGGCGAGCTGGGCCGCGAGGTCCGGCAGGTGCGGGCAGCCCGCCCCGCCCACGTCCCCCAGGCGCAGCCCGCGCCGGGCCAGATCCGCCCCGGCGACCGCGTGCTGATCTCCTCCCTGGGCACGCAGGGCGAGGTGCTCGGCTTCGCCGACAGCGACGAGGTCGATCTGCAGGTCGGCACCTTCCGCCTGCGCCGCCCGCTGGCCGACCTGACGCGGATGAACCGCGCCCAGAGCCGCGCCGCGGAGCGCGCCGAGCCGCGCCGGCGCGAGTCGGCGGTGACGGTCGTCGCGCCGAGCGCCGCCGTCCCGCTCGAGATCGACCTGCGCGGGATGCGCGCGCACGAGGTGGAGGAGGCGCTGGAACGCTACCTCAACGACGCCTATCTCGCCTCGCTCCCCTTCGTGCGGATCATCCACGGCAAGGGGACCGGGGCGCTGCGCCAGGTGGTGCGCGACTTCCTCGCCCGGCACCCGCTCGCCGCCGGCTTCGAGGGCGCGCGGGACAACCAGGGGGGCGAGGGCGTGACGCTGGCCAAGCTACGGCAGGAGTAGTGGTGTCCTGCCCGTCGGCGGCGCGGCGGGCACCGACGGGTTGAAATCCATCGCTCGCGGGCCTGCGGCCACGAAGTCCGCCGCCGCGGGCTGGGACAACCGACGGCGTGTGCCGATCGAGAACGCGTGTGGCGCAGGAGTTCGTCGGAGCGTCGCGCACGGGGGCATCTGTGAAGCACGAGCCGGCCATCGGCCGCGCGCGGCTCATCGAGGCGGTGCGCGACCGGTACGGGTTCCCCGTGGACCGGCTCGAATTTGTGCCGGTGGGCTACGCGGCGGCCTGCTACGCGGTGCATTGCGCGGGCGGGGCGCGCTACTTCCTCAAGCTGTGGCCGGACAGGCCCGGCGGCCGCCCGAGCCCGACCTGGCGCGAGGGCACCCTCCACCTGACGCGCGCCCTCCACGAGCGCGGGCTCTACCCGCGCGTGCCCTATCCCCTCCCGGCACGAGACGGCTCCTTGTGGGCGACCTGCGCTGGGGGGCCGTTCGCCGTCTTCCCCTTCCTCGCGGGCCACCCACCGCCTCCCGCGTGGCCCCCCGCCCTCCGGCCCTCCGGGACGAGCTCGCGCGGGCCATCGCCACCATCCACCGGGCCACGCCCGCCCTGGCCGATGTGCTCCCCCCGCGCGAAACCTTCGCCATCCCGCTCGAGGCCGACCTGCGGCGCGGGCTGGCGGCGGTCGAGCGGATCGGATCGGGGGAGCGACCGGGCCTGCGCGCGCTGCGCGACCTGGTGCTGCCGCGCCGCGACGAGATCCTGGCGCAACTGGCGCGGCTGCGGCGCCTGCAAGGGGCAGTCAGCCGGCTGGCGAGTCCCTTCGTGCTGTGCCACACCGACATCTATGGCGACAACCTGCTCGTCGACGACCAGGGCCGGCTCAACGTGCTCGACTGGGACGAGGCGGTCGTGGCCCCGCCCGAGTACGACCTGTACGAAGGTCCGCGGGAGGATTTCGCGCGCTTCCTGGCGGTCTACGCCGCGGCTGGGGGCGCCGGGCCGTTGCACCTCGACCACTTCGCCTTCGCCCTTCTGCGCCGGTATGTGGGCGACATGGCGGTGCGCTTGCTGAGCATCCTGAAGGAGAATACCTCGCCGGAGCAGGATGAGGACGCGCTGTATGGCATGGAAGCGTGGGGCTTCGCACAGTGGCGTACCCTAGACGCGACCCTCAGTGGCATCGAGGCGGCGCTCCGGCGCCACGGGCCGTGACGAGACAAGTGTACTCCCCTCCGTCGCATCCCCGCGGCGAGCAGGAGTCCCCATCAGGATGGCCGCAGGCACACTAGCGGTCGCGCGCCAGGCGGTCGAGGATGTCGGCGGCCCGTTCCAGCGTCGCCAGGTCGTGCGCGGGCAGATCGGCCAATTGGCGGGTCAGGGCCGAGGTGCGGCGGGCGCGGCCCTCCTCCAGGAGCCGCCGGCCGGCGGGTGTCGCCCGGATGAGCACCGCCCGGCCGTCGGTGGGGCTGGCCTCCCGCGCCACCAAACCGGCCTTCTCCAGCGCGGCGATGGTGCGCGTCATCGTCGGCGGGCGCACTTGCTCGGCGGCGGCCAGGGCGCCCAGGGTGAGCGGCCCGCCAAAGACCACGACCGACAGCGCCGAGAGGCGGGGGGCGGTCAGGCCGCTGGCGTCGTCCTCCCGCCGCAGACGGCGCAGCAGGTGGATCGCCGCGGAGTGGAGGCGCTCAGCCGCCCGATTGGCCCTTGCGCTGTCCGGGCTACTTGCGCCCCGGTCGCCCATGCTGTATCCTTTTTATTAGCAAAGCTAAGTATCCGTACGGTCGTTCCGCTGTGAGAGGAGGTCCCCCCGGATGACCACCACGACGGGAGACGCCCCGGCCTTCGGCCTGACACGCCTGGGCCAGATCGCGGTCACCGCCCGCGACCTCGACCGGGCCACCGCGTTCTACCGCGACATCCTGGGGCTGCGCTTCCTGTTCCGCGCGCCGAATCTGGCCTTCTTCGATTGCGACGGTGTCCGCTTGATGCTCGGCGTCCCCAAGCAGGCGGCATTCGACCACCCCAGCTCGATTCTCTACTTCAGCGTCGGCGATTTGGAATCCGCCTACGCGGTGCTGGCGGCTCGCGGGGTCACCTTCACGGATCGGCCCCACCTGGTGGCGACGATGCCCGACCATGAGCTCTGGATGGCGTTCTTCACCGACTCCGAGGGCAACATGCTCGCCCTGATGAGCGAGGTGCGGCCAAGCTAGCCCGGTGGGCCTATGATGCCACAGCGCCTACCTGTACGAAAGGACGATTGCCGGCGGGCGGAGTGGGTGCTAGGATCGGGCTGCGTCGTTTCCTGTCTGAGAGCCATCGCGCGAGTGATTGACGCGCGGCGGTGGGACGACAGGGGAAGAGGTTGCGAGGGGACATGCCCGCCGGATTGAGCAAACGCTACGAACACGATGGTCTGAGCTTCCTGGCGTTCACGCCGGCCGCGTCCTTGCCGTACTGCGCCCATTTTTCGATGGCGTCGCGGTGTGGTGTCGAGGATGGGGGCGCGGCGATGCACGCGAGATGAACCGCTAACCCTCCCGAACCACACGGACACGCAAACTCGAAAACGCCGTGGGCCAGTCGACGGGCCACGGCGTTTCGCTTTTGTCGCTCCCGAACGCCCGTACCCGTCCCGGCCCAGCATTACGAGTAGGACAACTGTATCCGGAGCGACGGAGAGCCGAGGAGGTCGGGACGTGCTGATCGCGAGGTTGGACGAGGCGGGGCTGAGCTACGGGACGCACCAGGTCTTCGCCGGGGTGAGCCTGAGCCTGAACGACGGGGAGAAGATCGGGCTGGTCGGGCCGAACGGCGCGGGCAAGTCGAGCCTCTTGAAACTGCTGGCGGGGCTCGAGCCGCCGAGCGGCGGCGCCCGCACGCTGCGGCGCGGGGCGACGGTCGCCTACCTGGCGCAGGAGTACGCCGGGGAGGGCGCGCCGACCGCGCTCGACGAGGTGATCCGGGGGCGGCCGGACCTGCTGGCGCTGGAGGGGGTGCTGGAGGGGGTCGAGCGCGAGCTGGCCGACCCCGCGCTGGCCGAGGACCTGGACCGCTTCGGGCAGGTCCTGGCGCGGCAGGCGGCGCTGCTGGAGGAGTACGAGGAGGGGGGCGGGCCGCGCCTGCGCAACGAGGCGCGCGGCTACCTGGAGCGGCTGGGGCTGCCGGAGGAGTTGCACGGCCGCCCGGTACTCGAACTGAGCGGCGGGCAGCGGAAGATGGTCGGACTGGCCCGCTGCCTGGTGCGCCGACCCGACCTACTGCTGCTCGACGAGCCGAGCAATCACCTCGACCTGGCGGGCAAGGCGCGGCTGGAGGAGGTCATCGGGGGCTTCCCAGGCGCGCTGATCCTGATTTCGCACGACCGCTACCTGCTCGACGACACGGTCAATGTGATCGCCGAACTGGACGGAGGGCGGCTGACGCTCTATCAGGGGAACTACTCCAGTTACACCGTGCAGCGCGAGCTGGCGCTGCTCAAGCAGCAGCAGGACTACGTCGCGCAGCAGAAGGAGATCAAGCGGCTGGAGGAGGCGGTCGCGCGCTTCAAGCTCTGGGCCAGCATCGTGATCAACGAGCGGCACATCCGCCAGGCTAACAACAAGCAGCGCCAGATCGACCGGATGGAGAAGGTCGAGCGCCCGGTGCTGGAGCGGCGGCGGATGGGCCTGCGCTTCCGGGGCGCGGCGCGCGGCGGGCAGAAGGTGCTCGAAGCGCGGCATCTGGCCAAGGCGTTCGGCGACGATCTCGTCCTGCTCGACGTCGATTTCACCCTCTGGCGCGGCGAGCGGGTCGGCCTGGTCGGCGGCAACGGCGTGGGGAAATCGGTCCTCTTCCGCCTCCTGCTCGGCCTGGAAGAGCCGACAGCCGGCGAGGTCTGGACCGGGCCGTCGATCCGGCTCGGCTACTACTCGCAGGGCCACGAGACGCTCGACCCGGCGCGGACGCCGATCGAGACGATCCGCGATTTGCGCCCGATGCACGAGGGGGAGGCGGTCGCCCTCCTGGGCCGCTTCCTCTTCACCTACCGGCAGTCGTCGGAGCCGATCGCCCAGTTGAGCGGCGGCGAGAAGAGCCGGCTGCAACTGGCGGCGCTGATGCTCGGCGGCATCAACTGCCTGCTGCTCGACGAGCCGACCAACCATCTCGATATTCCCTCGATCGAGGTGCTGGAAGGGGCGCTCGACGCCTTCGACGGCACGCTGCTGACGATCTCCCACGACCGTTACTTCCTCGACCGCACCTGCACGCGCACCCTCGAACTGGCCGACGGCGAGGTGCGCGACTACCCCGGCGGCTACAGCGACTACGCCGAGGCGAAGGCCCGGCGGGCGGCGTCCGTGGACGGCGGGATACCCGCCCCTGCGGGGCGCAGCGCCCGCCGCAGGCCGTAATGTGTGCCGCGGCGGGCGCCGCGGGGCGCGTGCCTTCTCCAATCCGCGGAGGCCCGCCGGCCGGGAGCGCCCCCCCGCCCCCCAACTTTGGGGGGAGCCACGCGCGTCCGAGTCGTTCGGCGCCCCCCAGCTTTGGGGAGGCGGAGGGCGTTCACCGCGCCGTGGATGGTATCGCTCCGAGAACGCCTGCGCCCTGACGGGCGCCGCGTGTCCCTTTTCGCCGACTCGCGTGTTTCTCCTATACCGGCGCGAGAGAGCCGGGGTAGCACGAGTGATACGGCATCCGGCGGTGTGGTCGGCGTGGGAGGACCTCTCCCCCGGCCCCTCCCCTGCGAGGGGAGGGGAGAATGCCTCGGGCGGAGGGTACCACCGGCAGGCTGCGGCCGGATGCCGTATGAAGGGTTCGCGCATGGGGGAGATCTCGGCCGCGCTGGTTCCGGGCCAGGGCGGCGCCGAATCCGACGAGGCCGCGCTGGTCCGGGCGGCGCGGACGGAGCCGGCGGCTTTCGGGATGCTCTACGGGCGCTACCGCGCGCGCCTCTACTGGTACCTGCGGACGCGCGCGGCCACCGACGAGGACGCGGCCGACCTGACCCAGCAAGTCTTCCTGCAAGCCTGGACCGCGTTGCCGGGGTATCGCGAGCGCGGGCTGCCGTTCGCCGCCTGGCTGTTCCGCATCGCGCGCAACGCCGCCGCGAACGCCGCCCGCCGCCGGCCGACCGTGGACCTGGCGACGCTGGCGGACAGCCTGCCGGGGGGCGAGGCCGGCGACCCCGAGCAGTCCGCGCTGCGCGACGAGGCGATAACCCGCCTGGACGCGCTGCTGCGGGGCCTCGACGCCGACAAGCGCGAACTGCTGGCCCTCCGCTTCGCGGCCGGCCTGACGGTGCGGGAGATCGCGGCGGTCGTCGGCGGGCGGGAGGAGGCGGTCAAGAAGCGGCTCAGCCGCACGATCCGGGCGCTCAAGGAGCAATACGATGCCGAACCGTGCTGATCCGACCCGCCTGCGGGCCGCCTACGCCGATCTCCTTGACGCGGACGCCCCGCCCGACCTGGTCCGCTTCCTCGGCGACCTCGAAGCGGCCCACACCGCGCCGGCGCTGCCCGCGGCGGTCCAGGCCACCCTCGACCGGCCCACCTGGGATGCGCGCACGCCCCTGCCGGCGCCGGTCCGCCCGTTCCGCCGACCGACACTTCCCCGCTGGGTGACGGCGCCGCGACTCGTCGCCAGCCCGGACCGGTGGCGGTGCTGGTGGGGTGGTTTCGTCAGCGCGGCCAACGTCGCCGTCACCACGCTCTGCATCCTCGGCGTCATCGCGCTGTCGGCGATCGTCCTCTACAACCGTCCCGCGCGGGGCGGCGCCGGTGGCGCGGCGGCGCAGGCGGCGCTCCTCTACCCCGGCACGCTCAACGGGCGCGCCGGCATCATCGCCGCCGGCGCCGATGGCGGGGACGCGCGCCTCGTGGTCCTGGGGGAGTACCACGGGGTCGCCGCGTCGCCGGACGGGAAGCGCTTCCTGGCCTACGGGGGGCGGCAGGGTCGATCTCTACGGCGCGACGGGCAATCTCCTCCGGCGCTACGACCTGGGCGGGACGTTGCCGCTGATCGCCTACTGGGCGCCGGACTCGCGGCACGCGGCGATCTACACGCGGACCGGCGGGACCGCGGCTTCGGAGGAGGGCGACTTCGGCACCTGGCTCCTCGACGAGCGGGGGCGCGCGTGAATTGCGGCTCGGCGCGCGCACCAGCTTCGGCAACGTTGCGGGGACGGCGGCCTGGTCCGTGGGGGGTCGCTTGCTGCTCCACGTTGCCACCGGCGACAACAACGGCGATGGCCGGATCACCTGGGCCGACGAGCACGAGCTGTGGACCGCCGACGCGGCTGGCCGCGACGCCCGCAAGCTCTACCAGGGGCAGCACGTGGGGCAATACGTCGGCCTGGGCTGGTCCGGCACGGGGACAGCCGTGTACATCCTCGGGGACTTTCCGCGCATCCCGGAGAGCCGGGACGATTGGCAGACGACGCGGCTGCTCGCGATCGACGATCGCACCGGCGCGCAGCGGACGATCGCCACCACCGACGGGTTGGCGGGGCAACTGCGCCGCACCCCGCGCGCGGACGGGACGCTGCCGACCCTCGCGTTCTGGGGTCCGGCGAGCGTCGCTACGACGCCGGCCGGCGACCGGATCGCGCTCTGGCTCGCCGCGAGCGACAACTTCGTCGCCTCGCCGTTGAAGGACCCGCCCTACCTCGCCATCGTGGACGAGGCCGGACGCGTCGTCGGGCAGCACCGCGCCGAGGAGGGCGCGAATCCCGGCTTCATCGCCTGGGCGCCGGACGGCGCGCGGCTGGCCTACAGCCATACCTAGGGGAGCGCCGGGACGCTGGCCAAGGTGCGCGTGGTCGCCGCCGGCGCCGACGAGAGCGCGCCCGTGTCACCCATTTTCACCGGGCTGAACACGCGGCAGGCGGAGGGCACGAGCCTGCGCTGGTCGCCGGACGGGCGGCAACTCGCGGTGCTGCGCGACGGGCGGGTGGCGGTCTCGACCGGCCCCAGCCCGGACGATGTGCGCGTCCTGCCGGGGACGAGCACCGGCTGGCCCAACTGGCAGCCGCGGCCCGCGCCGTAATGGTCGATCGCGATCGTAGAGGGGAAGGATGCACTGCCGCGGGCGGGGGGCGGCATAACTGCCGCGCCCGCGCCCGCAGTCTTGCCTCAGTAGTCCGTGTCACCACCACGCGTGGCGCCGGTCTCCCCCCCTACCGTGGGAGAGGGGTGCCGCCCACAGGCGGCGGGGGCGAGGTCCCTCGCCTCCCAGGCACCCCCGCCCCTACCGCCCCACGCCGAGCAGGATATCGTCGCCCTCGACCTTGACCGGGAAGGTGGGCACGGGGGTCACGGCGGGGAGGGTGCGCGCCGCGCCGGTCCTGATGTCGAACTCCGCGCCGTGCAGCGGGCACTCGACCACGTCGCCGAAGATGTCGCCCTCGGAAAGGGACGCCTCCTCGTGCGAGCAGATGTCGCCGATGGCGTAGAACTCGCCGCCGAGGTTGAAGATGGCGACCGGCTCGTCGCCGACCTCGACGCGCAGCGCGGCGCCGGGCGCGATCTCGCCGATGGTGGCGACTTTGACGAACTCCATGGTGTGATACTCTCCCAACAGCGGCCCCGTCATTGTTGAGCGGGGTCCGGGCGAAGGCTTGGGCGTTCAGGAAAACGCCCCGACGCAACGGCGCGGCCCGAACTCAACCCGATCGCGAACCTGCTCTATCGGCGGTCGCCGCGACCACGGGCGTGGCGGCCGATCCGCCGTTGTCCGTGGCCGCGTGGAGGCCGGCGCGCAGCACGCCGAGCGAAAGCAGCGCGCACTTCATCCGCGCCGGCGACAGCGGCACGCCGAGCAGCTCGAAGAGGTCGTCGCGATCGTAGGCGCGGACCTCGGCGAGCCCCTTGCCGACGACATCCTCGAGCAAGAGCGAGGCCGCCGCCTGGCTGATGGCGCAGCCGTGGCCGTCGAAGCGCGCGTCGGCCAACCGGCCATCCGCGATGACCAAATCCATGTGGATCATGTCGCCGCAGAGCGGGTTCAACTCCTCGTGGCTGACCGTCGGCGCATCGAGCCGCCCCCGGTGCCGCGGGTTGCGGTAGTGGTCCATGATGTTTTCGCGGTAGAAGCTGTCCATTGGCCCCTTCGCCTCAATTCCTCTCGTCCGTCGTCACGGGACCGCTCAGGCCGCGGCGGTGTCGCCCGCCTCGGCGCGCGCGGCCCGCCGGTCGCGCCCCGGCAGGCGGATGACGATCAGCCCGGCCAGGACGAGCGCCGCGCCGAGCAGTTTCAGCGGGCCGAAGCGCTCGGCGAAGAAGAGCGCCGAGAGCGCGCCGCTGACGACCGGCACCAGCAGGCTGAAGCTGGTCGCCGCCGCCACGCCGCGCCGGGCGATCGCCCAGTTCCAGAGCATGTAGGCCACGTAGACCGGCAGCACCGTCATGTAGACGATCGCCAGCCAGCCCCACCCCGAGACCGCGCCCCAGTCCTGCGCGATCGCGGCGGGCGCGCTGACCGCCAGCAGCGGGACACTCCCCGCGAGGACGGTGTAGGCGGTGTAGGTCTCCGGCGGGTAGTCGCGCGCCAGCGGGCGGTTGACGATGCCGTAGAACGCGAACGCCACCGCCGCCCCGAGGCTGAGCAGGTCGCCGACTACCACGCCGCCCGCCGCGCCCTTCTCCGCGAGGAAGACGACCGCGCCGACGATGGCAATCCCCAGCCCCAGGAGCGCCCGTCCCGGCGTCCGCTCCCCGCCGAGCGCCAGGATGATCACGGTGAAGAGCGGCACCATCGCGATCAGCAGCGAGCTGGAAAAGGGCGAGGTGCGATCGAGGCCAAGCACGAAGCCGAGTTGGTAGAGCGTGTAGCCGGTCAGGCCCGCCAGGGCGAAGCGCGGCAGATCGGCGCGGCGCACGCCCCAGCCGCCCCCGCGCCGCCCCACCGCCACCGCCAGGACCGCGAACGAGAGCGCGGTCATCAGCACGAAGCGGACGAAGGCGAAGGCGAGCGGCGTGACCTCGGCGAACGCGCCCTTGGTGACGACGAAGGTCGAGGCCCAGAGGAGCACGACGCACAGTTGGGCCAGCTCCGGCCCGACGGCCGCCAGCGCCCCCGCCGCCGCGCCCAGCCCCGCCGGCCGCCCCGTCGCGACCCCCCGCCCACTCACGGCAGCCCCCTGATTGGTTAAAGATTGAAGGTCGAAGGTCGAAGGTCTCGCTGTCCATCGTCCGCCGCCCGATTACCACGCGCCGTCTACGGAACGGGAGACCTTCGACCTGCAACCTTGAACCTTGAACTTTCGACCCGTCAGAACGCGAAAATCGCCTTCGCGCGCTCCAGCGCGGCGGCGAGGCGATCGATCTCCTCGGGCGTGTTGTAGACGTAGACCGAGGCGCGCGCGGTCGCCGTCAGGCCGAAGCGGTCCATCAGCGGCTGCGTGCAGTGGTGTCCAGCCCGGACGCAGACGCCGTCCTCGTCGAGGATCGAGGCCAGGTCGTGCGGGTGGATGTCGTCGAGCGTGAAGGAGAAGACGCCGGTGCGCTCCTCGGCGGTCGGCGGGCCGTAGAGGGTCAGGCCGCCGATGGCGCGCAGGCGGTCGAGCGCGTAGGCGGTCAGGTCGCGCTCATGGGCGCGGACGGCCTCCATGCCGAGCGCGGTCAGGTAGTCGGTGGCGACACCGAGGGCGATCGCGTCGCCGGTGCTCGGCGTGCCGGCCTCGAACTTGTTCGGCAGGTCGGCGTAGGTCGATTCCTTGAGGGCGACGCGCTTGATCATCGAGCCGCCGCCGTTGAAGGGCGGCATCGCCTCCAGGATCGCCCGCTTGCCCCAGAGGACGCCGATCCCCATCGGGCCGAGCATCTTGTGCCCGGAGAAGGCCAGGAAGTCGCAGCCGAGGTCGCCGACGTTCACCGGCCCGTGCGGCACGCTCTGCGCCCCGTCCACCAGCGTCAGCGCCCCGACCGCCCGCGCCCGATCCGCGACCTCGCGCACCGGGTTGACCGTGCCGAGGGTGTTGGAGACGTGAGTGACGGCGACCAGCTTCACCCGCCCGCCGTGCCGGGCCAGCAGGCGGTCGTAGGCCTCCAGGTCGAGCCGCCCCTCGTCGGTGACGGGGATCGCCTCGATCAGGGCGCCGCGCTCCTGCGCCATGATCTGCCACGGCACCAGGTTGGAGTGGTGCTCCATCTCGGTGACGATGATGACGTCGCCCTGCCGCACGTTGGCGCGCCCCCAGGCGTACGCCACCAGGTTGATGCTCTCGGTGGTGCCGCGCGTGAAGATGACCTCGCGGTTGTCGGCCGCGCCGATGAAGCGGGCGACCTTGTGCCGCGCCTCCTCGTAGGCGGCGGTTGCCCGCTCGCTGATCTGGTAGATGCCGCGGTGGACGTTGGCGTTGTAGCGGCGGTAGTAGTCGTCCAGCGCGCGGATGACCGCCTCCGGCTTCTGGGAGGAGGCGGCACTGTCGAGGTAGGTCAGCGGCTTGTCACCGACCGTCTCGCCCAGGATCGGGAAGTCCGCGCGGACGGCGACGACATCGAGGGTCGCGGTGCTGGCGGCGGTGTCGAGCGCCATGGTTGTCTCCCCCTGTTGAAGAATCGGCCTGGGTGCGGGGCCGCGGGTTTCAACCGGCGTCTCACGGGCCTGCGGCCCCCCAACCCGCCTACGCGGGTTGGGGGGCGGGCAGGGGCGAGAGGCCGATCGGAAGGGCAATGCCGCTGCAACGGTCCCAGTCCACGACGGCGGATTTATGCCCCGCAGGGTACTTCGCGGCGCCGCAGCGCCCGCGAGGGGCCGGTTTCAACTGGCGCCCCCCCGCCACCGCTCATCACCCCACACCCCTCAGCCCTCGTCGCCCTCGCGCGCGGGCAGGCCCATCTTCTGCTGGATCGCCGCGTGCAGGCGGTCGCGGACCTCCTCCAGCGGGATGCGCTGGATGATCTCGTCCAGGAAGCCCTCCACGATCAGCCGCTCGGCCTCGGAGCGCTCCAGGCCGCGGCTGCTGAGGTAGAAGAGCTGGTCCCGGTCGACCTGGCCCATCGTCGCGCCGTGCGTGCAGCGCACGTCGTTGGCCCCGATCTCCAGCTTCGGCATCGAGTCGACGCGCGCCTTGTCGCTGAGCAGCAGGTTGCGGTTCGCCTGGTAGGCGTCGGTCTTCTGCGCGCCCGGCTCGACGCGGATCAGGCCGGCGAAGACCTGCCGCGCGCGGTCACGCAGGACGCCCTTGAAAAGCAGGTCGCTGGTTGTGTTCGGCTTGAGATGGTCCTGTAGGGTGTGCTGGTCGAAGTGCTGCGTGCCGTCGCCGAAGTAGATGCCGAGCATCTCCGAGGTCGCGCCCGGCCCGTCGAGCGCGCTCTCGACGTTCGACTTGGTCAGCTTCGAGCCGAGCAGGATGCTCAGCGAGCGGGTGGTGCTGTCGCGCTCGGCGACGACCCGCTGGGTGTTGAAGTGATAGACGTGGCGGCCCCAGTCCTGCACGCTGAAGTAACGCACCTGCGCGCCCTGGCCGGTGTAGATCTCCACCGCGCCGTCGGAGAAGCCCTGGCCCTCGCCGGTCGGCGAGACGAACTCGTCGATGAAGACGACCTCGGCGCCCTCCTCGGCGACGATCAGCGTGTGCGCGAAGACGGCCGGGGCGTCGGCGTCGGCGTAGACGCGCGACTGTAGCGGCAGCTCGACCGCGCAGTTGCGCGGCACGTAGATGAAGGTGCCGCCGCTCCAGAAGGCGCCGTGCAGCGCGGCGAACTTGTCGTGTGTGGGCGGCACCGCCCCGGTCATGAAGTAGCGTTGCACCAGCTCGGGGTGGTCGCGCACCGCCTCGTCGAGGCCGGTGAAGATAACCCCTTGCGCCGCCACGTCCTCGTTCAGCGTGTGGTAGAGGACCGAGGAGTTGTGCTGGAGCAGCAGACCGGCGCGCGGCGTCGTCCCGCTCGCCTCGAACGAGGCGCGCAGGTCCCGGCCGCCCTCGCCGCCCTCCTCCAGCCCCGCGCGCACCGCCGCCGGGATCTCGTCGAGACTCCGCGCCAGCCCGCGCGTCGCGCCGAACGGGCGCACGTCGTCGAGCTTCAGCGCGCGGAGGCTGGTGCGTCGCCAGGCTTCGTCGCGCTGGGTCGGCAGCGGCGTGTTATCGTAGATCTCCCAGGCGGCCAGCCGCGCCTCCAGCGCCCAGTCCGGTTCGCCCTTCGCGCGCGACAGCGCCTCGACGGCCTCGCGCGAGAAGCCGCGCATCTGCGGCGCCTCGGCCGGCCGCGTCAGTGTCGTGTCCATGCCACCCCCTGCGATTACGGATTGCGGATTGCGGATGAGGGTTGGCTGTCCGCGCTCGCGCTCTCCGTCCTCGTGCGATTCCCTCTACGCGGCGAGGGGCGGGGCTCCGAAGAGATCCCGCCCCTCTGCCTCTCAACAAGCTCGTCGTGCTGTCGGCTCGGGCGGGCGGCTGGGGTTGCGGAGCAAATCCGCAATCGCCAATCCGCAATCCGCGATTACCCGACGCTGCCGGCCATCTCGAGCTGGATCAGGCGGTTCAGCTCGACCGCGTACTCCAGCGGCAGCTCCTTGGCGATCGGCTCGATGAAGCCGGAGACGATCATGCTCATCGCCTCCCCCTCGCTCAGACCGCGGCTCTGCAGGTAGAAGAGCTGCTCCTCCCCGACCTTGGAGACGGAGGCCTCGTGACCGATCGTCACGTTGTCCTCCTCGACCTCCATGTAGGGGTAGGTGTCGGTCCGCGACTCCTCGTCCAGCAGGAGCGCGTCGCAGACGACGCTCGACTTCACGTCGGTCGCGCCTGGGTGGACCTTGACCAGCCCGCGGTAGGAGGCGCGGCCCGTGCCCTTCGAGATCGACTTCGAGGTGACCGACGAGGAGGTGTGCGGCGCGACGTGGACCATCTTCGCCCCGGCGTCCTGGTGCTGGCCGTCGGTGGCGTAGGCGACCGAGAGGACTTCGCCCTTGGCGCCCGGCTCCATCAGCCAGACGGCGGGGTACTTCATCGTCAGCTTCGAGCCGAGGTTGCCGTCCACCCACTCCATCGTCGCGTCCTTGTAGGCGGCGGCGCGCTTGGTGACGAGGTTGTAGACGTTCTTCGACCAGTTCTGGATCGTCGTGTAGCGGCAGCGCGCGCCCTCCTGCACGATGATCTCGACCACCGCCGAGTGCAGCGACTCCGAGCCGTAGGTCGGCGCGGTGCAGCCCTCGACGTAGTGGACGTAGGAGCCGGGGGCGCAGATGATCAAGGTCCGCTCGAACTGGCCCATGTTCTCGGCGTTGATCCGGAAGTAGGCCTGCAGCGGAACCTCGATCTTGACCCCTTCCGGCACATAGATGAACGAGCCGCCCGACCAGACCGCCGAGTTGAGGGCGGCGAACTTGTTGTCGTTCGGCGGGATGATCGTGCCGAAGTACTGCTTGACCAATTCGGGGTACTCGCGCACCGCCGTGTCGGTGTCGACGAAGATCACGCCCTTCTGCTGCAGATCCTCGCGCAGCGAGTGGTAGACGACCTCGCTCTCGTACTGCGCGCCGACGCCGGCCAGGTACTTCTGCTCGGCGGCGGGGATGCCGATCTTGTCGAAGGTGTCCTTGATGTAGGGCGGGATGTCATCCCAGCTCTTGCCCTGCTTCTCGGAGGGCTTGATGTAGTAGAAGATGTTGTTGAAGTCGATCTCGCCGAGTTCGCCGCCCCAGGCGGGCATCGGGCGCCGCTCGAAGTAGTCGAACGCCTTGAGGCGGAAGTCCCGCATCCACTGCGGCTCATTCTTCATCGCGGAGATCTCGGCGACGATCTCGCGCGAGAGGCCGCGCTTGGCCTTGAAGACGTAGTCCTCTTTGTCCGCGAAACTGAAGTCGTACTTATCGCTAATGACGACTTCGTCGGTCGTGCTCGACATAGCCTTGTCCCTCCGAATGTGGTGGGGGCGGGGTTGAAGCCCGCCCGTACGGATGCGCCCCTACTGCCGGCCGGTCAGCGACTGCTTCACGCCGAGCGAGGCCCGCGCAAGGGCCGGGGTCTCGGCGGCCACCGGCGCCTCTTCCGGGGCGAACTCGGCGCGGACCCAATCGTAGCCCTTCACGTCGAGTTCCTTCGCCAGCTCCGGGCCGCCGTCGGCGACGATCCGGCCGTTGATCATGACGTGGACGAACTGCGGCTTGATGTACTCCAGCAGCCGCTGGTAGTGGGTGATCACCAGCACGCCGAGACCCGGCCCGAGCTGCGCGTTGACGCCTTCGGCGACGATCCGCAGGGCGTCGATGTCCAGCCCCGAGTCGGTCTCGTCCATGATCGCGAACTTCGGCTCCAGCATCGCCATCTGCAGGATTTCCATCCGCTTCTTCTCGCCGCCCGAGAAGCCCTCGTTGAGGTAGCGGGCCATGAAGGAGCGGTCCATCTTCAGGACGCCCATCTTCTCGACCAGCCGCTTGCGGAACTCCGCCACCGGCGGAGCCTTGTACTCGGCGTCCGGGTTGGCCTCTTGGAAGCGGGCCTTCTGCACCGCGTTGGCGCTGAGGCGCAGGAAGTTGGCGACGTTCACGCCGGGGATCGCGGTCGGATACTGGAAGGCCAGGAAGAGGCCCTTGTGCGCCCGCTCGTCCGGCTCCATCTCCAGCACGCTCTCGCCATCGAGCAGGATGTCGCCCTCGGTGACCTCGTAGGCCGGGTGCCCCATCAGGATGTAGGCGAGCGTGCTCTTGCCCGAGCCGTTGACGCCCATCATCGCGTGGACCTCGCCCTGATTGATCGTCAGGTTGACGCCCCTGAGGATCTCCTTGTCCTCGATCTTCGCGTGCAGGTTCTTAATTTCCAGCGTGGACAATGTACTCTCCCCTCTAAGCGTTCCACCGCCGGGCGACGCCTCGATCGGCATCGAGCGGACGGCGCCGGCTCATCCTTCGTGGAACCGGGCAGCGCCGAGCGGCACGTCGCCCCAGTGACTTTCTCAACCAAATTATCTCATAATGTCCGGTCGGCGGCAAGCGCGGAGGCGTGGCAGGCGGCGCAGCGCCCGCGGAATTCGAGTTGCGGCATCACGTCGTGGTAGCCGCGCGCGGCGGCCACCTCGGTCGCGGCGGCGCTCAGGAAGGCCGGGTCGCCGAGCGGCCCGTCGATCGCCAGGTCGATGATGCTGCCGCAGTCCTCGCAGATCAGGTGCGGGTGGGGGCGGGGATCGCGCCCGTCGTAGCGGTGGCTCTCACCGACGCTCAGCTCGAGCACCTCGCCGATCCCCTTGAGCATGTCGATCGTCTTGTAGATCGTCGCCAGGCTGGTCGTCGGGTAGTCGACGCGGACGCGCTCGTAGACCTGCTCGACCGTGGGGTGGCCGGTGTCGTCGGCCAGCACGCGCAGCACGGCCATGCGCTGCGGCGTGAGCCGGAACCCGTCGCCGCGGAGCCGTTGGAGCAGTTGCTCATAGCGTGTCGTGACCATCGTCGTCCTCTTCCGGAGTGATCGTCTTTGTTCTCTAATAAGAACTGTTCTCGTTCGCTCGCCGCAACTATACCAAGCGCGGCGGCATTTATCAAGTATTTCGTTGCGAAAAGCGGCCGGGACGGAGCGCTGGGGGGGAACGCTCCCGCCGACGCTGGTTTGTCCAGGCCGGCGGAAGCTGCTACAGTGGCAGGGAGCAGGCGAGGGCGAACAGGCAAGCGCACCAGGAGCGACTCGATGGCACGGCAGGTGACGGACCCAAGTGCCGCGCAGGAACAGCGGCTCGTAATGAGCTACGACGAGTTCCTGCGCTGGTCGGACGAGCACACCCACGCCGAGTGGGTCAACGGCGAGGTAACGGTCTTCATGCCGCCGAGCACCAGGCACCAGCGACTCAACCTGTTCCTCAGCACCTTGCTCTCCCTGTATGTGCGCTTGTTCCGCCTGGGCGAGGTCTTCACCGCGCCGTTCGAGATGCGGCTGCTGAACGGGCGCTCGTCGCGCGAGCCGGATCTGCTCTTCGTCGCGCACGGGCACCGCGACCGCCTGACCGCGCAGCGCCTCGACGGCCCGGCCGATCTGGTCGTCGAACTGATCTCGCCGACCAGCGTGCGCCGCGACTCGGAGGAGAAGTTCGCCGAGTACGCCGAGGCGGGCATCCCGGAATACTGGATCCTCGATCCGCGCCCCCGCCAAGAGGGCATCAACTTCTACCAACTGACCGACCAGGGGCAGTATCGAGAAGTGATCCCCGATGCCGACGGGCGCTACCACGCGGCGGCACTGCCCGGCTTCTGGCTGCGTCCCGATTGGCTCTGGCAGAATCCGTTGCCCGACCCGCTGCTGCTCCTGGCGACGATCGCGCCCGACGCGCTGCGCGGCGCGCTGGCGGCGCAAGGGCGCGAGGGGAGCGGGGCGTGAAACCGGCGTGGCCGGCATCGCGCCGGCCCGCCGCCGCGCGGATGCGGCCTACTGCACCGCCTCGCTCCGGCCGTGCTCCTCGAAGCGCGCCAGGACGAAGAGGAAGTCGGAGAGGCGGTTGAGGTAGCGCAGCACCTCGTCGTTGGCGATCACGCCGTCGTGCCGCAGCTTCGCGGCGGCGCGCTCGCCCCGCCGGACGATCGCGCGGGCCAGGTCGAGCGCCGCCCCGCCGACCGAGCCGCCGGGGATGATGAACTGGTTGCCGATCGCCACGCGCGCCTTGAACGCCTCGATCTGCTCCTCGATTCGTGCGACGTGCCCCTTGGTGACGCGCAACCCGACCTTCTCGTAGTTCTCCGGCGGCGTCGCCAGTTCGCCCATCAGCAGGTAGAGCTCCTGCTGCACCTGCTGGATCGCCTCGCGCACCGCCGGCTCGGTCGCGACCGCCCGCGCCAGCCCGAGCGCCGAGGTCGCCTCATCGATCGTCCCCAGTGCCTCGGGGCGCGGGTCCCACTTCGGCACCCGCGCGCCGCCGAGCAGGCCGGTGTAGCCGCCGTCGCCGGTCTTGGTCGTCACCTTCGCGTTCGCCTTCGCCATGCCACCCTCCTCTTCACCGCAAAGGCGCAAAGGCCACAAAGGACACAAAAGAAAACGAGAGCGTGACAATCGCGGCTGGGAATACCGTTTCCCTCTTTGTGTCCTCTGCGGCCTTTGTGCCTTTGTGGTTCCGTTCTCCAGCCCTACTCCCCTTCCGCGCTCGTCACTCGGGCCGGCCCATGCCCATGACGTGGTAGCCGGCGTCGAGGTGGATGACCTCGCCGGTGATGTTGCGGCCGCCGGGGCCGGCGAGGAAGGCGGCGAGGTGGCCGATGTCCTCGATGTCCACATTGCGCCCGAGCGGGGCGTTCTCGCGCACGTACTCCTCCATGCGCGGGAAGCCGGGGATCGAGCGCCCGGCCAGCGTGCGCACCGGACCGGCGGAGATCGCGTTGACGCGGATGTTCTTGGGGCCGAGGTCGAACGCCAGGTAGGTCACCGCCGACTCCAGCGCCGCCTTCGCCACGCCCATCAGGTTGTACTTCGGCACCACCCGCTCGCCGCCGAGGTAGGTCATCGTGATCACGCTGCCGCCGCCGCGCGCCTCCAACAGCGGCGCCGCGGCGCGCGCGAGGGCGACGAGCGAGTAGGCGCTGATGTCGAGCGCGGCGGCGAAATCGGCGCGGCTCGTCTCGACGAAGAGCCCGGCGAAGCTCTCCTTGGGGGCGAAGGCGACCGAGTGGACCAGCGCGTCGAGCCCGCCGTCGAACGCCTCACCGACCTGGCGGAAGACCGCCGCGATCTGTTCGTCGTCGCTCACGTCGCACGGCAGGACCGGGCAGGCGGGATCGAGCGAGGCGGCCAGCTCGCGCACTGTCCCCTCCAGGCGCTCACCCTGGTAGGTGAAGGCCAGGCGCATCCCGGCGTCGTGCAGCGCCCGCGCGATGCCCCAGGCGATGCTGCGCTTGTTCGCCACGCCGAAGATCAGGCCGGTCTGCCCATCGAGCTGTCCCATCCTCGCCTTTCCTCCACATTACGCGCACAGGTCATGCAACTGGCAGGAGAACAGATCACCAGCGCATCGGCACTGGCGGCATTGTAGCATCGGTGGAGAATCAAGCCTGCTGAGTTACAGTCCCTCGAGCAGCCCCTGCAGCTCGCGCAGCAGCCAGGCGCCCGGCACCCGCCCGACCTGATAGGGCCGGACCAGCGCCGGCAGGACGCCCCACTTGCGGTCGATGATCTCCTCGACCTTGGCGGCGCACTCGACCCACAGCCCGTCGATCAGCTCGACCGGGTCGCGCCCCGCCAGATCGTCGACGGTCGAGCCGAGGTGCTCGGCCCAGAGGCGCAGCCGGAGATTGCGCGCGCCCTCGGGGTCGATTGCCTGCGCGTTCATCTCGGTGTCGGTCGCCAGTCCCCGGCCGTTGAGGTTGGCCGAGCCGACGGTGTACCACTCGTCGTCGATGATCGCGACCTTGCCGTGGACGTAGACCGGGCGGTAGCTGAACCCGAGCGGCCCGGCCGCGGCCCCGCCGCTGTAGAGCGAGTAGGCGTGGAAGATGCCCCGCCCGGCGTCCGCCTCGCGCAAGCGCTCGACCTGCTTGTCGTTGTCGTACTTGCCGAAGTCGGCCTCCGCCGGCAGCACCAGCACGATGCGGAAGTCCCCGTGGTCGTTGCGGCGCATCGCCTTGATCAGGGCCTCGACGATCTCCGGCGACCAGAGGTACTGGTTCTCCAGGTAGATGAACTTCCGCGCCCGCACGATGGCGGTCTGATAGGCGTGGGCGATGCCGAACTCGCCGCCGCGCGCGAAGGGGTAGGTGCGGCGCGGGATCGTGCGGATGATCTGGCAGGGGGCGTGCCACGCGGGGTCGAACTCCGGATCGCGCCGCGGCAGGTCGCGCTCGCCGGTGACCGCCGCCCAGCGCTGGGCGAAGTTGGCCTCCAGGTCGGCGGCGGCCTCGCCGCGGATCGCCAGGGCCACGTCGTGCCAGCCGCGCCCGAAGCGGAGCGGGTGGCCCGGCACATCCCAGCGGTCGCCCTCCAGCGTGGTCAGGTCGAGCCCGCCGACAAAGCCGATCCGCCCGTCGACGACCACCGCCTTCTGGTGGTGCGAGTGGGTCGGGCGGGCGGTGTGATCGAGCCGGCAGTCGATGGCGGGGGCCATCTGCAGCAGCACCTCGCGCGCCTCGGCCGTCATCCGCTTGGTCGGCTGGAAGAGCGCCACCGCCCCGGCCCAGACCAGGATCTTGACCGGCACGCGCTCCGACACCCGCTTGAGGACGTCGATCAGGAGGCCGTCGGCCGAGGGCAGCATCTCGGGCCGGTCGAGGGCGAAGGCCGGGGTCAGCGCCCAGCCGGTGATGTAGACGTAGTGCTCGGCCTCGTTGATCGCCTTCAGCATCGCCTCGAAGGCGGCCTGGCCGTCGATCAGCGGTGTCAGTTGGTTGCGCGCCCGCGGCGGGCAGCCGCCCCAGAACCAGCGCCGGTCGTCCGACCACCAGCGGCCCTTCGGGGCGTAGCGGTACTTGCGCACGCGCAGGTAGCGGCGGTGGCGCCGCCGGAAGCGCCCCGGGACGAAGCGATCCTGGCGGAAGAAGCGCCGGGCGAAATAGCGCGCGAGGTTGGAGAGGGACGATGCCATACGGTGTCAACTCCTACGGCCGGCCGCGCCGGCCGCGACAGAGGGGCAGGAGTTGCCCGGCGCGCCGGCGCCACGGTCCTCCCGCGCGACGGGGCGCTAGCGGTTGGCGCCCGGCTTCGCCGCCGGGGCGAGCAGTTCCTGGCAGAAGCGGTACAGGCCGTCCAGCACCGGGGTCATGCCGGCGATGAAGGCGTCGTCGTCCGCGGCATCCTGGCGCAGGCCCGACCCGATCGCCGCCACGCCCGCCGACCAGGGCGTCAGCCCCTTGTCGGCGGTCTCCGCCCCGCGCAGGATCAGGGCCAGCACCCCGAGCGCCGGATCGTCGAGCGCGTAGTGGGTCCGCAGCGCGTCGAAGCCGGTGCGAGTGCCGCGGTGGCGCAATTCCGCCTGCGGGTGGTGGAAGGGGGTCGCGCCGGTCTCGCGCGCGTACTCCAGCACCTCCGCCTCCGGCAGGATCGCGATTTCCGCTTGCGGATCGATGAACTTGCGGATCAGCCAGATCATCGCCGCCCGGTCGACGCGCACCCCCTGGCGGGTCACCCATTGCATCGCTCGCCTCCCTTCGTTCACGGGCGGTGGCCGTGGGCCGTGGAAACGCCGGGGCGTATTGCATAGACCCAGACCCAGCCAAGCACGGGCCTACGCGCTAGACCCCTGCACCGACAGCCCACGGCCCACAGCCTACAGCCCACCGCCCACGCCCAGCACCCCGCGCCCTATGCCGGCCGCGCCTCGCCGCCGCTGATGCCGATCGGCACGCCGTCCGCGCGCCAGCAGGCCGCGCCGTGCAGCAGCCCGGCGGGATCGACCAGCACCCCGTTCATGCCGCCCGCGACCTTCGGCACGGTCTCGACCCGGTGGCCGAGGCCCCGCAAACCGGCCAGCAGCCCGTCCAGGTCGGGGAAGCCCCCTTCCACTTCCAGGGTCACGCCCTGGGTCCAGACGCGCGGCGCCTCGACCGCCTCCTGCAAGGTCATGCCGTGGTCGATGACGTTGAGGATCGCCTGCGCGACCGCGGCGAAGATGCGCTTGCCGCCGGGTGTGCCCAGCGCCATGAACGGGGCGCCGTCCCGCAGCACGATCGTCGGCGACATGCTGGAGAGGATGCGCTTGCCCCCTTCGATGGAGTTGGTCCGTCCCGGCGCCGGGTCCATCAGGACCATGCAGTTGTCGAGCAGCATCCCCGTGCCGGGCACCGTCACCTTCGAGCCGAAGGCGCTGTTGAGCGTCTGGGTCGCGCTGACGATCGTCCCCTCGTCGTCGATCACGGTGCAGTGGGTCGTGTCCGCCCCCTCGCCGCCGAGGAAGCCGGCCACCGCGCCCAACTCGCCGGCGGCGTGATCGCGCGCCCGGAAGGGATCGATGCCGCGCCGCCGCTCGGCGGCATAACCCTTCGCGGTCAGGCGGTCGAGCGGGATCGCCACGCGGTCGGGGTCGGCCAGGTAGCGGCGCCGGTCGGCGAAGGCGATCTTCAGCGCCTCGGCGAAGAGGTGGACGTAACCGGGCGAGCCGAACGCCAGATCCCCCTGTCCGATCGGGAACCCCTCCAACAGGTTGAGCACCTGCACGATGTGCGCGCCGCCGGAGGAGGGCGGGGCCATCGAGACGATCTCGTGCCCGCGATAGGCGCCGCGCACCGGCGCGCGCTCGACAACCCGGTAGCCGGCGAGGTCGTCGAGGGTGATCAGGCCGCCGTTCGCCGCCATGTCGCCGGCGACGGCGCGGGCCAGGGCGCCGGTGTAGAGCGTGTCCGCCCCCTCGACGGCGATCTGGCGGAGCGTCCGGGCGTAGTCGGCGCGCACCAGCACCTGCCCGACCGCCGGCGGCTGCCCGCCCGGCAGGAAGACCGCGGCGGTGGCCGGGAAGCGCGCCAGTTCCTCCCGGCTGTCGCGGATCAGTTGCACGAGGTAGGCGCTCGCGCGGAAGCCGGCCGCGGCGTGGCGGATCGCCGGCTCGATCAGCTCGGCCAGCGGCAGCCGCCCGTGGCGCGCGACCGCGTGCGCCCAGCCCTTCAGCGCGCCGGGCGTGGCGACGGCGCGGTAGCCGACATCGTTCGCCCGCCCGACCGTCTCGTAATCGAGGCTGCCGGGGACCGGGTCGAACATGTCGGGGGTCGCGGCGGCGGGCACGGTGGCGTAGTTGTCGATCGTCGCGACCGCGCCGCTCGGGCCGTCGCGGATGACGAAGAAGCCGGCCCCGAACGGGGAGACCATCATCGGCTCGACGACCGAGAGGGCGAAGAGGGTCGCCACGGCGGCGTCGACCGCGTTACCGCCGCGCGCCAGCGTCTCGACCCCCGCGCTGGCGGCCAGCGGGTGATTGGCGGCGACGATCGCGCGCGAGGCGACGACCTCCTGTTTGTGCGTCGCGATCCGTGCCACCAGACCCCCTCCGCGGTTAGTCACGCCCGCCCCGCGCCGCCGGCGTGGCGCACGGCATCCTCCCCAAGCGGCAGGGGAGCGAAGGGACGATACCGGCAACGGCAGGCCCTGTCAATCGCCGGGCGGGTTCGTTTGGTGATTTTCGCCCTTCCCCGCCGCGGCGCCGGCTCGGCGCGCAGTGGCCGCCGCGCGCTCGTCACCCTGTCGCCGGATTTGGAGGCCCTTTGCGCCCCGCGCCCGCCCTGCGCCGGCTGCACCAACTGCGCCGGCTGTACTGGCGCGTCGCGCGGCCGACCACGCGCGGCTGCCGCTGCCTCGTCGTGAGGGACGGCGCGGTGCTGCTGGTCCGCCACAGTTACGAGCGCTGGTGGTACCTCCCCGGCGGCGGGGTCAGGCGCGGGGAATCCTTCGCCGCGGCGACGCGGCGCGAGGTCCGGGAGGAGACCGGGCTGATGGTGGAGGACCTGCGGCTCTTCCACCAGTACTGGAGCCGGGGGAGGGCAAGACCGACCGGATCGCGCTCTTCGTCGCCGAGCACGCCGCCGGCACGCCGCGCCCGGCGAGCCGGGAGATCGCGGCGGTCCGGTTCGCCCCCTCCAGGATCTGCCCGGCGAGACCTCCCCGCCACCCGCCGCCGGGTGGCGGAACTGCTGGCTGGCGGCGCCGACACCGACGAATGGTAGCGCGACGGCGGCGGCCAAATGGTAAAGTTGCCGACGGGCGATCCTCTCGCATTTGGAAGCGCGGGCAAGGGGGCAGCGCAATGGAAGCGACCGGACCTTCGCTCGGCTATCTCGTGGGTATCGCCTGCTGCGGCGCCCTGATCGTCGCCGTCATCGGCCTGCTCGTGTTCTTGGTTGTACGCCTGATCGCCAGGAGGACGTAGCCGAACGATATTATGACAAAACATGACTTCGCCAGTTTCTCCCGTGGTAACCAACGTTACCGTTCACCGTCGGTTAACGTCTTGCAGGTGTTACCCAACCCAGGCGGGACGTGGTCCCAGTTGAAAGGAGCGGCGGGATGAATATACTCGGCATCGGGCCGCTGGAACTGCTGATCCTGCTGGTGTTCGGCATCCCGGGCACAATCTTCTGGATCTGGATGCTGATCGACTGCGCGATGAACGAGCCAGGCGGGGAACGACAAGATCGTCTGGATCCCGGTCATCGTCTTCGCGCAGGTGATCGGCGCGGCGATCTACTTCTTCGTCCGGCGTCCGCGGCGCCTGGCGCGGGTGGGCCGCTGAGGGGGCCGGCATCGCCCGCTTACAGGAGCGGCAAGTACTCCATTTGTTCACGATGCTCGTCTGGCCGCGAGGCGCCGGCGGCGAGGAGCAAGCGCTCGCTTGTCTCCCCGATACCGATTTCGGGGCTGCGTTGGAAGATACCGGGGATGTGACGGCCGTCGCGGAGGTGATCGATTAGGTGCGCGGGCATCGTCCGACGGTTGTTGGTGACGAGGACGAAATCGTGCTCTTCGCACCAGCGCAGGAGTTCGGGGTCGGGCGTCCCGCGAGGCGGCGTGCCGGGGTCGCCGACCGACCAGACGATCAGATCGGCGTCGCGTCGCCGCAACGCTCCGCTGAGCGCCACATCGACATTCTCGTCGAGGAGCAAGCGCACGCTCACGCGCGATTGCCAGCGGCGGCAGGGGCGGGCGCTCCTCACGCCCGGCGCGCGCTTGGCGCAGCCGCGCCGCGAAATCCCGCGCGGCGGGATCGCGGGCTTGCTCCGCGCGCATCCGGTGCCCGAACTCCAGCCAGGCGGCGAGGTAGCCATCGAGAGTCGGGCGGTCGCGCAGGTAGTAGAGGATCGTGGCGTAGACCTGCTCGAGCGTGAGCGCGGGGTAGCTGGCGGCGATCTGCTCGGGCGTCCGGGCGCGGTGAATGCAGTCGTAGAGCACCGTCTCGATGCCGACGCGCGTGCCCTTGACCCGGATGTCCTCGGGCGCGAGGAAGTCGAAGTACTCTTCCAGTTGCATGGTGTCCCTCGTGATGCCCACGACGCGGTTGACCGCGACGGCGCACCGCGGTTCGCCATGCCCTTTCCGCTCAGGTAGCGCGGCGAGACTCGTGATGCACCGTGGCCAATTCTACTGCCCGGCACCATCTCGCCGCCACCGCCCATCGTTCGCGAGCGACGCGCGGCCGGGCGAATCGGGTCACCGCCGCCCCGCCTCAGAGCCCCTCCGCCAACCCTTGCAACTCCTGCAGAATCCAGACGCCGGGAACTCTGCCGGTTTGGTAGGGGTGGACCAGCGCCGGGAGGAAGCCCTGGCGGCGCCGCACCAGCTCCTCGACCCGGGCCGCGCGCTCGCGCCAGAGGGTGTCGATCAGCACGACCGGGTCGGCGGCCAGTTCCTCCTCGGTGGCGCGCAGGTGCTCGGCCCAGAGCCGCAGGCGCAGCGCCCGCGCGCCCGCCGGATCGATCGTGTGCGCGTTGATCTCCGAATCGGTCGCCAGCCCCCGCCGGTTCAAGTTGGCCGAGCCGACGGTGTACCACTCGTCGTCAATAATGGCGATCTTGGCGTGGACGTAGATCGGCACGAAGCCGAAGCCGTGCGGGCCGGTGGCCGGCCCGCTGCTGTAGAGCGAGAAGGCATGGAACTGGCCGCGGCCCCCGTCGATCTCGCGCAGGCGCTCGATCTGCTTGTCGTTGTCGTACTTGCCGAAGTCGGCGCGGGCCGGCAGGACGACCACGATCCGGAAGTGCCCGTCCCGGTTGCGCTCCAGCGCCGCCGCGAGGGCGTCGACGATCTCCGGCGACCAGAGGTACTGGTTCTCCAGGTAGATGAAGCGCCGAGCGCGGGCGATCGCGTCGCGGTAGGCGTCGGCGATCCCGAAGTCGCCGCGCAGGGCGAAGCGGTAGGTCCAGCGCGGGATGGTGCGGATGATCTGGCACGGCGTCCGCCAGCCGGGCTCGACCACTGGGTCGCAGTGGGGCAGGTCGCGCTCGCCGGTGACCGCCGCCCAACGCTGGGCGAAGTTCGCCTCCAGGTCGGCCACCGCCTCGCCCTCGATCTGGAGCATGACATCGTGCCAGTTGCGGCCGAAGCGGAGGGGGTGGCCCGGCGTGTCCCAGCGGTCCCCCTCCAGCGTCGTCAGGTCGAGCCCGCCGATGAAGCCGATCCGCCCGTCCACGACGGTCGCCTTCTGGTGGTGCGAGTGGGTCGGCCAGGCCGTGCCGTCGAGGCGGCAGTCGATCCGCGGGGCCGCCGCCAGCAGTTCGTCGCGCGCCCGCCTGGTGAAGCGCCGTGTCGGCTGGAAGAAGAGGGTCGCACCATCCCAGGCCAGGATCTTCACCGTGACGCGGCTGGACACGTCGGCCAACACCGCGGTCAGCAGCTCGTCGGGCGGCGGCGGCAGTTGCCGCCGCCGCAGCGCGAAGGACGGCGTCAGCGCCCAGGCGGCGATGTAGACGTAGTGCTCGGCCTCCCGGATCGCCTGCAGCATCGCGTCGAAGGCTTCCTCGCCGTCGATCAGCGGCGTCAACCGGTTGTGCCGGCGCGGCGGGAAGCTCCGCTCGTACCAGCGGTCGTCGCCGGACCACCACTGGCCGGGGGGCATCCGGCCGCCCGGCTTGCGTCCCTTGATGTGGCGATGCGGGCGGCGGCGGAAGAGGCGCCCGACCAGGAAGCGGGGGAAGCGGAAGAGCCAGGGGATCAGGTAATCCAGCGCGGTGCCGGTGGACATGTTCCCCCTTCCCATCTCGCGGCGGGGTGGCCGGCCGGGCGGCGCTCAGCCGGTCGTCTGCAGGCCGGCGGCGATGCCGTTGATGCTGTGGTGGATCGCGTCGAGGAGCAGGGCGCGCTCCTCGCGCGGCGCGTCGTCGGGCAGGGCACGGTAGCGGCGCAGCAGGGCGATCTGCGCCAGGTGCAGGGCGTCCACGTAGGGGTTGCGCAGCCGGATCGAGCGCGCCAGCGTCGGGGCCGTCTCCAGCAGTTCGGCCTGCCCCGTCACCCGCAGCACCGCCGCCACGCTCCGCTCGTATTCGGCGACGATCCGCGCGAACGGCGGGGCCGACGCGCCCCCCTCCGCCAGCGTCGCGTAGCGGCGGGCGGTGAGGAGGTCGGCGGCGCCGAGGCTGCGCTGCGCGTTGTCGAGCGCCATGGCGAACGGCGGCCAGTCGCGGTACATCGCCTGCAACCGCGCCAGCCCGCCGCCGTCGATCTGCGCCGTCAGCGCGCTCCCCAGGCCGTACCAGCCGGGCAGGTTGGCGCGGATCTGGGTCCAACTGAAGACCCAGGGGATCGCCCGCAGATCCTCGAACTCGATCGCCGCCACGCCCCGGCCGGCGCGGCTGACCGGCCGGGAGGCCAGGTTGAGCGTGCCCAGTTCGAGGAAGGGGGTCGCCTGCCGGAAGAAGGCCAGCAGATCGGGCGAGTCCTTGACCAGCGCCTCGTAAGCCCGCCGCGACGCGGCCGCCAGCCGCTCCAGTGTCGCGGGCCAGTCGGGCGGCGGCGTCCCCCCGCCCGGCCCGAGGGCGGAGAGGAGCAACGCGTGGATGCTCTGCTCGAAGTGGCGCGCGGCGATCGCCGGGTGGCCGTAGCGCGCGGAAATCACCTCGCCCTGCTCGGTCACCTTCAGGTTCGGCCCCCGCGCCCCGGCTGGCCGCGCCAGGATCGCCCGGCCCATCGGCCCGCCGCCGCGCCCGACCGCGCCGCCGCGCCCGTGGAAGACGAGCAGTTCGACGCCGGCGTCCGCCGCCACCCGCGCCAGCGCCCCCTGGGCGCGGTGGGTCTGCCAGGTCGCCGCGAGGTAGCCGCCGTCCTTGTTGCTGTCGGAGTAGCCGATCATCACCTGCTGGCGATCGCCGCGGCTCCGCAGCGCGGCGCGGTAGAGCGGGTGCGCCAGGAGCCGCGCCAGGACCTCGCCACAGCTTTGCAACTCCTCGATCGTCTCGAAGAGGGGGACGATGTCGAGCCGGCTGACCGGCGCCCCGCCCCCGTCGCCGCCCTCCGGCACGGCGACCAGCCCGACCTCGCGCGCCAGCAGGAGGACCGCCAGCACGTCGCTGGGAGTGCGGCACATCGAGATGATGTAGGTCTGGCAGGCGGCGGGACCGCCCTGCCCCTGGATCGCCCCGATCGCCCGCAGGGTGTCCAGCACGTCGCGCGTCTCCGACGAGAGCGCCGCCTCGGGCGGCGCCAGCGGCGGCCCGGCCAGTCGCGCTTCGAGGAGGGCCAGCCGCGCGACCTCGTCGCGCGCGGCGTAGCCCGACGCGCCGGCCAGGCCGAGCAGCTCGGCGACGGCGGCGGTGTGGCGGTCGGCGTGCTGGCGGACCTCCAGCTCGGCCAGGTGGAAGCCGAAGGCCGCCACCCGGCGCCGCAGGTCCAGCAGCGGGCCGGCGGCGACCCGCCCACCGCCGTGCGCCTCCAGGCTCGCGGCGATCAGGCCGAGATCGGCTAGCAGGGCGCCAGGATCGGCGTAGCCGCCCCCCTCCCCGGCCTCCATCCGGCGCAGGCGCTCGGCGATCAGCCCGCACTTGCGGCGGTAGGGCTCGTCGAGCCAGCGCCGGACCGGCTGGACGCCGAGCGCCGCGCGATCGCGCTCGACCGACTCGAGCAGTTCCGGCGAGGCGCCGCTCAGACGCGCCGACACGCTGAGATCGCGCCCCAGCCGCTGGACCTCCTCGCGGTAGCGCCGCAGCACGGCCGCGCGCGCCAGCCGCGCCGCGGCGCGCGTGACCTCCGGCGTCACCGCCGGGTTGCCGTCGCGGTCGCCGCCGACCCACGAGCCCAGGCGCAGCGGCCCCGGCGCCGACACCTCATGCCGTGGACCGCCGGGCTGCTCGCTGGCGACCGCCGCCTCCAGCGTCCGCCAGACGGCCGGGGCGACGTCGTAGACCGTCCCGGCGAGGACGTAGAGGACGCTCTGGACCTCGTCGAGGACGGTCGGGGGCTCGATCAGCGTCGCGGCGGTCTGCCAGATCAGCGTTGTCCGCAGGCGCAGGGCGTCGAGGGTCGCGGCGCGGGCGCGCGGGGTCGCGCGCAGGTCGTCCAGCGCGGCGATCAGGCCGGCGGCGGCTTCGAGATGGTCGAGCAGCGTGCGCCGCCGCGCCTCCGAGGGGTGGGCGGTGAAGACCGGATGAACCTCCAGCCGCCGCGCGCCGTCCCGCAGCGCCGCCGCCCCGACGCCCGCAGCGCGCAACTCGGTCGCGGCCGCGGCGACCGACTCGTGCGGCGGCCCACCCGCGTGCTCGCGTTCCGCGAGGGTGCGCACGCGGTGGTGCTCCTCGGCGAGGTTGATCAGGTGGAAGTAGACACTGAAGGCGCGGACCAGTTCCAGCAGGCGCGCGTTCGACTGCTGCCCGATCCAGTCGAGCAGCGCCGCCTCCCGCGCCGGATCGACCGCCGCCCCCGCCGCCACGTCGGCCCGCAGCGCGATCGCCGCCGTGCGGATGTGTTCCACCGCCGCCAGCAGCCCCGGCCCGCCCTGTTCGCGCAGCACCTCGCCGACCAGTTCGCCGAGGAGATGCACGTCGCGGCGCAGCCGGTCGAA
>JAUJMV010000001.1:132736-140664 GCA_030446685.1 Thermomicrobiales bacterium | reverse complement strand
CGGGAACGCGAGTATCCGGGTGCGGGCGGTTGCGGCCCGCCGTCGAGCGGCGGTCGACACCGCGGGCCACGGGCCGCGCGGCAGCGGCACGGGGAGGGGGGCAGATGCCGGCACGATTGGTCATGGGCGGACAATGGGGCGACGAGGGCAAGGGCAAGATCGTCGACGCCCTGGCCGAGCACGCGGCGCTCGTGGTGCGCGCCACCGGCGGCGACAACGCCGGGCACACGATCCTCAACCCGCGCGGCGAGTTCAAGATGCACCTGATCCCCTCCGGGATCTTCCACGCGCAGGCACTGGCGATCATCGGCAACGGGGTCGTGATCAACCCGCGGGGGCTGCTGGACGAGATGGCGACGCTGCGCGCGGCGGGGATCGACCTCTCGGGGCTGCGGATCAGCGACCGCGCGCACCTGGTGATGCCCTGGCACCCCCTCTTCGATCAGGTCGAGGAACGGTCGCGCGGCGCGGGGGCGATCGGCACGACCGGGCGCGGCATCGGCCCGGCCTACGCCGACCGCGCCAGCCGCACCGGCGTGCGCGTGGCCGACTTGCAGGACGAGCGGCTGCTGTCGGAGAAGGTGACGGCGCTGGTGGCGAGCAAGAACCGCATCCTCGGCCTTTACGGGGTCGCGCCGCTCGACGCCGCGCAGGTGATCGAGCAGTACTACGCCTTCGCCGAGCAGATCGAGCCCCACATCGCCGCGACCGAGATCCTGATCCAGGACGCGCTCGCCGCTGGCCGGGAGGTGCTGATCGAGGGGGCGCAGGCGGCGCTGCTCGACCTGGACTTCGGGACCTACCCCTACGTGACGTCGTCCTTCCCGACCGCCGCCGGGTCGTGCGCGGGGGCGGGGATCGCGCCGACCCAGGTGTGCGAGACGCTCGGCGTCTTCAAGGCCTACAGCACGCGGGTCGGCGGCGGCCCCTTCCCGACCGAGCTGACCGACGCGACCGGCGACCACATCCGCGAGCGGGCGCGGGAGTTCGGCACGACCACCGGGCGGCCACGGCGCTGCGGCTGGTTCGACGCGGTGGCCGGGCGCTACGTCGTGCGGCTCAACGACATCGGTCGGGTGGCGCTGACCCGCTTCGACATCCTCGACGATCTGGAGGAGATCCGCCTCTGCACCGGCTACTGGGTCGGGGGGGAGGCGCTGCCCTACCCGCCGGCCCGGGAGGACCTCTGGGAGCGGATCGAGCCGGTCTACGAGACGCTGCCGGGCTGGCGCAGCGACACCAGCGACATCCGCGCGCTGGCCGATCTGCCGGCCAACGCCCGCCGCTACGTGGAGCGGATCGAGGAAGCCCTCGGCGTCACGGTCGGCCTGATCGGCGTCGGCCCATCCCGCGAGCAACTGATCCACACCGACGCCAGCGCGCCGATGACGGCGATGGCCGGGTAGATGTGAGTTGTGAGTCGGGTAGTCGGGTAGTCGGGTAGATAGGCGTGAGCAAACTGCTGGGCTGACCGCGATGCCGTCGTCCTCTACCCGACTACCCGACTACCCGACTACCCGACTGGGGGGGCGACATGCTCGACGCGCGGCAGATTCAGGAGATCATCCCGCACCGCTACCCGATGCTGCTGGTCGACCGGATCATTGAGATCGAGGAGGGGCGGCGCGCGGTCGGGATCAAGAACGTCAGCAACGGCGACGCCTTCTTCACCGGCCATTTCCCAAACTTTCCGGTCATGCCCGGCGTGCTGATCGTCGAGGCGCTGGCGCAGGTCGGCGCGGTGGCACTGCTGCGGCTGCCTGAGAACCGGGGCAAGATCGTCTTCTTCGCCGGGATCGACGGCGTGCGCTTCAAGCGGCAGGTCGTGCCGGGCGACGTGCTGCGCCTCGAAGTCGAGATCGGCAAGCTGCGGCGGGGCTTCGGCAGCGGGACCGCGACCGCGACGGTGGACGGCGAGCTGGCGGCGAAGGGGGAACTCCTCTTTGCTATCGGCGACGCGCCGGGCGGTGCCACGTCATAAGCCAAATCGCCCTTGCCCGCGCCAGGATGGCGATGCCACTTCATGGCAGGCACTACCCGGGCCGACCAGGAATGTCGAGGGTAGCGTGTACAGCCAGCCCCGGCCGATCGGCTGATCCGCGAGTTGATTGCTACCAGCAAGGAGGTGACCGACGAGGAGATCGTGCAGATCATCGGCCGCATGGCGGGGGCATCCTTCGACCAAGGAGAGCGTAGGGTACCCACACGCTATCGTGGGACGCGCTACCGGGGCCGGACGCTGGGTTCGAGCGCCCCGTCGCTCACCTACCACCTGACGAAGCGTGTGGTAATCGAGGAGCAATGGGCTGCCGGCACAACCGCCGATCAATACGTGGCGGATTTACGGCAGGCGGTGCGCTCACCTTCGGCGCGGCTGGCGCTCTACATGCGCCGCAGTGGTGCTATCGCTGCCACCGTCACCCCTACGGATGTGGTGGTGCCACCTGAGCGCCGAGGTTCGCAGCCACAGCCACAACTCCTGGTACTCTATTCAGCCGATCGCGGTATCATAATCAGCGGTTATCAGTTCTCGATCCTTGAGCAGACGGGCATCCCCCGGGAGGCAAGATGGCTGAGGTAGTACAGGACACGAAACTCCAGGCGACGATCGACCACTACCTTGACTACCTTACTCGGACTTGGGAGAGCGTGCCGCTCGACGCGCGGGAGTGGGATGACTGGGATGATCTTTCCCAGCTCACCTACGTCGTGGACTGGGGTGTGCCGAACGACCGCCTGGCTCAACTCCAGCAATTCGCCGCGCGTGGCTCGCTCACACAAGCACAGGATGCACGCTACGAGGAACTGCTGAAGCTGGTGGACCGTTATCGCCCGGTGCTAGAGGAAATGCTCAAAGACGAGTCTGCCTAGCGTGATAGCAGTGCATTCCGTGAACGTCGTCCTCCCCCAGCTCCGCGAGGCTGCCATCACCCTGGCGTGCGGGCTGCTGAAGCTCCTGCTGCGCCCGTGGACCCGTTGGTCGCGGCGGCCGCGAGGGGCGCCGGGGCGCATCCTGATCCTGCGTCCTTGCTGCCTGGGGGATGTGCTGATGACGACGTCGCTCCTCCGCGCGCTCGATGAGGCGTACCCCGCCGCGACGATCGCCTACGGGGTCGGACGCTGGTCGGCGGCGGCGCTCGCCAACAACCCGCACCTCGACCGGGTGCTGCTCCTCCCCGACCGCCCGGCCGCGCGGGAGTGGCTGCGGATCGCCGGGCGGCTGCGGCGGGAGCGGTTCGACCTGGCGGTCCTGCCCGAGCGCTCGCCGCTCGCCGGCCTCGCCATCCTGCTGGCCGGGATTCCGCGCCGGGTCGGGCTCGATTCGGCGGGGCGGGGGTTCGCGCTGACCGATCCGGTCGCGGTGCGCGGCACGCGGCACGAGACCGATCGCGCGCTCGACCTGGCCCGCGCGCTGGGCATGCCCGGCGGTTCACGGCAGCTCATCTATCAACCGGGTCCGGAAGCGGTGGGGCGGGTTGCGCACGTACTGGCTGAACGGACGGCGGGTGAACCCCTTTTTATCGTCCATCCGGGCGGCGGCGCCAATCCGGGGGTCACAATGGACAGCAAGCGTTGGCCCCCGGAGCGCTTCGCCGCCATTGCGGACGCGCTCCTGGCGCGGCACGGTGGCAGCGTCGCACTCGTCGGCGGGCCGGGCGACCGGGCGGCGGTCGCCGCGACCGCCGCCACGATGCGCGGTGCCGCCCTCGACCTCTGCGGCGCGCTCGACCTGGACGCGCTGGGGGCGCTCTGCGAATGTGCGACCCTCTACCTCGGCAACGACGCCGGCACGACCCATCTGGCCGAAGCCTGCGGGGCGCCGACCGTCGCCGTCTTCGGCCCGACCGATCCGGCGATGTACGGCCCGGTCGACGGCATCGGCGAGGCTGTTTGGAATCCCACGGTCTGCGAGCCAGTTGTCCGGCGCGGCGATCTGACGCGGGGCGGCGGCAGTGATGACCGCTGCATCGACAGCGTCACCGTCGAGCAGGTGCTGGCGGCGGCGGAGCGGGTCCTGGCACGGGCCGCGGCGCGGCGTGAAGGGATGGTGTGGTGTGGGGGGCCCCCCCCCCCGCCCCCCCGCCGGGGGGGGGGCGCCCGCCGCGCGCGCGGGGGGGGCGCCCCGGGGGGGGGGGGGGGGGGGGGGGGGGGGGGCGGCTCGGGGGGGGGGGCCGGGGGGGGGGGGGGCCCGCGCGGGGGCGGGGGGGGCGGGCGGGGCGGGGGGGGGCGCCCCCCCCCCCCCCCCCCCCCCCCCGGGGGGCCCCCCCCCCCGCCCCCCGCGCCGCCCCCCCCCCGGGGGGGGGCGGCCGGGGGGCGCCCCCCCCCGCGCCAGCGCGTGCGCCGGCTGCTCCTGCGTGCCGCCGCACATGGCCTATCCGCCCGGCGATTCCCTCCCAGCGACGACCGCGGGGACTTGCGCCGCCTGCTGCTGATCCGCCCGGACCACCTCGGCGATGTGCTCTGGCTGACGGCGGGGCTGCGGGGGCTGCGCGAGCGTTTCCCGGAGGCGGCGATCACGGTCGCGGTCGGGCCGTGGGGTGGGGCGGCGCTCGCGAACAATCCCGATGTTGACGCGGTCCTGCCGGTCGCCTTCCCAGGGTTCGCGCGCGGGGCGCGGGGCGGCGCGCTCGCGCCGTACCGGCTGCTAGCCGAGGTCGCGCGCGAGCTGCGCGGGCGGCGCTTCGATGCCGCGGTGGTGTTGCGCGACGACCACTGGTGGGGGGCGCTCCTCGCCGCGACCGCCGGGATACCGCGGCGCTTCGGCTACGCCCATCCCGATGTCGCGCCCTTCCTGACCGACGCCCTGCCACTGCCGCCGCCCCGGCACGCCGCCCGGAGCAACATCACGCTCCTCGACGCGCTCTTGGCCGCCGCCGGGCGCCGGCCGATCGCCGGGGAGGAGCGTGGCGACGAGTACTCGCCGGTGAAATGGCCGATGCGTTTCGCGCCCTCCCCCGCGGACGAGGGGCGGGCGGCGGCGCTGCTGGCGGGGTTGGACGGCGGCGCGGGCGCGGGGCCGCTCGTCGCCATCCAGCCGGGCGCGGGCGTGCCGGTCAAGCTGTGGGACGAGGGGCGCTGGGCGGCGGTCGCGGACCGGCTGGCGGCGGAATGGGGCGCGCGGATCGTCCTCACCGGCGGGCCGGGGGAAGAGCCGCTGACGGGGGAGGTCGCCGCGCAGATGGCCGCGCCCGCGCTCGACCTCGCGGGCCAGACGAGTTTCGGCGAGAACGCCGCGGTCCTCGCCCGCTGCGCGCTCGTCCTCGGCCCGGACGGCGGCGGGCTCCACCTCGCCGTCGCGGTCGGCGCCCCGACGGTCCACCTCTACGGCCCGGCCGACCCCGCGCTCTACGGCCCGTGGGGCGACCCCGCGCGGCACCGCGTCGTCAGCGCCGGGCGGCGCTGCGACCGCTGCGGCGACCTCTCCCCCGCCCGCCCGCGCGGCGCCGCCTGCATGCTGGCGATCGGCATCGATCAGGTGTTGCACGAGGCGCGCGAGGCGTTAATCGTGGGCGGTGGGCGGTGGGCGGTGGGCGGTGGAGGTGGTGGAGCGGATGGTGCCTGAGACAGAACGCGGAACACCGGGCAGGTCTGACGGTCGCACCTCGGTTCTCGCAGTCCACGGCCCACGGCCCACCGCCCGCGGCCCACTGGCGATCGGGGTGGATGCCAGCCGCGCCGTCGCCGGCCCCCGCACCGGCACCGAGCAGTACTCGGCGCAACTACTCGAAGCCCTCGGCCGGCTCGACCGGCGGAACGATTATGTCCTGTATGTCAATGGGAAGGCGCGCCCGCCGCTCGACCTACCCGCGAACTTCCGCGCCCGGCTGATCCCCTTCCCGCGCCTCTGGACCCACGCCCGCCTGTCGCTCGAACTGGCGGCCCGCGCGCCCGACGTCCTCTTCGTGCCGGCGCACGTCGTGCCGCTCGTCCACCCGCGCAGCGTCGTCACCGTCCACGGCCTCGAATATCGCCACTTCCCGGAGGCCTATCCCCGCCGCACGCGGCACTACCTCGAATGGTCCACCCGCTGGAGCGCGCGCGCCGCCCGCCGCGTGATCGTCCCCTCGGCCGCCACCGCACGCGACCTCACCGCCGTCTACGGCACGCCGCCGGGGCGGATCGCGGTCGTGCCGCACGGCTACCACCCGCGCTGCCGCCCGCTGCCGCCCGACGCGGTCGCGCGCGGGCTGGCGCGGCTCGGCATCGCGCCGCCCTACATCCTGGCGGTCGGCACCTTGCAGCCGCGCAAGAACCTGGCGCGGTTGGTGGACGCCTTCGCCGCCCTCGCCGCGCGCCGGCCCGAGCTGCCCCACCGCCTCGTCCTGGTCGGCCGGCGCGGCTGGCTGGACGACCCAATTTTCGCCGCGCTCCAGCGGCCCGGCTCGCCCGCGCGCGGCCGCGTCCAGATCACCGGCTATCTGGCCGATGACGACCTGCCGATCGTCTACAACGGGGCGACGGCGCTCGCCTTCCCTTCGCTCTACGAGGGATTCGGGCTGCCCGCGCTGGAAGCGCTGGCCTGCGGCACGCCGGTCCTGACCAGCGACAGGTCGTCGCTCCCCGAGGTCGTCGGCGACGCCGGGCTGACGGTGGACCCGCTCGACACGGCCGCCATCACGGAGGGCCTGGAACGGCTGGTGCTGGACGCCGGGCTGCGGCAGGACTTACGCGAGCGCGGCCTGGAACGGGCAACACGTTTCAGTTGGGAACGCGCCGCCGCCGAGCGGACGCTGGCGGTGCTGGAGGAGGTCGGACATGGCGGGTAGGCGGCCCCCCCCCCCCCAACCTTGGGGAGCCTCGCGCGTCGGATCTGGCTCCCCCCCAAGGTTGGGGGCGGGGGGGGGCCGCCTACCCTCACCGCATCCTGGTGGTGCAGCTCGGCAACGGCATCGGTGATCTGCTCAATAGCACGCCGGCGATCCGGGCGCTGCGGGCGCGCTACCCCGACGCGCGCCTCAACGTGTTGACGACGCGCACCGGGGCGGCAGTCCTGGCGGGGTCGCCCGATGTCGACGAGGTGCTGCTCTTCGACAAGACGCTGTTCGACCGCGTCGGGGGCAGCCTGGCGCCGCGCGCCCTGCTGGCCGGCCTGCGCTTCGCGCTGACGCTGCGGCGGCGGCGCTACGACACGCTCGTCCTGCTGCACCACCTGATCACCGCCTGGGGCACCCTCAAGTACACGGTGCTGGCGCTGTGGAGCGGCGCGGCGGTCCGGGCCGGGCTCGACAACGGGCGTGGCTGGTTCCTGACCCACCGCGCCCCCGACCGCGGCTTCGGCGCGGTCAACGAGCGCCGCTACTGGCTCGACGTGGCGGCGACCCTCGACGCGCGGAGCGACGACGACCGCCCGCGCTTCGCGATCACCGGGGCCGACCGGGCGGCGGGGCGGGCGCTGCTCGCCCCCGCCCGCCAGCGCGCCGCCGGGCCGGTGGTCGTGCTGCACGCCAGCAGCGGGCCCTACGGCCGGTCGCGGCAGTGGCCCGCCGCGCGCTTCGCCGCCGTCGCCGACCGGCTGGCGGCCGAACAGGGGGCGGCGATCGTCCTCGTCGGCGGCCCGGACGCCGCCACCACCAACGCGGCGGTGATGGCGACGATGCGCGCCCCCGCGCTCGACCTCACCGGGCGGACCCCCGACCTGGCGACGCTCGGCGGCCTGCTGCTGGGAGCCGACCTCGTCGTCGCCAACGACAGCTCGGTCGGCCACCTCGCCGCGGCGCTCGGCACGCCGACCCTCAGCGTCTTCGGCCCCTCGAACGACCGGGCCTGGGCGCCCTACGGCGCGGCGACGGTCGTGCTGCCGCCCGACGGGGCAACCGTCCCGCCCCTGCCCGCCGGCCGCGCGATCATCGTCCGCAGCGCGGACCCGCACGCGCCCTGCCTCTATGTCGGCTACGGCCCGGGCAATCCCCACGGCTGCCCCCGCTGCC
>JAUJMV010000001.1:111286-132636 GCA_030446685.1 Thermomicrobiales bacterium | reverse complement strand
AGATCGGGCGCGACGCCGCGACGGGTCATTCCCTGCGCACCGTTCGCCGCTCGTCGCCCGTCAGTCATCGTTCGTACTTCGTACTTCCTACTTCGTACTTCGTGAGGGGGGTGTCTGTGCTTGGGAGCGGGCGGGTTACGGGGACCCTCCTTCTCGCCGCGGGGATCGTCCTCGGCCTCGGCATCACGGCCTGGCTGATCGTCTCGTCGCGCGAGGCGGCGGGGGGTCGCGTCGGCGGGGCGGTGCTCGGCGGCGTGCTGGCGCTCGGCTGCCTGATCCTGCCCCTGGTCGCCGGGGGCATTTTCCTGCTGATCCGGGGGCAGGCGGAGGCCAGGGATTACGCCGAGGTCCAGAAGGAGCGGACGGTCCTCAACATGGTCGAGACGCGCGGCCAGGTCAAGGTTTCGGACATCGCGATCGAGATCGGCGCCGGGCGCGATCAGGTGCAGAAGTACATCTACGACCTCGTCGGCAAGGGGCTCTTCACCGGCTATGTCGATTGGAACGCCGGGATGCTCTACGCCAAGCAGGCGTCGGAGCTGCAGGGCCGCAGCACCTGCCCCAACTGCGGCGGGCCGCTCGAACTCGCCGGCAAGGGGCTGATCAAGTGCCCGTACTGCGGCGCGGAGATCTTCCGGTAGGCGGGCGGATGGGCGGCTAGACAGGTAAGCGGACAGCGAGGGGGGGGCGGATGAGCAGTTGGGCGAAGCGCGAGACCGACGCGGGGGGCCAGGACCGGATCAGCGGCTGGCTCAACCGGGTGCCGGGGTACACCGGCTACCGGCGCAAGGAGTCGCGCCGCGACGAGGACAAGCGCGTGCGCGACGAGTTGGCGGACCAGTACGGGCAGTACGCGCAGCGGCTGACCGCCCTGCAGGGCGAGCTGGTGCGGGCGCGGCGCCTGACCGAGATCGGCCAGATCGAGCGGCTGGAGCGGGCGCTGCGCCTCTTCACCGACCGGCTGCAGGTGGCGACCTACGGCTACGGCGGCCTCTTCTCCGACCGCCCGATCGACGAGCGCGCGCTCGACCAGCTCGGCGCGTTCGACCGGTCGCTCGGCGACGGGCTCGACCAGGTGCGCGCCGGCGTCGAGGCCCTGGAGGCGGCGGCGGGCGGCGGGGGCGACCTCACCGAGCCGGCGCGGCAGATGCAGGCGACGATCGACGGCCTCAACCGCCGCTTCGACCTGCGCGGGCAGGTGGTGGAGACCGGGCGGGCGCAGGAGGGGCCGGGCGTCGCCGACCTCTTCGCGCCGCCGGGGAGCGCGCAGGCCCACATCGCCAGCGAGCTGCACTTCGGCGACGCGGTCACGGTCAGCGGGACCGATTACCTGGTCCAGGGCCGGATGGAGTTCCACGCCGGCGACGACGCCTGGCGGCAGTATCTGCTGCGCGACGTCGGCGCCGAGCGCTGGCTGCACGTCCCGCCGACCGCGAGCGAGCCGATGGCGCTCCTCGAACCTCTCGGTGACCCTCCCGGTGAGGGGCAGCAGATTACGATTGGTGGCGCCAACTACACGCAGCAGGCCGCCGGCGAGGCGACCGCCGAGGTCGTCGGTGAGGGTGGCAAGCAGGCCGACCGCCGGGTGCGCTTCCGGCGCTACGGCGGCGAGGCGGGGGCGCTCCTCTTCGTCTACGACTGGGGCGGCGGGGAGCGGCAGGCGCTGGCCGGGCGCGCGCTCGATCCGCTGGAGGTCACCGTCTACCCGCGGTAATGCGCCAGCGGGCGGAGCCTCGATCGTCCCGTCTCGCGCGCAGGATGGTAGCGGCAATGGCAACGGATGTGCGTCAAGTAGACACCGGACGGCACACCGACGACGCGAAGGCTGAAAGGGAGGGCAACTCATGGGTATCTTCGACCGGATTTCGCGGCTGCTGCGGGCGAACGTCAACGATCTGCTCGACAACGCCGAAGACCCCGAGAAGATGCTGGACCAGTTGATCCGCGACATGAATGAGGAGATCCGCCGGGCGCGCAGCCAGGTGGCGGCGATGATCGCGCAGGAGAAGGAACTGGCCGCCGACAAGGCCGAGGCCGATCGCCTCTCCGCCGAGTGGCAGCGCCGCGCCGAGCTGGCGGTCGACCAGGGGCGCGACGACCTGGCGCGCGAGGCGCTGCGCCGCAAGCGCGACAGCGAGGAGACCGCGCGCGTTTACGGCGAGCAATTGGTCACGCAGCAGCAGAGCGTCGGCCGCCTCAAGGCGCAGCTCCAGGAGTTGCAGACCAAGTTCGACCGGATGCAGAGCCAGCGCGACACGCTGATCGCGCGCAGCCACCGCGCCCACGCGCAGCAGCAGATCAGCGAGACGCTGTCGAACCTGCCGCAGACCGACACCGCCGGCGAGTTCGAGCGCTTCGAGCGCCGCGTCCGCTCGACCGAGGCCCGCGCCGCCGCCACCGCCGAGGTCGGCGCGCTCGGCCTGGACGACGACTTCGCCGCCCTGGAGCGCGACGCGGGCCTGGACGACGAACTGGCCGCCCTCAAGTCCCGCCTCGGTGGGGCGAGCGCCGGCAGCCAGCAGGGCGCCTCCACCCCGCCCGCCTCCACCGGCGGCCAGTAAGGACCATTGCGGATTGCGGATTGCGGATTGGAGGGCTGGCAAGGCAATTGCCGGACGGGCAGCGGTCCTCCCAACCTTCTCCGCAATCGACAATCCGCAATCCGCAATCCGCAATCGAGAAGGGGGGATGAGCCGTGGCTATTCTTGACCTGATCGAGTTCCCCGACGAGTCGGGGCGCGAGATCGTGCATCGCGTGCCGGAGTACGGCTCGGGCGAGTTCACGCTCGGCTCGCAGCTCGTGGTGCGCGAGAGCCAGGCGGCGATCTTCTTCCGCGACGGCAAGGCGCTCGACGTCTTCGGCCCGGGGCGGCACACGCTGAGCACCAACAACATCCCGATCCTGTCGGGCCTCCTCGGCATCGCGTTCGGCGGGCGCAGCCCCTTCCGGGCCGAGGTCTACTTCGTCACCATGCGCGAGCTGATCGACCTGAAGTGGGGGACGCCGCAGCCGATCCTCTTCCGGGACACCGACCTCGGCATGGTGCGACTGCGCGCCTACGGCACCTACTCGATGCGGGTCGCCGACCCGCAACTCTTCGTCAACCGGATCGTCGGGCAGCAGGGGGCCTACGAGGCGAGCCAGATCGAGGAGTACCTGCGCGGCACGATCGTGCAGGAGTTGACGACGCTGCTCGGCGAACTGATGAAGAGCGTCCTCGACCTGCCGAGCCAGTTCAACACGATCGCCTCGGCCACGCGCGCCTCGGTCGCCGACGATTTCAGCAGCCTCGGCCTCGAACTGCGCGGCTTCCAGGTCATCTCGATCACGCCGCCGGAGGAGGTGCAGCAGTTCATCGACCAGCGCTCCTCGATGGGCGCGCTCGGCGACATGGGCCGCTACACCCAGTTTCAGACCGCGCAGGCGATCCGCGACGCCGCCAACAACGAGGGCGCCGCGGCGGGCGCGCAGGGGGCCGGGATCGGCGCCGGCCTGGGGATGGGCCTCGGCATGACGATGGCCGAGCAGATGCGCGAGGCGCTGCGCGGCGGGCAGCAGGCCCCGCCGACCCCCGCCGCCGCGCCCGCCACCGGCGTGCAGTTCTGCTCGCGCTGCGGCCAGCAGAACCCCGCCGGGGCCAAGTTCTGCCAGAACTGCGGCAACCAGTTGGCCCCGGCCACCATCGTCTGCGCGAAGTGCGGCACCGAGAACCCGGCGGGGGCCAAGTTCTGCCAGAACTGCGGGAATCAATTGGCGTCGGGGTGAGCCCCCCGGCCGTTTTCCCGTCGGCTCGTGCGCGCTCGAACGATCTGTCGAGTCCTGGTGTAGGGGCAGGCCCCCACCCCCCAGCGGGGGGGGGGCGGGCCCAACCCGAACCCCCCCCCCGGCGTTGCCCACAGCCGTCTCAGACAGCGCGCGGGGGCGCGCGGTTCAGACAAACCAGGGCGGCTGGGAACACCCATGTACCGTGCTTTGCCCACAGCGTTCTCAGGCGCGCGCGCGGGCGCGCTACTTGATGCCCCACATCCCAATTCCTGCAATAGCGGCTGCTGGCAACTTGCCGCATTGCTTTGCAAAAAGTGGCGCGATGATCATCCGTGCCCCTATGTGGGTCGTTGGTAGGGGCGGGTTCATTGTGACGGCGTTCGTGGTGACTCGCCCGGGGCATCGGCTGCCCCAGGCGCGAAGGTCCAGCAACCGGGCGGGTTGGAAAGCCGCCGCCTACAAAAGTGATGCCCCATTCCGATCCTACAATTCCTGCAATAGCGGCCGGCCGGCGCTACGCTCTACATGCACGATTGCCGCACCCGCCCTCCGGCCGCTCGCTTTGCAAAACATGCGCCCCAACGCCTGGGCCGACACGATGGCCCTGCGCGCCTGGCGCTGCGCGCCGAGGCGCTGTAGTGGCGCGATGATCCCGTCGTGTACCATTCCCTGCTTGAGAGCGTCTTTGGAACAGCAGTAACGTCGAGGAGGTGGATCGAGGGAAAAGGCGCGCACGGTGGATCGCCGCGCGAGTTGGGGGGTGGAGTGAGCGCGGGCCAGGGCCGGACTCCGTGGGGGCGGACAGGGCTGGTGGTCCGGAGCAGATGGTGAGGGAGGGAAGCAGCCCGATGGATTCGACCAATCCGCAAGCCGCGCACGAGCAGCACGACATCATGGACCTGGAACAGGCCTGGGAGCGCCAGGGGCTGAAGCGCCGCGACTTCATGCGCCTGCTCCTCGCCGGCGCCAGCACCGCGACGATCGCCGGCATCCTGGCCGCCTGCGGTGGCGGCGGTTCCGCGACGAACACGACCGCCCCGGCGGCGGCGACCACCGGCGCCGCGCCCGCGGCGACCACCACCCGCGCCGCGACCACCGCCGCGCCCGCGGCGACCGGCACCCGCGCCGCGACCGCCACGGCGACCCGCACCGGCAGCCCGACCGCCACGCGCAGCGCCGCCGCCCCGGCGGCGCGGGCGCGGGCGCGGCGGGCGGCTACCCGAGCGGCGGCAAGTTCAGCACGCTGGAGCCGGTCGGCCGGAAGGGCGGCGGGATCGTCGAGGGCTCGTTCGCCGACGCGCAGACGACCAACCCGATGCTCTCCAGGCGACACCGCGTCGAGCGCCCGCAATACGATGATCTTCAACGCCCTGGTCCGAACAGCCCGGACAACGCCTGCCCTACCCGGACCTGGCGACCGAGGTGCCGACGCGCGAGAACGGCGGCATCTCCGCCGACGGCCTCACCTACACCTTCAAGCTGCGCAACGACGTGAAGTGGCACGACGGCACCCCGTTCACGGCGAAGGATGTCGTCTACACCTACCAGACGATGAAGAAGAAGGAGTTGGGGTCGCCGCGCACCGCCGAGCTGAACGAGCGGGTCGAGTCGATCACCGCGCAGGGCGACAACACCGTCGTCTTCAAGCTGAAGAAGGTCGTCGCGCCGTTCCTGACCTCGAACATGTACGGCATCGTGCCGCAGCACATCCTCGGCAACGTGCCGGTCGATCAGATCAAGTCGCACCCCTTCAGCACCGGCGACCCGAAGGCGACGATCGGCACCGGGCCGTTCAAGTTCCAGGAGTGGGTCAAGGACGACCACGCCACCTTCGTCAAGAACCCGGCCTACTTCCGCGGCGATCCGGCGCTCGACCAGTACATCTTCAAGGTCGTCAAGGACGCCAACGTGGTGGTGGCGCAGCTCAAGACCGGCGAGATGGATTTCGGCGGCATCACCGAGTCCTTCTTCGAGGAGATGAGCAAGCAGCAGAACCTCAACGTCAGCCGCTACGACACCTACTCGTTCACGTTCTACTCCTACCAGCTCGACCCCGCCAAGACGACCCTCTTCCAGGACAAGCGGGTGCGCCAGGCCCTCGCCTACGCGCTCGACCGCGACGCGCTGATCCGGGCGATCCGCCAGAGCATCGGCGTGGTCGCGCAGGGCACCATGCCGGTCCTGTCCTGGGCCTACGCCCCGGACCAGATCACGACCAAGTACGCCTTCAATGTGCAGCGGGCCAACCAGCTCCTGGACGAGGCCGGCTGGGTCCGGGGGGCGGACGGCATCCGCGCCAAGGACGGCAAGCGCCTCGCCTTCACCCTCTGGACCAACGCCGGCAACCGCATCCGCGAGCAATACATCACCGTGATGCAGGCCCAGTGGAAGAACATCGGCGTGGAGGCGACGCCCAAGACCGAGGAGTGGAACGCCTTCCTCACCCGGATCGACGAGACCAAGGACTTCGAGGTCTACCTCGTCGGCTTCTCGTGGGACGTCGACCCGGACCAGACGACGATGTGGGCGACCGAGTCCTACGAGGGCGGCTTCAACTCCGGGAAGTACTCCAACCCGAAGGTCGACCAGTTGCTGGCGCAGGGCCTCAGCGAGCTCGACCGGGAGAAGCGCAAGCAGATCTACCTGGAGATGCAGAACATCATCATGGATGAGGTGCCGAACTTCATCATCGACTTCCCGCAGGCGCTGGCGGCGGTCAGCAAGCGCGTCCACAATCTGCGCCCGAACGCCATCTTCACCCGCTGGAACACCGAGACCTGGTGGGTCGAGGACGGCCGCTAGGGTAGTCGTCAGTCGTCAGTCGTCAGAGTGGGGCGGGGCCGGGAGTACATCTCTCCCAGCCCCGCCCCGCTTTCCGCGCGCCGCAAGGGCACGGATTGCCCAGGCCCCGCGCCTCCCCCATATTGAGCGCGAAACGTGGGCGACGGCACGCGCTGGCGCGTGCGGGTTGGCGACGCCGCGGGTGAGCGGAGGAGGGCATGACCTACCCAGGTCATCCTGAGCCGCGGCGAAGGATCGGTTTCACCGGCGCCGGACAAGGTCGTCCGCCGAGCGGGTGCCGCGGGTCGTGATCCTTCGCTGCGGCTCAGGATGACAGGGACAGCGCACGGCCCGATTTTGGTGTGGATCGCGGGGACAGGCGGAACTTCGTCGCGGGGACCGTCGTCCTTACATCCCGCACGCGAACCTCCGCCCCTACACTGGCAGAAAGGCAGGCGTCATGAGCAGCGCGATCGTCGTCCATCCCGACTTCGACGCGGTCTGGCCGTTCGCGGCGGACCATTTCCGCGCGCTCTGGGGGGCGGAGGGGCCGGTCGAGTTCGCGCGGCTCGCCCCCGGCGACGACCGGCCGCTGGGCGCGGTCCTCGCCGAGCCAGCGGGGGTCGAGCGGCTGGCGGCGCTGCGGGTCCCGGTGACCGACGGCTGCCTGGACCGGCTGACCGGGCTGCGCGAGGCGGTCTTCGTGCCGGAATTGCCAGCGGGCCTCGCCGAGCGGCTGGAGGCGCGCGGGGTCCGCCTCCACCGGCACACCTCCGAGGGCTACTGGGGGCAGTCGGTGGCGGAGTACGCGCTGGCGCTGACCCTCTGCGGTCTGCGCCGCATCCCGCAGCTCCACCACCAGATCCTGACCGATGGGGCGCCGTGGGACTACGGCCCGCCGGAGGGCCACGGGCGGCCGGGGGCGCGGGGCCAGCAGTTCGGCGACGACCCGCGCTTCGCCAACGGCACGGTCGCGGGCAAGCGGGTGCGGATCGTCGGGGCGGGGAACATCGCCAGCCGCTACGCCAGCTTCTGCCACTTCCTGGGCGCGGACGTGGCCGCCTGGGACCCCTACGCGGCGGAGCCGTGCTTCCACCGCGCCGGCGCGCGCCGCGAGTGGCATCTCGACCGGCTGGTGCGCGACGCCGAGATCTTCGCCCCGCTGGTGCCGCTGACCGAGTCGACGCGCGGCCTGGTGACGGCGGCGCAGATCGCGGCGCTGCCGCGCGGCTGCCTCGTCGTCCTGGCGACCCGCGCGCGCATCTGCGACACCGACGCGCTGCGGGCGCGCGTCCTCGCCGACGAACTGAGCCTCGCCGCCGATGTCTTCGATGTCGAGCCCCTCCCGCCCGACGATCCGCTGCTGGGGCGGCACAACGTCGTCCACTCCCCGCACAACGCCGGGCGGACGATCGACGCGAACCGGAGCTGGGCGGAGATGCTGGCGGCCCAGTTCGCCCCGCGGTGAGGGGCCGGGGAGGCCGTCGCGCCGGGGTCGAGGCAACGTCGCCGTCGAGACGGGGCAAGCGGTGTCGGAGGGGCCAGGGCGAGACCCGGTCGACCGCCGTGATACGTCCGTACGGCCCGTTGTCGCCCCGCCGCCGGCGGCGCGCACCGGAGGCTGCGAAGAGACGGCGGCCCCGACCGCCCCGTTGTCGCGGCCCGCGTCCCCGGCGCCGCGCGCCGCCGTAGGGGGCCGGCGCGGCGTGGGGGAAATGGGGGTAAAACGGGGGGATTTGGGAGCGGTCGGAGCGGCGCTAAAGGGCGGGATTTCCTTGCCGTGGCAAGGAAAAGGTAGGCGCTGAGGCGGGTTCGTTTCGCGATTTTCATGTTTTCCGCCCCTCGTGTGTTGCCGGTGGCCGGTGCGACGCGCGCGATGGTTCGTAGTATCCGGACCCGCGGGGAGGGGGGATGCGTGCCAGGGTGACGGACCAGCCACGTTGACCATCCGGGGTGCGGCGTGCCGCCGCGCGGGGTCGGCCGCCGCGGTCAACGGCTGGATCCCCTGCTGCCGTGGCGGACGGGGCGGTACCGCGCGAGGCGCGCGGACACGGCTGCTTCGATCGCCGAGCGTGAATAGCCCCCGGCCGTGGCGTCACTTCCCGTTTGACACTATTGGGCGGGGGGCCGTACAATCCTGCCTCGTGCCGCGGTGGCGCTGTCGCGGGACGGCGTCGTGGGGGCGGGGCGAGATGCGACGGTAACGTGAGGAGAACCGGCAGCGTGGACAACGGAACGGGGAATCAGACGATCAAGGTCGCGATCATCGGCGTCGGCAACTGCGCCTCGTCGCTCGTGCAGGGCGTGACCTACTACCGGGACGCCGCGGAGGACCAACTCGTCCCGGGGCTGATGCACGTCAATCTCGGCGGCTACCACATCCGCGACATCGAGTTCACGGCCGCGTTCGACATCGACGCCAACAAGGTCGGCAAGGACCTCTCGGAGGCGATCTTCGCCGCGCCGAACAACACGATCAAGTTCGCCGATGTGCCGCGCCTCGGCGTGCCGGTCCACCGCGGCATGACCCACGACGGCCTCGGCAAGTACCTCTCGGAGGTGATCCAGAAGGCCCCCGGTGAGACCGCCGACATCGCGCGCATCCTCAAGGAGACCGGCACCGAGGTGGTGGTCAGCTACCTGCCGGTCGGCTCGGAGATGGCGACGAAGTGGTACGTCGAGCAGATCCTGGAGGCGGGCTGTGCCTTCATCAACTGCGTGCCGGTCTTCATCGCGCGCGAGGGCTACTGGCAGAAGCGCTTCCAGGAGAAGGGCCTGCCGATCATCGGCGACGACATCAAGTCGCAGGTCGGCGCGACGATTACCCACCGCGTGCTGACCCGCCTCTTCGCCGACCGGGGCGTGCGGATCGACCGCACCTACCAGCTCAACTTCGGCGGCAACACCGACTTCCTCAACATGCTGGAGCGCGACCGGCTGGAGTCGAAGAAGATCTCCAAGACCAACGCGGTCACCTCGCAGCTCGGCTACGAGATGCCGGCGGACAATGTCCACGTCGGCCCGTCCGACTACGTGCCGTGGCTCGACGACCGCAAGTGGGCCTACATCCGCATGGAGGGCACGACCTTCGGGGACGTGCCGCTGAACGTGGAGCTGAAGCTGGAGGTCTGGGACTCGCCGAACTCGGCCGGCGTGGTGATCGACGCGGTCCGCTGCGCGAAGCTGGCGCTCAACCACCGGATCGCCGGCGCGCTGACCGCGCCCTCGGCCTACTTCATGAAGTCGCCGCCGCAGCAGTTCACCGACGACGAAGCACGCCGCCTGACCGACGATTACATCCGCGCGCACGCGCTGAGCGAGCGGGGCGCCGGGGTCAAGGCGTAAGGCCGAGGGCGGAGGGCTGAAGGCAGAGGGCTGAGGGTGACGGGCGAGGACCATAAGCAGCAGCCGGCACAACGGGGGCTGTGGGGCCGCGCCAGTTCCGCCCTCCGTCCCTTGCCCTCCGCCCTCCGCCCCTGGGCCTTCCGGGCGGCGCTGGCGCTGGCCGCGCGGACGCCCCGCCGCCTCGGCTACGGGCTCGGCGCGCTCGGTGGCGAGCTGTACTTCTGGCTGAACCCCCGCCACAGCGGCAAGGCGGTCGCCAACTTCGCCGTCCTGCTGGCGGACGACCCGCGCGCGCCGCGCGTGCGCGACACCGCGCGGCGCTCGTTCCGCAACTATGGCAAGTACCTCTTCGACTTCTTCCACCTGCCCACGCGCGACCCGGAGCAGATCGAGGCGGAGATCATCACCGAGCCCTTCGACCACCTCGACGCCGCGCTGGCGGCCGGGCGCGGGGCGCTGATCGTGACGCCGCACTTCGGCAACTGGGACTACGCCGGGACGATCATCGCCGTGCGCGGCTACCCGATCTCGGCGGTCGCGGACGTCTTCGCGCCGCCCGCGCTCGACCGCCTCGTCCGCGCCGTCCGCGAGTGCTTCGGCCTCGGGGTCATCCCGCTCGACCGGGGCGGCGGACTGCGCCAGATTCAGCGCGCGCTGCGCCGCAACGGGATCGTCGCCCTGGTCGCCGACCGCCCGCGGCAGGAAGGCGGCGCGGCGGTGGAGTTCTTCGGGGCGCGGGCCTGGCTCCCGGCCGGCCCGGCCCGGATCGCGCTGCGCACCGGCGCGCCGGTCCTGCCCGGCTTCGTCGTGCGCCGCCCCGGCGACCGCACCTACTTCGGCGAGGTCGGCCCGGCGATCCCCTTCACCCCGACCGGCGACGAGGCGGCCGACGTCCAGGCGCTGACCCAGGCGCTCGCCGGGCGGCTGGAAGGGCTCTTGCGCCGCCACCCCGATCAGTGGTACATGTTCCGCGAGATGTGGCCCGAGACGATTGCGGATTGCGGATTGCGGATTGCGGAATACCTTCCCGAGGACGCGCGGTAAGCCGTCGCACAACCTGGCGCGGGCAGCGTTCCGAGCGCGTGACCGGCGACGGCCAGACCACTCCGCACGCCGCGCCCCGCACACCGCACGCGGTAGGGTTTGATGGCGACGCTCCAGGCACTGCGACTCGGGCTCTGGCTGACCCGCCGGCTGCCGTATCCGCTCCAGCGCCTGCTCTACTGGCCGTTCGGCCTCCTCGTCTTCTTCATCCGCCCGACCACCCGCCGCATCGCGGTCGCCAACCAGCGCCAGGTGTTGGGCCACCTCCGGGGGCGAGCCTCGTGGCCGCGGCTGCAGTGGCAGGCGCTGCGGGTGCTGGTCAACGTCATCCGCAATTACCACGCGCTCTTGCGGCTGCTCGCGCTGCGCGACGACGAGATCCGCGCGCTGGTCGATTTCGAGGGGCGGGAACACCTCGACGCGGCGCTGGCGCAGGGCCGCGGGGCGATCATCCTCGGGGCGCACCTGGCGAATTACAACATCCTCGCGCCATTCGCTTCGCTCCTCGGTTTGCCCGTCGCCGCCTTCGTCGAGCCGGTGCAGCCCCCGGAGCTCTTCGCCTTCGTCTCGAAGGTGCGCTCCCGCACGGGGCTGCAGCTGCTGCTGGCGAACCGCGAGGGCGCGCAGGCGGCGGTGCGGCTTCTGCGCGCGAACGGCGTGCTGCTGGTGGCGGGGGATCGCTATCTCGGTGCGAACGGCACGCCGGTCGAGTTCTTCGGGCGGCCCGCCGTCCTGCCGCACGGGACGATCGTCCTCGCCCTGCGCAGCGGCACGCCGTTGATCCCGGCGACCCTGCGCGGCCGGCGGCGCGGCCGGCTGCTGGTCCGGCTCCGCCCACCCCTGCCGCTGGTGGATACCGGCCGGATGCGCGAGGACTTGCAGATTAACATGCGCCTCGTCGCGCGGGCGCTGGAGGAGACGATCGGCGGGGCGCCGGAGCAATGGATCGTCCTCAACCCGGTCTGGTCGGTCGATCCCGCGGCGCCGGTCGCGCAGCCGCCCCCACCGGAGCTGGCGATCCCGAGCGGGCGAACCGGCGGGCAGAGCGCGGGGTCGTCGCCGCCAGCGCGGAACGCTGGGGGGCGTTCCCGGCTCGCGGCGGCCTTCCTGGTCGAGGTCTTCGCGGGGCGCTGGCGAGGCCGGCGCGGTTGAGGGTGCCACCGCGAACGTGTACGTATAGCACCCTGATCGGGCGCTGCCCCGCCGCGAAGGAACTATTCACCCTGTACGGTCGTCTGAAAGAGGAGGTGGAAGACACCGCGCGCTGTCGCATCCCAGTTCAGCGGAGGGCGAGGGTGGTGTCGTGCGGATGAGGGGCTGGACGGGCTAGAAGGGTTGGGCGGCGCGTGGTTGCAGCACTGACGGTGATCGGCAATGCCGCGAGGGGACGCTGGTCGCTGCCGCTCGCCATGCTGCTCATGCTCGTCGCGGTGACCGCCTGCTCCTCCAGCCCTGCCGCCGGCACCGCCGCCACCGCGACCACCCCGCCCGCCCCGACCGCGCGGGCGACGGCGACGACCGGCGCCGCCGCTCCATCACCGGTGACGGCATCACCGCCGTCGTCACCGCCCGCAACGTCCCGCCCGTCACCGTCCGGCACCGCCCGCGGCACGGCGGCGCGCGCGACCGCGCCGGCGGCCTATCCGCCGGTCGTCGGCCTCGCGGTGAACGCGCTGGCGGCGGACTTGCGCATCCCGAGCGAGCAGATCGAGGTGTTGCGGGTCGAGCCGAAAGAGTGGCCCGACAGCGGCCTCGGCTGCCCGGAGCCAGGTCGGGCCTACCTGGACGTGATCACCCCAGGTTATGTCATCTTCCTCGGCGTGGGGGGTCGGCAGTTCGAGTACCATAGCGACCGCGCGAAGCTGGTGGTGCGCTGCGACAGCGCACGCGCGACACCGACAGTGAGGACAACCCCGATGACCGCGTACCCCGACGTCGTGCGCCTGGCGATCGCCGACCTGGCCGGGAAGCTGCAACTGCGCCCGGAGGAGATCACTGTCCGGCAGGTCGACGAGACCGAGTGGCCGGACTCCAGCCTCGGCTGCCCCGAGCCGGGGCGGGCCTACCTCCAGGTCATCACCCCCGGCTACCGCGTGGTCCTCGGTGCGCGCGGCCAGCAGTATGTCTACCACACCGACCGGCAGAACATGGTGGTCGCCTGCTCGCGCTGAGCGGAGGGCGGGACGAGCGTAGTCTGACGCGGGATCGGCGGTCTATCGCCCCTCGCCCTCCGTCCCTCGGCTTTCTGCCCTCGCTTCTCTGCCCGCCGCCCTCAGCGGGCCGCCAGCGCGGCGCCGATCCGCTCGATCGCGCCCGCGAGCAGTTCGTCGGAGGTGGCGAAGGAGAGCCGGATGTGGCCCTCACCGGCCGCGCCGAACGCCTCCCCGGGCGTGACCGCGACCCGCGCCCGTTCGATCAGCAGTTCGGCGCACGCGGCGGAGGAGAGCCCGGTGCCGCGGATGTCGGGGAAGGCGTAGAACGCGCCCTCCGGCAGCGGGCAGCGGACGCCGGGGATCGCGTTCAGCCCGTCGCGGACCAGGTGGCGGCGGCGGTCGTAGGCCGCGACCATCGCGGCGATCGGCTCTTGCGGCCCCGCCAGCGCCGCAACCGCCCCCCGCTGGCTGAACGACGCGGCGCAGGTGACCGAGTGGCTGTGGACCTTGAGGATCTGCTTGACGATCGGCGCGGGGGCCGCCAGGTAGCCGAGCCGCCAGCCGGTCATGGCGTAGGCTTTCGAGAAGCCGTTGAGGGTGATCGTGCGCTCGCGCATCCCCGGCAACGCCGCGATGCTGAGGTGCAGCGCGTCGTCGTAGACCAGCTTCTCGTAGATCTCGTCGCTGAGGACGAGCAGGTCGCGCTCTCGCGCGACCGCCGCGACCGCCTCCAGCTCCGCGTGGGTGGCGACGCGGCCGGTGGGGTTGTTCGGGGTGGAGAGGATCAGCGCCCTGGTCCGCGCGGTGAGGTGCGGGCGCAGCCGCTCCGCCGTGATCGCGAACCCCTCCTCGGCGGCGAGTGGCACGCGGACCGGCACGCCCTCGGCCAGCGTCACCTCCGGCGCGTAGGAGACCCAGCCGGGATCGAGGATCAGCACCTCGTCGCCGCGGTCGATCAGGGTGACGATCGCGGCGTAGATCGCCGCCTTGCCGCCGGGGGTCACGATGATTTCGTCCGGATCGTAGGCCACCCCGTTGTCCGCGCGCAGCTTGTCGGCGATCGCCCGGCGCAGCTCGACGATGCCCGGGCTGGCGACGTAGTGCGTGTCGCCCGCCGCCATCGCCGCCGCCGCCGCCTCGACGATGTGCGGCGGGGTCGGGAAGTCGGGGTCGCCACCGCCGAGGTCGATCACGTCTTGCCCCGCCGCCCGCAACTGCCGCGCGCGGTCGGACACCGCGACCGTCGGCGACGGCTCGATCGCCAGGACGCGCCGCGCGAACCGGTACTCCATCCCTCACCACCCCTCCCGCGACCGGCACCCGCCGTCCCGGTCGCGCCGATACCAACGTGCTGTTACGGTCGCCAGATGATCACGACGAGCGAGAGCACCAGGCAACTGAGGGCGAACAGCGCGGCGATCGAGTAGATGATCGCCGCCTGCCGCCGCGCCCGCGGCTCGCCGGGACGGTCGCTGGGCCGCCACCGCTCGCCGTCGTCCGGCGCCCGCCCGCCGAGGAAGACGCCGCACCGGCCGCAGTAGTTGTTGCCGGGCGGATTGGCGGCCCCGCACTGCCCGCAGATCAGTTGGCGCTCGGCCATGCGCTCTCCCAGGGCGGAGTCGGGAGTCGGGAGTCGGGGTCGGCTTCGCCGTGGCGAACACTACTACTCCCGACTCCCGACTCCCGACTCAGTAGACCCGCCCCCCGAGCGGCACGTCGCGCTCGACCGCCAGCAGGACGACGTTGCCCGCCTCGTCCGGCACGCCGAGCACCAGGACCTCCGAGAGGAAAGGGCCGATCCGGCGCGGCGGGAAGTTGATCACCGCCAGCACTAGCCGGCCGAGGAGATCGTCCTTGCCGTAGAGGGCGGTCAGTTGCGCGCTCGACCGCTTGTGGCCGAGCGGCCCGAAGTCGATCGTCAGCTTGTAAGCGGGCTTGCGGGCCTCGGGGAAGTCGGCCACCTCCACCACCCGCCCGACCCGCAGGTCCAGCCGCTCGAAGTCATCGATCGTCGCCATCTAGCCGCCGGCCCCCGCGACGAAGGCGGGCGCGGTCAGGGCCGGGGCGCGCGCCTCGCGCACGGCGGCCTCGGCCAGCACCCGCGTCGGGTCGAGCAGCGGCGCCGGCACCATCGCCGGGGTCAGGACGATCGGGATCTCGGTGCAGGCTGCCAGCAGCACCTCCGCGCCGGCCGCGACCAGCGTCCCCCCCGCCTCCGCCAGCAGGGCGCCCATCGCGGGGCCGGTATCGTTCGCCTTGACCCCGTCGATCGCGGCGTCGACCAGCCGCCGCTGGTCCTCCGGGGACGGGCTCAGCGGTTCGAGGCCGCGGTCGCGCAGCGCGTGGTGGTAGAGGCCGGTCTCGATCGTGCCGCGGTAAGCCAGGATACCGACCCGGCGCGCGGCGGGGAAGTCCGCCAGCACGCGGTCGGCGGTCGCGGCGATCATGTCGAGGACCGGGACCCCGAGGTGAGGCCGCAGGGCGGGGAGGAAAGCGTGCGCGGTGTTGCAGGGGATCGTGATGAAGTCGGCGCCGGCCAGTTGGAGGCGCCGCGCGCTCGCCAGTAGCCCCGGCAGCGCGTCCGGCCCCTCGCCGCGCAGCGCGGCGGAGCGGTCCGGGATGGTGGGGTCGGCGTCGATGATGACGTGGAGGTGGTCCTGGTCCCGCCGCGCGGGAGTGGCGAGGATGATCTTGTGGTAGAGGTCCGCGGTCGCCAGCGGCCCCATGCCACCGAGGATCCCGATCGTCCGGTTGCCGTTCAACAGGTGCTCTCCTTGTGGACACTTCGCGACGCGCTTGCCGGGGCTTCCCCTCGTCGGTCACTCGATCAGCAGCGGGACCTGGCGCGCGACACCGTCGCCGAGGGCGAATGCCGCCGCTTTCGGCGCGGCGGGGTCGGCCAGCGACACGATCACGGCCAGCGCCCGCGGGTAGAAGGCCTCCCGCAGATCGACCGCGGACGGGCGCGCGGGGCCGTCGGGGTGCGAGTGGTAGATCGCGCCGAGTTGCCAGCCATGGGCCTCGATCGCCAGGGTCGCCGCCAGCACCTCGCGCGGGTCCATCGTGTAGCGGCTCGCGCTGCGGTCGAGGTTCGTGCCGGGGTAGAGCCGCAGCGCGCGCTCGCCCGCCGTCGCGATCAGCCCGCACCCCTCCTGCGGGTAGACCGCCAGCAGCGCCCCGACCAGTTCCTCGTACAGCGCCCGCGACAGCACCAGCCGTGCCGGCGGCATCAGGCCCGCCCACTCATTTCAGCACCTGGCAGTCCTCGGCGGGCGCTCCCCTCCCCACCGGCCCGCTCGTTGCCGGGGGCGATTATACCAGAGGGCGGCGCGGGGGCCGATGCACGCCGCGCGCCGAATGCGGGGTGGTGGAGGGTGTTGTCAGCCCCCCACGAGCGCATCCGAGGGCAAGCCGCGCCGGTCATGGGGCGCCTTTAGCGGCGAGACCAACACGGCGAGGAACGCGAGTACCATAGTGAATGCACCGACCACCAGCGTCGGGCGCAAGCCGAGCGCGCTGCCCAGGAAGCCGCCAAGCAGTGCGCCGACCGGGGCTGCGCCAAAGACCACGAAGCGCCGGCCGGCGTTGACCCGGCCGAGCAACCGATCCGGCGTGATTGCCTGGCGGAGACTCACTTGGTTCACCGAGTACACGGGAGTACCGGAGCCTAGCAGCACCTGCGCGGCGATCAGTACGGACACGGTGATCGCGAGGGGTCCGCTGGCCGCGGGCAGCGCCAGCGTGCCGAGCGCGACGACCAGCGTCCCCCAGACGATCGCCGGCCCCGCGCCGAGCCGCCGTCCGACCCAGCCCGATAGCGCCGCGCCCAAGAGGGACGCCGCGCCCCGGCTAGAGAAGACGACGCCGAGCAGCGCAGGCGTCACCCCCAACGTGCCAGTTGCGTAGAGCACCAGCACGGTCCCCTGAAGGCTCAGCGCGAGGCTGCCCAAAGCCGATGATAGGGTCATTGCCCGCAGCAGCGGATGCCCGAGGAGCAAATGCAGCCCTTCGCCGATCTCGCGCCGCATGCTCCTCCTCGTCCGATCCGGTGCATGGTCGTGCTCCGCCGCCCGGATGCGCCGGAGGAGCACAGCGGAGGCGAGGAAGGAGAGCGCGTCCGCAGCGATAGCGACCGGCGCGGCGACGACCTGTAGCAGCAGGCCGGCGAGCCCCGGCCCGGCCACCCTGGTGACGGAGTCGCTGAGTTGCAGCTTGCCGTTACCCTCGACGAGCTGCCGACGCCCAACGAGGGCGGGCAGGAGTGAGGTGACGGCGATGTCGAAGAAGAGACTGAGGGTGCCCACGCCGAAGCCCACCGCGTAGAGAAGCTCCATCCGCAGCACGCCGAGCAACGCGGCCACCGGAATCGTGCCGAGCAGGAGCGCGCGGCCCAAGTTGGCCGCGACCAGGATCGGGCGCCGTGGCCAGCGGTCCACCCAGACCCCGGCGAGTAACCCGAAGAGGAGCGCCGGCGCGCCCGCGGCCGCCCCGAGGAGGCCCATCTGCGCGGCGGAGGCGTCGAGCGCGACCACGGCGGTCAGCGGCAGGGCGATCCCGCCGACCGCCGAGCCGGCCGCCGAGACCGTTTGCGCCGCCCACAGGCGCAGGAAGTCCGGGTGGCGCCAGAGGCCGGTGAAGCGCGGGCGGCTCATGCAGGCTCCTCTTGGCCCGGCGGGCGGTGCAATTATCGGGGACGACGGTCGGTGAGGGTTGCCCTCTCGCGCCTCCGTGGGACGGTGGTCCAGCCCGGCCCGGTTCTGAAGAAAGGACGCCCGGGGCGGGCCGTGCGTTACCGGTCCCAGTCGCGGGCATTGCCGAGCGACGAGCGCCGTTCTATCCCGTCACGGCGCCGGGCGCGCGCTTGCAAACCGCGCCGGGACCTCCCAGGGCTCCGCCTCGCGTCACCGCCGCGCGGGCGGGCCGGGCGCGGCCGGAGCGGCGAGGGTTTCGGCGACGGCGGCGGCGAACTTGACGAAGAGCCGGGCGAACTCGGCGCGCTCCCGCTCCGGCCAGTCTCGCGTGACCTGCTCGAAGACGGCGCGCTGGTAGCGGCGGGCATCCCCGGCGAGCTCGCGGCCGGCAGCGGTCAGCCCGAGCCGGGCGCGGCGAGCGTCGGCTGGGGAGGCGGCGCGGACGAGGTAGCCGGCCTGGATCGCCTCCGCGACCAGGCGGCTGGCGGTCGAAGGGTCGACGCCGAGGCGCGCGGCGACCGCGCCGACGGTCACCTCCTGGTCCGGCGCCTCCGCACCCGCCTCGACGGCCTGCACCACCAGGATTCGCGACAGCTCGACGGCCTGCCCGGTCTGCTCCGCCAGCGCCCGGTGCGCCGGCTGCCGGCCGAAGACGCGACCGAGACGGAAGAGGGCCTGCCCGGCGGCGTCGAACACCGACGAGGGATCGCCCCCTGTGTCGGGGGGAGGATCGGGGTCCGGCGCGCCGGGTGGGGTTGTGCCTTCGTCGCTCATGGCGCCATTCTAGCACTGGACAGATGCATCACGCAGGTATATCATATGTGTGATACATACATACTATTGCCGATCGGCAAGGAGAAGGACAGATGCAATCTGAGAGCTCCGTCGCCCTCGTCCAGATGTGGCAGGATGCGGTGAACAGCCGCGATGTCGCTCGCCTGGTCGAACTGTCGGACCCCGACATCGAGGTGGTGGGACCGCGAGGTTCCGCGCGCGGGCATCAGATCCTGCGGGATTGGCTCGGCCGTGCCGGGTTGCGTCTCGGAACACTGCGCGTATTCGCGAGCGGCGACGTGGTTGTCGTCGCGCAACAGGCTGTCTGGCGTTCCGTCGAGACGGGGGAAGTGGTCGGCGAAGGGGCCATCGCTTCTTGCTTTCGCGTCGCCGGCGGGCGCGCCGCGCGATTCGCGCGCCACGACAGCCTCGAGGCGGCGCTTGCCGAGGCCGGTCTCGACCGCGCGGATGAGACGGCAATGCCCCAGGCAATCCGTTAGCCCGCCAGGTGGACCGCCTTCAGCGCCGCCATCTCGGCTTGGAATGCGGCCTCCAGCGCCTCGCGGCGCTCCGGGGGCAGGAAGCTGTGACGGACGGCGTTCAGGAGGATCTCGTCAATGGCGGCGACGGTGAGGCCGAAGGGGTCGGCGAGGGTCGCGACCTCGTCGTTCAGTGTGGTGTTGAAGAGGGGCGGGTCGTCGGAGTTGACGGTGACGACCACGCCGGCGGCGTGCAGCCGGGGAGCGGGTGCGCGGCGTAGCCGGGATAGATGCCGAGGCGGACGTTGCTGGTCGGGCAGACCTCCAGCGCGATCCGCCGCCGCGCCAGCTCGTCCACCAGCGCCGGGTCCTCGATCGCCCGCACGCCGTGGCCGATGCGCTCCGCCCCGAGCGCCCGCAGCGCCCCCAGATGCTCGCCGGCCCGGCCCCCTCCCCGGCGTGGGGCGCGCTGTGCAGCCCGGCCGCCCGCGCGCGGTCGAACCACGGCGCGAACAGCTCGGGCGGGTAGCCGGCCTCCGCTCCGGCCGAGCCCGAGCGCCACGACGCCGTCGTTCTGGCCCTCGATCGCGGCGCCGGTGGCGTGGTCCGCCAGCGGGCGGCGGCGCGTCGGATCGTTCCAGCGCGCGCGATGTCGAAGATCCACCCGATCTCGACGCCGAAGTCGGCCCGCGCCCGCGTGCGACCCCGCGTCAGCCCCGTGAGGTAGGTGTCGTGCGCCACCCCGCGTGATGCGTCCCCGGGGTGAACGTTACCTCGGCGTAGCGGACGTGCTGCCGCGCCAGCGCCGCGCCGAACTCGTGGACGATCAACTCGTAGTCCTCGACCGTGCGGAGGCAGCGGGTGATCGAGCACGTACAGTTCGACGAAATGGTCGAAGTCGCGGAAGGCGAACCACTCGCCGCAGCCCGGCCTCGCTCGTCGCGGGCAGCGCCGCACCATTGCGCCGCGCGGCTCGGAGGAGGCTCGCCGGGCTGATCGCGCCTTCGAGGTGGACGTGGAGTTCCGCCTTCGGCGCGGCGCGCAGGTAGCTGCCGAGGGACACCCGTTGCTCCATCTGGGCGACACGCGGACGCGGCCCGGTGGCAGGCCCGTTCGGATTGCGGAACGAGCCGCTACAGGTCCGGCGTGGGCAGGCCGTGCATGCCCAGCGTGAGGAAGAGTTCGCCGCCGTGGTGCAGGTCGTGCTCGAGGACGTGCCAGAGGACCCACTGGCGGGTGACGGCGCGGCCGCGGCGGGTCGTGAAGGGGTCGTCGAGCATGGCCGGCGTCCAACGGTCGAGACAGTCGCGGATCAGCCCCCAGGTCGCTTCCAGCCCGTCGACCAACTCGGCGGCGTCCCGCGGCGGCGCGCCCTCCTCATCCCAGGGGTCGAAGGCGGCCAGCGCCGGATCGCCCTCGCCCAACGTGCTATGGAACCAACCGACCCGCGCCCCGATGATGTGCGCGGCCAGCAGCCAGGCCGGGCGCAGCGACGGCGCGGCGCGCAGGGCGAGTTGCTCGGGCGACAGTGGGGCGATCGCCCCGACGAGCAGCCCCTGATACCGATCCCACCCCTTGTAGAACGCTGTCAGCGTGGTTTCACCCTGCCCCATTGGACGCTCCTTCCATCATTCCACACTCGCCGGAAGCAATACGCCACTGCCCACGATCCGCTCGCGCGGCAGTCTACCCCGCAGTCTAGCAGCAAAAGCGGCCAGAACCAGCCCTCGTTCCGTGGCAATGATCGAACGGGGGAGGGCGCGTGATGCCAGGCGCCGTTTCCGCGGCCCGGGGAGCCCCGCCCGACTCAGCGATCTCGCCCGACACGGCGAAGCGCCGCCCAAACCGGGTGGCGCTTCACCGAAGGGAAAGGGAAGGGGTAAGAAGTTGGCGAGTGTTGGGAGGGTTAACGGCGGGCGGACGCCTGGGCAAACCGCCGGCCCACTGCGAGCAGGCCGAACAGGCCGGCCAGCCCACCGACGAGCGCGAGATTGGCGAGGCTGCTGGTCCGGGCGCCGCTCATGCCGCCGCCGCCGGTGGAGGGCATGCCGCTGACGCCCTGCGGGTTGTAGGAAGTGACGATCGCCTGCAGGGAGTTGTTCGCCACCAGCCCCACCGCGAAGGCGGTGTAGATGCGCTCAGGCTGCAGCGTCAGCCCGTCGGTGGTGATCACGACCTGCTGCGAGCCGGCCGGGCGCACCGCGAAGCGGTAGGTCCCGGCGTCGACCGGGGTGTAGTCGGTCGCCGACTTGAACGCCAGGTCCTGGAAGACCGTCGGGCCACCCGCGACCGCGATATCGACCGCGGGGGCGTCGGG
>JAUJMV010000001.1:97971-111186 GCA_030446685.1 Thermomicrobiales bacterium | reverse complement strand
GGGGTGCTACCATAGGAGCCAGTAGATAACGAGGGCTGTGGTGGACGGCGAGAGGTGTCCGGATACTGCGTGCGGACGCGAGCAGCGGCCCGTGGAGGAGAGCGATGCAGTCGCGAGTCCTGACCCGTCGTGGCTTTCTCGGGGCCTGCGGCCTGAGCGCCTTGACGCTCCTGGCCGCCTGCGGCGGCGACCGGCCGCCGGTCTCGCCCGTCAGTGATCCCGCGCCGACGCCGCCCCGGCCGGGGCCGCCGCCGCTGCGGATCGCCGCGCTCGACCGGGACCCGCTGACCGACGCCGTCGCGCAGGAATTGCAGGGGTTCCTGGCCGCGCGGATGCCCGACCGGGCGGTCGAACTCGCCGCGCTGGAGACGCTGGACGGGGCGACGCCGCGGCTGCTGGTGGCCGCGACCGCGCCGGAGGCCCCGGCCGGGCGCCCGCAGTTGCAACTGAGCCGCCTCTTCGCGCCGGTGACCAACTGGCGGCTGTCCCTGCGGCTGGTCACGCGCGATGAGCTGGCCGGCATCCTCGGCGGCCGGCTGACCGACTGGGGGCAGATCGGCTCGCCGGTGTCGGGGCCGATCGAGCGGCTCGACTACACGCCGGCCGGCAGGGTGGACCTGCCGGGCGTCACGCAGCAGGTTCCGGCCGTCGCCGCCTACGACAGCTACGAGGCGCTGGTCGCGGGCCTCGAGGAGCACCCCTTCGGCATCGCGCTCGTGCCGCTCGACGCGATCGACTTCCGGGTCCAGGCGCTGGCGCTCGACAGCCTCGACACCGACCCGCTCGCCGGGCGCGGCGACCTGCGGACCTACCCGCTCCGGCGCGACCTCTGGCTGAGCTGGGACGACCGGCTCGGCAGCGGCATGCTCGAAGCGGCCGGCAGCTTCGCCGTCCAGCAGGGCTACATCACCGACCTCCTCACGCCCCCCGGCAACCCGATCACGATGACAGTGGCCGGCGACATCATCTTCGGGCGGACGGTCCACCGGCGGATGGTGCAGTACAACGACTTCGCGCACCCGCTGCGCGGGGTCGCCCCGCGGCTGGAGAAGGCCGACCTGACGATCGCCAACCTCGAATGCTCGATGTCGGACAACACCGTCAAGCCGGCCGAGCCGACCACCTTCATGTTCACCACCAACGCCGCGGCGGTGGAGGGGCTGGTCCTGGCCGGGATCGACGGGGTCAGCCTGGCGAACAACCACTCGATGAACTTCGGCGAACTCGGCCTGACCGACACCATGGAGGTGCTCGAGCGGCACAAGATCGCCTACTTCGGCGGCGGGCTGACGCTGGCCGACGCGCGCAAGCCGGGCCTGTTCGAGGTGAAGGGGACCAAGATCGCCTTCCTCGGCTACGACGGCATCTCGGCGGAGGAGTACGGCGCCGGGCCGGACTGGGCCGGCACCTGCCCGCTCGACCCGAAGCTGGTCAGCGAGGATCTGGCGGCGGCGAAGGCGGCGGGGGCCGACGTGATCATCCCCTTCTTCCACTGGAGCGAGGAGTACGTCGCCGTCCCGAGCCCCTACATGCGGCGGATCGCGCACCAGGCGATCGACGAGGGCGCGACGATGGTGCTCGGCTCGCACCCCCACTGGGTGCAGGGGGTCGAGTGGCACAAGGGGGTGCCGATCCTCTACTCGCTCGGCAACTTCGTCTTCGACCAGGAGTGGTCGATCGAGACGAAGCAGGGGATGTTCACCGAGATCGTGCTGCGCAACAAGCGCCCGGTGCGGGTGCGGCTGGTGCCGGTCCTGATCGAGGACTACAATAGGCCCCGCATCCTCGACGTGACTGAGGGGCTGCCGATCCTCGAACGGGTCTACGACGCGACCGACGTGATCAAGACGATGTGACGACGTGGAGCGCGGAGCGTAGAGCGTAGAGCGTAGGCACTGGGTTAACCGGCAAGCTGGTCCTTAGACCCCGCATGCTCTACGATGAGGCCGCCGCCAGTCTACGCTCCGCGCTCCACGCTCCACGGAACGGTTGGATGAACTACGCGACCTCGGCCACCCGACACCGCGGAGGGCTGCGGTCGATGCCGCGCAGCCGCAAGCTGGAGGAGTTGAGCTGGCCGGAGGTGCGCGACGCGCTGGCGGACGGCTACACGACCGTGGTGGTCGCCGCCGGTCTCGATCGAGCAGGCGGGGGCCGACGTGACGGCACTTGCCGCACCTGCCGCTGCTGACCGACACGCTGATCGGCACGGGGCTCGTCGACGCACGTCGGCGATGGCTGGACGGCGGCCCCGACGATCCCCTTCGGCTGCAGGGGCCTTCCCCGGCACGCGCGCCCAAGGGGCTGTCGCGAGGCTCTGCGCGACCCACTGGCTCGTGGACGAGGACTGGACGCGCGCGCCCACTGCCCGCCGTTGCGCGCCGAGATCGGCTGCGCAACAAGCGCGGTCATCGGCTCGCGGCTCGACGACCAGGCCCCGCTCCTCGACGTGCCGTCGTCCACGAACGGCACGACGCGACCTTCGCGCCGTTGGAGAAGGACCATGGTTCAAGCGTAGATCTACTTTAACCGGCATGGTGTTGATCGACGCTCTACGCGCGCTCCACGCTCCATGGAACGCCGATGCCGCGCGGCTTCTGGCCGGAGGTGCGCGACGCGCTGGCTACGGCTACACGACCGTGGTGGTCGCCGCCGCTCGATCGGCAGCACGCAACCTGCCGCTGCTGCCGACACGCTGATCGGCACGGGGCTGGTCGAGGCGGTCGTGGCCGCGGCTGGACGGCGCGCTGCAGGGGCGACGATCCCCTTCGGCTGCTCGGCGCGCGCGGCCTTCGTGACGCTGGAGAAGGACCTGTTCACCGGAGTCGCGCGCAGCCTGGCGCGGCACGGCTTCCGGACCATCTACCTGGTGCCGAGCCACGGCGGCAACTCGCGCCGTTAGAGGAGGCGATCGCCGAGATCGGCGGGCGCGACGGCGCGCGGGTCGTGGCGTTCACCGATCTGCCCGGCTTCCTGGAGGCGACGCCTCGCGCGGTGACGCCGGCGGTGGCGGCGCGGGGCAATACCGAGACGGCGCTGGTGCTGGCGCTGCGCCCGGAACTGGCGCGACCGGGGCGGGCGGAGGAGGGGTTCGTCGGCAACTTCGACCAGGAGGCGCAGGCGCTGATCTTCCGCGAGGGGTTGCAGGCGCTGACGCCCAACGGCATCCTCGGCGACGCGCGGCGCGGACGCGGCGCGGGGCCGGGCCTGCCTCGACGCGCTGGCGGAGTACCTGGCGGGGTGGCTGCGGCAGGCCCTGGCGCGGCCGGCGACGGCGGCAGGGACGCTCGGTGAGCCCCGACGCGGCGATCCTGGCCGGCCTGCTGCTGCTGGCGGCGGCGCTCTGGCGCCACCCTTGCCCCGATGGCCGCGCCGGGCGCCGCGCCCGCTCGTGAGCCCCCAGCCGCTCGGCCCGGCGGTCGGGCCGTACGAGCGCTGGGAGGCCGAGCGCAAGGGGCAGGCGCTGCTCCGCCAGTTGCTCACCCCGCCGGAGTATCGCACCCTGCACGAGCGCGGTTTCCTCGAGGTGACGAGCCCTACGGTCGCCGGGCGCGTCTACCGCATCCCGCGCCGCCGGGGGCTGGTCGCGCAGATCGAGGAGGGCCGGGTGGCGACCCGGCTCTGCGTCGTGCCGGACCGCTGGCTCCCCGACGCCGACATCGTCTTGCTGCACAAGCTGCTGATCGAGGCGGACGAGGCGCATTATCTCCGGGTGGCGAACGTCGTGCCGCCCAGGGACGGGCGCGATCCGGCGAGCGCCGCCGGTTCCGCGAGCGGCGCGGCGGGCAAGTCCGGCATGGTGCGCGCGTGACCGGCGGTCGGCGGGTGACGCGGCGGCGCTTCCTGGGCCTCTGCGGGGCGGCGGTGCCGGCGCTGGCGCTGGCCGGCTGCGGCGCGCGCCCGCGGCGGCGGCGACATTGCAGGTCTTCCTGCCCGTCACGGCCTACGAGGCCGAGTTCCTGAAGCGCGAGATCCTGCCGCCGTTCGAGGAGCGGCACGGCGTGCGCGTCGCGCTCGCGGGGGAAGGCGGCCGAGGTCTTCGAGCAGATCAAGGGCGGGGGCGCCACGTTCGATCTCGTCGCGCCCGAACTCGAGCTGCTGGGCGGGTTGATCGCCGGCGGCCTGGTGCGGGAGGTCGGCGACCAGCGCGCGGCGCTGCCCGCGGAGACGTTGCGCGGCATCGCCCCCGGCCTCGACGGCGATGGGAAGCTCTACGCCCTGCCCTTCCGCCCGGCGGTCTGGCTGGCCTACGCCAATCGCGCCATCCTGGACGCCGCCGGACAGTCGCCGCCGGCCACCTGGGACGATCTGCTGGCGGTGGCGCGGGCACTGCGCGGGGCGGGCGGGGCGGGGGTCGCGCTCCAGGGCGCGGAGGGCGCCCCGGCCGCGCAGTCGCTGATCGAGCTGATCTGGGCCTTCGGCGGTGATCCGCTGGGGCCGGACGGCCCGGCGGCGCTGGCGGCGGGCGACTTCCTCCAGCGCCTGGGGCCGCACCTCGACCCCTTCTCGCGCGAGGCCGAGATCGACAGGGTGACGCGGGCACTCGGCGGCGACCGGATCGCGCACGCGCCGAACTGGGCGGGGGTCGCGCCCGACCTGCTGCAACGGGGCGGCAAGCGCGAGATCGGCGTGGGGGCCGGGCCGCGCGGCCCGGCGGGGTTCGCCAGGCTGGTCGCCGGGCTAGTCCTCACCGTGCCGGCGAGCGCGCCGCACCCCGGCCTGGCGCTCGAGCTGGCGCGGCACCTCTGGTCGCGCCCGGTGCAGGAGGCGCTGGTCGGCCGGCTCGGCTGGCTGCCGATGCGGGCCGACGTCTTCGACGCCGCCCCCGCCTGGCAGCGGCCGGTCATGGCGGCGGCCCGCGAGGCGCTCGCCGCGGCGCGCGCCCTGCCGCCCCTGCGCGACCGCCCCGCCCTCGACGCGATCCTCGGCGACGCCTTCCGCCGGATCGCCTTCGAAGGGGCGGACCCGCGCCAGATCCTCACCGCCGCCGCCCCACGCCTCCGCGCGCTGCGGTAGCGGCACGGTTCGCCCCCTCTTCAATAGAGCCACCGCCGCGGGGGAACGAGGACCAGCGTCGTCGGCGCGGCCCCGGCGACCGCGTCCGCGATGCGACGGATGGTGAAGTCGCTGATCGGGCGCGGCAGGGCGTCCGGCGGCCAGTAGGCGCAGGCGGTGATCTCGGCCGCGTCGGGTTGCGGGATCGCCGCGGCGTCCACGGGGCGGCAGACGAAGACGGCGTGGTGCCAATCCGAATCGCGGCTGTAATAGAGGCCGCTCAGCCGCACGGCCACCACGTCGAGGCCCGTTTCCTCCCGCACCTCCCGGCGGGCGGTTTCCTCCAGTGACTCGCCCTCCTCGGCGCCCCCGCCCGGCAGTTCCCAGTTCAGCGCGCCATAGCTGTGCTTGACGAGCAACACCCGCCTATTGTCGTCGAAGATGGCCGCCGCGGCCCCGAGACCCTTGCCCGCCATACGCCCTCCTTCACATCCTGTCGTCACAGCGATCAGCCGGTATCGGTATCGCCCCCCGGCAGCAGGCCGCGGGCGGCGAGCCAGTCGCGCAGGAAGGCCGCTTCGCCCTCGGGGGTCAGGGCGGGGTCGTCGCGCTTGCGGTCGAGCAGGGCGGCCAGCGCCTCGCGGTAGACCGGGCCGGGCGGCACGCCGAGCGCGCGGAGGGCGTGGCCAGTCAGCGCGGGGGCCAGCGGGCGGATCGCGGTCAGGTAGCGGCGCAGTTGCCGGCCCGCGTCGTCGTCCGCGCGCAGCGTGGCCACCGTGACGATCGCCGCCGGGCTGTAGGGGTCGAGCAACCGCCCGAGCACCGAAGCCGGGACCGCCGCGTCGAGCGGGGCCGCCGCGAGTCGTTGTCGCAGGCGCGCGACCTCCTCGGCGAGCTTCGCCGCGCCGGACGGCAGGTGCAAGGCGGCGGCGGCCTCCCGCGCCCGGTCGGGGTCGAGGTGCGCGACCAGTAGCGCGAAGCGCGCCGCCCAGAGTGGGGGGAGGAGATCGCCGGGGCCGCTCAGCGCTGCCGCCTCCGGCCAGAGGGGATCGAGCGCGGCGAAGGCGCGCGCAAGCGCCGCGTCCCAGTTCAGGGCGGGGTGGAGCTGCGCCAGCAGGCCGACCTCGGCCAGCCGCGCGACCATCGGCGCGACCGCCGGCGCCGGCTCGGCGAGCAGGCGGACGAACTCGTGGGCCAGCCGGTCGATCGAGACGGCGCCCGTCGCGCCCGCTTCGATCGCCGCGTGGAGCCAGGCCGCGGTCAGCGGCTCGATCGCGAACGCGAGCCGCCCGGCGTAGCGGATCGCGCGCAGCATCCGGGTCGGGTCGTCGCGGAAGCTGCCGGGGTGCAGGGCGCGGACGAGGCCGCGCGCCAGGTCGGCACGCCCGCCGAGCGGGTCGACCAGGCGGCCGAAGGAGGCGGGGTCGAGCGAGGCGGCGATGGCGTTGATGGTGAAATCGCGCCGGCGCAGGTCATCGTCGAGCCCCCCCGGCGTGACGACGGGGAGCGCGCCCGGCGCCGGGTAGTGCTCGCGACGGGCGGTGATCAGGTCGAGCTGCGGCCCGCCGGGCGGGGCGAGCGTGGCGGTGCCGAACCGCTCGTGGACCGTCAGGTCCGCGCCGAACTGGTCTGCCAGGTCTGCGGCGACCGCCGGGGCGTCGCCGACCACGACGATGTCGAGATCGGCCGTGTCGCGCCCGAGGAGCAGATCGCGCACGCCGCCACCGATCAGGTAGGGCGCCCCGCCGCGCGCCAGGGCCGCCCCGGCCACGTCGCGCAACAGCCCCGGCAGCGGTTCGGGCAGCCCCGCCAGTTGTTCGCTCAGATCGGCGTCGCTCATGGCCTCCGCATCGTTGCAAGGATACTAACAGTCCTGCCGCGTTGGCCATCGTCGAAAAGGTCGTGGCCCCACAGTGCATCGCCAACAACCACGCCAGCGAGAGGTATCCGCGGAAGTTGCCCACGGGCCATTACCGTCGACACTTCCGACATTTCCTCCCAACTCGCCGTAGCGCGATTCCCCCTCCCGCTCCAGGGATTGGGAGGGGGCCGGGGGAGGTGGGTGAGGGGGCGTCCCGCGCCCATTGTGATTGCCCCCGCCGGACAGTATAGTTGTTCGACGGGCCTGGCGGTCGGCGGGGAGCCAGCAGCCGTACGCGCGGGCGCAGCACCGGAAGGGGTATGGGCGCGCAACTGATCGACACCATCATCGTCGCCACGGTCGTGCTGGCGGGCATCGCCGGCCTGCGCCTCGGCTTCCTCCGCGGGCTGAGCGGCGCGAGCTGCGCGGCGATCACGGTCCTGCTGATGCTGCTCGGCTACGCGCCGGTGTCGCGGCTGCTGCGCCAGACCGCCGAGCTGGACCCGACGGTGGCGACCGTCGCCGCGTTCGTCCTGCTGGCCATTTTCGGGCAACTGCTCTGCGTCGTCGCGATCCAGCGCCCGCTCGGGCCGCTCTTCGACTGGATCCGGCGGTCACCGGGGCCGCGACGGCTCGACGCGGCGCTCGGCATCCTGCCCGGCGCCGCGCTGGGCCTGCTGATCGTCAGCCTGCTGCTGGCGCCGCTGACGGTGGCGTTGCCGGGGACGCGCCTGGGGCCGGCGGTGCGCGAGGCGCGGCTGGCCCCGCCCCTGCTGCACGCGGACGCGGTCATCCTGCACCGCCTGCGCGTCCAGCCGCTGCTCCAGCCGGCGGTCGAGGCGCTCTCGTTCGCCGCGCCCCGCACGACCGGCGAGCAGGCGCGGCAGCTCCCCTTCCAGGTGCCGCCCGACGAGGCGACGCCCGATCCGGCGGCCGAGCGGCAACTCCTCGCGCTGGTCAACCAGGAGCGCGTCCGCGCGGGGCTGCCCGTTCTGGCCCCCGACGAGGCCCTGGCGCCGGTCGCCCGCGCGCACGCCACCGAGATGTTCGCGCTCGGCTACTTCGCGCACGAGTCGCCGGTCACTGGCGGGCCGTTCGACCGCATCGACGCCGCCGGCATCCCCTACCTGGCGGCGGGCGAGAATCTCGCCTTCGCGCCGACGGTCGCGATCGCGCACCGCGGCCTGATGGAGAGCCCCGGCCACCGCGCGAACATCCTCGCGCCGTCGTTCGGGCGCGCGGGCATCGGCATCGTCCGCAGCCCTTATCACGGCCTGATGATCGTGCAACTCTTCCGCGACTGACCGCCCCCACTCGATTCCGCCGCGTGCCCTTGCTATACTCTTGTGGCGGCGGGACGATCCCGCCGCCACAAGCGAACGACAGAGGCTGTGACGAGGAAGGTCGGACACCGGGGGCGGCGACAGAGAGCCGCGGCGCTGCGAGGCGGCCCGCACCCCGTCCGGCGATGACCTCCGAGCCGCGCCCCGAACCGGTCGCCGCCCCCGGCGGCGGGCGAGCGTAGGGGTCGCCGGCGCCCGCCGTTACCGGGTGAACTGATCGCGCGGCCCGATCGCGCGGCCAGTGGCTGAGGCCGGCGTCGCGAGGCGCCGGCGAAGCAGGGTGGTACCACGAGCGCCCCTCGTCCCTGTCGCGGGATGAGCGGCGCTTTTTGCTTGCCCGCGCGATGGCGGCGCTGCCGAACAGAGGCGGAAGACGCGATGCGGTGGGGACTGACGAATCGCGACAACATCACGGCGCGATCCCCCAGGGGGCGTGTCCAGCGGCGGGACGTAGGGGCGCATTGCATGCGCCCAGGCTCCCCCACGGCTGTGGCGCATGCAGGATCCCCCGGCCTAAACTACGCCTGGCGTATGCAATACGCCCCTACGCAACCCGCCCGTTCGCCGTTCGCTTTGACCTACCGGGCCTCTAGCCGCGTGCAAGGTCCGCGCCCGCACCTCCCGCCCACCATGGTCATGCCCGGCCCCTCGTCGCCCGCCCCCCGCGGGTGAGGACGAGGGGCTTCGCGGCGGCACCCGGACCCCGGACGCGGTTCATCCGAATCGCGCCCGCGAGACGCATGACGGTGGGAGGGCTGTTCCATGACCGAGCGCCGGTATTATGTCACTACGTCGATACCCTACGTCAACGCCCGGCCGCACGTCGGCCACGCCCTGGAGTTGGTCCAGGTCGACAGCCTGGCGCGCTACCATCGGCAGCGGGGCGACGACACCCGCTCGCTGACCGGCACCGACGACAACGCCCTCAAGAACGTCCAGGCGGCGGAGGCGGAGGGCGTCCCGACGCAGGAACTGGTCGACCGCAACGCGGCGGCGTTCGCCGCGCTGCGCGACCCGCTCGCGCTCTCCTTCGACGACTTCATCCGCACCAGCGGCAACCCGCGCCACACCGCCGGGGTGCAGGAGCTCTGGGCGGCCTGCGACCGGGCCGGCGACATCTACAAGCGCGCCTACCGGGGGCTCTACTGCGTCGGCTGCGAGCGGTTCTACAAGGAGGAGGAGTTGGAAGGGGGCCTGTGCCCCATACACCGCCGGCCGCCGGAGCCGGTCGCCGAGGAGAACTACTTCTTCCGGCTGTCGCGCTACCAGGACCGGTTGAGCGACCTGATCGGGTCGGACCGGCTGCGGATCGAGCCGCGCACCCGCCGCAACGAGACCTTGCGCTTCATCCGCGACGGCCTGGAGGATTTCAGTATCTCGCGCACGCAGGACCGCGCCCGCGGCTGGGGCATCGAGGTGCCGGGCGATTCCGCGCAGGTGATGTACGTATGGTTCGACGCGCTCGGCAACTACATCACCGCGCTCGACTACGCGACGGGGGGCGACCTCTACCGGCGCTACTGGTTGGAGAACCGGCGCCGGGTGCATGTGATCGGCAAGGACATCGTGCGCTTCCACGCGGTCTACTGGCCGGCGATGCTCCTCTCGGCAGGCGAGCCACTGCCGACCACGATTTACGTCCACGAGTTCCTGACCGTGGGGGGGGCGAAGATCAGCAAGAGCCTGGGCAACGCGATCGATCCCGTCGCCATCGCGGACCGCTACGGCGCCGACGCGCTGCGCTACTGGCTCCTGCGCGAGATGCCCCACACCGAGGACGGCAACTTCACCGAGGAACGGCTGGTCGCGCGCTACAACCAGGACCTGGCGAACGATCTCGGCAATCTGCTCAACCGCACGGTCAGCATGATCGCGCGCTACCGCGAGGGCGTCGTGCCGGCGCCCGGCCGGCCGCTGCTCTCGGACCTGACGATTCGGGAGATCGCCGCCGGCCTGCCGGATGCGGTGGGGGCGGCGCTCGACGCCTTCGACTTCCGCGTCGCGCTCGCCGCCCTCTGGGAGTTGGTGACGCGCGCGAACGGCTACATCGAAGTGACCGCGCCCTGGGCGCTGGCGAAGGCGGCGCGAGGGGGCGACGCCGACGCCGGGGGTCGGCTGGACACCGTCCTCTACACGCTGGCGGAGAGCCTGCGACTGCTGGCGCATCACCTGGCCCCGTTTCTCCCCCACGCCGCCGGGCGGATGGCGGCGCAACTTGGCCTCCCGGCGGACGCCGTCTGGCGCGCGGGCGGCGCGGCTTGGGGCAGCCTGCCGCCCGGCACGCGCGTGGCGGCGCCGGCGCCGATCTTCCCGCGCATCGAGGGTACGACGGAGTAGACCGACCGGGCGGCCGTGCCTTGACGGCCCCAGGGGGGAGCGGTATCGGCCGGGCGTGGCCGTGCCGGCCGGAGCGCCCCCGGCGCGGGCCTATCAATCCGGTCCGGTCTCCGCCGACGTAGAGGAGGTAGGACCGCTCGCCGCGTCGGCGGGGGCGGCGCCGCGGTCACCGCGCGGCGGCAATGATCGCGGTGGAGGGGCTCAGCCGGCACGACGAGGGAGCGGATGGACGAGGCCGATCACGCATTGCCACCGACATTCGGGCGCCGGTTGCGCCAATTACGGCAGCGGGCGGGGCTGACGCAGCGGGCGCTGGCGATCGCCGTGGGGGTCACGCCGAGTATGATCCAGCGCTGGGAGCGGCGGGGCGCCATGCCCGCCCACGCGCGGCTGTCCGAACTCGCGGCCGTGCTGGGCGTCCCCCACCACACCCTCCTCGGGCTGTCGGGTGGGGCGGGCGTGGACGCGCCCGCCCCACCAGGGAAGGCGTCGTCCGCGCGCCCGCGCACGCTCCGCGAACTGCGCGCGGCGGCCGGTCTATCGCAGTGGGAGTTGGCCGTCCGACTCGGCGTCACCGAGGGCGCGATCAGCCGCTGGGAGGCCGGCACCCGCCAGCCCCAGACCCGCTACCTCGCCGACCTGGCGCGCCTCCTCGGCAACGGCTCGCTCGATACCGTCCTCGCCAGCCTGGCCGCCTCCCCGCGCCCGGAGCCCCTGCCGCGCGCCGGCCCCGGCACGGGCCAGCGGCCGGGCGCCGTCGAGCCTCTGAACCCCTCGCCCCACCCGCCCGGCGAGCGGCGCTGCGGCTGATCGCTCGCGAGGGAAGGGCCGGGGGCGGGGTCACTCGTCGCCGGCGACGAGGCGGATCGTGTCGCCGACGCGGACGACGCCCGGCCGCTCCGTCGAGCCGTAGACCCCGGCGCAGGTCTCGTCATCCCGCGCTACCGCCCTCAGGACGCGCGGGTCGTGCTCCGCCGTCTCCGGATCGAGACCGATCATCATGCATCGCTTGTCGCGCTGATTCAGGCGGACGCGCGCGGCGTCGTCGCGGTCGCCGAAGATCAGCAGCCCGCCGACCCAGCGGTCTTCGAGGCGCGGGACCGCCCCGGCGGTCTCGATCAGGATGTTCGGGCGGAAACGGAGCGGGTCGAGGTCGCGCCCCAGCCGCTCGCCGAGCGCGCGCACGGTCGCGGCGCCGATCAGGGAGACGGCGGCGGCGTCGAACGTGCCGCGGTTGCTCTGTAGCAGGTGGACCGCGGCGCCGTACCGCGCGGCGAGTTCCGCGCGCAGTTCGGCGCAGTCGATCGGGACATCCGCGCCATCGGGGGTGCGCGCCCACACCGGCGACCGAAACGGGTCGGCTGGATCGACGAAGTAGGGCGCGTAGCGGAGGAGGTCGGGGATCTGCCGGCCGGTCAACCAGGGGAAGGACGAGCCGTTGTCGCCGCGCACGAAGGCGTAGCGCCGGTCCCCCGCGCAGCCGTGCCAGCGCAGTTCGAGCGCGTCCACCGCCTCGCCGCGCATCGACTTGACCGGATAGCGATAGAGCGCCCTGACCACGCCGACCCGAATACCGGCGTTGCTCGCGCGCATGTGCCGCTCCCCTTGCCGCTCATCATCTGGAACCGGTGGCAGTCGCAGGGCATTTCCCTCGCCCCCGCTGGAACATCCACGCCCCGGGGCCGGCTCTCTCCCCCTCGCCCGGCACTGGGCGAGGGGGCCGGGGTGAGGGCACGTCGCCGATCAGGGCAGGGAGTAGCCGTTCACCGCGCCGAGGAGCGCGCCGAGGAGGCGCACCGCGACCTCGGTGCTGGCCCCGCGGCTGTCGAGCAGCGGGTTGAGCTCGACCCAATCGACCGAGCGGATCGGCAGGGCGCTCTCGCGCAGCAGGCGCAGCCCGGCCAGCGCCTCGCGGACGATCAGCCCGCCCGGCACCGGCGTCGTCGTGGCGGTGAAGCAGGAGGGATCGAGGACGTCGAGGTCGAACGAGAGGTGGACGGCGTCGACGCCGCTCGCCGCCAGGTCGCCGAGCGCGCGCTCGACCACCGCCGCGAAGCCGCCGAGCGCGTCGATCTGCGCCATCCGGTAGGCGCGGATCGGCAGCCGCGCCAGCAGATCCTCCTCGCCCGGGTCGAGGTCGCGCAGGCCGATCATCGTCACGTCCTCCGGGCGCACCTTCGGCGCCGCCCCGGCGACCGTCGCCAGCCCCCGGTCGCCCAGGCCGAGCGCGACGGCCATCGGCATGCCGTGGATGTTGCCGCTCGGGGTCGTCTCCGGCGTGTTGAGGTCGGCGTGGGTGTCGATCCAGAGGACGCCGAGGCGCGCGCAGGCCCCCGCCGCCCCGGCGATCGAGCCGATCGACAGGGCGTGGTCGCCGCCGAGGGTCAGCGCCAGCCGCCCGTCGTCGATCGCCGCGCGCACGTAGCGCGCGAGGCGCTTGCTGGCGGTGAGGATCGGCGCGCGGTTCTTCTGCCGCGCGTCGCCGTACTCCGGCGGGTCGAGCGGCGGCGGCACGTCCACCACCGTCAGCGGGCCGAGCGGCCCGGCGACCCCCTCGAAGCGCACGCGCCGCCGCAGCCCCAGGTCGAGCGCGTACGGCCCGATCTCCGGCCCGAACTCGTTGACCCCCAGCCCGAGCGGCATCGCGATGGGGGCGATCTCCGCCCCGGTCAGGCGGTT
>JAUJMV010000001.1:18272-97871 GCA_030446685.1 Thermomicrobiales bacterium | reverse complement strand
CGCCTCACATCGCCTCGGGCGCGGCGATGCCGAGCAGGCCGAGTGAGGCGGCCAGCGCGCGGCGCGCGGCGTCGACCAGCACCAGGCGGGCGCCGCGCCGCGGCTCGGGCGCGTCGAGGACGCGGCAGTTCTCGTAGAAGTCGTTGACCCGCACCGCCAGGGAGTAGGCGTAGGTGGCGATCAGCAGCGGCTTGTACTCGCGGGCCGCGCGCTGCACCTCCTCCGGCAGGAGCGCGATCTGCTCGATCAGGTTGACCTCGTGGTCGGTCAGATCGCTGAAATCCTGCTCGCCCTCGGGGAGGGCGCCGGCGCGCTCCAGGATGCGGCAGGCGCGGGCGTGCGCGTACTGGATGTAGGGCGCCGACTGCCCCTGGAGGCTGAGCGCCTCGTCGAAGTCGAAGACCAGCACCTTGTTGTTGTCGCGGTCGAGCATGCCGTAGAGCAGCGCGCCGACGCCGACCTGCGCGGCGACCCGACCCTTCTGCTCCGGCGGCATCTCCGGGTTCTTCTCCTCGATCACCCCGCGCGCGCGCCGCAGTGCCTCCGCCGCCACGTCCTCGTAGAGGACGCCGGTCCCCTTGCGCGAGGAGATCGCCGCGCCTTGCAGGGTCACCATCTCGTAGCCGAGGTGGTGGCAGTGCCGCGCCTGCTCGAAGCCCCACAGCTCGAGGATCTTGAAGATCTGCTGCATGTACAGCGACTGCCGCACGTCGATCACCCAGACCGCGCGGTCGACGTGGTACCGCTCGAACTTCTCGCGGGTCAGGGCCAGGTCCTTGGTCGCGTAGAGGGTGGTGCCGTCGGAGCGGAGGATCGGCAGGACGCGGTAGCGCTCCTGCTCCAGCCCGAGTTTCTCGTCGATCTTGACGACCGGCAGCCCCTCGCTGACTTCGGCGATGCCGCGCTCCAGCAGCTCACCGACCATCCGCCGGCCCTCCTCCTCGACCGCGCTCTCGTAGAACCAGACGTCGAAGCCGACGCCGAGCTGGTCGTAGATGCGGTGGAACTCATCGAGACTCCAGGCGCGCGTCCGCTCCCAGAGCGCCATGAACTCGGGGTCCTTGCGCTCCCACTCCTGGAAGGTCGCCCGGACCTCCTCCTCCCAGCGCCCGGCGGGGACCCACCAGTCGGCGTGCCGGTCGAGGTCGGCCCACTCGTCGAGGTAGCGCTGGGCGACCTCCTTGTCGGCGAGCGGCCCCTGGGCGCGGGTCGGCTGGACCTCCTCGCGCAGTTGGGCGCCGATGATCGGCCAGAGGTCGGCGACGCAGCCGGGGTCGTGGAGCTTATTGAGGTCGAACTCGCCCTTGCCGTTGGAGAGCTGCCCGAGCAGATAGGCGATGTCCTCGCCGCTCGCCGTCTTCTTGCGCCACAGCTCCTTGAGCATCCGGTCGGCCGCCAGCCGGAACGCCTCGTCCTCCGAGGTGAGGCGGTTGATGAAGCCGATCACGTCCTCGCGGTAGTGCAGCCGCGCGTAGCTCTCGGTGTAGATCTCGCCGAGCCAGCGCCCCTTGCGCTCGGGCGGCTCCTCGCCCTGGTGGAAGGCGCGGTAACACCAGAGGCACTGGATGACGTGCCGGCCGATGTCGCCGAGGTAATTGGCGCGCAGCACCTCGTAGCCCGCGCGCGCCAGGATCGCGCTCATCGCGTTGCCGAGCGCGATGTTGCGCAGGTGGCCGACGTGCATCGCCTTGTGGGTGTTCGGCTGCGAGAACTCGACCATCACGCGCTCGCCCTTCGGCGCGCCCCGGCCATAGTCGTCGCCCTCCGCGCGGACCCGCGCGAGCACGCGGGCGGCGACGGAGGTGTGGTCGAAGTAGATGTTGACGTAGCCGTTGACCGCCTCGACGCGGTCGGCGACGCCGGCGGCGAGCAGCCGCGCCGCCAGGGTCGCGGCGATCTCCTGCGCCTTCGCACTGAGGATCGCCGCCGCGCGCTCCTTGGCCTCCTTCTTCGCCAGCCCCGCGGTGGCGGCGGCCACCTCCGCCGCCGCGGCCTGCCCCGCCAGCGCCTTGGCGACCGAGGTGGCCGCGCCCCAGGCGCCGGAGAAGGGGATGCGCCGCAGGTCGACCGCGCGCGGCGCGTGGCCGAGATCGGCCAGTGTCGCCGCGATCCGCTCTTTCAGGCCCTCCTCCGTATCACCGAACATCGCCCGTTCCTTCCTGACGTCAGCCCCGACGCCATCGCTCGGGCCGCGCCCCGGCGCGGCGGACAGTGCTCCTGCAATGGTATACGCGCGGGCCGCACAATCACAGGGGACGCGGGGCGATGCCCCGCGTCCCGCTGATACCGTGTCCCGTCGGCCGCGGCGGTGGGCGCCGGGGCGCGGGAGCGGCGTGCTCCGTACCGTTGAAGGGGAACGCGGACCTACCGCCCCTCGATCGTCTCCCAGGCGTCCGCGCCGGCCGCGGCGGCGGCCCCGTTCGCCCCGGCCAGGTGCTTCTCCGCCCAGAAGACGGTGCTACGGTAGAGGCTCTCGAAGGTGCCGGCGTCGCTCCAGAAGCCTTCCAGCTCGGTCCAGCGCAGCAGGCCGTCGTCGAGGTAGAAGTTGTTGACATCGGTGATCTCGAGTTCGCCCCGCCCGGAGGGCTTCAGCCGCTTGATGTAGTCGAAGACCCGCGCGTCGTAGAGGTAGAGGCCGCTGACCGCGTAGTTGCTCCGGGGGTCCCGCGGCTTCTCCTCGATCCGCAGGATGCGCCGGCGGTCGGCGGGGTCGAAGACCGGACAGCCGTAACGCTCGGGGTCGTGGACTTCCTTGAGGAAGATCAGCGCGCCCTCCGTGAAGCGTTCGATGTCGGGGCGGATGTCGGCGTCGGTCGTGTTGTCGCCGAGGATCACCGCGACCGGGCCGCCGTCGGCGAAGTCCTCGCAGAGCCCGAGCGCCTCGGCGATGCCGCCCTCGTTCTCCTGGTAGGTGTACTCCAGGTGGCGCAGGCCCAGGTGCCGGCCGTTGCGCAGGATGCTCAGGTAGTCGCCCGCGTGCGGCCCGCCGGTGACGATGATCACCTCCTCGACGCCGGCGCGGACCAGCGTCTGGATCGGGTAGTAGACCATCGGCTGGTCGTAGATCGGCAGCAGGTGCTTGCTCGTCGCGTTGGTCAGCGGGCGCAGCCGGGTGCCCAGCCCCCCCGCCAGGATGACCCCTTTCACCACTCACTCCCGTGCCGCGCCGGCGCCGGCGCTAGGCCCGCTTCTCGGCGGCGGGTTCCTCGACGTACTCGACCTCGCCCTCCGCGGCCTCGTCGTACTCCTCATCGTCCTCGTACTCGACATCGCCCTGCCGCAGCAGGATCACGCCCGCGGCGATGATGACGACGCCGAGGACCAGCCCCAGGAGCTGCTTCCAGCCGAAGGTCGAGGTCGGCGCCCCGAGGCCGATCTGGTCGGCCAGCGCCGACACGATCGCGAGCAACGCGCCGACGACGATGAAGGCGATCGCCAGGATCCGCGCTTGTGACATCGCTTCCCACCCCTTCCGATTGGCGAACCACGCCGCAGCGTTCTCGATACTCACCGTTGTAACGCTCGAAATCGCCCGTGGCCGCGCGTCATTATACCACGCTCGCGAAACCGCGCGTGTCATCGCAAATGCAGCCGTCTCTTGCCTCGACTTTGCGCGAACCGCGCTACCGGCCGGCGATCATGTCGCGCCGATGGTCCGCCATCCCGACGCAGGGCGACTGCGTTCTAGAGCGCGTTCTGCGCCGACACCTACGGACATCTCACCGCCGAGACGCAAAGCGGGCTCGCGTCGGCGATGGATGCGGCCCTCGCCATCGGCCAGTAGCGGGCAAAAGGCGCGGATAGTCCGAAGCATAGTCCGAAGTAGCTCAGAGGGGCGGGGAGAACAAATCCCCCGCCCCTCTCGATTTCCGCGCTACAGCTACTACATCCTGTGGTGACCCGGCAGGGGCTCGAACCCTGGACCCGCTGATTAAAAGTCAGCTGCTCTGCCAACTGAGCTACCGGGTCGCGCTCTTGCGCCATGCCTACACGGAAAAGGATATTTCCCGCTCGGCTACGGGGTCATCTTTTCCCTGTCGATCCTCCTGATCCTGTCGGCACCCTAACGCCAAACGCCGACGGAAGTATAGCAAAAGTCGGGGGGAAGTTCCGAGCAGGCCGAACGAACCACAGCAAGTCGTCGTCCTCGAGCGCATCAGAGCTGAGCGCATACGGCTTGCCCCCTCCCCCCGACGCAAGCCCACTTCGGCGGCGACCGTTGGCGTGCGGCGCGCGCCTTCGGTGTCCCGGCCCGGCCCGACACCGTGGTCGGCCGCGGCCGCGAGCGCGCGGCGATCCGGCGGCGGCGCAAGGGCGCTCGGTCATCGCCCTGCAGCTAGCGCCCGCCGCGCGGCTGGAACAGCTCGATGATTGTCCCCTCGGGGTCTTCGAAGAAGGCGGTGCGGGCGCCGGGGCGCTCCTCCGGCACGTCCTGTGTGCGGACGTGGAAGGGGACGCCGGCGGGCGGCGCGGGCGGGCGGGTCACGGTGGCCGGCCCGTGGCCCGCAGGGCCATGGGGGTCACTGCGGTCGTCGTGCGGGCGGTGGTCGGGGGCGCCGCGTCGGGTGTCCGCTGGCGCGCTTCACGCGCCTCTCCCGTCCCCCCCGTCCCCCCATCTCCCCTCGTGCCCCTCGTCCCACGCGTCCATCGTCGCCGACCCCCCTCGACGTTCGCCTCAACGCGCGGAAGCGCCCGCGCCCTGCTGCCCCGCCAGCCACCGCAAGGCGGCTTCGAGCACCGGATCGGCCGCGCTCGCCGGGCTGGGCGCGACGGCCTCGTCCGGCGCCTGCCCGACGCGGTTGATCTCGCGCCCCTCCGGCGAGACGACCTTCTCCAGGGTGATCTGCACCGCCGAGCCGTCCTCCAGTTGGAAGGTGCTGGCGGTGGCGAGGCAGCCGGCGGTCGTCTCCCCGAAGAGGCGGGCGAAGCCGTAGTCGCGTGCCGCCGCCGCCAGCGCCTCGCTCGACGACGCCGACCCCGCGTCGATCAGGATCGCCAGGGGCCGCTGCGGCGTGGCGTAGAGGGAGGGATCGGTGCGGATCGCCTCCCGCTCGCCGCCGCGCTCGACCGTGTAGGCCACCGGCTTGCTGTCCGAGATGAAGCGGCTGGCGATCTTCTCCAGCGTGTCGATGTAGCCGCCGCCGTTGCCGCGCAGATCGAGCACCAGCCCGGCCACGCCCTCCTCGCGGAAGCGCTCCAGCGCCCGCTGCAGCTCCTCGTCGGCGCCCCGCGAGAAGGAGTAGAGCTTGATGTAGCCGATTTTGCTCCCGTCCGGCGCGGTCTTGATGTCCGACGTCAGGACCGGGACCGGCACCTGGGCGCGCGTGATCGCGATCTCCCGCGGCGCCTCCTCGCCGGGGCGCCGGATCGTCAGCGTCACCTGGGTGCCGGCCGGGCCGCGGACCAACTGGGCGATCTGGTCCGCCGGCAGGTCGGCGACGTCGGTGCCGTTGACCGCCAGGATCGCGTCGCCCGGCCGCAGCCCGCTCCGCGCCGCCGGGCTGTCGGGGAAGACCTCGCTGATCACGACGGGGCGGGTGGCGGGGCGGATGCCGACGCCGATGCCGGCGTAGTTGGCCGTCCCCTCCAGTCCGGCGGTGACCTGCCGGTACTGCTCGGGCGTGAGGAAGGCGGTGTGGCACTCGTCGATCGTCTTGGTGACCGCGCCGATCGCCCCGTAGGCCAGTGTCCGCGGGTCGACCTTCGGGGCGGCCTCGCGCGCCAGGGTCAGGTACGCCTCCCGGAAGAGTTCGGCGTCCCGCCGGGAATTGCCGGTGAAGTCCGGCGCCCGCCCCTCCGGGGTCAGGCCGGCCGCCTGCACGGCGTCCGCCGCCCCCCGGTAGGCCGCCGCGTAGAGCGTGGCACTGTCGAGCGGGTCGACGTAGCGGTCGAGCAGCAGCCCGACCACCTGCTGCACCAGCGCCGCGCTGGCGGGCGGGGTCAGCGCGGCCCGCTCGGTGGCGTTCGCGTTGCCGCAGGCGACTAGCAGGAGGCAGACGAGGAGGGCGAGGCGTTTCATGCGATCCTTCTTTCGTACCCGGCGCCCCGGCCGGTCGCGCCCCGAGGCGGCCCCGGCTAGCGCGGCTGGAGGAAGATCTGCGTGAAGTAGTAGCGGTCGCCCTCGCGGCAGATCCCCACGCCGGTCTCCGTGAAGGCTTCCCGCAGGATGTTCTCGCGGTGGCCCTCACTGTTCATCCAGCCCTGCACGGCGACCTCGACCGGCTGGTCGGCGTTGGTGTTGCGGGCCAGGTTCTCCCCCACCAGCCGGTACTCGACGCCCGCCTCGCGCACCCGGTCGGCCACCGTCTCCCCGCTCGGGCTGGTGTGGCTGAAGAAGTTCTGGCGGGCCATTTGGCAACTGTAGTCGCGGGCGATCGCCGCCAGCGTGTCGTTCGGTTCGAGCGGCTGGAGGCCGCGCTCCTGGCGGATGGCGTTGATGCGCCGCAGCACCTCGCGCTCCATCGCGGCGATCGCGCCGGTCGGCGTGGCGGCGGCCGTGGCGCGGGCGGCGCTGGTCCGTCCGGCGACGCTCGACTGGGCGCTGGTGACGGTCGAGCTTGCCAGCGGGGCGTCGTCGGCGGCGGTCGCGCGCGCGCCGGCCGCGGCGGGCGGGGTCGCCCCGTCGTCGCCGCAGCCGGCCAGCCCGAGCAGGAGGGCCAGCAAAGCCAGGGCGATCAGCGCCGGGAGCGGTCGTCGCGTCGTCATCATGCGCGTGCCTTCCCGTACATGGGCGGGGGCCGGCGGGTCGCGACCCGCCGGCCCCCGCTGTCCGCTATGGCGTGGGGCGGTCGCCGAGCGTGAGCGGGAGGGTCTGCTCGTTCCCGCCGCGGACGATCTTCACCTGCACCGTCTCGCCCGGCTTGAAGCGGTTGGTCAGCGCCCGTTGCAGATCCTTCAGGCTCTGCACCGGCATGTCGTTCAGTCCCACGATCACGTCGCCCTGCTGCAGGCCGGCCTGTGCCGCGGGGCTGCCCTGCGCCACCTGCGTCACCACGACCCCCTGGTCGCGCGACAACCCGAGCGCCGCGGCGACCGACGGGGTCACGGTGTCGCCGCCGATCCCCAGGTAGCCGCGCACCACGCGCCCGTTCCGGCGCAACTGCTCGATGATCGGCTTGACGCTGTCGATCGCGTTGGCGAAGCCGATGTTCTGCGCCTGGGCCGAGCCGAGGGTGTTGACGCCGATCACCTCGCCCTGCAGGTTGACCAGCGGCCCGCCCGAGTTGCCGGGGTTGATCGCCGCGTCGGTCTGGATCAGGTCGTAGAGGGTCGGGCCGGGCACGCCGGGGCGCGGCCCCGGCTCCTGGATGTCGCGGCCGAGCGCGCTGACCACCCCGGCCGTCACCGTCGGGCCGCCCTCCAGCGCCAGGGCGTTGCCGATCGCGACGACCCACTGCCCGATGTCCAGTTGCGACGAGTCGCCGAGCGGCACGGTCGGCAGGTTCTGGCCGTCGATCTTCAGCAGGGCCAGATCGGTCAGCGGATCGCGCCCGACCAACTGCGCGTCGAAGGCGCGGCCGTCCGGCAGCACCACGCGCAGCCGCTGCGCCCTCGACGACGTGGTCGTTGGTGACGATGTAGCCCGCCGGGTCGTAGATGAAGCCGGTGCCGGCCCCCTGGGGGACGAGATCGCCGCCCTGGCCGGGCTGCGCGCCGCCGGCCGGGCCGCCGAGGTTCTGCACCAGCACCGTCGCCGGGCGGACCCTGTCGGCCACGCTGGCGACATCGGGCAGGGACGATGGCGCGGCGGCGCGGGCCGGGCTGGCCGCCGGCGCCGCGGTCCCGACGCCACCGGTGGCGCCGGTGACCCGTGCGGTGCCGGTGGTGACGGCCCGCGCGCCGCTGGCGGCCGGCGTAGTGGCGACAACCGGCGCGGCGGTCGGCGCCTGGGTCGTCGTGACGGCCGGCGCGGCGGCCGTCGCCGGCGCGGTGGTGGCGACCGCCGGCCCGGTGGTCGTGACGGCCGGCGTGGTGGCGACGACCTGCGCGACGCCAGCGGCGGGCTCGGCGGCCCGATCGTCGTCGCTGCAGCCGAGCAGCGCCAGCGCGAGCGTCAGGGCGAGGAGCAGTTGTGCAACCGGGGGCTTGTAGCGCATGCGGACAATCCTTTCCAACCTGAATGAGCCGGCGGGGGGCTGTCGCCGCCCCCCGCCCCTTACGCCGTGACCAGCCCGTCCTGGCGCTCCTGCCGGCCGCGCAGCCGGAAGCCGAGCGCGATCAGCAGGACGCCGAAGAGGAGCGCGTAGGCCCCGATGAGCCAGGCCAGCGCCAGCGCGCCGGCGCCGGGAAAGAAGAAGAGGAGGAGGCCGAAGACCACCGAGGCCGCGCCGCCCAGCGCCAGCAGCCACTCGCCGGTGATCTCCCGCCGGAGCCGGATCGCCGCGACGATCTCGAGGATGCCGGTGACGATGGCCCAGGCGGCGATGATGAAAAGCAGGCCGATCGCGGTGAGGCCGGGCCAGAGGAAGGTGATGATGCCCGCCGCGATGCCAAGCACCCCTTCCAGCAAGAGCGGCCACCAGCGCTGGCGCCGCCCCGCCGCCCGGATCGCGCGACGATCGCGAAGATGCCGTCCACCAGCACATAGGCGCCGAAGAGGATCACCAGCGCCCCCAGGGTCAGCGCCGGCCAGATGAACGCGGCCAGGCCGAACAGCACCGCGGCCAGGCCGCGCAACGCCAGCGCCCACCAGTTCCGCGCCAACACGCCAATCATCTCCACCTCCTTTCCGTCCGCGCCGCGCCCGCGCGCCGGCCCCCGGTCAGGGGCGCCCTGACGCCGCGCCCTCGCCCGCGCGACCCCCGACCCGGGCCGCGCGCCGCAGGCCGGCCGCGATCGCCGCGTCCGGGTCGGGGTAGGATTCGACCGTCCGCGCGTCGGGGTCGTCGCACCAGGTGTAGTAGCCGCCGCCCCGCGCCGCCTCGAAGACGTAGACCCGGCAGCGCTCCCCGCGGAACTCCGCCCAGCGGCCGGCGAGGCTGATCTCCGCGTCGAGCCCCCGCGCCCGGAGCGCCTCGACCAGTCGCGTCATCGCCCCACCCCCGACTCGGTTGCGGCGCAACCCCGCGCGGCGCCGTCCGGTTCCCTGCGCTCCAGCCTAGCCGGTCGGGGTCAACATGCGCGTAAAGAGGGTCAACGAGGTGGTCAACGGGGGTCAATATCAGTAAACGAGATCCGCCGGGGCGGTCGCCGCCCTCCCGCGGGCGGCTCAGCGGAAGCCGTCCTCCCGGCCCACCCGCGCGCCGTTCTCGATCCGCAGCGGCGGGAAGCCGACGATGTCGAAGGTCGCCGAGGCGATGCCGATGCCGGCCGCGTCGAGCGCCGAGAGGATGTCCCGGCTCATCGCGTCCTTCAGGTCGCGCGCCCCGCGCACCGGCGCGACGAAGCGCACGGTCAGCTCGAGCCAGTTGTCGGTGATCCGGTAGTAGACCTTCGGCTCCAGGCTGGCGGGCTGCACGAAATAGCGCCGTCGCATCGCCTCCAGCGCCTCCTGGCTCATCTCCGCCATCTGGACGGTGTGGCGCCCCGCGCACTCCAGCAGGATGCGCTCCGCGCGCTCCCGATCGTCCTGGTAGGTGATCGGGAGGCTGATCTCCTCCCAGAGGTAGGGGAAGTCGCGCGTGTAGTTGTAGACCGGCTCGTCGAAGATCTTGTCGTTGGAGACGGTGACGACCCGCCCGGTGTACTGGCGGCTGCGGACCCACATCGGCGGGTCGGCGTTCTGCACCGCCGGGGGCTGGCCCATCTCCATGATCGTCGTCTGGATGAAGCCGAGGGCGATCACGTCGCCGCGCACGCCGCCCATGGTGATCCGGTCGCCGACGGTGAAGTTCTGGCCGCGCAGGATCACGAAGTAGCCGGCGATCGCCGTCACCACCTTCTGCAGCGCGAAGGCCAGGCCGGCGGTGACCAACCCGAGGGCGGTCGCCAGGCGGGTCGGATCGTCGAACCAGATCGAGAGCAGGCCCAGGAGGATGATCACCGCGGTCGCGAGGCTGATCGCCTGGCGCGTCCAGAAGCGGACCTGCTCGTTGTGGCGACCGCGCAGCAGCAGGCGCGCCAGGCCGCGCGCGAGGTGGCTCAGCAGCGCCATGATGACGAGGAACGCCACCGTGTAGAGCAGCTTCGCCCCGTTCTCCGCGTTGACGCCGACCAGCCTGATATCGCCGAAAACATCCACTGCCAGGCCCCTTTCGTGCCGGCTCGCGGCGCTGTCCGCGCCTCGGGCAAGAGGGAGAAGAGATCGCCTGTCCGGCTCCCGCACGATCCGTGCGATCGGGTGGGGGCGCCGGCGCCGGCACGCCGCGCGACGGGAACTACGGCAAGTTGCCTGCCCGCGGCGTGCTGTTCGCCTCCGGCGCCGCGGGATCGGGCCGCGGCGGCATCCGGGTCCGCCGAGGGCACTGCCAGTACAACTCTAGCGGGGCGGGGTCAACAAGTCGGTAAACGTGGTAAACGGCCGGGTCAACAACTGTCAACATTGGTTAACGGGACGGTTGGCAGGCCCGCCACGGGCGATCGGGGGCAGAGCGCGTGCAGATGAGGGGCGGCAGATCGGGACCAGTCCGGATCGCGCCATGCCTCGCCGTCGACCCCGCGCGATCCCCCGCATGGCGGCAGGGCCGGCGGGCCTCCACGATCGTGCCGGGCGGGGGCAATCTTCGCTCTATCTGGTATACCTGTATGATGACGGGGACGGACACGGGTGCGCGCGGGACAGTGGGGAGGCGAGGATGTGGCGACTGGGCCGCCTGCGGTCCGCCCGGCCGAAAGCGGACGCCTTCCTGGACTCGGCGGTGTCGCGCTTGCGCTGGGCGATCCTGGCGACGGCGCTGCTGATCACCCTGGCGTGGCCGATCGCCAGCCGGACCGGCCACCCGATCTGGCTCTACCTGCTCGGCTTCGGCGTCTACAACCTGCTCGTCGAACTCCTCCGCCACCGCGTCTCCAGCGTGAGCCTGCGCACCTGGGTCCCGATCCTCGACCTGCTCGCCGCCGGGGCTCTCTACTACTTCGACGCCGAGCCGGGCGGCCCGCTCTACATCCTCTTCTTTGTCGCCGTGGTCAGCGCGGCGGTGAGCCTGCCGCTGCTCGGCGCCGTGGCCTACACGCTCGCCGCCATCGCCGCCATCGCCGTCGTCGCCCCCACGCTCCCGCTGTGGACATCCAGTGAGCCGTATATTCGGCAGTTCGCCACCCGCCTGGTCGTGCTCTTCGCGGTCGGGCTCGGCACCGCCTACCTGACGCGCCTGCTCTCCAGGGAGCGCGAGACGTCGCGGGCGGCGCGTGGCCAGGCCGAGCGGCTCGAAGAACTCGACCGGTTGCGCGGCGCCTTCATCTCGTCGGTCTCGCACGAACTGCGCACCCCGCTCACCTCCGCCCGGCTCGGGCTGAGCATGCTGGAGTCCCGCGCGCACGCGCGCCTCGATCCCGACGAGCGCGTGGCCCTCGGCGCCGTGCGCCGCAACCTCGAACGCCTGACCTTCCACATCGACGATCTGCTCGCCTTCAACCAGGCCGAGGCCGGCGTGCTGCGGATCAGGCACGAGCCGCTCGACCTGCGCGCGGTCGTCGCCGATGCGCTGGGGGCCGTCCACCCGCTGCTCGAGGACAAGGGGCAGGCGGTCGAACTCGATCTGCCGGACTCGCTGCCCGCCGCGGGGGACGCGCGCCGGCTGGCCCAGGTGGTCGTCAACCTGCTGGACAACGCCCACTACCACACCCCGGCCGGCACGCGCGTCGCCGTGACCGGGCAGGCCACCGCGAGGGAGACCCACCTGGCCGTGAGCGACGACGGCCCCGGCATCCCGGCGGGGGAGTTGGAGCGTATCTTCGACCGTTTCCACCGCGTCGGCGCGGCAGGGGGCGGATCGGGGCTCGGCCTGGCGACGGCCAAGGCCATCATCGAGTTGCACGGGGGCCGCGTCTGGGCGGAGAGCGCGCCGGGGCGGGGGGCGACCTTCCACCTGGCGCTGCCGCGCCCGCCCGATGGAAGAAAGGGCGATGCCTGACGGCGGAGGGGCGGACGCTGCTGGTCGCGGGAGGCGGCCGGCTTCGGCGCGCGCCCTCTGGCCCGCCGGCCGCGCGGCGCGCGGCCGGCGGCGCCGCGGCCCCCGACCCGGTGATCCTGGTCAGCGCCGCTCCCGCGCGCCCACCTCCGTGCCCTCGCGCGACTCGAGGAAGGCGACGAGGGCCTCCAGTTCCTCCGCGGTCAGCTTCCCGGCGTAGGCGGGCATCCCCTCGCCGCCGTTGAGGATGCGGATGATCAGTTGTTCGCGGGTGAGCCGCTCGCCCGCCTCGGTCAGCTCCGGGCCGTAGGCGCCGCCGTACCCGCCGATGTTGTGGCAGGCCTCGCAGCCCTTCTGGTTGTAGAGGACCGCGCCGCGGGCCACCACGGGCGGCGGGTCCGGGCCGAGCAGTTGCGCGGGCAGCGGCGGCGCGGCGAACTCGGGCGACCAGGGCGCCCGCTCGCCCGCGACGTAGAGCGTCCCGATCATCATCACCGCCAGCAGCACCACCGCGATCGCCCAGGGCCGCCGCTGCGGCGCGCGCTCCCCCTTGTTCGCCACGAACGGCAGCAGGAAGAGGAGCGCCCCCAGCGCCAGCGGCGCCCCGAGGATCACCAGATCCTCGAAGGCCGGCGGGATCAGCGCCAGCGCGGCGAAGATCCAGACGAAGTACCAGTCGGGCCGCGGGTAGGCTTCGAGGATCGTCGGGTCGGGCGGCTGCTCCAGGTGCGGCGGCCCCACGATCACCGCCAGCGCCACCACCGCCGCCAGCACCCCCAGGCTGAAGACGACGTCGCGCCAGGCCGCGTCCGGCCAGAAGGGCACCCCGGTGCGCTCGACGAAGTTGTGGTACCAGGCCCGGTAGGTCTTCGGGTCGACCGGGCGGCCCGCCTCGGGCGGCTCCGAGACCCCGTGGTGCAGCACCAGCCAGAGGTGCAGCGCCAGGAAGGCGAAGACGAGCGCCGGGATGAAGAAGACGTGGAAGGCGTAGAAGCGGCTGAGCGTGGCCCCGTTGACGGTGTTGCCCGCCAGCACCAGTTGCGTCAGCTCGGTCCCGATCAGCGGCGTCCGCGCCACCTGCTGCGCCAGCACGAAGACCGACCAGTAGGCGATCTGGTCCCAGCGCAGCAGTTGGCCGGTGAAGGAGAGCGCCATCGTCAGCAGCAGCAGCACCGAGCCGGTCAGCCAGTTCGCCTCGCGCGGGTACTTGTAGGCCCCGACCAGGAAGGTCTGGGCCATGTGCAGCCCGACCAGCACCACCATCGCCGTCGCGCCGAAGTTGTGCATCCCGCGCAGCAGCCGGCCCGCGGTCGCCTGCTCGGTGATGAAGACGAGGCTGTCGAAGGCGTTGGCGGTCGAGGGGATGTAGGCGGTGGCGAGCGCGATGCCGGTGACGACCTGCAGGATGAAGGCGAAGAGCACGGCGCTGCCGAGCGCGTAGGACCAGCCGACCCAGCCGGTGGTGTTCGGCACCGGGTGCGACAGCGCCCCCCCGAAGAGTTTCGAGGTGCCGGTGCGGTCGTCGAAGACCGCCCACAGCCGCTTCAGCAGCCCCATCATCGCCTCCCTCCGGTCGGTGGTCGAAGGTCTGAAGGTCGGAAGGTCGAAGGTCGCGAGGGCGGAGATACTGGGGCGAAGCGTCGGGGGGTGCGCCGCGCCACAACCTTCGACCCTCGACCTTCCGACCTTCGACCAGCGCGATGCTACTCGGAGACCAGCGGGCTCGCGCCGGCCAGGATCTGGACCACCCCGTCCTGCACCCGCACCGGGTATTGGACCAGCGGCTCCTGCGGCGGGCCGGCGGCGACCCGCCCGTCCTCGTAGAAGACCCCGCCGTGGCAGGGGCACATGAAGAGCCGGGCGTCGGCCAGCCAGCGCACCGGGCAGCCCAGGTGGGTGCAATTGACCGCGAAGGCCTTGAACTCCCGTGGCGCTTCCCGCCGCAGCCAGACCGAGGTCCGCGCCGCCAGCCCCGCCCAGGCCAGCGGCGAGGGGTCGAGGATCGTCACCTGCACCGTCTCGCCGATCCGGAATGCCTCCAGGTCGCTGACCGGCTCCACCGGCCGCCACGCCTCCTCCGGCCGCTGGAAGAGCGGCGCCAGCAGGAAGCCGACGATCGGCAGCCCGATCACCGCGCCGATGACCGCGCTCAGCCCGATGCTCAGCCGCGTCAGGAACTCGCGCCGCTCCGGCGACGGCGGGCCGAACTCGTTCGCGCGCGGGGCCTCATCCGTCGCCATGCTTGAGGTCTCCTATCCATCCGCCGATCGCGATCCCCATCAGCACGATCCCGATCGCCGAAATAATGTAGGTGGTGATGATCCCCCACAACAGGAAGGTGATCCCGAACGCCAGCACCGCCGGCCAGTAGGTCGGGCGCGGGACGTGCTCCGGTTTCGGCCGGCTCCAGCCGGGGCGCAGCTCGCCGGCGTGGCCGTGCTCGTGCCCGTCGGCATGGCCCCCCCCGTCGCTCGCCATCCGCCGCTCGTCGGGCGGCGCGGCGCGGTGCTCGGACATCGGTCCTCCTCCATCCAGTGAAGGTCGAAGGTCGAAGGTCGCGCGGGGAAGGTGATCGCCGCAGAGCCGCCCTACGCCCGTTGCCGGCTACGACCTTCGACCTTCAGACCTTCGACCTGCGACCCCGTCCCGGCCCACTCCTCCTCGTCCTCCTCCGGCTCGGCGAACCAGCGCGCCAGCGCCCCGAACATCGCGACCGAGTAGACGAAGCCGCCCGGGATCCACATCAGCAGCCCGCCGAGCTGCTGGTCGTCGGCGAAGGACAGCCCCCAGCCCTCCCGCACCAGCGGCAGGAGGCCGATCGCGTCGCGCGGCGCGGCGTAGGCCGGGTAGAGGCCGGGCGGCGCGAAGGTGATCACGATCCCCAGGACGCTGCTCGCCACCAGCGCGGTGAAGAGGTAGAGGAACGCCCCCCACGCCGGCAGCCCCGGCCCCGCCGGGTCCGGCGCGACGACCGGCCACCAGAAGGCGGTCGCGGCGATCAGGAAGAGCAGGTGCTCGCCGATGTGGATCGCGTCGTCGCGCAGCGTCGCCTCGTAGAGGACCGGCAGGTGCCAGACCCACATGATCCCGTTGAACGCGAGCCAGGCGACGAGCGGGTTGGTCGCCAGCCGCGCCGCCCGCCCCGCCGCCGGCCGGGCCAGCACCCGCGCGACGATCCCCGCCGGCAGCCCGAGCAGCAGCAGCGGCGGGACGACCAGCAGCAGCAGCAGGTGCTGCGCCATGTGCGCGCTGAAGAGGTAGGTGTGCGCCAGCGTGTCGAGCGGCGACACCAGCGCCAGCAGCAGCACCGCCAGCCCGCCCGCGAAGAGGAGGGCGCGGCCGGCGCCGGGGCGGGCCAGCGCGGCGTAGCCCGCCCCGGCGATCGCGCACCCCCCCAGCACCTCCGGCTTCCACTGCCACCCCGCGAGCAGGAACTGCGCCGTCGTCATGACAGCAGCGCCCAGAGGTAGACGACCGAGAAGACCACGACCCAGACCCCGTCCACGAAGTGCCAGTAGAGCGCGGTCGTCGCCAGCGCCGAGGAGTGCGGCCCCCGGAAGGCGCCCGCCGCCGCCTGGACGAAGAGGACGCCGATCGCCACCAGGCCCATCAGGACGTGGAAGCCGTGGAAGCCGGTCAGCGTGAAGAAGGTCGTCCCGAAGAGCCCGCTGCCGATGGTGATCCCCTCCGCGAAGAGGGTCATCCACTCCACCGCCTGCCCGATCAGGAACGCCACGCCGAGGAGCAGGGTGACCAGGAGCCAGCCCCAGACCCCCCGCCGCTGCCCGCGCGCCAGGCTCCGCTCCGCCAGCCAGTAGGTCACGCTGCTCGCCAGCAGCAGGGCGGTGAAGAGGGCGGTCAGGGGCACGTCCAGCACGTCGTCGGTCGGGCCGCCGGTCGCGGCCCACTGGCCGCGGTAGTACAGGTAGGCGAGGATCAGCAGCCCGAAGAAGATTACCTCCCCGGCCAGGAAGAGGACCATGCCGATCAGGTTCGGGTCGGCCGCCTCCAGCCGCGAGACCCGCCGCTTGCCCACCTCGATCATGGGGTCCGCGCCTCCTTGCGCGAGCCGGTCCCCTCGCCGACCGCGTCGCCGGCCCGCCGGTAGTCGGCCAGCTCGGGGTGGTTGAGGTCCCAGAGCGGCCGGCGGCCGCGGATCGGCGGCACCTGCGCGAAGTTGTGCAGGGCCGGGGGCGAGGAGGTCGCCCATTCCAGCGTGTAGGCGTCCCAGGGGTTGTCGCCGGCCGGCGCGCCGCGCAGCAGCGCGTGGACGATGCTGACCAGGAAGGTGAGGATCGAGAGGGCCAGGACGAACGAGCCGAGCGTCGAGATCAGGTTCATCACCGCCAGGCCGGGCAGGTCGAGGTAGGTGTAGACCCGGCGCGGCATCCCGACCCAGCCGAGGACGTGCTGGATGAAGAAGGTCAGGTTGAAGCCGATCACCATCAGCCAGAAGGTCAGCTTGCCGAGCCGCTCGGAGAACATCCTGCCGGTCACCTTCGGGAACCAGTAGTAGAAGCCGGCGAAGAAGGCGAAGATCGACCCGCCGTAGAGGACGTAGTGCAGGTGCGCCACCACGTAGTAGGTGTCGGTCACCTGGCGGTCGAAGGGGATCACCGCGAACTGGACGCCGGTGACGCCGCCGATGGTGAACTGCACCAGGAAGGCCAGCGCGAAGAGCATCGGGGTGGCGAAGCGGATCTGCCCGCCCCACAGCGTCGCCAGCCAGTTGAAGATCTTCACCCCGGTCGGCACCGCGATCAGGAAGGTGCCGATCGCGAAGAAGAGGTCGAGCCAGAAGCCCATCCCCACCGCCCACATGTGGTGGCCCCAGACCGCGAAGGAGTAGAAGAAGATCGCGATCGACGAGCCGACCACGAAGGCGTAGCCGTAGAGCGGCTTGCGCGAGAAGACGGGGATCACCTCGGAGATGATCCCGAAGAAGGGCAGCACCAGGATGTAGACCTCGGGGTGCCCGAACGACCAGAAGTAGTGCTGGTAGAGGATCGGGTTGGCCCCGGCGTAGGGCGTGAAGAAGTGCGCCCCGAGCTGCCGGTCCAGCAGCAGCATCGCCACCGTCGCGTTCAGGGTCGGCAGCGCGAAGAGGATGATGAACGAGGTCAGCAGGGTCAGCCAGACGAAGGGGGGCATCCGCCGGTAGGTCATCCCGGGGGCGCGCAGCGTCACGATCGTGACGATCAGGTTGATCGCCCCGCCCACCGAGCCGATCCCGGTGATCAGGAGCGCGATCCCCCAGTAGTCGACCCCGCTATCCGACAGGAAGGTCCGCTGGCTCAGCGGCGGGTAGGCGAACCAGCCGGCCGCCGGCGCCCCGCCGGCGATGAAGCTGAAGTGGAGGAGCAGCCCCCCGAAGACCAGCGTCCACAGGCTCAGGGCGTTGAGGCGCGGGAAGGCGACATCGTTCGCCCCGATCATCAGCGGCACCAGGTAGTTGCCCAGCCCCGCCACCAGGGGCATGCCGACGAGGAAGACCATCGTCGTCCCGTGCATCGTGAAGAGCTGGTTGTAGAGCTGGGGCGAGAGGAACGTGCCATTGGGGGTGGCGAGCTGGACGCGCATCAGCAGCGCCTCGATCCCGCCGATCAGGAAGAAGACCAGTGCCGCCAAGATGTACATGATCCCGATCTGCTTGTGGTCGACCGACGAGAGCCAGAGCAGCCGCCCCTCGGTCGAGCGCAGCGACGGCAGGGCGACCGTCGGCTCCGGCACCAGCGGCACGTCGCGCGCGGTCTTGGCGGTCATCGCAGGCTCTCCAGGTAGGCCACCAGGGCGGCGATTTCCTCTTCGCTCAGGCGGAAGTTCGGCATGAAAATCCCCGGCTTGACCGCCTGCGGGTTGCGCAGGTAGATCGCCAGGTTCTCCGGCGTGTTGGTCAGCACCCCGGCGGAGATCGTCAGGCGGCTGCCGAAGTGGGTCAGGTTCGGCCCCGCCTGCCCCTCGGACACGGTGGCGATCGCGTGGCAGCTCCCGCAGTTGCGCGCGATGTAGATCGCCCGGCCCAGTTGGGGCAGCGGCTCGGCCACCGGCAAGGGCGCCGTCTGCTGGTCGCGGACCCAGGCGGCGTACTCGGCCTCCGGCTGGGCCACCGCGATCAGCCGCATCCAGGCGTGCTGCGTCCCACAGTACTCGGCGCAGACCCCGTGGTAGATGCCCGGCTCCTTCGCCTCCAGCCAGAGATAGTTGGTCTTGCCCGGGTACATGTCCATCTTCTGGCCGAGTTCCGGGATCCAGAAGTTGTGCTGCACCTCGTCCGAGGTGAGCTGCACCAGCACCCGGCGCCCGGCCGGGATGTGGATTTCGTTGGCGACCGTGACGCCCGACTCGGGATAGTGGAAGGACCACCACCACCGCTGCCCGACCGCCACGATGTCCGGCCGCCGCCCGTCGGGCAGGTCGCTGCCCGGCGTCGGCGTGGTGCGCATGGTGAGGAACGTCCACCCGAAGACGAAGATGACCAGCGCGGCGGGCGCCGCCGTCCAGGCGATCTCCAGGTTGCGGTTGCCGAAGTCCTGCCGCGGCACCCCGCCCCCCGGCCGCGCGCGGAACCGCCGGACGCTGTAGGCGACCAGCCCCGCCACCAGCAGGCTGATCGCCACCGCCACGACCATGATGAAGATGAACAGGGGCGACCAGGGGATCGAATTGATGTCGACCAGTTCATCGAGCGAACTGGGATCGAACGAGGGGGTATCGCCCATGCGCGCCCTCCAGTCTCACCGCCCTGCCCCGGCGTGCCCTTGCCCGATCCGGCGAGTGCCGGCCTCGGGTGGCATTGCGTGGTGCTGCTCGGGCCGCATTGTAGGGGGACTGCCGGATCGACGCAACCCCTTCGATCACCCACCGCCGGCGGCGCGGGTCCGCTATCCGCCGCCGATCTCGCCGGGCAGCCACTACCCGCACCGAGACCGGGCGCTGCCCTCCCATGCACGACACGGCAGCGCCGGGTGTGAGCAAGAAGCGTACACATGTGCTCACGCGGCACGGTAATTGCACGGGAGGGCCTGTCGCCGAGGCGCCGCCGGGCGGCTCGGCAGACCGGACGAGGGCATGAGCGGGGGTGAGGGATGATCGCCGAAGAGCAATTGAAGCAACTGCAGGGGTTCGACGGGAGCGCGCCAGTCCTCAGCGTCTACCTCAGCCTGGAGCCGGGGCGGCAGCCGGAGGCGGCCCACCAGACCGCGTTCAAGGGCCTGGTCCATGGCCTGCGCGGCGGGCTGGACGACGACGGGCGGGCGCGGCTCGACGCCGAGGCCGCCGCGGTGCAGGCTTGGCTCGACCGCGAGCCGCCCCAAGGGCTAGGGCTCGCCATCTTCTCCTGCCAGCCCGCCGGGCTCTGGCAGGCGCATTTCCTCCCGATCGTCGTCGCCGACCACGTCGCCTACGAGGCCGCGCCGCACCTGACGCCGCTCCTCGATCTGCTGGAGGAACACGCGCGCTACGCCGTCGTCCTGGTGGACAAGGAGCAGGCACGGCTCTTCACGGTCCGCCTGAACCAGATCGAGGAGGAGCGGTACGCCCACGACGACGTCTACATCGACGAGTCGCACACCGGCTGGGACGAGGGGAAGTACGAGCGGCAGCACGACGCGCTCGTCCAGCGGCACCTCAAGGAGACCGTGGCGCGCCTGGAGCGGCTCCAGCGCCGGCGCCCCTTCGACCGCCTCTTCGTCGGCGGGCTGACGGAGGCCGCGAGCGCGCTCCAGCGGCTCCTCCCGCCGCCGCTCGCCGCGCGCCTGGCCGACACCTTCAACGCCACGGTCGACCTGACCGGGCCGGAACTCCTCGCGCGGACGCAGCCGCTCGCGGAGCGGGCCGAGCGCGAGGCCGAGGCGCGCCTGCTGGACGAACTGCTCGACCTGGCGGCGCCAGGGGGCCGGGCGGTGCGCGGCGTCACCCCGACCCTCGACGCCCTCTTCCAGGCCGCGGTGCGGACGCTGGTCGTCGCCGACGGGGTGCGCTTGTCGGGCGCCGAATGCACCAACTGCGGGCGGCTGCTCGCCGGCGACGCCGCGGCGTGTACCCTCTGCGGAGGGGCGACGCGACCGGTCGGCGATCTGGTCGAGTGGGCGGTCGAGCGCACCTTCCAGCAGGGGGGCGACGTGGAGCTGATCCACGGCGATCCCGCCGCCCGCCTGCGCGAGGCGGGGGAGGGACTGGGCGCGCTGCTGCGCTTCCCGCTCCCAGCCTGAGGTATGCCCGGACCCTCCCGGTTCCGCCGGTGGGGGCAAGAGGAGGCTCGATGGACTACACCGTCACCAATAATGCGCGCGACTTCACCCTCTCCCCGGCCCAGCAGGATCTCGTCACCGAGCACGCGGGGCAGCTCGATCCGCTGCTGGCTTCCTTCGCCGGCGACGAGGTACATCTGCGGGTGATCGTCGACGACGAGGCGGGGCGGGGGAACGCCATCGAGGTCAAGCTGCGCCTCGCGCTGCCGCAGCGCCTGCTGAACGCGCACGAGGCGGGGGCGTTCGAGCCGGCGGTGAACAAGGCGTTCAAGGATCTTCGGCGGCAGGTGCTCGAGCACAAGGACCACCTGGGCCGCGACCACCGCGCCAACCGCGGGGGCGGGCGCCAGTAGGGGGCGCGGGCGGGAGGCGCGGGCCGCGCCTGACGCGGCGGGATGTCGCGCGGGGGCTGGTCGAGGGCCGCGCCGAGCGGATCGTGCGGCGCCGCGCCGCGGGGTCGAGCGCCTGCCGATACCACGACGCAGCAGGCGGCGGGCTCGGCGGACGGACCAACAGGGTCTGCGCGCCTCACCCACCGCCCCGTCGGGCAGGCCGTTGCCTCGCCCGGCTCGCCTGCCGCCACCCAGCAACCCGACGGGCTCCGCCCTCGCCGTGGCGACCTATCCGGGAGGGTGGCGGGCGCGGGCGCATCGTGTTGATGGGTGCTCGCTCGTCGGCGCAGTCGGGCCGGCACCGTCCGGACCACCGCCTGCCGCTCCACCAGGATCATCAGGGCCGCATACCGGCGGACGGTCCCGCCGTATCATTGCCGCGTTCATTCGACGCGGTTGTCGATCTCGGCCCAGCCCGAGCGACTACTCAACGCCACACCCCTGGTGGCGGGCGATTGAACGGCTGGAGGAGCGATACCAGGGCACGACTGACACCGTACATCCACTTCAACGGCGAATGCCGCGCGGCGATGACCTTCTACCGGGACTGCCTCAGCGGGGCGCTCGAGATCCAGACCGTCGGCGAATCCCCCATGGCCGCCGCCATGCCGGCGGAAACCCATGACCGGGTGCTGCACGCGGTGCTGGTCGCGGACGGCATCACCGTCATGGCGTCCGGTATGGGCGGATCAGGGCACGCCGGCCAGGGCGGCGCCATCGCGCTGTGCGTCAACTCCGACGATCTGGCCCAAACGCGATCCTTCTTCGACAACCTCTCGGTGGGCGCTAACGTGACGAACCCGCTGAAAGAGGAATACTTCGGCACCTACGGCGACCTGACGGACCGATACGGCATCAGCTGGATGTTCCAGGTGGACAACGGCCGGAACGCCTGAAGCGGCCCCTCCGTAATCCTGGGCCGTGGGCAGCCTCGCTTCGCGGGGGAGACGTCACGCGCGGCTGCGGACGGGCAGCAAAGGGAGGAGGGGTATGCCGGCGAAAGTCGTCTTGGGCATGACCATGTCGCTGGACGGGTTCATCAACGATCGGGACGGCAGCGTCGAGCGGCTGTACCCCGATCTCGCGGCCTTGCGGGAGACCGCGGCGCTGCGGGAAGCGATACGCACCACGGGCGCCGTCGTCATGGGCCGGCGCGCCTACGACATGGCGGGGGGCGACTTCACCGGCTACGAATTCCAGACCCCCATCTTCGTCCTCACCCACCAGGCCCCCCAGACGGCGACCAGAGGAGAGAACGACAAGTTGAAGTTTCACTTCGTCACGGACGGCATCGCGAGCGCCATCGCGCGGGCGAAGGCCGCCGCCGGCGACAAGGACGTCGCGGTCATCGGCGGCGCCAGTATCGCCCGGCAGTGCCTCAATGCCGGGCTGGTCGATGAGATCGAGGTCGCCATCCGGCCTGTACTCCTCGGTGCGGGCCTCCGCCTGTTCGAGCGGTTGGAGGTCGCGCCCATCGCATTGGAGCCCATCGCGGTCACAGAGTCGCCCCTGGCGACGGATCTCCACTTCCGCGTCGTCAGGTGAGCGAGGGGCCTGTGCGGCCGGTGTGAAGCCCTCGCCGCCGGTAGCGTTACGTCGAAGGCAGCGATCACCGTGACGCTGCGCGCCGTCACGGTCAACGACAGCGACGGCGCGCTCGGCTACGCCGGGGGCGACTGGGTCCACTCCACTTCTGGAATGGTCCCCACCGGCCACGGCGGGTCCGGCGGCAGGTTAGGCGAAGACTGCCTCGTAGCGCAGCCCCACCCCGTCCGGGCCGAGCGGGACGAGGAACAGTTCGAAGCTGCCGAGCGCATCGTGCGCGATCCGGTAGATGCGCTGCGGCAGCAGGGGGGCGCGCGGGCCGCGGAAGACGATCGAGAAGGGCGCGCGCCCACCGGAACTGGGCGCGGCCCCAGCGGCGGCGCCCGCGAAGGGGGTCGCGGCGATCAACTCCGCCACGAGGGGGTCTCCGGCATCCGGGTGGATCCGGAAGGGCTCGCCGAGGTGATCGGCGAAGGTCGCGACCGTGAACGTGTCGAGCATTGGATGGGCTCCCCCGGAGGCGAGGCCCCGACAAGCCGGCATCGGGCGCGGCAAGGGCGCGCGGGGCGGCGCGTCGGGCAACTGCCGGAGGCCGAGGGCGACATCCCCAGCCGACCGACGACGAAGGGGCCGCCCCGCCGGCGGCGTCTCACCCCATCGCTCGAATCGCCCCTGGCTCCAGGCCAAGCCAGCGAGAAGACCGGGGGGCAACACGCCGGGAATCTTGCCGCGCCCGATTCTACCCCCACGGCGAGACAGGGATCAAGTGTTAGCCTGGAGCGAGCGGCAGCGCAGATGGCGCGGCGGCGACCGCGCGCGTACACCCCATGCGGCCCTCCGTCGCGCGCGGGCGGCGCGTCGAACGCGCAAATCCCGACGAAGGAGGGCCGCTCATCGAACCCCGACCACGTTCCCGGGAGAGCGCGTCCGTCCCGGTGCGGTGCGCTCGGGGGATTGGGATGACCAATCGCGGGAAATATGGTACGATGATACCTGCGTGAGGGGCAGAAAGGACAGCAGCCATGGCACAGGGAACGATCAAGAGCATCCGCGATGACCGAGGGTTCGGCTTTATCGCACCGGACGACGCCAACAAGGACGTCTTCTTCCACAGCAGCGCTGTTGAGGGGCGCGTCTTCGACCAGTTGCGCGAGGGCCAGCGAGTGGAGTTCGAGGTTGGCGAGGACCCGCGCAACCCCGGGCGCACCCGCGCGGAGAACGTCCGGCTGATCGAGGAGTAGTCACCTCCCGATAGATTCAGACGCCGCGACCGCGTGTCGGTCGCGCGCCATAGCCCCGGCGCCGCACGTCGCGGCGGCGGGAGACAAACCGGAAAACACGCAGAGCCAAACCGCTCCCTTCACCGGAAAGCCCGCCACGAACCCTCGTGGCGGGCTTTTATCTGCCCGCCGTCGGCGAGAATGAGGGCACGACACCGGCCGGGAGCGGCACCCCTCGGCCGGGCGGGATGAGAGGATGATGATCGGCCCATGAAAGATGTTGCGAAGCGGATCGCGCTGCCGATCGCGGTGGCGGTGCTGATCGTCGTCTGGATCTTCCTCGTCGCCACGGTCGTCTTCGGCCTGGCGGCGCCGGGCTGGCTCACGATCGCGGCGATGGTGGCGGGACTGGTCGCCGGCATCATCGCGTTCGTCTGGTTCAGCCGCAACGCCCGGTCATTGTGACGCCGGCCGCCGCGCGCGACCGGAGCGGCGCAGCAACCGTTCCAGGGACGGCGGCGATCGGGGTGGCGGCGGGGCGGAAAGGGGGCGCGCGATGTCGAGGTTGACCGACCGGGGGTATCTGCGGGATGACCAGTATCGCGATGCCACCAACCTCCGGTCGCGGATGACGTTGCACGAGCACTTCAGCACGAATCCCTACGGCTGGCCGCGCTGGGTCTTCGACCAATTCGACATCCCCCCCCACGGCCGCGTCCTCGAACTCGGCTGCGGCCCCGGCGCCCTCTGGATCGAGAACCTGGGGCGCGTCCCCGACGGCTGGCGCGTCACCCTGTCCGACCTCTCGCCGGGCATGGTGGAGGAGGCCCGCGCCCGCCTCGGCAGCCACCCCGCCTTCGCCGCCTTCGAGGTTGCCGACGCGCAGGCGCTCCCGTTCGTCGACGCCGGCTTCGACGCGGTCGTCGCGAACCACATGCTCTACCATGTGCCGGATCGGGCGCGGGCGCTGGCGGAGATCCGCCGCGTCCTCCGCCCCGGCGGGCGCCTCTACGCCGCGACGAACGGCCTGGGGCACATGCGCGAACTCGACGACCTGGGCCGCCGCCTCGCGCCCGACGACTACCCGGAGGCACGCGACTCGCGGCAGGCGCTCGGGTTCAACCTCGAACAGGGCGGGGAGGAGCTGGCCCGCGTCTTCACCCGCGTCGAGTTGCGCCGCTACGACGACGGCCTGGTCGTCACGGAGGCGGCGCCGCTGGTGGACTACCTGCTCTCGATGGGCGGTATGGCTGGCCGGCGCGGGCTCCCTCGGGGCGCCGCCCGCGCCCGGTTGATCGCGGCGGTACGGGAGGAGATCGAGCGCGCCGGGGCTATCCGCGTCACCAAGTCGACCGGGCTCTTCATCGCGGAGCGCTGAGACCGCCCGCGGCTCAGTAGGGCCAGCGCTCGCCGGTGGCCTGCCCCTCGGCGGCGTAGGGCGACCACCGCCGCCCGGCGGCGCAGGCCCTGCGGGCCAGCGACCATTCGATCGCCGCGCGTCGTTCGGCCGCGAGGCGCGCCCGCACGCCCATCGCCACGAGCGCCGCCCCCACCGCCGCGACGAGCAGCGTCGCGGCGAGCGCCGTGGCGACGAGGAGGAAACTGGTCGGGAACGTCCCGGTCGGGTCGACGCCGGTCAGCGCCGCCACGACCGCGCGCAGCAGCAGGGCGAGCGCGTACCAGACCAGCATGAAGGCTTCCACACCGATCAGGACCATGCCGGTGCGCCGCAGAGTCGCGTTCACGGTCACCTCCCGGTCGAACCGGTCGCCGCCATGCCGCCGTTGCCGCCTCACGCCTGCGCGGGCCTGCGCGCAAGGTAGTATCGCGTCCGGCTCCCCTTCCCAGGTATTGGGGAGCCGGGGACGGGGCCGCCCCCACCGCTACCGCACGATCTCGACCCCTCGCCCCTCGACGACCTCGCCGAGCGGCCAGAGGGGCTGCCCCTCGCGCGCGAAGGCCGCTTCGAGCGCGGCGGCGCGGTCGACGGGGACGGCGAGCAGCAGCCCGCCGGAGGTCTGCGGATCGAAGAGCAGATCGTCCAGCGCCCGGGGCAGGTCCGCGGGGAGGCGCACGCGCCCCTCCGCGGTGAAGTGCGCGCGGTTGCGCCCGACGCCGCCCGGCACCATTCCCCGCTCGGCGTACTCGACCGCGCCGGCCAGGAACGGCGTCGCCCCGGCCGCGATCCTGATGCCGACGTCGCTCTTCTCGGCCATCTCACTGGTGTGCCCGGCCAGCCCGAAGCCGGTGATGTCGGTGCAGGCGTTGACGCCGACCTCCCGCGCCAGGTGCGACGCCACCCGGTTGAGGCGCAGCATCCCCGCCACCGCCTCGTCGAGGTGGCCCGCGGCGACCGCCTCCCGCTTGAGCGCGGTCAGCACGATCCCGGTGCCGATCGGCTTGGTCAGGTAGAGGCGGTCGCCGGGCCGCGCGCCCGCCTTGGTGAGGATGCGGTCGGGGTGGATCGTGCCGGTGACGCAGACGCCGTACTTCGGCTCGTCGTCGGTGACGGTGTGCCCGCCGGCGATCACCGCGCCGACCTCGGCCAGCTTGTCCGCGCCGCCCGCGAAGATGCGCCCGAGCATCTCGCCCGGCAGGTCCTCCGGCCAGGCGGCGATATTCAGCCCGAGCAGCACCTCGCCGCCCATCGCGTAGACATCGCTCATCGCGTTCGCCGCCGCGATCGCCCCGTAGGTGTACGGGTCGTCGACGACGGGCGGGAAGAAGTCGACCGTCTGGATCAGCGCCTGCTCGGCGCTCAGGCGGAAGACCGCGGCGTCGTCGCTCGTCTGCAGGCCGACCAGCAGATCGGGGTGCGTCAGCAGCGTCAGGGGGCGCAGCACCTGCGCCAGGGCCCCGGGGCCCATCTTCGACGCTCAACCGGCGCAGGAGGCCAGGGTGGTCAGGCGAATCTCGTCGCGTGTCTGCATCTCGCGCTCCCGTGCTGCCGGTCATCTCGCCAGGGGCCGGCACGCCCAGCGGTAGGGCCGTCCCCGATGATCGTACTCACCCGCCACCCCGCTTGTCAACACAACCTCGCCGGGCGCCGACTCTCTTTCTGCGCGACTACCCAACAAATGCTTTGCAAAGTATTGACAAGAGGGCCGGCGCGTGCTAGAGTAGGGACAAGGTTCGGGAGGGCCGGTAACAATTGAATGAGATCGGTTCCCCTGGCGCATCCCAATGCCGACCCTCCCGACCTTACTCTTGCCATTACCGGGCGCTCCCCCGGGAGCCCCGTCCGCGCTCCGTATTCCCCCGTCCTGTGAGCCTGGCTCGTTGCGGCCCACGCCCTCCATTGCCACAGGCTCGCCCTCTCCCCTCCCCTCCCCGAGGCGCCGCGGCCCAATAGCGGCGCGCGGCGCCCCGTTCGGCATCGCCCCCACGCGGCGCGGCGGCGCCCCCGGTCCCGCCGACGCCCGGCGGCAAGGCCGGTCTACCCACGGCCCGCTCGCCCGGCTGTGCTACAATCGCGTCCGTTTGAGCGTGGGCCGGCGGCGGCGCCGTCGCTGCGTCGGCGCGCCGTACCGTCGGATCGGATGGGGTGGGGAGTCTGGGCATGGCGCAACCGCTGACCGGGATGCGGGTCCTCGACCTGACGCGGGTGATGGCCGGGCCGTACTGCACGATGATGCTCGGCGACATGGGCGCCGATGTGGTCAAGATCGAGCAGCCGGGCAGGGGGACGACACCCGCCCCTGGGGTCCCCCCTTCCTGGAGGGGAGAGCGCCTACTACCTGAGCATCAACCGCAACAAGCGCAGCGTCACCGTCAACCTGAAGGACCCGGCCGGCAAGGAGATCGCGCGCCGCCTCGCCCGCCGGGCCGATGTCGTCGTCGAGAACTTCAGCCCCGGCACCGCCGCCCGCCTCGGCCTCGGCTACGACAACCTGCGCGCGATCAAGCCCGACCTCGTCTACTGCTCGATCTCCGGCTTCGGCCAGGACGGGCCGGGCCACCGGCGCCCCGCCTACGACCTCGTCGTCCAGGGGATGTCCGGCATGATGAGCCTGACCGGCGAGGCGGACGGCCCGCCGACCAAGATGGGCGTGCCGATCGCCGACATGACGACCGGCATGTTCGCCGCCTTCGCCATCGCCAGCGCCCTGCTCCACCGCGAGCGCACCGGCGAGGGGCAGTACATCGACACCTCGATGCTCGGCAGCCAGGTGGCGCTCCTCGTCTACTACGCCGTCGGCTACTTCGCCACCGGCGAGGTCCCCCAGCGCCAGGGCAACCGCCACCAGACCGTCGTCCCCTACGACACCTTCACCACCGCCGATGGTTACGTCAACCTACCGATCGGCAACGAGGCCCTCTGGGCGCGCTTCTGCGCGGCGTTCGATCTGCCGGAGGCCGCCGCCGACCCCCGCTTCGCCTCCAACGCCCTGCGGATGGCCCACCGCGAGCCGCTCTACGCGGTGATCGAGGGCGCGCTGTCGCGCCACACCACGGCCGAGGTGATGGCACGGCTCGACGCGGCCGGGGTGCCGGCGGGGCCGATCGCCACGGTCGATCAGGTCTTCGCCGAGCCGCAGACGCTCCACCTCGGCCTGAAGCAGCCCCTCCCCCACCCGACGATCCCCGACCTCCACGTCCCCGGCTTCCCCTACCGCCTCAGCGCGACCCCGCGGCCGCGCGCCAGGCGCCGCCGCTGCTCGGCCAGCACACCGACGAGGTTCTCGCCGAACTCGGCTACGACGCCGGGGAGATCGCGCGGCTGCGCGAAGCGGGGGCGGTCGCGCGACCGAGCGGGACGCGTCGCGCGCGACCCCCGCAATCAGGTTCCACCTCGCCGTGCGCCTGGAATCGCCGGGCGATCCCTGCGTCAACCTGACGAGCGATCTCCAGTTCAGCTACGAGCCGGGACTACCCGAACCGGCGCAGGAGGTCCTCGACCGCCGCCTCTACGACGCCATCTACGCCGCCGTGGAACCCGGCGACCGCCCCCTGCCGCCCGAAGGGCTGAAGGTGATCGTCACCGCCCTGACCGGCGATCCGCCGCTCGCCGCCATCCTCGCGGACGACCCGCCGCCCTCGACGCCATCGGCGACGCCCTCGCCGCGCTGCTGGCCGACGCGGTGCGGCAGGCGCGCCGGCAACTACCCGACTGACCTCTTGGCGCGGGGAAGGTGACCAGGATGCCCCGAACAATTACGCAAGAATGTGCCTGGACCATCGTGCGGCAGTTCGCCGGGGACGTCGCAGCTCGATGATGACGTGCTGGCGGTAGTGCTGATCGGCTCGCTCGCCACGGGAGCCGCCTCCCCGGAAGGAGCGATATTGATACGCAGTCGTCATTCGCGACGATGCCGTGGAAGTGGCGCGATCGACGCGCGCTCTGGCAGAGCACTACCGAATGCTCTACCACATCCCCAAGGACTTCGGCGCGGTGGTCATTCGCGAGCGGGAGCTGATCGCTCCGTTTGATCCCGAACGCGGCCTTGCCAGCGAGGTCCTGCGGCTGAAGCAGCAGGGGATGGTCCTCTGGGGAGAGTACAACTTGCGCGCGCTTCCCGCGCCATCCGCCGCGGATATTCGCGCGGAGGTCCGGGTGTTCTATCCCTGGCTGCGCGCAAACTCATCGACCAAAGGCCGGAGGCCGAGCGGACGCGGATTCGGTCGTGAATACCATCCTCTACGAGCTGCGTCTCTTCATCTGGGATCGCCATGGGGAGTACAGTTTCGACAAACGAGCAGTGATCCCAAGATTCCTGAACCCGAACCGAGGCGTACCGAGAAATCCTCGCGCCGCTGGATTCCTATCTGCGCGCCGATCAGGCGCTGGACGACGTGAACGCCCTCGAAGCGATGCTGCGTGAGATTTCCCACTTCGTTCGTCACGCCGTGCCGTGGTCGGTAGCGACCTGAGCCGCGATATATGAACCGGGGTGCAACCGGGCGTTACCGAATCCTTGCCCGCCCTTGTTCGGCGGGTGGGCCGGGCGCCGGATCAGCCGGGCCACTCGCGGCGCAGGACGGCGTAGAGTAGCCGATCGCGGTAGGCGCCGTCGGCGAACCAGCTCTCCCGCAGGGTCCCTTCGAGCGTCATCCCGGCCTTCTCCATCACGCGCGCGGACGCCCTGTTGGTCGCCTGGCAGGTCCCCTGCACCCGGTTCAGCCCCAGCCGCGAGAACCCGAAGGTGACGACGGCCCGCAGCGCCTCGGCGGTGTAGCCCCGCCCCCAACGCGCCCTCGACAGCGCGTAGCCGATCTCGGCCCACCCATCGCGCGACGACCGCCGCAGGAACTCGCACTGGCCGATCAACACGCCATCGCCCCGGTGCCAGATCGCCCACGAGGGCAGGCCCTCGTCGCGGTGGCGCTCCGCCACCCGGCGCAGGAAGGCCCCGGTGTCGTCGAGGGACCGGTGCGGCGCCCAGCCGGTGTACCGCGCGACCTCGGGGTCCGCGGCATAGGCGAAGATCGCGGGGGCGTCCTCCGGGCGGAAGGGGTGCAATACCAGCCGCTCCGTCTCCAGGACCAACGCCGTTTCAGCAGCATCACCCCGGCACATCCGATCTGTCACCCCCGAGCGCGCCGCCCTGCGCCCCCCGCCTTCGCCTCCACGCCCCACACTCTCCGCCCCGCGTCCCCGCGCCTACTCCGGCCGCTCCCAGATCGCCTTGCTGGTCGCGCCGGTGAGGAGATCGCGCAGGGCCGCCCGTTCGAGGCGCGCGAGCTGGCGGAAGGCGCGCTCGGCGTCCCGCTCGCCACGGGGATAGCCCAGCGCCAGCCAGCGCTCGAGGATCGCCGCGTAGACGCCCGCCTCCACCAGCGCGCGGATCGAGCCGAGCCAGGAGGCGACCGCGATCCGCGCGGGGATCGGCAGTTCGGGCCGCAGGCGGGCGAACGAGCGCATCCGCTCCTCCGGCGACCCGACCATCCCGTCCACGATGATCGCCGGCGGCACGGCCCGGTCCCGGTCGTGGCGCGTATCGAGGATCAGCGAGTGGCGCAGGCGCGGGAAGAAGACGTTCAACACCTCGACCCGCCCGATCGCGCGGACCAGGCGGTCGCCGCCGAGGTCGTAGGGGTTATCCATCAGCGCGTTCCCCGCTCGCTCGCTCGTCTCGCCGCGCCCGCGGCACGCCTCGCGGGCCGCCTGCCGGTCGCCTTCAGGTCGCCGTCGGGCGCGGCGTCGCCGCCGCGATGATCGCGAGCATGGCGTCGTGCAGGTGGCCGTTGCTGGCGACGATCTCGCCCCGGAACGGATCGAACGGCCCGCCCGCGTAGTCGCTGATCCGCCCGCCCGCCTCCGCGACGATCAGCCCGCCCGCGCCGCAGTCCCACGGGCCGAGGTGCGCCTCATAGAAGCCGTCGAGCCGCCCCGCCGCGACGTAGCACAGGTCGAGCGCGGCGGCCCCGTTGCGCCGGATCCCCTGCGCGGCGTAGCTGAACGCCGTCCAGTGGGCCAGCGTGGTCGGGCGTTTGGTCATGTCGTACGGGAAGCCGGTCGCCAGCAGGCTCCGCAGGATCTCCGTCGTCGCCGAGACCGCGAGCGGCCGGTCGTTGAGGAAGGCCCCGCCGCCTCGCTCGGCGCGAAAGAGCTCGTCCTTCACCGGGTCGTAGACGACACCGAGGATCAGCTCGCCCGCCCGCTGCAGCGCCAGCGACACTCCGAAATAGGGGAAGGCGTGCGCGTAGTTGGTCGTCCCGTCGAGCGGGTCGATCAGCCAGCGGTAGGGCGACGCCCCCGCCGCCTCGCCGGTCCCCTCCTCGGCGACGATCCGATGGTCGGGGAAGCGCCCCGCCAGCAGGCCGACGATCGCCGCCTCCGACCGCTTGTCGACCTCGGTGACCAGGTCGACGCGGCCCTTGAACTCGATCCGCTCCACCCGCCCCAGGCTCGCCAACTGGATCGCCCCCGCCAGGCGCGCGGCCTCGATCGCCGCCGCGCGGAACTGGTCGATCGCGCCGCTCTCCACTCATCCTCCCGCGAAAAACGCCAGCATTGATTGGCCACGGCCACGCCGCGCGGCGTTGCTCCGCCCCCTTATAACACATCCTCACTTGTCGACGAGGGGTACTCACGGCGAGGAGGGATCGGTACAGCGGCTAATGCTCGTCCCGATCCGGTGTGGCTCAACCGGCGTTGGCTCATGACTTCCGAGCAATCGGCGGCGGGTCGGCAGTTGCCGCCTCGCTCGCCCTACCAGTTGGCACGGCCACCAGCGCCACGACGCCGGACAGGAACCGGAGCCCGCCCATCACGTACAGCATCGGCAGGATGCCGACGACATCGCCCAGGCCGCCGGCCAGCGCCAGCCCCGCCAGCCGGAGCAGCGCATTGGTCGTGTCCAGCGCCCCGAAAACCCGCCCGCGGTAGGCGTCCGCCACGCCACGCTGCAAGAGGGTTTGTGTGCCGACCTGGTAGCCGACCGCGGGAACACCGCCGATCGCCGAGAAGACCAGTGCCAGCGCCAGCGAGGGGAACGTGACCAGGACCAGGGACATCAGGCCGGTGCCGAGGCAACTGAGCGTCAGGAGCCGGGCCGGCGACAGCGCCCGCCCGGCCCGCCCGATGACTGCGCTGGCGAGGAGCCCGCCGACGGCCTGGACGGTCAGCAGCCAGCCGAAGCCCTGCGCGCCGGCGCGCAGGACCGTGTCCACGAACGGCACCAGCAGGGCGCTGTTCATGCTATCGGCGAAGGTGGAGACACCGACGACCGCGAAGACCACGGCGACCAGCCGGGCGCGCCGGATCAGCCCCAGCCCCTCCCGCCAGTCCCGCCGGACAGCGTCCCAAGTCGCGCCCGCACGCGCGGCCGGCGCGACAAGCCCACCAGCCCGCGCCGGCCGCGCCGCCATCGCGGCGATCAGCGCCGCGCCGATGAAGTACGAGGCGCTGTCCACGAGGACCACGGCCGGTAAGCCGGCCAGTCCGACCAGCGTCCCGCCGAGCGGCGGGCCGATCAGGCGGGCCAGGTTGTTGTTGAGCGCGTTGAGCGCGTTGGCCGGCGCCAGATGCTCCTCGCCGACGAGTGTCGGGAGGAGCGCGTTCTCCGCCGGGCCGAAGAACGCGGTGAGGGTTGCCTCGAGCGCGGCCACCGCGTAGGCCAGCCAGAGCCGGTCCTCCCCGTCCACCAGGAGGAGCAGGAGCAGCAACACCCCGCGGGCCAGGCCGCAGGCGATCATCGTGCGCCGCCGGTCCCAGCGGTCCACGAAGACGCCGGCGACCGAGCCGAGGAGGACCGACGGCACGAGGTAGGCCGTCAGCCAGGCGCTCGTGGCGAGTGCGGAGCCGGTGCGCTCGTACAGGAAGAAGGGGAGGGCGGTGATCAGCACCCAGTCGCCCGTCAGCGAGACGAGGCCGCCGAACCAGAGGAGGGCGAAGTCGCGCTGCCGCAGCACGGCGAGCATCGTCAGCCCCCGGCCGCTCGTCTCGGCCTACGCACCGGGCGCGCCATGCACGTCGAGGGGCCGGAAGGTGTCCCGCGCGGCGATGACGTCGAGCGTCGCCCGCTCCGTCACGCTCTCGACGGTGATCACGAGCGCGGCCACCCCGCCATACTCCACCCGACGAATCGGCAGCGTCCTGATCCGGGGGTGCCGCCGCCAGAAGCGGCGCGCCTCGGGCAGCCCGTATGCCAGCCCGACGAGGCAGCAGTCCGTCGTCGCCCGACAACGGTCGCAGGTAACGTGGAGGGCAAACGGTGTCCGCCGCCACGGCTCGAGCGAGGTCGGCGACCCCTCCCGCAACGGCATCTCGCGGCCGCAGTGGAGGCAGGGCGCGGCGCGTGTTGCCATCGCCGCGCCGAAATACTCGTTCGCGGCGGCCAGCACGCGCGAGAACGCGGGCTTATAACCCTTGACACCCGCGAACAACGCCGGATCGTGGGTCCGCGAGTTGAAGCCGTCGGCCCTGGTGGGGTAACAGCCGGGGCAGCGCAGCAGCAGCCGGCCGGCGGCGGTGTCGAAGTCGCCGACCAACCGGCGTTCGCCGCAGATCGGGCACCAGATGCGCGTCTCCCGCCACCCGGCGGCGCCGGTCGCGCGGAGACCGTAGGCGGCAGCCTCCTGACGCAACTCGGTGGCGAGCACCCGCTGGAGTGCGAGCCGCCCGCGGTGCAGCCGCACCTTGACCGCGCCCTCGCTCAGGCGCAGCCGCGCGGCGATCGCGACGTGCGGGGCCTCCTCGACGTAGCGCGCCACCAGCACGTCACGGGTTGTGGGCGGCAGCAGCGCCAGCGCCCGGTCCAGCAGGTCGGCCAGTTCGTCCCGCTCCAGCTCGACCTCGGGCGCGAAGGCATCCGTCGCCGGTTCTTCGTCCATCGGCGCGGGGTTGCCCTGCCCCGCGTGGAGGCGCGCGAGCAAGACGCGTTCCCGCCCGCGGCGCTGGCCCCAGCGCAGGCAGACATTGCGGGCGATGCCGGCGAGCCATTGTGGCCGCTTCCGCGGGTCGCGTAGCGCCGATTCGTGCCGCCAGGCTTCCAGCAGCGTCTCCTGGGCCAGATCCTCCGCCGCGTCCGCGTCTTTGGTGAGCCAGGCGCACAGATGGACGAGCCGGCGCCGCTCGACGGCGGTAGGATCCGGCGTGGGAGTCGTCTCGTCCAGCGATCTCATAACCACGGATGCCCCCCTCCCGCAGGACCCGGCGCGCCACTCGCGCGCCTTCTGTCGTGCGCCTTCTGTCTGATAGTCGGGTGGAACACCGGAAGGGTTACATCGTTTTCCCGCCACCGGGCGCTCCCGGTGCGCGGTGGTATCATAGCAACGTGAGCCCTGGCGGCGACTGACGAGAGAGGCGCGGAGATGGCGACGCCACAGGACAAGATTCCGCTCAAGCACCTGCCGCTCGACGTCCTGCACCGGCTGATCGCCCGGCGCGAGGCCGAGGCGCGGGCGGCGCCCCCCGTCGCGCCGGCCCCGGTGGCGACCGACGCCGCGGTCGACGCCCTCCTCGCCAGCGTCGGGCTGCGCGCGCGGGAAGCCCCGGCGGACGATGCCGAGCCGCTGCGGGGCGAGCTGGCCCGCCGGCTCAACGAGGGGCGCGAGACGGCGCGCATCCGCTCGGCCCTCTACCGCTCGCACCAGACCCTCGGGCTGCTGGAGTATCGCGGCAAGCTGACCAAGCAGGGCCTCGAACGCTTCATCGTGGAGGCGGGCGCCCGCCTCCACGACGAGACCGGCGCCCCGGCCCTCTACCTCCTGGTGCCGCCGCGCATCTACCGCCGCCAGCTCGCCGGCATCTACAACATCTACGGCGCGGCGATCGCCGGCCAGCCGCTCGTCCTGACCACCCCCTCCGGCCCGCTCAAGGTCCGCGAGAGCGGCCTGGTCGAGCAGATCACCCTCGTCTAACCCGGCGACCACCCGTTCGATCCGCACGGCGCTGTATACATCCTGCAGTTCCCGCCGCCGTCTGTTCCCGAGTTGCAAGGATGCTTGCCCGGTGCTGCATGAGCCGCGGCGAAGGGTCGCGCTAGCCCCCGTGACGGATGGCTCCGTCCGGTGCCCCGTAAACCGATCCTTCGCCGCGCCTGCTCGACGGCTCAGGATGACAAGGATCGATCCCGCCTATATGGCCCAACGCCCGGGCCAATCGAGACGCGCACCACCATCCGTCGCGGTGCGCCCCCCGGCCTTGGCGCTAGACCCTGGCGGGGAGCGGCCTCCCCCCGCTATTGACAGCAACCCGCCCGATGCTTTACATTGGGAAGCAATAGAGAGACCTTCGGGGCAGGGTGCAATTCCCTACCGGCGGTATGGCGCGCGAGCGCCGAGCCCGCGACCCGCCTCTGGCGGTTGACCCGGTGCGATGCCGGGGCCGACGGTGACAGTCCGGATGGGAGAAGGTCGTCGCGACAACGCCGAGCGCGTTGGCGTCCTCTCGCACGGTGCGTACGGCCGTGCGCGGACTGATGCCACGCGCGGTGTCGCGAATGCCCCGAAGGCGCCGCCTTCGGGTTTTTTGTTGCCCGCGATCGGCCGGTCGCGGCGGCGGGATCCGGGGCGCGGCCTCTGCCGACCTGACGGCGTGTGACAGGGTGGGGGCGATGGTGAGTGCTGCCGGAACATCGAGGGTGCGCGAGGAGCGGGGCGGGGGGCCGGCGCGCTCCGAGGAACGGGCGACGGCCCAGGGGAGAGAGCGGCGGGAGCGGCGCGGGATGGCACGCCGCCCGTGGCCCGGCGCGCTGACCGTGCCGCTCTCGCTCCTGGGCGGCCTGCTCGCCTGGAAGCTACTGGTCGTGGCGCGCGACTACCCCGCCTTCGTCCTGCCCGCGCCCGAGCGGGTCGCCGCGCGCTTCCTGCTGGCCCTGCGCGACGGCACCTGGTGGCGGCACACCGAGGCCACGCTGGTCGAGAGCCTGGCGGGGTTCGCGCTCGGCTTCGCGATCGCCACCGTGCTCGGCTACCTGCTGGCGAAGTCGCCGCCGCTCGAGCGCGTCGTCGCGCCGTACCTCGCGGCCAGCCAGGCGCTGCCGGTCGTCGCGATCGCGCCGCTGCTGCTCCTCTGGTTCGGGTTCGGCCTGCTGCCGAAGGTGCTGATCGCCGCGCTGGTCGTCTTCTTCCCGATCCTGATCAATACCGTCAGCGGCCTGCGCCAGATCGACCCGGCCCTGCGCGACGTGGCGCTGGTCTTCGGCGCGACGCGGCGGCAGCTCTTCACCCTCGTCGAGCTGCCCCTGGCGCTGCCGACGCTCCTCAGCGGCGTCAAGATCGGCTTCACCCTGGCGATCACCGGCGCGACCGTCGCCGAGTTCATCGGCGCCGACCGCGGCCTCGGCGTCCTGCTGAACATCTCGAACGGCCTCTTCGACACGCCGCTCCTCTTCGTCGCCCTCCTGACCCTGGTCGGCCTCGCGATGCTGGCCTACGGCCTGGTGACGGCGCTGGAGCGGGCGCTGATACGCTGGTAACGGGGTCGAAGGTCTGAAGGTCGAAGGTCGAAGGTCCCTCGGGGATCGGCGAAGGCGATTCCGTGAAGGCAACGCCGCGGAATGAGAGACCTTCGACCTTCAGACCTTCGACCACCCAACGGGAGGAATCATGCAGCGGCTCACGATCCCCATCTTGACGCTACTGATCGCGCTGACCATCGCCGCCTGCGGCGGTCCGGCGGCGCCGGCGTCCGGCGGCGCCCCGGCCGGCGCCACGCCGGGGCCGACCAAGGTCGCACTGGCGCTCGGCTACATCCCCGATGTCCAGTTCGCCCCCTTCTACATGGCGCAGGAGCGCGGCTTCTACGGGGCGGAGGGGCTCGACGTCGAGTTCAGGCACACCACCTCGACCGACCTCTTGAAACTGATCGGGACCGGCGAGCTCAGCTTCGGCGTCGCCAGCGGCGACGAGGTGCTGGTCGCGCGCTCGCAGGGGGTGCCGCTGGTCTACGTCGGCGCCTGGTTCCAGAAGTTCCCGATCAGCGTGATCGCGCTGGAAAAGGCGGGCATCCGGCGGGTCGGGGACCTGAAGGGGCGCACGATCGGCGTGCCGGGCCGCTTCGGCGCGACCTACGTCGGCCTGCGCGCCCTGCTGCTCAGCGCCGGCCTGAGCGAGTCCGATGTGCAGATCCGCGAGATCGGCTTCAAGCAGGTCCAGGCGCTGACGGAGGGGCAGGTCGAAGCGGTCGTCGGCTACACCAACAACGAGCCGGTCCAGTTGCGCGCCCTCGGCCAGGCGATCACGACAATTGAGGTCTTCGATCACGTAACGCTCGCCTCCAACGGCATCGTCACCAATGAGAAGACGCTGCGCGAGCGCCCCGAACTGGTCGAGAAGCTGGTGCGCGCCAGCCTGCGCGGCATCGAAGACGTGATCGCGCGCCCGGACGAGGCGCTCGACACCGTCCTGCCGAAGTACACGCCCGAGGCGGCCCCCAGGCGCGAGATCCTGCGCCAGGTCGTCCAGGTCTCGCTCCCGCTCTGGCAGAGCGAGCAGACCGCGCAGCGCGGCATCGGCTACAGCGACCCCGCGGTCTGGACCGCCTCGCGCGATCTCCTGCGCCGCCTCAACTTGCTCGGCGGCGAGGTCGATCTGGACAAGGTCTACACCAACCGCTTCGTATCGAAATGATGGGTCCCGCGTGCCGAGTAGGCCGCGACGAGCGCTGCTGATGCGGGCGGCATCCTGGCCGACACTCACCACGAGATAACAGGCGCAATTCGGGCGGGGTGGGTGCGGCCGCGCCGGGCAGCACCCGCCCCCGACGGCACGAGGGTGGGCAGCGTCCCTTCCAACACCCGCGCCTGGTGGACAGAGTTGCGCGCCGGCCGATCCGGTGCGGTCAGCAGGACCCGGGCGACCTCGCCCGCCGCTCCCGGTCGCCTGGAACCCGGCCGGCGCGTCGGCCCGCGCGGCGTGCCGCGCGCCGTACCCCGGGGTTGCCCCGCGACCGCCCCCATCCGTCAACCAACGTTGACCGACGTTGACACCCCTGTTTACTCCCTTAACGCGCACGTTGACCCTTGCCCGCTATCGTAGTACCCAACGGATGACGGAGGCGGGCGCGGACCCGCCCGAGCCCGGAGGAGAAAGAGCATGACGATCGATGCGCGAGCGAACGTCTACAAGCTGAGCGACTCGGACTTGACGGTCGCCGACCCCGCCGAGGACATCCGCGGCCGGGCGATCGTGGACCGCGCAGGCGAGGAGATCGGCAAGGTCGAGGATCTGCTGATCGACGACCGCGAGGCGAAGGTCCGCTTCCTGCTCGCCGGCAGCGGCGGGTTCCTCGGGATCGGCGAGACCAAGTTCATGATCCCGGTGGACGCCATCACCCGGATCGCGGACGACACCGTCTACATCAATCAGACTCGCGAGCGGGTCGCCGGCGGGCCGCGCTACGATCCCGAGCTGGCGGACGAGACCTACTTCAACGACGTCTACGGCTACTACGGCTACAGCCCCTACTGGGCGCCGGGCTACGCCTATCCCGCCTACCCCTACTACGTGTAGGCGCCGCGCCCCGCCGGCCGGGCGGCCGCGGCGAGGCACCCACCCTCGTTCACTTCTTCCCTACCCCTTTCCCCTTCCCCCATCCCCCTTCTCTGGAGGGGCCGGCGTTCCGAGGAGGAACGCCGGCCCCTCTTCTTCACGCGCCGGCGACAGCCGCCAGGCGCGCGGCGCGGCTGTCGCCTGGCGCCGCGGGAGCGATTAGAACCCGCGCTTCCGGCGCACCATCCACGACGCCAGCCAACCGGCCACCAGCGCGCCGAGCGTATCCACGATCATGTCGATGATCGTATCGGTCTTGCCCTTGATCGCGTTGCCGCTCACCACCTGGTCGTAGGCCCATTCCGCGACCTCCCAGAGCGCGCCGATCGCCAGGCCGACGCTGGCGATCACCAGCACCAGGAGCAGGGTGTGGTCGCCCGCCCCCGTCAGCGCGGCGCCGTACAGGAACAACGCCAGCACCAGCGTGATGGCGAAGATCGTGTAGGCATGCACCACCTCGTCGAACCAGACGAACTGCCGGTACAGGTTGAAGACGTAGCCGGCGATGTTCGCCAGCACGGCGATCGCCAGCAGCCCCCAGGCGATGATACGGTTGCCGATCGTCGTGGCCATGATGCCCTCCTCCTCACTGCGAATCCGGACCCGAGCGCCGCCGCGAGGCCGCGGCGGTCCACTGCCGCGCGACCTCCCTGCTCTTGATCTAACGGGGAGCGGTCAACGTACCCGTTAAGATCGTCAACGGGTGCGTCAACGGGCGCCGCCGCGCGGCGCGCGGCCCGCCTTCCCGCCGGTCGTTGACGGTTATTGACTTCCTTGTAACCCAATTATTTACGGATACAACACCGGCGTTGACGCGCCCCTGGTACACTTGGGGGTGGAATGCGGGAGCGGGTGCCTGATCGCCCGCCCCCGCGCCACAACGGCGCGGCACGCCGGGGCGCGCGTTGGGCGACCGGGCGATAACGACCCGACGGAGCGCGGAGAGGACGGTAAAGCGATGACTGCCCGGACACAGGACGGCGATAGCCGCGTGCTGGTCGCCGAGGATGACCCTTCGATGGCGACGATCCTGAGCGTCCTGCTGAAGAATGCGGGCTATCGGGTCACCGTCTGCGGTGACGGCCCCAGCACGCTCGCCGCCGCGGCCGATCCGCCGGGGCTGGTGCTGCTGAACGTGCGGATGCCGGGCCTGAACGGGATCGAGGTCTGCCGCCGGCTGAAGGCGGACCCGCGGACCCGCCGGGTGCCGGTGGTCTTCGTCACCGCCGAAGCGCCCGACGATCTGGTCGCTCAACTCGACGGCGAGCCCTACGAGGATATCCTGACCAAGCCGTTCGAGGCGGACGCCCTCCTCGCGCTGGTGCGGCGCTACCTCCGCTGACCCGGCCTCCGGGCGGATCGGGCGGGCGGCCGGACCGCGGCCACGCCTCGGCCCGCATGGGACGATCGTGGCGGCGCGCGCCGCCCCGGCGATGGCGTCAGTCGTCGCCCCCCCGCGGCGCCGCGACCGCCAGGACCGGGATGCGGGCCAGTTGCCGACGCTTCGCCGCGCGGTACGCGACGAGCGTCGCGACCAGCAGCGCGGCGCCGAGGAGGTACGAGGCCAGCACGTCCGAGAACCAGTGCTGGCCCAGGTAGACGCGCGACGGCCCGATCGAGAGCAGCACCGTCAGCGCGAGCGCCACGCCGATCCAGCGCATCCACCCCGCCGCGCGAGCGTGTAGGCGAGGTAGGCGAGGAAACCGCAGAACAGGGTGTAGGTGATGACGTGGCCGCTGGGGAAGCTGGTCCCTTCCAGGGTCCGCTCCCCCGGGAAGCCGCCCAGGGTGTGGACCGGCCGCGGGCGGAAGCCGAGCAGGGTCATGAAGAGGTAGATGGGGGTGCCGCCGACCAGCGTGAGGAGCGCGAAGCCGCTCTCGAGGACGAGGCGCCGCCAGAAGAGACCGCCGGCGACCGCCACGCCGATGAGCGCCACCTGCGGCTGCCAGCCGAGCCAGCTCACCGCCCACAGCAGTTGCGTGAGCCACGGCGCGGCCAGGGCGCGCGCGCCGCGCGCCAGCCAGAGGTCGGCGTCCCGCAGCGCGCCGAGCGCGACCAGGGCCAGCAGCACGACCGCGAGGCCGAGCACGGCGCCGAGCGCGAGGGCCAGCGGCGCGCGGCCGCGCCGCAGCCCGTCGCAGTGGCGGGCCTTCTCCGGCCCGATCGGTAAGCTCCTGGCGGCGTGCTTGCGTACCTTCTCCACCTGCTCCCTGCTCTTGAATCCAGCCGCCGTCGCCTGTGCCCGGCATGGGCGCGGGCGCCCCGGCGGGCCGCGGGTGATTCGGCGCATCGCCTGCCGCCCCCGGCGCGGATTGTCCGACCGCGGCAGTATATCGGGTCGCGAAGGCTTCGATCGCGCTCCCGCGCCCGCCATTGGGCGCGGGAGCGGGGGCGGACTGCGCGCGATCGACGAGGGTCCGGGCGCGCGGATCGCGCGCCCGGACCCCGTCCGCGTCCCTCGGATTACCGCCCGCCCGGATTGTCCACCCACCAGGTGTGGGCGTTCCAGCGGGTGTTGATCGCGTTCGGCTTGAGGTTGTGGATCCGCTTGTTGACCCCCACCAGCGCCTGCGGGAAGTCCATGATGAAGCTCGGCAGCTCGTCCATGATGATGTTCTGCATCTCGATGTAGAGCTGCTTGCGCTTCTCCTGGTCGAGCGTGCTGAGCGCCTCGGCCAGGATGCGGTCGACCCGCTCGTTGGAGTACTTGTTCATGTTGAAGCCGCCCTCGTAGGCGTCGGTCTGCCACATGGTACTCTGGTCGGGGTCGACCCCCCAGCCGAAGCCGATCAGGAACATGTCGAAGTCGTGCGTCTCGGTGATCCGCGTCAGGATGGCGTTCCACTCCTCGGTCTTGGGGGTCGCCTCCACGCCGATGTTCTTCCAGAACTGCTGCATGACGGTGACGTACTGCTCGCGGACCTTGTTGCCCGCGTTGGTCCAGAGGGTGAAGGCGAGGCGCCGCCCGTCCTTGGTGCGGATGCCGTCCGGCCCCTTCGTCCAGCCCGCCTCCTCCAGCAGTTGCTGGGCCTTCTGCGGGTTGTAGGAGTAGGTGGTGTTCATCTTGTCCGGGGCGTAGGCCCAGGAGAGGACCGGCTCGGTCCCGGTCGCCACCTCGCCGATGCCGAAGCGGATCGACTTGATCATCGCCTGGCGGTCGAGGCCGTAGGCGAGCGCCTGGCGCACCTTCTTGTCCTGGAAGAGGGTCGTCTTGGTCGGATCGAGCTGGTAGGCGTAGTAGGTGAAGGAGTAGGTGTCGTACTTGAGGAGGTTGAGGTTCGGCTGCTGGTTCAGCTCGGCGTAGAACGACTCGGTGACGCTGCCGTAGTCCGCCTCGCCGGTCTTGAGCTGCGCCACCACCACGTTGGCGTCGCGGACGACCTTGAAGACGTACTCGTCGAGCGCCGGCTTGCCGCGGAAGTAGTCGTCGAAGCGCACCACGGTGAAGTGATCGTCCTTGACCCACTCCTTGAACTTGAAGGGGCCGGTCCCGATCGTCTGCGGCGAGCCGGTGCTGAAGGGGTGCGTCTTGATGTCGTTCACCGACACCTTCTCGAGGATGTGCTTCGGCACGACGCCGTAGACCATGTTGTCGACCAGGAAGGGGGCGACGACCTTCTTCAGCTTGAAGACGGCGGTGTAGTCGTCCGGCGTCGTCACCGACTCGATCCGGTCGACCAGCTCGCTGGTGCGCGGCGAGCCGAGCGCCTTGTTCATCATCGTCTCGTAGGTGAACTTCACGTCGGCGGCGGTGAAGGGCCGGCCGTCGTGCCACTTGACGTCGTTGCGCAGCGGGAAGGTGTAGGTCAGGCCGTCGGGCGAGACGAGGCCGTTCTCCCGCGTCGGCACCTTGGTCGCCAGGTTGGCGAAGGGCAGCCCCGTATCCGGGTTGACGCCGATCACCGGGGTGAACATCATCGCGATGTAGGAGGCGGAGGCGGAATCACTGGAGAGCATCGGGTTGGTCGTCTTGCCGTCGGCGAAGGAGACCTCGATGATCAGCCCGCCCGGCTTGCCGACCGGCTCCAGCGTGCTGAACTTGCCGGCGCCGGGGTAGTCGACCTGCCCGGCGACCGGGCTGCCGATCGGCGAGGCAGACGGGCTGCCGACGCGGATGGCGCCGGCCCCAGGGCCGCTCGTCGCCGTGGCCGCGGCGGCGGCGGCGGTGGTGGACGCCGCCGTCGTGCCGGCCGCGCTCGTCGTGCCGGCCGCGGTGGTGGTCGTCATCCCGGTGGCGGCGCCCCCGGTCGTCCCGACGCCGGCGGTCGGCGTCGCGTCGCCGCAGGCGGCCAGGACGCCGGCGATGGTGGCGGTGCTGGCCCCGGCCAGCAGCAGGCGCAGGAAGTGCCGCCGGTTGAGCCCCCGGCGTTCCCACTCCTCCAGCAGCGGCGTGTAGTCCTCGCGGCCCTGTTCCAGTGCAGTCATCGCTGTCTCTCCTTCAGGAATGCCCCGCGAGGCGCCGCGCCGCCGGATCCGCCCCCCAGCGGAACCGGGCCGCCGCCCCTGCCACCCCCACCTCGCGCGCCGGCCGCACCAGTGCGCTCGGTCTCGCTGCGTTCCCCTGGCACACCTCCCGTGTTCCTCGCGCGTCCCTCGATCCAGGCTCCGTGTCCCGCGCCGGGAGCGCGGGCATTCTTCATCGTACGCGCCGCGGGTCAATGTGCCGGTAATAGCGGTAAACGAAGGTATCAACGACGGTGAACGAAAGTAAACGGCGCCTTGGCCGGGCCGGGCGGCCCGGCCAAGGCACCCACCCAATCGCCGCCGGGCGAGGGGCGCCGGCGCGCGGCGTCAGGCCCGCAGGTCGCGCAGGTCGCGCAGGTCGCGCGCATCCTCCGCGTCGTAGATGGCGTACAGGTCGACGATGCGGGCGGCCTCCCGGTGGTCCTTCCGCGCCTTGAGCCGCCGCCGCAGGAAGAGCAGCCCGATCCCCGCCCCGGTCACCGCCGACGCGGTCGGGTGCTGCTTGACGGTCGTGCGCGCGGTGGACCAGGCCTGCTGCGCCGTCTGGCGCGGGTGCTGCTTGGCCTGCTGCGCCATCTCGCGCGCGCGCTGCATGGCCTGCTCGGCCCGGCCGACGGTCGCGGCCCGGGCCTGCCCCTTCGCCTGCTCGACGGTCTCCTGCGCCTGCGCCTTGGCCTGCTCGACCACATCGAGCGCGTGCGCCTTCGCCTCCTGCATCACCTCCTGGGCGACCTCGCGGGCGTTCTCCTTGGCCTGCTCGCCCAGTTGCTTCGCCTGCTCCTGCAGTTGCTGCGACGCGAGCTGCTGCTGGATCGCGCCGATCGTCTCGCCCATCTCCGCGCGCGTCTCGGCGATCTCGGCCTCGAGCCGCACCGTCTCCGGCGCGTCGGCCGGCGCCGCGACGACGCGCGGGTCCCGCCTCATTTCGTCTGCGCTTTTGCCCATTCCTTGTCCTCCTTCAACGACTCGATCGTCCGCGTCGGCTTCAGATCCTGCTGCTTGAGCTGCTTGAGGCCCTGCTGCGCCAGGATGGCCCCGATCGCCAGGGTCGCCACCGCGACCAGCAGGAACGCCAGCCAGGGGGTGAGCCCCAGTTGCGCGATCCCGATGGCGATCGCCACCAGCAGCACCAGGAGGCCCGCGAAGGCCAGCACGCCCCCGATGACCAGCATCGCGACGTCCTTCACGACGCTCTTGGCCTTCTGCGTCACCTCCGTCCTGGCGAGTTCGATCTCCTGGCGCACCAGGACGCTCATCTCCCCCGCGAGTTCCCCGAAGAGTTCGGGGAGCGAGCGCTCGTCTTTCCGCTCTTGCATCGCTCCTTCTCCATCACCACGATCCACCCGGTCGGGGACCGCTCTCTGTCCGTCGCCCGCCCCGCCGGGGACGGGCGGTGCGTTCACTGCGGGGGCGCGGCGCCCTCCGCCCTCCGCCTTACTCTAGCCGGCTTGGGTCAACGTGCGGGTAAACGCCGTCAACGACTGTCTCAACGTTGGTCAACGCCGGTAAATGGCGCCTCCGCCGCGCTGCCGGGCGCGGCTAGTCGAGGGCGGGCTGGGGGCGCAGGTGCCCGCCGGCCGGCGCGTCCGGCTCCGGGCGCTCGGGGCGCTCGGGGGCGGGGCGCTCCGCCGCCGGGCGCGCGCGCATCGCCGCGATCGCCGGCTCGCCCGCCGGCGGCCCCACCAGCCGCGGCGCCGGCTTCGGGGCGGCGAAGAACCGGTCGATCTCGCCCCCGTCGATCGTCTCGCGCTCCATCAGCACCTCGACGATCCGGGTCACCTGGGGCAGGTGCTCGGTGAGGAGGTCGCTCGCGCGCTGGTAGGCCTCGTCGAGGATCGCCTTGACCTCGGTGTCGATGGCCACCGCCACCTCCTCCGAGTAGTTGCGCTGCTCGCTGATCTCGCGCCCCAGGAAGACCATCTCCTCCTTCTTCCCGTAGGCCACCGTCCCCAGCCGCTCGCTCATCCCGAACTCGGTCACCATCCGCCGCGCCAGCCCGGTCGCCCGCTCGATGTCGTTGGAGGCCCCGGTCGACAGCTCGTCGAAGACCAGCCGCTCGACCGCGTGCCCCCCAGCATGCAGACCAGCGTGTCGCGGAACTGCGAGCGCGTGTAGTAGAAGCGGTCCTCCTCCGGCAGGTAGCGCGTGTAGCCGCCCATCATCCCGCGCGCCACGATGCTGATCTTGTGCACCGGGTCGGCGTTGGGCAGCACCCGCGCGGTCACCGCGTGCCCCGCCTCGTGGTAGGCGGTCATCACCTTCTCGCGCTGGCTGATCACCCGGCTCTTGCGCTCCGGCCCCGCCTGCACCCGGTCGATCGCCTCCTCCAGCTCCGCCCGCCCGATCGTCTTCTTGTTGCGCCGCGCCGCCAGGATCGCCGCCTCGTTCACCAGGTTCTCCAGGTCCGCCCCCGAAGCCGGGCGTCTGCTTCGCCAGCAGCGCCGGGTGGCAGTCGTCCTCCAGCGGCTTGCCGCGCGTGTGCACGTCGAGGATCGCCTGCCGCCCCTTCACGTCCGGCCGGTCCAGCACCACCTGCCGGTCGAAGCGCCCCGGCCGCAGCAGCGCCGGGTCCAGCACGTCCGGGCGGTTGGTGGCGGCGATGATGATGATGTTGGTGTTCGAGTCGAAGCCGTCCATCTCCACCAGGATCTGGTTGAGCGTCTGCTCGCGCTCGTCGTGCGAGCCGCCCAGCCCCGCCCCGCGCTGCCGCCCGACCGCGTCGATCTCGTCGATGAAGATGATGCACGGCGCGTTGCGCTTGGCCTGCTCGAACAGGTCCCGCACGCGCGAGGCGCCCACCCCCACGAACATCTCCACGAACTCCGACCCCGAGATCGAGAAGAACGGCACCCCCGCCTCCCCCGCCACCGCCCGCGACAGCAAGGTCTTCCCCGTCCCCGGCGGCCCCACCAGGAGCACCCCGCGCGGGATGCGCGCGCCCAAGCGCCGCGAACTTGTCCGGGTACTTCAGGAACTCCACCACCTCCACCAGCTCCTGCTTCGCCTCGTCCGCCCCGGCCACATCCGCGAAGGTGACGGTCGGGCGGTTGGCGACGAAGCGGCGGGCGCGGCTCTTGCCGAAGGAGAACGCCTCCTGGCCCGGCCCCTGCGCCCGCCGCGTGAAGAAGAGCACCACGCCCACCAGGAGGAGGACGGGGAGCAGGGTGGTCAGGAGGAGGCCCACGCCGCTCCACGCGCTCGGCGGCGTCGTCACGACCGGGACCGGGGTGGTCGCCGGATCGATGCCGACCGATTCGAGCAGCTCGAGGATGTCGACGCCCTCCGGGAGGTACAGCGTCTTGGGCGCCGGCCGCGCCGCCGCTTGTCCGTCGCCCGCCGGTTGGCCGGCGTAGAACACCGTCACCGCGTTGCTGTCGGTCTCGGTGGCGATGCGCTCGACCGTGCCGGCGCGCACGTCCGCCGCCAGTTGCCGCGGGTCGATCGGCTCCCGGTCCGGCCCGCTGGTGAGCGCGACGAGCAGCAGCAGGACGCCGACGGCGACGGCCGCGGCCAGGATCCAGGGGTGGTAGGTCGGCTTGTCCTGTTTCATCGGTGGTCCTCGCAACTCCTCGCTCGTCGTCCCGGGCCGACGGGGGCTAGCGCTGGCGCGGGAATTCCGTCAGTTCCCCCGGTGGTAGAGCCAGCGCATGAAGAGCAGCCGTCGCCGCTCGGCCGCCGTGAACGGCCGCCGTGAACGCGTCGGGCGCGGGGCCGGCCGGCGCCGGCGGCCCCCACCGCTCGGCGACGAGCGTCGCCGCCGCCTGCCGCGCCCCCGCCGCGGGCGCGGCGGGGCCGGCTGACGGGGCCGGGGGCGGGGCCGGGGCGCGCCCCCGGCGGGCGTCCGGCCGGGCGGGTCGGGGGGCGGCGCGGTCAACCCCTCCTCCCCCGGACTGGGATGGGAAGCACAGCCGGTGGAGCCAGAAGCCAGCCAGGAGGGCCACCAGGGCCGATCCGGCGGGCGTCCGGCGGGCGAGGCAGCCATACCACACCTTCCTCTGCCGCGCCACGGGCCGCGGCGTCCCCCCGGCCGCGGCACAGCGCAGACCGGTTGATGGGCGGGCGCGGGCGGGGAACCGGGTGAACGGCGCGGTCAGCGCCGACCAATCCCGGTCAATGCGCCCCGCTCGCCCGCCGCCCCGGCGCGGGGTCAGGCGATGCGGGGGCCCGGTGGCCGCTCACCAGTACCAGAAGGGGAGCGGGGAGATCAGCCAGGAGAAGAGCGCCCAGAGCAGCAGGATGCATGATCAGCAGGGTGTACAGGCAGCCGCAGCCGCCGCGGGGGCGGTTGTAGTAGCCCCAGTACCGCCGGTAGCCGGGCGTTCCCGCCGGGTACGGTCCGCGCGGTGGGAAAACCATCATGCCCTCCTTAACCACACGACGCGCCTACGCAGCCGTCACCACACCGGCGCCCGCCGGCGCCCCGGCTACTTGTAGGTCACTCGCGCGCGCGCGGCGCGGCGGACGGGGCGCGGGTTGCGCGCCACCACGGTCGCCAGGGCCGGCGCGGGGGCGGGGGCCGTCCAGGCCCGCCCGATCCGGTTGTCCCGCCAACCGGCGCGTTCCAGGTGTCGCAGCAGGTGTCGCAGTCGTTCCAGCATCGCCAGCCCTCCCTTGTTTGCCGTAGGCCGCGGCCCGCTCGGGCGCCGCTCTTGCATCCCAGCCTACCGGGGAGGGGTCAACGTGCGCGTTAAGAGCGTTGCGGCATCGGTAAAGATGGTTAAGGAGGGGGTCAACGGGGGTTAATGGGGGTTAATGGATTGGCCGTCGCGGGGTCGCGCCCATCCGGGCGGGGTCGGGATCACGCCGCCGGCAGCGGGGCCGAGCGGGTTAGGAAGAGGCCGGCGCGCGCGAGCCAGATCTGCCCGCGGTAGTGGCGCTGCACCCGCCGCTGGAGCGGCGGCGGCCACTGGTCCGCCACCGGCTGCAGCACCGACGTCTTGACCACGCACGGGTGGGCGTCGATCGCCGCCGCCAGCGCCTCCTGCTGCCCCAGCGCGGCCTCCAGATCGATCGACTCCACCCACTCATAGGTCACCCAGACCGTCCGGCCCCCGCTGGCCTCCTCCGTGAGGAGCCGCCGCAGCGACTCGACCCGCCCCCGCACCGGATCGGGGTCGTCGCGGAAGGCGAAGCGCCCTTCACGCTCCAGCCGCGCGACCTCCAGCCCGTGCCGCGTCAGCGCGCGGCGCAGATCGGCGGGCGGGCGGGGGTCGGCGGCGTGGTACTTGATCAGCAGGCCGTCGCGCGCCTCCCCGACCTGGAAGAAGGCGGCGTCGAGGCGGTCCAGCAGTTCCAGGTCCTCGGCGACGCCGATGACGTGGTCGGGCACGGTGAAGAAGGGGCGCAGGTGGTCCACCAGCCGCTGCCGGCGCTCGCCGCGCTGCAGGAAGTCCTCCAGGGCGGAGCGGCGGATGCGCCAGCCCTTGCCGATCTTCAGGCAGGGCAGGCGCCCCTCGCGGCACCAGCGGTAGACAGTGGTCGGGCGCACGCCCAGGTAGCGGGCGACGTCCTCGACCCCCAGCAGCTCCCGGTTCGCGGCGCCTCCTTCATCCACGGTTGGCTGCCTTCCCTGCCGGCGACGCGGTCCCGATGGGACAAACGGCCCCATTGCCCACCCATTCTACTACACGCCGCCCGGCGGGCTCCGCGCCCAGGCGGCGCTCCCGGCGCGACGCCCCGGACGCGGTCCCGGCACGGTTGTGTTCTTTGTAGCACTTTGTTACACTGGAACGTGGGCAATATTTGACCCACCGCGCCGTTCTCTCGTCGGGTCGCGGCGCCATCGCGGGGGCCACCGTGGACGGCTCAGCCGCGATCGGTCGCGCGCCGGCGCCGCCTTCCTCACAACGCCCGACCAGCCGCGCCGCCCGTCCCGCGGCGCTGTAAGCGGGGTCTTGGGGGACACCATGCGCGCCATGTCACGCGCCCCGGCCGACCCCCGGGATCGCCCCTTCCAGCGCCCCGTGCCGGCCCTGCTCGTCACGCTGGCCGCCGTCGCGGCCGTCGAGGTCTTCTCGCGCGCGGCCTTCCGCCTGCCGACTCTCACCCCCTTCCTGGCGATCGTCGCCTACGTCGCCTTCCAGTACGGCCAGCGGGCCGGGCTGATCAGCGCCGGGATCGTGAGCCTGTACGGCGTCTACTACCTCGCCACCCCCGTCCCGTCCCTCACCTACACCCCCGAGAACGCCCTGCGCCTCGCCTCGCTGCCGGTGACCGCGGTCATCGTCGCGCTGCTGGTCGGCTCGCTGCGCGCCGCCGTCCGGGCGCGCGAGGACGATCTGCGCCGCCGGCTCGAGTTCAGCCGCGCGATTGACGACAGCCTGGCGGAGGGGGTCTACGCGATCGACCGCGAGGGCCGCGCGACCTTCGTGAACCCCGCCGCCGAGCGGCTGCTCGGCTGGACCAGCGCCGAGTTGCTCGGCCGGGTCATGCACGACGCGATCCACTACCGGCGCCCGGACGGCACGCCGTACCCGCGCGAGGAGTGCGACGGCCTGCAGGTGCTCCGCTCGGGCGCGATCTACCGGACCGAAGACGACGCCTTCATCCGCAAGGACGGCACGTTCCTCCCGGTCGCCTACTCCTCGGCGCCGCTCCTGCGGGACGGCCGCGTCGAAGGCGCGGTGGTCGCCTTCCGCGACATCGGCGAGCGCCGGCGGGCGGCAGAGGCGCTGCGCCGCAGCGAGGAGCGTTTCAGCGCGCTGGTGCGGAACTCGTCGGACGTGATCGCGGTCGTCGACGCGCGCGGCGCCATCCTCTATATCAGCCCGGCGATCGAGCGGGTCCTGGGCTACCCGCCCGCGGGCCTGGTCGGCGCCAGGGCGCTGGAGGCGATGCCGCCCCATCCCGACGACTTTGACCGGGTGCGCCCGCTCTTCGCCGACTTCCTCGACACCCCCGCCCGCGAGGTCACGATCGAGGTGCGCCAGCGCCACGCCGACGGCACCTGGCGCACCCTGGAGGTGACCGTCAAGAACCTGCTGCACGACCCCAGCGTCGGCGGCATCGTCCTCAACCTCCGCGACGTCACCGCGCGCCGGCGGGCGGAGGCGGCGCTGCGCGAGAGCGAGGCCACGCTGCGCCTGATCAACGCGCAGATCCCCGCGCACATCTGGACGACCGACGCCGACCTGTGCGTAACCTCCGTCCTGGGGGCCGGCCTCGCACGCCTCGGGCGCGATCCGAGCATGTTCGTGGGGCGGACGCTCGACGAGTTCTTCCAGGATGAGGGCGCGGATACACCCGGATTCGTCGCCCACCGCCGGGCGTTGGCGGGGGAACTCGCGGAGTACGAGCGGCACAGCGGCGGCCGGACCTTCGCCTGCCGCGTCGAGCCGCTCCGGGACGCGGCGGGCCGCGTCGTCGGCTGCCTCGGCCTGGCGCTCGACGTGACAGAGCGCAAGTGGCACGAGCGCCGGCTGGCGACCCAGTACGAGGTGGGCCGTGCCCTGGCGGAGGCCACCGATCTCGACGAGGCGACCCCCCGCATCCTCCGGGCGATCGGCGAGGGGCTGGCCTGGGACTACGGCGCCCTCTGGACCGTCGACCGGCGGGACAACGTGCTGCGCTGCGTCGCCGCCTGGCACACCCCGGCGGCGGACTTCCCCGAGTTCATCGCGCTCAGTCGGCGGACCGCCTTCGCGCCGGGCGAGGGGCTGCCGGGGAGCGTCTGGGCCACGGGCGAGCCGCGCTGGGTCGCCGAGGCCGTCGACGAGGAGCGGTTCCCGCGCCTGCGCGTGGCCGCCGCCGAGGGGCTGCGCGCCGGCGCCGGCCTGCCGATCCGCCTCGACGGGCAAGTGCTCGGGGTGCTGGAGTTCCTCAGCCGCCAGCCGCGGGAGGCCGACCCGGCCGCGCTCGCGGTGCTCGGGTCGCTCGGCGGCCAGATCGGGCAGTTCGTCGAGCGCAGGCGGGCCGAGGCGGCGCTACGGCGCAGCGAGGCCAGCCTCGCCGAGGCGCAGCGGATCGCCCACCTCGGCCACTGGGAGTACGCCTCGGAGAGCGGCGAGGGCCACTGGTCCGCGGAGGTCTACCGCATCCTCGGCCACGCGCCGGGGGCGATCACCCCGACCCAGGAGTTCTTCTACGAGTCGGTCCACCCGGACGATCGCGCGGCCGTCCAGGGCGCGATCGAGGATGCGTTCGCGGGGGGGGCGCCCCTCGGCCTCGACTTCCGCATCGTCCGCCCGGACGGCGAGGTCCGCACGGTGCATGAGGAGGCCGAGATCGCCCGCGACCGTGCCGGCCGGCCGCTCCGGCTCGTCGGCACGATCCACGACATCACCGAGCGCAAGCGGGCGGAGGAGCAGCTCGCCGCGCGCGCCCGCCAGCAGGCGGCGGTCGCCGCGTTCGGCCGGCGCGCCCTGGCGACGCCCGACCTCGACGCGATCCTGGACGAGGCGGCCCAGCTCGTCGCCGCGACGCTGGACGTGGGATACAGCAAGGTGCTGGAGCTGCCGCCGGACGGCGACGCGCTGCTGCTGCAGGCCGGCGCCGGCTGGCGGGAGGGGTACGTCGGCCGGGCGACCGTCAGCGCCGGCCCGGAGACCCAGGGGGGCTACAGCCTCACGCGGCGCGAGCCGGTGATCGTCGAGGACTTCGCCGCCGACCCCCGCTTCATCCGGCCGCCCCTGCTGCGCGACCACGGGATCGTCAGCAGCATGAGTGTGCTCATCCCCGGCACGGAGCGCCCGTTCGGCGTCCTCCAGGCGGACAGCGCCACGCCGCGCCGGTTCACCCCGGACGACAGCAACTTCCTCCAGGCCGTCGCCAACGTGATCGCCGCCGCGCTCGAGCGCCGGGCGTTCGAGCGACGGCTGGCGGAGGAGGAGGCGGCGACCCTGGCCGCCCGCGCGATCAACGAGCGGCTCCTCCTCGCCAGCCTGCGCGAGCGGGAGGCGGCGGAGGCGGAGCGCGCCGAGGCGGCCCGCCTGGCGGAGCTCGACCGGCTGCGGCGCGAGTTCATCTCCTCGGTCTCGCACGAGTTCCGCACCCCGCTGACCTCGGCGCGGGTCGGGGTGGGCATGCTGGAGTTCCGCGCGGCCGACCGGCTGGAGCCGGTCGAGCGGGAGGTGATCACCGCGGTGCGGCGGAACATCGAGCGGCTGACGCTCTACGTCGACGACCTGCTGACGATCAACCAGCTCGAGGCCGGGGTGCTGGAGATCCGCCGCGCGCCGCTCGACCTGCGCGCCGTCGTCGGCGACGCCGTCGGCGCGCTCCACCCCCTGATCGCGGACAAGGGGCAGGCGCTGGAGGTCGAGCTGCCGGAGGCGCTGCCGGTCGTCGGCGACGCGCGGCGGCTGGAGCAGATCTTCGTCAACCTGCTGGGGAACGCCCACGAGCACACGCCGGCCGGCACGCGCATCGTCGTGACCGGGCGGGACGAGGGCGCGGCGGTGCGCGTCACCGTGCGCGACGACGGCCCCGGCATCCCGGCGGCGCACCTGGGGCGGATCTTCGAGCGGTTCCACCGCGTCGGCGCGGAAGGGGGCGGCTCGGGGCTGGGGCTGGCCGTCACCCGCAGCATCGTCGAGCTGCACGGCGGGCGCGTCTGGGCGGAGAGCGCGCCGGACGCGGGCGCCGCCTTCCACGTCGCCCTGCCGCGCGCCGCCCCCCGCGGGGGGCGACGGCGCCGGGGCGTGACCGCGGGGGAGGTGTTCCGCCGCCCGCGCCCCTCCTTCTCCCCCAAAGTTGGGGGCCGGGGGGGGCCGCGCCAGTTCCTTGCCGCCCGGCGCGCGCGCTGGTAAACTGCGGACGGGGCTTTTCCGTGCTTTGCCGCACTTTCTTGTACTTCACCGCCGTGGAGCAGATGAGCCAGAGCCTGCCCACACCACTGGCCCGGGAGTTGGCGCGCCGGGTGCTGCGCCACGAGACCGGGGACGGTCAGGGGGCGGAGTCCCTGGCGGCGGCCGCCGAGCGCGCCTGCGCGGGGCTGCGCGGGCAACTGGCGCCGCTGATCGGGGCGGTGGGCTTCGCGGCCCTCTTCGACCGCGCCCTGCGGCTGGCGCGGGCCGATGATCCCGCCCTCGCGCCCCTCGCGCTGGCGGAAGGGCCGGAGCGCTGCCTGGAGGGGGCGCGCGCGTTCGCCGCCGGCCGCGAGCCCGCGGAGGTCGCGGCCGGGCTGGCGGCCGCCTTCGCCCACCTCTTCCACCTGCTGCACACCCTCATCGGCGAGGATCTCACCGCCGGCCTGGTGCGGCGGGCCTGGCCCGACCTGGCCGGCGACGAGTCGGACCCGCATCCGGAGACGCCCCCATGAGCGAGCAGCCACCCGTCCCCATCGTCACGCTGGCGACCGGCGTCCCCGGCCTCGACGAGGTGCTGGGGGGCGGCCTGCCGGAGTACTCCTTCAACCTGATCGCCGGCCCGCCCGGCGCCGGCAAGACGACGCTGGCCCTGCAGATCGTCTTCGCCCTGGCCTCCCCCGCGCGCCCCGCGCTCTACTGCACCGTCCTCGGCGAGCCGGCGCTGAAGCTGCTGCGCTACCAGCAGCAGTTCACCTTCTTCGACCCGGCCAGGGTGGGCGAGAGCCTCCACTTCGTCAACCTCGGCGACGCGCTGCTGGACGGGGGCTGGCGGCGGTGCTGGCGGCGCTCACCCAGCGCGTCGAGGAACTCGATCCCGGCCTCGTGGTCGTCGACTCCTTCCGCGGCCTGGCACGGGCGGCGGCCGGCGCCGGGGCCGGCCGGCTGGAACTGGCGGATTTCACCCAGCGGCTGGCGGTGCGCCTGGCCGGCGCGCAGGCCACCACCTTCCTGGTCGGCGAGTACGGCGACGCCGAGGCGCGCGACGACCCCGCCTTCACCGTGGCCGACGGCATCCTCCTGCTCAGCAAAGACGTCGAGCGCAACGCCGTCGTGCGCAAGCTGCAGGTGCTGAAGCTGCGCGGGCAGGCGACGCGGCCCGGCCTGCACCTCTTCCGCATCGGCGCGGCGGGCCTCCGGGTCTTCCCGCGCGTCCAGTTGCCGCCGGAGCCGACCGACCGGCCGCTGCCGGCGACCCGGCTCGACGCCGGCGTGCCGGGGCTGGACGCGCTGACCGGCGGGGGGATCCTGGTCGGCGACGCGGTGCTGGTCAGCGGCCCCACCGGCGCGGGCAAGTCGATCCTGGCGCTGCAATTCATCGTCGCGGGGGCGCGGGCGGGCGAGCCGGGGGTCATCGCCATCTTCGACGAGCACCCCGGGGCCTACCTGCGCCGCGCGGCGGGCCTCGGGTTCGACCTGCCGGCGCTGCAGCGCGCGGGACGGCTGCGGCTCCTCTACCTGCGGGCGCTCGATCTCTCGCCCGGCGAGGCGTTCGAGGCGATCCGCGAGGCGGCCGCCGGGATCGGCGCCCGGCGGGTGGTGATCGACTCCCTGTCCGGCTTCGAGCTGGCGCTGGCCCCCTCCTACCGCGGGGAGGAGTACCGCGAGGCGCTCTACCGGCTGGTCGGGGCGCTGACCGGCGGCGGCATCACCGCCCTGCTGACCGCCGAGAGCAGCGGGGACGCGATCACCGATCTGCGCTTCAGCCCCTTTGCCATCTCGATCCTGGCCGACGACATCATCGCGCTGCGCTACGCCGAGGAGGCCCCCGGGCGGCTGAGCAAGAGCCTGGCCGTGGTCAAGATGCGCGGCAGCGTGCATGGCAAAGAGTTCCGCCCGTATGATATTGTGGAAGGAGGCATCGTCGTACACACCGCGCCCGCGGCCGGGCCGGGCGGCGGGGCCGACCCCGGCGGCCCGGCGACATCCGGCCGGAGGCGCGGTCGGGGCGGGCGGGGGCGCGGAGGGCGGGGCGAGCGGGACGCCCACCGGGGAGGGGGGCCATGGCACTGAAACTCTTGATCGCGGAGGACGACCGCGACCTGGCCCAGATGGTCGCCCTGAGCGCGCGCACCCTCTGGCCGGACGGCGCGGTGACGATCGCCCCCGACGGCGCGGAGGCGCTGCGCCGCTTCGCCGCGGAGGCGCCCGATCTGGTGATCCTCGACGTGACGATGCCGCCGCCCGACGGCTTCGAGGTCTGCCGGCGCATCCGTCAGACCTCCCGCGTGCCGATCCTGATGCTCACCGCGCGCGACACCACCGTGGACGAGGTGCAGGCGCTCGACCTGGGGGCCGACGACTACCTCACCAAGCCCTTCGACCACCTGCTGCTGCTCGCCCGCCTGCGCGCCCTCGCCCGCCGCGCCGCCCCGGCCCCCGGCCCCGCCCCCGGCGCCCCCGACTTCGCGGCGGGCGACCTCACCCTCGACTTCGCCACCCGCGAGGTGCGCGTGGGGGGCGGGTGGTCGAGCTGACCCCCACCGAGTACCTGCTCCTGGAGGAGTTGGTGCGCCACGCCGGGACGACGCTGCCCCACCAACTCCTCCTGGAGCGGGTCTGGGGGCCGACTACACCCACGACGTCCACTACCTCAAGGTCTTCGTCAGCCGCCTGCGCCAGAAGCTGGGCGACGACGCCGAGCGCCCGCGCTACATCCAGACCCAGTGGGGCACCGGCTACCGCTTCATCCCACCCCGCTAGCGCGGGCTCGGGGCGATCCTCGACCGTGCCGGCGCCAGTCCCCTGGCCGCCCCGGTCGGTGTGCCCCAGGGCGTTGGCGCCCAGGCAGGGGGTCCCCGCATCCCGTTCACCATTGTTGACCATTGTTTACCCTCCCGTTTACCCCTTTGACGCGCCCGTTGACCCCGCGCTGCTACACTGCAGTATGGCGGATGGCGGGGCGTGTCCGACCCCGGCGCGCGTGCCGCCGCCGGAAGGAGGGTGACGATGGCCGAAACGAGCGAGCCGTTCGGGCGGTTCAAGCAGCACGGTCCCCTGACCCTGATCGAGGAGGGGATGCGGGTCTACGATTACGCGGGCGAGGAGATCGGCACCGTCGAGCGCGTCTACATGGGCGCGGCGAATAAGGATGCCGACCCCGGCCAGGCCGCGGCGACCGTCTCGCCGGCCAGCGAGACCGACGGGGGGCTGATCGAGGACATCGCCCAGGCGTTCCTGCCCCAGGATACGGTCCCGGAGGCCCTGCGCCAGCGCCTGCTGCGCTCCGGCTTCATCCGGATCGACGGCGGGCTCTTCTCCGGCGACCGCTACGCCGCCCCGGATCAGATCGCGGGCGTCACCGAGGACGGGGTCAGACTCGGCGTCCTGCGCGACGATCTCCCGAAGGCGTAGCGGCCGGGCGGCGCGATGCGCCCCCCGGCTACACGACGACGATGGCCGCCCGGTCCCTGCCGGCGACCAGGCGGGCGCGGGCCGCGACGCGGCGGGATCATGCCTCACGGCAAGGAGGAGCCGATCATGTGGAAGAAGATCGCGGCGGTGGCGCTGCCGGCGGCCTGGCGCTGGTGGCGCAAGCGGCGGGACCGGCGCCACGACGGACGCGACTGACGGGCGGAGGGGAGGGAGGATGGCGGAGAGCGACGCGCCGCCGGGGTGGAGCTACAACCCCTCGACCTGGGGGCAGCGCCTGCCGATTGTCGGCCTGGCGCTCGTCGGGTTCCTGATCGCGGGGTACCTGGCGCTCTATCAGTGGGGGATCTTCTCCGGCGTCTGGGAGCCGTTCTTCGGGGACGGCAGCCGGGTGATCCTCAATTCGAGCATCTCGCGCATCCTGCCGATCCCGGACGCGGCACTCGGCGCGCTCGGCTATCTGGCCGACGCGGTGACCGGCGTGATCGGGCGGCGCGGGCGCTGGCGCACGATGCCCTGGATCGTGATCCTCTTCGGGCTGGCGGTCGGCCCGCTCGGCGCGGTCAGCATCCTGCTAGTGATCCTCCAGCCGGTCCTCTTCGGCGAGTTCTGCACGCTCTGCCTCGCCTCGGCGGTGATCTCGGTCGCGATGATCGGCCCGGCGATGGACGAGTTCCTGGCGAGCCTGCAGTGGGTCAAGCGGGAGCGGGCGCGCGGGCGCTCGGCCTGGCGCGTCTTCTGGGGCCTCGACGACGAGCGGCGCGGGGCTCCCCGGACGGCCGCGCAGGGCTGACACCGGCGGGGCCGGGGATTGCGGGGGGGGCGCGATGTGGGCGCGGATCGCCAACGCGGTGCTGGGGATCTGGCTGATGGCCGCGCCGGCGGTCCTCGGCTACGGCGGGGCGGCGCGCACGAACGACCGGATCGTCGGCCCGATCGCCGCCGCCTTCGCGACGATCGCGATCTGGGAGGTGACGCGGTCCGTCCGCTTCGTCAACGTGGCGCTCGGCGGCTGGCTCCTGCTCGCCCCCTGGATCCTCGGGCATGCGCCGGCGGCGACGGTCAACAGCCTCGTCGTCGGCGCGCTGCTGATCGGGTTCGCGCTGGTGCGCGGCACGGTCGAGCAGCGGTTCGGGGGCGGCTGGTCGGCGCTCCTCCCCTCGCACACCGTCCCGGAGGAACACCCGGCCGGCGGCGAGCCGCGCTGAGGCGACCCCGGACCGCCGTGCCGCAGGGGCGCCCGGCCGCCGGGACGTAGGGGCGGACCTGCGTGTCCGTCCGGCCTGTCTCGCCAACGGCGTGACCGATTGGGCGCCGGCTGGGGTCGCGGAACGCGGGGCGCGATCGGCCGGCCGGCGGCGGAACGAGAGGAAAGGGTGGGAACGATGAGCGCGCCGATCGGGCGGAGGCGCTGGGCGATCGCGGAGGGCTACATCCCGGAGTGGAGCAACGGCCCGGCGCCGCTCTTCACCAGCCACGAGACGGCCTGCCTGCTCAACGCCGGGGACCGGGACGCGCGGGTGACGATCACCCTCTTCTTCGCCGACCGTGAGCCCGCCGGCCCCTACCGGGTGACGGTGCCGGCCCGGCGCACCCGCCACGTCCGCTTCAACGACCTGACCGAGCCCGAGCCGATCCCGGCCGGGACCGACTACGCCAGCGTGATCGAGTCGGACGTGCCGATCGTCGTGCAGCACACCCGGCTCGACTCGCGGCAGGCCGAGAACGCCCTGCTAAGCACGATCGCCTTCGCCGGCAACGAGTAGCCGGCGCGGCCGGTCGGACGGGCACGGGGGAGAGGAGGGGGGGTGGAGCAGCACTGGGGCGGGCAGGCGATGAGCGGGCGCTGGTACGAGCAGGCGATCGTCTATTCGCTCGATGTCGAGACCTTCCAGGACGGCGACGGCGACGGGGTGGGCGACTTCGCCGGCCTGACCGGCCGCCTCGACTATCTCGCCGGGCTCGGTGTCACCTGCCTCTGGCTGCTCCCGTTCTACCCCTCGCCGAACCGCGACAACGGCTACGACGTCACCGACTACTACGGCGTGGACCCGCGCCTCGGCACGCTGGGCGACTTCGTCGTCTTCATGCAGGAGGCGCGGGAGCGCGGCATCCGCGTCCTGGTCGATCTCGTCGTCAACCACACTTCGGACCAGCACCCCTGGTTCCAGGCGGCGCGGCGGGACCGGCACTCGCGCTACCGCGACTACTACGTCTGGACCGACGAGCCGCCGCAAGACACCCGGGCGAAGCTCGTCTTCCCCACGGTGGAGGACAGCCTGTGGGAGTATGACGACGCGGCCGGCGCCTACTACCTGCACCGCTTCTACACGCACCAGCCGGACCTGAACATCGCCAACCCGGCGGTGCGCGAGGAGATCCGCCGGATCGTCGGCTTCTGGCTCGAACTCGGCGTCTCCGGCTTCCGGGTCGACGCCGCGCCCTACCTGATCGAGCAACTCGGCATCACCGATGCGCCGATCGACGACCCCCACCGGGTCCTGCGCGAGCTGCGCGCCTTCCTCGCCGCCCAGCGCGGCGACGCGATCCTCCTCGCCGAGTCGGACGTCCCGCCGGACGAATTGCGATCCTTCTTCGGCGACGGGGACGAGATGCACCTGCTGTTCAACTTCATCGTGAACGCGCACCTCTTCCTCGCCTTCGCGCGCGAGCGGGCCGCCCCGATTGCGGCCAGCCTCCGGGCGCTGCCGGCGATCCCCCCCGGCGGCCAATGGGCGAACTTCGTCCGCAACCACGACGAACTCGACCTCGAACGCCTCGGCGACGCCGAGCGCGAGGAGGTCTTCCGGGCCTTCGCGCCGGACAAAGACATGCGCATCTTCGGGCGCGGCATCCGCCGCCGCCTGCCGCCGATGGTCGGGGGCGACCCGCGCCGCGTCGCCCTGGCCTACAGCCTGCTCTTCACCCTGCCCGGCACGCCGGTCCTGCGCTACGGCGAGGAGATCGGCATGGGGGACGACCTGTCGCTCGATGGGCGGACGAGCGTCCGCACGCCGATGCAGTGGTCGGGCGAGGCCGGCGGCGGCTTCTCGACCGCGCCCCCGGACCGGTTCGTGCGCCCGGTCATCGCCGGCGGCGAGTACGGGTACGAGCGGGTCAACGTCGCGCGGCAGCGTCGCGCCCCCGACTCCCTGCTCAACCGGATCGAGCGGCTGATCCGCGCGCGCAAGGAATGCCCCGAGTTCGGCCGGGGGGCCTGGCGCGTCCTGGAGACGGGCGAGCCGGCCGTCTTCGCGCAGGAGAGCCGCTGGAAGGGGGGCCGCGCGCTCGCCCTCCACAACCTGGCGGGCGACGAATGCACCGTCAGCCTGGACCGGCAGGATCTCGGGGAGGGGCCGCTGGTCGAGTTGCTGGGCGACCGGGACTACGAGGCGGCCCCGGACGACGCGGGGGGGATCCGGCTAGGCGCCTACGGCTATCGCTGGTTCCGCGTCGGCGCGATGCGCCACTGACGCCGAGGGGCCGCCCGCGCCCGGCAGGGGCCGGGGCGACAGCCTGCCGGCGGCCCTGAACTTTCGCGGAGGAGGGATTGCGGATGAACGAGACGCGAGACGCGCACCGCCCGCAGGTCGTCGTCGTCACCGGGGCGTCGGCGGGGGTCGGTCGGGCGACGGCCCGGGCCTTCGCCCGGCAGGGGGCGGCGGTCGCCCTGCTGGCGCGGGGAGAAGCGGGGCTGGAGGGCGCGCGGCGCGACGTGGAGGCGGCGGGCGGGCAGGCGCTGGTCCTGCCGACCGACATGGCCGACGCCGCGGCGGTGGAGGCGGCGGCCGCGGCGGTCGAGGAGCAACTCGGCCCGATCGACGTCTGGGTCAACAATGCGATGGCCTCGGTCTTCTCGCCGATCAAGGAGATGACCCCCGACGAATTCAAGCGGGTCACCGAGGTGACCTACCTGGGCTACGTCTACGGCACCCTGGCGGCGCTGAAGCGGATGCTGCCGCGCGACCGGGGCGTCATCGTGCAGGTCGGCTCGGCGCTGGCCTACCGCGGCATCCCCCTGCAGGCGGCCTACTGCGGGGCCAAGCACGCCATCCAGGGCTTCTGCGACTCCCTCTGGGCGGAGCTGCTGCACGACGGGAGCAAGGTGCGCCTGGCGATGGTGCAGATGCCCGCGCTGAACACGCCGCAGTTCGGCTGGGTCAAGAGCCGCCTGCCCCACCAGGCGCAGCCGGTCCCGCCGATCTACCAACCGGAGGTCGCCGCCGAGGCGATCGTCTGGGCGGCGGCGCACGAGCGGCGGGAGCTGCTGGTGGGGCGCTCCTCGGTGATCGTCGTCTGGGGCAACAAGTTCTTCCCCGGTCTGGGCGACTGGTACCTGGCGAAGACCGGCTACGGGGGGCAGCAGACCGGGGAGCCGCGCGACCCCGCCCGCCCGCACAACCTCTGGGAGCCGGTGGACCGGGAGCGCGACCACGGCGCGCACGGCGCCTTCGACGACCGCGCGCGCGCCGCCAGCCCGCAGCTCTGGGCCAGCACCCACCGCCGCTGGCTGCTCGGGGCGGGCGCCGCCGGGATCGCCGCCGCCGCGGCGCTGGTGCGGCGGCGGTAGCCGGAGCGACGAGCGACGAGCGCGACGAACCGGCGGATTCGTTGAGCAGTGTCGCATGGCGTGCGGCGGGGACCGGCGGGGGATCGGCTGCAACCCGGCGCCATCCCCGTCGGTCACCAGCGGGCGTCGCACCGATCCTGTGCAAGAAAGGGGGCTGGCCGATGCAGCGCGACCTACGGGCGATGATCGACGGGGGGCTCGCCGGGACGATCGCCACGGCGCCGATGAGCGCGGTGATGCTCGCCGCGCAGGGGGTGGACCGGCTGGGGTTCTTGCCGCCGCGGATCGTGACCGAGGAGGCGCTGGACGCGCTCGACGTGCATGGGGAGGAGCCGGCCGAGGAGGCGGTGACGCTGGCGCTGCACTTCGGCTTCGGCCTGGTGGCCGGCGCGCTCTTCGGCGTCCTCTACCGCCGCCTCCGGCCCCCCGTCGGCGCGCCCGCGTTCGGCCTCCTCTTCGGCAGCCTCGTCTGGTTGGTGAGCTACTGGGGCTGGGTCCCCGCGCTCGGGATCATGCCGCCGCCCCCGCGCGACCGGCCCGGACGCCCGCGCTACATGCTGGTGGCCCACTGGGTCTTCGGCTGGACCATGGGGCTGGCGCTCGACCGCCGCGCCGGGGCCGCCGACGAATGAGGATGCGCCCGGCGAGCGGGTGCGGCCGCGGCAGCCCGTGGCCGGCATCGCCCCCGCGCCCCCGCCGGCTGGTGACGGCGTCCCCGCCCCGGACGGGGCGGGGACACCCTCCGCGCCCTACTCGTCCACGCTCAGTTGCCGCAGGGCGATCTGCTTGCAGATCTTCTCCACCGCGAGGATCAGGGAGCGCATCAGCTCCGACCCCTCGCGGAAGTCCACCGGGGCCAGGTTGGCGACCCGCTCCCCGGCGCTGACCTGCTTCGCCGGCTCCCAGTTCTGCGCCTTGTCGCCCTTGTAGAGGCCGAGCGCCACGCCGCCCCCCGCGTTCAGCACCGCGAAACAGGGAACATCGGACGACCCGTCGCCGACGTAGACGACCTGCGTCAGCGGCACATGCAGCTCCTCCGGCGGCACCTCGTCGTAGACCGCCTGCGGCCGGCCCGACTCCTCCTCGCGGTCGAGCCCGGTCGCGATCTGGTAGAGGTAGCGGGTCTTCTCGGTGTGGCTGATGAACTGCTTGACGAAGGCGATCGTCCCGTCGTCGTGGTAGTGGAACTCGCAGCCCCACAGCACCTTGAACTCGCCGGCGACGCGGTTGTGGCGGGCGATCTCGGCGATGCCGCTGCTGAGCAGGTAGAACTCGACCTCCACCTCGGGGGTCAGCTCGCGGACGCGCCGCCGGAGCCGCTCGAACATCGCCGGCACCCCCTCGAAGGGCGCCAACTCGCGGCCGTAGGCGACCAGCCGCTCGCGCGTGATCTTGTCCCGGTGATGATCGCGCCGCTGCGACTCCTCCACCAGGGCGTAGAACGTCGCCAGCATCTTATTCCAGCCGTCGGCGACGCGGGGCTGCACCCGCTCCCGCTGGAAGGCGTCGGGGTCCAGGCCGCAACTGGCGACGAACCCGTCGATGCTGTCCGGCGCCAGCGTGTCGTCGAAATCGAAGACCACCGCCAGGCGGTTCGCCAGCGGTTTGGTCGCGTTCGCCATCGCCTCCTCCTCTCAACGCGCCATTCGCTCGCCGGCCGGCGGCGCGGGCGCGCCGTCCCCCGCGTGTCGGAGGAAGGGGCGCGCCACGCGCGCCAGTTGCCGCGATGCCCCGTAGTTCAGCTTGTGCGCCGCGCCCGGGATGACCACCAGCCGGCCGCAAGGCAGGAGCCGCGCGACCTCCTCCGCCCAGTACCGCGGCACGATCGGGTCGCGCGAGCCGCGCACGACGAGCGCCGGCTGGCGCAGGTGGGGCAGCTTCTCCTCGATGCGGTCCCGCAGCGCGTACCGCAAGGTCTGGATCGCGCGGCGCGGTCCCATCTCGACGAAGTACGCGCGGCAGACCCGGCCCGACTCCGACCGCGCCTCGCGCGGCTGGTCGCGCCAGGCCCGCCACAGCTGCTGCCGCGCCGTGCGCGCGTGCCGATCGATCGTCGGCGAGACCAGCACCAGCCGCTCCACCCGCGCCGGGTAGCGCAACGCCAGGTCTACCACCACCTGGCAGCCGAAGGAGTCGGCGATCAGCGGCACGCGCGCTAGCCCCATCACCCCCAGCCAGGCGTCCAGGCGATCGGCCAGCTCCGGGACCGTGAGCGCGCGGGGCGGGTGCTCGCTCGCGCCGAAGCCGGGCAGATCGGGCGCGTAGACTTGGTAGTCGGCCGCGAGCCGCCGGGCGGTCGGGACCATGTGGTGGCTGGCGACCCCGAGCCCATGGACCATCACCACGGGCGGCGGGTCCACCAGGGCGACGTTGAACGACTTGCGGACGTGCCAGGAGAGGCCGTTCACGTCGATCCAAACGCTCTCCATCTTTCCTGCTCGCGTACCCATACCCCTGTCCTGCCCTCCGCGCACCGGGCGTACCGGGACCGGCCATGCCGCCGTCCCTAGGCGATCTCCCCGCCAGAAACGCGCCACGCCCGCCCCCCGGCGCCGCCCGCGGCCGCCGAACCGGTCGCCCGGTCGCCGAAACCCGCCGTCACGGCGCGGACGAGCGCGCGCGGGAGGAGCGCCAGCAGGGCGCGCGTGACCATCTCCACCGCCAGGCCCGCGCCGTCATCGGCGCCGGTAGGCGCGATCATCGCCTTGCCGCCCGTCTCCCCGGCGCCCGCCGCCGGCGGCGTCGCCACTCCCGCCCGCGGCCCCCCCGCCGCGCCGAGCGTCGCCGGCCCCGCCGCCCCCGCCGCCAGCGCCCGCGTGAAGAAGTCGTCGAGGCGGCGGACGTACTCCTCGCGGGCCGCGAGGAAGGCGGCGGCGTGGCCGGCGTCGGGCACGATCCACAGCTCCTTCGGCCCGCCCGCCGCCGCGTAGAGCGCGTGGGCGTCGGCCACCGGGATCAGCCAGTCCTCGGCGTTGTGGACGATCAGGACCGGGCGCGGCGCGAGGGCGGCGATCGCGTCGATCGGGCGGGTGGCGCCGATGCTGGCCCCCGTGAGGAGTTCGCCGAACCGGACGGTCAGCGGCGCGAAGGGGATGGCCGGCAGGCGGTAGAAGAGGCGCAGACCACTGACGGCGACGCCGCGCAGCGTGGCGAAGGCGCTGTCGGCGCAGACGGCGGCAATCCGCCGGTCGCGCGCCGCGACCAGGATCGCCGCGGCGGCGCCCATCGAGATGCCCGCCACCCCGAGCCGCCGCCCGGCCAGCTCCGGCCGCGCGGCCAGGAAGGTGACCGCGGCGCCGAGGTCGTCGGCCTCGCGGTAGCCGAACGTCGAGCGGTCGCCCTCGCTGGCGCCGTGCGCGCGGAAGTCGAAGAGCAGGACCGCGTGGCCGCGCGCGCGCAGCCCCTGCGCCAGGTCGAGCAGCTCGTGGCGGCTCATCGCGAAGCCGTGGCCGATGACGATCGCGTCGCGCGGGTCCGGCGGGCGGAGGTACCAGCCGTGCAGCGTCGGGCCGTCGTCGAGGCGGAACGCCACCGCCTCGACGGTGCGATCGATCTCACGGGCGGCGATGGCGCGCAGCCGGCGCGGGGCCGTGATGACGTGCGCCAGCGCGGCGGAGGCCGCGACCGCCAGCGCGCCCGCGCCGGCCGCGAGCACGCCCAGCCCGACGAGGACGCGCCGGCGCCACCCCGGCTGCGTCCTACGACCGGCAACGTCCCTCCCCGCTATCGTCGTCCTCATCATCCATCCCTACCCCTGCCGAGGGCGTACGACGCGCCGGCCTACCCATCGGCCGGGCGTTCTTCCACGTCGCGGCAGTACGAAGAGCGTCAACCGCGAATAGTGCCTGGCGCCCGTCGCTCAATCGCAGCGCTGACGGCGAAGGTAACGCCCAATCCTTCCGCTGGAGCTTGGCCGACGGGGACAACCGCCGGCGTAGCCGCGCGCCCGGCGCTTACTGGTCCCGCGGGAACTCGGTCAACCGGCCCTGTCGGTAGAGCCAGCGCAGGAAGATCAGCCGCCGCCGTTCGGCCGGGGCAAAGCCGGCCAGCCGCAGCCATGCGTCTTCCGCCGCCGCGGGGATGAATGCGTGCCGCTGCGCGGCCGTCTGCATCGGCGCCTCGCGCCAATCCTGCCTGGACATCGTCCTGCTCCTTCCTGATCGAGGGCAACCCGACCCTGAACCGTCGTCCTCGGATTGGCTGGGGGCGGACGGCGATACCCGAAGTCGATCAGCCCCCGCGCCGCCGTTGCCGCGCGGGCCTCCCCGCCGTACCGCACCCTTCCTGCATCGCGGTTGCCGACCGTCGTGGTTCCACCAGGGCCGCCCGGCAACGACTCGGGTAACCGTACCCGGCGAAGCCGGGCCGATCACGGCTCACCGGCGACCGGGCTTCTTCGACCCAGCCTAGCGTGCGGGGGTCAACGTGCGCGTCAAGCGGGTCAACGGTTTCATCAACATCGGTGAATAACCGTGAACGACACGGCCATCCGGCGCCCCGCCACCCGGACGGCGAGGCCTCTCGGCCGCGCTCGAAGCGCGCCTTTCCCAGCCTGGGTCACCGATGTAGACAGGAACCAAAATGCATTCGCAGTAGTTCGCGGGACTGCAAGCCGTTCCCCCGTGCCGTCGGGGGTCGGCGAAGGGGTCGGCCCACCCCGGCCCGGCGGGGTGTCCCACGGCGCGCGGCCGCCGGGCGCCGGCGCGGCCCCAGGCGCGAGCCGCCGGTGAGCGCCCCTGCTCCCCCACCCACTCGAATTGCGACCGTTATCTCCTGCCTCGGCTACACGATCCGTGCCTCGGCGCTGGGATCGGGGCCGTAGCGCGGCGCGGGAATCGGGCCGACGAACCCCTCCCAGACGACCTTGCTGATCTCCGCCAGCGCCGCCGCCCCAGCGACCTGGTCGCCCAGCCGCTTGGAGAAGAGGGAGAGCAGGTAGGGGCCGCGCGGCGCGTAGACGATCCCGGCGTCGTTGCGCACGCCCCGGATGCTGCCGGTCTTGTGCGCCACCTCCGTCTCCGCCGGCAGGTGCAGGGGAATAATCGTGTTGTACTTCTGCCGCTTCATGATGTCGATGATCGCCGCGTTCGAGGCCGCGCCGAGCGCGCGCCCCGTGGCGAGGTCCTCCAGCAGCCGGTTGAGGTCGCGCGGCGTCGTGAGATTGTTGTCCGCGTCGGCCAGCGCCCGGCTCCCCCAGTCGATCCGCCCGGCCCGCGACCGCTCCTTGAAGAGCGCGTAGGTGTGCGCCGGATCGGCGGGATCCAGCCCGACCATGCTGTAGAGGAGCCCGCGCACGGTCAGCGGCAGCGTCGTGCGGGTGAGCCCGTGGTCGCGCAGCGTCGCCGCGAGCGCGTCGGGGCCGAGCAGGTCGAGGAGCATGTCGGTCGCGGCGTTGTCGCTGACGGTGATCATCAGCGTCGCCAGATCCTTGATCGTCGGCGCCAGCCCGAACGTCAGGTCCTGCAACACACCGGAACCCGGCACCAGATGCCGCTCCTCGAACGCGAGCCGTCGGTCGAGGTCGATCCGCCCCGCCTCGGCCTCGCGGTAGAGCGCGACGAGGATCGGGACCTTCATCACGCTGGCGGTCGGGAAGGCCACATCCGCGTTGACCAGCACCTCCGCGCCGCTCGCGAGGTCCTTCGCCGCCACCCCCACGACCCCGTCGACCCGCCCGGCGATCGCCTCGACCCGCCCCTGCAGCGCCCGCACCCCCGACGCGTCCACCCTGCACCCCCTGCGTGAAGTACGAAGTACGAGGTACGAAGTACGAACAGGCGCCGCAGCCCCATCGGTGCCCGCCCTCACGCACGATGCGGAGGTTATAGCACAGCCGGGGCCGGTATTGTTCGTACTTCGTACCTCGTACTTCGTACTTACCGGAAGCCGTTTTCCTGCCACTTCTGGTAGCGGTAGAGGTTGACGCTGCGGCGGATCTCGTGCAGGGTCTGGCTGTCCATGTTGGACAGCAGGAGCAGCACGCCGTCCGGCGTCCGCTCGACCTTGCCGATCGTCACGAAGCCGTGGCGGTGGAGGAGGTGGCGCGCGCGCGGGCTGAGATCGAGTTCGTCGATCGTCGGCCAGACCCGCCGCTGGAGCTGGTTCCACCCCTCCTCGAGCAGCGAGATCAGCAGCACCGGGATGCACATCACCAGCGTGCTGAAGGAAAACCAGGAGGTCGCCAGGAGCACCGCCACCTGCGCGTCGCCCCGCATGAAGGTCAGCGGGCCGACGATCAGGCCGAGGGAGATCAGGATCGCCGCCAGGGAGCGGCGGATCGGGTTGATCGCGAAGATGTCGCCGACATCCGAGGGGCGCGTGGTGGCCGCTAACTGGTAGCGGTGCAGGACATACCGGTCTCGCACGGTTGGTTCACCTTGTCCGTTCACGCTGTCGCCGGGCCGCCGCCACGCCCTGGGTGTCACACCGCGGTGCGGGAAGACGATCCCGGCTCCCCGCCGGTGGCGCAACGATACCGGGATAGCCTCGGGGCGGCCACCCACCCGCCGGGCAGACGCAAGCCGCGTGCCGCCTCGCCTGAGAAGTGTACGGCGAGCCGCCGGTCGCGGCAAGGGCTGCGGCGCGGCGACGCGGCGCGCGGGGGCTACAGGAGCCCGAGCCCTTCCAGCAGCATGACGACCAGCACAGTCAGCAGCAGCAGCGCCACCAGCAGGCGGAGCGTGCGCGCGATCTCACGCCGGGCGGCGTCCGCGGCCGGCGGGCGGGGCGGCTCATCGGGCGCCATCCCGCCCTACTGCTCCCGGTTCTGCTCGGCGAAGTAGGCCATGCAGCGCTCGAACTCCGCCTCGCCGATCCGCCCGGTGTTCACGTAATAGGTCAGCATCGCGCGCAGGGAGATGATCGGCAGCAGATCGTAGCCCTTGTGGCGCAGGCGCTCGTGCGCGCCCTGCTCCCGGTCGATCAGGACGACCACGGTGCGGACGCTCAGCCCCGCGCCCTCCAGGAGGCCGGTCGTCTCGATGATGCTGCCGCCGGTCGTGATTAGGTCGTCCACCAGCAGGACGCGCTGGCCCGGCTGGAAGCGCCCCTCGATGCCGTGCCCGTTCGCGACGCTGGAACCGCTGCCCGGCGGGCGGGCGTAGATCATCGGCGTGTTGGTGCTCAGCGCGTAGGCGGTCGAGAGGTGCAGGCCGCCGAACGGCACCCCCGCGACGAGGTCGAACGGCTCGATCGGGTCGCGCTTGCGCGACATCCCGGTCTGCACCTCGCGGTCGATCAGCCGCGCCACGCGCCGCAGCACCTCCGGATTGCTGATCAGCACCCGCGGGTTGACGTAGACCGGCGAATTGCGCGTGCTGCGCCCGATCGTGAAGTCGCCGAACCGCAGCCCGCCCAGATCGAAGAGCGCCTGCGCGAGCCAGAGATTGGTCTCCGTGGACGATCCCGCTGCCATACCCTCTCCCCTCCCCGCACGCCCGCGGCGCGCGCGCGTCAAGTCGTAAGCAACGATTGTAGGCGCTCTGCCGCGCCAACGGCGGTGCAGCGCCGCCCCGTTCTGTCTACTTGCCGCGCGGTGCGCGTGCGGCGGCAGGCAGGGGGCGGCGAACGGAAAGGCTCCTTGGCCGGGTCCACGGGATCAGCCTCCGCTCCTTCCGCTTGCTGCCTGTTGACCACCGCCCCACGCCCCACGCTCCCCGCCGCTTGACGCCGCCGCGCGGCGGGCGCTATCCTCGCCCGGCGGGTGCGGCGCCGCGCGAGACGTCTCGTTCAGGGTGGAGGGGGGCGACCATGACCGGGGAGGAGCAGGGGGCGGGGCCGATGCCGGTCGGGCGCGACGGCGGCGCGGAGATCGTCTGGCGGCCCGGCGACGCCTATCTCGAGCGCAGCCGCCTGCGCCGCTTCATGGCCCACCACGGCATCGGCTCCTTCGAGGAGCTGCTGGCCCGCGCGGCGGACGACGTCGAATGGTTCTGGGACGCCACGGTCAAGGATCTCGACCTCCAGTTCTACGAGCCGTACCGGGAGGTCGTCGATCTCTCGCGGGGCCTCCCCTGGGCCACCTGGTTCCCCGGCGGGCGCTACAACTACGTCCACAACGCGCTCGACAAGCACGCCGCCGGCTCCACCGCCGCCAAGGAGGCGGTCGTCTGGGAGGGGACCGACGGCGCGACCCGCGCCCTCACCTACCGCGAGCTGTGGGAGGAGACCAACCGGCTGGCCGGCGCGCTCGCCGCGCTCGGCGTCGGCCGGGGCGACCGCGTCGGCATCTTCATGCCGATGCTCGCCGAGACGGCGATCGCCACCCTCGCCGTCTCCAAGCTCGGCGCGATCTACATCCCGATCTTCTCCGGCTACGGGGCCGAGTCGGTCGCCACCCGCCTCCGGGACGCCGGGGCGAAGGTGCTGATCACCGCCGACGGCGCGAACCGCCGCGGCAAGTTCGTGCCGCTCAAGGCGACCGCCGACGAGGCGGTCGCGGGCGTGGAGGCGATCGAGCACGTCGTCGTCTGCCGCCGCACCGGGGGCGCGCTCGACGTGGCGATGCGGCCGGGGCGCGACCACTGGTGGGACGAGATCGTGGTCGGGCAGCCGGCCGAGCGCGAGACCGCGCGCACCGCCGCCGAGGACCCCTTCATGATCATCTACACCAGCGGCACCACCGGCCGGCCGAAGGGCGCGCTCCACACCCACGACGGCTTCCCGATCAAGGCGACCCAGGACCTGGCGCACTGCTTCGACCTGCAGGCCGACGACCGGCTCCTCTGGGTCACCGACCTCGGCTGGATGATGGGGCCGTGGGCGATCATCGGCACGCTCACCCTCGGCGCGACGCTAGTCATCTTCGAGGGCACCCCCGACTGGCCCCAGCCCGACCGCCTCTGGGAATTGGTCGAGCGGCACCGGGTGACGACGCTCGGCGTCGCCCCGACCGTCGTCCGCGCGCTGATGGCGCAGGGGGACGAGTGGCCGCGCGGGCGCGACTTCTCCTCCTTGCGCGTCCTCGGCTCGAGCGGCGAGGCTTGGAACCCCGACCCCTGGACCTGGTTCTTCGAGCGGGTCGGCGGCGGGCGCTGCCCGATCATCAACTACTCCGGCGGCACCGAGATCTCCGGCGGCATCCTCAGCTCCTACACGATCCTGCCGCTCAAGCCGACCTGCTTCGCCGCGCCGGTGCCGGGCATGGCGGTGGATGTGGTGGACGACGCCGGCCGGCCGGTGCGCGGCGCGGTCGGCGAGCTGGTGATCCGGGGGGCCTGGCCCGGCATGACCCGCGGCTTCTGGAACGACCCGGACCGCTACCTCGACGCCTACTGGTCGCGCCTCCCCGGCCTGTGGGTCCACGGCGACTTCGCCCGGATCGACCCCGACGGCTTCTGGTACATCCTCGGCCGCTCCGACGACACGATCAAGGTCGCCGGCAAGCGCGTCGGCCCGGCCGAGGTCGAGTCGGCCGCCGTCGCCCACCCGGCGGTGCGCGAGGCCGCGGCGATCGCCGTCCCGCACCCGGTCAAGGGGGACACGATCGTCGTCTTCGTCGTCCCGCGCCCCGGCCACGCGCCGGACGACGCCCTGCGCGCCGAGGTCGAGGGGCGCATCATCGCCCAGCTCGGCCGCGCCCTCAAGCCCGAGGCGGTCCGCTTCGTCACCGACCTCCCGAAGACGCGCAACGCCAAGATCATGCGGCGCGTCATCCGCGCCCGCTTCCTCGACCAGCCCCTCGGCGACCTCACCGCGCTCGAGGACCCCGCCGCCGTCGAGGCGATCGGCCGGGCGCAGTAGGGCGCGGGGCAAGGGGCGTGGGAGGAGCCAGGGCGTGAACGTCTGCAGCACGGATCACCTGTTCCACTACCTACTCAACGGCGAGGGCGCGCTTGAGGCGATCCTCGAGCGCGGGCTGCTGCCCCTCAGCGCCATACCCGGGAGCGCGCGCTGGCGGCGGATCGAGCAGGAGCAGCCGGGGTTCTACCGCGCGATTTACGCGACGTTCGCGCAGCCGGCACTCCAGCGGCCGTACCGCCACTCCGTCGTGTTCCTCACCCCGATCGACTTCCGGCGCCTGCCGGACTTGCCGCTGGCGACCGTTGCCCGGATCGTCCTCCCCCTGTCAGTCGTGCCGTGCCGGGACGCCGCCCTGACCTACGAGCTCGACGGCCGGCGAGTCGTGCTGCCACTCACACCCTCCACCCTTGAGGAGACCGCCCGTCTCTGGCCAGCGGCGCTGGTACGCTCCTGGTTCGGGCGCGACCAACGCAAGCTCTTCTTCTATGTGCCGCAGGTGGCGGTGTACCAGGACGGTGGCATCCCAGTGCGGCCGGGGTGGGTGGAACGGTCAGTGGCCGATGAGGCTGTGGCCGCGCCATCTACATGCGCCCCTTCTTGACGACCATCGGATCCTGGCGCGATGCGGGGAGAGAGGTTGAGCGGGATGGATGAGGAGGCCGGGCCGCCCTTCGCCGTGGAGGCGGTCTGCTTCGATCTGCTGACGGCGCTGCTCGACTCCTGGTCGCTGTGGGACGCGGTCGCGGCGGAGGCGGGGTACGGCGGCCGGGGGCGGGCCTGGCGGCAGGCCTATCTCCGCGGCACGTCGGCGGCGGGCGACTACCGGCCCTACGAGGGGATCATCGCCGAGGCGGCGCGCGAGGCCGGTCTGCCCCCGGCGCTGGCCGGGCGGTTGCTGGCCCGCTGGGGCGAGCTGACCCCCTGGCCGGAGGTGCCGGCGACCCTCCGCGCGCTGCGGCTGCCGCTCGCCATCGCCACCAACTGCTCGGAGGCCCTCGCGGGCGTGGCGGTGGCGACGCTCGAAGCGGCCTTCGCCGTGGTGGCGACCGCCGAGCGGGCCGGCGCCTACAAGCCCGATCCGCGACCCTATCGCCTGGCCCTCGCCGGGCTCGGCCTCCCGCCGGAGCGCGTCCTCTTCGTCGCCGGCTCCCCCTTCGACGTGGGCGGGGCGCTGGGCGCCGGGATGCCGGTCGTCTGGGCCAACCGCCTCGGCCTGCCGCTCCCGCCCGGCGCGGAGGCCGCCACCGTCGTGGACGACTTGGGCGGCCTACCGGCGCTGATCGCCGGGCGATGAGCGATGGCCTCACGGGATGATCCGGCGCCGAGGGCGATCGTCGAGTCCGGCTACGACCGGATCGCCGAGCATTACCTCGCCGGCAAGGGTCCGCTCGACCCGGCGTTGCTCGATCTGCTCGAAGACCTGGCGCGCGACCTCCCGGACGGCGCCCCGGCCCTCGACCTCGGCTGCGGCGCGGGCGTGCCGGTGACGCAGTGGCTGGCGGAACGCTTCGCCGTCACCGGCGTGGACCTCTCCGCGCGGCAACTCGAACTGGCCCGCCGGCACGTCCCGGGCGCCACCTTCCGCCGCGCCGACATGACGGCGGTCGACTTCCCGCCCGCCTCGTTCAGCGCGGTCGTCGCCTGTTACTCGATCATCCACGTCCCGCGCGAGGAGCACCCGGCGCTGGCCGAGCGGATCGCCCGCTGGCTGCGCCCCGGCGGGCGCTTCCTGGCGAACTGGGCGATCGGCGCCTGGGAGGGCGCGGAGCGCGACTGGCTCGGCTGGGGCGCGCCGATGTGGTGGAGCCATTACGACGCCGACACCAACCTTACCCTCCTGCGCCGCGCCGGATTCACTATCGAGCGCGCCGAAAGGCTCGCTATCAGCGGCGAAACGTGGCTCTGGGTCCTCGCCCGCCGGCCGTAGCACCGCGCGTTATCGGGGCGGGCGGAGCCAGGCTCGCCAGCGCGCGCTCGAGGTCGAAGAACGAGGCGTAGATCAGGCCCGAGAGCTGGTAGCGGAAGGTGATCCCCATCACGGCATAGATGCCCCAGTGCAGCAACCAGGCCCCGAGCGCCCAGCAGCGCGCCAGCCGCCTGTCCGCCAGCGCCAGCGGCGCCGCCAGCTCCAGCACCAGCGAGCCGGCGCCCATCAGCCGGAAGAGCCACACCTTGTCGTACAAAGCGTGGGCCAGCGGCGTCGCGCCCTCGCCCAGCAGCGCCTTGCGCAGGCCGTCGACCGCGACCTGGCCCCGCAGCGCCTCGCCGCCGGCCCATCCCGACCCGAGCGGCCCCGCCAGCTTCGCGACCCCCGCCAGGAAATAGGTCAGCAGCGTCACGGTCGTCATCAGTCGCACCGGCCAGCCGTGCCGCCAGTCGCCCGCCGGCCCCCCGCCCCCCGATCGGGGGTGGGGCCGCGGCCGCGGGCGGCGTCCAGCGAGAGCGCGTCCGCCGCCGGCGTCAGCCCCAGGATGATCCCGTGCAACACCAGGACGTTGTCGTTGTGGTAGATCATCGACCAGGAATTGCGGTAGGACATGACCCAGAGCAGCAGCCCGGCGAAGAGCGGCCCGGTCTGGCGGTGCCGCCAGCCGAGGACGAACGCCACGTTCACCAGCAGCGTCGCGCGCAGCAGGCCCCGGAAGACCCCCACCGGCAGCGGCCGCTCCAGGACCGTCACCACGCCGACCGGCCTGAACAGCGCCGGGTCGGAACGGGCCACCCGCAACAACATCCCGTAGCGCCGCCCCAGGTAGACGAGGAGGTAGCCGCCGATCAGCACCCGCAGGAGGGCCGGCCGCGCGGCGGGCGCGCCGGCGAACCAGAAGCGATCGAGCGCCCGGAGCAGCCCCATCATCGCCCCACCCCGCGCGCCCGCCAGGTGGCATGCACCCGCTCCCACTCCGGCTCCTGCCGCCCGGCGAAGAAGTCATCCAGCCGGTACTTGCCGGTGACGAGCTGGATCGCGACCAGGTCGGCGTGGCGCCCCCCCCGCCGGGCGAGCCGCGTCGCGACCGACGCGCACAGCTCCTCGGCGGCGCCGTCCCGCCGCGCGAACCGCCGGATCTGCCGGCGGACCTGGTTCAACCCGCCCGACCCGGCGCAGTGGTAGGAGAGGAGGTGGCGCCCTCCCCGCGCGTCGATCCCCACCAGGTAGGTGACGCGCTCGCACTCGCCGCGCCGCTTGCAGAACATCGGATAGTAGGACAGCGGGAAGCTGTCCTTCGGCTTCCGCCGCCAGTTCTCCGCGATCGGCAGGAGCACCGCCCCGATCAGCGCGAGGCTCAGGGCGCTGGCGAACCCCTTCCCCGTCGGGGCGCCGGCCGCGTCGCTCATGGCTGCCCCCCGATCCCCCCGGCCGACACCCGCACCGGCTGGCGCGCCGCCGCCGGGCGCACCTCGACGGCGCGCCCCCCTGCGAGCCGGTAGGCCCGGTCGGCCGCCAGCAGCGTCGCCGGGCGGTGGGTGGCGATGATGACGGTCTTCCGCCGGGCCAGCGCGCGCAACTCCTCCATGAAGGCCTCCTCCGTCGCCGCGTCGAGCGACGCCGTCGCCTCGTCCAGCAGGAGGATCGGCGGATCGCCGAGCAGCGCGCGGGCGAGCGCGACGCGCTGCCGCTGCCCGCGCGAGAGCGACCGCCGCCCCTCGCTCACCCTCGTCTCCCACCCGTCGGGCAGGCCGGCGACGACCCGGTCGAGCCCGGCCAGCCGCGCGGCCAGGGTCAACCCCTCCTCCGTCGCCTCCTCGTCGCTCCCGTAGGCAACATTCTCGGCCAGCGTCCCGTCGATCAGCGGCGCCTCCTGCGCGACCAGGCCGATCTGCGCCCGCAGCGAGGCCAGCGACACCTGGCCGGTGTCCTGGCCGTCGATCGCGATCCGCCCCCCGGTCGGCGTGCGGAACCGCGGCAGCAGTTCCAGCAGGGTGCTCTTGCCCGCGCCGTTGTCGCCGGCGACCGCCACGATCTCGCCGCGCCGCGCCAGCAGCGACACCCCCTCCAGCACCGCCGGCCCGTCCGGGAAAGCGAAGGACACCTCCTCGAACGCGACCGTGCCGTCGGTGACGACCAGCGGCGGGCGCTGGTCCCCCTGCGGGGCCTCGGGCCGCTGCGCCAGGGTCGTCGCCAGCCGCTCGACCGAGATCTGCGCCTCCTGCAGGTTGCGGTCGGCCGTCGTCACCCGCTGGAGGATCGGCCCCAGCAGGCCGACCAGCGTGTAGAAGGTGACCAGTTGCCCGCCGGTCAACCGGCCCGCCGCCAGCTCGCGCGAGGCCAGCGCCAGCGCCAGGACGGCGCCCAGCGCCACGACCGTCGCGGCCAGCCCCTGCAGCCGCGCGGCGACCGCGGCCTGGCGGATGCCGCGCCGCGTCAGGGTGCGGTTCTTGCCCGCGAAGCGCGCCACCTCGTCCTCGTGCCCGACCCGGGCCTTCACGATCGCGATCCCGGCCAGCCGGTCGTTCAGGTAGGCCGAGAGGCGGCTGCGGCGGCGGCGGGTCGCGCGGCTGGCCTCCTGCAGCCGCGGGTTCATCTGCCAGAAGATCAGGCCGAAGGCCGGCGCCAGCAGCAGCATCCCCAGCCCCATCCGCCAGTTGATCGCCAGCATCACCACCGCCACCCCGAGCGCGACCAGCAGATCCTGGGTCACGCGCACGACGCCGTTGGTCACCAGGCGCTGGACGGCGCGGGCGTCGCTGATGAAGCGCAGCAGGAGCCGGCCCGGCCCGCGGCGGCGCAGGTAATCGAGCGGCAGCCGCTGTAGGTGGCTCCAGAGCTTGCGGCGCATCCGCGCCGCCACCCGCTGGCCGATCCGCCCCATCAGCGCGCGCTGCCAGGCTAGCAGCGCCCCGCGCGCCAGTGCCGCCGCCGCCAGGGCGAGCAGCAGCCGGTACTCCGTCCAGCCCCCGAAGGGCCGCCCGACCGGGTCGCCCAGCTCGCCGAGCAGCGCGTCGACGAAGAGGCCCACCAGGACCGGGGTCAGCACCTCGATCCCGGTCAGGCCCAGCGTGACCGCCACCGCGTAGCCGAGGTAGCGGCCCTCCGGCCTGAGGAACGGCCACAGGTGGACCAGCGTCGCCACCGTCTTCGACCGTCGCAGCTTCGCCAGCATCGTCACCCCCCCGGCGGGCCGTGCCGACCTGGGCGCTGGCCGAAGGCCCGGTCCGGCGTCTCGAGATCGATCCCGCGCGCCGCGAAGACCTCGCGGATCAGCGCCCGGTGCGCGCCGCCGGAGAGGAGGTCGTCGGCCGCCAGCAGCAGGGCCAGCCCCTCGCGGAACTCGTCCTTCCGCCGGACCTTCCGCGCCCGGATCGCCCGGTCCCGCGCCGGATTGTCCGGGCCGATCCGCCCGCAGAGGACCAGCATCTGCATCGCCAGCAGATCGGCCCGCCGGCTCGCCCCCAGCGCGGATCGCAGGTCCCACAACGCCGACGCCCAGATGTTCCCGTTCTCGTGCGGGTCCCCGCCCTGCACGAAATCGGCGGTCGTGCGCGGGCCGGACAGATCGCGGTTGCCGCGCGCGGCGAGCGGCTCCCCCGCGCGGTGCCAGGCGTAGATCGCGGGCGTGCCGAGGATCGTCGCCGCCCAGTAGTCGCAGAACCCCTCGTCCAGGTGGATCTTGCGGTGGCTGGTCTGGTCGGGCGGGCGGTCCCGGTTGCAGCGGAAGTCGGCGACGTGGCTGACGATGTGGTGGCCGACCTCGTGGATGATGATCCCCGCGTTGTGCGACGGCTTCCGGTTGTAGGGCGCGCCGTCCACCAGCAGCGGCGCGCCGCCGGCGTCGAGGATGGGGCCGTTGCCGGGGCCGAGGTGGACCTCGCCGGTCGGGTTCATCCCCGCCCAGTCGTGATCGAAGCGGGGATCGCGGTTGCGCGTGTCGGGCCGCCGGTAGTGCCCGCCGCTGGAGGTGACGGGCTTGCGGCCGCGCCGGTCGCAGTCGCCCTGGCCGTGGCCGGGCAGGCGCGAGCAGGGGTGACTCTCCACCACGATCCGCAGGTGCGGCAGCAACGCGGCGCCCAGTTCGGCCAGCAGGCCGTTGGCGTAGGCCAGCGTCCGGTCGGCGTGGTAGTAGGCGTTGACCTCGCCGAAGCGCGCGCCCTCCAGCGCCTGCTCGTTCCCCGCGCCGGCGAGCCGCTCGTTGTCGCGCGGCCGCACGCCGCCGTTCCGCGGCCGGTAGCGGGCGTGGAACCCCGCCGCCGGATCGCCCCCGATCGCGGCGTCCCCCATCGGCACGCCCCGCGACCCGCCCGTCGCCGGGTCGCGCTCCACCAGCACCCCGCGGTTGACCACCTCCACCAGCGCGCCGCGCAGCCGCAGCGGCCGCCCCGGCGTCGGGGCCAGCCGCGGCAGGCGCGCGACCCGCGGGACGATCCGGTCGGCCGTCCGACCGTCCACCGGGTTTTGCGGCAGCCCCGGATAGACCAGCCCCGTCACGACCGGACGCCCACCCCCTTCCCGCTCCATCACGCCGCTGGCCCGGCGCCCGTCCGCACGCGCGTCGGCCACTCCAGCATCCGTCGCCAGGGCTCCCAATCGGCTCACCGCCTCATCTCCGCTTGCCTACCCCCGCGCCTCCCGGCGGCGCGGCCGTGCCGACCCCTGCTCGACGGTCGGGCCGCCGCCCTCCCCCCTCAGCGATCCGGCAAGGCCGCCACCGCCCCGTCGAACGCGTACAGGCCCGCGGTCCGCGGCAGCGTCGCCACCAGCCTATCCCGGCCCGGCGCGCGCGCGCCCTGGAGCAGCGGCAGCAGCTCGCCCGCCAGCATGCGCCCGATGCTCAGGCAGGCGACCCCGGTCGCCTCCTCGGCCTCGCGGGTCGCCAGCGGGCTGCGCGTCACCGTCCCGGCCACGGCGCGCAACGGCAGCCCGTACTCGCGCAGGCGGCGCGCGCCGCACTCCGCGGACAGGCTGTCGGTCGCCGCGAAGAAGGCGTGATCGACGCCGGCGCGGAAGTCCGCGCTCTCCAGCAGCAGCCGCGTCTCCCGCTGGAAGATACCGTCGGCGATCTCGACGACGATGTAGTCGGGACCGTCGGCCCGCAGCCGCGCGATCAGCGCGGCCGCGAGCGCCAGCAGCTCCTGCGGGTCGAGCAGATAGGTCGAGGGATGGCCGGCGTCGGTGAAGTCGAGGACCGGGCTCGCCCCGCAGTCGCCGTAGTAACGGACATCCTTGCCGGCCGCCGTGCCGGTCACCTTCGCCGCGGCCACCCGCCGCCCCGCGGCGGTCAGCGCCCGCGCCAGCGTCCCGACCGTCGTCGTCTTCCCCGAGTTCATCGCGGACCCGACAACCAGGATCACCCCGGCCTCCCGGCGGCCGTCGTGCCCGCCGGCACGATCGTCGGCGGGCAGGCCGAACCGGCGCGAGTTGAGCGGCCGCCCCTGCCGGTCGCGGACCGCCCCCACGACCCGGAGCCGGGTCGGCGCGGCGAACCCGTCGAACCGCGAGGCGACCGCGCCGCAGACCCCCCCGACCGAGAGCAGGTCGCACTCCTCCACCGGCTCGCGCGGCACGTACCCCTCGTACTGATCGGTGGCGTAGCGGTTGCCGAACACGCCGACGAACCGGCTGCCGGGGAAGATGGTCGTCGTCAGCCCGGAGCGGCCCTCGATCTTATCGTGCCGGCCGGTCGTCAGCACCTCCGCGACGATCAGGTCACCGGCCCGTGGCGCGTGGGCGAGCGGCGCGACCCCGACCATCTCCGACAGCGGCACCACGCGCGCGCCGTAGGTCTGCTTGACGGCATCGTGGTTCAGCGACTGCACGGGAGTCCTCCTCCTCAAGACCCTGGCGACTGTCGGCAACAGCCGTCTGTCGCCGCCTTCCAGCGGGCATCGTCCCGGATCCAACGGCCATCGCCGCTTCGCCAGCGGAAGAGCGCCGGTGACGGCCGGCGCCACTCCCGGTGACACCACCCACACTAGCGGGGCTCCGTTAAGGTTCGCTTAAAGGCCGATGAGCAAACTCTCACAAACCAGCCGCCGGCGGGAGCATGAGAACCTTCTCATCGCGCCCTCATCCCCCTTTCATCCTTGCCGCCCATACTGGCGTCAGGACACCCCGACTTCGTCACCCCCGCCCGCGCGTCGGCCCGAGCGGGGCGGGAGGTGGGTGGGCGAGAACGACGGGTAACGCGCGACGGAGCGACCCCCGGACACGTCGGTCGGAACGGCCGGTGATGGGCCCTATGCCCCCGCGAAGGCCGACATCGCACGGCGGGCTGGTGGCGCTCGCGCTCCTCCTGGCGCTGCTCAGCTTCGGCGCGGGCTGGTTCGCGATCGCGCGCCGCCCGGCGAGCGGCAACGGCCCCGCCCCGACATCAACCGCCGGGCGCGCCGCGCCCCCAACCCTGCCGCGGAGCGACGTCCCGGGGGCCGACATCGCCGGGCTCCCCCGCTACCCGGGCGCTATCCGCGAGCACTATCGGCGTGCCGACCAGGGCGAGTTGCTGCTCACCGACGCCCACTACCTGACCCCGGCCCCGCTCGACGCGGTCCACGACTTCTACCGCGAGGTCTTCCACAACCAGGGCTGGACCGAGGCCGACCTCGACTTCTCGCAGGGTCGGCGGCGTTTCTTCGTGATCGCCGGCGCGCGGGAGGCGAACGTCACCCTGGCGCCGCGCGGCGCCCTGACCGCGATCGCGATCGAGGTGAGCGAACCCCGCGCCACCCCGGACCCGACGACCGCGCCAGTCGACACGCCAGCGGCGACAGCCAATCCCGCGACCGCGCCGGCCGCATCCCCGGCGCCCGCCGCGACGGCGATCCCGGTACCCGCACCGGGGCCGCCGGCCGCGCCGCCCCCCCCCGGCTGACGATGACGACGAGGACGGCGGAGATGCTGGGGACGGCGGGGAGGAGGGCGACGATTAGGTGAGCGCCGGGCGAGGGCCGGCCCCGGCCCCCGACGGCAGAGGCGCCCGATCCCACACCGCGCCTCCTCGGCCCCCGGCCCTCCGCCGTCAGTCCCCCGCCGGGGGCTCGAAGCGGTAGCCGACGCCGCGCACCGTGGTAATCAGCGAGGGCCGGCCGGGCCGGTCGATCTTGCGGCGGAGATAGCGGATGTAGACATCGACGACGTTCGACTCGGGGTCGAAGTCGTACTCCCAGATCGCGGAGAGCAACTGCTGGCGGGAAAGGACCTGGCCGGGGTGGCGCATCAGGTGTTCGAGCAGGGCGAACTCGCGTCGCGAGAGATCGACCACCGCCCCGTCGCGCCAGACACGGTGGGCCAGCAGATCGACGCGCAGATCGCCGGCGCGGAGCTGGGTCGCCTGCTGCTGGTCCGCGCGCCGCGTCAGGGCACGGA
>JAUJMV010000001.1:0-18172 GCA_030446685.1 Thermomicrobiales bacterium | reverse complement strand
CGGACGCGCGCCAGCACCCGGTGCCCGTCGAGTCCCGGCAGCGCGATGTCCAGCAGCACCAGCTCGACCGCCGGATCGAGCGCCAGGGTCGCGCCATCCTCGCCGTTATCGGCGCTGATGACCTGGTGGCCGTGGGCCTTCAGCCCGCGCTCCAGGAAGCCGACGATGGCGTCCTCATCCTCGATGATCAAGATCTGCATGGCCCGCAGTATAGAGGAGTGGCGGGCGGCCGGCAATCGGCGGTCGGCGTGGTTCACGAATTGCAGGGGCCGCGCCGGGGTGCCCGTCGCTGAGCCGCAGCGGCGACGAGCCGATCACCGGTGGCCGATCGCGCGGTCGCGACGCGGAGGAGGCATCGTGGGCTGGTTCAAGCGCCTGCGCGCGCAACCCTGGTTGATCGTCGGCCTGCCGGTCGGCGGCCTGCTCCTGGCGATCGCCATCGCCGGCCTGGTCGGGATCGCGATCAACCGCAGCGTGAGCGAGGTCACCGAACGCGCCCTCCGTTACGATGTCGAGCTGGAGGACCGCGGCGACGACCTGCGCGTCGCCGTCCTCAATCTGCGGCACTACCACCGCAACATCACCTTTGCCCCCGCGTCGCGCGGCGGGCGGGAGGAATTCGAGCGCGCGTACCGCGACGTCCACCGGGAGATCGACGGGCTGGAACGCCTCGGGATCACCGATCCTTCCCTGCCCCGACCCGCCCGCCTGCGCCAAATGGTCAACGGGTATTACGCGGGCTTCAGACCGGCGATCGAGCTGCGCGAGACGGACCCGCAGGAGTTCACGCGGGCCAGCGATGAGGGGCTGGTCCGGCTCGACGCCCTCGAGGCCGCGGCGGCGGACGTCGATCAGCTCGGGGAAATCCGCGCCGCCGCCGCCCTGGAGAGCGTCGACCGCGCCAGCCGCACCGCCACCTACGTCCTCTTCGGCGTCCTCGGCGGCCTGGTCCTGGTCGGCGCCGCGCTCGCCTACTCGGTCGTGCGGACGGTCGGCGAGGTCCGCCGCCTCTACGCCCGCCAGCAGGCGACCTCCGAGCAACTGGCGCGGGCGCTGCGGGCGAAGACCGACTTCATCGCCGACGCCTCGCACGAGTTGCGCACGCCCCTCACCATCCTGCGCGGCAATGCCGAGGTGGGGCTGGCGCTGGACCGCGGCGGCGTCCACGGCGAGATCCTCGCGGAGATCCTGAAGGCGTCCGGGCGGATGCAGCGGCTGGTCGAGGACCTGCTCTTCCTGGCGCGCTCCGATTCCGCCTCGCTCCCCCTGCAGCCGGAGCCGCTCCCCGTCGCGCGCCTCGTCGGCGACCTCGCCGAGCCCGCCGAGGTGCTGGCCCGCCAGCAGGACATCCGCCTCGCCATCGCCCTCCAGGGCGCCGGCCGGGTGCGCGCCGATAAGACGCGGATCGAGCAGTCGGTCCTGATCCTGGTCGACAACGCCGTCAAGTACAGCGCCCCCGGCGCCCGCATCGCCCTGACCTCGACGACCGAGGGCGGCGAACTCTGCATCGCCGTCGCCGACCGGGGGCCGGGCATCCCCGCCGCCGAGTTGCCCCTGATCTTCGAGCGGTTCTACCGCGTCGACAAGGCCCGTGCCCGCAAGCAGGGCGGCGCCGGACTGGGGCTGGCGATCGCCCGGACGATCGTCGAGGCCCACGGCGGGCGCCTCGAGGCCCGCAGCCAGGTTGGCCGCGGCACCACGATGACGATCCGGCTGCCGCTGATCGCCACCGCGCACCCCACGAACAACCCGCGACGACAGCGCGCGGCCACCGGCCCCCCGTCGCCCCAGCGCCCCATCCCACCCCCTCCCCGGATAGGGAGCCGCACGCCGGTCTTTTCCGCTATACTTTGACAGAACATCGGTTCGGAGCAGGAGACGCGGGACGGCGGGGATGGTGCGGTGGGCGAGCGGGAGGCGGCGACGGCCCTGGAGGGCGCGGTCGAGCGCGTGACCTTCTACAACCCGGAGAATGGCTTCAGCGTCGTCCGCCTCCGCGCGCGCGGGCGGCGCGACCCGGTCGCCGTCGTCGGCACCCTCCCGGCGGTCCAGCCGGGGGAGACGCTGACGCTGACCGGCCGCTGGCAGACCGACCCCCGCCACGGCGCGCAGTTCCGCCCCGACACCGCCGCCGTGCGCCCGCCCTCGACCCTCGACGACACCGCCCGCTACCTCGGCTCCGGGCTGATCCGCCAGCTCGGCCCGGCCCGACCCTGGCCCGGCGCATCGTCGACCATTTCGGCGAGCGCACGCTGGAGATCCTCGACGCCGCCCCCGCGCGCGTCCGCGAGGTGCCGGGCATCGGGCCGCGGCGCGCCGCCGCGCTCGCCGCCGCCTGGGCCGACCACCGCGCCCTGCGCGCGGTCAGCGCCTTCCTCTCCGGGCACGGCCTCGACACCCGCTACGCCGCGCGCCTCGTCGGCGCCTACGGCCAGGACGCGCCCCGGGTCCTCGCCGCCAACCCCTACCGCCTGGTCGCCGAGGTGCCGGGCCTCGGCTTCGGCGCGGCCGACCGCCTCGGCCGCGCCCTCGGCGTGCGCCCGGCCGCCGCCGCCCGCCTCCAGGCAGCCGTCCACGCCGCCCTGCTGCGCGCGGCCGAGCGGGGCACACCCGCCTCGACCGGGACGCGCTCGCCGCCGCCGCCGCCGACCTGGCCGACGTCGAGCCGGCGACCCTCGAACCCGCCGCCGCGCAACTGCTGGCGGGCGGCGTGATCGCGGCCGCTGGCGCCGGGGGCGCCCCGCCGCCCCCGCCGGCCGAGACGCTGCCCCTCCTGGCCCTCGCGTCCGCCGGTCAGGGCGCCCCGCTCCCCGCGCCGGCGACCGCCGGCCGGCTGCGAATCTACGAGCCGGCCCCGGCGACGACGCCGACCACCCCCGAACCCGGCCCCGGCATCGGGCTGCGCGGCCTGGTGCGCGCCGAGGAGGTACTGGCCGCGCGGCTGCGCGCGCTCGCCGACCGGCCAGCACCGCTCCCCGTCGCGGCGGTCGACGCCTGGCTGGCGCGCGACGCCGACGCCGCGGCCCTCTCCGACGAGCAGCGCGCCGCCGTCCGCGCCGCCGCGACCAGCGGCTGCTTCGTCCTCACCGGCGGTCCCGGCGTCGGCAAGACGACGACGGTGCGCGCGCTCGTCCGCTGCCTGGGCGCCCTCGGGCGCTCGATCGCGCTCGCCGCGCCGACCGGCAAGGCCGCCAAGCGGCTCGGCGACGTGGTCGGGCTGGAGGCGCGCACGCTCCACCGTCTGCTCGGGGCCGGGCCGCGGGGCTTCCGCCACGGCCCGCGCGACCCGCTGCCCCACGACGCGATCGTCGTCGACGAGGCGAGCATGCTCGACACCGGGCTCGCCCGCGCGGTCGTCGGCGCCGTCGGCCCGCGCGCCCAGTTGATCCTCGTCGGCGACGCCGACCAGTTGCCGAGCGTCGGCCCCGGCCAGGTGCTGCGCGATCTCCTCGCCAGCGGCGTGGTGCCGTCGGCGCAGTTGGCGACGGTCTTCCGGCAGGCGGCGCGCAGCCTGATCGTCGCCAACGCGCACCGCATCCGTCGTGGCGAGGCCCCCGAGCTGCACCCGGCCGCCGCGCTCGGCCCCGACGTCGATTGCGTCTTCGTGCCGGCCGGCGCCGATCGGGTGGCCGAGGTCGCGGCCGAGTGGGCGGCAGGGCATCTGCCCCGCGCGCTCGGCCTGACGCCGGGCGACGTGCAGACCCTCGCGCCCCTGACCCGCGTCTGCCAGGCGCTCAACAGCGCGCTGCAGGCGCGGCTCAACCCGCCCGGCGACCGGCCGGAGCGCCCGCACGGCGCGCTGCCGCTGCGCCTCGGCGACCGGGTGATCCAGACGCGCAACAACTACAATCTCGGCGTCTTCAACGGCGACGGCGGCGAGATTACCGCCGTCGCGCCCGACGAGGTGACGGTCGATTTCGGCGACGGCCGCGTCGTCGCCTACGCCCCGGCCGATCTGCTCGACCTCGACCACGCCTACTGCCTCACCGTCCACCGCTCGCAGGGGAGCGAGTGGCCCGGCGTCGTCCTGCTCGTCTCGTCGAGCCACGGCCCGATGCTCTCGCGCAACCTCCTCTACACCGCGCTGACGCGGGCGCGGCGGGCGGCGGTGATCGTCGGCGACCGGGCGGCGGTCGCCCGCGCCGTCGCCGAGGTGCGCGACCGCGAGCGCGTCACCGGCCTGGCGGCGCTGCTGGCCGCCGGCGCCCCGGCGGCGACGGGGGCGTAGCGATGGCGCGCGGGGGGACGAAGGCGCAGGCGGGGGGCAAGCAGTACGGCGACCTGGTCAGCCAGTACCTCGAGCTGCGCGACGCCCACCCCGGTATTGTTCTCCTCTTCCGCGTCGGCGCCTTCTACGAAGTCCTCTTCGACGACGCCGAGCTGGTCGCGCGCGAGCTCGGCCTCAAGCTGACCGACCGCCCGTCCGGCGGGGCCGCGCCCCCCGTCCCGCAGTGCGGCTTCGCCCACCACGCCCTCGACGCCTTCCTGCCGCGGCTGCTGGCGCGCGGCTACCGGGTCGCGGTCTGCGAGGAGGGCGAGGCGCAGGACGGGGGCGGGCCGCGCGAGCGATCCGTCGTCCGCACGCTCACGCCCGGCACCGTCACCGACCCGCGCCTCCTGCGCGAGGACCGCCCGACCTACCTCGCCGCGGTCGCCGCCGCCGGGGAGCGGCTCGGGGTGGCCTGGACCGATGTCGCGGCGGGCGAGTTCAAGGCCGGCGAGTTCGACCGCGAGGACGCCGCCGCCGAGCTGCAGCGGCTCGACCCGGCGGAGGTGCTGGTCCCCAGCGATCTGCCTGCCCCGGACGCGATTGTCGCCGGGCGCAACGTCACGCCGGTCGGCCCGAGCCGCGGCGCGGAGGAGGCGCTGCGCCGCGCGTTCCCCGACGCCCCGCTGGCGGAGTTGCCGCTGGCGCGGTCGGCGGCCGGCGTGGTCCTGCGCTACCTGGAGACGACGCAGGGCGAGGACCAGCCGCCGCTCGACGCGCCGCAGGAGGCCGGGGCGGACGACGGGATGCGCCTCGACGCCGCCACCCAGCGCCACCTCGAACTGGTCGAGACCGAGCGGGGCCGGGAGCGCGCCGGCAGCCTGCTGGCGACGCTCGACCGGACGGTCACGCCGATGGGGCGGCGGATGCTGCGCGCCTGGGTCCTGCGCCCACTGACCGATCTCGGCAAGATCGCCGTGCGCCAGCGGATCGTCGCCGAACTCGTCGCGGACGCCCCCCTGCGCGCGGCCCTCGCCGGCCACCTGGCGGCAATGCCCGACCTGGAGCGGCTGGCCGGGCGCGCCGCCGCCGGCAAGACCACCCCGGAGGATCTGGCGGCCCTCGCGGCGGTCGCGCGGCGGTTGCCCGAACTGGCGCGGGACATGGCCGGCGCCACGACGCCCTTCCTGCGCGGCCTCGGCCGGGCGCGCCCGCGCCTGGCGGCGGTCGCCGAGCGGCTGGCCGCCGCGCTGCCGGAGGAGGGCGAGCCGGGGACGATCCGCCCCGAGGCGAGCCCCACCCTCGCCGCGGCGCTCGCCGAAGTGCGCGGCGCGGCGACCTGGCAGTCGCGTTGGGTCGAGGGCTGCGCCGGCGGCCGGGCCTCGCCAGGGTGCGGCTCGAACGGACCGGCACGCAGGGGCTCTTCCTGGAAGCGCCGGTCAACACGCCCGTCCCGGACGACTGGATCCGGCGCGGCGGCCTGCAGAAGGTCGAGCGGTGGACCACCGCCGAACTGGAGGAGCACGCCGCCGCGCTGGCCGCGGCGGAGGCGACCGTCGCGGCGGAGACCAAGGCGATCCTGGCCGAGTTGCGCGCGGAGGCGGCGGGCGCCGCCGCCGACCTGCGCGACCTGGGCCGCTACCTCGCCGCCGCCGACGCCTCGCTCGCCCTCGCCCTGGTCGCCGCCGAGCGCGGCTGGGTCCGCCCGACCGTCGACGACGGCGACGAACTGAGGATCGAGGCGGGCCGGCACCCGGTCCTCGAAGTCAACCGCGAGTTCCGGCCGAACGACGCCTGCCTGCGGCGGCGCGGCGCGCGCGACCAACTGGTGGTGCTGACCGGGCCGAACATGGCCGGCAAGAGTACCTGGATGCGCCAGGTCGCACTCGTCACGTTGCTGGCGCAGGTCGGCTCGTTCGTCCCGGCCCGCGCCGCCCGCGTCGGCCTGGTCGATGCCATCTTCACCCGGATCGGCGCGACCGACGACCTGACCGGCGGGCGCTCCACCTTCATGGTCGAGATGCTGGAGACGGCCGGCGTCCTCAACGGCGCGACCGACCGCAGTCTGGTCCTCCTCGACGAGATCGGCCGCGGGACCAGCACGCACGACGGCATGGCCCTCGCCTGGGCGGTGATCGAGCACCTGGCGACCGGGCGGGTGCGCCCGCGCGCGATCGTCGCCACCCACTACCACGAGCTGGCGGCGCTCCACGATGTCCATCCGCAGGTCGCGCTGCTGCGCGCGGCGGTCGAGGAGCGGCCCGACGGCATCGCCTTCCCGCACCGGATCGAGCCGGGCGCCGCCGACCGCAGCTTCGGCATCGAGGTCGCGCGGCTGGCGGGCCTGCCGCCGGCCGTCCTGGCGCGCGCCGCCGCGGTCGCCGACGCGATCGAGCCGCTCAGCGCCGCCATCGCCGCGCGCCTCGGCGGCGGAAACAACGCCCGGCCTAAGCCACACCCCAACCGCCCCGCCGCCCGAACAGCCGGCGGGGCCGACAGCGACGGGGGGCTGGTGCTGACCGGGGATTGACCACGCCGGCACACCCTGGGGCTCCGCGCCCCCGTTGCCCGATAACGGCGAGCGGCCGGCGTTGTCACGCCGGCCGCTCCCATCCTTGGTGGCCACCAGATGAAACCGCCCGCAGATTACCCGCCGGCCCCCTGCCCCGCCCCGGCCTCGAACTCCCTCAGGAACCCCTCGAAGAGGCGGCGGTGCCCCTGCTCGTCGCGCAGGACATCGATCATCATGTCCTGCGTCACCGGGTCGATACCGTCGGTCGCCTCGATGACCTGGTTGTAGAACGTGATCGCGCCCGACTCGGCCGCGATCACCCCCTTGATGACGTGGGTGAGATCGGTCTGCCGCTCGGGCGGCTGCAGGTCGCGCTGCTCGGCCCGGAAGTCCAGCGACCCCGGCACCACGCCGTACAGCTCCTTGATCCGCCGCGCGAAGAGCTGGGCATGCCCCAACTCCTCGGTGATGTCCTGCTCCAGCGACTCCGCGATCTCCCGCGCGCGGACGCCATCGGGGTTGACCGAGTTGGTGATGTAGTTCATCACCGTCTCGATCTCCATCCAGTATGCCTTCGTAAGCATGCCGATGATTTCGTCGCGCTTCGCCGCATTCTCCGGCGCGAGAATATCCCGCGTGGACTGGCCTGGGGCCGTCATAGCTGTATCCTCCATTCCTCATGCCACACTGCCGAGCAGCCGGCGGACGGCTGCCACGCACTCTTCCGGGCTCCACCCGCCCTTGCGCGCCGGTTGCTCCCCCCGTCGGCAACGACACGGCGACGGGCGAGGCGCGGCCGCCCCCCCCGGCTTGCAAGAGTGGTGCCATAGGGCCGGCCCAGGTCGGTCGAACGCGCCCGCACGCGGCCGGGGCCTACGCCCGCACGCGCGGCACGACCTCCTCCGCCAGCCGCGCCACGATCCCCGCCGGGTAGGGGGGGCGCAGGTTGAGGATGAGGTGCGTCGCGCCGGCGTCCACGAAACGCTGCACCGCCGCCGCCGTGCCGGGCAGATCGTCGTAGTCCACCGGCGTCTGCACCGAGAGCCGGATGTCCGACGGGTCGCGCCCGACCGCGGCGCAGTGCTCGCGCAGGACGCCGACCTTGTGCCGGAAGGTCTCGACCGACCCGCCGGCGAAGTTCCAGACGTCGGCGTACCGGGCCACCACGCGCAGCGTCAACTGCTCGCCGCTGCCGCCGATGACGAAGGGCGGCCCCGGCCGCTGCACCGGCTTCGGCTCGCAGCGCGCCTCCCGGAGCTGGTAGTAGCGCCCGTCGAAGTCGACGGTGTGCTGCGTGAAGAGCCGCTTGATGATCTCGCAGGCTTCGCCCAGCCGCCGGATGCGCTCCCCCGGCGCGTAGAGCGGGATGCCCATACTCCGGTGCTCGTACTCGTTCCACCCCGCGCCGAGGCCCAGGTCGAGCCGCCCATTGGCGATCACATCGGTCGTGGCCGCGATCTTCGCCAGCACGGCCGGGTGGCGGTAGGTGTTCCCGGTGACCATCAGCCCAAGGCGGATCCGGCTGGTCAGCGCGGCGTAGGCCGCCAGGGTCGTCCAGCCCTCCAGGCACGGCCCGTCCACGTCGCTGTGGATCGGCGCGAAATGGTCGAACAGCCAGGCGTGCTCGAAGACCGGCGTGGCGTCGGCCTCGCGCCAGACCTCCAGCATCGCCTCATAGGTGGTGTGCTGCGGGGCGGTCTTGATACCGAAACTCAGTTGGGCCATCGCGCACCTCCCCATCCTCTCAGAGCGGATACCAACGGACCCGGCACGGCGCAAATCCGGTCGGGTCGCATTGTCGCACACGATGGGTGCGCGGCGAAGGGGCGGCGGGGCAGGCGAGGTGCAACCCGCCGCGACGGGCCTGCGGCCATGAAGTATCCTGCGGGACATACACCTGCTGCCGTGCGGGAATCTACCCAACGGCTGCGGCTACCGAGAAAATCTCGGGGCTGGCAACCGTCCCAGTCCGCGGAGGCGGATGTATGCCCCGCAGGGTGCTTCGTGGCCGATAGGCCCCTGGCGACGGGTTTCAACCCGTCGGCCCCCCAGCCCCCGCCCCCCCGCGCTACGCCTCCGCCGCCGCCTCGCGCCGCTCCCAGCCGGCCGCGAAGAGGCGGAGGAAGTGGCGGTCGGCGTAGGGGTACCGCGCCAGCGCCGCCTCGTCGAGCGTCACCCCGAAGCCCGGCCCGTCCGGCGCCTCGATGTACCCCTCGACGATCCGCACCGTCCCGGTCATGATCTCCCGGCTCCAAGGGACCAGGAAATCGTCGAAGCACTCCTGGATCAGCAGGTTCGGCAGGGTCACGCCGACGTGCGCGTTCACCACCGTCGTGAAGGGGCTCTGCGCGTTGTGGGGCGCGACGAAGGCGTCGTACGCCTCGGCCATCCCGGCGATCTTGGTCAGGCCCGAGACGCCGCCGCAGCGCAGGATCTCCGGCTGGACGACGTCGATCACCCGCGTCTCCAGCAGCCGCGCGAAGTCCCCCTTGCTCGCGAAGCGCTCCCCGGCGACCACCCGCACCGGGACCGCCCGCGCCACCTCCGCCAGCGCCTCGACCTCGGTGGACAGCACCGGCGTCTCGAACCAGAAGGGGTCGAACTCGGCCAGGGCGCGGCCGACCTCGATCGCCGTCGAGACCGAGAAGCGGTCGTGCCCCTCGATCAGCAGGTCCACCTCGTCGCCGACCGCCCCGCGCACCGCCCCGACGATCGCCAGCGAGCGGCGCAACTCGGCGCGGTCGAGGAAGCGGTAGGCGTCGCCGAACGGGTCGAACTTCAGCGCGGTGTAGCCCCGCGCGACGACCTCGGCCGCGCGCTCGGCGAAGAACGCCGGGTCGCGCGGCCCCTGGTACCAGCCGTTGGCGTAGGCGCGCAGGCGCGGGCGCTGCCGCCCCCCGAGGAGGCGCCAGACCGGCACGCCCAGGGACTTCCCGAGGATGTCCCAGCAGGCCATCTCGATCCCCGCCATCGCCGCGTTCTGGTTGAGGAAGAGCCCCTTGTGCATGGCGTCCCAGACCGCGCCGACGTCGCGCGGGTCCCGGCCCAGGTAGAGCGGCTTCAGCTCGTGGACCGCCGCCTCGTTCGGCTTGGTCGAGAGCCCGCCGGTCGCCTCCCCGACGCCGACGATCCCCTCGTCGGTGAAGAGCTGCACGAAGACCCAGTTCTTCCACGGGTTGCCCACGACCGTCGTGCGCGCGTCGGTGATCTTCATGTCGGCCGGCCTTTCCGAATTCGCGACAACCGTTGCGGCACTCGCCGGGCGCGGCCCCCCGGCGCTTGCCGCGGGGCCTCGGCGCTGCTAGAATAAGTGGAGCCTCCTCCACTTGTCAAGACTGTCGAGAGGAAGTAGCGGCATGGCGACGCGGGAAGCGCGCGGGCTCGGACAACCCAGGGGCGAAGGGCACGACGGCGGTCGGGCGGCACACGGGCGCCCCGACGCCCCCCCCTGCCCCGCGGAGGCCCCAGAAGCCCTGCGCGGTGAGCGGCGCGACGCGGCGGAGAACCGGCGGCGCATCCTGGCGGCGGCGCGCGCGCTCTTCGCCGAGCGGGGCGTCGACGCGGTCAGCATGAACCAGATCGCCCGCGCGGCCGGCATCGGGCCGGGCACGCTCTACCGCCGCTACGCCCACAAGGGCCTGCTCTGCCAGGGGTTGCTCGAGGAGAACACCGGGCGGTTCCGCGAGGAGACCGCCGCGCGCCTGGCGCCCGGCCCGGCGGCGGGGCCGGCCCTGGCGCGGCTCGAAGCGGTCCTCCTGCGCCTGATCGCCTTCAACGAGGAGAATGCCCCGCTGCTCGGCGCCATCGCCGACGCCGCCTGCGGCGACCGCCGGGGCGCGATCTACGGCGGCCCGCTCTACCAGTGGCTGTATAGGATCGTGCTGGCGACCGTGGAGGAGGCGCTGGCGGCGGGCGAACTGGCGCCGCTCGACGCCGCCTGGCTCGCCGACGCCCTGCTGGCGCCGCTCGCCATCGACCTCTACCTCTTCCAGCGCCACGAGCGCGGCTTCACGCCGGAGCGGATCGCCGCCGCCGTGCGCCAGTTCCTGGCCAGCCTCCGGGCAGGCCAGCCGGTCGCCTAGGCGGCGCGCGGCCGCCCGCGGGCGAGGATGCGGCACGGGCAGCGGCGCAACGCCGTGGGCCTCGTGGCAGCCGTGCCGCCACGGGAAAACGAAAACCATGCGCGGCCGGCGCGACAGGCGCTTCCCTTCATTGCGGCGCCCCGAAGATGGCGGTGTCCAGGAAGGGGTTGCGGAACTTCCCCGAAGGATCGTAACGGCGCAGCAGTTCCTGGAAGTCCGGCAGCCTCGGGTAGAGCGCTCGCAGGCGCGCCGGGGGGGTCGTGAACAGCTTGCCCCAATGGGGGCGGGCATCGAATGGCGCGAGTTGTTCCTCGATCAGCGGGAGCAGCTCCCTGACCGCGGGCCAGTCGGGGATCCAGGTGAAGTGGATGCCCACACAGGCCTGCGCGTAACATGGGCTCATCCACAAGTCGTCGGCGGCGATCGTGCGCACCTCGGAGATCTGCAGGAGCGGGGCCACCCGCTCGCGCAGGCCGTCGATCGCGCGCAAAGCGGGCAGGGCGTGCCGCCGGGGCACCAGGTACTCGCTCTGCAGTTCCGCGCCGCTGCTCGGCGTGAACTCCAGGCGGAAGTGCGGCAGGCGCTCGTGCCACGGGCCGAGCAGGCCCAACTGCTCGGTGCAGTTCTCCGCCGAGACGCCGTCGATCGGGTGGCGTTTGCTGGTCGCCCGCCTGGCCCCGAACAACTCAGGCTCCGCCTTGGGCACGGCCCCGTCGGCGGCGCGCTGCTTCACCCACACCTGGGTGAAGCGCGCGCCACGCCAGTCGGTGAAGAGGCTGACGCTATAGCCGCTCGTTACGATGGCGTCGAAGTGGGCCTCCACCCCTCCAGGGACAGATCCTCGTACACATCCTGGCGCATCGCGAAGGCCGGCACGAGGTCCAGCGTCAGTCTCGTGACCACCCCGAGCCCGCCGAGGCCGACGATCGCGCCCAAAAACTCCGCGCCATGGCAGTCCCGCGACAGGGTCACCGCCTCACCAGCGGCGGTGACCAATTCGATCGCCGCCACGGCCGTGGCCAGGTTGCCGTTGCGATCGCCCGAGCCGTGGGTCGCCGTCGCGCAGGCGCCCGCGACGGAGATATGGGGCAACGAGGCCAGGTTGTGCAGCGCGAAGCCCTCGCGGTGCAGCCAGCGGCAGAGCGGCCCATACCGGACCCCGGCCTCGACCGTCACCGTGCGGCGCGCGCGGTCGAGCGCCACCACGCGATCGAGCCGCTCGAGCGAGAGGAGATCGCCGGGCGTGTCCGCGATCGCGTTGAACGAGTGGCGCGAGCCGAGCGCCCTGACCTTGCGGCAACCGGCGACGATTTCTTGCACTTGCGCGATCGTTGCGGGTCGGTGTACCCGCGCCGCGCCGTAGGTGTAGTTGCCCGCCCAGTTCCGCCGGTCCTCCATCATCGTCGCGCTCCGGGTGAAGGGTGAAGCCGCGGGATCGGGCCGAGCGGCGCGTCCGCAAGCGGGAGCGGTCATCAGGGCCGACACTCTACCCCATCCTGCGGTGACACTTCAACGGTCCCGTTCCATCGGTGACACGCGCGCTGGGGCGGGGAGTCGCGCCGGTGCCGGCCGCTCGACGGTCTGGAGGGCGACGTGCCACTGTAGGAATGGTCATCGATCGCGGGATCGGCCGTTCGCGCGGCCGTCTCCATCCCCTGGCGGGCGGCGGCCGTACGTGCGTTCGCCTGAACGCCCAAACCCCTACCCAGGCACTTGCCCAATCGGTGCGCGAATCGCTCCGGCGGCGCCGGGGGCGCCTAGCCGAACGGGATCCAGGCCGCCTCCGCCAGCCGCCGGGCGAACAGCGCGGCCCCCGGCGCCCCCTCCCGCCCGAGCGCGGCGATGGTCGCCTGGTGGTCGTAGGCGACCCGGCGGTGCGCGACCCGCCAGGCTCGCCCCTCCCAGGCGACGAGGGCATAGGCCGCCCGGTGGTCGCCATCGAAGGGGAAGCCGACCGACCCGATCGAGGCCAGGCGCTGCCCCCGGATCGTCCCCGCCGAGGCATAGTGGATATGCCCGTAGAGGATCAGGTTCGCCCGGGCCGCGCCGAGGAGCGCGGTCGCCTCCGGCTCCGGCGTCGGCGCGGCGAGCGCGTCGCCGACCGGCGGGAGTTCGGTGACGAGCATCGCGTTCACGTCGGTCGGTGTGGCGTGGACGACCAGCAGGTCATCGGCGGGCGAGGCGCCGCCCGGCGGCGTGACCCGGTGCGCGAAGGGCAGCGCGGCCAGGTACGCCAGGTCGTCCTCGCCGAGCCGCGCCCGCGCCCAGGCCGTGACCGGATCGACGTCCGCCCCGTCGCGCGCCGCGACGAGGGCCCGCTCCGTGTTCCCGTAGATCGCCGGCGCCCGCAGGGCGCGGACGCGCGCCAGCACCTCCCGCGGCCGCGGCCCGTTGACCAGGAGGTCGCCGGCGAGCACGATCGCGTCGTGCGGCTGCGCCGCTAAGTCAGCGAGGACCGCGTCAAGCGCCGCGTCGTTGCCGTGGATGTCGGCCAGGACCGCGACCGTGTAGGCCACGCGCGCCTCCTGCCCCTGGGGGCCGACGCCCGCCCGCCGCCCCCCACCACCGGCCCAGCCCCACCGGCCCTACCCCCGCGCCGGGCCGGCGAAGTAGTCGTGGCGCTCGACGCTGACCCGGCCGCGCCGCGCCGCCTCGTCCGCCGTGGTCCAGGTGCGCAGGCAGTGCGGCGCGGTGCGCTCGCGCGGCGTCGATCCGGCCAGCCCGAAGGCGATCCCCAGCGGCGCCGGCCCGAGGTCGTCGTCGCGGTTGTTGTACTGATTGGCGCCCCAGCGCGGCCCGGCCGCCAGGAGATCGAACGCGGTGAAGGCCCCCCGCCCGTCGTCCCAGAGGGCCTCGCCCTCCAAGGTGGAGTCGTAGCCGCTCGGATAGCGGCGCTCCTCGCCGTCCTCGGGCCGGACCCAGCGCGCCTCCCACTCCAGGCGCACCGCCCCGCGCAGCGCCAGCCGCACCCGCTCGCCTGCCACCTCCACGATCTCCGCCCACAACTCGCCGTGGCGAATCGCCCCCTCCGGCCAGGCGAACGGCTCCCCGCGCACGAAGTCGCGCAGGTGGAAGCGCGCCAGACGGCGGACGACCGCCCACGGCGCCGCCCGCCGGTTCCCCGCCACGCGCGGCTCCGGGACGATCGCCCGCGCCTCCTCGCGCGTGAACCAGGCGTAATCGAGGTTCCAGGCGACCTTGCGCCAGTCGTCCTTGCGCGTATCATCGTCGCGCGGCAGGTCGCGCGCCGCGACCTGCAGGACCAGCCCGCCCTCCGGGTAGCCGTGCGCCACCGGGGCCACGTCGGCGTCGAGCGCGGTCGCCGGATCGGCCGGCGCCGCGCCCGGACGGCGCAACTCGTCCCACCGCGCCAGCGCCTGGCGCAGCATCCCGGCCATCCCCGCCGGGTCGCGCGTGTTGATCGAGGCGAGGAAGTCCCCCTCGGCGGTGAAGGCGTAGCTCCCCTGGCGGGTCCGCGTCGGGTAGGTCCGCCCGCCGTAGTGTCCCTGCTCGGCAACTTGACGGAAGTAGATGCCCTTGGCGTCCTCCTGGCGCTCCAGCGCCGAGCTGTTCTCGGCCACCGGGATGAACCGCTCGGAGGCGAGCTGGATGACGGTCGGGTCGCTGAAAGCCTGCGCACGGCCGGCCACGCCGTTGTTTCAAGTGCAGCCGAGCGGGTTGCCGTTCATCGCCCAGAGGAAGATCGGCTTCCCCTGCTCCGCGGCCAGCCGCCGCGCCTCCCAGAGGTCGGTCTGCCAGGGGATCGCCTGCCAGCGCACCTCCTCCGGCCTCGGGCGGATGAAAGCCAGCGTCTCGCGGAACTCCCGCGGGTCGAACCCCGCCCCGGTATCGTTCGTTGTCGCGCCCACCATGCTCCTCCACCTCCTCCAGCGGACCCCGCCCAGGCGCCGCGCGCCGGGCGCCGGCCCTACGCCTTCAGCGCGTCCTCGTACTCCTTGCGGATCTGGTCGCCGCCGCGGGCCTTCCAGTCCCTGACGTACTGATCGAGCGCGCCCAGCGGCGCCCGGCCGCTGACGATCGCCGCGACCCGGTCGATCCGCAACTGGTTCAGTTCGCCCGCCCGCGACGCGTCGGTCGGCGAGTAGAGGCCGAGCACGGGGTTGTCCTGGCCGAGCGCCAGGATCTCCCGCACGACCGACTGCACCTCCTGCGCGTCGCCCGGGATCGTGTAGTAGTAGGCCGGCAGGTTGCCGCCGAGCGAGTTGAGGTCGCCGATCTCGCCCCGGCCGAGGTCGTTGCGCACCCGCGTGCCGTCCGGCTTGATCTCGTGGTGGACCCCCTCGATCCCGTTGCCGAGGAAGGCCGACTCCTCGCTGCCGAAGGGCGCGGCGAAGTAGTCGACCACCCGCAGCAACTCCTTGACCCGCTCGCGGTCCCGGCCGATCTTGGCCGGCATCGCGGCGAAGCCGAAGAAACCGTTGGTGTTGTCGGTCGTCGCCTTGCCGCCGTCGTGGCCCGGCGGGACCAAGCCGGTCACGTTGGCGGTGGGGGTGATCTTCCGGGCCTCGTCGCGGAAGCCGCCGGCGCCGGCGAAATTCGAGATCGCGTCCATCACCCCGCCCACCCTGCCGCCGTTGATGAAATCCTTCCGCTGGGTGCGGTTCATCGTGCCGGTGTCGGGGTGGAAGATGCCCGCCTCGAACAGCTTGCGCATGTAGGCCAGCGTCGCCCGGAACTCCTCCGTCTCGATCGCGTGCGTCAGCGTGCCGTCCGGGTTCTTGCGCCAGACGTTCGGCACGCGGAACATGTTCTGGAAGAAGGGCAGGTTGTAGACGAACTGGGTGATCGAGCCGAGGCCGTAGGTATCCTCCTTGCCGTTGCCGTCCGGGTCCTGCTTGGTGAAGGCGACCATCAGTTGATAGAACTCGTCGGCGTTCTTCGGCTGGGGGTTGCCGAACTTCTCCGCCCAGTCCTTGCGCCAGGACATCCCCGCGCCGGTGCGCAGTTGCGGGCGCGGCACCCCGTAGATCTTGCCGTTGACCGCGACGTTCTTCCACAGGTACTCCGGGTAGGACGCCAGATTGGGGAAGTCCTTGAGGGCGTCGCCGGTCAGGTACGGGGTGAGATCGGCGTAGGCGCCCTGCTTGACCAGGCTGTACTGCCCCGGCGCCTGCTCCGGCACGATGAAGACCAGGTCGGGCATGTCGCCGCTGGCGGTCAGCACCGCCAGCTTCTCCGGGTAGCCGTCGGCCGGCTGCAGGGTCGGCTCGAAGGTCACGCCGAGGCGCTTCTCCAACTCCTGCCAGTAGCGGTTCTCGCCGCGCGGCGGGACCGGCGGGCTGTAGGCGATCTGGAAGGTCGTGACCTTGCCGCCCTTGCCCGGGACGGCGGCCACCGACTTGAACGCCGGCGGGAGTTTCACATAGGCGTCCGGGACTCCCGGCGCCCCGCCGGGGATCTTCCCGTCCACGGCGACCGGGCTGCCCGCCGCGGTCGCCGGTGCGGCGCCGGTGGCCGTGCTCGCGGCGGCCGTCGCGCTCGCGGTCGTCGTCGTCGCCCGCGCCGCCGTGGTGGCCGCGGCGGTCGCGTTGCTCCCGCCGCCACCCGCGGGCAGCGCGGTCCCCGCGACCGGCGTCGTCGCCGCCCCGCCGCAGGCCGCCAGCGCCGCGACCCCCGCCGCCCCCGCCGCCGCCCGCAGGAGCGCCCGGCGGCTGTGCCGGTGCGGGGGCCTGCCACCGTTGTCCCGCGCGTCACGCGCTCCCGACATGATCGTGCCTCCCATTGTGCGTCCTCGCGTTGTGCGTCCTCGCGCCCCGGCACGCGCCGTGGCCGCCCCGCCGCGCACCCGCGCCGCCCCCGCCCCGAGTTCGGGGGCGGGGGACAGGGTGCGGGCGTGGCCTCACTGCTCCTTCAGCGCCTGCTCGTACTCCTTGCGGATCTCGTCGCCGCCGCGGCTGCGCCACTCCTTCACGTACCCGTCCAGCGCGCCCAGTGGCTCCCGGCCCGTGACGATGGCGGTGATCCGGTCGCGCCCGAGCTGGTTGAGCTCGGTCGCCTTCGCCGTGTTGGTCGGGGAGTAGAGCGTCAGGGTCGGGTTCTCGACGCCGACCGCCAGCATCTCCTTCGCCAGGTTCTGCGCGTACTCGGCCTCGCCCGGCATCTCCGGGTAGAAGAAGGCGGCGACCTCGTCGGGGGCCAGCAGATAGACCAGGTCCCCCCGCTCGGTCTTGCCCTTGTCGGTGCGGACGCGCCGCCCGTCCGGCTCGACGGTGTGATGCACCCCCTCGAGGCCGAACTGGAGGAAGTTGTACTCCTCGCTGCCGAAGGGGGCGGCGAGGTAGTCGGCGATCCGCAGCAGCTCCCTGGTCCGCTCCCGGTCCCGGCCCACCTTCGCCGGGATGCCGGTGAACCCGAAGAAACCGGGCGTCAGGTTGACGGCCCCCTGCCCGCCGTCGTGCCCCGGCGGGACCAGCCCCATGACTTCCGCCGTCGGCTGGGTCGCCTTGATCGTCCCGCGCGTGCCGTTGCCGCCGAAGAAGGGGCGGAAGCCCCCGGAGTGGACGCCGATCTGCCCCCCCTTGAAGCCGTCGGTCATCTGCGCCCAGGTCATCGTCGCCGCGTCCGGGTGGTAGGCGCCCCCCTCGAAGAGCCGGCGCATGAAGGCGACCGCTCGCCGGTACTCCTCCGTCTCGAGCGCGGCCGTCAGCGTGCCGTCCGGGTTCTTGCGCCAGCCGTTCGGCGCGCGGAACATCTGCGCCACCAGGCTGTTGTTCCAGTCGCCGCCGGGCGCCCCCAGCGCCCAGGCGTCCGCCCGGCCGTTGCCGTCCGGGTCGCCCTTCGACAGCGCGACGAGGAAGTCGGCGACCTCGTCGGCGTTCTTCGGCGCCGCCTTGCCGAGCTTCTTCGCCCAGTCCGCCCGGTAGAAGGGGATGTTGTTCGCACGCGGGATCGGCTTCGGCACGCCGTAGATCTTGCCCTTGACCCGGACGTTCTGCCAGACCTGCGGGTCGAAGCGCGCCAGGTTGGGGTACTCCTTCAGCGCGTCGCCGGCAAGGAAGGGGGTCAGATCGGTGAACGCCCCCTGCTCGATCGTCCGGTTGAGGTGCGCCGCGCTCTGCCCCGGATTGATGTAGAACAACTCCGGCATGTCATCGCCGGCGACCAGCGCCGCCGCCTTCTCGCCGTACGACGCCTGGGGCGCGATGACCGGCTCCCAGGTCACCCCGAGCCGCTTCTCCAGCTCCTGCCAGAACTGGTTCTCCCCCCGCGCCGGCACCGGCGGGTTGTAGCCGATCGAGAACGTGCCGACTTTCTTCCCCTTGCCCGGCACCGCCGCGACCGACTTGAAGAGCACCGGCGCCTTACAGCCTATCCAGGAAGTAGGCGATGATGGCGGATCTTGCGATAGAC
>JAUJMV010000104.1 GCA_030446685.1 Thermomicrobiales bacterium | reverse complement strand
CAAGGCGACCACCGACGAGGCCAAGCAGGCCGCGCTGTTCGCGCAGCTCCTGGAGCTGGCCGCGGAGCAGTTCTACGCCATCGGCATCACCTTGCCGCCCAACGACTACGGCGTCGTGCGCAACGCCCTGCGGAACGTGCCGGCGACGACCCCGATCGGCTGGCTCTTCCAGTTCCCGGCGGTCACCACCCCGGCGCAGTACTTCTTCGAATAGGCCGCGGGGCGGGGGGCGGGGGGCGGCGGGCCAGGGTAGCGCCCGCGCGGTGCCCCCGACGGCCCCCGGTGCCGCCCCGGCGCCGCCGCACGCGCCTGCCCCCAGCCCGGTCAGTTCGCGAGTAAGGAGATCGGACCGTGCCGCTCGCCCGCCCGAGTATCGTGTTGGTCCTCACCGATCAGCAACAGGCGCGCATGCTCGGTGGTGGTGAACGTCCGCGGCTGCGGACGCCGGCGCTGGCCCGGCTCGCGGCGGAGGGGCTGCGCTTCACGCGGGCCTTCTGCACCTCGCCGCAATGCTCGCCTTCGCGCGCATCGCTCATGACGGGGCGGTATCCCCACCGCACCACGGTCCTCGGCAACATCCCCGACACCACCTTCGGTCCGCCGCACCTGCCGCCGCACCTGCCGAGTTTGGGGGCGCTGCTCCAGGCGGCCGGGTACCAGACCGCGTACTTCGGCAAGTGGCACCTCGGCGCCGCCGACCGGCCGGCGTCGAACCCGCTCGCCTACGGCTTCGCGCACTTCGTGCCGCCGCGCCGGCAGCCGGAGTGCGCCGCGGAGGACGACCTGGCGGCGGCGGCGGCGGCATACATCGCCGCGCACGACGCCCGGTGTCCGCTGTTGCTCGTCGCCTCCTTCAACGACCCGCACGGTGTCTACGCGCTGCCGCGGGTGACGCAACCTCTCGCTGTCGAGGGGATCGCCCTCCCGGCCAGTTTCCACGATGATTTGACCACCAAACCACGCGCGCAACGGGTCTACCGCGATGAGGACCAGCCGGCGGCGCTGCCGCTCGACGAGGTGACCGCCCGGCGCTACCTGGCCTGGTACGCCTTCATGGTCGAGCGGGCCGACGGCTACCTCCGGCGGATCCTGGCGGCGCTCGACGACCGCCCCGACCTGGCCCGGAACACGGTGGTCATCTTCGCCTCGGACCACGGCGACCTCGCCTGCGCCCACCGGCTGCCGTTCAAGGGGCCGTGCATGTACGAGGAGCTCGTGCATGTGCCGCTGCTGATCCGCGGCCCGCGCCTCGCCCGGAACAGGACCTGCGACGCGCTCGTCACCCTCGCCGACCTCCTGCCGACGATCTGCGACCTCGTCGGCATCCCGGAGCCACCTGGCCTGGATGGCCGGAGCCTCCTCACGCTGCTCGGCGACGGGACCCCGACCCCGCCCTGGCGGGACGCGGTGATCGGCCAGTACCACGGCAAGCAGCGCTGGGCCTGCCCGATCCGGATGATCCGCACCGCCCGGCACAAGCTCACGCTCTACCGGACCGGCGAACGGGAGCTGTACGACCTGCTGGCCGACCCCGGCGAGGTCACCAACCTGGCCGGCGACGCCCGCTCCGCCGACCTGGAAGACGCCCTGCTCGGGCGCTTGGAGCGCTGGATGGCCGAGCGGGGCGACCCCTTCCACACGCTCCAGACCACCGATCGGCGGGGGAATGTGCAAGGAGCACGATCGTGAAGTGCGTCGGGGTGGACCGAGAGGCGCGGCCATGAACCGCACCGTGGGGCGGGCGGAAGTGCCGTTCCCGCCAGTGGTCGCGGCACTGCTCCCGGATCGGGTGCGCTGCGGCGGGGGGCGCGCCGCCCGACGGGCCACGTTCACGAGCTGCCGTGCCGACGCGCTCGTTTCCCGCCACTTCTGTGGCGAACCCGGGGTGCTTGGAGGCACATCGTACTCGAGGACGTCGCCCACTTTGCGGGTGGTAACCGCGTCTCTAGCTCTACCCCTGATCCGGTTCAGCGCCACCGATTGGGAGCCGTGCCGCTCACCGGCGCAGTTCCGCGCGCTCCCGCCTGAGGAGCGGGACCGGCCGGGGTGGCGCTGGGCGCTCGTGCGCGCGGACCACCCTGCGGGTGCCGTCGCCCTGGTGATGGCGCGGCTGTGCCCGGACCCAGGAAACGCGTCTGCCATGT
>JAUJMV010000103.1 GCA_030446685.1 Thermomicrobiales bacterium | reverse complement strand
GCAGGATCGCCTCGTGCGCCCACCGGTCGGTCAAGTCGGCAAGGCCCTCGCTGGGCCAGGAGGATCCGGCGCGGCGTCGGCCGCCTGCTGGCGCAGCCAGGCGAGATCCCGGCCGGTCTGGTCGAGGAGCTCCGGGATCGTGAGATCGCGCCAGCTGTTCACGCCCTGGTACTCGCTGTGCAAGGAAACCAGGGCGCGCCCATCCGCGTCCCAGCCGAGCTGGCGCAGCAGGCGGAAGGCTTCCCGCCATTGGGCGCTCCCTTCCGCCAGCGGCACGACCCGTGCCGGCCACCGCGTCCCGCCGGTGATCGGGTCGGGCACGGGGAACCACCCGAAGCTCTTGGCCGCCACGATCCCGACGCGGTCTTGCAGCAGATCGATGCTCTGCCGCCACCCCGCGTCGCCGCCCTCGACGGTCAGGTGGCCGAGGTCCAGCGAGACGCCGACGAAACGGGGTTCCGTCTCCTCGATGACGGTCGCCAGGACGCCGCCCTGCGCGCTGAGCCAGTCCCCGGAGTGGCAGTGGATGCACAGCCGAACGCCATACTCACGGCCGAGCGACTCGAGGTGCCGGGCCTCGGCGCGCGCGGCCGCGATCTGGTCGCGGATGGTGCCGAAGGGCGCGTACCGCCGGCTGGCGGTGCGCAGCACCGTCGCGCCGACGCGCCCGGCGGCCCGGCAGACGGCCGCCGCGTGTGGCTCGTCGCGGCGGTGGATCGCGACCGCGAGGGCCGGGATCTCCAGCCCGAGCTGGCGCAACTCCTCGACCGCACGCGGGAGATCCTCGTCGACGCGCTCCGGGCGCACATGCCCGCCCGGCCGGACCGTCAGCTCCACGCCGCCGAGGCCGAGCCGTGCGATGGCCTGCCCCATCTCGCGGAGCGGCAGGGGCTGCAAGTGCTTAGAGAACATGACGTAGCGCATGGTGCGCGGTTCCCCCTTTCGCGGGTGACAGGGTGGGGGCGCGGCCGCAGTACCCAGGGCCCGGGTGTTGGCCCGCCGGCCAGCCGCAGCTAGGCCATGATCGCGTACTGGTCGGCCGCGATGCGGTGGTGGAGCGGCTCGCCGGCGAGGAAGCGGGCGATCTCCTCGACCATCGCCCGGCCCTGGCGCTGGCGGCTCTCCACCGTCCGGCCGGCCACGTGCGGGGTCAGGATCACGTTGTCGAGCCGCCGGAAGGGGCTCTCGGTCGGGAGCGGCTCCGGCTCGAAGACGTCCAAGCCCGCCCGGATGCGCCCGGTCTGCAGCTCGCGCAGCAGCGCGTCCTGATCGAGTACCCACGCGCGGGCGGTGTTGATCAGCACCGCGCCGTCCCGCAGCAGGCGCAGCTGCCGCGCGCCGATCAGGTGGCGCGTCTCCGGCGTGACCGGCGCATGCACGGAGACGATGTCGCTGTGCCGGCAGACCTCGTCGAGATCGGCCAGGGCCACCCCCAGTTCGGCCGCGCGGGCGGGCGCCAGGTAGGGGTCGTAGAGCCGCACCGTCGGCTCGAACGGCCGGAGCAGGCGGAGGAACACGCGCGCCACATGGCCGCCGCCGACCAGCCCCAGCGCCTTGCCGGCGAGCTGGTGGGGGGCGTAGCCGGCCGGCAGCTCGCGCCAGGGCCGCCCGGCGTGCATCCCGCGGTCCAGGCGGCACAGATCGCGCAGGCAGGCCAGCGTGAGGAGCAGCGCCGTCTCGGCCACCGCGTCCGCGAGGATGGCGGAGGCGTGGCAGACGACGATGCCCCGCTCGAACGCGAGCGCCGGCACCAGGCGCTTGATCGACCCGGCGGTGTGGGCGATCAGCCGCAGGCGGGGCGCGCGGTCGAGGTGCGCCGCGGTCAGCGGCGGCGCGCCCCAGCCGCTGACGACGATGTCCGCCGCCGGGAGGAGCGCGTCCAACCGCCCGGCGACCGCGGCGGTGGTCTCCCCGGCGAAGGCGACCTCGGCCAACGAGCCCAGCTGGGCGAGCACCTCCGCCGTCAGCACGTCGGCCACCTGCGGTGCCGGCGCCGTGACGACGACGCGCGGGCGGGCGGTGCCGGTCATGAGACCCTCCTCGCCGCGGGGGGGGGGGGGGGGGGGGGGCGGCGCCCCCCCCCCCCACCCCCCCCCCCAAACCCCCGGGGGGGGGGGGTTGGGGGCGCCCGGGGCAGGCGCGCCGCCCCAAGAAAAAGAC
>JAUJMV010000102.1 GCA_030446685.1 Thermomicrobiales bacterium | reverse complement strand
CGAAGAAGATGACCTCTGCCATGCGCGGCGCCATCCTATGACCCGCGCGCCCGTCGGCGCGCTCCGCCCGGCGCGGTTGTCAGCTCTCGGCGCGCGGGGTGCCGCCCGGCGCGGCCGTCGCCGCGTCGAGCGGGGCCCGCTAGAGGAGCGCGGGCTCCTGGTCCTCGTCGAAGGCCGGCGCCTCGAGATCCCCTTCGAGCAGGGCCTGGAGCTCCGCCTCCACCGGGCAGTCGGGCGGCACGGGCGCCGGCGCAGCGACCGTCGGCTGCTCGTCGGGGGGCCGGTGGCGCCGGCGGGCGGCGAGGGCGCCCGCGAGGCCGGCTGCCGCCAGGAGCGCCAGCAGCAGGGGCGTCGGCATGTCCGGCAAGCCCCGGGAAGAGCTCGCCGGCACCTCGCGCGGACGCATGTCGACCGCCGCCGGCTCCGGGACCGCCGCGGGAGCTTCCGCCTCCGGGCGGAAGCCGGCGGACGGCCGGAGGGACCTGACCGGATCCGACTGCGGGGCCGCCGAGCCGGGAGCCCGGCGTGCGGCTTGCGGCACGGCCCGGGTGACCGGCTCCGCCGAGGTGGCAGGCTCGCGGCGGGCGGCAACCGGGCGCTCCGCGCTCGCGCGCGGCGGGGCGGAGCGGGCGCCCCGGAGGGCCGGGCGCACCCGCTCGGCCATCGCGTCGATCTCGGCCGTGCGTGTCGCGAGCGACGGCTTGTCGGAGCCCGCCTGGGGTGCCGGGGCGGTCTGCCTCGGCGCGGGCGGCGGCCCGACGGTGATCTGGAACGGATAGGGGAGCCCGCTCAGCATCGTGCCGTTGCGGTCGCGTGCCTCCAGGTACACCAGGTATGTCCCGTCGCGCACCTCCCGGGGGATCTCGAAGGCGAGGCCCTGCCAGCTCCCGTCGGCCGCGACCGTGGCGCGCCCGAGCTCCGGCCCGTCGGGCGAGGCCGAGCGCAGCGTCACGTGCGGGACGCCGGCGGCGGTGTCGATCAGGGCGCCGCTCGCCACGACCTGCTCGCCCTGGCGGTAGGACGGCGGAACGCCGTCGCCCGTCTGGCGGTCGAACGCCACGTAGCCCTGCGGACAGCCGCCGGGGGTGGCGGGATCGGCCGCCACGGGCCCGGCGGCCACGGCGGCGCCGATCGAGGTGACGACCAGTGCAACCGCAAGTCGTGTGCGCATCGGCGGCACGATAGGCACACGTGCGCATCGGCGCAAGCGGGATCCGGTGGTCAGGTCCCGGACCGCCTCCGGGGCGCCAGGAGGCTCTTGCCTATCCTCGCCTGCGTCCACACCATCCAAGGCAGGGGGATCGAAATGCGACGGGCAGTGCTTCTCATGCTCTCGATCGGCGTCTTCGCGGTGCTCATCGGCGGCGCGCGGGCCGACGACCGCGCCCGCAGCGCCCAGGACGGCGGCGCGGTGACGGGTGAATTCCAGCTTCTCGCGATGGTCCACTCGACCGACGCCCAGAACGAGAACCGCCTGGTGGCAAGCCCGTGGAACGGCAGCGCCGAGGGCAGCTTCAGCTACCGATCACGGCCCTGCACGGCAAACGCCCCGGTCAACAACCTGTCCTCGAACCTCCCCAGTTACAACGGTCGTGTCAGTGGCAGCCGCCTCCCATCCTCGACCCGCATCCTGCCCCTGAGCTTCAAGGTGCTGCGCACGAAGAAGGGGACCCGGGTCCTCGGGGCCACGGCCGACATCGTCGTCTGCCAGCTGACCTCGGGCCCCACCCCGAACCCGGACCCCGTGCCGGACGCGCAGAAGCCGCGCATCCGGATCGCCTTCAAGGTCCCGTTCACGCGCCACACCAGCGAGTCGACGAGCTACGGCGGGAGCTTCCGGATCGTCAGCGGGACCGGCCGCTACGAGGACATCACCGGCTCCGGGACGATCCAGGGCAACTTCTTCTGCCTGGGAGCGCGGCGCTGCGCCGAGCGCGGCGGTGCGCAGTTCGACGGGCAGCTGACCCTTCAGGGGACCTACCGGGACCCGACGCCGAACCTCTGACGGTCGGCCCGCCTGCGCCTGCCCGCACCCGCGGGAGGCGCAGGCCGGGGGTCGGCGCCGCGCGGCCTACCGGGGCGCTCGGTCGGCGCTGCCCGCCCGGCGGCCCATCGCCACGAACTCCTCGTAGCGGGTGAGGAACCGGTCGAGGGCCGCGCCCGTCGAC
>JAUJMV010000045.1 GCA_030446685.1 Thermomicrobiales bacterium | reverse complement strand
GGATGACCGGGCGCGTCCTCGTCCTGGCGAGCGAGGTCGTCCCCCTCCCCGGCCTGCCGGCCAACGGCGGCGGGCTGCGCGGCTGGACCCTGGCGCGCGGCCTCGAGGCCGCCGGCTTCGACGTGACCCTCCTCTTCCCGCGCCACGCCCTCGACGACCTCGGCTCCGCAATTGCCCCGGAGGCCCGCGCCGCCGCCCTGCCCCACACCTTCGCCTGGGACGAGCCCGCCGCCGCCGTCGCGCGCGCGCGGCCCGACGTCGTCGTCTGTTGTAGCTGGCTCCTCGCCGCGCACCTCGACCCCTGCCCCGTCCCGCTCGCCGTCGATGTCGCCGGCCCGGTCCTCCTCGAATTCCTCTACCAGGACCCGGCCAAGGCCGCCGCCCTCGCCCCGCTCAAGCCCCGCGGCCTCGCGCGCGCCGACTTCGTCACCTGCGCCGGCGAGCGCCAGCGCGCCTACTTCTACCCCTGGCTCCTCCTGGCCGGCTTCGACCCCGACGCCTGCGCCGCCCGCGTCGCCGTCGTCCCGATCTCTGCCGACCCCGCCCCGCTGCCCGCCGCGCCGCCCCGCCCGCCGGGGGCCGAGCCCGCGATCCTCTTCGCCGGCCTCGCCCTCCCCTGGCAGGACCCGACCATCCCCCTCGCCGCCACCCTCGACGCGCTCGACCGGTGCGGGCGCGGGCGCCTCGATCTCTATCTGGTCGAGCACCCGGTCCACTCGCGCGGCGCCGCCTGGTTCGCCCCCCTGCGCGACCGCCTCCGCGACCACCCCCGCGCCAGGGTCCACCCCGGCCCCCGCCCCTACGCCGACCTCCTCGCCGCCTACCGCGCCGCCGACCTGGCCTTCGACCTCTTCGCCCGCAACCCCGAGCGCGAGCTCGCCGTCAGCACCCGCACCGTCGACTACCTCGCCTGCGGCCTCCCCGTCCTCGCCGCCGACTACGCCGAACTCGCCGCCCCGATCGCCGCCTACGACGCCGGCCTCCTCGCCGACCCCGCCGACCCCGCCGCCGTGACCGCCGCCGTTACCCAAGCCCTCGACGACCCCGACCGCCTCCGTGCCCGGCGCGCCCGCGCCCGCCGCCTCGTCGACGAGTGCCTGACCTGGGACCGCGCCGTCGCCCCTCTCGCCGCCTGGTGCGCCGCCCCCACCCGCCGCTCCATCGGCCCTCTCGCCCCCCAGAGCCTCGTCCCCGACCTCGTCCGCGAGCGCCGCGCCGCCCTCGACCGCGTCGCCGAACTCACAGCCGCCGTGGACGAGCGCGGCGTCTATGTCCGCCGGCTCGAAGCCGCCTGGGCCGACCAGGGCGCCCGCCTCGCCGCCCTCGACGCCACCCGCGCCGCCGAGCGTCGCGCCCCCTGGCGCACCGCCGCCCGCCAAACCGTCGCCGCCCTGCGCGCCCGCCTCCCCCGCGCCCGGCCCTGATACCGAATGGGGGCGCCCAGTAGGTGCTCGCGGTGATCGTGGCGTGGCCGGGGAAGGGCGAGACAGGAGCGGCCCGGATGTCGGCGGCGCGCAAGGGGGAGGCTTGGGTCGTGGGGGCGGAGGTCGGGCAGGCTGGCGCGCTTCAGCACCCCGGAGCGCAGGGTCGGGTAGCTGACACCCGTCGGTGTGCCGGCATTCGAGAGGGGGGGCGCCAGCGATCCTGCGGGGCGTGGCCCTGCCGTGGGCGCCCCCGACACCGGCGATCCCGATCCGCCCCGAGTTGGCGAAGCAGGTCTTCACCCCGAGCGAGGTCGCGCCGGCTCCCGCGCGCCGACAACGCGCGGGCGAGGGGCAGCGAGCACCGGGGCCGGACCTTTCACTCCCCCGCCGCCTGCTTCAGCGCCGCCTCCAGATCGGCGGCCTCGGTGTAGCCGACGAAGCGCTCGACCACCTCGCCCCGCCCGTCGAGGACGATGAAGGTGGGGTGTCCGGTCACGCGGTACTGCTGCACCAGTTCGCGGTTCGCGCGGTTGTAGAAATCCACCCCGGCGAAGGCCACGCGGTCGCCGTACTGCCGTTCGAGCCCGTTCACGACGGGCCGCATCCGCGCGCAGACCGGTCAACCCTCCGAGTCGAAGAAGAGGAAGGCCCCAGGCCCGGCGCCCCGACGCGGTCCTGCCCGCTCAGCGCCTGCGCGACCGGACAGGTGGAGCGCGCCGCCCGCTGGAGTGGGCGCGACGGTCGGCGCTGGGGTCGGCTGGGGCGCGAGGGCGGTGCTCGGCGCGGGGGCGGCGGAGGTCAGGGCGGCGTTGGTGTCGTCGTGACCGTGGCGGTGTTGCCGCGGCCTCCGCCCCCGTACTGGTGAGGGCGGGCGTCGTGGCAGGTGTCGTCGTCCGCGCCGGCGTCGCCGGCGGTCCGCCGCACGCTGCCAGCAGCGGCAGGAACAGCAGCAGTCCGACCAGCGCCCGGCAACCGCCCCCGTGTTTGCCCCGCCCCGCGCCGCCCTCCTCCGTCAGCGCCCGTGGTAGCCGGCGCCCCTCGTTGCACCCACTATCGACCGTAGCACCAGCTCCTTACGCTTCGCCCACGAAGCCTGCGCCGCGAGCGCGAGGGGCATCTCATCCGCGCGCCGGAACCCTTGGCCATCAACCCCATTCCGCGATCCGCACTCAGACGACTTCCAGCCCGTCGGCATTGGGCAAGGGCGGGCGGGGGCCGAGGTTCTCCCGCCCGTACCAGAACGCTGTGAGGCGATGTCGTCCTGCAGCGGCAGGTAGCGCGCGTCGGAGCGCCAGCCGAGCGCCTGGATCGTCACGCGCAGGGCGGAGGAGAAGGGATCGGGTCCATGACGTGCCAGCGGTACATCCCGAAGCGCTGCTGGCTGCGGTAGAGGCCGTCCGGTTTGAGCACCTGGTTGAGCCCCAGGAAGGGGGTCGAGAAGGGGTGTAGCCCTCGCCCGGCACGTCGAAGTTCCAGGCCCTGCCGAAGTAGTCCTCCGTCCCGGTCCCGCAGATCGTCGGCCACGCCCGTCGCCGTCGAGGTAGAACTTGATCTCCCCTCGCCCCACCAGCCGCTGTTGTTGACCCCAGGCCAGGTAGGTGCCGACGTAGTGCGCGCCCCCGGCGATCCCGTCGAGGAGCGTGTGGACCTCCTTGTAGGCAGGGGGTTGCTGCGCCGCCACTGCGCGTGGAAGTAGGCCGCGTCCTCCGGGATCTCCGTGAGCGTGTAGTCGATCTGGAAGTAGAGTCGCGCCTCCTGCTCGCCGAGGTTCTCGATCGTCAGCCGCGCGCCCTGGCGGAACGGCATCGGCCAATAGCTGTTGAAGCCGCCGTGCGGGTTGACCGCGACCGGCAGCGGAGTTGACCTGGCTGAAGACCCCCCAGCCGTTGCAGAAGAAGTCGCCGACCGGGACCTCGACGGCGGGGCGCGCGTCGCCGTCCCAGTGGCAGCGCAGGATCAGCCGCCGCCAGTGCTGCGTGTGCGCCGTCAGCCAGAGGTGCTGATCGCGCCCGCGCCGGTGATGTCGGCCAGCGTCGCGGTGCTGTGCGGCGGGATGGCGATGCTCGGCGACACCTTCCAGCCCTGGCCCAGGTCGCGGGCCGCGCGCGCGCCTGTCCCCTCGGTCGCCATCCCGCCCCGCCCCGGCTCGCCGGTCGGGTTCTCCGCGCTGATCGAGCGCGTCCGCGCCGCCGACAGGCGCGACAGGTTGCCCAGCCCCAACCCCAGCCTGTTGAACCCTCCACCGCCACCTCCTCGCTCGCGCCCCGCCGCCCCGCGCCGGCCCCCGGTCGCGGCGGGCGCATTATCGCACGCGCGCCACCTGTACGGAGGGACAGTGACGGCGCGCGAAGCCGCGTGTTATTCTTATTTCGGATTATTGGCAAATCACCGAAATTATTGAGCGGATGGTGGGGTGGTGGCGGTCAACGAGATCTCAAGGCGCTCGGGGATCCAACCCGGCGGGAGATCCTGCGGCTGTTGCGCGACCGCGACCTGACCGCTGGGGAGCTGGCGGAGCATTTCCCGCTGGCGAAGTCGACCTCTCCGGCCATTTCGCCACCCTGCGGCACGCCGGGCTGATCGTGCAGGAGCGGCGGGGACGACGATCGTCTACAGCCTGCATATCGCGGCGGTCGAGGAGGTGGTCGCGGCGGTGCTGGGCCTGCTCGGTGTCGGCGAGGGCGGGGCGGCGGATGATGCGGCGGCGCGGGTTGCCGCGGGAGGTCGGGACGGGGAGGGTGTGGGATGAGGACGAATTGGCGGGACTGAGTGGCCGCACTGGGCGCTGCTGGCGGCGATGTTCCTGGGGGCGGCGATCGCCTGGCCGTGGGTCCCGGAGCGGCTGCCGGTCCACTGGAACGCGGCCGGCGAGGTCGATCGCTACGGCGGCCGGTTCGAGGGCCTGCTACTCATGCCGACCCTGGCGCTCGGCCTCTACTTCCTGCTGCGCTACCTGCCGCGGCTCGATCCGGGGCGCGCCAACTACGCGCTGTTCGAGGGCGCGGTACGCCGTGATCCGGCTGGCAACCCTCGGCGTGTTGGCCGCGATCTACGGGATCGTCCTCTCGCGGCGCTGGGCCGGCCGGTCGATGTGGCGCGGCTGGCGCCGGTCCTGGCCGGTGCGCTCCTGGTCGTCCTGGGCGGCCTGCTGGGCAAGGTGCGCCCGACCTGGTTCGTCGGCATCCGCACCCTGGACACCGTCGAGCAAGCGGTCCTGGGGCAAGACGCACCGGCTCGGTGGCTGGCTCTTCATCGCGGACGGCCTGCTGCTGATCGCCGCCGGGGCGGCCCGCTCGGAACTGCTCTCCGTCCTGGCGCTCGCGGCGATCGGCTCCAGTCTGCTGGCGCTCTGGGTCTACCTCTACCTGGTCTGGCGCGGCGACGACGACCGGACCCCGCCCGTCGGCTCGCGGCCCGCCGAGGAGGGGGCATGATCGCGGCGCGCAAGGGGCGGTCGGTTTCGGCCTGTCCTGGCCGGCCCAATCTATAGCCCGGTCGGCTGGGTCGTGCTGCTGCTCGCCATCGCCGGCCTGGTCGCCAGCGGTGGCCCGGGCGGGCGCCCGGTGCCGTAGTGGGCGTGGCGGGGACGGCGCCCGTGACTCTCGCCACAAGGCCGACCCCTTCGTGCGGGCGAACGCGCGGGGCTGAAGGTGCCGGAGGAGTCCTACCAGCAATCCGCACCGCCGCGCGGGCGATGTCGCTCCGCGCGTTCCTGCGGATTGGCCGGGAACTGCTGGGGTTCCGGGTCCCGACAGGCTTGGCCGGGGCGGGTCGCTCGACCTTCGTTGTCGCGGGGGAGCGCGAGCATCCGCTCGTCCACCAGTCGCTGCGCGCCCTCGTCGCGGCGCTCCCCGAGGCGCAGGGCCGGATGCCCTTGGGGTCGGCCGCGGCTGGAGTGGAGAGCGCCCCGACCTCTTCGGCGCGATGGTCCGCGCCTGGATCGCAGATCGGCGGTTGCCCCAGGAACACCGGCTCTGCCGGCAGCCCCGCCACCGGCTCATCCTCCGCGGTAGCTGCTAAAGAGCGCCCAGTGCGTTGTAGATCGGCGCCCCCGGCCTAAGCCGGGGGCGCCGTATGCTGGTTACGTGATGGCCGGTGGTGGATGGCCTGGCGGTTACTTCACGCCGCCGGGCTTACCCTTGTCCTGGTCGCGCGGCTTGTCGAAGCGCGCCACCTGCGGGTCGTGGTCGCTGATCTGATCGACGAACTCGGCGTTGACGTGGACCACGTCGTAGCCGACCAGCGCCGCGTAGAGGTTCTTGCTGACCAGGATGTGGTCGAGCGCCTGCGAGTTGCCCTCGAAGACGTAGGTGTACTGCTCCGGCACCGGCAGCGTCTCGATCAGGTTGACCAGCGCGCCGCCCTTGACGATGTCCAGCGTCTCGGAGAATTGGAAGTCGTTGAGGTCGCCCAGGACGGCGATGTTGGCGTCGGCGTCCGCCGCCAGGATGCTGTCGACGAATTCGTTGACGAGCCGCGCCTGCTCGTGCCGCTGCTCCTCCGAACTGCGCGCCGGCGGCTGGAAGCGCCCGAAGAGGGGTTGGTCGCCGCCCTTGGAGCGGAAGTGGTTGGCGATGACGAAGAGCGTCTCGCCGCGGTACTTGAACTCGCCGACCAGCGGCTTGCGGCTGGCCTCCCAGGCCGGGTCCGTTGGGGTGATGCGGCCGGGGCTGAGCGAGAGCCGCGGGCCGGACGGGTGGTCGACCACCCGCGTGCCGGCCGTGCTCGGATCCTCGCCGGTGGCGCGGTCCACGAACTTCAGGCCATCGGCGTCGGTGCGGAAGAGGAAGCCGACGCGGATGTTGCCGCCCGGCTCGCCGCCGTCCTGGTCGTCGACCGGGTTGACCTGGCGGTAGTCGTAGGCCGGACCGCCCGAGGCCTGGATCGCCGCGATCAGCGTCTCGTAGGTCAGGTTCGCGTCTACGACCGCGTCGTTCGTCGGGCCGTTGTTGTCCTGCACCTCCTCCAGCGCGATGATGTCGGGCGAGCGGAGGTTGTTGACGATGATGGCCGCCAGCGCGTCGAACTTCGCCGGGCCGTCGGCCGGGTCGAGGTTCTCGACGTTGAAGGTCGCGATCGAGAGCCCGTTCGCGCTCTCCGCCGCGGCGGTCTCACGCGTCAATTTGCCCGAGACCGGCGCCGGCAGCGCGGCCGTGTTCAGCAGCTTGAAGTTGCCGAAGCTGTAGTCGATCACCCCGACGATCGCGCCGGGGAAGCGGTCGCCGACGTTGACCCGCGGCTCCCCGTTGACGATCGCGTCGTCGATGATGATCCGCTCGGGGTTGAAGTCCTCGGGGCGGATCACGATGCCGCCGCGGGTCGTGCGGACATTGGCGTTGGCGCCGTTGTCGGCCAGGACGGGGATCTCGCCGAAGTCGTTGGTGGGGCCGACCGCGACGGCGTTGTTGACCTGGACCAGCATCCCCTCCAGGCTCTCGTAGAAGTCGATGCCGTCCTGGGCCGGGTCGAAGGTGTTGCCGGTCTCCACGCTGCCGCTGGTGTCGTCCTCAATGACCAGCGCCGGCGGGACGCGGCCCCCGGCCCCGATGATCGTCGGCGCGGGCAGCGCGGTGGGGCTGCCGACCGCGGTCACGGTGACGTTCGCGTTCGCCGAGTTGATCTGCGTGATCGTCAGGTTGCTGAAGGCGCTGTCACGCGCGGTGCAACTGCTCGGGTTGCAGCCGGGGCGGAACTCGCCGACCGTGCCGCGCACCGACACCACGTTGCCGACCCGCACCGCGGGGGCCGCGCCGGTGAAGACGAAGATGCCCTCGGAGGTCGCCGGTTCGTTGTCGGGGTTGGGGTCTTGCAGGTAGAAGCCGTTGGCGCGGAGGGCCGTCACGACCCCCGGCACGTTCCCCACCGCCTGCCCGGCAAGCGGCGAGAGGTGGACCGCGCCCTGGATGGTGCGGATCGCCGTGGCGGGCGCGGGCGTCGGGGTCGGCGTTACCGGGGTCGGCGTCGGCGTGCCACCGCCCCCGCCGTTCATCAGGTTCTGCGGGTTGCTGGCCTTCGGGCCGGCGAAGTCGGCGGCGTTGTTGTCGGTATCCTGCGCGCCGCCATTCTTCCGCTCGAACCCGTTGTCGCCGCTCGTGCCCGGGATTGCCAGCCCCGCGCCCTCGCGGCACTGGTCTACTGTGCCGTCGGAACTCCCGACCCCGTCGATCACCGTCCCGGTCGCGGTGATGATCCGTGCGCCGCCAGTGTCGCCGATACCTGTGCCATAAGTTGCGTTACCGGGAACCCCTCCCGAGTACCCGCCCGACGAGGACGAGTTCGTGAACAGGAAGTGCTGCCCCAGGCTGAGGATCGTGTTTGACGGTATGGTGGCGCGGCTCGACGCCATGCCGGCCTCGGCCGAGCAGCCTTCCAGGCGCCAGCCGGAGATATCCACGGGCCCGGCGGCGGTGTTAAACAGTTCGACGAATTCATCGTTGCCGCCGGCCGGGCCGCGGAAACGGAACTCCGAGATCACCACGCCGTTCGGCGACGCCGACCCCGGCATCACCGAGTGCAGCGCGGACAACAGGAGCGCCCCCAGCAGCGCGACGATCGCGAACGTGTTCAGTAACCGCTGCCGCGCGCGCCCATCGCGCGTCTGCTCCACCTTCGTTACCTCGGCTGGCGTAACCACGCCAGCCGAACCACGGGACCATCGGTTCACTGGAACCTCCTCCATTTCGCCATCCCCCCTGTCCACCAATCCTGCCCCGCCTCTCTGCCGCGGCTCAGCCTTCACTGCGGCCGGAGAGGGAATCAGCCAGCCTTCACGATTCGGCGCTTGGCCGCATTCGCGCCAGGTCAGCCGCCGGTGTCCGCTGCCGTCCTCCTTCCGGCATCTCCGCTCCACATCCTCCGGCGCACAGCAGTTCACTGCCTCGCCCGTGACGAGGCAGCGCGCGACGACACCGGGCCGCTGTGCCGGGTCCGGAGACGTGGGCGAGTAGGAGCGTGGAATGGGATGAAGTGGGTGGGATGTCAGTGATGCGCGCTCAGTTGAGTCAACCCCTTCCTCTTCGCATACCCGGGAAAGTGTACTCGCCCCGCGCGCCATCGAGTAGGGCTGGAAGGTGACGAAAAGTGGGGGAGGGCTTGCGGCGGGTTGTCACGGTCGGGGTTCCAAGGTAAACGCCCGTCACCAGGTCGCCCGGACACGCGCGTAGTCTTCCGGAATCAGGGCGAAGACGAGGGTGTTGCGCGGCCGCCCGTAGGGGTCGAGGCTCGTATTGCGCATGCGCCCCTCCGGCACGAAGCCGAGACCTTCGGCGACCCGCCGGCTGCGTTCGTTGCGCTCGTCGCAGGTGATCGCCACCCGGCGCGCGCCGAGTTGCTCGAAGGCGTAGGCCGTCAGCGTCCGCACCGCCTCGCGCATGTAGCCCCGCCCCTCGGCCGACTTGCGGAGCCAGTAGCCGATCTCGAACGTGCCGTCCCGCCAACTGATGCGGTGCAGGCCGGTGCCGCCCAGATACCGCCCGTCCGCCGCGTCGCAGATGGCGATCGGCAGGTCCTCGCGCGTCAGCCACTTGGCGGCGGCAAGGGCGCAGAAGTCGCGCGTGTCCTCCACGGTGATGTGCCGCTCCACCCAGGGGAGCCAGGGCCGCAGGTGCTCGCGCGACTCGTCGATCGCCGCGAACATCGCCGCCGCGTCGTCGGGGCGGTACGGGCGCAGCACGACCCGCTCCGCGCGCAACTCGTCCGGCAGCGGGATCAGCATCGGGTGCTTGGGCAGGTCCATCGGCGGTCCCCTCGCTTCAGGCACTCGGGCGTGGCATCAGGGTGGCCTCGGAACGCGATTGTACTACGCCGATCCGGTGGTGGCGCGTGCCGATGCCGGCCGAAGTCCACCCTCACCCCCGCCGGGCTCCCGCGCGGCGCTCCCTCGAGAGCAATACCGCCAGGGAAGTCAGCACGCAGCAAGGCCGCCCCGGACACGTCGGTCCGGGGCGGCCTGTCGCGTTGCCGCATCGAGCGGGTAGCCGTTCGGGCGTCAGCGGCCCGGCTAGGGCGCGACGGCTCGCAGGTCCACGCCGAACGTGTCGTAGAGCCAATTCAAGTCATCGGCCCGGTCCACGCGGTACACCCCGCCGGTGCCGGCGCAGTTGCCGTTGATGCCGAAGGAGGTCACGCCCCCGACGACGTTGGAGGTCCCGATGAAGTTGGGGCCACCCGAGTCGCCGAAGCAGGTGCCGCCCGTGTTGGCGTTGTTGGACAGCAGCACGGAGAAATCGCCCGTGAAGCCGGTGTTAATCTGGATCAGGCGGGGCTGGGCGACCATCCGCACGCGCTGGGCTTGCACCTTCCAGGAGGCCGCGTCCGGGAAGCTCTGCTGCAGGCCGTAGCCCACCGCCGTGAAGGTGACGTCCTGCAGACCGCGCTGCCGGGCCAGGCGGTCCAGCACATCCTGCGTGGGCAGGGCGCCGTACGTCTCCATCTTCATCGGTTCGTCCAGCACCACCACGCCGAGGTCATAGCGGAAGAAGGCGTTGGGATCGTAGCTGGGGTGGGTGTACGGCGTCCCGCCGACATCGCCGTTGTAGGGCCTCGGGGATGCCGCCGACGTCCGCCGCGAACCAGGGATCGACGTGCGCCGGGATGCCTCGGTGCAGTGGCCGGCGGTCGGAAGAGGGTCGGGGACAGCAGCGTGCCGCTGCAGCGCCAGAGCGGGTTGCGATCAATGGCCTGCGCCACCATCAGGCCGACGTAGGGATGGCCGTTGCCATCCGGCTCGCCGTCGGTGACAGCCGCCACCGGGCCGACCGCGCCCGCGAGGACGGCCACGACTACCAGGGTGGCCAGCAGCATCTTCTTCCGCATGAGCGATTCCTCCCTCCGCTGCCCGATCGTCTCCCATTTTGCCGAGTGTGCTGGCCCACACTATAGAGCGGTTTGCAGAAGGGTTGGCGTGGTGCGAGACTGGGGGCAGCATGCCGCGGGTCTATCAGTCAGCGTGGACCGTGCGACGGTACCTGAAGCACAGCGGACCGCCTGCGATCGCCGCCGGCTGCGCCACCATCAGGCCGCTGGCGCACGTGCGGATGGCCGTTGCCATCCGGCCGAGCGCGACGAGGCAGCGCGCGCGGCCTGGCGCGCGGAGCGGTCGGCCCGGCGGACGACCTGGTCTTCGTCGACGAGTGCGGGGCGCACGTCGCGCTGACGCCGCAGTACGGGGCGCCGGGCGGGGCGCGCGCCTACGGGGCGGTGCCGCACCGGCGGGGGAGAACACCACCTCCGCCGCCCTCCCCCGCCGGGCTGGGCGCGGCGATGCCGCGCGGGGCGGCGAGACGGCGCCGCCTTCGCCCTAGCGAGCATCGCCGACGCTTCCGCATGAGGACAACCTCAGATTCCCGCGGGTCCGCTGCCCGATCGAGCCGGCCTTCTCGAAGGTCTCCGCGCCGGCCGCGCTCGCCGAGTGTCGACGCCGTCACGCCCACACGCCATAGTGCAACCTTTATGAAACGTCTAGTGCGTGCCGCATCGGGGGCCTGTCAACTGATCGCGCCAGCCCCGCCCATGCGCCCCCTCCGCCGGGTCGGCACTGCCGGCCAGGTCGGGGATTCCCCCGATCCCAAGCTGCGATTCCCTCCGGTCGCGCCTCCTCCCGGCCTCCGTGCCGCGCGGCGCCGGGTTCGGGGGGGGCCGGGCGGCCGGGGTTAGCGGGGCGGGATCGTGACGGGGACCGTGGCGGCGCCGAGCGCACCGCCGTCCTGGCGCAGCACCTCGATCCGCAGCGTGTGGTCGCCGGGTGCCAGCGGCGCGTCGATCGGCAGGTGGTGCGGGTCGCGCACGACCTGGCCCGTCTGCCAGAACGCCGTCCCGCAGGCGCCGTCCTGGGGCCGCGCCGTCCGCTCCGCGAGCGGTCGGCCCTGCGGGTCGAGCAGGCGCAAGGCGACCGTGTAGTCGGCGCCGTCCGGGGGGCGCAGCGCCTCCCAGTAGAGCGTGACGGCGAGCGAGCGCCCGTCCGCCGCGGCCGTGTAGCCGCGCAGGCGGAGCCGGTCACCGAAGCGATCGTCGCGGTCGCGCGCCCAGGCGTAGGGGGCGAAGAGCGGGCCGTCGCGCCGGTGGGCCTCGGGCCGGGCGTAGAGCGAGACGCCGTCCTCGCAGCGCAGGTGGACATATCCCTGGTCGTCCAGCAGGCGGCGGACCGCCCGCTCCCGCGCTCCCGCCCGCACGTTCGTCACCGGCGCCACCTTGCGGTCGAGCAGCAGGTAGTCGGCGGCGGGCGAATCGCCGGAGAGGAAGTACAAGCCCCGGCGGTGGGCGGCGTGCGCCAGCCAGCGGTGGTCCTCGATCACGACCGAGGCCCGCTCCGGGATGGCGCGGGCGAAGGCGATCGCGGTGGCGGCGTGGGGGTCGGGCCTGGCCGGGGTGAGGAGCCGCGCCGGGTATTTCCCGAGCGCGTCCTGCGCCAGCAGCGTGGCGCCCCCCATCACCAGGATCAGGACCGCCGTCACGATCGCGCCGTTGTCCGCGCCCCGCCGGCCCCGCGCCGGCCCGGCGCCGCCCGCCCGGCGGCGGACCCGATCGATCCCCACGACCGCCGCCAGGAAGACGAATGGCACGATCGGCGCGGCGTACCGCTCGAAGATCGCGAAGGTCGGCGGGTAGGTCGAGGCGAGGATCAGGAGCAGCCCCGGCGCGGCGATCAGCAGGACCTCCGGCGCGAGGAGCGGCAGCCCGGCGACCGGGGCGAGCATCCAGAAGAGATACCACCGCTTCGACTCGGCCGTCAGCACCCCCCACAGCGCGCCCGGATCGGCCAACATGCCGCGCGCGATGCCGAACGGCCCCTCGCCCAGATACTCGTAGCCGGGGAAGGGGACCGGGCCGTAGCGCCCGCGCAGCGCCGGCATGACCACCTCGACGACGACCAGGAACCAGACGACGCTCCCGGCGACCGTCGCCAGCCCGGCCCGCCGCCACCGCGCGACGAGGAAGACGTACAGCCCCAGCGCCGCCGTCACCAGCGCCACGTCCTCCTTCACCAGCAGCGCGCCGACGACCGCCGCGGCATAGAGCCAGGGGCGGCGCCGCTCGACCGCGTAGAAGGCCAGGAAGAGGAGCGGCGTCGCGAACGCGATCTCGTGGAACTCGTTGACCGTGTTCACGTCGTGGACCGCCGGGTTCGCCAGATAGAGCGCGGCGACCGGCAGCGCCGCCAGCGGCCCCAGGCGCCCGCGCGCGACCAGGTAGAGCGGCACGGCGGCCAGCCCCAGCGCCAGGCTCTGCAGGACCAGCAGCGTGCTCGGGTCGCGGTGGAGGGCGTAGAGGGGCAGCAGCAGGAAGAAGATCGGCGAGAAGTGCCGCCCGAACCGGCTCAGCTCCCCCTCCAGGCTGTAGAAGAAGAGCGTCCCCTGGGTCGCGTTCCAGAAGCCCTGCTCGAAGGTCGCCAGGTCGAAGAGGGTCTGGCCGGTCGCGTAGGCGGCGATCGTCTTCGAGGAGTAGGCGACGACGTAGAGGGCGATCAGCGCCGCCAGCGCCAGCCAGCAGAGCCGCTCGACCGCCCGCGCCGACAGCAGCGCCCGGCCCTTCGTCGCCGCCCGTTGCCGCGCCGACGCCGTCGCCACCCCGCCCGCCATCCCCGCCGCACCCCCGTGAACGTCGCGCCGAATGACAGTGAAACCGAGCTATAGTGAAGAAAGAACAGTATTCACCGCAGAGGACACAGAGATCACGGGGTTTTCTACTTTCGTTCTCTGTGTCCTCTGTGTCCTCTGCGGTGAATAATTGGTCCCTCATCCCTCAGTGGTAGGCGTGCAGCACGCGCTCGACCCAGAGGGCCAGCCCCTGCCAGAGCCAGGCGCCGCCGAGGGCGAGGCTGAGCGCCGGGCCGGCGTAGCGGTGGAGCGTCCAGAGCCGGTGCAGCCCCCACCCCGCCGCGACCGCCAGCGCCGGCAGCGCGAAGAGGTGATAGCGCACGCTCAGCCCCGCGCCGATCTCCAGGGCCGCGAAGGGCAGCACCGTCGCCAGCCAGGCCAGCGTCAGCGTCAGGGCGGGCGAGCGGTGCGTGCGCCGCAGCAGGTTGACCCCCAGCAGGGCGAGCGGCAGCGCGGGCCAGCCCCACCACAGCAGCAGGCCGTCCCACTGCCGCGCGATCCGCCGCGCCAGCCCGGCCCGCTCCCCGGCGTCCCCCTGCGCGTCGGTCTGCCCGCCGAGGAACTCGCGCAGGTGGCCGAGCAGCAAGGGCGCGTGGTGGCGGTAGTAGAGCGCGTAGGCGGCGAGCAGCGCGACCGCGAAGCCGCCCGCCAGGAAGAGCGCCTGCCGGCGCCGCTCGCCACGCCCAGCCGCCAGGACGAGGATCAGGAGCGGCACGGCGACCAGGAGCGACAGGAAGACGCCGAAATGCCCGAGCAGGGCGGCCGTCAGCCCGGCCGTCAGCCCGGCGGCGACGAGGGGGCGCCCCCAGCGGCCGTAGGTCAGGATCAGCGCCAGCAGGGCGGCGTTCGCCAGGCTCTGGCCGAAGAGGTTGGCGAAGTTGCCCGCCGAGGCCATCGCGTAGGTGATCGGCGCGACCGCGTAGGCCCCCGCCGCCCAGAGCGCCGCGCCGTCGGCGCCGGTCACGCGCCGTGCCAGCGCGAAGGTCATGATCGCGCCGGCGGCGACCGCGAACGCGGCGGTCACCTCGACCAGCAGCGCCTTGTCGCCGATGACGGCGGCGAGGGGGAGCATGGCGGCGTAGAAGGCGGGCGGGTAGGGCGCCTGGAGGGCGCGCGACCCCGGCAGCGCCAGCGTGAAGATCCACTCGCCGCGCTCGACGAACTCCAGCCGGTGGACGTTGAGCAGCAGGTCGCTCGACCGGAACTGCGGGTGGCGCATCCCGGCCAGCAGCGCCAGCAGCAGCAGCCCGGCGATCAGCGCCGCCCCGCCGAGCGCCCGCGCCGAGGGCGCCCAGCCCCGGCGCCGGCCCCCGCGCCAGAGCGCCGCGCCGGTCAGCATCGCGGCCCCCGCGACCGCGGCGACGATCGCCGCCAGTGCCGGCCCGAAGAGCGCCAGTTCGAAGCGCGACCAGAGGGTGAAGGGGAGCAGCGCGGCCGCCGCGCCCCACCCCGCCAGCGCCCCCGCCCCCCGCGACAGCAGCAGCGCGCCCGCCGCCGCATAGGCCGCGAGGACCGCCAGCAGGATCGGCCCGAGGACGCGCAGGGGCGGCGCGATCAACCCCAGGGGCGCGCCGGCATCGCGCAGGGCCGCCCGGTCGACCACGACGCCGAGGTCGCGGCGGTCGCCCGGCGGGCGGAAGGTCGGCGCGGCGAGCGTCACGCGCAGCCCACCATCGTCGAAGGCGGCCGGCGGCACGGGGAACGCGTAGTCGCGCGGCTCGGCCGCGAGCTGGACCTCCGTCGCCGGCCCGTCGCCGATCGCGACCGCCACCGCGGGCGGCGGCTGACCGGCGGCCGGCCGCCGGCCAGCCGCAGCGTCAGCGTCGCGGCGGTCGCGCCGTAGCCCGGGATGTCGATCGTCGCGCGGTCGCGGGTCCAGCGGTAGGTCAGCCCGCCGTCCGCCGCCGTCCCGCCGCCGGGCCCGCCCCCCAGGTAGGGGTCGACGCGCGGCGCCCCGAGATCGAGCGCGCAGGGCTGGCGCACCTGCCAGGCGAAGAGCGTCGCCAGCGCGGCCAGCGCCAGCAGGGCCGGCAGTTGCACGCGCGGGTCGAGCGCCCTCGCACGAGGGGCCTCGCCCCCCGCACGACCACGCCGCCGTCCAGCCACGCGCCGCGCCGGGACACGCGGACGCGGCAGCGCCACCGGCCCCAGCGGGCGGGTGGGGGCCTCCTGCGGGCGCGTCTCGATGCGGATCGGCTCGCTCGTGGTCACGGCAACGCTTTCATCGGCACGGCGGTCATCACGCGTACAACGCGCCGCCCGGTCAACGGTCGCGCCCGGCGGGCGGCGGGCGGCGAGGCGAGGGGCGGAAGGCCGGGAGCGGCGGGCCACGGGCGGCGAGGGGTCGCCGGGGAGGGCCGCCGGTTGCAACCGGCGTCTCGCGGGCCTGCGGCCACCAAGCCCGCCGCCGCGGGCTGGAGCGATCCGCGGCTATCACCTTCCTGTGGTGGCCTCTGGCGTGGCATCGGCCCCAGCCCGCGTTGGCGGGTTAATGCCCTTCAGGGTGCTTCGTGGCCGCAGGCCCGCGAGCGGCGGGTTTCAACCCGTCGCCCTCCAGCCCTGCCCTTCACCCCTTGTCCCCTGCCCCCTCTGCCTTCTGCCTTCCGATCTCCGCCCGCCGGCCCCCCGCCCTCAGGCGCCGTGGATCGGCTGGCCCTCGACGCTGCGCGCGGCCTCGGCGATCACCTCGGAGAGGGTCGGGTGCGGGTGGACCGCGCGGGCCACCTCCAGCGGCGTCGCCTCCAGCGTGCGCGCGATCGCGAACTCGGCGATCAGCTCGGTCACGTCGGGGCCGATCATGTGGACGCCGAGGATCTCGCCCGAGTGCGCGTCGGCGATGACCTTCAGCTTGCCGTCGACCTCGCCCAGCGCCTGGGCCTTGCCGTTGGGGCGGAAGGTGAACTTGCCGACGTTGACCTCGCGCCCGCCCTCGCGCGCCTGCGCCTCGGTCTTGCCGAGCGAGGCGACCTGCGGGTTGCTGTAGGTGCAGCGCGGGATCGCGTCGTAGTCGATCGGCACCGTCTCGTGCTCGGCGATCGCCTCCGCCGCCAGTTCGGCCTGCGCGTAGGCGGTGTGGGCCAGCGGGAGCTTGCCGACGACGTCGCCGATCGCGTAGACGCCCGGCACGCTGGTCTGCATGTACTCGTCGACGGTGATGTAGCCCCGCTTGTCCGTCTCGACGCCGGCTGCCTCCATCCCGATGTCGTCGCTGTTCGGGACGAAGCCGGCGGCGAGCAGCACGCGATCGACCTCGATCGTCCGCGTCTCCCCCTCCCCCGGCGCGGTCGTCCGCGCCTGCGGCCCCGCCGAGTATTCCCCCCGCACCTCGACCCGCTCGCCGCCGGGCGCGGGCGAGACGGTGACGGCGACCTTGCCGCCCCGGACCTCCGCGCCGTCCACCTTCGTGGCGGTGAGGAACTTGACGCCGCGCCGCGACATCGCCCGCTGCAGCTCGGCGCTCATCTCCTCGTCCTCGAGCGGGATGGCGCGCGGCAGGAACTCGACGATCGTGGTGTCGACGCCGTAGGCGTGGTAGGCCGTGGCGAACTCGACGCCGATCGGCCCGGCGCCGATGATCAGCACCGAACCCGGCTGGTCCTCGATGCCCCAGACCTCCTTGGTGGAGATGATGTTCTTGCCGTCGAGGTCCACGCCGGGCAGCGTCCGCACGCGCGAGCCGGTGGCGATGATGATGTTCCGGCCCTGGATCTCGCGGTCGCCGTCGGGGCCGCCGGAGACGGCGACGCGATCCTTCGCCACCAGCCGGCCCCGCCCGCGCACCACGTCGATCTTGTTCTTGCGCATCAGGTAGTTGACGCCCTTGACCTGGGTGTCGACGATCTTCCGGCAGCGCGCGATCGCCGCGCCGTAGTCGGCGGTGATGTTGTCGGCGGAGATGCCGAAGTCCTTGGCGTGGTGGAAGAGGGTCAGCACCTCGGCGCTGCGGAGGATCGCCTTGCTCGGGATGCAGCCCCAGTTGAGGCAGATGCCCCCCAGCTCCTCGCTCTCCACCACCGCCGCGCGGAGGCCGAGCTGGGCGGCGCGGATGGCGGCGACGTAGCCGCCCGGCCCGCCGCCGATCACCACAACGTCGTAGTTCGAGGCAGCCGCGTCACTCATCGATCTCCCTTTCTGTGCTTGCCGCGCGAACGCCACGGCCCGCGCGCGGGCCGCCCACGGTCCTGCAAGCCTAGCCGAGCGCCGGGGGGGTGTCAAGGAATGGCGGCGCGGCGCGGCAAACGCGCGCCTGGCGCAAGAACGACGAGGCGGAGAGCGTAAGCGCCCCCCGCCAGCAATGCTGCTCTGTTCGTCGCGGTCACCGACCGTGATGGTCGGGGCGAGAGGATTCGAACCTCCGACCTCAGCGTCCCGAACGCTGCGCGCTAACCGGACTGCGCTACGCCCCGTCTAGGAATGCAAGGATAGCACAGGCGCGGCGCCGACGCAAGCGCGACGGCAACCACAAAGACACAAAGATCACAAAGGACACAAGGACGAGTCGAACGTCGAGCGCCAGGAGTCGACTGGCCGTGCTTCATCTTCTTTGTGATCTTTGTGTCTTTGTGGTTCGCGTTCCCCCTACCTACCGCCGCATGTTGATGTAACGATACGTCTCCGCGTACTCCAGCCCCTGTGGCTCGCCGGCCTGCCGCGACATCCCGCGCAGCATCTCCGCCATGCCGTCCCAGTTCCGCACCTGGCTCTTGTGCAGTCGCATCGCCGCGATCTTGCGCTCGATGACGCCGCCGATGTCGATCCAGCAGTTCGGCGCGTTCGCCGCCGCCATGTAAACCTCGTCCACGTTGTGCGGCTCCAGCCCCTCCGCCAGCAGCTCGGGGAAGGTCAGCCGGTCGCGCGCGGCCGGGAAGACCGCCGCCAGCGCCGCCTCGCCCGAGGCGCGGTGGTCGGGGTGCTGGATGTAGTTGTCGCCGACCCAGTAGGCGGTCGGGTCGAAGCAGACGACGACGGCCGGCTTGTAGCGGCGGATCTCGCGCGCCAGGTCACGCCGCAGCGCCAGCGTCGGCTCCAGCATCGCGTCCGGGTAGGGCAGGAAGACGACCTCCTCGCAGCCGAGGTGTCGAGCCGCCCCGCGCTGCTCCTCCTGCCGCATGGCGATCAGGTCGGGCGGGCTGATGTTCGGGTCGCTCGACCCCTTGCTGCCATCGGTGCAGATGACATACACCAGTTGCCGGCCCGCCTCGCTCCAAAGCGCCAGCGCCCCGCCCGCGACGAACTCGGGGTCGTCCGGGTGCGCGAAGATCGCCATGACCGGCCCGCCGCCGGTCGGGGTCTGGATCGGTGACTGCACGCTCATCCTCGCCCTCTGGCTACGACGTTCCCCCCGCATCGCCCGGCTATGATGCGCCAAACGGAGTTACTGGCAATCTCAGCCTCGCCCGTAGGGGGGCGTGAATGTTCAATAACCTAGTAGCACCCTACCGCCACGCCAGCCATGCCGACGTGCCCGCTTTAGGTCCTACTTGCAGCCGTCGATAGGGGCGAGGAGGGTGCCGCGCAATTGGGTCGCGGGTCGCGCCGATCCGTAACGGCGGTCGAGTGAGTGAATGCCTTACCCCGGCATGAACCATTGCGAGAACTGCTGTAAGTCGAACTATCGTCGCTGAATACCCCCTCTCACACATTCAGTGACGTTGTAAAGCCACTAACGGCGGGGAGCCAAAAGGGTCGCGCAAAAACACCATAAGTATCGCGTAGATCGAAGACATCGGCAACACGCGATCCGGGTTCGTGGGCGATGTGTTCAGCAAATTGATATAAGGAGAAGTCTGTGAGCGTGTCTTTATAGCGGATGATGCTTCATCTTCGCTCTCGATGTTGCATACCCTGCTCTTTGACCCCGGTTGGCAGGCTTTGATGTCATTAACAATATCACCGTATAGGCAAGAATGCCGCCAAGTCGCAGACTGTTGCAGCTAAGAAGGTTCCGCTTGGATGGTGAGTGAAGCCGAAGCCCAAAGTCATTGTCTCCGTCGTTTCCACTCCCATCCCTGAATTCTCGTAACGCGCATAGCCATACCGTCACACGACGAAGTAATTCTAGCATCGGGTTGGTGAATGCATAAGATCAATGCGGGAACGATGCGACAGCATAGCGATCGCTTAACGGATGGCAGCACGCCGAGAACAAACTCCTCTAGGAAGGAAGCCACTTTCTCCTGCACAGCTTCCTCCTGCGCCGTGAAATAGGCCAATCCAGCGATGTCCATAATCGGGCGCATTGTGCTAGATATGTAGTCTGCAATCGCAAATCATCCTTGACCTCGAAGGAAGTTGCGCAGAGGCAGCCTATTGACCGCTTGGGCATAAAGTTCGATCACGCAGGCGTCATCGCCATCGAGGTATACCGATGCGCACACCGCGCGTAACCTAGCGCGCCCGGCTGGGTGATTACCGCGGATTGCACATCGCGTGGGGCGACCCCCAGTATTCCTTCTCGGGGAGATAAATTACCCTGTAATGCCTTACGCGCGCGAAAGAATCGGCCATAATCCGCAAAACCTGTAGCGTCCGGTGGATGCTGTCGCAAAAAATGCGATGCACGCCCTTCTCCCCCCAGGAGGTTCGGGTCCCAGCCCTGCGGGGGGGCGGTCCCGCCCCCATCCTCAGCGCGGTCCGCACGCCCGCCGGCGCTCCATGTGACGAAGCCCTCGTGACGACGACGTCGCCGGCGGTGCGGCTGGCCCCGGCTGCCCGCCGCCGCTGCCCGCAGGAGGCGCACGCGCGCGCGGTCGCCCTGCTGCGCACCCAGGACATGTCGCGCCGCCGCCGAGCTCATCTTGGCGCGGCGGCGGGCGCCCCGCCCTACGAAGGTCGTGGCGCGGCGGCGGTGCGCGCCGGCCGCGGGGGCGCGACCCGATCGACCGCGGACGACGACCCCGACGAGGACGCGCGCGGCTTCCGCGCCCACCGTAGGCGCGCGGGCCTGGCCCTCTTCGTCGCAACCGCCATGACGCCCCTTCGCCAAGGCGGTCGGGCGGATTCCGAGGACGCCCCCACTGCGTCGGCGCGGTCGCGGTGATCTGCCGACGGCGTCCTCGAGCGCTTCTTCGGGGCGTCTTCCGCTTCTTCGGCCCTCCAGCGCCCCCCAGTGGTCGGCTGGACGCGGTGGTGCCTCACTACGCCGCGACGTCATCGTGGCCCTCGTCCTCGCGCGCCCACCTCTGGGAGGGTATCAGGAAGTGATACGGCGTTCTTGATACTTCTGCGATCGTTCGAGGCTTTGCAGGGCAAGTTGAGCGTTTCCTTTCAGGTCGCCAGGGCGAACGGCTCGGGAGCAAGTTTGGTAGAGCGGAGTGAGCGCGTCAATCCCAGTCGGCCTGACCAATATCTTCGATTGAAACGAATACAGACACCTTGCTCCATCTTCTTTGCGATGAAGTCTTTGCCGAACTCTGTCCGTGGGTGATATGAACATCGCCTATCTCCGGCAGCGTCTAGCTCACGCTCCTTCACCTCGAGGCAGTACGTTTCTCAGCATCCTGGCCTTCTTCCGGCGAATTTCGGCTTGCTGCCCTCGGGAGTCGGTTGCACGCGTCCAGCTTCTCCAATACATCAGGATGTGCGATGACCCGTAACGGTATCGGTTGACCATTCTCATCGGATCTATTCGAGCGCGTCATTCAAAAGATCGGTTAGAGGTTCCGCGTCGAATCCGGGCGCGAAACAATGAAGCTGTAAGCTTATCCTTATACCCTGCGCGGCCGATCTCGCGCAGTGTTGCGAATAACGAGGGATGTTCAGTCCTGCCCTTGGCTGATCGAGAGGTTCAGGGCTGCGCAGCACTTGGACCGCCGTGTACTGGAGGCCCAGCGAACACGCCCTCTATGGCAACGGCCAGCCTGCGCCGAACACATTCTCATCGAAGCTGACCTCTATTCGTTCGAGCGCGTCATTCAAAAGATCATAGGTTAGAGGTTCTCCTTTTGCGTCGATAGTGTTTCCTGTAGCTCCGGTAACCTCGGTGATCCCCTGAAACAATGAAGCTGTAAGCTTATCCTTATACTCCTGCGCGGCCGCGTAAAGTATTCTCGCGTACTCATCAGTATCCGTGTTGCGAATAACTTCTAGAGGGATGTTCAAGTCCTGCTGAATTGTAATCCTTGGCTGATCGAGAGGTTCAGGGCTGCGCACGTTGCGACTTGGACCGCCGTGTACTGTCCGTTCGAAGTTAATTTCGCTAAGTAATGGATCTTGAGCGAACACGCCCTCTATGACCGCCTCAACGAAAGCGGTCATTGCCTGCTCATAACCTTGAATGTCGAATCGAACTTGCATCACACACTCATGTAACACGGAATATGCAAAACAAGTGTAGCTGATAGAGACGAACCCCCCCAGTTCTACAACGAAGGAAGGCTGATCTGCACAGCTTGGGGTGGTCTGCCCACTGCTCGCTGCCAGTGCCATCTACCCCGACCGATCCGCCTCGATCCCCGACTGCAGTGATGGACATGGGTAATTGGGGTAGGCTCAGCCCGACGGATTTCGCCTATCGCGCGCCTGGCCCGCGCACGAAGCGGCCCGGAGTCGCCCCGGTGTGCGCGCCGTCCCGCAGGACGCGCGCGCCGTTGACCCAGACGTCGCGCACGCCGACCGAGAGCTGGTGCGGGGCGGTGAAGGTGGCGCGGTCGCCGGCCGTCGCCGGGTCGAAGACGACGACGTCGGCGTGGTGGCCCTCGCGCAGGAGGCCGCGGTCGCGGATTCCGAGGCGGTCGGCCACCGCCGAGCTCATCTTGCGGACGGCGTCCTCGATGGGGATGACGCCCTCCTCGCGGACGTACTTGCCGAGGACGCGCGGGTAGGTCCCGTAGGCGCGCGGGTGGGTGATCTCCGTGGCGGTCGCCGGATCGAGCGCCCCCGCGTCGGTGCCGAACTTCATCCAGGGCTGCCGCATCTGCAAGGCGACGTTCTCCTCGCTCATCATGAAGTAGACGGTGAAGATCCGCTGCCCCTCGGCCAGGATCAGATCCATCGCCGCGTCGATCCATTCCTGCCCGCGCTCCGCGGCGATCTCCGACAGCCGCTTGCCGGCGTAGCCCTGGTGCTCCGGCAGGCGCAGCCCGGCGACCAGCACCCCCTCCGGTCCGGCCAGCGCGCCCAGGTTCTCCCAGTCGCCGGTCGGATCGAGCGCTTCGGCGCGGATGCGGGCGCGCGTCGCGGGATCGCGCAGATTGTCGAAGAGTCTCCCGCCGGCGGAGGACCAGGGGGGCAGGCAGGAGGTCAGCCCGGTGCCGCCGGCGACGTAGGGGTACATGTCCGCCCCCACGTCCTGGCCGGCGGCGCGCGCCGCGTCGATCCGCGCGATCGCCTCGCCGAGCTTCGGCCAGTTGCGCCGCCCCGCCGCCTTCAGGTGGTAGATCTCGACTGGCACCCTCGCGCGCCGCCCGATGTCGAGCGCCTCTTCCAGCCCCTCCAGGAAGCCGTCGGCCTCCGAGCGGATGTGCGTGATGTAGACCCCGCCGTGCTCCCCGACCACTCGCGCGATCGCGACCAATTCCTCGGTGCCGGCGAACGCGCCCGGCGGATAGATCAGCGCCGTCGCCACGCCGAACGCGCCGTCGGCCATTGCCTCGGCGGTCATCCGGCACATTGCGGCCAGCTCGTCGGGGGCCGGCTCGCCCAGGTCCAGCCCCTTGCCCCACTCGCGCACCGTCGCGCCGCCGAGGAACGAGCCGACGTTGACCGCCACGCCGCGCCCTTCGAGATCGGTCAGCCAGTCGCCGAAGCGCGCCCAGCCGCGCGCCCGCGCCTCCCACTCGTCCCGTCCGGGGAAGAAGCTGCCGCGGAGGGGGGAGGCGATCCGCCCGCCGAAAGGCGCCGGCGTCCAGGCCTCGCCCATGATCTCGGTGGTCACCCCCTGCGTCACCTTCGAGAGCGCGCGGCGGTCGGTGAAGAAGGGCAGGATGGAGTGGCTCTGGATGTCGGTCACGCCCGCGCCAGGTCGCGCAGCAGCGCCTTGGCCCGGTCGCAGCGGCGCGGCCCGGCACGCCGGAGACGCCACCGGTCGGGGCGGTGCCTGCGCCGCTGAGGTAGAGGCCGGTGAGCGGGCCGCGGTGGTCCGCCAACTCCGGCAGCGGGCGGAAGAGGCCGAGCTGGTCCATCGTCAGGTCGAGGTGCATCGGGTGGCCGCCGAGCAGGCCGATCTCCCGCTCCCAGTCCTCGGCGTGCCGCCAGGCGACCCCGATGATGCCGTCCTTGAAGCCGGGCGCCCGCGCCTCGACCGCGTCGAGCAGCCGGTGCGCCTCCCCCTCCCCGCGCGCCGCCCAGGAGGCGCCGTCGCGGAAGTGGGCCGGGTAGGAGGCGCAGGCGACATACGCGCCGTGCTTGCCCGGCGGGGCCACCCCATCGTCGATCGCGGAGGGGGTGAAGACGTAGGCCGCGGGCTCGGTCGGGGCGTAGCCCGCCTCGGCCTGGAGGAAATTGTCGCCGACCTGCGCGACCGAGGCGGCGACCGACTGCATCCCGTTCCAGCAGTCCGGCGGGGCGTCGGGCCAGGGGGGCAGCCGCTCGAGCGCGGCGTGCACGACGAACTGCACCGCGTTCGAGCGGTGCCGCGCCCGCAGCCGCGCCGCCAGCCGGGCCGGCAGCGCCCCCTCCCCGAGCAGATCCAGCAGCGCGGTCTGCGGGTTGATCGCCGTCACCACGTTGCGCGCCGCGATCCGCTCGCCGCCCGCCAGTTCCACCCCCGCGACCCGCCCGCCAGGCCCACTATGGAGGATGCGCCGCACGGGGGCGTCCGTCCGCACCGCGCCGCCCCAGGCTTCCAGCCGGCGGCGGAGTGCCCCGGCCAGCGCGCCCGAGCCGCCGCGCGCGTGCCAGTTGCCGTAGCGGTGGTAGGCGGCCTGCCAGAGGACGAAGAAGGCCGCCCCCGGCGTGTGCGGGCCGAGCGTGCCGTGCGCCGCCAGCGCCGCGAACCCCGCGCGGGCGTACTCCGTCGCGAAGGTCTCCTCCAGCAGCGGGCCGTACGGCCCCGCCAGTTCCCCCGACAGCCGCAGCGGCTGCGAGCGCCGCAGGGCGCGGGTCGCCGCGCCGAGGCTCTTGGCCCACTTGCGCGGCGTCGGGGTGGCATCGGCCGAGTTGCGGAACCCCGCCAGCGCCACCTCGACCACCGGGTCGACTCGCCGGATGAAGCGCCGGTACGCCTCGGCGTCCGCGGGGGAGTGGCGCGCGATCTCCTCGCAGGTCCGGTCCACCGAGCGGTAGAAGCGGACCGTCGCGCCGTCCGGGAAGAACGAGGTGGTGAAGGGATCGGTCTCGATGTACTCCAGCCCGGCTTCCGCGAGCCGCAGTTCGTCGAGGATCGAGGTCATGTTGATCATGTTGTGGACGACCGAGCAGGTGTCGAAGTGATACTCGGGACGATCCGGGATGGTGGCCGCGGTATTGACCGCGCCCCCGACTCGCCCTGCCGCCTCCAGCACGAGCACCTCCAGCCCCGCGCGGGCAAGGTAACAGGCGCAGGTCAGCCCGTTGTGGCCCCCACCGACCACGACGACATCGTATTCGGACACCGCGGCCTCCCCCTTTACCCCTACCCTTGCGTCGCCTGGCCCGGCTCGCTCCTCCCGACTCCGGGAGAGGTGTGTCCGCCCTCACCTCTGGCCACTGTGCTGTCGTGCTTTCCCCCCGCTCCCAGCATTGGGAGCAGGGGCCGGGGGTGAGGGCCGCTCACGCCACCGCGCCGGCCTCCCGCACGCGGGCACCACGCCAGAGGAGCAGTCCGGTGGCCAGCACCGCCAGGGCGATGGCGTTCCAGGCGAGATCGTAGGGCAGGATGTTCTCCACCCCCTCCCGCACCGGGTGCAACTGGAGGATCTTGTGCTGGATCGTCCCGTCGTAGAAGTTGAACCCGCCCGCGCCGCAGAGGATGCCGGCCAGCAGCGCCCGCCCGTCCCGCAGCGACGCCAGCAGGCGGCGGTGGCGCCAGAGCAGCGCCGCGCCCAGCCCGAGCAGCCCGGAGGTGACGGCGTGGAAGAGGCCGTCGCTGACGATGCGCCAGTAGTCGGTCGTGTGGACGTAGAAGTTGTGCCACTGCAACAGTTGATGCACCAGGATCTCGTCCAGGCTGCCGGCCACGCCGATGCCGAGGATGATCCCGATGCGGAGGAGCGTGGTCGTCGCCGCGTCGGTCTTGCTCCCTGCCATGCCCCTCCCCGTCGTCCCGTAATCGTGCGCCACAAGTGGTTCCCCGGCTCACATGCCGCCCCTTGCAATGCCCGTGCCGCAGTTGCCTGTTACCATGGGGCCGGGGTGGGAAGCGCGCAGGCCGGCCGGCGCGAGTGGGGAGTGCGGATCATGGCGACCGACTTCATGCGCGACCGGCACGCGGGTTTCGACACGCCGGAGGGCGCGGTCTTCGCCCTCGTCCGCGGGGCGACCGGCTGGCAGCCGCTGCGCCGGCGGAAGATCGTCCGCGGCTACGACAACGAGGTCTACGTGGTCGCCATGCGGCAGGGCCGGAACCTGATCGTCCGCATCCACCGTTGCGGCGGCGTGTCGTTCAGGCAGGAGGCGTGGGCGATCGAGCAGTGCCGCGCGCGGGGCGTCCCGGCGCCGGACGTCTTCCTGGTGGACGAGATCGACACCCCCGACGGGCCGCGCGAAGCCATGGTGCTCGCCAGGCTGCCGGGCCGACCGCTCAGCGATCTGCTGCCCACCCTTGACCGCCCGGCGCGCGAACAGGTCCTCGCGCAGGCCGGCGCGGCCCTCGGCGGCATCCATGGCGTGAGCGCGGGCGGCTTCTACCGCCGCCACGACGACGGCAGTTGGGATTTCCCCGACGCGGCTCGAATCATGGAATCCGCGATCCGCGATCGCGGCGCGGAGGAAGGGTTCATCCTCCGGGCCGGCTTCACCCCGGACGAGTTCGCCCGCATGATGGCGCTGCTCCGCCTGTCGGCCGGGGCGTTCCCCCCCGCCCCGCCGGTCCTCTGCCATGGCGACTTCCTGCCCCGCCACCTCCTGGTGGACGACGCCCTCGCCCTGACCGGCGTGATCGACTTCGGCGAGTTCCAGGGCGGCCCGCCGATCCACGACTTCGCCCGCTTCAGCTTCGAGCAGCCGGACCTCGACCTTGCGCTGCTGGCGCGCGGCTACCCCGATCGGGGCCTCTTCGACGACGATTTCCCGATCCGGCTCAACCTGCACAAACTCGGCCTGCAGATGGGGCACCTGGCCCACCATATCCGCACCGGTAACGCCGAAGAAGCTCGCCCCCTCGCCGCGCGGCTGCGACAGACCCTCGACGCCTTGCCGGCGGGCTAGCCGCCCCATTGCCGCGCGTCGGCGCCCGCCGGGGGTGTCGGGAACGTGGGATTGTTCGCTATACTGCGTCGGTACGGGGCGTGCCGGCGCGGGCGGCGCGCGATCGTTCCGCCGGGCGGATGGGAGGCGTGGGCGACGATGGAGCAGGAGAGCCCGGAGGGGCGCCAGGACCGCGAGCTGGGGGAACTGCTGGAGGAACTGCGGGTGATCCTGCCCGGCGTGCAGGTGCTGTTCGCGTTCCTCCTCTCAGTGCCGTTCACGACGGCGTTCGCGGACGTGGGACGTTTGCAGCGGATCGTCTACTACGCCGCGTTCCTCTGCACCGCCGGCGCGATCGCCCTGCTGATCGCGCCTTCCGCCCACCACCGCCTGCTGCGCCGGCAGCCTCCGGACAAGAAGGAGCACCAGTTGGAACTGGCGAACCGCCTGACGATCGCCGGGACGATCCTGCTGGCGCTGGCGGTGATCGGCGTCGTCTTCGTGGCGAGCGACGTGCTGTTCAACAGCGCCGTCGCCGCGTTCTTCGCGGCGGCGATTGGCGGCGTCTTCGCCTGGCTCTGGTACGCCCTGCCGCTGGCGATGCGCCGCCGGCATTGAGGGACGGATCGCGGCGGGACGCCGGCCCGCTTCCGGGTCAGATCGCCCGCGCAGCCCTGCACCGCACACCTGCTCCCAATCCATCCGGTCGCGCACCAGGCAGCGGACCGGCGCACCCTCGCGCGTATCCACGGCATCGAGGTCGGCGGTTTCTCCGCCGCCACGATGACAGCGGTTGAGAGTTCCCCGATGCGGAGGGGGAGAGGTGACATAAAAATGGGGCTTGCCGGGCTGCCCGGCGCCTGGTTCGTGCTATGGAGTACCGGGTGAATAGCGCCGGTGTTGGGGCCGGCGCGTGGCGATCAGCGCGAGGATCGCCAGGCCGGGGGCGGTGACGATCAACCACTGGGCGGCGAAGGTCAGCCGCTATCCTTCTTCCCAGCCGCCTAACCTGGTCGGCGCTGCTCTGTCACCGATCGATACCGCGCCGCACCAAGACTACGAAGGTCAGGCGTGCCTCGCCCGCCTGCCCGGTGACCTCCCAGCAGCCCTCGTCCGGGAAGGTCAGCGTGCTCACCTGGAAACCGCTGTCGCCATACCCGTCCGGCGTGCCCGCCTGCAGCGGGGGGCGGGCGCGTCGCCGCTGGCCGCTGATCGTCAGGCGACCCTGCGCCCGCCCCTCCCTCCACCAAGGCCACTTGGTCCCGATGGTGCCATCGGGTCGGATCATGACCCCGCCAGCGGAGACGATGCCCTCAGGAGGGAGGTGGGTCCACAGTCCGTCGCGGACGTAGTTGCCGATGTCCGGCCCTCGGTGCGCGGGTCCGGGCGCGTCATCGGACACCCCGCTACGGCGGGCATCGGCGTTGGCACCGGCGGGGTGGTGGTGAGGGTGGACACCGGCTTCGGTGATAGCGCCGAGGTCACCGGATTGGCCTGGGCGGCGCAGGCGCTCAGGCTCGCGAGCATCGCGGCCCCGGCAAGCAGGAGGCACAGGTGTGTTCGCCGATCCATCACCACGATGATCTGATTCCCGCTCGGGTGCCACCTATGGCGATGCCGGTACCCGCACCGTCCCCACAAGGCTTCCCTCGCCGCGCCTGGGTAGATTGGTGTAGGCTCGGGCGCGCCCAAGGGCAACGCCGACGCTGGCTGCTGCGCTCCTGGGCACGCTCCTGGCGCATGTAGCCGGCTCCCCGTACCTCACCCATATACTACACCGGACGCGCGCTGCCGGTTCCCCGATCTGGTGGGCGCTACCCCGCGGCAAGCAAACCTTGCAGATCCCGGCGATCGCTGATGGTTGCGGCACGACGGGCGGCCCGCGCCGTCCCACCGCTCTTCGCCACCCTCTCCACCCCGCCCCCGTCGGTGGCACGGATGGTGCCGGACAGACCACCGCGCGCCGTCGCAGCGCGCCGCCCGGCCATTGCGCGCCGAGCCGCCGCGAGTGACCCCGCCAGCGAAAGAGGAGTGCCGATGGCCCAGCCCGCCGCCACGCCGACCGACCTGGCCCACGACGTCTACCGCTCCGAGCGCCCGGCGCTCGACGCCATCTTCAAGCCGCGCGCCGTCGCGGTGATCGGCGCGACCGAGACCGCCGGCAGCGTCGGGCGCACGCTGGTCGAGAACCTGCAGGCGGCGTCGTTCGGCGGCGCGGTCTACCCGGTCAACCCGAAGCGTGACACGGTCCTCGGCCTCCCGGCCTACCCGGCGGTCGGCGCCGTGCCGGGGCCGGTCGACCTCGCGGTCGTCGTCACCCCGGCGCCGACCGTGCCGGGGATCATCCGCGAGTGCGTCGAGGCGGGCGTCAAGGGCGCGATCGTCATCTCGGCCGGCTTCAAGGAGCGCGGCGCGGCGGGGTCGAGCTGGAGCGGCGGGTGCTGGAGGAGGCGCGGCGCGGGCGGCTGCGGATCATCGGCCCCAACTGCCTCGGCGTGATGAACCCCTTCCATGGCCCCGACGGCTTCAACGCCACCTTCGCCGCGGCGATCGCCCGCCGCGGCAACGTCGCCTTCATCAGCCAGAGCGGCGCGCTCTGCACCGCCATCCTCGACTGGAGTTTCCGGGAGCAGGTCGGCTTCAGCGCCTTCGTCTCGATCGGCTCGATGCTCGACGTCGGCTGGGGCGACCTGATCGACTACCTCGGCAACGACCCCCACACCCAGTCGATCATCATCTACATGGAGTCGATCGGCGACGCGCGCGCCTTCCTCTCCGCCGCGCGCGAGGTCGCGCTGACCAAGCCGATCATCGTGATCAAGGCCGGGCGCACCGCCGCCGCCGCCCAGGCCGCCGCCTCGCACACCGGCGCGCTGACCGGCAGCGACGAGGTGCTCGACGCCGCCTTCGCCCGCTCCGGCGTCCTGCGCGTCGGCGCGATCGCCGACCTCTTCTACATGGCGGAGGTCCTCGCCAAGCAGCCCCGCCCGCGCGGCCCGCGCCTGACGATCCTCACCAACGCCGGCGGCCCCGGCGTCCTCGCCACCGACGCCCTGCTCACCGGCGGCGGCGAGGTGGCGGCGCTGGCGCCCGAGACGATGGCGGCGCTCGACGGCATCCTGCCGGCTCACTGGAGCCACGGCAACCCGATCGACATCCTCGGCGACGCCGGCCCCGACCGCTACACCAAGGCGCTCGAGATCACCGCGGCCGACCCCAACACCGACGGCCTGCTGGTGATCGTCACGCCGCAGGCGATGACCGACCCGACCCGGACCGCCGAGGATTTGAGGCCCTACGCGCGGCTCGGCGGCAAGCCGATCCTCACCAGTTGGATGGGCGGGCCGATCGTCGAGCGGGGCGAGGGGATCCTCAACGAGGCCAACATCCCGACCTTCGGCTACCCCGACACCGCCGCGCGGATGTTCACGCAGATGTGGCGCTACAGCACCAACCTGCGCAGCCTCTACGAGACCCCGAGCCTGCCCGCCGGCTCCGGCAAGGACGCGCCCGACCGCGACCGCGCCGGGGCGATCCTCGCGGGCGCGCGCGAGGGCCGCCGCGCGATCCTGACCGAGCTGGAGTCGAAGGGCCTGCTCGCCGCCTACGGCATCCCCACGGTCGAGACGCGCCTCGCGCGCGACGCCGACGAGGCGGTCGCGGCGGCGGAGGCGATCGGCTACCCGGTGGTGGTGAAGCTCCACTCCGAGACGATCACCCACAAGACCGACGTGAACGGCGTGCAACTGGACCTCGCCGACGCCGGGGCGGTGCGCCGCGCCTTCCGCGACATCGAGGCGGCGGTCGCCGAGCGGGCCAGCCCGAGCGACTTCCTCGGCGTGACCGTGCAGCCGATGGTCCGGCTCGACGGCTACGAGCTGATCCTCGGCAGCAGCGTCGACCCGCAGTTCGGCCCGGTCCTCCTCTTCGGCGCGGGCGGGCAACTGGTGGAGGTCGTCAAGGATCGCGCGCTGGCCCTGCCGCCGCTCAACACCACCCTCGCCCGCCGGCTGATGGAGCAGACCCGCATCCACACCGCGCTCGGGGGGGTGCGCGGGCGGAACCCGGTCGACCTCGCCGGCCTCGAACGCCTCTTGGTCCGCTTCAGCCAGCTCGTCGTCGAGCAGCCCTGGATCGCCGAGCTGGACATCAACCCGCTCCTCGCCGCCCCGCTGGGCGACGAGCCGGGCGCCCGGTCCTTGATCGCGCTCGACGCGCGCGTGGTGCTGCACCCGGCGGACACGCTGGAGGGGGAGCTGCCCCGGCCGGCGATCCGCCCCTACCCGGCGCAGTACGCCGCCCCCTGGACGGCGAAGGGCGGCACGGAACTGCTGCTCCGCCCGATCCGCCCCGAGGACGAGCCGCTGATGGTCCGCTTCCACGAGACGCTGTCGGAGCGCAGCGTCTACCTGCGCTACTTCCACGTCATCAGCCTCAGCCAGCGCGTGGCGCACGAGCGGCTGACGCGGATCTGCTTCATCGACTACGACCGGGAGATGGCGATCGTCGCCGAGCGCCACGACCCCCAGACCGGCGAGCACGAGATCCTGGGGGTCGGGCGGCTCAGCCGCACCTCCGGCGCCCCCGAGCCGGAGGCGGAGTTCGCCATCCTGGTCAGCGACCTCTTCCAGCGCCAGGGGCTCGGCACCGAACTGCTGCGCCGCCTGCTCCAGATCGGGCGCGACGAGAAGCTGCGCCGCATCACCGCCGACATCCTGCCCGACAACTACGGCATGCAGCGCATCTGCGAGAAGCTCGGCTTCACCCTGCGCCACGACCCCGAGGAGGAGGTCATCAAGGCCGCGATCGAGCTGTAGCGGGAACACCCCCGGCCCCCAACGTTGAGGGGACAGCCCGCCGAGGCCGGGCGCCCGCCTCGGCAGGGGATGTGTTCCTCGCCGACTTGGGGCGCCGGGAAGGAGGCGCGCCCGGCATCGGCGCGCCGACACCCTGCCCCGTCATTCTGAGCGGAGTGAAGAATCGCTGTCCCGTGGCATCCTTTGTCGTTTCGGGTAGGGCGCGGACGCGCCTTCCTCACGGACACCCGAAAGTATCCATCAGAGGTGACGCCTATGGATCACGCGAAACCGAACATCGTGCGCGGCGCCGTTCGTAGAAACGCTGCCGAACGCGGGCTTCACCGTCGCCCTGTCGGACGGGCGCACGATTCGCGCGGCCCTCTCCGGCAAGCTGCGGACCCGCCGCACTCGCATCGCTCTCGGCGAGACCGTGATCGTCGCCCTATCGCCGTGGACCCGACGCGCGCGCGATCGGCCGGGAGTCCGGCGAAACGACGCCGGCGGCACGGTAGCCTTCGGCCCTTCACCTTCCTCAGCGGCGCGGCGCCAGAGCACGTACCAGAAGAGCAGCGCCACCGAGCCGAAGAAGGCCGAGCGCCGCCGCGACGTGCTGGTCGGTGCGGTAGTCGCGGATGACCGCCGAGGTCTGGTAGAGGATCGAGGCCGCCGCGAAGACGATCATCGCCAGCGCGAAGATCAGCCCCAGCGTGAAGCCGAAGAGGATGCTGGCGACGATCAGCCCGCGAGCAGGCCGCCGATGACCAGCGCGCCGCGCAGGAACGAAATTGGACGCCGCTGGTGAACGCGACGGCGGTCAGGCCCAGGAAGAGCAGCCCGGTGAAGAGGCCGGCGGTCAGGATCAGGTCGGGCGAGCTGTAGTAGCGGGCGACGTAGAGCAGCGGCAGGAAGAGGATCGCCTCCGCGACGATGAAGAGCCCCAGGCCGAGGTACTGCATCTCGCGCAGGTCTCGAGCGCGCCCAGCGGTCGGCCAGCGGAGACGAAGATGAACGCTGCCAGCACGAGCAGCCAGGCGAAGCCCCGGTCATCAGCCCGATCAGCCGCTCGGCCCCCGACCAGCGCAGCAGGATCGCCTCCGGCGCGGCGAACGCCAGGATCGCCCCGGCGAGGGTGGAGGTAGGTCCGCCGGATGAAGGCGGCGCGGGCGTCCGGCGGCGCGGCGGCACCGGCCCGACATAGGTATTCGCACTCATTGCGGCACTCCTCGTTCCTCGCGTCCGCCCCGCTTCCCGCGGCGGGGCGCGGCCGTCGCGGCGACTCTGTCCGGCCACGCATGGGCCTTCCAGGCACAAGTTTAGAGAAAAGCGACAGGGACGCAAGGGCGCCCCCAGCGCGCCCTGGCGCGACCGGCGCGGGCCTCCAACGCCGCCGGAATGGGGCGCCCTCACCGGTGGCGGCCTCGATCCGGTGTTGCGCGGTCTGGAGGGGGCGCCGTGTCGAGCAGCGCGGTTTCAAGGAGGTCCGACGTGTCGGAAACCTCGGTAGCGGTCGGGGGGGGGAGCAGCGCGTACGCCTCCGCCAGCTTGCCCTGCCGTCGCCAGAGCCGGGCCCAGGCCGAGCGCCGCCCGCAACTCCCACCAGGCCGCCCCCTGCTCGCGGGCGACGGCCAGCGCCGCCCGAACGCGGCCTCCGCCTCGCCTGCCGCCCCGCCACGCCGGCCAGCAACTCGCCCCGCAGCCGGTGGGAGTTCCGCCTCGCCCCCAGCGTTCCCCGGTCGCCACCACCGTCGCCAGCGCCTCGTCCAGCGCGCGTAGCGCGTCCCCGGCCCGCCCGCCCCGGCCGTCGACCTCAGCCAGCAGGGCCAGACCGAACGGAGCTGGAAACCGACCCCGGCGCGCCGCTGGGCGTCCACCGCGTCGCGCAGCGGCACGCCCCCCGCCGCCTCGCCTTGCACGGCCCGCGCCCAGCCCCACAGCGCCTCGCCCCGGCGGGGTCCAGAAGGTGAAGCCTACGCTCGCGGGCGAGCGCCAGCAGCGCCTCGGCCCGCGCCTGGAGCGTCCGGCGCCTCCCGGCACCGGAACACCAGGACGCTCGCCCCCACAGCAGGGCGAACGCCTCGCTGAGCGGCGCGCGCCAGCCCTCGCGCGCGGGCCAGCGCCCCGCAGCGTCAGCCCGCGCGCGGCACCAGCGATCCGGGTGAGGACCGTGAGGGCTGCCGCCCTGGGCGGCGCGGGCCAGCGTCGAGGTGGTCGTGGGCCGCCGCCGAGCCAGAGGAGGTTGGTGCCGGCCAGGGTGTGCGCCGCCAGAGGCAGGATCGTCCGCGCGCGCCGCCACCAGCGGGGTTGCCCCACTTCCACGGACACCGGATGATTGGGCCTGGACCCAAGGAGGTGTTCGATGCCGCCCCCGCCCCTACCCGCCGGAGTCCGCGCGGAGGCCGTGCGCCGCGCGGAGGTCCCCGCGCTCGCCGCCGACCTGCGGGGAGGCGCTAGCGCCGAGCCGAGGCGGATGACGGCCGCGGGCAGCCGAACGAGCTGACCACGGACGAGCAGGGCTGCGCCGACTGCGCCGCGAGAACCACGTCCTCGAGGATATTGCGAAAAGCCGCGATACTTCGCGAAGGAGACGTGCGCCGCTACCACCTCCAGAGCGCCACCTTCGCCGTCCTGTGCCGGGCGCTGCAGCGCGCTCGGCCTACTACGCCTGGGCGCCCCGCGGTCGGCCCGCGCCCAGAGGATCGCGCAGCGCCGCCGTCCACGCGCGCAGCCGTCGGACCTACGAGCCCCGCGCGTCACCGAGCTGCGCGCGGGCGGGGTGCCGCTGTGCCCAGGCGCGTCGCGCGGCTGATGCGCGTCGCCGGCCTCGTCGGGTGCCATCGCCGTCGCCGGATTCGCACGACGGTCGCCGACTCGGCCCAGTCGCCCCGCCCCAAACCTGGTCGCGCGGGAGTTCGCCGCCCCGGTGCCCAATTGCCTCTGGCGCTCGGCGATATCACGTACGGCGACGCAGGAGGGCTGGCTCTACCTCGCGGTTTTGCTCGACGCGCACTCGCGTCAGGTCGTCGACTGGGCGATGGCCGACCACCTGCGCACGGAGCTGGCCGCCGGCGCGCTCACCGTGGCCCTCCAGCGTCGCCGGCCGGCGACCGGAACTGGTCACCACCGATCAGCGGCTGCCGGTACACCGCCGATGCTTTACCAGCGGGTTCTGGCGGGCTTCCTGTCTTACTCGATGAGCCGGGCCGGCGAGTGCCTGGATAACGCCGTAGCCGAGCACTTCTTCGCCACGCTCAAGGCGAGATCGCCGATACGCAGGATTTCGTGACCCGCGCCGCGCGCCTGACCATCTTCGAGTGGATCGAGGTCTGGTACGCCAACCGTCAGCGTCATACCGCACTCTGCCCTCGGCGCTACCGCGCCCCGGTCATCTTCGAGGAGGATTTGTTGTTGTTGTCTGAGCCGCGCCGCCTGGCGGTAGCTTGTCTGCGGAAGTGGGCCAATCTCAAGATCCGCCCCGTGTACCGCCTCCAGCGCCCTCGGCCACGCGGTGGACCAGCCGCCGCGCCGCCCAGTCCCGCGTAGGCCACCTCGCGCAGCTTGTCGTGGCCGAAGTCGCGTGCGGCCGCGCCCTGCTCCCGCAGGATGCGCCGCTCCGCCAGCTCCTCCAGGGCCGCGACCAGCGCCCCCTCGTCGGCGCCGTGCGCGCGGGCCAGGGTCGCGTAGGGGAAGGCCCGCCCGATCGTGGCGGTCAGGCCCGCCACCTCGCGGGCGGGCGGCGAGAGCCGCGCCAGCCGCGCCGCGATCACCGCCTGCACCGTCGGCGACACCGCGCCGGCCGGCGGGGCGGCGGGCGTGCCGCGCGGGTCCGCCGCGCGCGCCAGCTCGACCACGAAGAGCGGGTTGCCCTCGGTGTCGCCGTGGAGGCGGGCGAGGGTCGCCGGGTCGAGGGGACGCCCGGCCGCCTGCCGCGCCAGCGCCGCCGTCTCGGCGGCGTCCAGCGGCCCCACCTCGAGTTCGGCCACCTGGCCCGCCCGCCCCAGGGCGGCGAGCAGGGTCGCCAGCGGCGGGTTATCCCCCCGCTCCTCCAGGCGCAGCGTGCCGACCACGAGGAGGCGGGCCGGGGGATCGGCGCGCAGCAGGTAGTGCAGCCATTCGAGCGTGTCGCGGTCGCACCACTGCAGGTCGTCGAGCAGCAGCACCAGCGGGGGGCCAGCGCCGGGGCCGGCCGCGGCGCCGAGGACGGCGCGCGCCAGCGCCTCGAAGAGCCGCTCGCGCTCCCCGGGCTGGGTCAGCGGGGCTGGGCGGGGCAGGTCCGGCCGCTCGACCAGCAGCTCGGGCAGTAGCCGGGCCACGTCGCCCAGCCAGCCGGCGGGGAGCCGCGGCAGGGCTGCCCCCAGCGTCGCCGAGCGCAGCCAGGCGGTCACCGGCGCGAAGGCCAGCGCCCCCTCCGCCGCGTAGCAGCGCCCGGTCGCCGTGGCGCTCCCCCGCGCGGCGGCCCAGGCGAGCAGATCCTCCGCCAGCCGGGTCTTGCCGATCCCCGCCTCGCCCGCCAGCACCGCCAGCCGTGGCCCGCCCGCGCCGGCCAGCCGCCACAGCCCTTGCAGTCGCGCCCGCTCCGCCCGCCGCCCGACGATCGCCGGCCCCGGGT
>JAUJMV010000101.1 GCA_030446685.1 Thermomicrobiales bacterium | reverse complement strand
CCAGTCTAGCAGCGGGGGGCGCCGAGGACAACGGCAATAGGGTGGGCGGCTCCTGCCACTTCCCGGCTGGCCACGCGGTAAGCAAACGGCACAATGCCGGCGGGGTGCTTGAAGGCCCGGCTGAACTCGACTGCCGCATCCCGAGTAAAGGAGCAGCTAATGGCCTTGAGGAGGGCGTCTTCGCGGCGTCCTCCTCCCTGAGTCAGCGGACCCCGGCCGGCTGAGAGCCCGCGTGGGCGCGCACGCCGATTCGCGGCACGCGCGGGCCGGCCTGGAACGGCTTGTGCGAGGGCCGCGGTAGCGACCGCCAGGGGGCGCGCACCACGGGCGGGGGCAGCGGTGTGCCGGCGTCGCGGCGACTAGCCCCCCCCGCGAGCCATAGGAGGACGCCGATGACCGCACCGCACCGCGGCCCGACGCCGGCCGCCCCCGTGGGATTCGCTCCCCCACCCGCGCCGACCCTGACCCTGCTGCGCGACGGCCCGGCGACCTACGCCGACTGGCTCGCGGCGATCGACCGCGCCGGGCGCTGGGTCCACCTGGAGAACTACATCTTCAAGGCGGCGGGCATCGGCCGGGTGTTCGCCGAGGCGCTGATGGCGCGCGCGGCGGCGGGGGTGCGCGTCCGGGTGCTCTACGACTGGTGGGGCTCGAGCGACGTGCCGGGCGCCTTCTACGACGAGTTGCGGCGGGCGGGCGTCGATGTGCGCGTCGTCACCCCGCCCGGCCTCGCCGACCCCTTCCGCATCGTCAACCGTGACCATTCGAAGCTGCTGGCGGTCGACGGCGACTACGCCGCGCTCGGCGGCGTCGGCATCGACGACCAGTGGCTCAAGCGGAGCCCCGACACCGGTCTGCCCTACCGCGACATGGCGGTGCGGGTCGCGGGGCCGGCGGTGGCCGACCTGGAGCGCCACTTCGCGGTCGTCTGGGACGCCAACGGCGCGCCCCTGCCCGCCGACGAGCGCCCCGCCCCGCCCGCCCCGGCCGGCGGCGTGGCGGCGCGGGTGGTCAGCCAGGAGCCGGGGCGGGGGCGCATGCAGCGCACCCTCCAGCTCGTGCTGGCCGCGGCGCGGGAGCGGGTCTGGATCGCCGACGCCTACTTCCTGGGGGTGCCGCTCCTGCGCGAGGCGCTGATGGCGGCGGCGCGCGACGGCGTCGACGTGCGCGTCCTCCTCCCCGGCCACAACGACCTGCGGGTGGTCGGCGCGCTCTCGCGCGCGGGCTACCGGCCGCTCCTGGAGGCGGGGGTGCGCATCTTCGAGTACGCCGGGCTGATGATGCACGCCAAGACGGCGGTGGCCGACGGCTGGTGGGGGCGGGTCGGCTCGACCAACCTCAACCCGACCGGCATCGTCGGCAACTGGGAGCTCGACCTGATCGCCGAGGACCGGCCCTTCGCCGCTGTGCTGGAGGCGTCCTACGCGGACGACCTGGCGCACGCGCGGGAGATCCGGCTGACCCCCGCGCCCGGCGGGTCGCGGGTCGCGCCGGAGCGCCCCGAGACCGCCGCCGAGCGCCGGGCGCGCCGAGAGCGGCCGGGGGGCACCACCCGCGCCCGGCGGCCCACGCCACGGGAGGCCCTGACCTCCTCCGGCGTACCGAGCAGGATGGCCGGGTGCGCGCCCGCCCCCTGACTCCCGCGGCGGTCGTCACCGAGCTCGCCGACCGCATCACGGCGGTGACCCCGGCGCACCGCGTGGTCCGGGTGCTCCTGGACGGTGCGCCTCCCGCAGACCCGGCACGATGGGCACAGGCGCTGGTCGACCCGCTGCGGGTCCGGGGGCGCGCCGTGCTGCGGGCGTCGGCCGAGGACTTCCTGCGTCCCGCGTCGCTGCGCCTCGAGCACGGAAGGACCGACGCCGACGCGTTCCTCGCCGACCGCCTCGACACCGCCGCACTGTTCCGCGAGCTGCTCGGTCCCCTCGACCGCGGTGGTTCGGGGCGCGTGCTGCCTCGGTGGTGGGACGCGACGGCCGACCGCTCGGCCCGCGCCGCCTACGTGACACCGCCTCCGGGGAGCGTTCTGATCCTCGACGGGACGCTGCTGCTCGGGCGTGGGCTGCCGGCCGAGCTGGTGGTCCACCTGCACCTCACACCCGCGGCGCTGCGGCGCGCGACCCCGGCGGAGCGGGCGTGGACCCTGCCTGCCTACGAGCGTTACACCGCGGCGGTCGACCCGCAGCACCGCGCGGACGTGGTGG
>JAUJMV010000044.1:9964-25030 GCA_030446685.1 Thermomicrobiales bacterium | reverse complement strand
AGCGTCGGCCAACGATGTGAGCCACCAGCGTACCGGATGTCGTGTCCGGGCGCACTGGGCCGGACGGTCGGTATCGACGAGGTCGCCCCGCTCTGCGCCCGCGCCGTCGCCGCTGCCTGCGAGCTGCGGCTCACGGCGCTCAACACGCTCGATGAGGCGTCTCAGCTCGTCCCGCGCGACGACGCGGCGGCAAGGCGGTCGGCCAATCGACCCTGAGCCGGCGCACGGTGCCGGCGTGGCAGTCCCTGATGCGGGGCAACCTCCTCGCGACCGACCGGCGGCTGGGTGAGCCGCTGGCCGACGCGTTCCGATCGCTCGGCCTGGCAACGCGGCGGTTGCCTATCGAGGAGTCGCGCGCCCCTCCTGCGATGGTGGCCCATCCCCCCTGCGAAGTAGTGGCCGGCGATCGTACGCTGGTCGGCGAGGTAGAGGTGCGGTGTTGCGGCCCGTCGCCTACGTTGACAACCTCTGCCATACTCGGCCCCACACGGGCATCAGGGGGTTACCGGCGCAGGGGTGCGGGATGCCTGTCGCCCGATGGGTCCGCGTCACGCCAATGGGCGCGCCGCCGGCTGGTAGTGGTCACGATACCTGAAGCGGTCGTCGGCGACGAGCTGGAAGTACGAGCCGAAGCGCGCCGGGCCCTCCGCCGCTGCCCGGTCCAGCGGTTCGATTTCGCCGTCGTCTGGCCCGTCGAAATGCCGCCGGATCGCATAGGTGGTGGTGCGCTCCGCCGGCAGCCGGCCCGCGTCGCGGATCCAGCGGCGCAGTTCTCCGGGCGCGACGAGCTGGCCGTGGGATGCGCCAGCCGCCGTCGAAATGCTCTCGTTGATGAGCGTTCCGCCCAGGTCGTTCGCACCGGCGTTCAGGCACCACTGGGAGAGCTTCAACCCCTCCTTGACCCACGAGACCTGGATGTTGCGGATGTGCGGGTGGAGCATCAGCCGGGCGATCGCGTGCATCTTGATCACCTCCTCGCCGGTCGCCCCCGGCCGCACGCCGGCCACCGCCCGGTCGTGGTACATCGGCGCCTCGTCGTGGATCAGGCTGAGCGGCACGAACTCGGTAATCCCGCCGGTCGCCTTCTGGATGTCCCGGATCGTCGCCAGGTGCGCCGCGCGGTGCCGTGCCGTCTCGACGTGCCCGTACATGATCGTCGAGGTGGTCGGGATGCCGATGCGGTGCGCGCCGGTGATCACTCGCACCCAGTCGGCGGTCGAGATCCGGCCCGGCGAGATGCGCCGCCGCACCGTGTCGTCGAGAATCTCGGCCGACGTCCCCGGCAACGAGCCGACCCCGGCGTCCTGGAGGCGCGCCAGGTAGTCCTCGATCGAGCAGTTGGCGCGCACCGACCCGTAGAGCACCTCCTCCGGCGAGAAGCCGTGGATGTGCAGGTCGGGCAGTTCCGCCTTGAGCGCGCGGCAGATGTCGAGGTAGAGGTTGCCGTCCATCTTCGGCGGCAATCCCGCCTGGATGCAGACCTCGGTCGCCCCGAGCTCCCACGCCTCCCGCGCCCGCCGCAGCAACTCGTCCACGGGCAGGAAGTAGCCCTCGGTGTCGCGGTGCGTCCGGCTGAAGGCGCAGAAGCCGCAGCGCTTGACGCAGACGTTGGTGAAGTTGATATTCCGGTTGACCACGTAGGTGACGACATCCCCCACCGCACGGCGACGCAGCTCGTCGGCGACCAGCGTCAGGGCGAAGAGCGCGGCGCCATGCACGCCGAAAAGGCGCTCGCCCTCGTCGACCGTAATCTCGCGTCCCGCCAAGGCGCCATCCAGGATGTGCGCGACTGCCGGCTCGATGCCGGACAAAAGCCCGTCGACGACCCCCGCGAGCGCCGGGGGCTCCTTGCCGTTGGTGCTGGTCATGACCACCGCTCCTTCTCCGATCTCACCAGACCGGTCTCGTCAGTCCACGCGTGGACCCGCTCATGAAGTGTGGGGGCGAGGAATTGCGCGGGGCGCCGCGCGTATTCCGGCGCGATCCCGAGCCGCTCGCGCAGCGTGAAGCCGGTGTCCGCCATGGCCGCCCGCAACCGCTCCAATTCCGGCCAGGCACGTTCGGGGTTGATGTGGTCGCGCGTGACCGGCGAGATGCCGCCCCAGTCGTTCAGGCCGGCGCGCAGGTAGGCGTCGAAACCGGCCAGCGTCAGGTTCGGCGGCGCCTGGACATTGATCTCGTGGCCGAAAAGCAGCCGAGCGATGGCGATCGTGCGGACCATCTCCAGCGGCCCCGGTTCCGGCCAGTCCCGCATACGGATGTCCGGCTTTGCCCGAAAGTTCTGGATGATCACTTCCTGCACATGACCATAGCGGTCGTGGAGCGCCTTGATAGCCAGGAGGGCATCGACCCGCTCCTCTGGCGTCTCGCCGATCCCGATCAGGAGGCCGGTCGTGAAGGGGACCGCCAGCTCCCCCGCGGCGGCGATCGTCGCCAGCCGCGCCTCGGGTACCTTATCGGGCGCGCCGCGATGGGCGCCGCCCTTCGCCAGGAGCGCCGGGCTGGTCCCCTCGAGCATCACGCCCATGCTGACCGTGACGGGCCGCAAGGCGGCGATGTCTTCATGGGTCATGACTCCCGGATTGGCGTGGGGGAGGAGCCCCGTCTCCGCCAGGACCAGGGCGCACATGTCGCGCAGGTAGGTGATCGTGCTGGGGTAGCCCCGCTCGTCGAGCCAGCGCCGGTAGGTGGGGTAGCGCAACTCCGGTTTGTCCCCGAGGCTGAAGAGCGCCTCCTTGCAGCCGGCCCGCCGGCCGGCCTCGGCCACCGCCAGCACCTCCTCCGGGGTCATGGTATGCGCCCGCGGGTCGCCCGGCCGGCGCACGAAGGTGCAGTAGCCGCAACTGTCGCGGCAGAGATTGGTCAGCGGGATGAAGACCTTGCGGGAGTAGGTCACGATCCGGCCGGTTCGCCGATCGCGCAACGCCGCTGCCGCCGTCAGCAGTCGTTCCAGGTCCTCCCCCTCGGCCCGGATGAGCCGGCGAGCCGTCTCGGGCGGCAGCCCGTGCCCCGCGGCCGCGGCGTCCAGCGTCTCTGTCTCGTCGACAGCTACACGGCTTAACTTTACGATCATGCACCTTCCCCTCGCTCGCAGCCAGCCGGGCCGTCCCCGCAACATTCTACCGGCGGCGGCCGAGTCAGTTCACAGGGACTGGCGCGACAGGCGGCGCGACCAACCCCTCCTTCGTTGCCACCCCAGCCTCACCGAACGTCGCCATCTCGTCGAGGAGACGCGCCGCCGCGTCGATCAGCGGGAGGGCCAGGGCCGCGCCGCTCCCCTCGCCGAGGCGCAGGTCGAGGTCGAGGAGCGGGCGCTGGCCCAGGCGCGCCAGGATCGCCCGGTGCCCCGCCTCCGCTGAGACGTGCGCGGCGATGAGGTAGTCGCGCGCCCGCGGGCAGAGTTCGGCCGCGACCAGCGCCGCCGCCCCGGCGATGAAGCCGTCCACGACCACGGGGATGCGCCGCGCCGCCGCCCCCAGCGCCACCCCGACCAGCCCGGCGATCTCCAGCCCGCCGACCTTCGCCAGCACGTCGAGCGGGTCGCTCGGGTCGGGGCGGTTCACCGCCAGCGCCCGCCCGACAACGGCCACCTTGCGCGCCAGGCCGGCGTCGTCGACGCCGGTGCCGTGCCCGGTCACGGCACCGGCCGGCAGACCGGTGAGGGCCGCCGCGAGCGCGCTGGCGGCGGTGGTGTTGCCGATCCCCATCTCGCCGAGGGCGACGAGGTCGAGGCCGGCGGCGGCCTGCTCGTCGAGGACATCGAGGCCGACCTCGATCGCGACCAGCGCCTCCGCCCGCGTCAGCGCCGGCCCCTCGGCCAGGTTGCGGGTGCCGGGGGCCACCTTGCGCGCGACCAGCCCCGCCCCCGCGATATCGGCCGCCACGCCGACATCGACGACGACGACCCGCGCCCCCGCCGCCCGCGCCAGCACGTTGATCGCCGCCCCGCCGCGCAGGAAATTGGCGACCATCTGCGGCGTCACCGCGGCCGGGTAGGCGCTGACGCCCTCGGCGGTGACGCCGTGGTCGCCGGCCATCACGACGATCGCCTTCCGGTCGATCGTGGGCCGCGCGCCGGCCGGTGATCCCGGCCAGTTGCACGGCCAGTTCTTCCAACCGCCCGAGGCTGCCGACCGGCTTGGTGAGCGTGTCCTGGCGGGCGCCGGCCGCCGCCATCGCCGCCTCGTCGAGCGGCCCGATCGCCGCGATCGTATCCAGCAGGCGCCCCATCCCGCGCCGCCCCCGGCTCCGCGCCGCCCGCCGCGACCGCCCGCCCCAGGCCATCCCAGCCGGGGTCCTCACGCCGGCCCCACCCCTCGAAGGCGATCACCTCCGCCAGCGCGAGGCGCTGCCGCCAGCCCTGCACGGCCAGCGTCGGGCGGGCGGGGAAGGCGGCGACGTAGCCGAGGCAGAGGTACGCGACCGGGATGACGTGGGGCGGGATGCCGAGGATCTCCCGCAGGCGCGCCGTCTTGAGGATGCTGACCCAGCCGACGCCGACCCCTCGGCGCGCGCGGCCAGCCAGAGGTTCTGCACCGCGCAGCAGGTGCTGTAGACGTCGGTCTCGGGGCGCTGTTGCGGCCGAGCACCTCCCCGCCGCGCGTGGGATCGCAGGTGACGCAGACGTTGAGCGGCGCTTCCTCGATCCCCTCCAGCTTGAGGCCGAGGTAGCGCGCGGCGCGGCTCGTCGTAGAAGCAGGCGGCGGCCTGGCGCTCGCGCGCGAAGAGGGCCTTGACCGCCGCCCGGGTCGCGGCCCCCTTGATGACGACGAAGTCCCAGGGCTGCATGAAGCCGACCGAGCCGGCGTGGTGCGCCGCGTCGAGGATGCGCGCGAGGATGTCGTCGGGGAGCGGATCGGGGCGGAACGCGCGGATGTCGCGCCGGCCGTAGATCGCCGCGTAGACGCCCCGGCGCTGCTCGTCGGGCAGGGCCTGGCCCCTGGACCCATTCATGGTCTGCTCGCTGGTCATCAGTGGCCTCCACGCGTTTCCCGCGCTCACCGGACGACAGGGGCGGGATGGAGGCCAGAGGGGGAACTGGCACGCGGCAGAGGGCCCGACCGGGCCGAGCACCGACACGGGCCACCCCGTCACCTCGGGGGCGTCCCATCCCGCGCCGGGCAGGTCTCCTGGCTCACGGCTCAACGCGCCCCCGCGCCTTCCCACCTCACGGCAGTGGCCTCGTGCGGGTGCGCTCGCCGCTCACAGTGGCGGGCCCGCGCCGGATTCGCACCGGCTTCCCTATTCTCCCCGCGCACCGCGCGGGGCACCCGGCCAGATTCGGTTTCCGCGCGCACGATAGCACGCCGGGGGGACGACGGCAAGCAAGGCGCCGGCAAGCAGTGTGTGGTCGCGGCCGGCGGTCGCAGTGACCGGGCACGCGGCTGGGGTGTTGCCGCCCACCGGACCGGGTCGCCGGATTGGCGGGCGGCGGCGCGGGCCGGGCTACTCCAGGGCCACGCCGCTCGGCCGAATCCCCGCGGCGGACCGAGGGCCGCCAGGAGTTCGGCGACGGTGCGCCCGAAGCCGGGGTGGACAACATCGGGCGCGATGTCGGCCAGCGGCACCAGGGCGAAGCCGCGCTCGTGGAGGCGCGGGTGCGGCACGACGAGCGCGGTGAGGTCGATGATCCGGTCACCGTAGAAGAGGAGGTCGAGGTCGATCGTGCGCGCGCGCGTGCGGGAAGGGCGCTCGCGTCCCAGGTCGCGCTCGATCCGCTGCATGGCCCGCAGCAGCATGCCCGGCTCCAGCCGGGTCTCGCCGCCGATGGCCGCGTTCAGGAACGCGCCCTGGTCGGCGTAGCCCACCGGGTCGGTCTCGTAGACCGGCGACACCGCCGTCACCAGGAGGTGCCCTCGGAGCTGGTCGAGCGCGGCGCGCAAGTATGCCGGCCGGTCGCCGAGGTTGCCGCCCAGCGCGATGTAGGCGGTTACGCTCTGGCCCGCGTCGCTCATCGTCCCTCAGCGCCGAAGTCGAAGCCGCGGACGACCGCATCCGCCATGCGGGCGACGCGGGCCATCGCCCGGACGTCGTGGACCCGCACAAGGTCCGCGCCGCCGGCGATCGCCAGCGCGACCGTCGCGGCCGTTCCTTCGACACGCTCGTCCGGCGGCAGGCCAAGGACCCGCCCGATCGTCCCTTTGCGGGAGACGCCCGCGAGGATCGGCCGCCCGAGCGCGCGCAGCTCGCCGAGGCGGCGCAGCAGTTCGAGGTTCTCGCGCGGCCCCTTGCCGAAGCCGAAGCCGGGGTCGATGATCAGCTGCTCCCAGGCGATCCCGGCCGCCAGCGCCCGGTCGAGCCGCCGCGCCAGCTCGCGCACGATGCTCGTGAGGAGGTCGCCGCGGCCGTCGGCGGGCAGGTCGTGCATCACCACGGCCGGCGCGCCGGCCCGCGCGACGACCGCCGCGAGGTCGGGGTCGACCGTCAGCCCGCGCACGTCGTTGACGAGGCTCGCGCCAGCGGCGAGGGCGGCCTCGGCCACGGCGGCCTTGCTGGTATCGATCGCGAGCGGTACGGTCACCCGGCCAGCCAGCGCGCGGATGAGCGGCACGACGCGCGCGATCTCCTCCCTCGCCTCGACCGGGGCCGCCTCCGGGCGGGTCGACTCGCCGCCGACGTCCAGGAGGTCCGCGCCGTCCGCGACGGCAGCGACGCCGTGCGCGATCGCCGCCGGGAGGTCGCCGGCTAGGCCGTCGCCGCTGAAGGAGTCGGGCGTGGCGTTGACGATCGCCATGACGTAGGTCTTCCGCCCCCAGGTAAGGCTGGTCGCGCCGCAGCGCGTCGGCGGCAGGGGGCGGGGGGGGATGTTCACGACGCGCCGGCCCGTCGCCCGGCGTGGCCGACTAGCGCGAAGAACTCCGCGCGGGTGGCGGGGCGACGGCGGAAGCCACCGCGCACCGCCGAGGTGACCATCGTCGCGCCCGGCTTCTGCGCGCCGCGGATCGTCATGCAGGTGTGCGTCGCCTCGATCAGCACCCCCACACCGTCCGGCCGGAGGGTGTCCATCAGCGTGTCGGCGATCGCGCTCGTCAGCCGCTCCTGCACCTGCGGGCGCCGCGCGTAGCCCTCGACGACGCGCGCGAGCTTCGAGAGGCCGACGATCCGGCCATTGGGGATGTAGCCGATGTGGGCGTAGCCGGTGAAGGGGAGGAGGTGGTGCTCGCAGAAGGAGGCGAAGGGGATGTCGCGCAGCACAATCATCTCCCGGTGGGCCTCCTCGAACGTGACGCGCAGGGACGCGGCCGGGTCGGCGCGCAGCCCGGCGAAGACCTCGGCGTACATGCGCGCTACGCGCGCCGGCGTGTCGCGGAGCCCCTCGCGATCGGGGTCCTCGCCGAGTGCGAGCAGGACCTCCCGCACCGCCGCCTCGATCCGAGGCCCGTCCACACCGCGTGCCGGTGCCTCGTCTGCGCCGTCCCCCGCCACGGCGTCGCTGGTCTCGGTCACGCGTTCTTTGCTCTTCATCCTTCGCCCTTCACCCTGCGGATTCGCACCCCCGCCGCGCCGAGGAACGCGCCCTTCAGCGCAACCTCCGGCTTGCGCACGGTCACCGTCACCGCCTCCGCCGGGAACTCGGCCAAGAGCGCCGCCGCGATCTCCTCGGCCACTGTCTCGATCAACCGGCGCGGTGGCCCCTCGACGATCGCCCGAATGCGCTTGTAGACCGCGCTGTAGTTGATCGTCCGGTCCAGATCATCGCTCCGGCCGGCCGCGCGCAGGTCGGCTGCCAGCGCGACGTCGACCAGGAATCGTTGACCGAGTGCCTGCTCCTCGGGGTTGACCCCATGGTAGGCGTAGAATTGCAGCGCTTCGAGGAACACCGTGTCGTCGGCCGGCATCGCTCGCCCCTCCCCACACGCCGTAATCATACCCCAGCCGCTGCGCGCGGAATCCGGGGGACGGGGGCTGGGGACCTCCCCGGTCCGCCAACAGCGGGTTTGACAGGCCCTGACTATTGCGGTAGAGTTGGCCCCCTAACTGAATAGCCAACCAGGGACGGTGCTCCACGCCCGGATGCACGGGGCACAATGGGGGAAGCCGGTCGAAGTCCGGCGCTGTCGCGCAACTGTACCGCGGGCCTTCCGCGAAGCCAGAATACCCGCCGTTCCTGCCACCTCCATCACCTTCGCGTGCAAGGGTCAGGAGCGCAGCATGCCCGTCCCACCGACGTTTCCCCCTACCCTCCATCGCCCCTGGACCGACGAGCGCGGTCAGCGCGCCGAGCAGTGCTCGTGCCCGCGCGCCCGCGCCCGAGGCGCGCCACCCAACGCCCCGGCCGGCGCGGGCGCGCGAGGTGGCCGGTGATGCGGGCCGTACTGATCATCGGGCACGGCACCCGCGACGGCGCGGGGGCGGCGGAGTTCCTCCAATTCGCTCGGGAAGTCGCGGCGCATTGGCTTGATCGCCGGGTAGTGCCCGCCTTCCTCGAACTCGCCGATCCGCCGGTGCTCTCGGCGCTCGAGGCGATCATCGCGGGCGGCGTCCGGGACATCGTCGTCGCGCCCGCCTTTCTCCTCGGCGCGGGCCACATCAAGAACGACCTGCCGGCCGCCCTCGACGTGGCCCGGGCCCAATTCCCCGGGGTCACGATTCGGTACAGCGCACCACTCGGGGTGGAGCCGCGCGTGCTGCGGGTGCTCGACGAGCGGATCGCGGCCGTCGCTCCAAGCGTGGTGCCGCCGGAGGAGACGGCGATCCTGCTGGTCGGCCGCGGCACCAGCGATCCGGACGCGAACGCCGATCTCTACAAGCTCGGGCGCCTGCTCTGGGAGGGGCGCCCCTGGCGGATGGTCGAGTGTGCGTTCTCCGGCCTGGCGCGCCCCTCGCTCCCCGAGGGCCTCGCGCGCTGCGCCGCGCTCGGCGCGCGGCGGATCGTCGTGGCCCCGCTCTTCCTCTTCACGGGGGTCCTGGTCGAGCGCATCAGGCAGCAGGTGCGCGAGCAGGCCGCACACTATCCCGCGATCGAACTGGCCGTCGCCGCGCACCTCGGTGGCGATCCGCTGCTCGGCGAACTCCTGGCACAGCGGGTGCGCGAAGCGGAGGACGGCCGCGTCACCATGGGCTGCGATACCTGCGTCTACCGCGCGCCGCTCGTCGGCTTCGAGGCCCGCGCCGGGACCCCCCGCTTCTCAGACTCCAGCCATGGGCTGCGGGGGCACAGTCACGGCGCTGCGCATCGGACCGGGCCGGTGCCCGCCGGGCAGGCGGCGCCGATGGCGGCGCCGCCGCTGCGCTTCACGACCGATGGGAGGGTGGATTGGGGCAACATGTGGTCGACGTTCTGCGCCCTGCCCCAGGATGGCGGGTTGCCTCACCGCGGCGCTGACGCGTTCCTCGCCGCCCGGGAGGATGCCGACACTACAAGCGTCGGCTATCGGTTCGCCGTCGCGGAGATCATCCGCGGCATCGAGGCCGTCAGCGGACTGGGGTCGGATGCCGCGACGCCGGGCTGGGTCGCGGTCCGCTGCACCTCGCCCAGGATGGCGTGCTGGCTCGGCGAGGCGATCGGGCGCGAGAACGTGCAGGCCCGCTCCGACGGGACGACCCTGTTCGTCCCCGCCGGCGATGACTTCGAGCTCGCGGGCGAGATCAAGAGCGTGATCACCGCCGTGGCTAAAACGACCCACTTCTGGCGGGAGCACCTCGCGGTCGTGGCCGATGGCGCCAAGGCCGGAGCGGCCGCGCCATGACCCGATTCCTCACCGATCCGGCCGCGATCACGGCGGAGAGTTTCCGCCGGATCGATGCGCTCCTGGCGCCGTACGGGCTGGCGAGCGACATCTACCCGATCGTCCGGCGCGTCGTGCATACGACCGCCGACTTCGAGTGGGTCTCGTCGCTGCGCTGCCACCCGCGAGGGGTCGGTGCCGCGGTGACGGCGTTGCGCGCGGGCACGGCGATCGTGACCGACGTGCGGATGGTCGCGGCGGGGATCGGGTCGGCCCCGGTCGAACGCCTTGGCGGCGCGGTACATTGCGCGGTGGACGACCCCGCCGCCGCGCGGCTGGCGGCCGAGTCGGGGATCACGCGCTCGATGGCGGCGCTGCGCCTCCTGGCGCGGCAGTTGCCGCGCGCGCTCTACGTGGTGGGCAACGCCCCGACGGCGCTCTTCGAGATTCTGCGCCTCCGCGACGAGGGCGTGATCGCCCCCCCGGTTGTCGTCGGGGTGCCAGTCGGCTTTGTCTCGACGGTTGAGTCGAAGGCGGCGCTGATGAGCACGGATCGGACGCCCTGGATCAGCAACGTCGGCCCCAAGGGCGGGAGCCCGGTCGCGGCCGCCATTGTCAACGCGCTGCTCGAACTGGCCGAGGATGGCGGGTGATGGACGAGGATGTACCCCCTCCCCCCCGCAATCGCAAGGGTCTGCGGACCGGCTTCACCACGGGCTCGTGCGCGACCGCGGCGGCGAAAGCGGCGACGGTCGCCCTGGTTGAGGGCGTCGCGCCCGACGCCATCACGATCGCGCTGCCGATCGGCGAGGCCGCCACCTTCACCCCGGTGCGTTGGGGCACGGGTGACGGCTGGGCGAGTTGCGCCGTGGTGAAGGACGCGGGCGACGACCCGGATGCCACGCACGGGGCGTTCATCCACGCCCGGGTCGAGTGGCAGGACGGCCCCGGCATCGCGCTCGCGGGGGGCGAGGGGGTCGGGACCGTCACCTTGCCGGGACTAGGGCTGGAGGTCGGCGGACCGGCGATCAACCCCGTGCCCCGGCAGATGATCGTCGCCGAGGTGACGGAGGCAGCCGGCCCCGCGCTGGCCGGCTACGGACTGTGCGTCACCATCTCGGTACCGGGGGGGGAGGAGATCGCCAGGAAGACGCTCAACGGGCGCCTGGGGATCATCGGCGGCATCTCCATCCTCGGCACCTGGGGGATCGTCAAGCCGTATTCCACGGCGTCCTGGCGCGCGAGTGTGGTGCAGGCGGTGCAGGTCGCGGCGGCCAATGGCCAGCGGGACGTGGCCCTGTGCACCGGCAGCCGCTCGGAGAAATTCGCCATGCGTCACTTCGCGCATTTGCCGCCGATCGCCTTCGTGGAGATGGGGATCTTCACCGGCGACGCACTGCGCGCCTGCGCCCGCGCCGGGATGCGGCGGGCGGCCGTCTGCGGCATGGTCGGGAAGTTCGCCAAACTGGCGCAGGGCCGCATGCAGACGCACGTCGCGGGCAACCAAGTCGATACCGCATTCCTGGCGGAGGTGGCGACGGGCTGCGGCGCGGGACCGGCGCTACGGGCGGCGATCCGCGGCGCCAACACCGCGCGCCACGTCGGCGAGCTGGTCGAGGAAGCGGGGCTCGCGCCGGCCTTCTACGGCGAGCTCGCCTCGCTGACGCGCGCCCGCTGTGCCGACCACGTCCAGGGGCGGCTCCAGGTCGAGGCACTGCTCTTCGACTTCGCGGGACAGATTCTCGGCCGGGCGGCCGGTACGGCGAACGGGGTGGCGCCGTGACGAGGGTCGTGTCGCCCATCGAGATCGTCGGTATCACCGACGGTGGCTCCCGCAGCCTGACCGCCGAGGCGGCGGCGATCGTGGACCGCGCCGACGTGCTCTGCGGCGGCGAGCGGCAGCTCGCGTTTTTTCCGCGACATCCCGCCGAACGGCTTGTCATCCGCAGCGGGATGGATGCGCTCGCGTCCCGGCTGCGCGCGGCGGCCGACGCCGGCCGCCGCGTCGTCGTGCTCGCCTCGGGCGACCCGCTCCTCTACGGCATCGGCGGGGCGCTGCGCCGCTACCTGCCCGCAGACCGGCTGCGGGTCCACCCGAACGTCGGCGCGGCGCAGTTGGCCTGGGCACGGATCGCGGAGCCGTGGCAGGACGCCGGGTTGGTGAGCGTTCATGGCCGCGCGCTCGCCCCAGCCGTCGCCGCGGCCCGTTGCCACCCCAAGCTCGCGATTTTGACCGATGATGAGCATACCCCCGCGGCGGTCGCGCGCGCGCTGCTCGACGCCGGCCTGCCGGACCGGCGTGCCGTTGTCTGTGAACGGCTGGGCGGCGACGCCGAGCGGATCACGGACACCCGTCTCGCCGATCTGCCGGGGCGCTCCTTCGACCCGTTGAATGTCCTGCTGCTCCTGGCCGACCGGGAAGTCGGCGGAGAGGGGCCGGCGAGCGGCCGGGGGGGCGGGACGGGCCGGGAAACCACGCCGGCCGGCTGGGTGCCCGGGTTGCCGGACGACGCTTCGCCCGGCGGACCCCGAGGGATGGCTTGATCACCAAGCGCGAGGTGCGCGTCCTGAGCCTCGCCGCCCTCGGCGTGCGTGGCAAGCGACAGGTTATCTGGGATGTCGGCGCCGGCAGCGGCGCGGTCGCGATCGAAGCCGCCCTGCTCGCCCCCGCCGCGGCGATCTACGCGATCGAGCGCGACCCGGAGGCGGCGGGCCATGTCCGGGAGAATTGCGCGCGTTTCGCGGCGCGGAACGTCACCGTTGTCCAAGGCGCGGCGCCCGCCGCCTGCGCGGGCCTGCCCGATCCTGATGCGGTCTTCGTCGGGGGCAGCGGCGGGGCACTGGGGGCGATCGTCGATGTCGCCGTGGCCCGGCTGGCCCCCGGCGGGCGCCTGGTGCTCAATCTGGCGACGCTGGAGGGGTTGCACGCGGCGCAGTCCGCGCTCCGGGGACACGGCTGGGCGCCGTCCGTGACGCAAGTGTCGGTCGCGCGCGGCACGCCGGTCGGCGCGCTGACCCGGCTGCAGGCGCTCAACCCGGTCTTCATCGTCGCGGCCGTCAAGGAAGGACGGTGAGGACAGTGGTGGTACTGCGGGCGACGCACGAGCGCGACGCACAGCCGGCGGGCAACAACGCCTGGTATCTGCACCACACGGCGCGCCTCGCGCGCGAGTTGACCGCCGACGCGCTCGACGGCGGCACCCGCGCCGCCGAGCGCGATCTCGACTTCGTCCTCGCCCGGATTCCGCTCGATTCGCGGAGCCGCATCCTGGAGATCGGGTGCGGCTGGGGCCGGCACACCCTGGCGCTGCGCGCGCGCGGCTTCACCAACCTCGTCAGCATCGACATCTCCCCGGCCATGCTCGCGCTCGCCCGCGAGCGGGCCGCCGCGGCCGGGCACGACGCCGATCTCCGGCAGCTCGACTTCCTCGACCTCGCCGGCGAGCCGCCGTTCGACGCGCTGCTGTCGCTCTACGACCGCAGTTGCCTCGGCTTCCCGTCGGAGGAGGAAGACCGGCGCAGCCTGGCGCGGCTGCGCGCGCTCCTCGCCCCGGGCGGCCACCTCCTCTTCGGCACGGGCGACTGGCCCGTGTCGTTGCCGGCGCCGCGGCGAGACTGGCGGGAGTGGGACGGGGTGGTGGAGCTGCTCGAGACGGTGCCGGATGCGGCGGCGATGACCTGTATCGACCGCACCACCGTGCTCCGCGACGGCGCGCGTCGTGTCTACGAGCTGACGCGCCGGCATTACAGCTTGCCGGAGGTGCATCGCCTCCTCGCGGAGGGGGGCTTCGCCCTCCGGGGCGCGTGGCACGCCCTCGACGAGCGGCGGCCCTACGGCGGCGAGCCGGAGGGGCTGTTCGTCCTGGCGCGGAAGGAGGGCCCGTGAGCGCCCTCGCGCGACCAGGGCTGTACGGCGTGGGGGTCGGGCCGGGCGACCCGCGCTGGCTGACGCTGCGCGCCGCGGAGGTGCTGCGCGAGGCCGACGTGATCGCCCTGCCGCGCGGCGAGCGCGCCGCGGCCAGCCGGACGCTGGCGATCGTCGGGGAGTTGCTCGACCGGGGGCGGCAGCGCTTCCTCGAATTGCCCTTCGCGACCACCGGTGGCCTGGAGGCCGCGGAGGCGTCGCGCGAGGCGATCTACGAGGGGGTGGCGGCGGCGCTCGCGGCGGGACGGGCGGTGGCGTGCCCGCTCCTCGGCGACCCCCTCCTCTACGGCTCGTTCGGGCACCTCCTGGCGCGGGTGCGCGAGCGGCTGCCGACGGTGCCGGTCGAGATCGTGCCGGGCGTGACGGCGTTCACCGCCGCGGCCGCCCGCGCCGGGCGCCCCCTGGTGCAGGGGGACGAGCGCCTGGCGGTGCTGCCGGCGGTCTACGAGGAGGATCTGGCCGCGCTGCGCGACACCCTGCGCCGGTTCGACACGACGGTGCTGCTGAAAATCAATCGCTGCGTGGACGAGGTGCTCGACGTGCTGGACGAACTCGATCTGACCGGAGCGGCCTGGTACGCCGAGCACGTCGGCATGGCGGAGGAGCGCTTCGCCCCCGACGTGCGCGCCCTCCGCGGGCGCGACCTCCCCTACTTCTCGCTCCTGGTGGTGCGCGGCCGGGGGGCGCGATGAGCGGCGCGGGGACGGCGCCGGGTGGGGCCATGGCGGCGAGGGAAGTCGCGTTCGTCGGCGCCGGGCCGGGGGCGCCGGGGCTGCTGACGCTGGACGCGGTGGAGGCCCTGCGCGCGGCCGATCTGGTGCTGTATGCCGACTCGCTGGTCAGCCCGGAGATCGCGCGCTTCCTGCGTCCTGGGGTGCCGTTCGAGGGGACGAAGGACCGCCACCTCGAGGCGATCGCGACCCGGATGATCGCGGCGGCGCGCGATGGTTTGCGCGTCGCGCGCGTCCACAGCGGCGACCCGGCGCTCTACGGCGCGATCACCGAGCAGATCGCGCTCCTGCGCGGGGCCGGCGTCCCCTACCGCATCATCCCCGGCGTCAGCAGTGTCTTCGCCGCCGCCGCGGCGCTGGGCGTCGAGTTGACGGTGCCGGACGTGGCGCAGACGGTCATCATGACCCGCGCTGCCGGGAGGACCGGCATGCCGGCGGGGGAAACGCTGCGCGCGCTCGCCGCCCACGGGACGACGCTCGCGATCCTGCTCGGCATCACCCGGGTCCGGCAACTCGTCGCCGACCTGATCGCCGGGGGATACGCCGCCGACACCCCCGCCGCGGCGCTCTACCGCGTCAGCTGGCCCGATGAGGCGGTCGTGCGGGGCACACTGGTCGACCTCGCCGAGCGGGTCAAGGCGGCGGGGTGGAGCCGGCAGGCCCTCATCCTGGTCGGCCGGGCCATCGACCCCGCGTTGCAGGACGGCGCGCACCGCTCGCACCTCTATGCCGCCACCTACAC
>JAUJMV010000044.1:8355-9864 GCA_030446685.1 Thermomicrobiales bacterium | reverse complement strand
AACGGCGAGCGCGTCGCGGCCTTCCAGGAGGCCGGCTCGCGCGCCTGGCTCTCGCACCCCGAAGCCGCCGCGCTCGACCATGTGGCCGGCGTCGACGACCTCGCCGGTCCGGGGGTCGCCGCGGCGCTCGTCATCACCCACCGGCGGATCGCGGCCCTGCCCCCAGGCGTGCGCGACAACGAGGCGACGGTCGTCTACCACCCCCCCTGCCTGAGCGTCGGCATCGGCTGCTCGCGCGGGGTGCCGGAGGGGGCGATCGCGGCGGCCGTGGAGGGGGTGCTGGCGAACCACGGCCTGGCGCCGGCGGCGGTGCGCGAGCTCGCCTCGATCGACCTGAAGGGGGATGAGGCGGGACTACTCGCCTACGCCGGGCGCCTGGCGCGGCCGCTCCGGCTGTTCGACGCCGCCGCGCTCGACGGCGTGGCCGTGCCCAACCCCTCGCCGGTGGTGCTGGCCGCCGTCGGCACGGGCGGGGTGGCGGAGCCGGCGGCGCTCCTGGCGTCCGGGGCGCCGGCGCTGCTCGTCGAGAAGCAGGTGCGCGGGCAGGTCACCGTGGCGGTGGCGCTGCGGGAGGAGACCGGTGATTAGGGGATGCCTCTACCTCGTCGGCGCCGGGCCCGGCGATCTCGCCCATCTGACGCCGGCCGCCCGCGCGGCGCTCGCGGGGAGTGAGGTCGTCGTCGGCTACCGGCGCTACCTGGACCTCCTCGGGCCGCTCCTCGACGGCAAGGAGGCCGTCTCCTCCGAGCTCACGGAGGAGGTCGCGCGTGCCGGGCGGGCGGTCGACCTGGCGCGGCGGGGGCGGACCGTCGCGCTGGTGTCGAGCGGCGACGCGGGGGTGTACGGCATGGCGGGGCTGGCGCTGGAGGTGCTGCGCGAGGCGGGGTGGCGGCCGGGCGACGTGCCGGACGTCGAGGTCGTCCCTGGGATCACCGCCGCGGGGGCGGCGGCGGCCCTGCTCGGCGCCCCGCTGATGCACGACTGGGCCTGCGTCTCCCTCAGCGATCTGCTGACACCGTGGCCGGTCATCCTGCGCCGCCTGGAGGCGGTCGCCGCGGCGGACTTCGTCCTCTGCCTCTACAACCCGCGCAGCCGCCGGCGGGACTGGCAACTCGGCGCCGCGCGCGACGTGCTCCTGCGGCATCGCGCCCCGCAGACGCCGGTCGGGCTCGTCACCGATGCCTACCGGGCGGGGCAGCGGGTGCGGACGACAACGCTCGCGGACCTCGACCCGGCAGCGGTTGATATGCTCACCACCGTGATCGTCGGCAACAGCGCCACCGTCGACTGCGGCGGGATGCTGGTGACGCCGCGCGGCTACCCGGTGGGGGCGGTGTCGCCATGACGCCCCGGCTGATCATCGCGGGCGCCGCCTCCAACGTCGGCAAGACGACCGTCACGGTCGGCCTGCTGGCGACGTCGCGTCGTCGCGGGCTCGACGTGCGCCCCTTCAAGGCCGGCCCCGACTACATCGACCCGACCTACCACGCGCTCGCCGCCGGACGCCCG
>JAUJMV010000044.1:0-8255 GCA_030446685.1 Thermomicrobiales bacterium | reverse complement strand
CGGCTCGACCCCGAGGTGCCGCTGGCCGGGTTCATCTGCAACCGTGTCGGGAGCGCCGGACACTACGCGGGCGTCAAGGCCACCATTGAGGACGCGACGGGCCTGCTGGTGCTTGGTGGTCTGCCGCGCGCGGCCAACCTCGCCATTCCGGAGCGGCACCTCGGCCTGACGCCGGCCGGCGAGCGCGGCGACCTCCGTCCCCTGGTCGACGGTCTGGCCGAACTGGTGGGCGAAGCCTGCGACTTGGACGCGATCCTCGCGCTCGCGAGGGGCGCCGAGGCGCTCGACGCGCCCCCGCCGTCGCCCCTCGCCCCGGCCGACGGCCCCCGCCCGGTCATCGCCGTGGCCCGAGACGCGGCTTTCTCGTTCTACTACGAGGACAATCTCGACCTGCTGCGCGACTATGGCGCCGAGATTCGGTCATTCAGCCCGCTCGCGGACCCGGCGCTGCCGCCCGATACCGGCGCGATCTACATCGGCGGCGGCTTCCCGGAGATCTACGCGCCCGAACTCGCGGGGAACGCGCCGCTGCGCCGGTCGCTGCGCGAGGCGGTCGCGGCAGGGCTGCCGTGCTACGCCGAGTGCGGCGGGTTAATGTACCTGACCACGGCACTGATCGACGGGGCGGGCGCACGGCACGAGATGGTCGGCCTGCTCCCCGGCCACGCCGTCATGCGCGAGCAGCGCGCGCGACTCGGCTATGCCACCGTGCGCGCCCTCGTCGATACGCCCCTCCTGCGCGCGGGCGAGGAGGCACGGGGGCATGAGTTCCACTACTCGACCTGGGAGGGGGTGCCGGAGGACGCGCCGCGCGCCTATTGCGTGCAACCTCGCCGGGGCGAGGGGGCGCGGCCGGAAGGCTTCGCGCGCGGGAATCTGCTCGCCTCCTACGTCCATTTGCACTTCTGGAGCAACCCCGAACTCGCCCGCCGCTTCGTCGCCGCCGCGAGACGGAGGATCGGGGCTCGGGGGCCGGGTGCAGCGAGAGGAGCGGCCGATGGCTGAGCGGGAATCGCGTCACAACCATGCCGGCGACAGGGGAACGCCCATGGCTGCACACACCCCGCAACCCGCGGGTCTGCAGCCCGAGGAGCAGGCGCGGAAGGCGGCGGCCAAGAAACCGCCGCCGGGCGCGCGCAAGCACAAGAAGGGCTTGGTGATCGTCAACACCGGACATGGCAAGGGCAAGTCGACCGCCGCATTCGGGCTGATGACCCGGGCTTGGGGGCGGGGGATGCGCGTCTGCGTCATCCAGTTCATCAAGCACGCCAACGCGAAGTTCGGCGAGCATCGCGCCGCCAAGAAGATGGGGATCGAGATGCTCGCCATGGGCGACGGCTTCACCTGGGTCGCACGCGACCTCGACGAGAGCGCCGCGCGGGGACGCCACGGCTGGGCGCTGGCGCAGGCGAAGATCGCCAGCGGCGACTATGACCTGATCATCCTCGACGAGTTCACCTACACCTTCAAGTATGGCTGGCTCGGCGTGGACGAGGTGATTGACTGGCTGCGCGGCAACAAGCCCCCCATGCTCCACCTGGTGATCACCGGGCGCGACGCGCCCCAGGCGTTGATCGACTACGCCGACCTCGTCAGCCACATCGAGGCGGTCAAGCACCCGCTCGCCCAGGGCATCCGCGGCCAGGCGGGGATCGAGTACTGATGGGCGAACAGCCGCAGCGGGCGAAGCCGCGCAACATCGTCCTCCGGGCCGACGGCAAGACGGTCAACGTCTTCCGGCGCCCCGGACAGCTCTTCGTCTGCGGCTTCGGGTGATGCTGCGGCCATGTGGACCGTGGGTTCGCACCTGTCCCGCAGGAGCTGTATCACAACGAGTGGGAGCGCCGCCGGCTGCGCACCCGGGTCCACCTGTCGATCGGGGGCTGCCTCGGTCCCTGCGCGCTCGCCAACGTCGTCCTGCTCCTCTTCGCCGGGCGCGAGACCTGGTTCCACTCGGTCGCGACCGAGGCGCAGGTGCTGGCGATTTACGACTACATCGAGGCGATGGTCGCCGCCGAGCGCTATTTACCGCCCCCCGCGGCACTCGCGCCCAACGTCTTCTCCGCGTTCAACTGGCCCGCGCCGGCCGCCCTGTCTGATGGGGAGCCGGGCGCCGTCGAGCGCACGGCCGGACCCGCGTCGGCGCCGGTCGCGGCCGCCGGTGCGGGCTTTCTCTTCCTGACCCACGCCGATACCGACATCCTCGCCCTCAGCCAGCTCGCCGCCACCCTCCCGGCCGACTTCCCGCCGGTGCGGGCCTACAACCTCGCCGGGCTCGGCGAGGAGGCCGACATCGCGGCCTTCCTCGACCGCGCTGCCCCCGAGGCCGAGGTCGTGATCGTGCGCCTCCTCGGCGGGCGGGCCAGCTTCGCCGCCGGCCTGGGGCGGCTCACGCGGCTGGCGCGCGAGCGCGACCTCTTCCTCCTCTGCCTGCCCGGCACCGATGAGCTCGATCCGGAGCTGGCGGCGCTCTCGAATGTCGCGCCGCCCGTCGTCCACGAGCTCTTCGCCTACCTCCAGCTCGGGGGGCTGCGGAATTTCGAACACGCGCTGCGCTTCCTGGCCGACCACCTGCTGACGACGGGGTACGGGTACGACGCGCCCGCGCCGCTGCCGCGCGTCGGCGTCTACCACCCGGACCTGCCCGAGGGCGCCGCGGTCGCGGACCTGCGCGCGCGGCACGACCCGGCCGCGCCGACGATCGGTCTCCTCTTCTACCGCGCGCACCTCCTGGCGGGCAACACCGCCTTCGTCGACGCCCTCGTGCATGAGATCGAGCGGCGCGGCGCGAACGCCCTCCCCGTCTTCACCGCCTCCTCGAAGGAGGAGCCCGGCCCCGACGGTGCGCTGCCCACATTCCTCCAGCCGTTCGCCGACGCGGCGGCTGACGTCCTGATCACCGCGATGAGCTTCGCGATGGGCGGTGTCAATCCCGATGGCCCGACCCTGAGCGGCTGGGCCGTCGACCAGCTCGCCGCGCTCGACGTACCGGTCCTGCAGGCGATCGCCGCCTCGTCCAGCCGTCTCGCCTGGGAAGCCTCCGGACGCGGGCTGGGGCCACTCGACACCGCGATGAACGTCGCGGTGCCGGAGTTCGACGGCCGGATCATCACCGTGCCGGTCTCGTTCAAGGAGGAGGCCGAGGCGGCGGGGGGCGATGGCCGCGGCCTGGGCACCGGCGGGCCGCCCGTCCGCTACGTGCCGGTACCCGACCGCATCGAGCGCGCGGTCGGGCTGGCCCTGCGCCAGGCGGCGCTGCGTCGCAAGCCCAACGCCGAGAAGCGGCTCGCCTTCGTGCTGACCAACTCCAGCGCCAAGGCATCGCGGATCGGCAACGCGGTCGGGCTCGACGCCCCGGCATCGCTGCTGCGCCTCCTCAAGCGGCTTGGCGATGCCGGCTACCGGGTGGGGGAGCTGCCGGCCGACGGCGACGCTCTCATCCACGCCCTGATCGAGCGCTGCTCCTACGACCGCGAGGTCCTGACCGCGGGTCAGCTGCGGGACGCCGCGGCGCGGGTGTCGGGCCGGCGCTACGACGAGTGGTACGGCGAGCTGCCCGCGAAGAACCGCGCGGAGCTGGCGCGCCAGTGGGGGGCGCCGCCCGGCGAGGCCTACGTCCATGACGGCGCGATCGCTCTGGCCGGGCTGGCGTTTGGCAACTGTTTCGTCGCGCTCCAGCCACCCCGCGGCTACGGGATGGACCCCAACGCGATCTACCACCTGCCCGACTTGCCGCCGACGCATAACTACCACGCGCTCTACCGCTGGCTGCGCGAGCCGCAGCCGCACGGCTGGGGCGCCGACGCGATCGTCCATGTCGGCAAGCACGGCACGCTCGAATGGCTGCCGGGCAAGGGGATCGGGCTCTCGGCCACTTGCTACCCCGACACCTTCCTCGGCGATCTGCCGCTGATCTACCCCTTCATCATCAACGATCCCGGCGAGGGGACGCAGGCGAAACGGCGCGGGCACGCGGTGGTGGTCGACCACATGACGCCGCCGATGACGACCGCCGGGGTCTACGGCGAGTTGGCCGAGCTGCAGCAACTGGTCGACGAGTACTACCAGGTCGAGCAGCTCGACCCGACGAAGCTGCCGCTCCTGCAGCGCCAGATCTGGGACCTGCTGAAGCGCGCCCACCTCGACGGCGACCTCGACCGGCTGCTCAACCGCGATCCCAGCCACCTCCACGAGTGGGACGACGCACTGACCGAGGACGGCACGCCCGTGGGGCTGACCGAGCTGGCCGGGCGCGAGGTCGCCCACCTGATCGAGGACATCGACGGCTTACCTCTGTGAGCTGGCGGGGGCGCAGATCCGCGACGGCCTGCACACGCTCGGCGCGGTACCGGAGGGAGAGGCCCTGATCGATCTCCTGCACGCGCTCACCCGCCTCCCCAACCTCGACGTGCCGGGCCTGCCGGCGACGCTCTGCGCCGCCTACGGGCTCGATCACGCGGCCCTCGCCGACGCGCCGGGCGCGCGGCTGCATGGCACGTCAGCCGCCGGGCACGATGCGCTTGCCGACGACGCCGACACGGTGGTCGTGACCGGCGCCGACGCCCTCGCCGCGGTCGAGACGCTCTGTCGTCGCCTCCTGCGCGCGCTGCGCGACGCGGACTTCGCGCCGGCGGCGATCAAGCGCGCGGCGGGCCAGACGTGCCCCTCCGCGCCCACCGGGGCGCTCCGCCCGCTCGACGCGCCCCTGCGCTTCGTCTGCGACGTGCTCCTGCCGAACCTGCGCCGGAACGTGGCAGAGCTGGACAACCTGCTCCGAGCCCTCGACGGCCGTTATGTGCCGGCCGGGCCGAGCGGCGCGCCGACGCGCGGCATGGCCCACGTCCTGCCGACCGGGCGCAACTTCTACGCGGTCGACCCGCGCGCCCTACCGAGTCAGGCGGCCTGGGAGGTCGGCCAGCAACTGGCCGACGAGCTGCTGCGGCGCCATCTCGAGGACGAGGGGGCGTACCCCGAGAGCGTCGGCCTCAGCATCTGGGGCACCAGCGCGATGCGCACGCACGGCGACGACATCGCCGAGGTCTTCGCGTTGCTCGGGGTGCGGCCCCGCTGGCAGCCCGAGAATCATCGCCTGCTCGGCATCGAGGTCGTGCCGCTGGCGGCGCTGGGGCGGCCGCGCATCGACGTCGTCTGCCGCATCTCCGGCTTCTTCCGCGACGCCTTCCCGCACTTGATCGCGACGATCGACGAGGCGGTCCGCACCGTGGCCGGGCTCGACGAGCCGCCCGATCGCAACTACGTCCGCAAGCGTTTTCTCGCGGAGCGGGGGCGCGGGGAGGCGTCGGGTGCGCCCCCGGACGAGGCGGCACGGCGGGCGCTCTACCGCGTCTTCGGCCCCAAGCCGGGGACCTACGGCGCGGGGATCCTGCCGCTGATCGACGAGCGCAACTGGACCGAGGCGGCGGACTTCGCCGCGGCCTACGTCAACTGGGGCGGCTACGCCTACGGCGCCGCAGAATACGGCACGGACGCGCGGGAGGACTTCCGGCGCGCGCTGGCTGGGGTGGCCGTCGCCGCCAAGAACCAGGACAACCGGGAGCACGACATCTTCGACTCCGACGATTACCTGCAGTTCCACGGCGGGATGATCGCCACCATCCGCGCGCTGACCGGCAAGCGGCCACGCGCCTACTTCGGGGACAGCGCCGACCCGGCCCGCGCGCGGGTGCGCGACCTGAAAGAGGAGGCCGCCCGCGTCTTCCGCACGCGCGTCGTCAACCCGAAGTGGCTCGCCTCGATTACGCGCCACGGCTACAAAGGGGCGCTCGAACTCGCCGCCACCGTCGACTATCTCTTCGGCTACGACGCGACCGCCGGGGTCGTGGACGACTGGATGTACGCGGAGGTGACGCGGCGCTACGCGCTCGACGCGGCCATGCAGGAATTCTTCCGGCACAGTAACCCCTGGGGGCTGCGCGACATCGCGGAGCGGCTGCTGGAGGCGGCCGACCGCGGCATGTGGGCGGCGCCCGACCCCGCGTTGCTGGCGGGGCTGCGCGACGTCTATCTGGCAATGGATGGTGAACTGGAAGGACGACAGGACGCGACCGCGGCGGCAAGGGGTGGCGCTGCAACGAGGCGGGCGATCGCGAACGGGGGGAGGAGCACGTGACAGCCGGCGAGCCAGCAGACGGCGGGGGGCCGCCGCGCTACCCTTTCAGCGCCCTGGTGGGGCAGGAGCGGATGACGCTCGCCCTCCTCCTCAACGTGGTGAACCCCGCCATCGGCGGCGTGCTGCTCCGTGGCGAGAAGGGAGCCGCCAAGTCGACCGCGGTGCGGGCGCTCGGGGCGCTGCTGCCCGAACTGGAGGTCGTCGCGGGCTGCCCCTACGCCTGCGACCCCGCCGAGTCGTTCGTGGGCTGCCCCCACTGCCGCGGCGGCGAACGCCGTGTCGTCGAGCGCCCGGCGCGCGTCGTCGAGTTGCCGCTTGGCGCGACCGAGGACCGCGTGCTCGGCACGCTCGATCTAGAGCGGGCGCTCCGGGCAGGCGAGCGGCGGTTCGAGCCCGGCCTGCTGGCGGCGGCCCACCGGGGCGTGCTCTACATCGACGAGGTCAACCTGCTCCCCGACCACCTGGTCGATCTGCTGCTCGACGCGGCGGCGATGGGGCGCAACGTGGTCGAGCGCGAGGGGATCTCCTTCGCCCACCCCGCGCGCTTCGCCCTGATCGGCACCATGAACCCTGAGGAGGGCGACCTGCGGCCGCAACTCCTCGACCGTTTCGGGCTGAGCGTGGAGATCGCCGGGCCGACGGACCCGCGCGACCGCGCCGAGATCGTGCGGCGGCGCATCGCCTACGAGGCCGATCCCGTCGCCTTCGCGAGCCGCTGGACGGCGGCCGAAGTGGCAACCCGCGCGCAACTCCGGTCCGCGCGCGCCGCCCTCCCCGCCGTGCGCGTCGACGACGATCTGCTCGACCTGATCGCCCACCTCTGTGTCGGGATCGGCGTCGACGGCCTGCGCGCGGACCTGACGATCCACAAGGCCGCCTGCGCCCTCGCCGCTTGGGAGGGCCGGCCGATGGTCGTCGACGAGGACGTGCGACGGGCGGCGGAACTGGCGCTGCCCCATCGCCGTCGCCGCCAGCCCTTCGACGGGGGCGGGTTCGATCCGCAGCAGATCGACGACGTGCTGCGCGAACACGAGCGGCGGCGCGGATCTCCGCCGGGCAGCGAACCAGGGGAGGCCTCGCCCCCCACCGATCAGGGCGTCGCCGGCGACTTGCCAGACGGGGATGCGGCCGGGGCGGAGATCATCGCGCCGGCGTCGACGGCACCAGTCCCGCTGCCGGTCGATCGCCCCACGCAACACCCCCCGGGGGCCCATCGCGGACGCCGGGGGGCGTCCGCCCAGGTGCCCGCGGGGGGACGCGCGAGCGGCCCCGCCCGCCCCGTCGACCCGGCGCAGAGGGGGCCTGAATCGCTCGCCGTCGCCGCCACCCTGCGCGCCGCGGCGCCGCACCAGGCCGCGCGCAGGGCGGCCGAGGGGGAGCGCGCGAGCGGCGACCCGGCGACCTTGGCGGTCGCGCTGCGCCCGGACGATCTGCGGGTCCGCCGGCGGCAAGCGCCGACCGGCCATTGTGTGCTGTTCGTCGTCGACGCCAGCGGCTCGATGGCCGCGGAGCGGCGCATGGCAGTGGCGAAGGGGGCGGTGCGAAATATGCTGCTCGATGCGTATCAGCGGCGGGACCGCGTCGGGCTGATCGCCTTTCGGGGGGCGCGCGCGGAACTGGTGCTGCCACCCACCGACAGCGTCGAACTGGCCGAGCAACGTCTGCGCGAGCTGCCGACGGGCGGGCGCACCCCCCTGGCGGACGGGCTCCGGCTGGCGGGCGACACGCTGCGGCGGCCGGAGCATGCCGGGCGGCCGCCGCTGATCGTGGTCCTCAGCGACGGCCGGGCCAATGTGTCGCTGACCGGCGCCGGGCCGCTCGACGATGCGCACGCGCAGGCGCGGGCGCTCCGCGACGCGGGCGTCCGCGCGCTGGTGCTGGACAGCGAAGCGGGTGGGGTGCACCTCGGCCTGGCGCGGCAACTGGCCGCGGAACTCGGTGCCGACTATCGCTCCCTACTCGATCTCGAACCGGAGGAGGTGAGGGCGGCAGTGGGAGCGGTGCTCGGCGGGGAGGCGACGCGGCCCTAGTTTTTCGCACCCTCTCCGGCGCGACAGCGGGCGGCGGTCGGGCGGTCACCTGGATGCGGGCGGGATCGTCCGGGAAGGCACCGCCGCCGGGGCGG
>JAUJMV010000100.1 GCA_030446685.1 Thermomicrobiales bacterium | reverse complement strand
TATCGGGCGACGCCCGGGCGGCCAGACAGGAGGAGACTTCCATGCGCGCCATTACCGCGCACTTCATCGCCTGGTACCACCAGATCCTGCTTGGCTTTGTCCTCGTCTTCAGCGCGTCACGCCAATGGTGGGGCCGCACGCCCGATCTGCGTGCCCTCGCCAGCCATCCCCTGCCCTCCCTCGCCGACGCGCCTGCGGACCCGCCGGTCACCACACCGGCGCCGGACGGGGCACTGCGGCCAGTGGCATCGGACGAGCTCGAGCAACTCCTGGACCGCATTGGCGCACGGCACCTCACCGACCTGCGCGAACTATGCGACGCGTTCGAGCGGGTCTATGCCGCCGAGCTGGCCGCGCAGGACCGGCAGCTCGCCGCGTCGCGCCGGGGGGCTGAAGCCGTCGCGCGCGAGCGGGACACTCTCGCCGCGCGCGTACACGATCTCGAGCGGGCCAACACGCAGCAGGCAGCCGAGCTGCGGGCGCTGAGCGCCGAGGTCGCGGGGCGCCTGGCCGTCACCGCCGCCGCACTCGGCCAGGCACTCGCGGCCCCGGCCGAGGGACACCCGGCTCGCGTCCCCGACCCACGGCCGGAGGCGGTGCCGGGCCTCCCCTCACCGGCCAGATCTTCTCGCACTGGGGCGCAGGGGCTGCGCCGTCTCCAGAGCCCGACGCCCAGGCGGGACTCGCGCCCACCCACCGGGGCGGACACACCCCCGCAAGAGCCACAGGGACAACAACCGCCCGGGTCCGCGCGCGCCGGGCAGGATGCCGCGATCACGCCGCTCGTGGAGGGACTCGGCGCGCGCTACGTCGCCAACCTGCAGGAGTTGCGCGACGCGTTCGAGCGGGTCTACGCAGCGGAGGTAGCGGACAGGGAGGCCCAGCTGGCCGAACTGCGCCGGCAGGCCGAGGCCGTCACGCGCGAGCGGGATGCCCTCGCGGCACGTGCGCGGGATCTCGAGGCGGCCGGTGGGCAACCCATCGCCGAGTTGCGGGCGCTGAGCGCCGAGGTCGACCGGCGGCTGACAGCCGCCGCAACGGCGCTCGGCGCCGGGTCGGCAACGCCAACCCGGGCAGCGCACCGCGCCGCCGTGCCGACCACCTGAACGCCGGTCCAGCCCCAGCTTGAGCTTGTGGCCCAGAGAACGGGCGCGCGCACGCCGGTGCCGCCGCCGCGCCGGGGCTCCGCCGACACCGGGAGAGCCCGCGAGAGAGAGCGAGGACGAGCCATGCAGCCCATCACCTCCAGCCAGACACCCAGCCCCCACCTGCTGCCCACCCCGCCGCGGACGCCCCACGCTGCCCGCCACCGGGCGGGCACGCCGGCGCGGTGCCCGGAATCCCCCGGGCGACCGATCCCGGAGGACGACCACTGTCCCGACGGGGCCCCCGCCCGCGCGGTGCCCCCCTGCGTGCGTCGGGCGTTCGACCAGCTGGTCGAGCAGTACTACCCGCCGATGCTGCGCCACCTGACGCGGCAGACCGGCGACGCCGAGCTGGCCGCCGACCTGACCCAGGAGACCTTCCTCGACGCCTGGCGCGACCTCGAGCGGCTGGCGGATGGCCGCCCCGCCGCCCCCTGGCTCTATCGGATCGCCCGCAACAACCTGCTGCCGCACTGGCGGCGGCGGCAGCCGGTGTCGCTCGACGGCCTGGCGGCGGAGGACGGGGCGGAGCCGCGCGCACTCCGGCAGGCCGACCCGACGCCCGCCTGCGATGAGCGGGCCCTGATCGCCCAGGTGCTCGCCGACCTCAGCGCGCCGCTCCAGGAGGCGCTGCTGCTGCACTGCCAGCAGGGCCTCACCAGCGAGGAGGTCGGGCAGGTGCTGGCCATCTCCGGGGAGGCGGCGCGCAAGCGGATCGGCCGGGCCAAGGCGCAGTTCCGCCACCAGTATCGCGCGGCATGCTAGCACGGCCGGTTGAGGGAGACAGGTGCAGGATGAGTGCAATCACCGCCCCGATGGGGACCAGACGGGCGACGCCGGCGGACCTGGGGCCACTGATCGACCAAGCGGGGGCCCGCTACCTGGCCGACCTGCGCGGGCCGCGCGCCCCCCCGGGGGGGCCGCCCCCCCCGGCGGCGGGCCGGGCGGGGGGGGCGGGGCGGCCGGGGGCGGGCCCCCCCGGGCCACCCAGCGGCCCGCAGCCGGGGCGCGGGGGCGCCCGCCCCCCCGGGGGGGGGGAGCGCGCCGGCCCCGGGATACACCCGAACCTACCACACGACCGCGGCCCGG
>JAUJMV010000043.1:21707-25258 GCA_030446685.1 Thermomicrobiales bacterium | reverse complement strand
GCTCCCCCGTGGTAGGCTGAGGGGCCGGCGAGGCGACGAGGGGCGGCCCGGACGGGGGGCGGGGGCCACCGGCGCCGGGCGGGACCATGGCCGTCCGCCAGGACCGCGCCAGCGCGAGGGGTCGGTTTGGCACAGGCGCCGAGGAATGGCGTTGGGGCAAGGTGACGACGCCACGCGGGGTCCAGGGGCAAAGGCCCCTGGCGGGGTGTGGGGCGGCGCCCCGCCCAGGAATCGTCGTGGCGCAGCGACGACACCGCTGTTCAGGGTGGCAGGGCGGGGCGCGCGGCGCAGTCTGGCGCCGCAGCGGCAGTCTGTGCCGCGCGGGAGGTGGGTGGACGGCCAGGATAAAGTGACCCCAGTAAGGTTCCTGGGTGCTGGGAACAAAACGTCATAGGGCACTACGACAAGCGGAGGAGGCTATGTCTATTGACGTTGCCACAGCGCTGGCGGAGTTGCGGCGGCACCTAGAAGAGTTGGACGAGATTGCGGGCGAGGCCAACGCTAACTATGGGCTCGCCCACCTCGATCGCTGGAAGGACCACACAAAGCTGGTCATTGCACAGCACATCTCGCAACAAGAAGCCGAAACGTTCTACCCATCGAGCGGAAAGCAGCGGGATCACCGAGATCCGTCCCCTTGCCGGGGAGCGTACCAGACGCACTTCCGCCACGGCCCAGTTCTCGGGGAACAGGTCACGCCGGCGGGTGCTGGACATGGATGGCGGCAAAGGGCCGCCCCGGTTCGACTGCCTCCTGGACGGGCCAGGCTTGCAGGCTCGCCCGCTGGCGCGCTACCAGCTGCGGTCGGGGAGCGTCCGGGCGAGGTAGGCCAGCACATGCGGGGTGCTCCGGGTCAGCGTGGCGTAGCCCTTGCCCACCGAGTCCCGGCCCTGGCGATCGAGGTGATAGGGCTGCCCCACCGGCTCCAGCGCGGCCTCCCACGCATCGAGGGCCACGTCGAGGAAGCGGCGCTCGCCCGCGAGATGATATGCGTACAGCAACCCCTCGAGCGCACGGATCTCCCCGCGGCGCCCCCGTCCCCTATCGCCGCGGCAGGACGAGTAGACGAACCCGTGATCGGCCGCGATCCAGATGTCGTCCCGCACTAGCCAGCGCGCCGCCCGCACGATGGCCTCGGCCACGCGCGCCTCGCCGGTCAGTTCGTGATAGCGGCGCAGTCCCTCCAGCACCATCCCCACCATGAACGGTTTGCCCCCCACACACTTGGTGGGCTGGTCGCAGGCGCAGTTCCCGAGGGGATTGGGCCAGTGGCCGAGCGCGGGGTCCTGCCAGGCCAGCGCCTGCTGGATGATCGGCGCGCAGGCGTCGAGATATCGCGCCTCGCCGGTGGCGCGGTGCATCTCCGTCAGGCAGATGAGCGTCCAGCCCATCCCCCGCTCCTGCCGGCCGATGAAGGTGGTGGTCGCCGCGGCCGCGGCGCAGCAGTCCGCGATCCCGCGCGCCACCTCCAGGGCACGCGCGTCGCCGGTCAGGTAGTGCCAGTCCAGCAGGCCCTCCAGCCAGGTGTGGCCGAGCGCGTAGCCGCCGGCCGCGTGCTGCGTCGAATGGACATGCGGCGCGCCGGCGGGCAGTCCGGGGTGGCCGCCGTGGTTCACGTCGACGTCGCGGTAATGGCGCGCCGCGTCCACCGCCCAGTCGAAGAACCGGCGCTCCCCCGAGCGGGCGTAGAGGAGGAACAGGGCGTGCGGCAGGTCGTACTCCACATTGCCCCAGCCCTGCGGGTAGCGGTCGTAGGCCCAGTCGCCGTAATCGAGTTGCCCCCATTCCCGGCGCGCCTCGCGCGCCGCCGCCAGCGCCCCGAGGCCGCTCTGCGCGAGCCATTCGTAGCGGGGGAAGCGCTCGGTGTCGGCGGGCGCCAGCGCCCCCAGCGCGCCCGTCGCGCACACCCACGCCGGGTCGGCACAGGCCTGCAGCGGCGCGTCGAACGCCCGCGCCGCCGCGGCGGCGAACCGCCCCCACGCGGATGCGGGTTGGGGCACCTGCCCCCCGCCTGCCCCACGGTCTGCATCGGCCGGCGCCGTGCCGGGCTCGGGCTCCACCCGCAGGAGCAGCTCCATCGTCGCCGCCATGCCCGCCGCCAGCATCAGGCCATCGCCGCCGGATGGCACCAGGGAGACCACCAGCCGCGCCGCACCGTCGACGACCGCCGCCGCGACGCCCTTCGGGTGCAGCGGCGCGAACCGCCGCACGGCGAGCGCCGCCCGCACCGTCGCCGTCTCCGCCGCGCACCAGCCGGTGGCCAGCCGGCCTTCCTCCGCCTCCCACGTCTGCCAGGCCTGGTCCGGCCCCGGTGCCACGAGCAGTGCTCGCGCGGGGCTGGGCCGCGGCGCGCGGCCCGTGCCGCCCGCGGCTGGCGGAGGCCACCGCCGCGTCTGGAGGAGGAAAGGCGTCGGCAGGCCCCAGGCGGTTGGGCCACGCTGCACGGCCTCCAGGAGCGCGCCCTCCACGGCGTCCACGGCCTCCAGCATGCCTGTGTCGGCGTCGACCTTGGGCCGGGGGGCGACGCCCAGCGGGTCCGCGCCCGCCACGTCCTCGTCGGCAACGCCCGGCCCCGCTAACCCCTCGCGGCCGGCGCAGGCCACGCGCCGCGGCGTGCCCGCCAGGATCGCCACGACCTGGACGGCCTCCAGGTGTAACGGCTCCGCGGACCGGTTCTCGATCGTGAGCTCGAGCTGCACTTGCGGTTGGGCGGCGAAGGTCTGGACACGGAGCGCCAGCGACGGCCCCGGGGCCGACCCGGCCGCCGGCCCCGGCCCTGCCAGCGCCAGCTCGCCCCGCGCACCCACCGCCGCGCGCAATGGGCCGGCGGCCTGCGGCAGGATGGCGGGGGCGGACCGCCACCCGGGGTAGACACGGCCGGCCGTGTCGCGCGCCCGCACGTCAAGCCCCACGGCCGGTGCGCTCGGCCCCTCGCCCGGCGGTGTGAGCTGCACGCCGAGGAGCCGCCCCGCCGGCCCGTCCGTCGCCGGACCCAGGATGCAGGCCAGCCCGCCGCCGGCGAGTTCCATCCGCCCCTCCGGCCCGTCCGGCCCGTCCGGCCCGGACGTCAGGGTGGCGGCGCCACCTGTCCCGCCCGTCGCGTCGGCACCGATCGGACCCGCGCCCGCTGGCGTACTGCCCGTGTGCATGGGCGGCGCGGCGGCCGGTGCCTCGTCCAGGTAGTACGTGGACGCGCCCGCGGCCGGCGCGTCCGCCACGAAGTCCACGAGCAGCCAGCGGACGCTCCCGTCGCCCCAGCGCGACAGGACGGCGACCTGCAGCGGGAGCGCCGTGCCGGCAGGGTCACGGAGGACGACCCGCCGCGGCTCGTGGAGCAGACCGGGGGGGAACGGCACGCCCGCCGTGACCGGCTCGCCGCGCCGCGCCACGCCAGCCGGCTCACCACACGTCAGCGTCACCGGCCAGCCCGGCGCCGCCTCGGCGCCGATCCCGGCCTGCCGGTGCTCACCCGCGTCGTCCATCCGGTGCTGCTGTCGCCTCACACTGTTCTCGCTTTCACGACTGCTGTCGCCGGTTGCGTGTCCACATCC
>JAUJMV010000043.1:0-21607 GCA_030446685.1 Thermomicrobiales bacterium | reverse complement strand
GCCTCACACTGTTCTCGCTTTCACGACTGCTGTCGCCGGTTGCGTGTCCACATCCGACAGCCTGGACGACACGGCGGCTTCGCCCTCAGCGTGCTGCTCGTCTGTGCGTAATCGGGCGCGAGCACCACCCACTCGCGGGGTGTCGAGGTTATGGCAGAAGCGGCTCGCCGCGCCGACATCTCTTGACAAGCGTGCTAGGATAAGACATATTATACTATACCTATTATCAACGGTCAACAGTGCAGGCAGGAGGAGTATGGTCAGGCAGCGGCCGGCAACCAGCACCGATGTCGCCAGGCAGGCCGGCGTCTCGCAGGCCACGGTGTCCATCGTCCTCAACGGGGCGCGCGGGAACATCCGCGTCTCCGAGGCGACCCGCCAGCGCATCCTCACCGCGGCGGCCGCCCTGGGCTATTCACCGCATCCGGCCGCGCAGGCCCTGCGGCGGCAGCGCAGCGGCATCATCGGCTTCGTCCCGCAGCAATCCCCGTGCCTGCCCCCCAGCATCCATCCTCACCGCTACCTGTTGGGCATCTATGTGGCACGCGCCGCCACCAGCCGCGGCTACCAGGTCATCGAACCGAGTGTCAAGGCCGAGGCCGTCCAGAGCGGCGCCGAACAGCTGCAGTTCTTCGCCGGCCGCCGTGTGGATGGGATCATCTACGATCGGCCGCAAACCGCCGCCGAGGTGCGCTGCCTCGTGGACTATGGGTTGCCGGTCGTGCAGCTGCTCCGTCCGCAGGGCACCATTGGCACGGCGACCGTGACCGTCGACGCGTCGCCGGGCATCACGGCCGCGATCGATCACCTGGTCGGGCAAGGGCACCGCCGGATCGCCTTTCTCGGCCATGGCGGAGCACATTCGGTCGAGCGTGACCGCCTGCACGCCTTCACCACCGCGCTTGCGCGCCATGGGATCGCCGTTCCCGCGGAGCGGGTGTATCTGGCGCGGAAGTATGCTCTGGAAGAGGGGCAGACCCTGACGCGGACCATGCTGGCATCGCGCCCGTGGCCCACCGCCATCTTCGCCGCCAGTGACAGCCTCGCCCTCGGCGTGTTGCACGCCCTGTACGAGGCCCGGATCCATGTGCCGGATGACCTGAGCCTCGTCAGCCACGATGACGTCCTGGCCGCCCAACTCTATCCCCCCTTGACCAGCGTCGCCCAACCCTTCGAGACGGTCGCCGAGCGCGCCGTCGCCCTCATCGTGGAGCAGGTTGCCGGGACCAGCGGCCGTGGCGCCGAGACGGCCCACGTCGTTTTGCCCACCCGCTTACATGTGCGCCGGTCGACGCGCCCGCCCAGGGCGGGCGTCCGATTGGACGGCAAGACCGGCTGACCGCCGCGCGGGTCGCGTTCGCTCTGCCGCGCCGCCGGCCCCCGGCATGGACAGCATGGCGGTACGGCCGGGATACACGACTGGAGCAGGCCTATGGCGTGACAGGCAACCGTGACCAGGTGGCGAGATGGTGAACAAGGCGTCCTTGGAGGGAGCTTCCCTGCCGCCCCCTCGGGGAATCGCGGGGATCGGCAGCGAGGATTCTTGCGGATGACAGACAGCCGGCATCAGCGCACCGGGAGGGACACCATGATGGAGCGACAACGGGACCGCCGGATCGTGACGCGCCGCCACTTTCTGTGCCTGTCCGCCACCGCGGTCACCGCGCTCGCCGCGACCGCCTGCGGCGGTGACGATGCGCTACCGGGCGTCACGCCGGGAGCGGCGCCGACCACCGGGACGACACCGCCGACGGCCGGAACCACGCAGCCGACGGCGGCGAGCCAGCAACCAACGGTCGCCGCGCAAGCAACCGCCGGAGCAGCGCAACGGACACCGGCCAGTGCGCCGGGCAAGTACCAGGAAGCGCCCCAGTTGGCGGCGCTCGTCAAGGACGGCAAGCTGCCGCCCGTGGACCAGCGCCTGCCGAAGAGCCCGTTCGTGGTCCAGCCGGTGGAGCGGGTCGGCAAGTACGGCGGCACCTGGCGCACCGCACTGCTCGGTGGGGCGGATACCGTCTGGTTCACCCGCACGATCGCCTACGAGCACCTGGTCCGCTGGGACCCCGCGTGGGAGCAGATCATCCCCAACGTCGCCGAGAAGTTCGAGGCCAGCCCGGACGCCAAGGCCTTCACCTTCCGGCTGCGCGAGGGGCTGAAGTGGTCCGACGGCCAGCCCTACACCGCCGACGACATCCTCTTCTGGTACGAGGACGTCGAACTGAACAAAGAGCTCACCCCCAATCGGGGGAACAACCCGCCGACCGTCGAGCAGCTCGACCAGCACACCGTCCGGTTCACGTTCGCGAAACCCGCCGGGTTCTTCCTGCAGACCCTGGCGAGTGGGGGCGGCGGCAGCGATCCCACGAGCTACCCGAAGCACTACCTGCGGCGGTTCCACATCAAGTACAACCCGGGCGGGGTGGAGCAGCTGGCCAGGGAGAACAATGCCGAGAACTGGGTCAAGCTCTTCCAGCTCAAGGGCGGCAACATCCCCGGCACGCCCTACCAGGCCGTCTGGTCGAACAAGGAGCTGCCACGCCTACACGGCTGGAGCCTCACCACGCCCTACACCGGGACGGATCGGGTCGTGGCCGAGCGCAACCCCTACTACTTCAAAGTCGATCCCCAGGGCAACCAGCTCCCCTACCTCGACCGCGTCGTCTACGACGTGGTGCAGAGCGCCGAGACCCTGGTGCTGAAGGCGCTCAACGGCGAGATCGACCTGCAGGACCGCCACATCTCCACCGCGCAGAACAAGGCGGTCTTCGTCGACAACATGCAGAAGGGCGGCTACCACTTCTTCGAGACGGTGCTGGATGCGATGAACACCATGATGATCTCGCTCAACCTGACGCACAAGGACCCGGTCAAGCGCCAGGTCTTCCAGAACCAGGACTTCCGCATCGGCCTCTCCCACGCCATCAACCGCCAGGAGCTCATCGACGTCGTCTTCGTCGGGCAGGGCGAGCCCTGGCAGGCCGCGCCGAAGCGGGAGACGCCCTTCTTCAACGAGCGGCTGGCCAAGCAGTACACCGAGTACGACGTGAAGCGGGCCAACGCGCACCTGGACAAGGCCTTCCCGCAGAAGGACGGCGACGGTTTCCGCCTCGGGCCGGACAGCCGGCGCATCGCCTTCGTGGTCGAGGTGAACGGCACCGACAAGGACAAAATCGACGGGATGAACCTCGTCAAGGGCTACTGGGAGAAGGTCGGCATCGACATCCAGGTCAAGGTGGAGGACCGCTCGCTGCTCGTCAGCCGTGCCAGGGCCAACGAACACGACGCGGTGGTCTGGGGCAGTGGGGGCGGCCTCGCCGTTATCGCACCGCCGGAGCCGTCGTCGGCATATTACTTCCCCATTCAGAATAGCTCCTACTACGCCATGGCCTGGTACATCTGGTTCACCAACCCCTCGGGCGCCGGCGCCCGGACCGCGCCCGAGGAGCCGCCCGCGGCGACGAAGCGGCAGATGGAGCTATACCGCCAGATCGAGGGGACGGTCGATGAGAGGAAGCAGGCCGAGCTGATGAAGCAGATCCTGCAGATCACCCAGGAGCAGTTCTACGCCATCGGCATCAGCTCGGAGCCGAACGGCTACGGCATCGTCAAGAACACCTTGAAGAACGTGCCGGCGAAGATGTTCTCCACCGGCGGGTTCTACCCGAACCCGGCGCCGACCAACCCCAGCCAGTACTTCTTCGAGTCGTGAGCGATGTCCGCGCCGCCGTCGTAATGGCGGCGCGGGCTTACCGGGGTACGAGACCCGCGGCGAACCGACGCTTGTCGTTCGCCGCCGAGCGAGGATGAACGTGATGCCCGACCGGCCGAACATCCTGCTGATCACCACCGACACCCAGCGCTGCGACACGCTGGCGTGTCTGGGCAACCAGCACGCGGTTTCGCCGAACCTCGATCGCCTGGCGCGGGAGGGGGTGCTCTTCGACAACGCCCACACGTCGTCCCCGGCCTGCGGCCGGCCCGCTCCAGCCTCCTGACCGGGGTGCATACATACGATCCATGGCGCGATCGAGAACGGCGTCCGTCGCCGCACCGACCTCACTGTCTTCCCGGACCTGCTGTGCGCTCGGACACGACATGGGGGGGACACCTGGTGGTTGTAGCGGTGGCCGATGAATCCCCGGACCATTTCCCGGCAGCGCGCGCGATCCGCGACCACCAGCGGCGCTACAGGCCCTCTGCGTCGGCCAGCGATGCTGCCACCAGGCGTCCCCCCATGTCGGCTCTGACGCTATCTCGACACTGGTGGCGAATTCACGCGGCGTGGAGCAAGGCCCTGCTGGTAGGCTACGGATGCTGACGAAGTGCCGCTGGTAGACCAACCAGGAGGTGCTCCCGTGTCGCTCCATCCGCAGCCGGTCCCGTCTGTGCCGCAGGGACGGCCCAGGTCGCCCGCGCGGCCTTCCCGACCGGCAATCCATATGTGCGCATGCGCGATGCGCTCGGCCCCTCTTCGCCGATGCAGACTTCGCGCACCGCTTCCCCACGCGCGGGCAGCCGGCCGCGGCGCGGCAGCGGCTCGCCCTGATCGCCTCTTCCCGTTCGCCGAGACCGCTCCGACCAGGCGGCCGACGCGGTGCGGGCGCGCATCGACTGGAAGTACGCCCTCTCGCTCAAGCTCACCTCGGCGGGGTTCGACCACACCGTGCTGAGCGAGTTCCGCAGCCGCCTGCTGGCGGGCGAGGCGGAGCACCTGCTGCTGGATCGGCTCCTGGAGCGCTGCCGCGAGCGTAGGTTCCTCAAGGCGGTGGCCTGGCAACGAGATCGACTCGACCCACGTCCTGGCGGCGGTGGCGCCCTCAACCGGTTGGAACTGGTGCGGGAGACGCTGCGGCATGCGCTCGATAGTATGGCCGTCGAGGCGCCCGACTGGCTGCGGCTGCGAGCGCCGCCGGAGTGGTCGCGCGGTACCACCGCCGCAGCGACGAATACCGCCTGCCCACGGGGCGAGCCGCCCGCCCCCTGGCCGACCACATCGACCACGTAGGCCGGTACAATGAAGTCGTCGTTCATGTGCCCTCCCGCCGCGAATGGTGTCGTCCAGCAACCCCATTCTCGCGCCGAGAGCACAGGCGAGCGGCAACTGGCGATCCGGTATGGATACGTATCGCGGTAGTTGCGCTCCGCGAGCCGCTTCTTGCTCGACCACCTCTCTCCGCTCGCCCAGCCAGTTGTCGAGCGCCGTTGCGCCGCGGTCGCGGCCAGGTGCCACTTGCCACTGTAGGCGACGTGGTAGCCGGCGTCCCGGAACACTTCCGGGAGCGTGGGACGTTCCAGTGGCCACTGGCGATTATTCCCAACGCCGGTGGCGTAACGATAGCATGCCGGTAAAGAAGCGCCGCACGTGCGGGAGAGCAGAAGTGGGTTCGGCGTCAGGCAGCGGTCGAATGCTACACCGTCTCGGGCAAGCCGGTCCAGATTGGGCGTCCGGCACAGCGTTCTGCGCGTGTCCCAACGTTGCTGATCAGTAATGAAGAGCAACACATTCGAGCTGCATACGCACTCCGCGCGCAGGCGCTCGGCGCGCACCTGTGCCACCCGCTTGTACAGCCTTTGGGGAAGGCTTAGCTGATCCATGAGCCTGCTCCTTCGCATCTGTTCAAAGTCGGAGGGCAGATTCGCCCGAATCCGGATCGCCGTGTAGTACGTATGCTCGCGCGTAGCGTGCAGACGCAACGAACTTGCCGGCTAGTCTGAACAATTACGCCCCTTCTCCTTCGCTCCTTCGTGTCCCTCGTGATGCGATTCAGAGCACCGCTAGTGCTCTGTCACAGCCGTTGTGATGCATCCGCTAAGGTGTCCCGGCTAAGCATGTCCCGACAATCGCTGGCGAGCAATGTATCAGTTGCCCTGTGACAGAGCACTAGTCCTCTGTCACAGTCATCTGATTCATCTGTGGGCTCGGCCAGCAGTGTCGCTGATCACCTAATTTGTCCATTGCCCTGATCACCTTAAATTTATCCATCCGGGCGAAGCTACCGGATCGCTGATTTTAGTTATCGCAGTCAGGAATTTCGGGCATGTGATTGTCCGTCTGAGTCTGGTCAAACGAGACGATCATGGCGGCGGTTATGGTGGACAAATCTGGTGATCAGCGACGGAGCAGCTGGAGCCTCGTTCACGACCGGGTAGAGTCGCTTGAGCTTGATGCGCGCATCGTCAGTGGTGAACCGCCAGTCCACTACTGCGGCTGCGCCGTTCCGCGCGTCTGCCCAGGCGGTGACCTCCCGCCGCAGGGTGTCCGCGTCAGGGATGCGCCGGTCGAGGCACTGGCGGGCAAGCACGCTCAGCTCGATCTCGGCCATGTTCAGCCAGCTGCCGTGCTTCGGGGTGTCGTGGATCTCCAGCTTGTCCGCCAGTCGTTTCGCCTCCGCCGGCGGGAAGGCCTCGTAGAGCGAGGCGGGGGTGTGCGTGTTGAGGTTGTCCATGACCAGGACGATACGCTCGGCGTCCGGGTAGCGGGCGTCGACGAGGTCCCTGATGGCGTGCGCCCAATCGACCTTCGTCCGGCGCTCGGTGACGGTGACGTGGCGCCAGCCCCGGAGCGGCTCGCAGCACAGGAAGAGGGTGGCCGTCCCGCGCCGCTCGTACTCGTAGTCCTCGCGCGCCGGGCGACCGGGCGCGGGAGGCAGGGGCGGCGCGACCTCGCCCAGGAGCTGGGTGCTGGCCTCGTCGAGGCAGACCTGGGGGCGGCGCGGGTCGTAGGGCCGGGTGTAGACGTCGAGCACATCCTCCATCCGCCAGGCGAACGCCGCGTTCTGCTGCGGCGGGATGCACCACTGGCGCTTCTGCCAGGGCTTGAGATCGTTTTTTTCATGACGCGCCGCACCGTCTCGTGCGAGACGCTCGCCACTTCGACTCCCGTCAGTTCGACGAACTTGTCGGCGAGCAGACGCAAGGTCCAGCGCGCGCGGCCGGCGGGCGGTGCGCTGCAGGCGAGGACGACCAGACGAGCTTCGTGCGCCCCGTCGATCTTGCGCGGCGGCCGCGACCTCGGTCGCTGGCGCGCTAGCGCAGCGTCCAGCCCTGCCTCGGCGAACCGCCGCCGCACGCGCCCGATGGTCGCGCGGCTCACGTCGAGCGCCGCCGCGATCCGCTGGTCGGGCCAGGCCGGCCCCTCGTGGCCCTGATCGGCCTTGAGGAGGATACGCGCGCGCGTGATGGCGCGGGCCCCGACCAGCCCACCCCCCAACATGCGCCGCAATCGCAGCCGGTCCGTAGGGCTGAGGCTCACGATGTGCTTCTTGTGCATCACCTCGCTCCTTGCTGCCTGCGCGGCCCTACGCCGCTGATTATCGCTCTCACCGCCCCCCATGGCCGGCCCCACCTCGCGCAGGTCCGCGATCGGGACACCGATCGGGACACGGGCCGGGACACCGACCCTTCCGCCCGGGACGCGGCGTGCCCTACGCTGGCCTGGCACAACCGCACGCGGCCGCGGCGGCTCGGCGAGCGAGTATCACAGTTGCGAGGGGCGATAGTCTATGCATCCGCCCTCGCTCGGGGGGAGAGTGCCATGAACATCCGGCTGCTCGGGGCGGCGGGGATGGCCGGCGGGGCCTGCCTCGCCGCGGTCCAGGCCCGCGCGCTAATCGCCACCGGCGCGCCGCCGGACCCGAAGAACTTCGACCGCCTGGACGACAGCCTCTACCTGCTCTGGTCGCTCGGCGCGATCTGCGCACTCTGGGCGCTCGTCCGGCTCGGGGCGACCGGCCGGCACCGCGTCCCGCGCGCCGCGCCGTTCCTGCCGATGGCCGGGTTCGCGGCGATGGTCGTCGGCTCGCTCACCGACATCGCCGGCCTGACGGAGCCCGCGGCCAACATCGTCGCCGGCATCGCCTGGGCCCTCATCCTCCTCGGCACGCTCGTGGTCGCCGTCCTGGCGCTCGTCGCGCGGACCTGGTCGGGCTGGCGCAAGTTCGCCCCGCTGGCCTGCATCCTCGCCTTCGTCCTGGTCGTCCTGGTCGCCCCGGTCGGCGCGCCGCTGTTCGGGCTCGCCTGGGTGCTGCTCGGCTACGCCGTGCTGACCAGCGAGGAGCGCTCGGCCGCACCTCGCGCCACCCCGGTCCCGGCCTGAGTCGCCGGGGCGGTTGCCGGAACTCGGCGCGACGCGGATCGCGCCATCGTCTCTCGGTGCCCCCGCGCGGGCGGATAACACAGGAGGGGTTCTTATGCGCGCCCGGAAGTTCGTTGCCAGTCTCGCCCTCGCCGCGACGATGCTCGCGGGCCTCGCCGCCGGTGCCGCCGCGGCGCCCAATGAGCGCGCCAACTGCGTCGCCGAGGTCTTCACCATCTTCGCCCCGACGGGGGAGCTCGGGGAGTTCGTCTCCGGGCAGGCCAAGGACGGCGGCTTCAGGGAGGTCGGCGCGGCCGCCTCCAGCGATTGCGGCGGGCGCTAGCGGCGGCCGCAATCGACCACGCACGCCCTGCCAGTGGCCCGGCCGCGATACCGCGCGCGGCCGGGCCACGCCCTCGTGGGCCGCGGATACCATGTAGCCACAGTGGTCACCGCGGCGATGCACGGCGCGCATTGCCGCCGGCAGCGCGACGTGGCATCATCCGCGCGCGACACGCCCAGCGTACCGCGGCACGCGCATCGGCCCGGGAGCCACCGGGCGGCGCCCGGCGTTCCGGCCGAGGGGGCACGAACATGCCGCGCCAATACCGTGATGAGCCCGATCAGCAGCTTCCGGCGAGCGCGGGCAATGGGCACCGCCCGCGCGCCAATGGCGATGCCATCCCACCGCGCACCCGGGAGGGCGACGCGGGCGAGGCACGCTTCGACCGTGGCGCGCGGCTCGCCCTGGCGATCACGGGCGCCTGGGTCGCCGGGCTGCTCGCCCTCACGCTCGCCGTCCTGCAGTACCCCTCCGATGGCTGGTCGAGCGCGCGGCGCGGGCAGCGGTACGTCGTCGAGCTTCCCCTGACGGGCGCGCCGTCGCCGCTCCGGGCGGGCGACGTCGTCGTTGCTATCGACGGCCGCCCCCTCGCCCCGCGGCGCCTGCCGCCCCTGCCGCCGCGCCCGCGTGTGGGCCAGGTGCTGCGCTACAGCGTACAGCGCGACGGTCGGACCGTCGAGGCTGACGTGGCGTTGGTGCGGCCCGGCCCGGTCGGTGCCGCGCGCGGCGTGCTGGCGCGCCTGCGGCGGGACCCGCGCGACCCCGTCGGCGCGCTCGCGAGCTTCGCGGTGGTCGCGTGGGCCTTCGCCCGCCGCCCGCGCAACCCCGGCGCGCGCTACCTGCTGCTGGCGTTCGGCTACTACTTCGCCGTCCAGTGGTGCGGCTCCGCCCTCCCCGGGCTGTACGCGGGCACCTGGCCGCCCGCGGCGGCGCTCGCGGCCGAGCTGGTGGCGGCGAGCTGGGCCTGGTTCTTCTTCCCCTCGCTGGCGCTGCTGGCGCTGGCCTTCCCGGTCGTCAAGGCGCCGCTGCGCCGCCTCCCCCGCCTCCTGCCCGGGCTCCTGTACGGCGCGCCCCTCGCGCTGTCGGCCGCCGCCGCGTGGTCGGCGGTCGCCGCGCGCGGTTATGCCCTGGCCGACGCCCTACTCCTCCCGGCCTTCCTCGGCGCGCTCGCCCTGGCCGTGGCCGCGCTGCTGGGCACGCTCGCTCACAACTGGCGGACGGTGCGCGAGCCGGTGGCGCGGGCGCAGCTGCGCTGGGTGGCGCTCGGCCTCGGCGCCGGCCTCGGCCTGCCGTTCACCCTGATGCTGCTGGCCGCAGGGTTCACTGGTGACTTCGCGCCGGTCGCCCCCGCCCTGTGGCTCACACTCCTCGTCCCCCTCGCGCTCGCCGTCGCCATCGCGCGCTACCGCCTGTGGGACCTCGACCTCCTCGTCAACCGGGCGCTAGTCTACGGCGCGCTCACCGCGTGCGTCGCCGGCCTCTACGCCCTGGTGGTCGGGCGGCTCGGCGCGCTGGTGGGGGGGCGCGGGGAAACCTGGCCCCACCTCCTCGCCGCCGGCCTCGTCGCGGCCCTCTTCGGGCCGCTGCGGGCGCGGTTGCAGCGGGGCGTCAACCGCCTGCTCTACGGCGACCGCGACGAGCCCTACGCCGCCCTCGCCCGCCTCGGCCGGCAGCTAGGGGCGCCGCTCGCCCCCGACGCCCTCCCCGGCGCCATCGTCACCACCGTGCGCGAGGCGCTCCGGCTCCCCTACGCCGCGATCGTCCCCCCGGCTGCGCGCGGGACGGGCGTGCTGGTCGCGGCCGGCGACCCCGCCGCGACGGCCGCGCCGGGGCTGCTGCGGCTGCCGCTCGCGCCACGGGGGGAGGCGGTGGGGGCGCTGCTCCTGGCGCCGCGCGCGCCGGGCGAGGGCTTCTCCGCGGCCGACCGGCGGCTGCTGGGCGACCTGGCGCGGCAGGCGGGGGTGGCGGTGCGCGCGGCGGGGCTGCACGCCGACCTCCTGCGGGCGCGCCAGCGCCTGGTGGCCGCGCGCGAGGGCGGCGGCGGCTGCGGCGCGACCTGCACGACGGGCTGGGGCCCCAGCTCGCCTCGCTCGCCTTCAAGGCCGAGGCGGCGCGCAACCTCCTGGGGAGCGACCCCGCCCGCGCCGACGCCCTCTTGGCGGCGGTGGCCGACCAGGCCCAGGGGGCGATCGCCGACATCCGCCGCCTCGTCCACGCCCTGCGCCCGCCCGCCCTCGACGAGCTGGGGCTCGCCGGCGCGCTGCGGCAGCACGCCGCGGGGCCCGTCGGCCTGCGGGTCGAGGTCGAGGCGCCCGCGGCGCTGCCGCCCCTCCCGGCCGCGGTGGAGGTGGCGGCCTATCGCATCGCCTTGGAGGCGGTCACCAACGCGGCGCGGCACGCGCTGGGCGCGGCGCGCTCCGTCGTGCGGCTCGCGTTTGAGGGCACCACGCTGCAGGTCGAGGTCGCCGACGACGGGATCGGCCTGCCCGCGGCGCGGACGCCCGGTGTCGGCCTGGCGGCGATGCGCGAGCGCGCGGCGGAGCTGGGCGGCACGCTGACCGTCGAGGCCCTGCCGGGCGGCGGCACGCGCGTAGCTGCCGCGCTCCCCCTCGAGGACGGGCCAGCCGACGCGCGCGCCGGGGACGAAACCGGCGGCGACCCGACCGTCGCCACGGCATCGCCCCCGGAGTCTGCCGCCGCGGCAGGGAGGGTGAGGGCCATGGAGCCGATCCGCGTGCTGATCGCCGACGACCACCCGCTCTTCCGCGACGGGCTGCGCGCGCTGCTGGAGTCGGTCGGCGACGTGGCGGTGGCCGGCGAGGCGGCCGGCGGCGAGGAAGCGGTCGCCCTGGCCGCCGAGTTGCAGCCCGACGTGGTGCTGCTGGACATCAAGATGCCCGGCCTCAACGGGATCGAGGCGGCGCGGCGCATCGTCGCGGCCGGTCCCAGCCTGGCGGTGCTGATGGTGACGATGTTCGAGGACGACGACTCGGTCTTCGCCGCGCTCCGCGCCGGGGCGCGGGGCTACCTGCTCAAGGGGCGCGCCAGGAGGACGCTGCGCGCGATCCGCGCGGTCGCCAACGGCGAGGCCATCTTCAGCCGGGCGTGGCGGAGCGGGTCGTCCGCTACTTCCAGCACGGCCGATCGGCGCCGGCGGCCCACCTCCTGCCGGACCTGACCGAGCGGGAGCGCGAGATCCTGAGCTTGCTGGCGGGGCGCCAGACGAACGGCGAGATCGCCCAGCGGCTCTCCTCAGCCCGAAGACGGTGCGCAACCACGTCTCCAACATCCTCGGCAAGCTGCAGGTCGCCGACCGGGCCGAGGCGATCCTCGCCGCCCGCGCCGCCGGCCTCGGCCGGGAGGCGCAGTGAGATGCCGGGCACGCGCGCCGCGTCGTGCAACTACACAGCAACGCATCACATTGGCCGTGACAGAGGACTAGCCACTCTTGGGGCGCGCGCTCGCGGAGTTGGCTACTAACGTCCATGCCGTTCACCAGGAGCGTCGGCCGTCCGGTCCAGCCCGGCAGGACCACCTCACCCGCCACGCTGACCGCCTCCACGTCAATCCGTCCCGCCTCGGGCCGGCAGCACACCCGCGCGAGTCCGAGCGACTCGGCCATGACCCGCTGTCCGCGCGCGAGACGCAAGGCGAACGGGCCTGGGGTGCGCGCGCCCGCGTCGCGGTCACCACCGTGCCGTCCGGGCTGGTGTAGAGCCAGTGCGCCCCCTCGACCAGATTCCAGAACGTGTTCTTGAGGCGCAGCCACTTCACGCCCAACTCGGCCGTCCGGGCCAGCAGCGGCCCGCAATCGGGCGCCTGCGGGTTCTGGAAGTTGAGGCCCCAGGCGAGGCGGTAACCTTGTCCGGCCGCTTCGCCCGCAGTTGCCCAATCACCCGCACGGCCACGTCGCCCTCTCCTGTTACGCGTCGGCCCTCAGGCCCGCCCGGTGGTCGCCGGCGTCGGCTCGTACACCCGCGCGTGGTAGCCCGGCGTGCCGATGTCCGGTGAGCGGTAGTCCTGATTGATCTTCAGGCCGTCGCGCAGCAATGTCTCCTGGAGCGCCGCGACCGGCAACGCACGCGGGGTGACGCCGCGTAGCGCGGCCAGTCCCGCCGCCGTCCCGGCGACCTGGCCCGACTGGAACGCGGTCTCCATCTTCCGAATCGTCGAGTTGGCGACGTGGTCGCAGGACAGCGTGCGCCCCGCCACCAGCAGCCCCTCCAGCCCCCTGACGACGAAACAGCCGTACGGCACGTCCACCGTGCCCTTAATCGTCTCCATGATGTAGCGGTCCACGTCGTGCAGATCGAATGCCAGCCGCGTCGTCATCACCGCGTCGGGGAAGCGCCGGTTGGCGCGGCAGTCGGCCTCCATCAGCACGTAGTCGCCGATGATGCAGCGCGTCTCGCGCACGCCGACCTGCGCCGGGATGTCCACGATCAGCGAGCGCTCGAAGCCGGGGACCCGCGCGCGCAGGAAGCGCCAGAGGGCGTAGGCCTGCTTGCGGCAGGTAATCTCCGCCCTGGTCAGGTCCTCCTCCACCGTGCCGTCCACGCCGTGGAGGCGCGTGCCGTTGACCGAGAGCTCCCCCGGCCGGATGCTGCTGACGTTGAAGTAACTCTGGGTCGGCAGATCGGCGTCCGGGTATTCGCGGAAGAGGTCGGCGAGGTCCCCCTGCATGAAGAAGTCCTCGCCCGCGCGGGCCTTACGCCGCAATTCGTCCAGGCCCGCGATGGTGTTCTTGCCGTAGTATTGGGGATGCCACTTAACCCAATCGAAGTAGCGGTCGAAGTCGATGTGGCCGATGCGGAAGCGCAGCGACATCGCCTGCACCTTGCCGTCCCGGCCCTTCATGTACCCAGCACCCGCGTGGAAGGCGAGGTCGCCGTCGCCGGTAGCGTCGACAAACGCCTTGGCAGCGAACGCCCGTCGGCCCGACTTGCTCTCGGTGACAATCGCCCGCACCGCGTTGCCCTCCTTGACCGCGCCGACGATCAGCGTGTGCAGGTGGATCTCGACCCCCACTTCCAGCGCCATCACCAGGAAGAGTTGCTTCACCGTCTCCGGCTCGACATGGTTGTTCGCCAGTGGGTCCGGCCCCTGCCCGAACTCCACGACCCGCCGCGCGAACTCGGTCAGCAGCCCCGAGTGGTGGACCTTCAGCCCGTGCCAGGCGGGCATGATCGAGTAGGCCGGCACCCCGCCGAGGAAGCCGTAGCGCTCGATCACGGCCACCCGCGCCCCCTGCCGCGCCGCCGCGATCGCCGCCGGGAAACCGGACGTCCCCCCGCCGCAGATGATCACGTCGTACTCCCCGGCGATGGGCACCTCGCGCGCCGACTCGGTGATCGCGCCGGGGTCGGCGGTGTGGTTATCCGGGCGGTGGTTGCGCGAGATCATCGAGTCATCCCCCCTTCTCCCTGGTCGATTGTTGCCCCCCGCGCCGGCGACTGGCTTGTCGCCGAGGGTGTGCGCTCCCTCATGCGCGGATACACCCGGGCGGATGGGCTTGCGCGGGGTCTCCCGTGCCGGGACGCGGGCGGCGGGCGCGATGGCCCCGCTCGTGGCGCGCGCCGGTGCCTCCAAGCTCCATCTCCGTGACCCTACGCCCCGTCGTCCGCGGCAGCATACTCGTAGCCGGGTATCGCGGAGCGCCCGCGGTGTGCCCGCGGCGCCCCGAACGGGTCGTCGTTCTCCCGGCACCAGTCGTGCAGCAGCTTCCGGTGCCGATCGAGGACGTCGCGATGCCGCGCGCTCACAGCGAGGTTGACCATCTCGCCCGGATCGGCCTCCAGGTCGAACAACTGCTCGCGATAGCGCCCCCAGTTGTAGACCACGTACTTGTAGCGCGCGGTTCGGAGCATGCGTCCGGCGGTCTGGACGACCTCCTTGCCCGGCCCGGCCCCGCGCCAGCTCGTCTCGACGACCAGGTGGTCCCGCCACGCAGGCGCCTCGGCACTCTCGACCAGCGGGCGGAAGCTCCGCCCGCGCAACCCCGCCGGCGGCGCGATGCCGGCATAGTCGCAGAGGGTTGGCAGGAGATCCAGGCCGTTCGACACCAGGTGCGCCGTATCGACGCAGCCCGACCGGGCGCGCCCCTCGAAGCTGACGATCAGCGGGATGCGGGTCGGCTCCTCGTACAGCGCGGACTTCAGGCTCCACTGGTGCGCCCCCATGCCGTCCCCGTGATCGCTGGAGAAGATGACCACGGTGTCCTCCTCCAGCCCCTCCTCCCGCAGGGCGGCGAGGATCCGGCCGATCGCTGCGTCCACCTTCTCCACCAGGCGGTAGTAGGCGTGCCGGTACTGGCGCCATTCCTCGGGAGAATAGCGGGCGGCCAGGTAGAGGTGGGGGTTGGCCTGGCTGATCAGCCGGACGACCTCCGGCTCGAAGGGCGGGATGGGAAAGTTCGCCGGCAGGGTCGGGCACTCCTCCAGCGGCGCCGCCGGGATCGGCCCCTCGGGCAGGGGCTGGTTCCGCGCCCACTGGCAGATGTCGTGCGGGTTATGGAAGGAGGCCACCAGGAGGAAGGGGCGCTCGTGTGGCTGCCGGAGGAACTCGACGCAGCGCTCCGCCAGTTGGTCGTCGCCCATGTCGCTGATCTTCCGGAAGCCGTGCCCATCCGGGATGGTCCTCCCCGGCAGGTGCCACTTGCCGCCGTAGACGCACTCGTAGCCGGCCGCGGCAAAGACAGTCCCCAGCTCCCGGTCCTGGAGCTCGTCGGGGAGCGTGTCGGCCGGCGTGCGGTGGTAGATGTTCGTTTCGTGGGGCATCAGCCCGGTGATCATGGTGCTGCGGCTGGGAATGCAGAGCGGCTGGCTGCAGTAGGCCCGCTCGAACCGCACCCCCGCCGCGGCGAGGCTGTCCATCGCCGGCGTGTGCAGGTCGGTGTTCCCGGCGCAGCTCAGCGCGCTCGCCGCCTGCTGATCGGTGAGGATGTAGAGGATGTTCGCGCGTTCGGCCATGCTGGCTGTCTCCCTTTTCCTGGTACGCCGTAGCGGTGGCAACCCGAGCCGCCGCCCGCGGCGAGAGGCCCTGTCCGAGCAAGCCACGGGGCCGGGGCACTGCCGCTCCCGGCCCCGCAGACCATGCTGCAGCCATCACTCGATGAAGTACTGGCTGGGATTACTCGGCGCGGGCGTAGGCCAGGCGTTGACGTTGGGCATCGACTTCGGCACGTTGCGGAAGTTGTTCTTGACGATGCCGTAGCCGGGTGCCGGCAGGGTGATGCCGATGGCGTAGAACTGGTCCGTCGCGATCGCCAGGATCTGCTTCATCAGCTCGTACTGCTTCGCCGGTTCGCCCGTCGCGGCGAGCTGGCGGTAAAGATCCATGGCCTTCTTGACCTCGGCGGGGGGCTCCTCGGGCTTTGTCCGGGGGTTGGCGCCGGGGTTGAACCACATCGCCCAGGCCATGGCGTAATTCGAACCGGTGTTATAGGGGAGGTAATAGACCGGAGTGAGGAGCGCATGGAGCGCGCCGGGGCCGGCCCCCCACACCGCCCCGTCGTGCTCGTTGGCCTCCTTGCGCGCGAAGAGCAGCGCGCGGTCCTCGTTCTTCATCTGCACGTCGACGCCGACCGCCTGCCAGTACTTCGCGACGAGGTTCAGCACGTCACCCCAGGTCGGGTCGAACGAGGTGGTGTACTCCACAGCGAATGAGATGCGCTTGCCGTCGGGGCCGAGGCGGAAGCCCTGCCCGTCCTTCTGCGGGAAGGCTTTGTCGAGGAACTCGGTGGCCTTCTTCACGTCGTACTCGGTGTACTGCTTCGCCAGCTGCTCGTTGAAGAAGGGCGTCTCCTTCCTGGGGGCGCACTGCCAGGGCTCGCCCTGCCCGACGTAGACGATGTCGATGATCTCCTGGCGGTTGATCGCGTGCGACAGGCCGATGCGGAAGTCCTTGTTCTGGAAGATCTGCCGCTTGACCGGGTCCTTGTGCGTCAGGTTGAGCGAGATGCTGGTCGTGTTCGCATCGGGGTCGGTGGCTTCGAAGAAGCGGTAGTCGCCCTTCTGCTGGTTATCGGCGTAGACCGCCTTGTTCTTGGGATCGTTGAGGTTGCGCACCTGCATGTCGATCTCGCCATTGAGTGCCCGCAGGACCAACGTCCCCGTGTCCTGGAAGACGTCGTAGGCGACGCGGTCAAGGTAGGGGAGCTGGTTGCCCTGGGGATCGACTTTGAAGTAGTAGGGGTTGCGCTCGGCCACCACGCGCGTGTTCTTCCCGTCGTAGGGCGTGGTGACGAACCAGCCCCACAACGTCGGCAACTCCGCGTTCTGCCAGCGCGCGTTATAGGGCGTACCGGGGATCGCTCCCCCTTTCCGCCGGAAGAGCTCGACCCAGTCCTTCGCCCCGGCCTCCTTGACCAGCTGATCCAGGTTGGTCGTGTTGTACTTGGCATGGAACTGCCGGAGGTAGTGCGCGGGATACTGCGTCCAGGTGCTGCCGGCGAGCGTGGCGAGGTCCTGCAGGAAGAGGCCGTCCGGCTTCTGGAACGTGATTTTGACCGTGTGGCCGTCGATCCTCTCCAGTTCTGGCGGGTTCGCCCCCCGATTCGGGGTGAGCTCCTTGTTCTTGCTGACGTCCTCGACGGAGAAGACGAGGTCGTCGGCGGTGAAGGGCTGGCCGTCGGACCACTTGATGCCCTCGCGCAGCGTGAACGTGTACTCCTTCGCATCCGGGCTGGCAGTGAACGACGCCGCAACGTTGGGGATCACCTGGGTCCACTCGGGGTTCCAGCGCACGAGGTTCTCATAGCCGATGGTCCGCTCGATCAATAGCCCGTCCGAACCACCGACGAGGCCCATCCGCCAGGTGCCACCGTACTTGCCGGCCCGCTCGACCGGCGTGACGAGCAGCGGATTCTTCGGCAGGCGCTGCTCGACCGGTGGGAGCTTGCCCTGCTTGACCAGATCTGCCAGTTGCGGCGCCTCCTTGTACGCCTTCGGCGCGGCCTGCGGGGTCTGCTGCGCCACGCTGGTCGGGCGTGGCTGCGCCGCGGCGGTCGGCTGGGGCGCCGCGGTGGGCTGGGGCGCGGTCGTGGCGGTCGGCCCGGCCGCGGTGGTGGCCGCGCCACTCCCGGTGGTCGGCGTAGCGGCGCTGCCACCGCAGGCCGTCAGCGCGGCCACGCCCGCACTCCCCAGCGCCGCCCGCAGCACCGCCCGTCGAGGATAGGCGCAGCCGGGCAGCGTCGCTCGTTTCCTCGCCTTATGCGGCGTCGCCCGCGAAATGCTGCGTTGGGTGTCCTCCATGGCCGTCCCTCCCCTTCACTGCTCCCGCCCCACCCCGCCGAACGCTTGTCGCGCACATCAAGGAGCGCTAACGAATACACTGTGCCGCTGAAAAGGATGCGGCGTACGAGCGACAGACCCAGCTCGCCTCGGATTGCCTCTCGCATGCCGCATGAGTGTTGGGAACACGAGATACGATGTGCTTGTTGACTTTCCCCACAACCGGTACCACGGTCTATATCGTATACGACAATGAGTACATAAGTCAAGAGGTTGATGTAGAGGAAGGCGCAAAGTTGGCCTGAAGCCGAGTGGGCTTGCTTCGCAACGAATACATTAGTGCGGCGCGACACCCAAGCTGGTGCTATGCTGGCCGAAAAGGACATCCGATTGAGGGTATGCCCCAGTCCTTCGTGGTGATGGAGCATGCGTTCGACCGCGAGGATGCGGGATCGTCACGTCCAGGGATAGAGAGCGGATGCCCTTTTCGACCAGCACAGGACACCCTTGGTAGTGTTAGAGGGTAACCGTACACCTGTTACTTGGCCCGCTTCGGCGCCCACGGTCCCCTGTGGTGCTACCACGTCATCAATGAAGCGTCAGATATCACCAGCCTACCCCGCCTCCTCCCGCTGCCGGCGGTACGCGGCCTCAAGCTTGGCGCGTGCCGGCTCCTGCGCGCGCTCGACCGCCAGCGCACGATACTGGTGCGTGCGGAGTGTGTGCTCGAGCAAGAGCGCGCGGAGACGTGCCACCTCGTGCCGGTGCGCCTGATCCCTCGCCAGGTTGTGTTCCTCCGTCGGGTCGGTCGCCAGGTCGTACAACTCGCTGTCACCATCCAGGTAGTGGACATACTTATAGCGCGCGTCGCGAACCATCACCCGCCCCATCCTCTCGCTAACGACCGCCTCGCGGATCGTCCCCGACGGATCACGCAGGAGCGGCGCGAGGTCGACCCCTTCCAGGGTCGGCGGGGGGGCAATCCCGCCCGCGCGGCAGAACAGCGGCACCAGATCGAGCAGGCTCACCAGCGCGGGACAGCGCTGCCCGGCCGCGACGCCCGGCCCCCGGATGATCAGCGGCACCCTGGCCATCGACTCGTAGAAGAACCCCTTGTAGGCCAGGCCGTGGTCGCCCAGCGCATCGCCGTGATCGGAGGTGAAGACGATGAGCGTCCGGTCAAGCGTGCCGGTCGCAGCGAGGGCCTCCAGGATCTTGCCGATGCCCTCGTCGATCAGGCTGATGTTGGCGTAGTAGTGCGCGCGCCAGCGCCGGTAATGGGCTGGCGTGGCCTGCGAGGGATCGATCCGGAACATCGAGTTGTTCAGGCTGTCCGGCCCCGACCGCTGCTGCGCTCGCGGCTTGTGGGCCAGCTCGGCGCGCGACCCGATCGGTGCGGGGATCGGCGCGTCTTCATACATCCGCGCCATCTCCTCCGGGGGATCGTACGGATCGTGCGGCCCGGGGAAGCTGACCCAGGCGGCGAACCGCTCGCGGGCGTGCCGCCGCAGCCACTGAGCGGCTTGATCGCCGACGAAGGCGTCGACGTGGAAGCGCCTGGGCAAGGGCGTGACCGGGGCGCCGAGCGTCTCGAAGTACCCGGGGTTCGCCGTGGGATGCACCCGTTCCAGGCCGTGGTAGCGGAGGAACTTCGAGAAATCATCCGGCAGGTAGGTGTGGCGCTTGTCCTCCGCGCTGATGCGCTCCTGGAACCCTTGACGGTCGTCCCACGGGTAGAAGTGCATCTTGCCGATGGCGGCGGTCAGGACCCCGGCCGCGCTCAGGAGCTTCGGCCAAGTGGGAGTCTGGCGGGACAGGCCGTGATTGTTCCCGAGGACCCCGGTCGTGGAGGGCCATTGCCCGCTGAGGAGGCTGGCGCGCGCGGGGACGCAGAGGGGCGCCGGCGTGTAACACCGCTCGAAGACGAGCCCTTCACGGGCCAGGCGATCGAGATGGGGCGTGCGCAGGAAACCGAGCCCGTAGTGTGGGAGGCTGTCCCAGCGTTGCTGATCCGTGGTGATCAAGAGCAGGTTCAGATCGCTCATATGCTCCTCACTCAGCCGCCTATTGCGCCGCTTTCCACGGTGACTTCCCTACGATAGACGCCGGATCACCAAAAGTTCCATGTCCGGGGCGGACAGTCAGGGGCATGAAAATATTGGCTTACCCCTGCTGGCCTCCTTGCCCTCAACGGCCTATTTTCGAGGGAAGGTCGGGAGATCCCGCGTGCGTTGCAGCAGCGGCCACGCCAGGTTCTGCCCACACCATGCCAGCGTTTCCGATTGCCTTTTTGCTCCTCATGGCGTATGCTACACATGCTATACGATAGTGTATGCATAATTCAAGGGCTGGGCGCAAATGAGCGGGCGCAGGCGCGCAACTGCGGCGATGCGAGATATTACGTATGCGTCATCCCGCGCCACCGCCGCGTCCGTGCCGTCATGCCTGTTCGCGGGCTAGCCCGAGACGAGCGGCCGCGCGTCGGCCAATGCACGGGATCCGAAAGAGGAGGAGTTATGTCCGGACAGCGGCCGGTGCGGATTGCCGTGATCCCCGGCGATGGGATCGGGCCGGAGGTGGTGGCGGAGGGGCTGCGGGTCCTCGATCATCTCGCCGCGGCCTCGGACGACGCAATGAGTTTCGAATATGTGATGTTCCCCTGGGGCTGCGACTATTACCTGCGCCACGGTAAGATGATCGCCGACGACGCACTGGACACGCTGGCCGGCTTCGACGCGATCTACTTCGGCGCGGTCGGCTGGCCGGGCGTGCCGGACCACGTCAGCCTGTGGGGCCTGCGGCTGGCAATCTGCCAGGGTTTCGACCAGTGGGCCAACATCCGCCCGGTGCGCCTCCTCCCCGGCGTGGAGAGCCCCCTGCGCCGGGGCACGCCGGCGACGATCGACTGGGTGGTGGTCCGCGAGAACACCGAGGGGGAGTACGCGGGGATCGGCGGGGTCAACCTGGCCGCGCGCGGGCGGGGCAAGGCGGTGGCGCTCCAGGCGGGGCTCTTCACCGAGGAGGGTTGCGAGCGGATCATCCGCCACGCCTTCGACCTGGCGCGCGGGCGGGAGCGCCGCAAGGTCACCAGCGTGACCAAGAGCAACGCCCAGCAGTACGGCATGGTCCTCTGGGACGAGACGTTCGCGCGCGTCGTCGCCGACTACCCCGACGTGGAGACCGAGCGGTGGCTGGTCGACGCGATGGCCGCGCGCTTCGTGCTGCGTCCCGAGACGCTGGAGGTGGTCGTCGCCTCCAACCTCTTCGCCGACATCCTCTCCGACCTCGGCAGCGCGCTGGCGGGCAGCCTCGGCCTGGCTGCCAGCGCCAACCTCAACCCGGAGCGCCGTTTCCCCAGCATGTTCGAGCCGGTCCACGGCTCCGCGCCGGACATCGCCGGCCGGGGCATCGCCAACCCGATCGGCGCGATCTGGAGCGCGGCGCTGCTGCTCGACCACCTGGGGCTGCGCGACGAGGCGGCGCGGGTGCTGGCGGCGATCGAGGCGACGACCCGCGCTGGGCTGGTGACGCCCGACCTCGGCGGCCGGTGTACCACGCACGAGGTGGGCGATGCGGTGCTGGCGCACCTGGCCGAGCGCCCCGTCACCGCGGGTGTTGCCGCTGGGTATGGGCGCGATGGTTAGCACAATGGGTGTTGATCCCGGAGGGGGCGTTCCGCGTGCCATCTCGGGGTGCGGCCACGGGTGCGAGGGGAGCGGATGGGTATCGCAACGGCGGCATTATCATCATATCTCGCGATGACCGACGAGGGCCGACTGCCGCAGCAGGCGTACCTCGCGTTGCGCCGGGCGATCCGCGATCTGCGGCTGGCGCCGGGGCAGACGGTGCTGGAGCGCGAGGTCGCGGAGGCCTTCGGCATGAGCCGCACGCCGGTGCGCGAGGCACTGGTGCGCCTGGAGACGGAGCGGTGGGTTCGCCTGCTGCCCCGCCACGGCTTCG
>JAUJMV010000011.1:246050-249130 GCA_030446685.1 Thermomicrobiales bacterium | reverse complement strand
CTGTGGAACCGGAGGTTACGGGTTCAATCCCCGTGGGGCACCCCACCAGACAGCCGAATAGAGGGAGAGGGAACGGCATGCTGCAGGACATTCGCGCCTTCTGGTCTTCCCGCGTTTGCCGCAACGAGATCCGCCCGATGGCCCAGGCTCCTTCGCGCGTTCAGGGTGGAGGGAAGCGGTGGTGAGACGCGACCAGTGCGAATCAGGCCCGGAGGGAACGTCATGACCGCGCAGGTCGCCGCGCTGGGTCCCGAGTTCGACACCCTGCAGGATGACCGCGAGGAGACGCTAGTGGGGAGTTCGCTACACCAGGGGGCGATCGTGGCACTCTTCACCAGCCTGACCCTCTGCGGCCCCCGCCGTGGCCTCCCCTGGTTCGTCGGGAACCAGCTCCGGATCGTCATCCCGCGCGCGGGCGGCGTGGCGCCCTACCAGCCCGCGCCCGACCTCCTGGTCCACCCGACGCTGACCAGTGCCTCGCGCAGTTCGCTCTATCTGGCCGCCGACGGGCCGCCGGCCCTGGTTATCGAGGTCGCCAGCCCGGCGACTGCCCTCGAGAGCGACGTGAACCTGACCGCGCCGACGGGCAAGCCGCGGGTCTACGAGGCGATCGGTGTGGCCGAGTATTTGGTCTTCGACCCCGGAGGCGACCTCCTGGGGACGCAGGTGTGGGCACGGCGCGCCGGCCCGCGCGGCTACGAGCCGTGGGCGCCCGGCGCCGACGGCCGCTGGGCGAGCGCCGCCCTGGGGATCGCCTTCGCGCCGCGCGGCCTACTCCTGCGCGTCTACGACCAGGACGGCGCGCTGGTGCCGACCACCGACGAGGCGGTCGCCCAGCGGGACGAGGAGCGGCGGCGGGTGGCGGCGCTGGAGGCGGAATTGCGCCGACTCCGCGGCGAATAGGCAAGCGGTCGAGGGCGCCTCCGACGTTTCGGCGCGCGCCCGCGCCGCCCCGGGAACCGGACGATGGGCGGATCGGCGGGCACCCCACATCGGACGGCGAATTGTCTCCCGCCGGCCGCTCGCTACCTGGAGCGAGCGGCCATCCGCGCCGCGATCAGCAATGGTGCGAGAGTACCGGCTACCACCGCGCGGCCTAACCGCGACAACGCGCCCCGGCATCACCGCCGCTCCTGCTCCTCGCGCTCCCGATCTTCCGCCAGGTCGAGCGCGAGGACACTGGCCAGGATCAGCACATCGTCCTCGCCGGGGGCGACTTCCACCCCGTAAGTATCGCGCAGCGTGAACCAGCGCTTCGAGACGGTCGCCACCGTCCGGTCGCCGCGCCGGATGGCGAATTCGTGATCGAAGAGGTTGCCTTCCATCTCCAGGTCGTCGGGTCCGGGGATGTCGATGGTGAAGCGATCGCCGAAAGGCGTGAAGAAGTGCTTGCGCACCGCCGCGACCTCCCGACCGCCGACGGTGATCTCGTAGGTTGGGCGGAGCGCGAGGATCCGGCGCTGCACCTGGGCGACCTCGTTCCCCGCCGGGTCGCGCAGGACGAGCCGGTCGCGCAGGCTGAAGACCTTGCCGTCCACCTGCAGCACCGGTCGACCCGACTCGTCCGTGATGTCCGAATCCTCGCCCAACCGGAAGAATCGCTCGCGAATGAGATAGCGCATCCTCTCCGCCTCCCGTCTCCCAGTACTCGCCCGCCCGTCGGGGTGGCGCCGCCTCGCCGGTAGCCGCTGCTGCAATGTGCGTGCCACACCGCGCGCCAGGCCCAACCCGACGTCGGTCGAGCCGCGGGAGTGCGCCGCAGGGCCGACCTCGCGTCCCGGCGCCCGCTCCGTCACGGGTGGCACCAGTCGTGCGCCTCCCTCGCCGACGCGGTGGGCGTCAGGCAAGGAGGAAGACGATGATCGTCTGGGTGATTCGGGCCGTCGGGTGGTGGCTCCTGCGGCGGGTCCTGCGCGGCGCGGGTCGGCGCCGCGGCGCCTGACCGACGCCCGGCAGCACGAGGGGCGGGCCATCTGGCCCGCCCCTCGATCGCGTCGCCATCACGGGATGGCGACGCCTGGGGTGCGCCCTACCCCGACTGAACAGGGTATCCAGCGGCATCAGCGGTGCGGGCGGCGCGTGGCCTCGTCATCCGCCAAGGAGTCCGACGTGATCGTGGTGTGACCATCGCGCGCGGTGCCGGCCTCGGTCCGCTCGACGATCGGCTCGGCGTCGGTGCGCACAACACGCTCCGACGTCACCGTCGGGCGGGTCGGCTGCGGCGTGACCACCCGCTCGGTCGTGACCGGCCGGGGCGCCGGGCGACGCCGCAGTAGGAACGGCAGCGCCAGGAGCGGCAGCAGCAGCAGCGGCAGCAGCCACAGCGGATTGAAACCGCGCTCTTCCTGAACCGGGGCCGCGGCCGGCTGGCTGGTCGCCTCGATGCGGCTGGCGATGCAGTCGTTCACATTGCCGGGGACGACGTTGACGTTCACCTGGTCCCCTTCGCGGAGGCTGGCGAAGGTCGCGTTGTTGCCGTCACGGATCACCGTGAGGTTCGGGCCGGCGATAACCGTGCGCTCCCGCTCGTCGGTGCCCCGCACGGTCAGCGGCGAACCGGCCCGCGCCACCCGGCCCGAGAAGGAACTGTTGGTCGTGATGTCGCAAGCCAGGGCGACCGCCCCCGACCCGGCCGCGGACGTCGTCCCGCCGCTCCCAAGTGTCAGCAGGACCAGCGCCGCCATCGCCAGTAGCGCCCTGAAGTAACCGTGCCTGTGCATCCCCAGCCCCTCTCCTTGAAGGATTCCCGTCCGTAGGGGCGACAATTATCCCCTGGATCTGCCCTAAGGCAACTCCTGTGCCACAGTCCACGCAGGGCCGGGGCGGGTGCCGCCGTCGCACCATCGCCCCTGAGCCACCAGCCGGCTCGGGGAGGGGGTGGGGTGGTGGCGGGCCTGGGTGTCTCGGTGTTGCCCGTCGTCGCGCATTGGCAATGACGCACCGCCACTTGACGGTGTCCCGTGCCGCCCCCTCCGGTGACTCCGCGGTGGCCCGCCTCGTGCGTGACGATCTGTCGGGGCGGGTTCGCCGCCGGGACGACGGGCAACAGCGCCGGCGCGGGGCCGGCCGCGACAGGGGAG
>JAUJMV010000011.1:203266-245950 GCA_030446685.1 Thermomicrobiales bacterium | reverse complement strand
CGCCGCCGGGACGACGGGCAACAGCGCCGGCGCGGGGCCGGCCGCGACAGGGGAGGATCGATGCAGGAGCAACTCTTCGGGCAATTGGTGCAGACGCTGGAGGAGCGCGCGGGGCTCGACGCCGAGAAGGCCACCGAGGTGGCGAACATCGTCGCCGAGTTCGCGCAGCAGCACCTCCCGGACCTGATCAAGGTCGCGTCGAGCGAGGGCATGGGCGGGGTTCTCGGCGGACTGGGCGGGCTCTTCGGCGGGCGGCGCTGACCGCCGGTCACCGCGCGGAACGGTCGCGGACGATCCGACGCCACCGGCGACATCGGGGGCGGGCCACTCGGCCCGCCCCCGTCATCGTGCTCGGCCGGCCCCGACCCGGTTCAGCGCAGCAGCTTGAACGACTCGAGGAACCACTTGGCGTCATTGGCGTGGTCCCTCGCACTCGGCGTGACCGCCACCACCTGGTATTGCCGCTGCCCGGCCAGGTAGATGCGGGCGCGCACGTAGCGCCCGTCCGCCAGCTCGATGTCGACCTCTCGGCCGGGGGCGCCATCGAGGGTGATCCGCCGCTCGTCGCGCACCCGACCCCGCAGCTTGCCCACCAGCGCGTCGCGCGCGCTCTCGATGATCCGCTCCGGGTCGGTGCTCCGCGCCACCGCGGCCGGGTAGTCGGCGTAATTGATCCCGTACGACACCTGCCCGTCCGGGGTGGCGTAAGTATAGGTGATGCTCTCGAGCGGGCCGGCGGGCGTCGTCAGCACTTCCTGGCCCCTGACCGGACGGCCGGGCAGCGTGACCCGGAAGCCCCCCTCGCTGGCGTCGAACGTCTCCCAGTTGCCCCCGCTCTCCCCGCCGCACCCCGCCAGCAATAGGCCGCCGAGCAGCAGGAGTAGCGCCGCGCGCCGCGTCATCCCTCGTCCCCTTCCCCCTCGTCCTCGCGCCGCTCGCCCAGCGCGCCGCGGCGCGCGGCCGGTCGCCGCGCCCCCCGGAGAAGCCAGTGGTGTGCCACTTGAGGAAAATTGTCCAACGGGGCGTCCGGGGTGCGGGGCGCCGCGGAGGGTCAGCGCGGCGCGGCCAGCCGCCAGTCGGCGATGGTGCGGAAGCGGTCGCCGGGCTCGTTCAGCGGGGCGACGCCGACGCCGGTGATGCTCTTCGAGACGGCGAAGTGATACTGCGGGTAGTAGAGGACCAGGCTCGGCACGTCGCTGGCGAAGGCCTTCAGGAACGCCGCGTAGTAGCCCCGGCGCCGCGCCGGGTCGGTCGTCAGGCGGGCCTGCGCCAGCGCCTCGTCGGCCTCGGGGCTGCTGTAGTTGGCGAAGTTGTAGCCGGTCTCGGCCTGGCTGGAGTGCCACATCTGGTAGGGATCGGGGTCGCCGGCCAGCCCCGCCCAGCCCGCGAGCGCGGCGTCGAAGCGACGGGTCGCCAGCAGTCGCGCGACCTCCCCAGCCGGGCGCGCCTGCACCGCCACCCTGCCGCCGGCCGCTTCCACCTGCCGCGCCAGCAGTTCCGCCACCGCCACGCGCGCCGGATCGTCGTCGGTCAGCAGCGTGAAGGCGAGCTGCTGCCCGCCCTTCTCGCGGACCCCGCCCGCGCCGGCCCGCCAGCCGGCCCGGTCGAGGGTCTGCCGGGCGCGCTCGATGTCGTGGGGGGAGCGCGGCCCGTCCTGTTCGCTGTAGGCCCAGGAGGTCGGCAGGATCGGGCTGCTGCCGGCGGTGCCCCAACCTTTCAGCCCCTCCCCCACCAGCGCGTCGCGATCGACCGCCAGCGCCAGCCCCTGCCGCACCTCGCGCGCCGCGAAGACGGGCGCCTTCAGGTTGAAGAAGAGCGCGGTGTAGCCCGCCAGGGAGGGGCCGTAGATGTTCGCCGCCTCGGCGACCCCGCCCGCCTCGGCCAGGTAGCGCGGCGGGATGTAGCCGAGGCCGTCGATCTCCCCCGCCTGCACCGCGCGAAACGCCGCCGGGGTGTTCGGGTAGAAGCGGAAGCGCAGGCCCTCCAGCGCGGGCCGCGCGTCGTAGTAGTCCTCGTGCCGCCGCAGCGCGATCTCCACCTTCGCCCCGTCGAGCGCGCCGAAGCTGAAGGGGCCGGTCCCGACCGGCTGGAGGTTGAAGGGCTCGTTCGCCAGGTCGCCCGCCCGCACGCCCGCCAGCAGGTGCCGCGGGAGGATCCCGATGCCGGTGTAGGCGAGGAAGGGGGCGTAGACCTTCGGCAGGGTGCAGACGACGGTCAACTCGTCGGGGGTCTCGACGCTGACCGTGCGCCAGAAATCCGCCAGCGCGCTGTCACCGGGGAAGTCGCCGTCCTGCAGGGTGCGGATCGTGAAGAGGACATCCGCCGCGGTGAAGCGCTGGCCGTCGTGCCAGGTCACGTCGTCGCGCAGGGCGAAGACGTAGCGCCGGCCGCCCTCCTCGACCTTCCACGAGCGGGCGAGGTCCGGGACGGCCTCCCCGCGCGCGTCGGCACGCGTCAGGCCGCTGAAGATCAGGGCGCTCAGGTCGCGGTCGGGCTGGGTGTTCGCCAGGAGCGGGTTGAGCATCGTCGGCGTACCGACCAGGCCCTCGCGGTAGACGCCGCCCGGCACGACGGTCGGGCTGGACGGCCGGTCGCGGAAGGTCGCGGTCGCCGGCGCCGCCGGCGAAGCCTTCTCGAACGCCGCCGCCACGCCGAGGCCGAGCAAGGCCAGGATCAGCACGCCGGTGACGATCGCCAACCACCCGCCACGCCCGAGCCGCCTCACACCGCCACCCCTAAGCAGCGCTGAGTGCTGAGTAACGAGTGCGGAGGGGAAGGCTGGAACCTCCCTGTTCCTCTTCGTCACCCATTACTCAGCACTCAGCACTCAGCACTCGCTACTCTGCGAAGATGCTGGTGATCAGCGACAGCGCCATGAAGGCGACCGCCAGGCCGATCGTCCAGTTGAAGAGCAGCTTCTCGACCCCCCGGCGCGTGCGGAAGATCGAGCCTGAATCCCCCCCGAACGACCCGCTGAACCCCTGCCCCTTCACCTGCAGCAGGATCGCCAGCGTCAGGACGACCGCGAGGATCGCCTGGACGATGAACAGCACGGTAATCACGGTGCGCAACCTCCTCGAAGCGGCAGTGCCGGTTGGCAGGCCATCGCGATGCGTCTCGTGCGGCACAGTATAGCACAGCCCTCCCCGGCATGCACCACCCAAGGAAGGTAAAAAGGGGCGTACGTTCGCACTGTTCTTCCCCCGCGCGGGCAACGCTTGGGGGGCGCCGATTGGAACCGGCGCGACCCACAGTCCGGTGATCGGGCCTGTGGGTCGCGCCACCCGCGACCGGCCGGTTTCAACCCGGCGCCCCCGCTTTGCTGGCGGAACCTGCGATAATGGCCCGGCGGAGCCGCCGTCCTCGCCCGCCCAGGGGCGCGGCCCGCGCCGGAAACCGGGCAACGCGCACGCCCCGCGCGCCCGGTGCTGTGGTGTTGTCCCATCCGGAGTGCCGATGGACCCGCTGACCGGCCGCCCCGCGCCGCCCAGCCTGCGCGAGAGCGCGGTGCTGCTCCCCCTCTACGAGCGCGCCGGCGTGCCCCAACTCCTCTTCATCAAGCGCACCGACCGGGTCGGGCTGCACAAGGGGGAGATCGGCTTCCCCGGCGGGCGGATCGAGCCGGAGGACGCCGACCCCCTCGCCGCCGCCCTGCGCGAGGCCGAGGAAGAGGTCGGCATCCCGCCGGCCACCGTGACCCCGCTCGGCGCGCTGCCGACGGTGGCGACGGTGGTGACCAGCATCCTGATCCACCCGTTCGTCGGGCGGCTGCCCGCGCCGCCGGTCCTGCGCCCGGACCCGTTCGAGGTCGCCGAGACGATCGAGGCGCCGCTGCCGGTCCTCCTCGACCCCGCCACCTTCCACGAGGAGGACTGGACCATCCGCGGGGTCCGCCGCCGCGTCTTCGTCTACCGTTACGGCCCCTACGACATCTGGGGCGCGACCGGCCGCATCGTGCAGCAGTTCCTCGAACGCCTGCGCGCCCGGCCCGGCTGCCCCCCGGGCGGCGCCCTCACCCTCGACGACGTCGCCGCCGCCCTGGCCCGGCCCCCCGGCGGGTAGGGCCGGCGCCCGGCGGTTACCGGCCGTCCGCGCGCTCGACCGCCAGCCCAGTCACGGTCAGCGTGCAGGGGGCGGCGCTGTCGTCCCCGGCCAGGCGCACGATCTCGAACAGGAACCCGCCACTGGGACGCCTCGGCAGCGTCACCAGGAACTCCTCCGGCTGCCCGGGCCGATGCACCGTCTCCCCGAGGGGCGTCAGTTCCCCCGCCCGATCGATCCGGGAGAACCGGAACGTCACCCCCTGGCAGCCGGGGTCGCGGAACGCAATCCGGCCCCGGACGTTCAACGGCCGCGCCGGTGGGTCCGGCGCGGTGGAGAGCGTCGCCGCAGCGCGGTTCCGCGACCCCGGCCCCAGCCAGACGAAAGTCGTCGCCGGAGCGCCGTCGCGTGGCCCAGGCCGCGCGGTCACCGCCTCCTGCCCGCCCTCGTCCCGCTCGACCGCGGCGGGGATGCCGCGGTCGAACACGAGCCAGGGTGACTGGCCGCCCGGTCGCGCCCCGATCGCCGCCTGCATCCGTCGCAGTGTCCGCGCCGCGACCGGCAGGGACGTCACGCGTTGGCGCGCGTAGACCATGGCGACCGCGCCGTCGGCGAAGCGGAAGCGCGGCCCGAGCGGGGCGAAGTCCCGGGCGAACTCGCTCTCCGCGCCGAACAGGTCAATCACCACCCGGACGACTACGACGCCTGCGGGTAGGCCGCGCAGGGCCGCCTCCGACAGCGCCTGCTCCGCCCTGGTCAGCGAGTCGCCCGGCGTCGTCGTCGACGAGGCCGCGACGGCCAGATCGGCGCCCGCCGCAGGGCCACGCCGATCGGACGCATCGCGGTCGGGGCGCGTCAGCGGCGGGGCCGGCGCGGCGAAGAGGGGAGCCCGCCCACAGCGCCAAGTTGGCGCCCGCCCAGCCGCCCAGCAGGCCGGGCGCGAGCGCCGTAGGCGACCAGTCGTGCCCTCGAAACGGCAACCGCAAGCCGAGCACGACCAGCGGCGTGAAGTGCAAGGTGTAGTGGGGATCGACCTGGCGCACGACCAGCACCCAGGTCAGCACCGCCAGCCCGCCGCTCGCCCCGACGACAGATGCCGCACCGCGCCGCGCGTGGCGACGAATCAGCCGGGTGAACCCGGCTTGCCATCGCCGCCCAGGCCGGCATCGGCCGGGGGGTGGAGATAGGAGGCGTGGAGCGCGTACCGCCACCCGCCGACCAGGATCGTGACCGGAGCCGCTGGGTGGTCGCGCAGCAGCGCCAGGGCGGCCAGGAAGGCGCAGGCGGCGTAGGCGAAATGCCGCCGGACGATCGCCAGCATAGCTGGTTCAAGGGCGACCAGCTGTCGGGATCCGCCGCCTCCGCAGTGATCAGCCAGAACCCGCGTGCCCGCCGTCCGCCGGGGAGCAGCCGCGCGCCGAGCGCTGGGAGAAGCGGCGACTCGCGAGGAGCAGCGAAGGGATGGTGTGAGGGGCGTTGTACTCGCTCCGCAGCGATCCGGTGATCATCCGCCAGGCCGCGCGGGGGGACTTGAAGAACTCCGCTCCCGCGACGTAGACGGTCGCGACGCCGAGGATCACCGCCAGCAGCAGCAGGGCCGGGCCGGCGTCGAGGAGCGACCGGCGGTCGATCCGGCACCGCCCGCCCGCCCACACGGCGGAGGGCAGCACCGTCCGCCAGCGCCCCCGGTGCGGCCCCGCCCCCGCCGGTAGCATCGTCTACCGCCGCGCCATCGCGGTTCGCCGGCATGCCGGGAGATACATGATCGTTATAGCGCATCCATTGACAATCATCGCCGTCGCCGCCCGTCGGCAACCGTTCCCAGTTGGGTTCTCGGGCGGCGGGCATCGACGAGCCGCCCGCTCGCGCGCATATCCGGGCGCGCACGCCCGACCTGCTGTAAGCAGCCCCCGCGCCGTGTACGCCGGACGCGGCGGCCCCGCCGCGATGAGTTGGAGGGAGGGCTGGGGGGGTGGGTGAGCTGAGTATGCCGTGGCCCTCGTCGGCGACGAGTGCGGAGATCGGCAGGCGCCCGCGGATGTTGCCCACGAAGTGGATCGGCGCTCGCGATGGCGGTCGGGCGCCCGCTCCGGCGACCCGCCCAGCATCTCGCTGTAGGGGCGCAGGTCAGGCAACGTCCTAGTTCGGTCATGCGCAGACCGGCGCAGCGGCCGGCCAGCACCTCCGGGTTCGTAGGACGTGCCGGTGATGCCGACGTTCCCGCAGCAGCGCCTCGATGCCGGCGCGGATGTCGATTACCGCCCCAGCCGTCCTCCTTGATCGCCTCGCGGAAAGCACTCAGCACTCAGCACTCGCTACTCTGGACGATCGTGCCGCGCATGGCCTTGCGGCCGGTAGAGCCGGCCCTGAATCTCGATCCCATCGACAAACCGCCAGGTGATCAGCGACAGCGCCATGTCGGCCGGCTGGCGCGAGCTAGGCCCGCCTGCCCCAGCAGCGCGAGCGGAGCGAGGTGCCCGGCACGGCCAGGCCGCATCGTCAACGGGACGAACGCGCCCTCGATGTTGCGCTCCGGGTCGTCGAAGAACGCTCGCCGTCCGGGAACCGACGCCGAGGTCTTCACGTCCGCCCGAAGTTGAGGATCTGCTGATCCTCGCCCCTCGATGTCGGTCAGCCAGACCTGCTGCCCGGCCGGGTGGCGATCCTTGCGGCACGAGACCGCGCCGGTCGAGGCGGGCGCCGGCCGCCCGCCGCCGGCCCGCGCCGGCCGCGCCGAGGGCGCCGCTCCCCGTCTCCAGATCGGACCAGGGTCGATCGCCGCGTCGAGGTTGGCGCCGTAGACCAGCCAGCGGCCGTTCGGGTGCAGTTCGCCGCCCCGCAGGGAAGTAGTTCGGCTCCTCCGCGGTCAGCGGACCATCGCCAGCCGGCGGTCCAGGTCCACCCGGTAGAGGCGGTCGCGCTCGTTGCCGTCCCGGTCCTGCGCCACCAGGACGCCCCGGCTGTCCGGCGTCCAGGAGACCAGCACCGTGTCGTCCGGCCCCTCGGTCAGCCGGATCGGCGCCGCCACCCGTCGGTCGGCGCGACGTAGACATCCGCCGCCGGCCCCGCCGGAACCAGGTCGGGTCACCTGCGGGCGGCGACAGCGGCGCGTCGAGGTATCCCTCGGGTGTCAGGAACGTCTGAAGTCGTCAAACGTCCCCCGCCAAAGCCTCCGAGTGGGGCGTTGAGACTTGTCGTCAAAGACGTTCGACGTTCGACGTTCAGGCGTTCGACCTTCCGACCTTCGACCTTCGACCCTACTCCCCCGCCCCGTGCCGGGCGGCGATAGCGCAGATGCGGATGAACTCGGCGGCGTTGAGGCTGGCCCGCCTGGTTGGCGCCGGTGACGCTGCCGCCGTACTGGATGCGGACCTGCCCCGCCGCCGCCGCGCAGCGCGCCGCCAGCGTCTCGCGAATCAGCGCGCCGACCCGCCCCGCCTCGGCCCGTCGGCCGCGCGCCCGCTATGATCGCCCAGACCGGCTCGTAGGCGACGACGCACTCCGCCAGTTGCCCCCTCGACCCGGCGCGAACGCCGCCTCGACCTGCCGCCGGACCGTCGCGTCGGTCTCGCCCGCGTCGCGCTCGCACAGCCCCTCGCCGACGCAGACGATCGGGCGCAGCCCGTGGCTGGGGCCGCCGCCGCTGCTTGGCGACAGCGAGTTCGTCGGTCTCTCCGAAGAGGGTGCGGCGCTCGGAGTGCCCGACGATCACGTAGCTGCACTGGTCGGCGAGCGCCTTCGAGATCGCGCCGGTGAACGCGCCCCGGTGGCAGTCCTGCGCCCCGAGCTGATGCCGGTATCCTCCAGGTACTCGGCCGCCGAGAAGAGCCAGAGGAACGGCGGGCAGAGGACGACGTCGATGTTGTCGCTCTCCTCGCGCGCCTCCAGCCCATCGACCAGCTCCTCGACCAGATCCATCGCCTCGTCGTAGGTCGTGTTCATCTTCCAGTTCCCGGCGACGATCGGCGTCCGCATAGTGCTCCTCCGTTCGCTCATGCTGAGTGCTGGTGTCTTCCGGGCAGGCGCGGCGCATTACGTCTCGTGCCGCGACACCCGGCAACTCCCGGCCCTCGACGCGCCGCCGCCCGGTCGAGTATAGCACACCAGCCCCCCGCCGACGATCCCCCGGAGCCGGCGACCGCCTCGGCGATGGCGCGCGTCCCTCCGCGAAGGGCGCGACCTCGAAGACGCCCGGCGGGCCGTTCCAGAGATCGTCCGCGCGCCGCCGGTGAAGGCGCGACCGTGCGCGGGCCGATGTCGTAGATCGCCTGTTCTTCCCCGTCAGCGCCGGCGCGAACGACTTCCGGCAGCGCGAAGCCGCCGCCGCGCGGCGCAGCGGGTCGCGCGCCAGGTCGGCCTTGTCCGGCTCCGCCAGCGACCGGCCGATCGGCTTGTTCGCCATGCCGCCGCCGATCAGCAGTGCGTCGACCTGGCCGAGCAGGTTCTCGATCACCCCGATCTTATCGGACACCTTCGCCCCGCAGATCGTCACGAACGGGCGCTCCGGGTCGCCCAGCGCCCGCCGAGCCGGTTTCAACCCGGGCCGGCCGACCCCCTCCGTGGAGGGCATGCGCGCGGTGCGCCGCGCCGAACCTGCGATAATGGCCGGCGGCGGCGCGCGAGCCGTTCCGCTCTTCCTCGCCAGCAGCACCACCCCGGCAACGGCCCGCGCGCGGTCGCCTCAGCCTCTGGGCCGACGCAGTCGGCGAGCAGCAGGACCTCGTCGCCGAGCAACTCGCCCAGGCGGCGCGCGACCGGCGCTGTACCGCGTGACCTGGCCTTCGTCCCATCCGGGCCCCCGTCCCGCAGCGCCCGGATCGTCGGCAGCCCGCTGATGCGGCGTGTCATCGCCGGTCACGGTCGCCGTCGAGCGGCACGTTGAAATCGACCCGCACCAGCGCGCACTTCCCGCCAGTCGATGTGCATGCGTCCCCGCTCTATCACACTCGCTGCGCCGGATCGTGCCCAACTCCTGCCGGATTCACCGTCAAGGCGTATGCCGACGCGGGTCGCGTTAAACCGCTTGCGCGATCGCGGCGCGTGCGACGGTAGCGCGGCGCGATCGGGGCTTCCCCGGCGCCCACACTTGGAAAGGGCGGCCCGTGATCGCCGCTGCCGGCGCAGGCCGGAGGACGCCGACCCCTCGCCGCCGCCCTGCGCGAGGCCGAGGAAGATCCTGAGTCGGCATCCCGCCGGCCACGATCGGCATCGGGGCGCCGGCGGCGCCATCCTGCAGATCGGCGGGGCCGGCGCGCCTCGCGCGCGCTGCCGACGCCCGGCGTAGGTCGACGATGAGCCGCTGGTCGTAGCTCTGGGTGTCGGGGTTGAACGCCCCGCCGCAGGTGATCAGGTTGAGGTTGGGGGTGTCGGCCGGGCGAAGATGTCGGCCAGCGGCGCCTCCTCGGCCGGAAGAAGGCCGCGTCGCCCGCGCCGCCCACGTTGTCGGCGGTCACCACGATCACCTCGTCGCCGGACGCGAGGTCGAGGTCGCCGAAGACGACCTTCGTCCCGATCGTAATGCCCGGCGATTGCCGCGTTGCCGGTCCTCCTCGACCCCGCCACCTTCCGACCGGCGCGTCCAGGACGCGGGATGACGATCCGGCCGGCGCTCCGACGTTGCCCGGTGGCGGGCGGCGACCGGGGGAGCACCGGTGCGGTGGGCCGCCGCGGCGCGGGTGTCGGCGTCGCCGGTGGGGCGTCGGCCTGGGGGCGGATGGGATCGGCGCCGGGGTCGGATCACTCGCCGCCTACCAGACAGGATGGCTCGACGGCCGCATGCGACCGGCCATCGTGCCGGCCGGGATCTCATCCGCATCGTTCCTCCGGCGACGTCACGGCCGTGCTTGCGCCCGGTCCCGGTGGGGGTCGCTGCCCCCGGGGTTGCGGTCGTCACGGCTCGCCACGGCGGACACGATCGGGCGGGGCGTCAGGGTCGCGACGGCGGCGGCGACGTCGCCGCCGCCGTCGGTGGCGGGGGACGCCGTGGGCGTGGCGGGTCGGGCCGTGGGAGGTGCCCCCCGGCGGGTCCGGCCCGGCGTCACGCTCGCCCGCGCGGTGGTGGCCGGCCGTCCGCCGCGCCGCAGCCGTCGACCGCCAGCCCGGTCACGGTCTCGGCGTGCCGAGGGGCGCGGGCGCTGTCGCGGCCGCCCCGGCGAATCCCCGATCGCGAGGACGGCGACGATCTCACATCCTTCGCGACGACTCGTGACGGCCGGAACCCGCCACTGGGACAGCCTCCCTGCGTTGCGGGGGAGTCCGCAACCGGCCCCGCTCGGGCAGGGCGCCGGCCCGCCGTTGGCGTTCCGAGGCGGCGGGCGGTGCGGGTCGGCGGGTGGAGCGCGAGGTCGGCGGGTGGTTGGGTAGCTGGGCGTCGGCCAGGGGCCGCTCGCGATGCCGTCGTCCTCCTCTACCCGCCGACCCGCCCACCCGCCTCGTGCGAGCGCCTTCCGGTCTCGCGCGTGGCGTCACCGAACCGGTCTCGGACCACGCGCTGCGCCAGCAGGGCAGCGACGATCAGCGCGGTCAGCACCACCGCCCCGGCCAGCAGCAGCGGCCAGTCGGTCCGCGCCACCTGTTGCAGGGCGTTCAGCCGACCGGCAGGGTGTAGAGCGCGCCGGTGGCGTGATCCGCCAGCGCGGTCGGAGAGCGTCGCCGCAGCGCGGTTCCCGCGCCGACCCCGCCAGCCCCAGCCAGACGAAAGTCGTCGCCAGCAGCGCCGGGCGACCAGCGCCCAGACGGTGTCGCCAGCCGGATGAAGAGGACGAACCGGGTCAGCCAGAGCGCCGTCACCGGCACCAGCCTCGTCCCGCTCAGCAGCCCGCGCCGGGTGCGCCCAGGGATGCCGCGACGCGGTGACGAAACGACGGACGAGTTGCCGCTCGCCCGCCCGACGACCGGACGGTGGCGGTGCTGACCTTCGTCCTCTACTGGCAGTTTCGCCGCCTGCTCTACCTGCGCTCGCAGTCTACACCCTGTCCGCGCCGCGACCGACGCAGGGACGTCCGCCGTCTTCCTGCTGGCGCGCGTAGACCGGCAACCTGGGCTGACCCACGCGCGATGACGTCGCACGAAGCAGGTAGGCGAGCGGCGGGTAGAGGAGGACGACGGCATCGCGAGCGGCCAGGGCGCTACCCAACCACCCGCCGACCCGCGCGAACTCGCTCTCCGCGCCGGCGCCTACTGACGGGGCCGAGTTTGCGGTATACTCCCCGGCAACGCGGGGAAATAGTCCCTGTCCGACGCGACCGACCTGGTGAAGCGGGTTCCGGCCGTCACGAGTCGTCGCGAAGGGATGTGATGGATTACCGCCGCGCGCTGCCCGTCGCCGTCCTCGCGATCAGCGTCACGATCTTCGCCGGGGCGGCGCACGCGCTCCGCGCCCGCCCCGCACCACCACGTAACCGTCGCCTGCACCCCGCTCGTCACGCCGACGACGGCCGGCAGCGGGTAGGCGGGCGAGCTGTGACGCCGGGCCGGACTGTGGCCGGCGCCGGGCACCCCCTGCACCCGCCGCGCGCCCACGGCGTCCCCGACCCTGACGCCGCGGGCCGCCGCCTACCGCGACCCGCCCCCCACCCGTCGCCGCCGCCGTCGCGACCCCGACGCCCCGCCTGCTCCCGCCGTGACGACCGCAACCCCGACGGCTCGCCCCGCAGCGGCCCCCACCGTGCTCCCGACCGCCACTGCCGTCGTCGCCAGGCCGACGGCGACGCGACGCCGATGAGACAGCGGGATCCCGGCCGGCGAGGCCCGCCGCCGCGATCGGGCCCGGCCATCGGGTCGCCACGCCGACCCAGTAGGTGATCCGGGGCGCCGATCCCATCCGCCCCCAGGCCGACGCCCCACCGGCGACGCCGACACCCGCCGCGGCTGACCCGCGAGCCTACCGCGCCTGTCGCCAGCCGCCGCCAGGACAACGTCCGTTGCGTCTACGATGAACGCGCCGCGTCGGCCAGGAACATGGAGGACACAGAACTGCACCGCCGATGTGCCTCGCCCGGCCTCGCGCCGCCCCGGCCAGCGGGGTGCGCACCCGGCGAATATCGACATTACGACAGCGCGCCGCCTCCAGGAACGAAGGTCGTCTTCGGCTGACCTGGCCTCGCGCCCGGCGGCCGGGTGATCGTGGTGACCGACCAACGTGTACTTCGTCGACCTTGTCCCGGCCGGAGGAGGCGCTGGCCGGTGACGCAAGCCTCAACCTGATCACCCTGCGGCGGCATTCAACCCGACGCCCGACCAGCAGCTCATCATCTTCACGGTAACCTACGGGCGGTAAAACGCCTCGCTCGCGACGCACTGAAAATGCCGATGCTGAAAGTTTGCCGTATTCTTTCAGGATTAAGCTGCCGCGCTGCCGATAACTGAAATGCCGCGCGCTGAAGCAGGCCTTGACGCTGAACGCATGCCGGAACAGGCGGAAGCGCAACTCGCGAACCCGCGCTGACCATTGCAGTCATGCCGAACAGCCCCGCCGCATTCGTCAGTTCGTCGCAGGCACGCTCACCCTGTGGGCAATTTGCGCATTACCCGCGGCAGGCACTTAACCGGATCGCGCCCGCGCTGCCATCTACCTGCCTGCAATCGCACAAGCGGCAAACCGGCAGGGCGCTACCCGGCGCGGCGCCGCCTTGCGGTCAGCGTATATGGCAGATGAGCCTGGTCGCCGCAACCATAAAACGGTGGACGGCGCTGATGATGAGTGGGAGCATGGCGAAGCGGGCGATTCGCGACATCGGCAACGCTGAAGCGCGCCATGAGCTGCGTGATCCACGATTTCAACGTGCCAGCGCATCGGCAACAGTACGCGCATCCGGGCAATATCACCGACATCAGGCGCTGTTTGAACGGGGAACGCGGTCGCGATAATGCACCTGGGGCAACCGAGGCCAGGTCGATACCGTCGGCGCGATCCTCACCGGTGACCTCGGCGACCAGGTCAACGCTGCTGCCGACCGTCATGGGCCGGGCCGCCGTGGCACCGGTGTTGGCTCTGCTGGAAACACACCAGCTCCACCCGAGAAGGCAGGTGACGCCGAAGATTGCGCCTATGGCGCTGGGCGATATCTTCGTCAACGACGCGTCAGCCTGGCGCTGCAACCTTTCCGCGGAGGAGATCCGCCCGCACTTACGGCTGACGCTGCTCGGCTGGAAGCGTGTTGTCGGCATCGTCATGTTTATCGGCGGGACGAAGATATCCGAACTGGATCAGGGTGATCGAAGAACCTGCTCGACGCAAGCGATCGGCGACGCTGGCGAACACGTTCCTCGTCGCGCGGAGACGCCATCGTACGTCGCTGGCGAACCTGACAAAGACCGACAGCGCGACCTGCTGCGCCCTCATTCAGGCGAGATCGTCGCGCCAGCGCCTGACGGCGAACTGCGCCGCGGTCAGCTGCATCGCCGACTCCGAACGTCCGACATCGGCCCGCGCGCAATCGCGCACTACCACGGCAATCGTCTGGAACTGGCTTGATGGGCATCCTTCGGGTCGCGCCCTTCACCGGAAGGGGCATACCTCGGGCGATCGCAGCTCCGGCGCATTCGGAAGATCGTCGGCGAAGTGACTCGATCACGGCAACTGGGCCGGTATCACCGACCGCATCCCGCATCCTCGACCGGCGATCCGTGGGAGGATACAGATATCGCGGCGTGGACGTGGTGTGCTGAGTGCTGGGTGAAACAATTGTGGCGGAGTGGGAACACGGGCTATTGCCTGGAAGACACTCGGCACTCCGGCCTTCAGCCCTGCGTGAGTGGTATATCTGACCGTCGTCGTCGAACTGGAACGGGCGATGCGACGGCAATGGATCTGGTCGAGGAGTTGTCGATGAACTGGGTTGCGGGAAACGACAACACGACGTCGTCCTCTACCCGTTCCTCTGGCTCTTCTCGGCCGGTACCTGGGTCGGGCGGCCAGCTTCGGGAGCGCAAGACCTGCTGCCTTGTCGACCAGCGCGCCTTCACCGGCGATCCTCGGCGGCGTGCTCAATGCAGCGCCCGTGATCGTCGGGCCTCCGGCGCCACCTCTTCGGAGATCGACGGCTCGTAAAGAGGCATGCGAATACCGCCGATCGTCTGCGTCGGCGAGCTGCGCGAAGCGCATTTTGTCGCGCTCAACGCGACAGTCCAGCTCGGCGTTCCTGTGGCGGGTATCGTCTGCAATGCAGGCGATCAGCAGCGGGCTGCCGCAGCGGCAGGGCCGGGCGGTAGTATCAGCGCTGGTCACTGGCGACGCAACGGCGCGCTCGGCGCAGATCCGCATCCAGTACGCTGCGGCGGCGTCGCACCCGGCGTAACATCGCCGGGGTAAATCGACCCACTGTCGGGATCGACGGCGCTGGAAGTCGGCGGGGTCAGCGCAGCCAGTTCATCCGCATCTGCAGGCAGGGTCAGGTCGAAGGTCGGTCAGACGTCTGAACGTCGAACGTCAGACGTCTTTTGACGACCGTCTGGCGCTACTGGACTTTGCCGGAAGTGGCGATTGACGTTGTCGACGTTGTGAACAAAACATTCATTTAAAGGTATGTTCCGGCGCTACTGTCGCTGCCGGGGTGGAACAGACGGAATACTCAGCGCGGCTGTCGTCTGGACGAACTGATCCGTATGCCGATGCCATCGCCGACCGACAGGGCGGCGACGCCGAGCTGACCCGAAGCCGAACAGTACGGTGCTGTCTCCCCTGGGCCTTGGCGCTACCTGACGCCAGTTGAACAACGAGCGCGACCTCTGCAGTGGACCTGGACGCCACGGCGATGACTCCGCTACTTCCTGCAGGGCAGCAGGCCGAACGGCATGGCTGTCTCCGGCGCCAACACCGACGCGGCGACCGGGGCGAGATCAGCCGACCTGTCTACCGCCACGATCTGGGACGGGGCTGGCGCCCCCTGGCGCTGGCCGACGGCGGCGGCCGGCGCTCCGGCCCGACCGGCGCATAGGTCCTCTACAGCCGCAGAATCGCCACCCGGCCGGGCAGCAGACGACCAGCAATCGAAGGGCGCGGATCACCCGGATCTGGCTTCGGGACGGCGACGTGGTGCCGTCGTGGTTCCCGGACGGCGGCGGCAATCCGGCCGCGACCCGCAGCCTCGGCGTCTGGCCGCTGGCGAACGGCGATCCACTGGCGATCGACGACCCGGACGCAGCATCGGGCCGTTCATCCCGTTCGACGGGTGATCGTCATCGACGTGCCAGGCTGGCGATATCACTCGACAACCGGAGAACGCCGCTGCCGGCCGTACCGGGCAACCTCGTCCCGCTCGCGCCTGAGCAGCGTGTCTTGATGCCGCCGAGGCTCGCGCCAGCCACGGCAATGGCGCTGGCAACGTCGGTAAATCCCCGCCCGGAGCGTCGCCTTCTCCCCGCTCTGGGGCCTGCCACTGCGCAGCGTCGCCGTACAGCTCGCTGGCGATGTTGCGGCTGGATCGGATTCAGTGTACGGAACCGGCGCGATAAATCCGCGTCCGCGGCAATGGCCGACCAGATCAACGGCCCGGATCCAGTTCTTCGTGCGGCAGGGTTCGTCACATCATTCACCGCGGCCTTCCTGGACTCGAACTGACGATCAGGGACGGCGGGCCTGGGAACGACCGCATCCGCGCGGCATCGGACTGCTGGCGACCGAGTACCGGGGCGTTAAATCACCAGCCAGCGCTGCTCCTGATCCTGACGCCGCTGGGGCTGACGCGGCTGCGCCCCACGGCGTAGCCCCACGAGCGGCCTCGTGGAGCCCAGCCTCAGGGCGCCTCTACTTGTCGTGCAGGGGAGACTTTAAGATCCGAACGTCGCACGCCAGGCGACAATGCGCGTGCGCAGGCCAGGCATTATTGCGGATTAAACCGCGACGAAAGGATACGGCATCCTTGACCGGGCAGCTACCAAACGGCGGATTCTTCGCGCGCAGGCGAGCCGGGACCTCGGCCCCGGTCAGCCCTCGCCCTCCCCGGCAACGTTCGCCGGGCGGCCTGCCCGCTGACCTCCTCTCCCAGTAAGCAGGCCGACGAACAGTCGCGGCGGGACCGCCGCATCCGGATGAGCACGGCAGAGAATGGGGATTTAGTCGTTCATCACCGACCCGGTCGTTTTCATGATCTAACGTATAATCTCTCGAATCGAACAAAGCGACGGCGCGCATCGTCGTCTGCCGCTGTGGTGCAATCGGGCGGCCTGCTGACGAACGTCTGAAGCGGCGAACCGTAAAGCAACAAAGGCGCTATCAGCAGGCGTCTGGAGACGGTGGCTGACGGCGGTGTTAATCGGTCATACTCCCAGCTGCTGGACATGACGCCGCTGACCGCCCTCGCGCTGACTAAATCCGGTCATCTATCTCCCCGGCGAAATCTACCTCGACGATGCGCCCGAACGGCACGCTTCTCCCCCGCCCCCTGGCACCGCCCGTCCCCGCCGCCGGGTCCGATCGGTATCCGGGCGCGCGCGGCCCCGCCGTCCGGCCCGCTCGGGGGGGGGCGGCTCCCCGTCGCCCTGCGCCCCGCCCGGTGCGGCCACGCCCCCCGCCGGTAGCGCCGGCGCATCCTCCGCCGCCTGTCCGCCCATCAGCGTGTCACCCCGTTCCGCGGCCTCCGTGCCGCCGCGCCATCGCGGTTCGCGCGGCCCCCGACCGGGCCGCGCGCGTCCAAAACGAGGGGGAGCCCCTCGCCGGGAGATACATGATCGGGAATGCCTGATTCTAGTCCGGCGCGAGGGCGGCGTCAAGCGCGGCGCGTCAGCGTTCAGCAGCCGGGGGGAGTATAGCGCATCCATTGACAATCATCGCCGTCGCCGCCCGTCGGCAACCGTTCACGGTTGGGTTCTCGGGTAGCCGGGCATCGGCGAACCCCCGCCCGCTCGCGCGCCCTCCGGCCTCTCTCCGCCTACCCGCCTGCCCGCCTGCCCGCCTCTCCCCCCCGCCCCCTGGCACCGCCCGTCCCCGCCGCCGGGTCCGATCGGTATCCGGGCGCGCACGCCCCGACGATCGCGCGGACGCGCCCGGCCGCGAAACCCGATTTTCGCGAAACGAACCGCCCTCAGTCGGAGAGATTATGGCGTTAGATCAAGGAAAACGACCCCGGCGAGGGGTCGTGAGGATGGTCCGAATGACCCCCAAATCCCCCCATTTCCCCCCCGCGCCGTGTCGCGCCCGGACGCGGCGGCCCCGCCGCGGTTCGGCCCGTCGGCCCGTGCTCCCCCTCCCTCTCCCAGCATTGGGAGAGGGAGGGGGCTGGGGGGTGGGTGAGGGCTGCCTGGCGGCGGGGCCGGGGGGAGGGCGAGGGCTGACCGGGGCCGCGGCGTGCCCCGGCGGGCCTCACTCGGCGAAGCTGCGCGCGAAGAACTCCGCCAGCCGCGGGTAGAGCGTCCGCTGGTTCTTCGGCCGGGCGATGCCGTGGCCCTCGTCGGCGAACTCCAGGACCTCGTACGGCACGCCGGCCCGGTCGAGCGCCGCCCGCACCGCGCGCACGTTCTCCGGCGTGACGTTCGGATCTTGCGCCCCCTGCACGATCAGCAGGCGGCCCCGGATGTTCTCCACGAAGTGGATCGGCGACCGCTCGCGATAGCGGTCGGGCGCCTGCTCCGGCGACCCGCCCAGCATCTCCTCGCTGTAGGGGCGCAGGTCGGGGCGCGTCGTCTCGTAGTCCACCACCAGGTCGGTCATGCCGCAGACCGGCGCGGCGGCGGCCAGGATCTCCGGGTTCCAGCGGGTGATCGCGCACCAGGAGGAGTAGCCGCCGTAGGACGTGCCGGTGATGCCGACCCGCCCCGGCTCGGCGATTCCCGCCGCCAGCAGCGCCTCGATGCCGGCGCGGATGTCGTCCTGCTCCCGCCCGCCCCAGCCGTCCTCCTTGATCGCCTCGCGGAAGGCCAGCCCGAAGCCGGTGCTGCCGCGGTAGTTCGGGTCGAGGACGACGAACCCCTGCCGCACGAAGAACTGGATCTGGCCGTTGATCTGGTCCTGGCTGTGGGCGGTCGGCCCACCGTGGACGTGGACGATCGTGCCGCGCGCCGGCCCTTGCGGCCGGTAGAGCCAGCCCTGAATCTCGATCCCATCGACCGACCGCCAGCGGAAATCCTCGGCCGGCGCGAAGTCGTCGCGCCGCAGCGCGGTGCGCTCCCAGACGCGGGAGAGGCTGACGAACGCCTCCGGGCGGGGATCGGACAGCGACAGGCGCGCCACGTCGGCCGGCTGGCGCGAGCTGGCGTACTGGGCGACCCACGCCTCGCCCCCCAGCGGCGCGAGCGGGACGAGGTTGCCCGGCACGGCCGGCAGCGGCGTCTCCCCCCCGGTCTCGGGGTCGAGCAGCGAGGGCCGCCCCCGCGCGCCCCGCACGTCGATGACGACGATCCGGTCGCGCCCCTCCGGATCGAACGGGACGAACGCGCCCTCGATGTTGCGCTCCGGGTCGTCGATCAGCCAGCGGACCGCGCCGCCCGCCAGCGGCCAGACGCCGAGGCGCCGGTGGGTCGCGGTGTCGGACAGCACCAGCACGCGCTCGCCGTCCGGGAACCACGACGCCGAGGTCTTCACGTCCGCCCCGAAATTAAGGATCTCGCGGTCCTCGCGCCCCTCGATGTCGGTCAGCCAGACCTGCTGCCCGGCCGGGTGGAGGTCCTTGCGGCTGTAGAGGACCTGCGCGCCGGTCGGGCTGAGCGCCGGCCGCCCGCCGCCGGCCCGCGCCGGCCGCGCGAGGGGGCGCCGCTCCCCCGTCTCCAAATCGTGCCGGTAGACCAGGGTCGGCTCGATCTCCGCCCCGATCGCCGCGTCGAGGTTGGCGCCGTAGACGAGCCAGCGGCCGTTCGGGTGCAACTCGCCGCCCCGCAGGAAGTAGTTCGGCTCCTCCTCGGTCAGCGGGACCATCGCCAGCGGGCGGTCCAGGTCCACCCGGTAGAGGCGGTCGCGCTCGTTGCCGTCCCGGTCCTGCGCCACCAGGACGCCCCGGCTGTCCGGCGTCCAGGAGACCAGCACCGTGTCGTCCGGCCCCTCGGTCAGCCGGATCGGCGCCGCCGCCCCGTCGGTCGGCGCGACGTAGACATCCGCCGCCGGCCCCGCCCGGAACCAGGTCCAGGCGACCCACCGGCCGTCGCGCGAGACCTTCGGCCCGTACAACCCCGGCAGCGACAGCAGCGCGTCGAGGTATCCCTCGGGTGTCATCGTGTCCTCCCGGTCGAAGGTCTGAAGGTCGAAGGTCGAAGGTCTCTCGGTGACCGGCGAAGGCTTTTCTGTGAAGGTAACGCCGTAGAGTGAGGGACCTTCGACCTTCAGACCTTCAGACCTTCGACCCTACTCCCCCGCCCCGTGCCGGGCGGCGATAGCGCAGATGCGGATGAACTCGGCGGCGTTGAGGCTGGCCCCGCCGACCAGCGCGCCGTCGATCTCCGGCTGGCCGATGAACTCGGCGATGTTGGCGCCGGTGACGCTGCCGCCGTACTGGATGCGGACCTGCCCCGCCGCCGCCGCGCCGAAGCGCGCCGCCAGCGTCTCGCGAATCAGCGCGCCGACCCGCCCCGCCTCGGCCCCGTCGGCCGCGCGCCCGCTGCCGATCGCCCAGACCGGCTCGTAGGCGACGACACACTCCGCCAGTTGCCCCCCCTCGACCGGCGCGAACGCCGCCTCGACCTGCCGCCGGACCGTCGCGTCGGTCTCGCCCGCGTCGCGCTCGCGCAGCCCCTCGCCGACGCAGACGATCGGGCGCAGCCCGTGGCGCAAGGCCGCCGCCGCCTTCTTGGCGACCAGGTCGTCGGTCTCCCCGAAGAGGGTGCGGCGCTCGGAGTGCCCGACGATCACGTAGCTGCACTGGTCGGCGAGCATCGCCGCCGAGATCGCGCCGGTGAACGCGCCCCGGTCGACCGGGTAGCAGTCCTGCGCCCCGAGCTGGATGCCGGTATCCTCCAGGTACTCGGCCGCCGAGAAGAGCCAGAGGAACGGCGGGCAGAGGACGACGTCGACGTTGTCGCTCTCCTCGCGCGCCTCCAGCCCATCGACCAACTCCTCGACCAGATCCATCGCCTCGTCGTAGGTCGTGTTCATCTTCCAGTTCCCGGCGATGATCGGCGTCCGCATGGCGCTCACTCCGTTCGCTCCAGTGCTGAGTGCTGAGTGCTGAGTGCTGAGTGGGGTCACGATGGCGCCATGCATTGCGCCTGCCCCACTCGTTACTCAGCACTCAGCACTCAGCACTACTCATCGTCCAACGCCGCGACGCCCGGCAACTCCCGGCCTTCCAGGAATTCGAGCGACGCGCCGCCGCCGGTCGAGACGTGGGAGATGCGGTCGGCGAGGCCGGCCTGCTCGATCGCCGCGACCGAGTCGCCGCCGCCGACGATCGTGAACGCGCCGGAGCCGGCGACCGCCTCGGCGATGGCGCGCGTCCCCTCCGCGAAGGGCGCGACCTCGAAGACGCCCATCGGGCCGTTCCAGACGATCGTCCGCGCGCCGCCGATCAGCTCGCGGTAGCGCGCGACCGTGCGCGGGCCGATGTCGTAGATCGCCGCGTCGTCCGGCACCTCGGCGACGCCGACCGTGCGGCGCGGCGCCTCAGCCGTCAGCTCCGGCGCGACGACGACGTCCTCCGGCAGCGCGAGGGTCACGCCCCGCTCCGCCGCGCGGCGCAGCAGGTCGCGCGCCAGGTCGGCCTTGTCCGGCTCCGCCAACGACCGGCCGATCGGCTCCCCCCGCGCGTCGAGGAACGTGTTCGCCATGCCGCCGCCGATCAGCAGCGCGTCGACCTGGCCGAGCAGGTTTTCGATCACCCCGATCTTATCGGACACCTTCGCCCCGCCGAGGATCGTCACGAACGGGCGCTCCGGGTCGCCCAGTGCCCGCCCGAGCGCGGCCAGCTCGCGCTCCAGCAGCAGCCCCGCCACGGCCGGCAGATGGTGGGCGACCCCCTCCGTGGAGGCATGCGCGCGGTGCGCCGCGCCGAACGCGTCGTTGACGAAGACGTCGCCCAGCGCGGCGAGTTGGCGCGCGAACCCGGCGTCGTTCCGCTCTTCCTCGGGGTGGAAGCGCAGGTTCTCCAACAGCACCACCCGCCCCGGCGCCAGCCCGCGCGCGGCCGCCTCGATCGCCGGGCCGACGCAGTCGGGCAGCAGCGGGACCTCGTCGCCGAGCAACTCGCCCAAGCGGCGCGCGACCGGCGCGAGGCTGTACCGCGTATCGACCTGGCCCTTCGGTCGCCCCAGGTGCGACATCAGCACGACCGCCGCCCCCCCGTCCCGCAGCGCCCGGATCGTCGGCAGCGCCGCCCGGATGCGCGTGTCATCGCCGATGCGGTCGCCGTCGAGCGGCACGTTGAAATCGACCCGCACCAGCGCGCGCTTCCCCCGCCAGTCGATGTCGCGAATCGTCCGCTTCGCCATGCCCCATCCCCCCATCACACTCGCTGCCGTCCGGATCGCGCCGGCGGGCTGCGGCGACCAGGCCTGGCCTGCCGGATTATATACGCCGACCGTGCAAGGCGTATGCCGCGCGCCGGGTAGCGCCCTGCCGGTCGCCGGCCGCTTGCGCGATCGCGGCGGGCGTGCGACGGTAGCGCGGCGCGATCCGCTGGGCGCTCGCTCGCGGCAGGCGGTCGCCCCGCGCAAACTGCCCACATCCGGAAAGGAGCGTGCGTGTGAACGACGAAATCGCCGCTTCCGGCGGGGGGCCGGCGCCGACACCGACAGGACGGTCGTCACGCGGGTTCGCGAACTACGGCAGCCCGCTCAGCCTTGGCAGCGTGTTCAGCGTCGGCAGCCTGTTCAGCGCGGGCAGCCTCTTCAGCATCGGCAGCGCGGGCAGCATCCTGAGTATCGGGAGCGTCGGCAGCATCCTCAGCATCGGCAGCGCCGGGTCGATCCTCAGCATCGGGAGCGCCGGCGCCATCCTGCGGATCGGCGGGGCCGGCGCCGCGCGCAAGAGGCAGCCGTGAGCGAGGCGCCCTACCGCCCGGCGTAGGTCGTGAAGACGATGAGCCGCTGGTCGTAGCTCTGGGTGTCGGGGTTGAACGCCCCGCCGCAGGTGATCAGGTTGAGGTTGGGGGTGTCGGCCGGGCCGAAGATGTCGGCCAGCGGCGCCTCCTCCGGCCGGAAGAAGGCCGCGTCGCGCACGACGAAGCGCAGCGCCACGTTGTCGGCGGTCACCACGATCACCTCGTCGCCGGGCGCGAGGTCCGTCAGGTCGCCGAAGACGACCTTCGTCCCGAGGGCGGCGCTGTCGTAATGCCCGGCGATTGCCGCGTTGCCCCGCTGGCCGGGGCGTGAGCCGGGCGAGTACCAGGCGGTGTTCCAGTAGTCCTGCGGCGTCTCCATGTTCCCGTCCGCCCCCAGGCCGACGTGCTCGACCGGCGCGTCCACCCCGAGGCTCGGGATGACGATCCGCGCCGGCGCTCCGACGTTGCCCGGTGGCGGGCCGGCGACTGGGGGTGGCACCGGCGCGGTGGGCCGCGGGGTCGGGGTCGGCGCGGGTGTCGGCGTCGCCGGTGGGGGCGTCGGCCTGGCCGCGGATGGGATCGGCGCCGGGGTCGGATCACTCGCCGCCTCGACCGGGGCCGGCGTGGCGACGGTGGGGGGCTCGACGGCCGCCGCCTCGCTATCCGACGCTTCATCGGCAGGCTCTGGCGTCGCGGTCGGCTCCGGCGTCGCGGTTGACTCCGGCGTCGCCACGGCCACCGCCTCCGTTGAGGTCGCGGCCACCGGGGGGGGGGCGGTCGGGAGCGCGGTGGGGGTCGCTGCGGGGCGAGCCGTCGGGGTTGCGGTCGCCACGGCGGGCACGGTCGGGCGGGGCGTCGGGGTCGCGGCGGCGGCGGCGACGGGTGGGGGGGGCGTGGTCGTGGTAGGCGGTACGGCCCGCGGCGTCGGGGTCGCGGCGGGGGGCGCCGTGGGCGTGGCGGCGGGTCGGGCCGTGGGGGTGCTGGCGGGGGACGATCCGGCGCCGGCCACAGTCCGGCCCGGCGTCACGCTCGCCCGCGCGGTGGTGGCCGGCGCGGTTGGCGCCGCCGTCGCCGCGCCCGTCCCCGGTGTAGCCATGGGCGTCGGCGTCGCGGCCGTGGTCCCGGTCGCTGCGGCCGTCGTCGGCGTGACGAGCGGGGTGAGGACCACCGCGGCGACGGTCGAGGCGGTCGGCTGGGCGGCCACGCCGGCCGCGGGGCGGGCGCGGAGCGCGAACGCGGCCGCCCCGGCGAAGATCAGGACGCTGATCGCGAGGACGGCGACGGGCAGCGCGCGGCGATAGTCCATCACACCCCTTCGCGACGACTCGTGACGGCCGGAGCCGGCCCGGCCCCGCCAGGCCGGCTCCGCGCCCCATCCGGACAGGCGGCTATTTCCCTGCATTGCCGCGGGGAGTATACCGCAACCGGCCCCGCTCGGGCAGGGGCGCCGCCCACCGTTGGCGATGTGTGGACGCACCGCGCGATCCGGGAGATCCCTCGCCCGCTCCCTATCGCGCCCCCGCGAGCGAGCTGCCGGTCATCGCGCGCGGTGTCAGCGCCCGCCCAGGCCGCCGGACCGGTCCTCGGACCAGAAGGCGCGTTGCGCCAGCAGGAAGACGGCGACGATCGGCGCGGTCAGCACCACCGCCCCGGCCAGCAGCAGCGGCCAGTCGGTCCGCGCCACCTGTTGCAGGGCGCGCAGCCCGACCGGCAGGGTGTAGAGCCGCTCGGAGCGCAGGTAGAGCAGCGGGGCGATGAAATCCCGCCAGTAGAGGACGAAGGTCAGCACCGCCACCGTCGCGGTCGTCGGGCGGGCGAGCGGCATGGCGATCCGCGCCCAGGTGTACAGCGGCCCCGCCCCGTCCAGCCGCGCCGACTCGAAGACCTGCCGGGGCACGCGGCGGAATGTCCAGTAGTAGAGCAGCACGAAGAGGGGCTCGACCCCAGCAGCGCCGGGGCGACCAGCGCCCAGACGGTGTCGAGGAGGCCCAGCCGGGCGAAGAGGACGAACCGGGTCAGCCAGAGCGCCGTCACCGGCACCAGCCGCAGCAGGATTGCCAGCGTCAGCAGCCCGCGCCGGGTGCGCCCCGGGAGTTGCGCCATCGCGAAGCCCGCCCACGACGCGGTGACGAGGGTCAGCGGCACCGCCAGCGCGACGACGAGGATCGAGTTGCGCGCGTAGCGGGCCAGCGGCACCAGCTCGAAGGCGCGGGCGTAGTTGCCCCAGGCGGGCGGGTCGGGGAGCCACTCCACCCCGCGCGGCGGGGGCAGCCCCGGCTGGCGCAGCGAGCCGGCGACCAGCCACAGCAGCGGCGCCACGAAGACCGCCGCGGCGAGCAGCGCCGCCGCGTGGTGCAGCAGGGCGCCGGCCAGGCGGCGCCCGCCGCCGGCGCCGGCCCCATTCGGCGGCCTAGACGTCGTCATCGTACCCCCAGCCTCCCAGGACGTAGTAGGTGAGGAGCAGCAGCAGGCCCGTGCCGAGCAGGAGCAGGAGCATCATCGCGACCGCCGGGCCGAACCGCAGCGCCCCGAAGGCGACATCGTAGATGTGCAGCGGCAGGAAGAGCGTCGCGTAGTTGGGGCCGCCCCCGGTCATCAGGTAGGCCGGCGCGAAGGTCGCCTGCGCGCTGAGCATGATGTCGCGCAGGGTGTTCAGCAGCAGCCAGGGCGCCAGCAGCGGCAGGGTGACGCTGGCGAAGACGCGCCAGCGCCCGGCGCCGTCGAGCGCGGCCACGTCGTAGAGCTCGCGCGGGATGTCCTGCAGGCCGGCGAGCAGCACCACGAAACCCTCGCCGAGTTGGAAGGCCGCCATCAGCACCAGCACCGCCAGGGCCGTGTCGCCGTGGACCAGCCAGGCCGGCGCGGGCAGCCCCAGCGCGCCGAGCAGGAGGTTGAGCGGGCCGTAGATCGGGTTGACGATCCAGAGCCAGAGCAGGGCGTAGGGCACCTCCGGGACCACCGTCGGCAGGTAGACCGCCGCCCGGTAGAGCGCGGTCCCGCGGCGCGGGCGGGCCAGGAGCAGCGCCAGCCCCAGCGCCCCCAGCAGGCGCAGCGGGACCGCCAGCAGGACGAAGAGGAGCGAGTTGCGCGCGGCGATCCGGAAGAGGGGGTCGCGGGCGACGGCGCGGAAGTTGGCCAGCCCCACCCAGGTCGGGGGCGACAGGGCATCGTAGCGCGCGAAGGCCAGCGCGAGCGCGAGGAGCGCGGGCAGGCCGATCAGCAGCGCCGTCCCCAGCAGGTAGGGCGCGAGCAGCAGCCGCAGTCCCGCGTCGTAGCCGGGGGCCGCGCGCCGCGCCCACGGCCGGCGGCGGAACGCCGCGTGGCGGCGGGGCGGGGCCTCGATCGCGCGCGGGCCGGTCATCGCCGGAAGAGATCGGCGGTGCGCGCGGTCGCGATGGCCTCGGCGACCGTCGCCTGCCCGTAGAAGGCGCGCTTGAGCTCGTTGTTGACGAGGCCCTCGATCTGCTCGGTCGTGTCGATGGCGATGGTCGGGCGGATGGCCGGGATCGCGTCGAGGAAGACGCGGCTGCTCGCGGGCCGGGCGTCGGGCGCGAGGAAGACCGGCGACTCGGCCACCGCCCGGAGCGACGGCACCGTCCGCCCCGTCCGGGCGATGAAGACCTGCCCCTCCGCCGAGTTGGCGTACTCCATGAAGGCCCAGGCGGCGGGCTTGTTGCGGCTCGCCGCCGTCAGGAAGTAGGCGTCGGAGTGCAGGATGCTGGCCGGCCCCCGCCGGCCCGGCAGGGGGGCGGCGTCCCAGTCGAAGGCGGTGATCTCGCGCAGCGTCGGGACGGCGCGGCGGCTGTCGAAGAACATGGCGGTCCGCCCGTTCAGGAAGCGGCTCTCGTCGTCCTCGGCGCTCTGCTGCACCGCGTCGGGGGCGACCCGGTGGCGCACTTGCAGATCGACGAACCACTGCACCGCCTCCCGGGACTCCGGGCGATCCAGCGTCAGCCGGGTCGGCGCGGCCGGGTCGTCGACGATGTCGCCGCCGTTCTGCCAGACGAAGGGGGCCAGGCGGATCAGGGTCGGCTCGATGCCGATCCCGTACTGCTCCGTGCCCCTCGTCAGCGACCGGGCGGCGTCGAGGAAGTCGTCCCAGGTCCAGCCCGCCCGCGGGTAGGGCAGACCGGCGCGGTCGAAGAGCCCCTTGTTGTAGTAGATGACCAGGCTGGAACAGTTCTGGGGGATGCCGACGAGCTGGCCGTCGCGGGTGAAGGCCGCCAGCACCTCCGGGTAGAAGGCGTCGCGCTGGAGGAGCGTGCTGCGCGCCAGGTAGGGGTCGATCGGCTCGAGCGCGCCGCGGGCGGCGTAGGCGCCGAAGCGGCGGTAGTTGAGCAGGATCAGGTCGGCGGGCAGGCCGCCGGCGAAGTCGGCGGCCAGGCGCTTGAGGTAGTCGCTCTGGCCCGGGGTGTGGACCAGGGTCACGGTGATCCCGGCCTGGCGCCGATTGAACGACCCGACGAGCTGCTCGTAGGCGGCCTTCTCCGCCGGATCGCCCCAGACGCTGAAGGTGACCGCGCCGCTCGCCGCCGGGACGCCGGCCGTGGCGGCGGTGGCCGCGGGCGTGGGACTTACCCCCGCGCCCTCCCCGGTGGCGGTTGGCCCCGCCGTTCCCCCTGGCGGTGCGGTCGCCGCGCCGGGGGCGCCGCAGGCGGCCAGGGTCCCGGTGAGCGCCACCGCCCCGAGCCCGGCCGCGAGGTGCAGCAATTGGCGGCGGCGCAGCACCGTGGGTTGCCCGTCGCGGCCTGGTGCTGGCGGCATGCGCTCTTCCCCTCCGTTGTTGCCCGCGCCGCCGCTCGGACGAGACCGGCGCCGGCGCTCGCCGGCGCGAATAGGCGCTCCCGGCTGACGGTGACGGCGTCCGGGCGCGCCGGTGGCGCGGGGCGGGGCCTGGACCGGTTCGCGTGTGGATGACGCCGGGGCCATCTGGCCGCGAGACGCCGCCACCCCGGCGTGGGCGTCGGCACGGGCTGCGCGCGCCGGGACGGGCCGCCGCCCGCTGCGCGGCCGGCTGCGAGGCCGCGCCCTATACCACCGCGCTACCGCCGGACTGCGCCGCCCCGGCTTTATACCGGCCTCGCCGCGACCGGCGGACGCTCAGCGCCGGACGGCGACAGGGCGCGGGGGCGCCGGGGGCCGCAGCATTGATTCGGGGCAGTCATCCCAGGCGCGAGCCGACCCGGCTCGCGCCTGGAGCGTCCCCGCCACGCCGCCGTTAGCGCCGCCCCTGCGAGGAGCGGTCGCGCGAGACCTTCTTCTTGGGCTTCTTCTTGTCCGCGCTCCCCTCGGTGACGGGGCGGTCGATCACCGCCGTCCCCATCCCCACCGTCGAGTGGAGCCGCTTCTTGCCGCGCCGGGCCTCCCCGGCGTCGGCCCCGCCGCGCCGCCCGTCGCCCCCGTCGATCCGCGCGGGCGCCGGCTGCCCCTCGCCCGCGGGCGGCGGCGTGCCGGCCGGCACCCCCCAGCGCAGGAGGTCCGGGTCGGTCCTGTCCTCGTCACGCGGCAGGCGACCGTCGGCGGAGAGGACGCCGTCGGCGATCGTCCACGTCGTCGCCCCCAGCCGCTCCAGCAGCTCCTCGTCGTGGGTGGTCACCACGACCGCGCCCCCGAAGCGGGTCAGCACGTCGAGGAGGACCGCCCGCGTCTGCGGGTCGAGGTGGTTGGTCGGCTCGTCGAGGAGCAGCAGGTTGGCCTCCGCCAGTGCCAGGCGCGCGAGGGCCAGCCGGCTCTTCTCCCCCCCGGAGAGGGCGCCCGCCCGCTTGTCGATCTCGTCGGCGGCGAAGCCGAAGCGGACCAGCGTGGCGCGCACCCGCGTGTAGTCGAGCGCGCGGTCGCCGGTGACCGTCTCCAGCACCGTCCGCTCCCGGTCCAGCCCCTCGTGCCCCTGGGCGTAGTAGGCCACCCGCGCACGCTCGTCCCAGCGCACCCGCCCGGCGAGCGGCGCGACCTCACCCGCCAGGGTCTTGAGCAGCGTCGACTTGCCGGCCCCGTTCGGCCCGGCCACGACGATCTTCCGCCCGCGCTCCAGAATCAGCGGGGCGGTCCGCACCACCGGCGCGTCGTAGCCGACGACCAGCGGATCGGTGCGCACCAGCACTTCAGCACCGCCTGCGCCCGCCCCGAGGCGGATCGCCACCGGCGTGGCGGCCTTGCGGTCCGCCTCGGCCCGCTCCAGCAGCGGGGCCTCCTGCGCCTCGCGGCGGGCCAGTTGCCGCGCCCGGCTCTTGGCCTGGGCGGCCCGGGACCCCTCGCGGAAGCGCTGGATGAACGCCTCGTCGGTCGCCCGGCGCTCGGCCGCGGCGGCGGCCAGGGCGGCCCGCCGCTCCCGCTCCGCCTGCCGCAGCGCCATCGCCCGACTGTAGGGCGCGGGGTAGACCTGCAGCGTCCCGTCCTCCAGCAACGCCGTGGTGGTCGTCGTCCGCTCCAGGAAGTCCCGGTCGTGGCTGACGATCACCACCCCGGAGCGGCTGCGGCCCAGGTGCTCCGCCAGCCAGGCGACCGCGTCGGCGTCGAGGTGGTTGGTCGGCTCGTCCAAGAGCAGGAAGTCCGGGCGGGCGACCAGCGCCCGCGCCAGCGCCACCCGCGTCTGCTGGCCGCCGGAAAGCTCGCGCGCCGGGCGCTCCCAGGTCTCCTCCGGCAGCCCGAGCCCGCCGAGCGCCTCCTCCACCCGATGGCGATAGTCGTACCCGCCGAGCCGGCCGAACTCCTCCTCCACCGCCCCCAACGGTCGAAGGCGTCCGGCTCGTCGAGCCGCCCGGCCAGCTCCGCCAGCTCCCGCTCGAGGGTCAGGAGCGGGCCGATCCCGCGGACCACCTCCTCCCAGACGGTGCCGTCGCCGGCGCGCTCCTCCTGGTGGAGGGCGATCAGCGCGCTCCCCTCCTCGCGGGTCACCCGCCCGGCGTCCGGCTCGTGCTCGCCCGCCAGGAAGCCGAGCAGGGTCGTCTTCCCCGCCCCGTTCGGGCCGACCAGGGCGATCGGTCCCCGCGCCGTACGGCCAGGGACACGTTCTGAAACAGGGTGTCGCCGCCGCGGACGGCGGACAGCGCGTGGGCGCGTAGCATCGTGCTCCTCCCGGCGCCCCAGGAGGGCGCCCGCTCGCGCCCCACCACGGCGCGTCGCGCAGGCGGGGCCATCTTGCTGACGGGGAAATGAGGCGGTTGATGAGGGGCGCGGGGTGGCGCTATCGGCAACCTGCCCCGGGCCGGCACAAGAATAGGGAGCCCCTCGGCGCCTTCCGCACCGGCGGATCACGCCTCGCTCCCCGAGTCTTTCCTCAACGGAAGTATACCACAGCGCGCCCGACGGGACCGGCTCGCCCGTCCCCCTCGCTCCCCGACCTCGCCGGGGGCGCGCGGCGCCGCAGGCACGGCGCGGCGCCGGGCGGGCCATCGGCTACGATGGCCCGCCCGGCGCCGCCTCGTTCGGTCCCCGCCCCGCTACCGGCGAAGTGCCGCCGGCGATCCCCGCGACGCGTTTACGCCTTGCGCGCCAGGCGCGTCAGCAAGACGACTGCGATGGCGGCGGTGGTGATGTGCAGCAACTCCAGGGCGGCGATGTACCCCGCGCCCGCGCCCGGGATCGAGAGCGGCGAGGCGAACGAGAGGACCAGGACGACGGCGGCGACGATCGTGAAGAGGCGGATCGGGCGCCGGCTGAACCGGCCGATCAGGGCGTAGACGAGCACCGCGCCGACGACACCGATGATCGACACGCTCACGACCGGGCCGAGCCCCATCGGCTGGCCGTTCGTGAGTAGCACGTCATCCGGGAAGAGCCCGGCCGCGTCCGCGAGGGCGAAGATGATCGCGTTGACGACCGCCACGACGACCGCGGCGAGCGGCGCGACCCACAGGAGGCGGCGGTAATCAACCTGCTCGGCAGGCCGGGACTGCGCGGAATCGAACGCGGTGGTGGCCATGGTGCTGCTCCTTTTAGTCGAAGGCCGAAGGTCGAAGGTGGAACCGCGGGGTCGGGGCTGGTGCGCGCGGGGGCCGAGGTCAGGCGCCGGTCTCGTCGAGCGGGTGCAGGACGATTACCGGGATCTCGCGGTTGGTCGCCCGCTGGTACGTCGCGTAGTCGGGGTACATCGCCACCAGCCGCGCCCAGAGCCGCGCCCGTTCTTCGCCCGCGGCCGGTTCGGCGCGGACGCGCCGGGTGCGGTCGCCGATCCGCACCGTGGTCTCGGGGTTGTCGCGCAGGTTCAACCACCAGGCGAGGTGCTGGGCCGCCCCGCCGAACGAGGCGACGATCGCCAGGCGGTCGCCGGCGGCGAGGTAGAGGAGGGGCGCCGTCCGCGCCTTGCCGGTCCCGCGCCCGACCGTCGTCAGCAGCGGGACCGGGCTCCGGCGCAGCCGCCCGGCGAACCTGCCGCCGGTCAGACGGTACAGCGCGGCGTGCGCCCCGCCGCCGAGGCGGAACAGGAACTTCACCGGCCGGGACACGGCGCGGCCGGTCGGTCTGGTCGGCGTGTCGGCAGCCATCGTCCTTTCCTCCTGCTCCGCCAGCCTGCCTCGGTGTCCGGGACCGGGCCGGACTTCTGCCCCCGGCCCGTTGCACCCCGACCCTGGGGCTGCTAGATTTATCTGGACAATTATCCACTTGCTCCAGAGTATTGGACAACTGTCCGCTTGTCAAGAGGGGATGAGTGGGGATTTTCGGGGGGCGGGGTGGCGATGCGGGAGTGTGACGGCGAGCGGGTGGCCAGGGGTGGGAAACGGGCGCTGCCGGTGATTCCGGCGGCGGGCGGGCCGGAGGGCTGGACTGCGCCGGCCCATGAGCGGCGCGACGCGGCGGAACACCGGCGGCGCATCCTGGCGACGGCGCGCGCGCTCTTCGATGCGCGGGGGGTGGACGCGGTCAGCATGCACGAGATCGGGCGCGCGGTCGGGGTCGGGCAGGGCACCCTCTACCGCCGCTACCCGCACAAGGGCGCCCTCTGCGGGGCGTTACTGGAGGAGAGCATGCGGCGCTTGCAGGAGGACCTGCTGGCGCGTCTCGGCCGCGGCGCGCGCCCGGCGGCGGACGGCCCCGAGCCGGCGCTGGCGCAGCTCGACTACTTCCTGACGCGCCTCGTCCGCTTCAACGAGGAGAATGCGGCGCTGCTCGGCGCGGTGGCCGAACACGGCCCCGGCCGCCGGCGCCACTCGGTCTACAGCAGCCCGGTCCATGACCTGCTGCGCCGGACCGCGACCGCGCTCCTGCGCCGCGCGGTCGCCGAGGGCGAGATCGCCCCGCTCGACATCGAGATCGCGGCCGATGTCGTCCTGGCCCCGCTGACGATCGACCTCTACCTCCACCAGCGGCAGGATCTCGGCCTCCCGCCTGAGCGCATCCTGGCGGCGGCGCGCCGGATCGTGTTTGACGGGCTGCGCGGCCGGGCCGTGGGGGAGGTGGCCGGGGCGGGGGCCGGCGACTGACGCTTGTCGGCCCTCGCCGGTCGCGCACCGGCGCCGACGGCAAGGGCCGCGCCCGCACGCCGGACACGGCCCCCGTTCACGCGCTCGCCGCCCCGCGTCCCCAGCTCGGCGTCAGAGCGGGCTCCAGCCGCGCAGGTGCTTGACCGACTGGCGGTACTCCCACTCGATCGCGTCCTTGAGCGCGTGGGCGATGCGCCCACCGATGGTGCGCCCGGCCACGTCGGCGACGCCGCTGCGGGGGCCGACCGAGATGACGTAGCCCTTGTTCTGGAACCGGAAGGGCTCCAGCTCCTTGCCTTCGAGCTCGGCCAGCAGGTTCGTGGCGACGGTCTCGCCCTCTTCCAGGGCGATCTGCGCGGTCGGCGGCAGGGCGCGTCCGGTCTCCGGATCGGTCACCGAGGCGAGGTCGCCCGCGACGAAGATCTCGGGGTGATCGAGCGCGCGGAGGAACTGATCGACCTTGATTCGTCCGTTGTGGCCGACCTGTAACCCGGAGCCGGCGATGATGTCCGGCGCCTTGACGCCCCCAGCCCAGACGAAGACGCCGCCCCGGATCGTCTCGCCATTCTTCAGCACGAAGCCGTCCTCGGTCGCCCTGGCGATCGCTGCGTTGGTGCGCACCTCGACCCCCAGATCGGCCAGGATCTTGCTGGCCCGGTCGATCAGCCCCGGCGACGACCCGGCGAGGATTGCTGGCGTCGCCTCGACGATCACGACCCGGCAGTATTCCGTCGGGAGGTCGTGGCGACGGGCCAACTCGGGCAACTCCTCGGCCAACTCGCCGGCCAGTTCCACCCCGGTCGCCCCTGCGCCGCCGATCACCACGGTCAGCAGGCGGCGCTGCTCCTCCGGGTCGGTCGCATTGACCGCCGCCGCCACCTGCGCGTCGACCGCCGCCAGCACCCGGCGGGCGTCGTCGACCGACCAGAGGGTCAGGGCGCGCTCGGCCAGGCCGGGGATGCCGAAGTCGTTGGGGCGGCTGCCGAGCGCCAGGACCAGGCGGTCGTAGGGGAGCGCGTCGGCCTCGGTCAGCAGCCGCCAGCCGGCGATGTCGAACCCGGTGATCGCCGTCCGCACGAAGCGCACCCGCCGATCGAGCACATCCTTGAGCGGCACCCGCACGTCCTCAGCGGTGCGCGACCCGCCGGCCACGCGCGGCAGCTCGGTCAGCACCTGGTGGTAATCGTTCTTGTCCACCAGCGTCAGTTGCACCTCCGGGTGGCGGCTGTCGAGCCGCGCCGCCAGTCGCAGGGCGACGTGCAAGCCCGCGTAGCCGGCGCCGGCGATGACGATGCGATACCCCCCGCCCGCGCCCGTCGCGTCGCGTCCATCACTGCTCATCGTGCGCTCCCATCACTTGTCCAACCTCCCACGGCTGTCGGCGCCAGACCCTGGCCACCCCCCACCGAAGCCTGCGAGGCACGGCGGAGATATTGTGCTTAATTTCACAATACAGTATCCGGCGTCGGCGCGGATCGACCATTGGTACAGTTCGCGGCCACCGCACGCTGGGCTAGCGGCGAGCGCCCCCTTGCGTTCACCGCAAGGCCGGTACCGTGAAGGTGGACATCGGTCATCTAAATTGCCCCATCGGGAACGCCACGGGAAGCGCCACCGGCCGGCGCGGAGAGGTTCGCCATCGCCGGGCGACGTTGCCGGGAAACTGCCGGGATCGTGCCAGCGGCGTAACGGCGGGTACACCGGCCCTCGACGCGCATCCTAGCAGCGGCGGTGCGGCCGAGACGGGCGCTCGGGCCATGGTCCGCTCGCCGCGCCCCACTCACCGATTGCGACAAAGAAAATGCCCCTGGACCGCCGCCAACGGTCCAGGGGCCACGAGAAGGGAGGATGGAGTTTGACCCGCCACGAGTAGAGTACACCATGTACGTACACTTGTCAAGCCCCCCCTGGCGCCGGCTGCAGCGGTGCCGCCGCGAGGAGCGCCGCACCCGCCCCGCCTCGTTCCCCTGGCCTATTCCGCACGCCGCACGCCGCGTTCCGCACGCGCCTTGCCCCCCGCGCCCCCTTCTGGTATTGTCCCGCTCACGACCCGTCGGGCGGGGTGGACCGCAGTGTGCCGGATGCTCTCCGGGCAAGCCCGGCTCTTGCCGGGTTGCCCCATCGTCGTGCGGGCACGTCCGGGCCGGGCGCCGATGAGCGGGTCACCGGGGAGGGGTGGCGGGTGAAGCTATCGAGTCGCAGTGAATACGGCATTCGCGCCCTCCTGGAACTGGCCCAGCGCCAGGGCCAGGGGCCGATCCTCAGCCGCGAGATCGCCGAGCGGCAGGACATCCCCGACGCCTACCTCAACCAGTTGCTCCTGACCCTGCGCAAGGCCGGCCTCGTCCAGAGCCTGCGCGGCCCGGCCGGGGGGCACCAGCTCGCCCGGCCCCCGGAGCGGATCACCATGGCCGAGGTGATCGGCGCGCTGGAGGGTCTGCCGCAGACCGACCGCAACGGGGCCGCCCGCGACGACCGGACCGACGCCTGGGCCGTGCGCTGGCTCTGCGGCGAACTCGACGAGGCGGTCACCGGCGTCCTCTGCGACGTGACCCTGGAGACCCTGCTCAACCGCAAGCGCGAGCGCGACGGCGCCCTGACCTACCAGATTTGACGGGCGGGCGCGCGGGGCGGCGGGTAGCAGGCGGAGCGCCGGAAGGCCGGGTGGTGAGCGCAAGGAAGCGCGCCTTTTCCGTGCCGTACCCGCTGTCCACCGCCTTTTGCCCCGCGCCTTCTGCCCTCCGCCCGCCCCTCGTTGCCTCCCCGGCGGAATAAGGCACGCGCGGCGATTGTTGATATACTTGATGGGCAATGTGCCGCGGCGCCGATCCCGCCCCGATGCGCGCTGGAACGGTTCATCGTGGCACGACGAGGTGGCGGTGGCGTGAAGGCATGCAGGAGGGAACGATGAGTCAGACGATCGACAACGCGGTCGGCGGCGAACTGGTGCGCCGCACGCGGCCGAAGATCGCCGCGGACGCGACGGAACTGATCGGCAACACGCCGCTGGTGCGCCTCAACCGCGTGACCGATGGCGCGGGCGCGACGGTCGTGGCGAAGCTCGAGTCCTTCTCGCCCGGCTTCAGCGTCAAGGACCGCATCGGCGTGGCGATGATCCTCGACGCCGAGGAGCGGGGCGAGATCGCGCCCGGCAAGACGACGCTCGTCGAGCCGACCAGCGGCAACACCGGGATCGCGCTGGCCTGGGTGGCGGCGGCGCGGGGCTACAAGTGCGTCCTGACGATGCCGGAGACCGCCAGCACCGAGCGGCGGGTGCTGATGCGCGGCTACGGCGCCGAGCTGGTCCTGACGCCGGGTCCGGAGGGGATGGCGGGCGCGGTGCGCCGGGCCGAGCAGATCCTCGCCGAGACCCCCGACGCCTGGATGCCGCAGCAGTTCAAGAACCCGTCCAACCCCCAGATCCACCGCGAGACAACGGCGGTCGAGCTCTGGCAGGACACCGACGGCCAGATCGACATCCTGGTCGCCGGCATCGGCACCGGCGGCACGATCACCGGGGCGGGCGAGGTGCTGAAGTCGCTGAAGCCGGGCCTGCAGGCGATCGCGGTCGAGCCGACCGAGTCGCCGCTGCTGACCGACGGCAAGGCCGGGCCGCACAAGATCCAGGGCATCGGCGCGAACTTCGTCCCGGATGTGCTCGACCGCGAGATCTACGACGAAGTCTTCCACGTCTCGGCCGACGAGGCGATCGCGATGAGCCGGCGGCTAATGCGCGAGGAGGGGCTGCTGAAGGGGATTAGCTGCGGCGCGGCGGTCCACGCGGCGGTCGAGGTCGCCAAGCGCCCGGAGAACGCCGGCAAGCTGATCGTCGTCGTCTGCCCCGACACGGGGGAGCGGTACCTCAGCACGGCGCTCTTCGCCGACCTGCGCGACGAGTAGCCCGCCCCCGACGCGTATCCGCGACACCAACCCGAGCGATAGAGCCCTGCGCGGGCGGCGGGATCATCCCGCCGCCCGCGCCCTTGTCTGCCCCGCACGGCATCACCTCTGCGAGGGCGCTGATCCGGCGCTACGCCGGCAGCAGCTCGTCGAGCAGGTCGGTGAAGTAATCGTGCAGCAGCAACTCCTGGCGCAGGGCGTCGAGCAGCTCCGGCTCGGTCCAGACCGTCACGTCGTCGTCGGTCAGCAACTCCTCCGCCTGCGCGTCGTCGTCGGTGAAGGCCAGCTTGAGCGGGAGGCCGGCGCTGTCGTCGTCGGCGAGGTTCTCGATCATGTAGCGCTTGCTCTCAGGCGCGAAGGCGGCGTAGAGCGCGCGATAATGAATGAGGCGGCCCCGCGCCTTGAGCAACTCGTGCGCCAGGACGCGCGCCTGGGTCTCCTCGTCGAAGCCCCAATTCTCAGGATCCCTCGCGGTGCCGAAGGTCGCCAACACCTCGTCGTCCGACAGCTCCTCGACCGATCGATCCAGTTCCATCGCCCTCTCCTTCCCTCGCCCCGGCGCGCGCCCCGCCGCCACCCGGCCGCGCCGCGCCGCGGCCTGCCACTGGCAGCAAGAAGCTTGCCACGCGCCCCGGCGGCGCGGGTCGCGCCCGTCGGATAGTACTTTGGGGCTATTTCCGGCGCGCGGACGCGGTGCTACAATCGCCGCACCTGAGCACGCCCACAACCTCCATCACCGGGCCACCGGTCAACTGGACCGAGCGCACCCAGTCGGCGAGGTGAACGATGGACAGCGCGCACCGGGACACGGACGATCCCCTCCCCATCGGCGACGCCTGCCTCCGCCTGATCGCCGCGCAACTCCCCGCCTTCCTCTAAACCACCGACGCCGCGCTGCGCCTGACCTGGTTCCGAGGCGGCGGGTTCGCCGGGCGGGAGGCGGAGACGCGGCGGCGCCTGGGGCTGACCCTCCACCAGTTCTTCGGGACCGACGACCCGGCCTTCCCGCCGATCGCGGCGCACCGGCGGGCGCTGGGGGGCGCAACAGGCGGGTACGAGATCGCCGTCGCCGGGCGCGATTTCGAGGTGCGCGTCGAGCCGCTGCGGGACGACGCCGGACGGATCGCGGGCTGCCTCGGGCTGGGCGTCGACGTCACCGCGCGCCGGGCGATGGAGCGGGCGCTGCGGGAGGAGGAGTCCTGGCGGCGCAGCGTCGCGGCCAACGCGTCGGCCGTCCTCTTCGCCATCGATCGGGACGGTGTCTTCAGGTTCGCCGAGGGGCGCGGGCTGGCCGCGCTGGGGCGGCGGCCGGAGGAGATCGTCGGGCGGTCGATCGACGACCTCTACCGCGACCTGCCGGCGGCGCTGGACACGACCCGCCGCGCGCTGGCCGGGGAGGAGTTCACCGCGACGGTCGCGATCGGCGGCCGGGTCTTCGAGACGCACCACAGCGTGCTGCGGGACGCGGGGGGCGCGGTCGAGCGCATTATCGGGGTGGCGACCGACGTCACCGCGCGGGTGGCGGCGGAAGAGGCGGTGCGGGCGAGCGAGGCACTCTTCCGCGCGATCTTCGCGGCCGTCCCGGTCGGGGTGGCGCGGGTGGGGCTGGACGGGCGGCTGCTGGAGACCAACCCGGCCGCCCAGGCGATCCTGGGGTACAGCGGCGACGAGTTGCGCGGCATGCGCTTCAGCGACTACACCCACCCGGACGACCTGGCGGAGGGGCGGCGGCTGTTCCGCGAGCTGGCCGCCGGCCGGATGCCGGGCGACCGCTACGAGCGGGAGAAACGCTACCGGCGCAAGGACGGCGCGATCGTCTGGGGGCGCACCGTCTCCTCCCTGCTGCGGGGGCCGGATGGCGCCCCCCAGTTCGTCGTCGGCACGCTGGAGGACCTCACCGCGCGCCAGGAGGCGGAGGCGGCGCGGCAGAGGTTGGCGGCGATCGCCGGCATCGTGTCGGCCGGTACGCCCGCGCCGCCCGCCGAAGCCCGGGCCGCGACGCCGGCAAGGCGCGGCGGAGGGGTAGCTGACGACCTTCCCCACGACCTGACCGACGGGGATCGCCGGCTGCTCGATCTGATCGGGCGGGGCTGGGAGAACGCCGAGATCGCCGAGGCGCTCGCCGTGGAGGGGCAAACCGTCCGCAACCGCTGCCACGATCTCTACGGCAAGATCGGCGTCGAGTCGCGCAACAAGGCCATCGTCTGGGCGATCCAGCACGGCTTCGGGGGCGACAGGCCAGGGTGATAGCCGCCCCGGACAGGCCGGGGCGTGCGGACAGGCGCGCGCGGGAGAGTACGGGAGTACCGGAAAAGAGCGTACGCGCGTACCTGGGCAACGCCCACCCCAGGGCGTAGAGTAGTAGCCAGAGACAGCGACGACAACTCGAAGGTGGCGAGAATTCATCGCGATAATACTATGCGGTGCGGCGGCATCAGCATGGCTGCGCCGCATGTCGCAAGGGCAGCAACGCTATACCGGGTCGCCAACCCAAGGTCGCCCTTGAACCGGGAACTGGAGCGGATCCAGGGTGCCTCGGACACCTTGCCCGAAGGCGTGCTACGCGTGCGCTGCTCGCCTTCCGCTCTCCCACATAGCGCACTCGCGAGGCGGCGCACTACCGACTGTGGGTACGGCTGGTTGCCGTTCCCAGCACTGTGTAGCCTACCTCCGGTGGCGGTGTTGGGCCGTTCGCAAGCCGGCCCGGCCGGGACTACTGTTAAATCGTCGCGCGATCGAGGAGGTGGCGATGTAGAGGATGGAGACGCGCAACCCTGCGACGAGGAAGCCCGTATATCAGGAAGGAGACGAGGATGAACCGTCGAATTGCGCGGCTTGGTGTGGTGATGGGCTTGCTCTTTACGCTGCTATTGTCGACCACCTCAATCGGAGTGGCTGCTGCAGCACCGCCAGCCGACCAGCCGGCAAAGAAGGGGAAGACGATCAGGGCGGCGATGGTGCTTGACTGCGTCAACATGACCGTCGAGGCCCGTAGATACGCAGACGAGCATGGCTACTGCGACCAAGCAAAGGACGGAGAGGTGCAGCCAGCCGGAACCGCCTATGGCAACTGCGGCAGCAGCTGGATCGAGATCAGCGGCTCAGGCGTCCGAGGCAGGCGCATTTCGATTTCGGCGCCCACTGACCCGTGGATGGTGGGCTTGCGTTAGTTTCGTGGACACCCGGATACTGGGGATGACGCTTCCCGGAAAGGAGTCCACGATGGCGAGGACGCACCCACCCTACCCCCGGCGTTCCGGGCGGAGGCGGTCGAGCCTGGCCTGGACGAGCGGCGGGGATCCCCCCACTCGCCCAGGACCTCGGGGTCTCCGAGCAGGCGCTGCGCGGTGGATGAAGCGCACCGACATCGACGCCGGGCGCGGGCAGGTCGGCGAGCTGACGGGCGCCGAGCGGGACGAGCTGCGCCGCCTGCGCCGCGAGAACCAGGGCGCCCGGCAGGAGCGGGCGATGCTGCGAAAAGCCGCGGCCTTCTTCGCGAAGGAGACCTGAGCCGGTACCGGTTCATCCAGGCGGAGCAGGCCAATCATCCTGTCACGATCCTCTGCCGGGTGCTGCGGGTCGCCCGCTCCGGCTACTACGCGTGGGCGCGCCGTGGGGTCTCGGCCCGCGCCACCGCCGACGAAGCGCTGACCGACCAGATCACGCGCATCCACGAGCGCCGCCGCCGGACCTACGGCGCGCCGCGGGTCCATGCCGAACTACGGGCGCGCGGTGTCCGCTGCGGCTCCCGACGAGTCGCGCGCCTGATGCGCGCCGCCGTGCCCGCATCACGGTCGCCGACCCCGCCCGGTCACCGGCGCCCAACCTCGTCGCGCGCGACTTCGCCGCCGCGGCGATCGACCGGCTCTGGCTCGGGGCTATCACGTATGTGCCGACCTGGGAGGGCTGGCTGTATGTGGCCGCGCCCTCGACGCCTGCTCTCGCCGGGTTGTGGGCTGGGCGATGGCCGACCATCTCCGCACCGAGCCTCGCCACGGACGCTTTGATGATGGCGCGCCGCGCCCGCCAGCCGCCCGCCGGACTCGTCCACCACACCGATCGCGGGTGCCAGTACACCGCTCACGACTATCAGGCGGCGCTCGCGCGGCGCGGCGTCGGCGCCTCGATGCGCCGCGCCGGCGACTGCGACGACAACGCCATGGCGGAAAGCTTCTTCGCCACGTTGCAGCTCGGAACTCCTCGACGCCCAGCCCTGGCCCACCCGCCGGGCCGCGCAGCAGGCCATCTTCGAGTGGCTGGAAATCTTCTACAACCGGCAGCGGTCGCACTCGGCCCTCGGCTTCCAGAGCCCGGCGGCCTTGAACTAACACTTGCCCCGGAGGCGCAAGCAGCCTAGACTCAGTCTGTCCACGAAACCGACCTATGCCCAATCCTGGGCACGATCTTCGGCACGATTATAGCTGTGGTAGTGTACGTGCGCCGGCGTAATTCGGCCTAAATGTGCTGCTCGCGGTCCCCTCGATCTCGCCCTGCCAAACCGGCGCTTTCCCGCCGACTTCGGCTATCTGCGCACGGGGCCGCTGCTCGCGCTCGCGCTGGCCCGCGTCGCCCTGCTCCTCGTGCAGGCACGCTTCCCGAGTCGGGAGTTCGCCGTGCCGCGCCTCACTCGCGGTGACGGCGCGGCGCCCACGCGTTGAGGCGCGGGCGGGCAGAGAGCCCGCCCGCACGACTCCTGCTCGCGGTTGTCTACCGCTGCGCTCAGTTCGGAGGGCGGGAGCGGAGCAGGCCGGGCGGCACCAGGAGCGCGCCGGTCCGGGGGTCGATCAGCCCGTTGTCCTCGTCCTCGATGCTGGTCGCCTGCGTGTAGACGTCGCCGGCGATCGGGCGGCGGCGCAGCTCCCCCTTGAAGGCGCGGATCCGCTCCGCCTTCGCCGCCTCCTCCTCCGGGCCGCCGTATTCCGAGAAGCCGAAGCCGCCCCACTCGCTGACCACCAGCGGCACCTGCCCGCGGTAGAAGAAGGGATCCCCCACGACTAGCGGCTTCGCCGCCACCCCCTCGTTCTGCCCGGCGACCAGCCGGTCGAGCAGGTCGCCCCAGCGGTCGAGATCGGGGGTGTAGAGGTGCGCCGTCAGCAGGTGCGACTCCAGCCGCCCCTCGGTCGAGACGTGGTGCCAGCCGTCGTTGTCGACCACCAGCACCTGCGGGGCGTGCAGCCGCATGAAGGCGTAGACCTCGGCGATGTAGCGCCGCGTCTCGGCGTTGGTCGCGATGTCCTGCGCCCCCCAGTCCTCGTTGTAGAGGCTCCAGATGACGACGGCGGGGTGCGAGGCGATGATCGGCAGCAGCCGCTGCAACTCGGCCCAGTGGTTGGCACGGCTGCGCTGGCTCGAGCTGTGCGGGCTCGGCACCTCCACCCACAGCAGCATCCCGATCTCGTCGGCCAGGTCGTAGATGCGCGGGTCGATCCCGGCGATGTGGACGCGCACTAGGTTGCAGCCCAGCTCCTGCATCGCCAGCAGATGCCGCCGCATCTCCGCGAACGAGGCCGTGCCGGGCTGATAGAGGATGCCGTCGAGGTAGAGCGGCGCATTGTTCAGGTAGATCGCCCGCCCGCGCGCCTCGATCTTGCGCAGCCCGAAATGCGCCTCGATCTGCGACAGGGTGCCGCCATGGCCGGTCAGTTGCGCGGCCAGGTGGTAGAGGCGCGGGGCCGCGGGCGACCAGAGGTCGGCGCCGGGGAGCGCGATCACGATCCGCTGCGCCCGCTCCCCCGCCGGCAGGGACAGCGCGAAGTCCTCCACCACCAGCGGGAGCCGCCCGCCCCGCGGGGTGACGATCAGGCGCAGGGTGTAGTCGCCCGGGTCGTGGACGCGGGTGGTCAGCACGAACTCGACCAGGCGGTCCTCCACCGTGCTGATCACGCCGAGGCGCGAGCGCAGCCGGTTGCGCTCCACCGGCTCCAGCCAAACGCTGCGCACCGGGCCGGTGTAGGTCTGGTACCAGATGCCGCCCCGCTTGTAGACGTGCGACTGCTGCTTGCCGCGCGGGATCTCCGCGTCCAGCGAGTCGGCGATCCGCACGGTCAGCCGGTTGCGGCCGTCCGGGGCCAGGTACTCCGGCGGCAACTCGTAGCTGAAGGAGGTGTACTCGCCGAAGTGGACCTCCTCGCCCTCGACCGTGCGCAGCGGGTGGCCGTTGAGCCAGACGCGCGTCTCGTAGCCGCAGGCCCCGAACGTGAGCTGCACGACCGCGTCGGGCGCCGCGCGCCAGGCGTCGGGGATGGCGAACTCCCGCTCGTACCAGGCGATCACGCTGTCTTGCCAGGCCGGCGTGTGCCGCTGCGTCTCGCGGGCGGAGGCCAGGTGCTCCTCGACCGAGCCGGGCCAGGTGGCGGTGGTGTCGTAGTCGTGGCCCTGGTACCAGCGCTCGCGCAGCCCCCGGTCCTCCAGATCGAGATCGAACCGCCATTCCCCGTCCAGGAGCAAGAAAAGGTTGCGGCGGAGGATCGAGCGCGGCAGCGCGTTGAGTTCGTCGGCCACCGCCAGCCCGCCCGCCCGCGGTTCCACCAAGGCATATTCGATGTCCGTCATCCTCGTTCCCGGCGACTCCTCTCTGCCCATCCCGAAGGTTCCCCCGGGAATTGTACCCGCTATCACGGGTCCTGGCCCCTGCCCCTGCATCGCGCCCACCCCCCACTCGACCCACCGGACCACGCGCGGCCGAACCCGCCGTCCACCGAGGCGCGAACGCGCCGCACACCGACGGTCGCCGTGTTGTTCAGGCAAGGTATCACCCCTCGTCCGTGGGGTTCGACGATCGCGTCGCCCTGCGGAGGGGGAGCGGCCGCGGTGACGCCAGGGATGGGTCGCCGCGGGGTCGCGCCGGACGGAAGGGTGGCCCGCGCCCGTTGGGCTAGTCGAGGGGGCTGGCGGCCGTTCGCCTGGGTGTCCACGCTCCCCGCTCCCCGCTGCCCGGCGGCCAACGGGGGGGGCCGAATCGCGGAACACAACCGGTGACGGAATCGCTGAGCGCTAACAACGTTACCATGCGCGGCTTGACGGCCGGTCGGTCGCGGCGTATCCTGGCCGACCGGCGCCGTGACCGCGTGCCGGCGCCGGCCGGGCCGGCGATACCGTCGAGGTGAGGAGGCCGATGGGGAACGAGCAGGGACCGACCGCCGGGCTGACGACCGTCTATCTCTCCGTCCGCGGCGACGGGGCCTGGCGGGTGCTGGAGGCGTTCCGCCGCGCGCTCGGGGACGAGGCGGCCACGTTGGTCACCTACCCGAACCGCGACGAGAGCGGTTTCTACGGCAGCGCGGAGGTGCGCGACCCGGCCGCCGCGCGCGTGGCATTCGCCGCGGCCCGCCAGCCCTACCCCGGACTGAAGGCGCATCTCAGCGCGCCGCCCCCCGAACGGCCCGAGGCCGCCCCCCGACAACGCGGGCGCGGGGCGCGATCCG
>JAUJMV010000011.1:198589-203166 GCA_030446685.1 Thermomicrobiales bacterium | reverse complement strand
TGCGCCCAGCCTCGGGACTGCTCCCGCCCCGTCAGAGCTTGCGCCCGGCGCTGCCGTGCCGGCGAATCTCCTCCTCGGTTGCCGGCTCCTCGGCGGGTTCCAGCCCCGGCAGCCCGTCGATGCTCGCGGTGTTGTTCACCTGGAGATACCGCCGCACTCGCTCGTCGCCGCCTTCCTCGCGCCACCCTGCGACCGTCTGGAACAGCGTCTCCCGCTCCCCCTCGTAGCGCAGCCGCGGTACGACGAAGCCGCAGGAATCGGTGATGCGGTCGAGGTCGACGACGATGAGCCCCCGCATAGTGGAGCGCACGCTGGCGTCCGGCTGGAAGTGCTCGATCAGGGCCGTGAACTCCGGCGCGTCGGTCTGCACCACCCGCCCGCGGCCGTGCAGGCGCAGGATCTTCGGCGGCCCCTCGAAGGCGCAGAACATCAGCGCGATCCGGCCATTCTCGCGCAGGTGGGCGACGGTCTCGATCCCGCTGCCGAGCAGATCGATGTAGGCCACCTGCCGGGGGCCGAGGACCCGGAACGTGTCCATGCCGCCCTTGGGGGAGAGGTTGACATGCCCTCGCGGGTCATTGGGGGCCGTGGCGACGAAGAAGAGCCGCTGCCGGTCGATCCAGGCACGGAGCGCGTCATCGATCGCGTCGAACGTCTTGCCCATGCCGAACCCCTCCTGTCGCCGCGTCATCAAGAGTTCGCGGCCGCCCACCCGCCGCCTCGCCACTGGCGTCGCGCGGGCGGTCGCGACCTGACGACTCGCCAACACGGCGTCTCCTCAGCGGATCGCCGGATCCATCAGCCGGAAGGCCGGGCGGTAGGCGTCGTGGGTCGGGCCGTACCACTCGGTCATCAGGTCGGCGTACCAGGCGGCGCGCGCGTGGTCGGTGTACCAGCGCACCCCCAGATACTCCGCCGGCTTGAGGATGCTCAGCACCGCGTGCGTCACCTCCTCCTCGGTGTAGTCGGGGCCGAGCGGCGCGACGAGCCAGCGCGCCAGGTGCGCCGCCGTGCGCCGGGTCAGCGCGGGGTCCGGCGTGACCTGGTAATGGACGTAGAAGACCGGCTGGATCTCCGGCAGCCAGGCGACCGGCACGTTCTCCGCCCGGCCGTAGGCCAGGAAGGTCGCCACGTCGACCTCGTCCGGCACGCGCACCGCCAGCCCGTGCGGCAGCGCCCCCCCGCCGGCGAGCGGCGCCAGCGGCACCCCGACGGCGGCCTCCATCCCGATCCGGGTCGCGGCGTAGACCGCCCCTTGCCGGGCCGCCAGCCCGTCCGCGCCGCCGAGGCACCGGCACTGCGCCAGCGCCCGGCCGAGGTCGGGCAGGTCCTCCGGCCCGAGCAGCGCCGCGGTCGCCCGGTAGAGCGCCTCGTCCGCGAAGGCGAGCAGCGCGCCGCTCTCGGCGGTATCGCGCGACAGGTGCAGCCCCCAGAGTGTCGCGGCCGCGGGCGGGGTCGCGTCGTCGTCCGCGGCCAGCGGCGCCGGCAGGCTCCGGGCGTAGTCGACGAAGAGGGTCGTGCCGACCGGCGCCGGCGGCGGCGCCATCCCGGCGACCGGCTGCGCCCAGGCGAGGCGCAGGGCGTCGATCCCCGGCGTGTCTGCGGCGAGGGCGAGGCCGGCGTCGAGCTCCAGGAAGGCCGGTTGGCCCCCGGCGCGCTTGATGGCCTGGGACAGCGCGCGGCGGGTGTTCGCCGGCACGCCGACCCGCTCGCCCCGGGCGACGCCGTACGCCTGCATCAGCGCGCGGCGCGCGCGGTCGGCGTTGCGGACGAACAGGAGCGGCAACTCCCGCCCGAGGTAGGCGGACCAGGCGGCGCGGGCGCCGGCGGGGTCAACCTCCCCGCCGGCAGCGGGCGCGTCGGGCGGCAGGGTGAGGACGGCGTCGAGCGCGGGCGGGGTGGGGTAGTCTCCGGGCCGGACCGGCTGGAGTTCTTCGATCCCCAGCGTTCAAAAGCCGCCCAGCCAGCGGTCGGCCCAGTCGGCGGGTGTGGCGGTCATGGTCGAAGCTCCTTCCTGGATGGCGAATGAGCAGTGTTCGCATACTCTAATCGCACATATTAGGGTAGACTATTGTTGATGTCAAGCGTTGAGCGAGGGAGGGGGGATGATCCACCTGGAACCGCCAGCCGGGGCGGCCGTCATGGCGATCGCCGCGCACCCCGACGACATCGAGAGCTGGTGCGCCGGCACGCTGGCGCGGGCGATCGACGGGGGGGCGACGGCGCGCCTGCTGCTCGTCACCTCCGGGGACAAGGGCAGCGCCGACCCGGCGGACACGGCGGCGACGGTCGCCGCGCGGCGCGAGGCCGAGGCGCGGGAGGCGGCGCGCCGGCTCGGCTTGGCCGATGTCGCCTTCCTGCGCCACCCGGACGGCGAGGTGGAGGACAGCCGCCTCCTGCGGAGGGAGCTGGTCGCCTAGGTGCGGCGCTGGCGGCCGGACGCGCTCTTCACCCACGATCCCGAGCGCCCCTGGCCGCCCTACCTGACCCACCGCGACCACCGAATCGTCGGGCGGGCCGCGCTCGACGCGGCCTACCCCCTGGCGCGCGACCGGCTGTCCTTCCCGGAACATGCGGCGGCGGGCCTGGCGCCGCACGCGATCCGCGAGGTCTGGCTCTTCGCCAGCGCCGCCGCCGACGCCTGCGTGGACATCGCGACGGGCTTCGAGCGCAAGATCGCCGCGCGGCTGGCGCACGCCAGCCAGACGCCCGATCCCGAGGCGCTGCGGGCCGGCTGGCGCGAACGCGCGGCGCGGATCGGTGTGCCGGCCGGTCTGCCGCTGGCGGAGACCTTCACCGTGCTGCGCCTCGACTGACGCGCCCGGCGTAGCGCCACCGGCGCTGCCCGAGCGCGTGCCGGCGGTCATCGGGCCTCCATCGCGGGTCGGGGGGTACCCCGACGCCGCGGTTCCCCGAGCGGCGTCGGGGGCCACAGCCTACCCGGTTCGGTTCGACGCCACCCGCCCCTCCCCGTGTCCGATGACGAGGGCGGTGTCTCCGGCGCACCGCCGGGAACCGAACGAACCGGGGGCAAGTCGGCTCCGGCCTGCGGCCGCGATCGCGCCCGCCCGCCTCGCCCGGCGCTCTCGGGCGGGCTGCGCCCGGCCCGGCGAGGCGCGCCGCGCGGCGTTGCCCAGGCTCCTTGCGCGCCCCATCCCCCTGCCGCCGCGCGCACCGTGAGGATGCCGGCGCGGTACTCTGTCGCGCCGGGTAGTCGGAACCGGGGCGGGGTGGCTTGACAAGGGCGGCGGGCGGGGAGAGGATGCGGATCGCGAACAGCACTCTCGCGCCTCGTGGCGTTGCTCGGGCAGCCCCTCGCCGCGCGGCGAGGGCGTTGCAGGGGAGGACATCATGGCGGGACGGGTCCGGCTGGCGATCGTCGGCTGCGGGGGCATGGGGCGGCGCCACCTCGCGGGGCTGGCGGAACTGACGCGCACTGATCACTGCAATGTCGAGCTAGCCGCGGTCTGCGACCTCAACCGGCGCAACGCCGAGGATCTGGCCGACGAGGCCGAGGGGCTGCTGGGCACGCGCCCGCTGGTCTTCGACGACGCCGCGCGGATGGCGCGCGAGGTCGAGGGGCTGGAGGCGGCCGACTGCCCGACCGACACCGGCTCCCACCACGCGGCGGCGACGGCCCTGCTCGATCTGGGGCTGCACACGCTGGTGGAGAAGCCCCTGGCCCTCACCATCCGCGGCTGCAATCAGGTCATCGCCGCCGCCGCGCGCGCGGGTAAGGTCCTCTCGATCGCCGAGAACTACCGGCGCGACCCGATCAACCGGCTGGTGCGCGCCCTCCTCGACGACGGGGCGATCGGCGACCGCCAGTTCGTGATGGAGACCAGCGTCGGGGGGCGCGACACCCTCTTCATCACCCCCTGGCGGCACATGAAGCTGCGCGGCGCGCTGACGCTCGACGCCGGCGTCCACAACGCCGACATCCTCCAGTACTACTTCGGCGAGCCGGCCGGCGCCTACGGCCAGGTGCGCCTCTATGAAAAGACGCGCGTGAAGCGCAACACGGCCGGGCCGGGCGGCTTCTACGAGAAGTGGGCCGCCGACGTCCCCGACACCATCGAGCCGACCGGCGAGGACGCGATGTTCGGCCTGGTCACCTTCGCGAACGGCGCGCTCGGCCAGTGGGTCTTCCACCACGCCGGCCACGGCCAGCCCTTCCAGCACCGGATGGTCTTCGGCACCCGCGGCTCGATCGCCGCGCCCGGCGACCGCAACGGCCGCCCCCTCCGCCTGGTCCTCGACGACGGCGCCGATATCTCCGACGGGCGCGTCCTCGATTACGCCCCGAGCTACCGCCTCGCCCCGGTCGCGGCGGCCCTCTTCGGCGGCGAGCGCCCCTGGACCTACGACTTCGACTTCCCGGCGACCGACCGCAAGCTGATCGCGCTCGAGTACCACGAGTTCGCCGAATGCATCCGGGGCGGTGCCGCCCCGGAGGTCGACGGGGCGACGGCGCGCCGGGCGGTCGCCCTCGTCTACGCCCTCTTCGAGTCCGACCGCGCCGGCCGCCCGGTGACGATCGCCGAGGTCGAGTCGGGCGCCGTGGACGCCTACCAGCG
>JAUJMV010000011.1:186831-198489 GCA_030446685.1 Thermomicrobiales bacterium | reverse complement strand
TGGCGGTGGCGCACTGCGCCCGGCTGGGGTTCGACGGCCTCGAATTGACGGTCATCCCGCGCTGGACGACCGACGCGGCGGGGCTCGACGCGGCGGAACGACGGCGCATCCGCAAGCTCTACGACGACCACCGGCTCGAACTCTGCGGGCTGTCGGGCAACTCCCCGCTGCTGGCCGGGGATGGGGCCGAGCAGGCGCGCACGCTGGAGCGATTCCGCGGCTACCTCGACCTCGCGGCGGAGTTGCAGCACCCCGGCGAGACGCTGGCGGTCAGCACGACCTCGTCGGGCGCCCCCGAGGATTGGGAGGCGGTCAAGGGGGTGCTGGTTGAGCGCTTCGGCGGGCTCGCGGAGCACGCCGCGCAGCGGGGCGTCATCGTCGGGATGGAGCCGCACGTCGGGGCGGCGCTGCACACGCCGGAGCAGGTCCTCTGGCTGCTGGAGCAGGTGAACTCGCCGGCGCTCAGCGTCCACTTCGACATCAGCCACTTCAACGTGCAGGGCTACGACATGGAAACGGTCATCGCCCAGGTCGCGCCGCACAGCGTCCACACCCACGTCAAGGACGAGCGCGGGATCGCCCCGGACCACCAGTTCCTGATCCCCGGCGAGGGCGACATGGACTACCCCCGCTACCTGCGGGCGATGCAGCGGGCGGGCTATGACGGCCACATCGCCGTGGAGGTTAGCATCATGGTCCAGCGCCGGCCGGACTACGACCCACTGGCCGCCGCCGCGCAGTCCTACCGCGTGCTGGCGCGGGCCTTCGCGGAGGCGGGCATCGAGCGCCCCGACGCGCGGCCGTAGGTCGCAGGCGGCCGGGCCGCGCCCCTGCGGGCGGTCGTGTCGGGGGCAGCCGATCGAGCCGATCGCGGCGTTGAAGGCGATCCTTAACTTCGGGGGCGTGGCCGACGCGCCCCGTGGCACGGTCCTCGCCGAGGGCGGTTCCTGCGTTCCTCCTCCACGACCGAATCGTCAGACAACAACACCCGACCGAAGGGGCGCCCCTGTTGACGGCCCCTGACCGTGAATAGACCCTGCCGTGTTCGATTTGACAAATCCCGCCGGCGCGCTACAATGGACCTGTCTCGAAACACATCTGGCTATAGTCGGGTCGCGTCGCGTAGGGTCGTTGGCAGACCGCTTCCGGTCGGAGGGTGGCATCCTCGCACCCGTCTACCGCCGCACGTCGCACCGTCGCCGCCTACCCGCATGCGGGTGGTTGGTGTCTTGCACGGCGAGGGAGTCCGTATTGGGGCAGAGAGGGAAGGCAAGGCCATGGACCAGCAACGCCCGGCCGTTTCCTTGTCGCGACGACAACTCCTGAGTGGCGCGGCGACGCTGGCGGGGGCGGCCCTGCTGGCCGCCTGCGGCGGCGCGGCCGCGACCACGCCAGGCGCGCCGGGGGCCGCCCCGACGGGCGCGGCCGTGGGCGCCGCCCCCGCGGCGACGACTGCCGCCGCCCCGCAGCCGACGAAGGACTTGACCATTGTCTCCGGCAAGTTCAATGTCTGGTTCTCGGCCAACTGGAACGTCAAGACCGACGAGGCGGTCGGCAACACCTTCGTCGAGTGGGGCAAGCAGAACAATATCCAGGTGGAGTGGCAGTCGATCCCCGGCTCGCCGCTGATCCTCCAGAAGGAGTCGGCGGCGCTCGCGGCCGGCCAGCCGCCGGAGGTCACGAACACCAACCAGATTTACTGGTACACCCAGGGCGAGACGGGCGAGCTCACCGCGCTGGTCAACAAGTACAAGGAGAAGGCCGGCGGCATGTACCCGCTCGCCGTCAGCTCCCTCACCGCCACCGATGGCAACATCATCTCGGTGCCGTACGCCGTGGATGTCTGGCCGGCGCACTGGCGGATCGACGCGATCGGCGAGAAGAACAACGGCAAGTTCTTCGAGAACTACGATCAGTTACTCGAACTCGGCCCCCGGGTCCAGCAGCCGCCGCGTACCTTCGCCTTCGCCTACTGCCTCGGCCACGAGGGTGACCACGTCAACAACCTGGTCTCGACCTTCTGGGCCTACGGTGGGCGCCTGAACGACGAGAAAGGCGTTCCCGACATCAAGAACCCCGCCAACAAGGCCGGCATCGAGATGGTCGTCAAGATGTGGCAGGCCAGGCTCATCCCGACCGAGACCTTCGCCCAGACGGTGACCTCCTGGAACAACGAAACCTACCAGAAGGGCCGCGGGCTGACGGCGATCAACCCGGCGACGATCATGGGCTGGCTGCTGGTCAACGACAAGGAACTGGGGGAGAAGACCGGCCTGTCGCTGCCCCCGAAGGGGCCGGCGGGCGCCTACGCGGAGGGCGCCGCCCTCGGCGTCGGCTTCTTCAAGAAGGCGAGGCTGGCGGGCAAGGCGGTGGAGGCGCTCGAGTTCTTCATCCAGCCGGAGAACCTGCTCAAGATCTCCAAGACGGTCGAGGGCCGCTTCGTGCCGGTCTATCGCGACCATGCCAAGGGCGAGTTCTGGGAGAAGAGCAAGTTCGCCGAACTGGCGAACATCGCCAACAATGGCCGCATCCGCAACTGGCCGGCCCCGCCACAGCCCTGGCTGGCCGACGTGACCGACGCCAAGTTCACGCTCTCGGACATGATGAACAAGATCATCAACGAGAACATGGCGATCGAGTCGGCGCAGGAGATCGCCCAGCAGCAGATGATGGAGTCCTACAACAAGTTCGTGAAAGCCTGAGCGCCGGCGCGCAACCGGATCGGCGGGGGGCGGCCCTGCGCCGGCCGCCGCCGAGGACAGGCGACCTGAGCGGCGGCCGGCCCGCGCCGGCCGCCGCCGAGGAGATGAGCCCATGGCGGAGGTACAGGCGACCTACACGCCGAAGGTAACCGGAGGGGCGCGGCGAAGCGCGGCCAGCCGGCTGCTCGGTCGCGACTGGCTGCTCGGCTGGCTGCTGGTCGGGCCGGTCTTCCTGATCTTGCTGGCGCTGCTGATCTACCCGTTCTTCGACGCCATCCTGCTCAGCTTCCAGGAGCGCTTCATCGGGCAGGACGGCGTCTGGGTCGGCCTGCGCAACTACACCGCCCTCTTCGCGCCGAACTCGCTCTTCCTGAAGGCGGCCTGGAATACCGTCGCCATCACCGGCGGGGCGATCGTGGGCAAGCTGGTGATCGGCCTGGCGATGGCCTGCGTCCTCAACCAGCGGCTCCGGCTGCGGAACCTCTGGCGCGGCCTGATGTTCCTGCCCTGGGCGGTGCCGGCCGTGGTGACCGCCTACGCCTGGCGCTTCCTCTTCGACACCTCCGGGCCGATCAACGGCCTGATCGCCCAGTTCCAGTTGCTGGACGACTACATCTACTTCTTCAACGACGCGCGCATCGCGCTGCCGGCGCTGATCCTGGTGGTCATCTGGTCGGGCACGCCCTTCTGGACGATGAACTTCCTGGCCGGCATGCAGGCCATCCCCGCCGAGCAGTACGAGGCGGCCGAGATCGACGGGGCCAGCACCTTCCAGCGCTTCCGGTACATCACGCTGCCCAGCCTGGCGCCGGTCATCCTCGTGACGGCGCTGCTCTCCACGATCTGGACCTCGGCCAACCTCACCCAGATCCTCGTCCTGACCGGCGGCGGCCCGAATTACAGCACGACGACGCTGCCGCTGCTCGCCTATCTGGTCGCCATCCCCGGGCACGAGCTCGGCGCCGGCGCGGCGATCTCGATGATGATGATGCCGGCCTACACCCTCCTCGTCTTCTTCCTGACTCGTCAGATGCTGCGGCAGGAGTAAGCTATGGCCATCGCAACGGCACCGCGCGCGCGCGCCGTCACGGACCAGCCCGCCCGGCGCGGGCGCCGCACGATCGGCCGCGGGTGGGTGATCGCGACCTACGTGGGGCTGATCTTCTTCCTGTGCTGGACGCTCGTCCCGTTCGTCTGGATGTTCCTGGCCTCCCTCAAGACGAACAAGGAGATCTATCAGGAGTTCACGCTCTTGCCGGAGCAGGTCTACTTCGGCCACTACATCAGCCTCTTCAGCGCCAGCGGCGGCAGCAAGGCGTCCGGCAACTTCAGCCGCTGGCTGCTCAACAGCGCCCTGGTCGCGACCGTGGTGACGGGGCTGTCGGTCGTCCTCGGCGCCCTGGCGGCCTACGCGATCACGCGGCTGCGCTTCACCGGCCGCCCCTCCCTGGCGCGCGGGCTGATCTTCACCTACCTCCTGCCGAACGCGCTCCTCTTCATCCCGCTCTTCAGCACCATCGCCCGGCTCAACCTGGTCGATACCCTGCAATCGCTGATGCTCGTCTACCCGACCTTCACCCTGCCCTTCTGCACCTGGATGATGAGCAGCTACTTCCGCAGCATCCCCGTCGAACTGGAGGACGCCGCCCTGATCGACGGCTGCGACCGCCTCGGAGTGCTCTTCCGGATCGTCCTGCCGCTGGCCGCGCCGGCGGTGGCCGTGGTGGCCCTCTTCGCCTTCACCCAATCCTGGAACGAGTTCCTCTACGCGCTCGTCTTCACCAACTCGCTGGCGACGCGCACCGTCACCGTCGGGCTGACGCAGATGCTCGGCGAGGACGTCTTCTTCTGGGGGCAGATGATGGCCGGCGCGCTGATCACCGCCGTGCCGCCGGTCGTCCTCTACATGCTCGCCCAGCGCCTCGTCATCAGCGGGCTGGCCGCCGGCGGCGTCAAGGGCTGAGGCCTCCGCCGAGGGCATGGTCCTGTAATCGGACGCACGCGACCGCGTCGCCACGCGCACCAGCAGCGCCTGCACACCGACAGGTGCGCCGGTATGACTGGTCGTCAGATAACCGCGGCATCCTTGGAGGGGTGCCCCCGTACCGCTCCCCAACCTCGAATTGACCCTCTCTCTCTGCCAGGCGCCGGCGCCGGTATTCGCGGCGCGAGCCGTCGTGTATCATGGCGGCGAGCCGTGGGCGCCGCGCACGGCGCTCGGGCGCGGAGGTGACGCCGCCCCCTCCGCGGGGAGCGGACAGCATCAGAGGAGGGTGCGATCGTGAGCGGGCAGCAGGGAAGGTGATCATCACGGCGGCGATCACGGGCGGGATCCACATCCCGACGATGTCGCCCCACCTGCCGATCACCCCCGACCAGATCGTCGAGGAGTGCGTCCGGGCGCACGAGGCGGGCGCGGCGGTCTGCCACATCCACGTCCGCGACCCCGAGACCGGCCGGCCCGCCCCGCGCCTCGACCTCTTCCGCGAGGTCGCCGGGCGGGTCAAGGCGCGCTGCGATGTCGTCATCTGCACCACGACCGGCGGCTCGCCCGGCCAGACCCCCGCCGAGCGCCTCGGGGTGGTGACCGCGCTGTCGCCCGAGCTGGCCTCCTGCAACATGGGCTCGATGAACTTCGCCCTCTTCCCCTGGCCGGGCGCTACAAGGAGTACAAGTTCGACTGGGAGCGCCCCTTCCTGGAGGGGACCGAGGAGCACATCTTCGCCAACACCTTCGGCGGGATGCGCCACTTCATCGAGACGATGGGCGAGCACGGCACGCGCCCCGAACTGGAAATCTACGACGCGGGGATGGTCAACAACGCCGCCTTCATGGTGAACGCGGGGGTGCTGCAGCGCCCGATCTACGTCCAGTTCGTCCTGGGCATCCTCGGGGGCTGCCGGCCACCGTCGAGAACCTGGTCTTCCTCCATAACCAGGCGCGGCAACTGCTCGGCGACTTCCAGTGGTCGGTGGCGGCGGCGGGGCGCTTCCAGTTCCCGATCGCCCTGACGGCGCTGGCGATGGGCGGCAACGTGCGCGCGTCGGCCTGGAGGACAGCGTCTACCTCGGCAAGGGGCAGCTCGCGACGAGCAACGCGGAGCAGGTGGCGAAGATGGCGCGCATCCTCCGCGAGCTGAGCCTGGAGCCCGCCACCGCCGACGAGGCGCGCGCGATGCTCGAGCTGAAGGGCGGCGCGGAGGTGGCGTTCTGACGCTGCGGCGGCGCGGTCGATCGTGCCGGGGCTGGGACCGGCGAACAGGGGGGCCGGCATGAGTCATTCCTGCGCGACCTCTTCTCCCTCGACGGACGCGTCGCGCTGGTGACCGGCGCCAGCAGCGGCATCGGGCGCGAACTGGCGGGACCATCCGGGGCCGGCGCCCGCGTCGCCCTCTCCGGGCGGTCGGAGGAGCGGCTCGACGCGGTGGCGCCGATCGCCGAGGGGGGCGGCGAGGCCGCGTCCTTCCCGGCCGAACTGGGCGACTCGACGCCGTCGCCCTGCTGGTCGCGGCGGTGATGGCGCGGTTCGGCGCGGATCGACATCCTGGTCAACTGCGCCGGCATGAACAAGTGGTCTCCGCTGCCGGAGGTCACTCGAGTACCTACCCCCGTACCATGGACGTGAACCTGCGCGCCCTACTTCCTCAGCCAGGCGGTGCTGCCGGGGATGGCGGAGCGCGGCGGCGGCGATCATCCACTCGGCTCGCTCACCACGTCCTACGTCGGCGCTCGGTCTACGGCCTCACCAAGAGCGCGATCGGCCGCGACCTGGACGCGGGGGCTGGCCGCCGCCGGCAATATCCAGGTCAACTGCATCTGCCCCGGCTGGATCGAGACCGAACTGACCGCGCCGCTGTGGGCCGACGAGCGACCGGCGCGGCTGGATCCTCGGCCGCGTGCCGGCCGGCGGCCGAGCCCGCCGACCTCCTCGGCATCGCCCCGCTGGCCGCGCCGCGTCCGACTTCACGGTTTGGCCGGATTCTACATCGACGGCGGCTTCATGGCCGGCGGCAATGGTGAAGCGGCGGAGGTCAACCCGGCCGGGCGGTCACGCAGCCGGCGACCTACGCTCATCCAGCGACGTGGGCGTCGAGAAGAGTGGGCGTCAGCCGTCGCCCCAGCCGCGCAGGTAGTAGGTCAGGGTCTAGGTCGCCCGGCGACTGGCCCCAGTGGCTCAGGATCATCGCCGCTTCGCTGCGGTGCTGCGTGCCGTGGTTCACCACTCGGTCTACGGCCTCACCAAGAGGCGATCGGCCCTTGACCCGGACGCATTGAGGTCGCCTCGCCGAGCGTCGCCAACCAGGCGCGCATCGTCGCCTCATCCGCCTGCCAGACGCGGGCCAGCGAACTGACATCGCCGTTGTCGGGATCGAGCTCCGTCGCCGCGGACGGCCCGGTTGCAGCCTCACGCCGCCTTGCTCCGCATCGAGCGTATGCACGAGGATGTCGCGCAGACCTCCGGCAGGGGCGTCTGATAAACTCGTCGCGCCCGCGTCGACCGGCGGCGGGCAGGATTCTACATCGGCGGCGTACTTCATCGAAGAGGAGGCGAATGTCGGCGGCTTGCACAGGTCGCGCCATCGGCGGGCTGTAGGCGTCGAATTCGCACACCAGCATAACGGGCAATGGGATCGTGTGGACGCGAACCTTCGGGCGTGTCTGATGAACCCGACCCCGGCCTCCACCGCGCGATCTACCGAAAGATTCCGGGCCTCCTCAGGCCGATAGGTGGACGGCACGGCCGACCATGAACGCCGCACGGTCGTTGGCCGCGCGCTGCTCGTCGCGCGGCATGCCGCCCTCGAAGGCACGGCGGGTGTGCCGTACGGTTGTGCAATACGCCGGCTCCCTTGTGCAATCCGCCAACTGCCCATCTTGACGCCCGCCATTGCGTGGCATATACTGTGGAAACTGGACCGAATACAATGCTCGATCGGCGCATCGCTGGGGGCTGGGCGCCGCAGTCGCGCCAAGCCATCCCGGCCCGATCGCTCGCCTGGCGTATATCCTCGTAGGTGGTGGCACAGCCCGTGTCGGGCCGCCCACCCGCCGTTCGCTGCCTGTACCTCAGCCGGCGTCGCGCGCGTCTATTCGCGCGGCCGGCTGCCCTCTACATTGTGGCTGACGGGGGCTCCGCCCTCCGCCAAGATAGCCGGTCGCCCGAGGTTGCAGGAAGGAGAACCGCGATGGCAGACGGACCAGGGGCGCGGGGATTGACCCGGCGCCAGGTATTGCTCGCCGGGGTGTCGGTCGGCGGGGTGCTGGCGCTCCAGGCCTGCGGCGGCGCGACGTCGACGCCGACGACCGCCGCGCCGACCGCGGCGCCGCAGCCGGCCGCGATCCCGACCGTGGCGCTGAACCAGGCCGCGCCCACCGCGACGACCGCCCCACCGGCCGCGGCGGCGCCGACCATCGCCCCCACCGTCGCCGCGACGGCAGCCCCGCAGGGCGCGCGCGCCAACGTCCCGCGCGAGAAGACGCTGATCATCGGCTTCGAGGGCGGCCCCGTGCAGGCGCCCGAGCAGGGCAATCCCTACGTGCCGGGCGTGCGCCTCTCCCAGGGCCTCCACCAGTCGGTGATCGAGTCGTTCTATTACCTCAACTACGAGAACGGGCAGGTGATCCCCTGGCTGGCCGAGAGCCACCAGTTCAACGGCGATTTCACCCAGGTCGACGTCAAGCTGCGGCGGGGGGTGGAGTGGTCCGACGGGCAGCCCTTCACCGCGGAGGACGTGGCCTTCACCATCAACCTGCTCCGCGACAACCCGACCCTCGGCTACGGGCCGGAGATGCAGCGGTACGTCAGGGAGGCCACCGCGCTCGACCCGCTGACGGCCCGCATCGCGCTCAAGGAGCCCTACCCGCGCTTCATCTTTAACAACTTCTCGGTCCACATCTGGGGCGCGGTGCGCATCCTGCCGAAGCACATCTGGCAGGGCCAGAACCCGATGACCTTCACCTTCTTCGATCTGGCGAAGGGCTGGCCGGTCTTCACCGGCCCCTACCGGATGGTCAAGGCCACGGGCAACGAGTTCGTCTACGACCGCCGCGACAATTGGTGGGCCGCCAAGACCGGCTTCCGCCCGCTGCCCGCGCCGGAGCGGCTCGTCTTCGTCGAGGCCGGCACCGACGACAAGAAGGCGGCGGCGCTGCAGGCCAACGACGTCGACGGCCAGCCGAGCCTGACGGTCGACGGCTTCGCCAAGGTCAAGGAGAAGAACCCCAACGCCATCGCCTGGCTCGACAAGCAGCCCTACGCCTGGATCGATCCCTGCCCCAACTGCCTCGGCTTCCAGAACGAGACGCCGCCCTGGAACAACCCCGACCTGCGCTGGGCGGTCAGCCTGGGCATCGACCGCAAGAAGTACGCCGACGCGGTCGGCTTCGGCACCGGCCTGCCTGCCCGCTACAACTTCCCCTTCTACGCGCCGCTGGAGGCTCTGCTCAACGAGAACAGCGACCTCTTCGAGCGGTACAACACGCTGGAGTACAGCCCGCAGAAGGCGAAGCAGCGCATCGAGAAGGCGGGCTACACCATGGGGAGCGGCGGCGTCTACCAGAAGGACGGCCAGCCGCTGAAGGTCACTATGCTGGTGTCGGACCAGGCGCTGTCGCTGCCGGGCGTCTCCCTGCTGGTCTCCAACCTCAAGGCGATCGGCATCGCCGCGGCGCCGCAGGGCCTCGCCTCCACCCAGTGGACCCAGAAGCGCAACACCGCCGACTTCGAGATCGAGGCCGCCTTCGTCGCCTGCGGCAGCGTGGTCGACCCTTGGGCCGAGCTCAACCTCTTCCACAGCCAGTGGATCAAGCCGAAGGGCGAGATCCGCGGCAACAATTACTGGGGCTACAACAACCCCGAGTACGACGCGGTCGTCGACAAGATCCGCCTCCTGCAGCCGGGCGATGCCGGCATCAAGCCGCTCTTCCGCCAGGCGCTGGAGATGCGGCTGCGGGACCTGCCGCACTTCGCCATCGCCCAGCAGTACCGCGTCGTGCCCTTCAGCACCAAGTACTGGACCAACTGGCCGACCGCGCAGAACAACTTCATCCACCCGCCGAACTGGTGGATGACGACGCTGCTCTCGATCCTGAGCCTCAAGCCGGCCGCAGGCTGATCGCGCGTCGGGACGAACCCACCAGCGATGCCGGAGCGTCGCGCGACGTGTCCGCCGGCGCTCCGGCATCGCCACGCGCAGGGGATCTCGGACCCGGTCGAGGGGGAGCGAACGGATGTCAGTGGGCTACATCTTGCGGCGGCTGGGCGTCTTCGGGCTGATCGTCTGGGTCACCGCGACGCTCAACTTCATCATCCCCCGGCTGGCGCCGGGCGACCCGATCCAGGCCATCCTCGGCCGGCTGGAAGCGCAGGGGTCCAAGGTCGAGAACAGCGAGGTGCTGATCGCCGAATACCGCCGGCTGTTCGGGCTCGACGACCCGCTCTGGCTGCAGTACCTCAAATACCTGGGGGCGATGGCGCGCGGCGACCTCGGCTACTCGCTGGCCTACTTCCCCACCCCGGTCTGGGATATCATCAGCGACGCGCTGCCCTACACGCTGGGGCTGCTGATCGTCTCGACGCTGCTCTCCTTCGCCCTCGGCATCATCTCTGGCGCGCTGCTGGTCTGGAAGGGCTCGCCGCGCGCCGCGCAGCTCTTCGCGCCGCTGATGATGATCCTCGCGCCGATCCCCTACTATCTGCTGGCGATCCTCCTCCTCTTCCTCTTCGCCTTTACCCTGCGCTGGTTCCCCCACAGCGGCACCGCCTCCACCGGGCGGATCGCCAGCGGCGGGTTCGACATCGGTTACTTCCTCGACACGCTCTACCACTCGATCCTGCCGGCGCTCTCGATCATCCTCGCCAGCGTCGGGGGCTGGGCGGTCGGCATGCGCGGGATGATGGTCACGATCCAGGGGGAGGACTACCTGACGCTGGCGGAGGCGAAGGGGCTGAAGAACCGGCGCATCTTCCTGCGCTACGCCGTGCGCAACGCGATGCTCCCGCAGCTCACGCACCTGGCGATCTCGCTCGGCCACGTCGTCTCCGGCGCCACGCTGGTCGAGCTGATCTTCGGCTACCCCGGCCTCGGCTACCGGCTCTACCAGTCGATCACCCAGGCCGACTACACGGTGATGCAGGGGATCACCTTCTTCCTGGTCCTCTCGGTCGCTGGGGCGGTGCTGCTGATCGACCTGCTCTACCCGAAACTCGACCCCCGCATCACCTACGCCAGGAGATGAGGCATGACGGCGACCAACCTGCCGACGACCACCGTCGCCCCCGCGCCGCCGCGCCTGACGAGCCGGGCCTGGACGAGCGCGCGCTACTGGCTGGGCAACTGGAAGCTCTCGCTGGGGCTGGCCCTGGTCCTCTCGCTCCTCCTCTTCAGCCTGATCGGGCGGTTCTTCGTGGACTACGCGCAGACCGAGGTCGTCTCGGGGCCGTTCAAGCAGCCGCCGTCGGCGGAGTACCCGCTCGGCACCGACAATGCCGGGCGCAACGTCTTCGCGCTGATGGTCTACGGCATCCCGCCCACCCTGCAGATCGGCCTGATCGCCGGCTTCCTCGGCACCGTCGTCGGCACGGTCCTCGGCCTGGTGAGCGGCTACTACCGCGGCTTCTGGGACACGCTGATCCGCAGCGTGGCCGACATCACCCTGACGATCCCCGCCCTGCTGATCCTGGTCGTCGTCGCCGCCTACTTCCGCACGACGACGATCGCCCTCACCGGCGTGATCATCGGCGCCTTCGCCTGGGCCGGGCCGACGCGGGCGATCCGCGCGCAGACGCTGACGCTGCGGGAGCGCGCCTTTGTGCGGGTCGCCAAGCTCTCCGGGCGCCGCGACATCGAGATCGTCCTGATCGAGATCCTGCCGAACCTGCTCCCCTACATCGCCGCCGGGCTGGTCGGCTCGGTGCTGGGCGGCATCGGCGCGGCGGTCGGCATCCAGCTCCTGGG
>JAUJMV010000011.1:173988-186731 GCA_030446685.1 Thermomicrobiales bacterium | reverse complement strand
GTCGATGAGGCGGCCCCGCCGCGCGGCTCGACCTTCGTCCTCTACCCGACTACCCGACTACCCGACTGACGACTGACGATTGACGACTGACGACTGACGACTGAGGGGCGGACGCATGGAGAACGGCAGGCACGGCGACGTGCTCCGGGTCGAGGGCTTGCAGGTGCGCTACCGGACGCCGGCCGGCGAGGCCCAGGCGGTGCGTGGCGTCAGCTTCACGATCGGGCGCGGCGCGCGCTTCGGGCTGGTTGGGGAGTCCGGCTGCGGCAAGTCGACGACGGCCAACGCGATCCTGCGCCTGATCAAGCCGCCGGGCTACATCGCCGGCGGCCGGGTGCTGGTCGACGGCGTCGACGTCCTCGGCCTGCGCGACGAGCCCCTGCGCAAGCTGCGCTGGAGCAAGCTGGCGCTGGTGATGCAGGGGGCGATGAACTCGCTCAACCCGGTCATGCGGGTCGGCGAGCAGATCGCCGACGCGATCACCAGCCACGGCGAGGCGCGCCCGTCGGCGGGGGAGTTGGAGCGGCGGATCACCCGGCTGCTCGGCGCGGTGGGCCTGCCCGCGCGCGCCTATCGGATGTTCCCGCACGAGCTGAGCGGCGGGATGAAGCAGCGGGCCTGCATCGCGATGGCGATGGCCCTGGAGCCGGCGCTGATCGTCGCCGACGAGCCGACCAGCGCGCTCGACGTGGTGGTGCAGCGGGTGGTCGCGCAGACGCTGCGCGAGGTGGGCGAGCGGCTGGGCGCCTCGCTGCTGCTGATCGGCCACGACATGGGGCTGCAGGCCCAACTGGTCCACCGCCTCGGCGTGATGTACGCCGGCGAGTTGGTCGAGGTCGGCACGGTCGAGGCGATGTTCGCCCGGCCCAAACATCCCTACACCCAGTTGCTGATCTCCTCGGTGCCGTCGCTCAAGGAGCGGACGCTGCCGAAGCCGATCCCCGGCCTGCCGCCGTCGCTGGTCAATCCGCCGGCGGGCTGTGTCTTCCACCCGCGTTGCCCCCACGCGATGGATATCTGCCGCGCGGTCGCCCCGGCGCCGCGCGAGGTGGGGCCGGGGCAGGTCGCCGCCTGCCACCTCTACGGCGACGACCCGCGAATCGGCGCGACCGGCGCGGCCCCGGCGCGCGATGCCGCCGGGCAGACGGCCTAGGCCGCGGGACGGGCGGGGGGTGGCGAGGAGCCGCCCGCCCCCGCCGCCCACTGACAATCGATCGAGAGGGAAGGGCAAGCGTATGGCCGCGCCGGTGCTGGAAGTGCGCAACGTCGGCAAGGTGTTCAGCCGGGGGCTGATCAAGAAGGAGGAGTTGGTCGCGCTCGACGACTTCTCGCTGCGGATCGAGCCCGACCGCCCGACGATCACCGCGATCGCCGGCGAGAGCGGCAGCGGCAAGACGACCCTGGCCCTGCTGGTGCTCGGCCTGGTGACGCCCAGCTCGGGCCAGATCGTCTACCAGGGCCGCGACACCGCCGCGATGTCCGCCAGGGAGTGGACCACCTTCCGCCGCGAGGTCCAGGCGATCTTCCAGGACCCCTTCGAGGTCTTCAACCCCTTCTACCGCATCGATCATGTGCTGGAGACGGTGATCCGCAAGTTCAAGCTGGCCGGGGACCGCCGGGAGGGCGACCGGCTGATCCGCGAGACACTCTCCTCGCTCGGGCTGAAGCCGGACGAGGTGCTGGGGCGCTTCCCGCACCAGCTCAGCGGCGGGCAGCGGCAGCGGATCATGGTCGCCCGCGCGGTGCTGCCCGATCCGAAGGTGATCGTCGCCGACGAGCCGGTCTCGATGGTCGACGCCTCGCTGCGCGCGCTGATCCTCGACAACATGCTGCGCCTGAAGCGGGAGCGCGGCATCTCCTTCCTCTACATCACCCACGACCTCTCCACCGCCTACCAGATCAGCGACGACATCTACGTGATGTACCTCGGCGGCGTCGCCGAGCACGGCGATGTGGCGCGGGTGATCGAGCATCCGCGCCACCCCTACACCAAACTCCTGGTCGAGTCGGTGCCGATCCCCGACCCGGCGGCCGGCTGGGGAGAGAACGTCGAACTGCCGCCCGAGGACGAGGTCCGCCAGCAGACGCGGGGCGGCTGCCGGTTCGCCCGCCGCTGCCCCCACGTCATGGACATCTGCCGCGAGAACCCCCCGCCGCTCTACGAGGTGGGGCCGAACCAGTACGCCTCCTGCTTCCTCTATCGCGACCAGCCCGTGAAGGCGGCGGGCGGCGCGGGCGCGCCGGCGGGCCGGCCGCTCCCGGTCGTCGCGCCTTCCTGAGAGGAGTCCGGCAACGATGACGATCAGGTTCGCGGCGCTGCTGCTGGCGCTGGTGGTGCTGAGCGGGTGCGGCGCCGCGCCGGACCGCCAGACAGCGGCGGCCCAGCGGGCGATCGTGACCGCGGACGGGCAGCGACTCCAGGCCGGCGAGGCCCCGGCCGCCGCCCGGCCCGCGATCGACGAGGCGGCGGCGCGGGCGCGGGCCGCCGGGGCGGTGCCGGGCGCCGCGAAGCCGTCCGCCGTCCGGGCGCGCTTCGTCGCCCTGACCCTGGAGACCGAGCCGTCGGCGCGGCAGGTCTGGCTAGTGACCTACGCCGGCGTGCTGTTCGTGCCGGAGGGCTGCGCCTGCCACGGCGACAACGAGACCGCCAACACGGTCGTGGCCGTCGACGGCCAGACCGGGGCCGTGGTCCTGCTCTTCGGCGCGGCGGACGAGCGCGCCGCGCCATAGGCCGCCCGGTCGCGCACCGGGCGGCAGAGGGGCGCCGCGGCCCTCGCCACCCTCCACGACTTCAACCCGGCTGCCTGCTGCACGGGCCGCATCGCCCTCCCGTGCGTTCCCCGTTGGGCTGCTGCCCGCTGATCGTGCCACTGCTACGCACAGCCCGACTGCGACGGAGAACAGCCCTGTCGCACGCCGCCAACGAAGGACGCATCGTCGGGTTCGCCACGGACGAGCCAGACGCCCTCACTCCAACGTCGGCACCGTTCTTGCCATCCCGCGACGTGCCGGGGAACGACGACGCCTTCGTTGCTATAAGGAGCCCGACGACGACAATGACGGACAAGACAACCATCACCGCCACCGGCGCCTACGCCCGCGCCGCCGCGCTCGGCGCCGTGGCCGGGCTGCGCTCGATGCTGCCCCTCGCCCTGCTCGCCGCGATGGCGAACCGGGGCGGTGCCACGCCCTCCGGGGGGCGCGCGCCGGGGCTGCCGCCGCCACTGCGCTCGCGCGGCGCACTGATCGGGTTCGGGTTGGCGGCCGGCGGCGAACTGGTCGGCGACAAGCTGCCGAAGACCCCGAGCCGACTCGCCGCCGGGCCGCTCGGCGGTCGGCTCTTCCTCGGGGCGACCGCCGGCGCGCTGGTCTGCCGCGCCAGTGGGCAGTCGCCGGTGCCGGGCGCGGTCCTCGGCGCGGTCGCCGCGGGCGCGGGCGCGTTCGCGGGCTACCACCTCCGCGCCGCCGCCGGGCGCGCCACCCCCATCCCCGATCCCATCTGGGGCGCGGTCGAGGACGCCCTCGCCCTCGGCCTCGCCGCCCGCGCGCTATCAGGACTAAGGACGAAGGACTAAGGTCAAGGAGCGTTCCGAGCGACCAGCGGCCGCTGACGTCTTCGTCCTCAGTCCTCAGCCCTCAGCCCTCAGCCCTCAGCTCAGTCCTTCGTCACCCGAGGGGGACGGCGCGGGGCGGCCGGCGGCGAAGGTGAGGATCTCGCGGTAGCCGCAGTCGCGGGCCAGGGCGACGGCCCGGTCGAAGTCGAGGCCGACGTCTTCGGGGCGGTGGGCGTCGGAGGCGAGGCTGAGCGGCACGCCGTGGCGGCGGCAGGCGCGGAGGAAGGCTGGGGCGGGGTAGAGCTCGCCGACCGGCTTCCGCAGCCCCGCCGTCGAGACCTCGACCGCCGCGCCCCCGGCGGCGAAGGCGCGCGCCGCCTCGTTGTAGAGCGCGGCGAGATCGAGCGCGGGCGAGGGGCGATGCCCCAGCACCTTGATCAGGTCGGGGTGCGCCATGATCCGGAAGAGGCCGCTGCGCGCCGCTTGCCCGAGGAGCGCGAAGTAGGCGCGGTACGCCTCGTCGACGTCGCGGCCGTCCCACAGCCCCTCCACCCCGAGCAGATCGAAGCCCCACGCGCCGATCCAGTGGACCGAGCCGATAGCGTAATCGAACGGTGCCCGCGCAAGCACGGCGCGGACGGCCCCTTCGGCCCCCGGGAAATAGTCGGCCTCGATCCCGAGGCGCACCGGCAGGCCCGCCGCCGCCGCCTCGCGCAGCAGCCCGGCATACTCGGCCAGCGACTGCCCGCCGCGCCCGGTCCACCAGCGCCGGGCGAACGCCGCCGTGCCGGGTGGCGGCCACCCCTCGTCCTGGTCGCGCGCCGTGGGGACGCCCCCTCCCGCCCTCTCCAATCCTAGGGGGGAGAGGGACGGGGTAACGCTTGATGCTTTGAGGGAAGCAGGGCTATGCCCCTCGTGCTCCCCCCCAGGATTGGGGGGCCTGGGGGGGGGCGCCTCCCACCACGCGCCATACGCCTCTTGCGCCTCGCGGAAACGGTAGATGTGCTCGCTAATCCCGATCTCGGCGACGCCGCGCTCGCGCGCGGTCGCCAGGAAACGGTCCAGCCACGCGCGGGTAAACGGCCCGCGCTCCAGATGCATGTGATAGTCGACCAGCATGCGCGTCTCCCCCAGCCGCCGCCCGCCGGCTCCGCCCCGTCGCGGGCCGGGGCCTTTCAAGGCAGCGCCGATGCTCGTGCGGGCGCTATTGTGGATCAGGACGCCGCGCCTGCCAACCGCGCGGCGCACGACACCGCGGCCGATTTACACGCCCGCCGCTGTTGTGATAAACTTCGCAATCGCACCGCCGGTACCAATGGCTGTCGTAACTGTGCGTGCTCGTTTTGCCAGCCGGATAAGAGAAGCGGACGGGGAAGGGCGGAAGACGCCGGCGACGCGGCAGCGGGGCCGCGCGCCGGTCTGGCGTTGGGGCAGTAGCAGGAGGGGTCGGGGATCGTGGATCTGCAAACGTTACTGATCTGGTCGGTGCCGATCATCGGCATTCTCGGCGTGGCCTTCGCCGGCTATCTGGCGCTGGACGTGCGCCGCCGCGACACCGGCACCGCCGAGATGCAGGTGATCGGCTCGGCCATCTTCCAGGGCGCGAACGCCTATCTACGGCGGCAGTACGTCACGATCGCCGGGTACGCGATCGTCGGCGCGCTCGCGATCGGCGCGCTGATCGCCAGCTTCACCGATTTCGACCGCGGCTGGCGGACCAGCGTTTCCTTCCTGATCGGCGCCTTCCTCTCCGGACTCTCCGGCTTCATTGGCATGCGCGTCGCGGTGGAGTCGAACCAGCGCACCGCCTCCGCCGCCAGCCGCAGCCTCGGCGAGGCACTGACCGTGGCGCTGCGCGGCGGGGCGGTCTCCGGCTTCCTGGTCGTGGCGCTCTCGCTGCTCGGCGTCACCGGCATCTTCTACGCCTTCGGCGGCGCGACCGATCCCGGCGCCGCGCCGTTCCTGATCATCGGCTACGCCTTCGGCGCCTCGTTCGTCGCCCTCTTCGCCCAGCTCGGTGGCGGCATCTACACCAAGGCCGCCGATGTCGGGGCGGACCTGGTCGGCAAGGTCGAGGCCGGCCTGCCGGAGGACGATCCGCGCAACCCGGCGGTGATCGCCGATCTCGTCGGGGACAACGTCGGCGACTGCGCGGGCCGCGGGGCGGACCTCTTCGAGTCGACCGCCGCCGAGAACATCGGCGCGATGATCCTCGGCGTCGCCCTCTTCGAGGCCAGCAAGACGGCGGCCAATCCCGAGGGGAACGTCGCCTGGATCTTCTTCCCGCTGGTCGTCCTCGCCTTCGGCCTGCTCGCCTCGATCGTCGGCGTGCTGGTCGTGCGCCCGCGCGCGAACCCCGGCGACCCGATGAGCGTGCTCAACCGTGGCTACTACGTCGTGGCGCTCCTCTCGGCCCTCTTCATCGTCGGCATCACCTACATCATGCTGCCGCAGGGCCAGTTGCTGTTCGCGATTTGCGGCCTGCTCGGCATCATCATGTCGATCGCCTTCGTCTACATCACCCAGTACTACACCGCCGGCTCGTACCGCCCGGTCCGGCAGATCGCCGAGGCGTCCAAGACCGGCTCGGCGACCAACATCATCGCCGGCCTGGCGGTCGGCCTGGAGACGACCGCGCTGCCGGCGATCGCCATCGCGGTCACCCTCCTCAGCGCCTACCGCCTCGGGGCGAGCACCGGTGTCGAGGCGGGCGGCATCTTCGGCACCGCGATCGCCACGATGGGCATGCTGATGAGCGCGGCCTACATCCTGGCGATGGACACCTTCGGCCCGATCACCGACAACGCCGGCGGCATCGTCGAGATGAGCGACCAGCCGGAAGCGGTGCGCGACGTGACCGACGCGCTCGACTCGGCGGGCAACACGACCAAGGCGCTCACCAAGGGCTACGCGGTCGGCTCGGCGGCGCTGGCGGCCTTCCTCCTCTTCTCGGCCTACCTCGACGAGGTCGGCAACCTGCGGATCGCCGCGGAGGGGGTGGAGCGCAATTCCGAGCGCGGGCGCGCGATCTGGGACCGCGCGCACGAGGTCAACCTCGGCAACGTGGAGGTCTTCATCGGCGGCTTCCTCGGGGCGATGCTGATCTTCCTCTTCTCGTCGTTCGCGATCCGCGCGGTCGGCCGCGCCGCCCAGGGCATGATCGACGAGGTGCGCCGCCAGTGGCGCGAGGAGCCCGGCATCCTCGCCGGCACGGTGCAGCCCGACTACGCCGCCTGCGTCGACATCAGCGTCCGCGCCGCCCTGCGCGAGATGATCCTCCCCGGCCTGCTGGCCGTGGCACTGCCGGTGATCGTCGGCCTGACCCTGCGCGCCGAGGCGGCCGCGGGCATGCTGATGGTCGGCACGATGGTCGGCATCCTGATGGCGAACGTGCTCAACAACGGCGGCGGCGCCTGGGACAACGCCAAGAAGTTCATCGAGGCGGGCGGGCTGAAGAGCGACGACGGCAAGTCGACGCTCGGCAAGGGTTCGGAGGCGCACGCCGCCGCCGTCGTCGGCGACACCGTCGGCGACCCCTTCAAGGACACCGCCGGCCCGTCGCTGCACGTCCTGATCAAGCTGCTGGCGACGATCACGCTGGTGCTGGCCCCGCTCTTCGTCTGATCGCGGGGACCTCGAAAGGGCCGAGTATGGACGCGGGGGCCATCGCTCCCCGCGTCCGTTTCGTCTAGAATTGGGGGTATCATCGGGGAGGTTGCGGCCAACTGGCCCTTGATTCCCATACCCCCCTCGCCCGCCTGGGGGATCTGCCGCGGACACGAGTGCCTGCCGAGGAGGAGGACGATGTCACAGCGCAGCCCCCTGCCGGCGGTGATCCTGGCATTCGCGGCCATCCTCCTCCTCACGGGCGGCGGCGCCTGGTTCATCCTCTCGCGCCTGCCGCAAACACCAGCCATTGGCCTGCCCGCCCCGGCCCCGACCGCGACCCCGCGCATCGTCACCGGCGCGGCGGTGATCCGGCAGATGCAGTCGCTGCAGCGGCTGGAGACGACCCGCTACACGGTCGAGACGGTCGTCGAAGCCTCGACGCCCGATGGCTGGGTCAGCCGGGGGGAGCGCCTCTTGCTGATCGCGCACGGGGACGTGGTCGCCGGGTTCGACCTGGGGAAGCTGCGGCCCGAGGATGTCCAGGTCTCCGCCGACGGCAAGACGGTCACGATCACCCTGCCGGCGGCGGAGATCCTCTCGGCCGGTCTGGACGAGGGGAAGACGCGGATCTACAGCCGCGACTCGGGCAAGCAACTCGGCGTGTTCACGCGGGGCGCCGACCCGAACCTGGAGACGGAGGCCCGGCGGCGCGGGATGCAGCAAATCATGGCCTCCGCCTGCGAGGACGGCATCCTGCGGCGCGCGGGCGAGGACGGGACAGTGGCGGTGCGCAACCTGCTGACGCTCGCCGGTTTCGAGACGGTCCAGGTGCGGACTAGGGACGCGGCGGCCTCGGCCTGCGTCGCCCCGCGGTAAGGCCGCCAGCCCATCCCCAGCCCCCGAATCGCCGCCGCCTTCCATGTCAGGTCGTCCCGCCGACGAGGTCTCCCGATCGCCATTGGCGTTCGCTTCGGGGTTGCGCGGCCCAGCGCCTGCGGGTCCACTCGAACGCTGGTCGGTAGCGGTTAGCGCGCTTCCCGGTGCGGCTTGCCTGGGTGGCGGGCGCGAGCCCCACCCTGCCATCCTGAGCGGAGCGAAGGATCAGTATCCGCGGCACCGGTGCGGTGGTCGACCCTGTCCGGTGCCAGGGAAACCGCTCCTTCGCCGTGGCTCAGGATGACAGGCTGGGGCTCGCGCCCGTTGCCCGGCACTCTGCCCGACCAAACCCCACCAGCTGTAAGTCCACGACCACCTGCTCAGTTGGCCCCCTGCCACTCGCCACTTGCCACCTTTCACGCCCCCTGCTACCATCACGGCATGGCGACAACGACCGCTCCTGCTCCTGCCGGCCCGCGCGGCGAGCTGGCGCGCGCCGCGCTGACCGCCCTGCTGGCGCTCGGCCTGCTGCTGCCCTTCGTCCTGCGCGACGGCACGCCACGCGCTCCGCGGCTGACCGTCTTCGGGGGCGAGGACGGGCTGAGCCTGCTGCTGGAGGGGGCGGGCGGGGGGCGCGTGCTGCTCGGTGGCGGCGGCGCGCAGACCGAGGTCGGCGCGCAACTCGGGCGGCGCCTGCGCCCCTGGGACCGCCGCCTCGACCTGCTGCTGGTCGCTGACGCGCGCGATCTGCCCGGCGCGGTGGACCTCGTCCGGCACGGCGACGTGCGCCGCGTGGCGACGCTCGGGCTGGAGGGCGCGCGGACCGGCGGGTCGGCCTCGCCGCCCTCCGCGACGCCTGCGCCGCGCGGGGCATCCCGCTGGAGGCGATCGACGCCGCCGCGCGCATCCATGTCGGGCGAGCGGCGGACAACGCATCGGGCGCGGCCCTGACCCTCGACGTGCTGCCCGCGCCGGAGGAGGGCGCGGGCGCCGCCCTGCGCCTGGTCGCTGGCGGCTTCACGGCCACAATCGTCGGCGGCGCGGGGACCGTGCCCGAACCGGCCCCCGCCGCGATCCTGCTGCGCGGCGGCCAGGAGGGGTACCGCGCGGCGCTCGCCGGGCGGCCGGGCCTCCTGATCGCCGCCGTCCCGCCCTCGGCCGCGACGGCCCGGGAGGCGCCCGCCGCCCGGCACCTCCTCGTCGTCGGCCCCGGCGACCGCGCCACGCTCGACCTCGAAGGCGGTGGCCGCGCGCTGCGCCTGCGCGGGCCGGCGATCCAGAGCATGGCCGGCGCGGAAGCGGGGACGACGGGCCGGTAAGCGCCCTGGCATCCTGCACAAATCGCGCCCCGCGCATCCGCCCCCGCTCACATGGACAGCCCCCGGCGCTGCGCTATAGTGGGGGCGCGCCCAGCCGCGCCCCCGCGGCCACAGCGGCGTCGTGACGGCGGGGGCCTGCGTGTCGCGACGGCGGGCATGCTGGTTGGGCCTCGCGCCAATGCCAGGAGGTCAGGCCGATGGTCAGAGAGCAGACGCGACCGATCCCCCGCGATGCCACGCCCCCCACCACCCTGACGATCGAGCAACAATTCATCAATGAACACCCCCGCTCCCATGAGCTATACCAGCGCGAGCGTGCCGCCGTTCCGGGCGGCATCACCCATGACGTGCGCCACGCGAAACCCTTCCCGATCTACGTCGAGCAGGCCCACGGCTCCAAGAAGTGGGACGTTGACGGGCACGAGTTGATCGACTACACGATGGGCCACGGCGCGCTGCTGCTCGGGCACAGCCACCCGGAGATCGTCGACGCCACCGTCGAGCAGATGCGCAAGGGCACGCATTACGGCGCGGGGCATCAGGGCGAGATCGAGTGGGCCGAATGGGTCCGCCGCCTCGTCCCCTCCGCCACGCGCGTCAAGTTCACCTCCTCCGGCACCGAGGCGACGCTGCTGGCGATGCGGCTGGCGCGCGCCTTCACCGGCCGGGGCAAGATCCTCAAGTTCGCCGGCCACTTCCACGGCTGGCACGACTTCGCCCTCCCCGGCTACGCGCCCCCGTTCGACCAGCCCCCGCCGGGCATCCCGCGGGCCGTCCTCGACAGCGTCGTCGTCGCGCCGATCAACGACCTCGACGCCGTGCAGCGGCTGCTGGCCCACCCCGACCACGACATCGCCGGGGTGATCCTCGAGCCGAGTGGCGCGTCCTACGCCACCGTCCCGCTGCCGGACGGCTTCCTGATGCGGCTGCGGGCGCTCACCGCCCAGCGCGGGGTGCTGCTGCTCTTCGACGAGGTCGTCACCGGCTTCCGCTGGTCCCCTGGCGGTGTGCAGGGGCTCACCGGCATCACCCCCGACCTGACGACGCTGGCGAAGATCCTCGCCGGCGGGCTGCCGGGCGGCGCGGTCGCCGGACGGGCCGACATCATGGAGCTGCTCGAATTCAAGGACGACCCGGTCTGGAACCGGACGCGCAAGGTCGCGCACCCCGGCACCTACAACGCCAACCCCGTCTCCGCCGCCGCCGGGGTGACCGCGCTCAGGCTCGTCTCCGACCCCGCCGTGCAGCGGGGCGCCGACGCGCTGGCCCGCCGCCTCAAGCGCGGCTTCAACGAGGCCCTGCTGCGCCACGATCTGCCCGGCTTCGCCTATGGCGAGAGCTCGACCGTCAACACCGTCGTCGGCACGCGCTACCCCGGCGATCTGCCCCTCGAGCTTGAACACCCCGCAGGGGTTGCCCCCGAAGTCCTCAAGGCGCGCGGCCCCGAGCCGCTGCTCGCCGCGCTGCGCGCCGGGATGCTGCTGGAGGGGATGGACCTCTGGCACGGCGCGGGCGCGATCCTCAGCGTGGCCCACACGGTCGAGGACATCGACCGCACCGTCGAGGCCTTCGACCGGGTCCTTGCCCGCCTCCGGGCGGAGGGGCTGTTCGGGGAGTCTTGAGTGCTGACTGCTGAGTTAGGGTAGCGTCGGTGGGGCGGGCAGCGATTGCCCGCCCCACCTGTTTCGCGGGGGATGGGGCGACTGGGTGGTTGAAGCCGCGGCTGAAAGGCCTGGGGGCCACGAAACCTCCCTATGGAGGCTGGGATCGGCCCAAGCCGAGTATCCGGCAGGATTATTAAGGTCCTGGCCCCGGTCCTAGCCCGCGCAGGCGGGCTTCGTGGCGCGGTAGCGCCCGTGAGCGACGGGTTTCAACCCGTCGACCTCCCCCGCACGCCCCCTTCCCCGCATCACCGCCCTCCCCGTGTATACTGACGCCGCCGCGCGGAGGCATGCGTGGCACATCATTACTCAGCACTCAGCACTCAGCACTCGGGACTGGAGGGGGGATGGCTCAGGAACTGCGGATCGGCGTCGTCGGGCTGGGCTTCTGCGCGCAGCGGATGTACCTGCCCTCCCTGGCGCAGATGGAGGGCGCGCGGGCGGTCGCCCTCGTCGACACCAACGCCGAGCGGCTGCGCGAGTGCGCGGAAGGGTTCGGCATCGAGCGACGCTACACCGACTATCGCGCGATGCTGGCGGACGGCGAGCTGGACGCGGTGATCGTCGTCACGCCGAACGCCTTCCACGCCCCGGTCACGATCGCCGCGCTCGAAGCGGGCTGCCATGTGCTGGTCGAGAAGCCGATGGCGACCACCGGCGACGAGTCACAGCGGATGGCCGACGCGGCGGAGGCCCACGGCCGGGTCCTCTCGGTCAACCTGCCGCGCCGCGCGCGGGCCGTCTACGCGGCCGCCCAGCGCCTGATCCGCGACGGGGAGCTGGGGGAGGTCTATCAGGCGGTCGCCCGGATCGTGCGGCGCAGCGGCATCCCCGGCTACGGGAGTTGGTTCACCACCGCGGCGCTCTCCGGCGGCGGCGCGCTGCTGGACACCGGCGTCCACATCCTCGACGTGCTCCTCTGGACCCTCGACGAGCCCGAGGTGGTCGCAGTCAGTGCCGTCACCACCGACCGGCTGGGCCGCGCCGGGCGCGGGCAGGGGCCGTGGGGGGTGGACCACAACCAGGGTGGCACGTTCGACGTCGAGGACGGCGTCTTCGCCCTCCTGCGCTGCGCCAACGGCCTGTCGATCACCCTTGACGTGACCTGGGCGGCCTATGCGACGCAGGGCCAGGGCTTGCAATTGCGCGGCACGCGGGGCGGGCTCACGCTCACCGAGCGGCCGCGGGAGCCGTCCACGCTGGAGATCTACACCGACGGCCCCGACGGGCTGGTGGCGCTGACGCGGGAGGTGCCGCTCGAGACGCCCCCCGCCTCCGAGGGCCCGCTGCGCGGCTTCCTCGACGCCATCCGCCACGGCACGCCGCCGCTGGTCCCCGCTACGGCCGGCGTCCGCCTCGCCCGCCTCTGCGATGCCATCTACGAATCGGCCCGCTCCGGGCGCGAGGTCCGGCTGGGGTAGGGACGAGCCGTCAGGCGGGTAGGCGGGTAGAGGACGAGGGCTCCGCTACCCGCGATGCGGCTGCCACTCCTCGCTATCCGCCTACCCGCCTACCCGCCTGACGACTGACGCCTGACGACCCCCCGAGAAAGGAGCACGCATGGACGACCGCATCTCGCTCGCCGGGTGGAGCCTCAACCGCCGGTTCCGGCAGGCGGACGATCCGCTGGCCCTGCTGGACTTCCCGCGCGTGGCGCGCGAGGAGTTCGGCTTCGACGCGATCGAGCTGAACTCGCCCTTCTTCGCCTCGCTGGAGGCCGACTA
>JAUJMV010000011.1:150811-173888 GCA_030446685.1 Thermomicrobiales bacterium | reverse complement strand
GGCATCGAGAGCTTCGGCGCGCTGGCGCGGGCGGGCAAGGAGCGCGGCGTGACGGTGGTGATGGAGAACCACTGGGGCCTCAGCGCGAACCCCGACTATATGGTCCGCGTCTTCGAGGAGGTCGGCGACGACCACTTCGGCGCGCTGGTCGACTTCGGCAACTTCCCGCCGGAGGGGCGCTACGCCGCGCTCGAGCGGATCGCGCCCTACGCCAAGACCGCCCACGCCAAGTTCCACGACTTCGACGAGCAGGGCCGGCACACCGGCGTCGATGTCGCGCGCTGCGTCGGCATCCTGCGCGCCGCGGGTTTCCGCGGCATCTGGGGGATCGAGTACGAGGGGCAGGGCGACGACCACGACGGTGTCGTTCGCAGCAAGGCCCTCCTCCAGGGGGCCCTCGGCCTCGCCTGATCGCCCGGACGCCGGGGGCGGCGCGGTGGGTGAAACCCGCCGCGCCGCCCGTCGCCGGGGACAGCCGACAGCCCGCGCGAAGGGCGGCCCGATCCCACCTACTGCCGGCCGGACCCGTCGGGCGCCTCAATGGGGGCCGCCGACGTGCTGATGGGTGTAGCTCCGACCTCGCCGGCGGCGTCCCAGGCGGCGCCGTTCGCCGCCCCGGAGTCGGCCTCCGCCTGCTCGCGCAGCAGCCGCGCCCGCACGGCCAGGATCGCGGCGCGGACCTTGACCGCGCTCTCGTCGGTGAGGCCGAAGGTGTCGGTGCGCGCGGGGCGGTGGACCAATAAGAAACCCTCGTCCACCTCCACCGCGTCGAGGCGCGGCAGCGGCGCCTCGACGTGCTTGCGGTCCCCCATGAAGACGAGGCGCCGGTCGGTCACGAGGAGGGGGCCGCGCGCCACGGTGGCGAGCATCCGCGGGCTGGGGCCGAGCGGATCGGCGGCGATCCGCTCGTAGACCCCCGGCGCGACCTCCACCCGCCCGGCCGGCTGGCGGCTCCCGGCCGGCTGGCGCGGGGCCAGCATCGCCGCCCGCTCCACGCGCACCAGGCAGGTCTCGCCCGGCTGGAGGAGGAGGTGCGGCGCAGGGATCGGGCGCCAGGACAGGGGCGCCGTCAGCCGCGCCAGCCAGGCGTCGAGCGGCCCCGTCTCCACCGGCCGGCGGGTGTCGCGGTCCAATTGCGTCAGCGCGCGCGCCTCGGGGTCGAGCCGCCAGCTCGCGCCGCAGGCGGCGCAGCCGAGTGTGGCCCCACCAAAGAAGGGCTGGTTCACCGCCAGCGGCGTCTCACTGCCGCAGTTCGGGCAGGACCAGAAGAGCCGCGCCAGCCAGCTCAGCCGCAGCGGCGCCGCCAGCGACGACCCGCAGCGCGAGCAGTACCCCGCCTCCTCCGGGACCAGCCGCGCGCAACTCGGACAACGCACCGCCATGACCTTCGCCTCTCCCCGCGCCGCGCCCCCGCCCGGCTGCGCCCGCGGTAGCCCCTGCCAGTCCGATCCCGCCGTTCGCGGTCCCATGCCGATGACGATCACGCTACCATCACGCTGCCATAGTGGAACGGTCGCGTAAGTATAGACCACCCTTTCCCCGGTCGGACAACCGGCGCTGGTGACGGAGGGCGGGGGACGGGGGACGGAAAGCGGCAGGATGGGAGACATTTGGCCTGACCGCGCGAGCAAACTACGCGCCTTCCGCCCCCGCCCTCTACCCCCTGCCCCCAGGGTCCATTTACGGTCAGCGATCGCATCAGCCCTGCCCGCGCGCATCGCGCGGTACCGCCCCGACCGCTGCGGCGGCGGGCTGTTGACCACGGTGGTCACCCGCGCGCGGCAGCAATCCTCATCCCGGATAGCCCGTTCGCCACGGTGGCACCACGAGGCCCTTAGCGCAGGTTCGTAGAGCTCTAGGGTCCGCTAACTGAGGGCATCGGGGGCCGGCCGCTGATAGCGTGCGCGTGCTAAGGTCGCGCCTAGCGCGGGAGGCCCCGCTGCCGGAGGCCGCCTATCGGGTGCTGACGCGGCTGGGTGTGGCCCGGCCGGGACGCCCCGGGCCGCGGCCGCCGCTTGTGACGACGCCGCGCGGGCGGGGCGCCCCCGGCCTGCGGCGCCGCTTGTGGATGCGGGCGGGCGGGCGTGGGCGGCGCCGCGCGGGGCGGGCGCCCCCGGCCTGGCGGCGTGCGGCTTGCCCGGCCGGGCGCCGCGGCGCGGTCGTGGGCGGCGCTGGGGCGGGGCGGCGCCGCCGGCGGTGGCGCGGGCCGGCGGCGCCCACGGCGGGTACCACCCGGCCGCGGGCGTCCGGCCGCGCGGCCGCGCCGCCGCGCGGCCGCGGTGCGGCCGCCCTGCGCGGGAGGACGCCCCCGGCGCTGCGCGCGCGCCGCTCGGCCCGGGCTGGCGGGCCGCCGCTGCAGGGCGGCGGGCCGCGCGCCACGCCGCCGGGCGCGCCCCTTCCGGCGGGCGTCCGCCCGCGCGGGCGCGCCCCAGGGCGCCGCTACCGGGTGCGCCGCGCGCGGCGACGGGCGTGCGGCCCGCGGTGCGCCGCGGCCTGGGCCGCCGGCGGTGCGCCCCCGCCGCCGGCGCCGCCAGCCCGACCCGCGCCTGCAGGGGGCCGCGGCTCCGCGCCACCCGCTGCCGCGGCCCCGCGCGCGCGGCGCGGCTGCCGCTGCCCGCGCGGGCCGGCGGAGCCGCTCCCGCGCGGCCGGCGGCGCAGGCGCGGCGCGGCCCGCCGCGGCGCGGCCGCCGGTGCGTCCACGCGCGCCGACCTGCCGGCGCCTGCCCGAGCGCGCCCGGTGCCGGGGCCGTGCCCTCGGCGGCCGCGCCCACGCCGCCGCCCGCCCGCCCGGCGGCGGCTCGCGCGCCCCCCGTTCCCGCACGACTACCCCTTCCCGGCGCGCCGGCGCGAAAAGCGGCGGTGACCGGCCATCTGCACACGGGCCGGTGGGGGCAACGCCGCCGCCCGGCCCCCGGCCGTGCCCCCGCACCGGCCGGGGCACCGGCGGCGGGGCGGCGCGGCGGCCGTTTGAGTTACCCGACACTAGAGTGACACACCGAGAGGAATAATTGCTTGAAAGTCTCGAAATCCATGCCTCTCCCCACGCGTGTCACGACCGCCGCGATCGCCCGGCTGCAGCCGCTCGTCGGGGTGCTAAATGGGGTGAGGCAGCGAACATCGCGCCGCGGTACGCACGGACGGTCGTCTTTGCCCCACGCGCGGCCTCCAAGATACCGGATCGTTCCGGCCGGCAGCATGATGCGGTTGGTGGCTGGGCGGCGGATGCGCGCGGCGTCTTCGTCTCGGTCGATGGCATCCACCACTTCCAGGCGGTCTACGGTGATGAGCGCCCGGACGTGGCGGGGCGGCTCGGCGCCGCCCAACTCCGATCCGGTTTCGACCTGCTCCTCCCAACCGACCAGCTCGCGCCGGGGCGCCATTCCCTGACGATCAAGATCGTCAGCAGCGACGGCCGGTCGTATTTCGAACCGCGGCAGCCGGTGATCTTCGAGATCGGCCCTCCGGAGCGTTGACCTTCAGGGACATTGAGAACGCGGAGGATGCCGGCAGTAAGGGCATTCTCACGTCCTCCACCATGGGTTCGTGCCCATATAGTCTGGCGTGGCAACAACTCCCCCGTCTGGCGGGCGTGGCCGCGGGGGGCGGCGGCGCGTATAATGCCCTAGCCGCGGCGCCGCTTAGCCGCCTGACCCGAACTGGGATCGGGTGACCTGACGTGCCGTGTGCCTGGGATGGAGTCCGGAGCGGGGGAAGGCAGGCGGATGGGCGAGCGGCCGGGGGAGCGCGGCGCGACCGAGGACCGGGGTTACTACGACGCCGCGTACTACGACCATTACAACGGCCTCGGCCCCTACACGCGCGAACGCTGGCAGCACTTCTTCCGCCAGGTCGCCGACGGCATCGTCGCGGACGCCCGGCCGCGGACGGCGATCGAGTTCGGCTGCGCCAAGGGCTTCCTGGTTGAGGTGCTGCGCGAGCGCGGCGTGGACGCCTGCGGGATCGACTTCTCGCCCTACGCCGTCGGCGCGGCGCACGAGGCGGTCAGGCCGTTCCTGCGCGTCGGCGACGTCCGCGAGCCGGTCGCGCGCCGCCACGATGTCGCCATCTGCATGGAGGTGCTCGAACACCTCGACGCGCGCGACGCGCCGGCCGCGATCCGCAATCTGGCGGCCGCCGCCGACATCGTCTACTTCAGCTCGAACCCGGACGAGGACTTCCCCGAGGCGACCCATGCCAACGTCCAGCCGGCCGAATACTGGGAAGATCTCTTCGCGCGGGCCGGGATGGTCCGCGACCGCGACTTCGCCGCAGACTTCATCGCGCCGTGGGCGCTGAAGTTCACGCGCCCGCCGGTCGACCCCGGGGCGCGGGTGGACATCGTCGTGCCGGTGCATAACAGCCCGAAGCACCTGCGCTGGTGCGTGGAGGGCCTCTATCGCCACACCGACCCGGTGCGCTTCCGGCTGCTGCTGGTCGACGACGCCTCCGACGACTACACGAAGGGACTGATCGCCGAGATCGCCGCCGCACGACCCAACGCCCGCGTCCTGACCAACGAGACCAACCTGGGGTACGTCCTGTCGGTCAACCGCGCGCTGGCGGCGAGCGACGCGCCCCATGTCGTGCTGCTGAACAGCGACGCGATCGTCACCGACGGCTGGCTCGACCGGCTGCTGGCCCCCGCCCTGGCCGACCCGGCGGTCGGGCTGGCCTGCCCGCTGAGCAACCGCGGCGAGAACCTCAGCGTCGCGATGCCGCCCGGTTATAGCTACGCCGACACGGCGGCGGCGATCGCCGCGCGCGGGCGGCGCGGCCACCCCGACGCGGCGACGGTCGTCGGCTACTGCCTGCTGCTGACCCGCCGGTTGCTCGACCTGGTCGGCCCGTTCGACCCGATCTTCGGGCAGGGCTACGTCGAGGAGGCCGACTACCAGTTCCGCGCGGTGGCGGCCGGCTTCCGCGCCGTCGTCGCCGACGACTGCTACGTCTACCACGCGCTCGGCGCCTCGTTCGGCGACCGGACGCCGCACGAGCGGCGCAACTGGCCGATCTTCGAGGCGCGCTGGGGCGCGGCCTACCGCGCGGCGCTGGCCGCCTTCGAGGCCGCCGACCCCCTCGGCCCGCTGCGGGAGGCGGGGACCGGCGCGCTCCTCGACCCGCCCGAGCTGGTCTACGACGTCGTCTACTACCTCCCGCCGACCGGCGCGGGGGTCGGGGGGATGATCTCGGTCGTGGAGATCGTCAACCGGCTGATCCTGCAGGGGCGGCGGGCGATGGTGGCGACGGTCGGCCCGTGGCAGATCGACTGCGAGTGCCTCTTCGCGCCGCTTTGCTACGCGAGCGAGGAAGAATTCCTCGCCTTCCCGCCGGCCGCGAAGGTGCTGGTCGCCACCGGCTACCAGACCGTCCCGGCGGTGGCGCGGGTCTGCCGCGCCTACGGCTGCGCGCCGGCCTATTTCATCCAGGATTACGAGGGCTACTTCGGCAACGGCGTCAACCTCTCCGCCGTGGCGCTGACCTACGAGCAGATCCCCCACCGGATCGCGGTCTCCGCCTGGGTGCGCGATCTCCTGCGCGAGCAGCACGATTGCGACAGCGCGGTGATCCCGCTCGGCGTCGCGACCGACGAGTTCTACCCGCGCGAGGTGCCCCCGCCCGACCTGGCGGCGCTGCGGCGGGCCGGGCGCTTCCTCGTCTTCGCGATGCTGCGCGGCGACGACCGGCGCGGCGCGCCCTTCCTCCTCGAAGCGGCCCGGCGGCTGCGCGACCGCTGCCCGGAAGTGACGTTCGTCTTCGCCGGGCGCTACGCCGAGGAGCGGGCGGGGCTGGGGGGCTACCCGCTGCCGGACCTGCCGAACGTCCTCGGGGTCGGCCTGCTCGACCGCGGGGCGATGGCGCGGCACCTGGTCGCCTGCGACGTCGCCCTTGACGCCTCGCTCTACCAGGGCTTCGGCATGCTCGGCATCGAGGCCCTGGCGAGCGGCACGGCGGCCGTCCTGACCAGGACGGGGGGGACGCTGGAGTACGCCGTCGACGGCGAGAACTGCCTGCTGGTCGAGCCGCGCGACGTGCGCGGCCTCTGCGACGCGATCGTGCGGCTGCACGGCGACCCCGCGCTGCGACGCCGGCTGGCGGCGGCGGGCCGCGACACCGCCGCGCGCTTCGACTGGGCCGATCTGGTCGCGCGGCACGCCGCCTTCTTCGCGCCCCTCCAGGAGGGGGTCCGGCTCGACGCCGCGCGCTTCCGCCGGCCCCCCCGCCCGCCGGCGGACGATCGGGCGTCGTCCGCGCCGCCGGAGGCCGCGGGGTCGGGACCGGCGCCGCGGCTCGTCGTCCGGGGGGCGCGCGACGGCGACCACCTCTACACGACCGAGCCCGGCGAGCTGGCGCGGGCGGGCTACCGGCCGGAGGGCCTGGCCTTCGCGCTCTACCCGGAGGGCGGGGAGGGCCGGCTCCCGCTCCACCGCCGCTTCCACCGGCGCAGCGGCGACCACCTCTACACGGCCGATCCGGAGGAGGGCCGGCGCGCGGGCTACCGCGACGAGGGGATCATCGGCTACCTGAGCCCCACGCCGCGGCCCGGCACGCTGCCGCTGCACCGCTGGCGCCACCCCGCAGCGGCGACCACTTCTACAGCCTCGATCCGCGGGAGGGGGCGCGCGCGGGCTACCGCTTCGAGGGGATCGCCGGCTTCGTGCCCTCCATCCCGGAAGGTGCGGAGGCTCCGGCTGCGCCCGCCGGCCTTGACGGGTCCGGCCCCGCCCCGTTGCGGCGCGCGGCGGGTCGGCTGGCGCGCGCGGCGTACGTCCTCGCGGCGAACGCGCGGCGGCGCCCCGCGCGCCGGTGAGAGCCGTGGGCGCGGCGGCCGTTCAGCCGCGCCGCCTCGCGACCGTGGCGGCGGTCTGGCGGAGGGCGGCTCGCCAGGGCGCGCGCCGCCGCTCGCGCAGCTCCGCCTCCAGCGCGCCGGCGTAGTCGGCCTTGGCCCGCCAGTCCGCCTCGACGCGGGCGGCGTGCTCGCGCAGGGCGGCGATCTCGCGGTCGCGGTCGGCGAGCTGCCGCGCGAGGTCGTCGCGCTCCTCGACCAGCTCCGGCGCGAGCACGCGGGGCGTCATCGGCCCCGGCTGGCGGCGCGACGGCGCGGCGCAGAAGTCGGCCAGCGGCCCGATCGTGCGGTCCCAGGCCAGGCGCTCGCGGGCCAGGCGCTGGGCGTTGCGGCCGAGCGCCGCCAGCCGCCCCGGATCGTCGAGGACCGTCTCGACCGCGGCGGCGAGCGCGGCGGGGTCGTCCGGCGGGACGACGAATCCGGCGTCGTAGGCGCGGAGCAGATCCGCCAGCTCGGCGTAGTCGCCGTAGATCGGCGGGACGCCGCAGCGCAGGAAATCGACCGTGCGGGTGTTGAAGGCCAGCTCGCGCTCCAGCGAGGGGGCGTAGAGGTCGAGCGCGGCGTCGGCGCCGGCGTAGGCGTCGAGGAGCCGATCATAGGGCAGCAGGCTGTGCAGCGCCGCGCGCGGGTGGTCGCGCGCGCGCTCCAGCGCGGCGAACCACCCCGCGCCGGCCGAGTGGACCGGGTGGAAGCCGGTGTACAGCGCCAGCCGCCCGCGCCCCCGGCGTTCGAGCGTCGCCAGCGTCGCCTCGATCGCCGGGAGCGGGTCCTGCCAGGCGAGGGCCATCCCGGCGAAGACGATCGTTGGCTCGGCCCCCGGCGGCCGGCGCGCGGGGAGGGCCGGGTCGCAACTGATCGGCACGACGGCGAACCGGCGGCGGCAGTCGTCGGGAGCGAAGCCGGCCAGCAGGAGCCAGGGGTAGAAGTAGGGGCGCTGGCGCTCGCCGGCGCAGGTGACGAAGTCGGCGGCGGCCAGGGCGGCGGTCTTGCGCCCGGCGAGCCGCGCCGCCTTGTCGCCGCCCTGCGCGACGAACTCCAGCAGCACCGGGCCGGCCACGTCCACCGCCAGCGGGACCGGGCAGCCGGCGAGCTGGCTCGCCAGCGGCCACCCCGCCGCGACGACGACGTCCGGGCGCGCGCGCGCGAGCCGCGGCGAGCGGGTCGCGCCAGTCGAAGGTGTGGGGCAGGGCGGCTGCGCGGGCGTCCGGCGCGATCGGCGCGAGCTGCTCGTCGAGGCTGTCGCGCGGGAAGAGCAGCGTCACCGCGTGGCCGCGCGAGGCCAGCCCGCGCGCCAGGGTCCAGCCGCGCAGCCCGCCGCCGTTGGTCGGCAGGCCGGGCCGCGGCACGATCGAACTCGCCAGCACCACCACCCGGCTCACCGCGCCTCCCCGGTCGTCGCGGACGGGATGCCACCCGCCACCGCCCCGCTCACGACCAGGGGCCGAACGCGGCCGGCAGCATGATCGCGGTGGTCCAGCGGCGCGAGGACCCGGCGCGCGCCCCGCAGGTTCGACATAATCACCAGGCAGTCGGGGCCGAACTCGCGGAGAACCTGGCGGCAGGCGCCGCAGGGGCTCGGCGGCCGGTCGCCCTCCGCGGCCACGGCGACGGCGACGATCGCCGGCTCGCCCCACCGGCCCGATCCCGCCCCGCCGCCCGCGCCGCGAAGACCGCCGCCCGCTCGGCGCAGATAGTCAGCCCGTAGGACACATTCTCGACGTTGCAGCCGGTGATGACCTCGCCGCGGGCGGTCAGGAGCGCCGCGCCGACCTTGAACCGCGAGTAGGGGGCGTCGCCCTGCTGCGCGCTCGCGCGCCGCGAGCGCCGCCGCCACCAGCGCGTCCTGCGCCTCGGCCGTGACCGCCCCGGCCTGCGCCGCGTCCGGCGGCGTCCCGGCATCCGTCGCGCTGCCCTCCGCCCCCGCCATCAGCATCTCCACCCCCGCTCGGCGCCCCCGCCCGCCGCCCGTCGCGCCTACGTCGGCCGGCAGTATCGCGCGCCTCCCAGGCCGTCGGCAGGGTGGCGCGCGCAAGGGGCCGCCCCCCACGGCCCTCCAACTTTGGGGGGCCCGCGCCGCAGAAGCGGGGCCAGCCGGGCGCCTCTCCGAAAGGCCGGTTGCTTTACTCGCGTCTTCTCCCCCCTCCGTCCCCGCCAAGTTGGGAGGGTGGGGGCGTTCCCGGCCTGCGGAGGGCGGTGTCCGCCCACGCACGGCGCCGCGCGTTGCGCTATCATCGCCCCACGGCTCCGCGCGTGGCAGGGGGGCGAGGGTGGGACGATGCCGGACGATGAGGCGTTCGACGGGCCGCGCCGGCGCGCGGGTTTCGCCGGTCCCGTCACGCGCGTTGCGGGGCGCGGGGGCGAGCGGACGCTGGCGGCGGTGGCGCACGCGGCGATCGGCTTCGGGCTGCTCGGCATCGGCTTCCTCCTCTCTCTGGCGATCACCGGCGTTATCTGGCTGGCGGGTCGGCGCTCGCCCTTCATCGAGGAGCAGGCCGACCGCGCCGGGCGCTATCAATTCTTCGTCCTGCTGACCAACGTGCTGATCGTCGCGGTCGGCCTGGGGGTCTTCGTCGCCCTCGACCTGCGCGGCTGGTGGAGCAGGGGCGGGGCGCGGGCGGCGGCCCTGCTGCTGGTGCTGCTGGGCACGGGGATCGTCTTCGTCCTCTGGTACGTCGGCTCGATCGGCTACGGCCTCTACGCCGCGCTCCGCGTCCTCGGCGGCCACGACTTCCACTACCCCGCGCACCCCTTCCGCCGCCGCCGTCACGGCGCGGGGCTGCTCGACCGTCCGCCCCGCTGGGAGGAGTAACGGCCCCGGTCGGAGTTCAGGGTCGGGTAGGCGGGAGGCGGGTAGATGGACGCGAGCGGACGGCATCGCACGCTGCCAGCGGCGCCGGCGTCCTCCAGGCGACTACCCGACTATCCGACCCTGAACAGGCGCGCGCCCTGCGGATGGGGGCTGCGTGCTATACTGACCGCCGTATGCAGACGCAGCGACCGCCCCGCCAGGAGCCGATGACCGATACGACAGCACCCGTGGTGCGGCCCGCCCCGGCGCGGGTGACGCGCAGCCTCGCTTCCTCGGCGGCGATCATCGGGCTGGCGTTCGTGATCAGCCGCGCGCTGGGCCTGGCGCGCACCACGATCCTGGCGGCGACCTTCGGCACGAGCGATGAGATCAATGCGTTTGTCGCCGCGTTCAGGATCCCCGACCTGATCTTCCTGATGGTGATGAGCGGCGCGTTCGGCTCGGCCTTCGTGCCGGTCTTCGCCGGGTTCCTCGGGCAAGGGCAGGAGCGCAAGGCCTGGCGGCTCGCCTCCAACGTCCTGACGCTGATGGTCGAGGGCTTCGCCGTCGTCGCCGTCGTCGCGTTCCTCTTGGCCGATCCACTGGTCCGCCTGACCGTCGCGCGCGGGCTGGAGCCGCGGTACCAGGATTTCGCGATCGAGCTGACGCGCATCCTGCTCCTCTCGCCCTTCTTCCTGGGGCTGGGCGCGGCGGCGAAGGGGATGCTCGAATCGACCGACAACTTCACCCTGCCGGCCTTCGCGCCGATCGCCTACAACATGGCGTTCGTCCTCGGCGCGCTCGTCGTCGCGCCGCGCTACGGCGTGCGGGGGCTGGCCTGGAGCGTCGTCGCCGCGTCGGCCTGCCACCTGCTGCTGCAACTGCCGGGGCTGCTCCGCGCGGGGATGCGCTACTCATTCCTGCCGCTGCCGGTGGCGGAGGGCGTCGGCACGGTGGGCCGGCTGATGGGGCCGCGCATCATCGGGCAGGCGGCGTTCCAGGTCAACATTCTCGTCATCACCCGCCAGCCTGGCGGGGAGCGATCGCGGCGCTCGACTACGCCTACCAGTTGATGATGCTGCCGCACGGCCTCTTCGCGATCGCCGTCTCGACGGTGATCTTCCCGGCGATGTCGCGCCAGTTCGCCAACCGCGAGTTCGCCGCGCTCAAGACGACCCTCGGCGACGCGATCCGCCCGCTCCTCTTCCTGACGCTGCCCTCGGCGGTGGCGCTGATGATCCTGGCCCGGCCGATCGTGCAGACGGTCCTCGGGTGGGGGACGTTCGACGCCGAGTCGATCGCGCTGGTCGCGGGGGCGCTGCCGTACTTCGCCGCCGGGCTCTTCGCGCTGGCGCTGGTTGAGACGACCGCGCGCGCCTTCTACGCGATGCAGGACACCCGCACGCCGCTCTTCGCCTCGCTGATCACGATCGCCGTCAACCTCGCCGCCGCCCTGCTCCTGCTGCGCCTCCTCGGCTACCGCGGGCTGGCCGCGGCCACCAGCATCACCAGCGGGATCGAGATGCTGATCCTGCTGGGGGTGCTGCGGCGGCGGATCGGGCCGTTCGATCCGGCGGTCTGGCGCTCCTTCCTGAAGAGCCTCCTGGCGACCGCCGCGATGGCCGGCGTGCTGCTGCTGATCCGGGACCCGCTCACGGCGGTGACCGACCCGACCGCCCCCGGCGGCAAGTCGCCCTGGCAGATCCTGATCTTCCTCTACGCCGTCCTCACCGGCCTCTGCACCTACCTCGTGGCCGCCTGGTACCTCAAATCCCGCGAGCTGCTCGAGATCACCGACCGCTTCGGCGGGCGGCTCGGCCCGCTCGGGCGCCGCGCGCGGGGGCTGCTGCGCCGCCGCTAACGGCCGGGCGCGGGGCGATCGGGGTTGTCGGCGTCCGGGCCGGCTGAGAGTCCGAACGCTTCCACCCGCTGCCCTCCACCCTCCGTCCGCGCCCCCTTGGCGCTCCTCCCTCCACGGCCCCCGCTTCACACCCACACGTCGGGAATTAATGATCCGTTAACTGAAGTTTAACAGCCTGTTTACGTGGGTTAACGCAGGCTGCCCCGCGCGGCCAGTAGCATTCCGCGTGGGGTGTGAGTGCGCACCAGGGGGACAAGTGTTGGGAGGGGGCGCGTGGGGATCGAGTTCCGGGACGAACGAGGGGATGTGATCGGCGGGGCGGCAGGCGAGCGCAGCATCACCCGGCGCGGCTTCTTGCGGCTGACCGGGGCGGGGACCCTGGCGGTCGGCCTCGCCGGCACCGGGCTGCTGGCCGCCTGCGGGACCGCCGGGAACGGCGCCGGCGGCGGCAATGGGGGAAACGCCGAGAGCGGCATCGATGCGATCACGCTCGACCAGCCGATCGAGATCACCTTCTGGCACATCCAGGCGACGCTCTACGGCGAGGCGATCAAGGAGATCGTCGCCAAGTTCAACGCCGAGAACCCGTACAAGATCACGGTCAAGGAGATCTTCCAGGGCGACTACGGCGCGCTGAACCAGAAGATCCGCGCCGCGCTCCAGGGTGGCGGGCTGCCGGAAGTCAGCATGGCCTACGAGAGCGACACGCTGGAGTACATGAAGGCGCAGGTCGTGCTGCCGCTCGACGGGTACATCGCCAGCAAGAAGTACGGCCTGACCGAGGCGCAGATCGCCGACGTTGCCAAGGGGGTGTTGGAGCGCCAGCGCATCCCCGCCTACGAGGGCAAGACGATGAGCTGGATCCACGGCAACAGCTCGCAGGGGATGTACTACAACCGGGACATCCTCAAGCAGGCGGGGCTCACGGCGCCGGCGAAGACCTGGGACGAGTTCGTGGCGCAGGCGCGCCAGATCAAGGTGAGCGCCAAGCTGCCGGCCCTGCCGGTCGGCACCGGCCCCGGCGGGCTGCTGCACAACATGATGCGCTCCAACAGCGTCGACCCGCTGGCCGAGGACGGCAAGTCGAGCAACTACAATGCCCCGGAGGTCGCCGCCGCGCTGGAGCTGCTCAAGCGCCTGTTCGACGAGGGGCTCGCCTACACCGCCGAGAACACCGAGCAGGAGTTCACCAACGGGCGCGCGGCGTTCGAGATCGGCACCACCGCCCGGACCAGCAGCAAGATTGACCTGATCAAGGACAAGTTCCCCTGGGGGATCACCCTGACGCCGCAGGGGAAGGCGGTCCAGCCGATCACCGCGCTCTACGGCGGCAACCAGGTGCTGTTCGACAAGAAGGATCCGCAGCGCAACCTGGCCGGGTGGCTCTTCATGCGCTACTTCGGCGGCTCCGAGGCGCAGGCGATCTACGCCGCGCGCACCGGCTACTTCCCGGGAACCCTCTCGGCGAAGAACACCGAACTGCTGCAGGAGAATTACCAGAAGTACCCGCAGAAGCAGCAGGCCTTCGACGAGGTCTTCACCGCCGCGCGCATCTACCAGCCGAGCGCCGCCGGCAACAGCATCGACAAGCTGGTCTCGGACAAGACGACCGAGGTGATCCTGGGCCGGACGAGCCCCGCCGAGGCCGCCGCCGCGATGAAGCGAGGCCGACCGGATGCTCAAGGAGCTGGCCTGATGACCGGGATCGATTTGCGGGACCGCCCCGCCGCGGCCGCGCGGGCTGCGCCGACCCTCGCCGCCTGCACGATCGCCCAGCCCGACCGCGACCTCGCCGAGGCGGCGGCGACGCTGGCCGGTGAGTTCGGCGCGATCGAGCTGACCTTCGACCACGGCGTGAGCCTGCCGCCGCGCCCGGGGCTGCTCGGCGACCTGGCCGCGCTGCGGGCGGCGCGCGGGCTGCGCTACAGCGTCCACCTGCCGCTGACGATCCAGCTCGCCTCGCCGAACCCGGCGCTGCGCCGCGCCAGCCTCGACACGCTGGCGGAGGTCGTCGCCCTCTGCGCGCCGCTGGAGCCGGCGGCGTGGGTGCTGCACGTCACGCCCTCTTCGGGGTCGAGCGGAGCATCGCCGGCCGCGAGCGCGCCCTCGCCCAGCAGCGCCGCAACGTGGCGACAGCCGGGGAGTCGCTGGCGGAACTGCTCGCGCGGACCGGCCTGCCCGGCCGGCGGGTCGCGGTCGAGAACCTCAACTACCCGTTCGAGATCCTCGACGAATTGCTGGAACGGCACGACCTCGGGGTCTGCTTCGACATCGGGCACCTGCTGGCGCGCGGCGGCGACCCGGCGGCATTCGTCCGCCGTTACGCGGCGCGGCTGGTCCACGTCCACCTGCACGACGTGATCGACGGCCTGGACCACCGCCCGCTCGGCGACCCCGCCGGCGCGCTCGACCTCGCCGCGCTCTGGCGGGCGCTGGAGGAGGCCCGGTACGGCGGGATCGTGACGCTGGAAGTCTTCAACGGCGCGCACATCGCCCAGAGCCTCGCCACGGTGCGCCCTTTCCTGGGCGACGGGGCCGCCACGGCGCCCGGCGGCGGGGCGGAGGCAGCGGCGGACCCGGTAGCTGATGTCGAGGCGCGGGGGGAAGCCGTCGCCCCGACCGGCTCTCCCGCGGGCGCCGCCGGGACGCGCCCGCGCCCGCCGTCCTGCGGCCCGGCGGGGCGCCGCTGCGCTTCAGCGGGCGGGTCAGCCCGGCGCCGCGCGTCCACTACCTCGTCCACGAGTTCGAGTTGGTGTCGGGGGCGGCGGAACTGGTCGTGACGCTGCGCTTCCACAAGGAGCGCCTCTGCCAGCTTTTCCTCGCCCTCTTCGACCCGGAGGAGTACCGCGGCACCCGGATGAATCCCGGCGGCGTGGGCGACATCGCGCTCGAGCTGCGGCTGGGCGAGCGGGAGGCCGGCCCCGGCGCGCTCCCCGGCCCGTTGCGGCCGGGCCGCTGGCGCGCGCTGATCGACATCGAGCGCACCGCCGAGACCGCCGACTACGAGCTGGAGATCGTCGCCGGGGAGACGGCCCCGGAGCACCCCCCGGCCCCCCAATACCGGGGGAGAAAGGGCGGTCGATGCGAGTGGCGCCCCCCAGAGGCGGGGCGCGGGGGGGGCCGGCCCGCGGCGCGGGCTGGTATCGCGGCGAGCTGCACGCGCATAGCTGGAACAGCGACGGCAAGACGCCGGTCGCGGAGGTCGTCGCGGCGGCGCGCGCCTACGGGCTGGACTTCCTGGCGCTCACCGACCACTTCACCAATGCCGGCTGGCGCGATCTCGTCGCGCTCGGCGGCGGCGACCTGGCGGTGCTGCGCGGGCTCGAGCTGACCGGGCACGCCGGCCACGCGAACCTGCACGGCCTCGACCGCTGGGTGGACCTCTACCCGGACGGCCCGGCGCTCGATGAGCGCGGTCGCGCGGTCGAGGTCGGGCCGGCAGGGGCGGGGCGCTGGGACATCAACGCGGTCGCGCGCGCCGCGCGGGAGCGGGGCGGCCTCTTCTGCGTCAACCACCCCTTCTCCGGCGACCTCGGCTGGCGCTACCACGAGTTCGACTGGGATCTCGCCGACCTGCTGGAGGTCTACCACCACCTGGAGGGGCCGCACAACGCGCTGCAACTCGGGCTGTGGGACGAGCAGTTGCGCCGGGGGCGGCGGATCGTCGGCGTGGCCGGCACCGACTCCCACCACCCGCGCGACGCGCGGCACCGGCTCGGGCAGTGCTTCACCTACGTTCACGCGCCGGAGCTGAGCGAGGCCGGGATCGTCGCCGGGCTGCGGTCGGGGCGCGTCTACGCCAGCCTGGGGCCGCGCCTCGACTACTGGGCGGCGACCGACGGCGGCGGGCGGATCGAGATGGGCGGCGCGGCGCCGGCCGGCGCCCCCTGCGCCTGCAAGTCGAGCTGCGCGATCTGCGCTTCCCGGCCCAGCTCTTCCTGCTCAAGAACGGCCTCTTCCACGAGGCGGTCGCGGTCGAGCCGACGGTCGGGGACGAGGCGCGCGCGTTCGCCTTCGCCGACACGCCGGCGGCGCCGGGCTACTACCGGCTCGAACTCTACGCGGCGAGCCCGCAGGAGCCGCGGCTGTACCGGCAGCCGTCGACGCTCCTGCTCCTCGCCAACCCGATCTTCGTCTCGTGAGGGTGGCGTCATGGAACTGACCAAGGGGCTGCGCCGGGCGGTCGACCGCCCGGCGCGGCGGGCCGCGGCCCGGCCGCGCCTCTGCGCGAGCGGCTGACGCCGCTCCTCTACCTGCTGCCGACGCTGCTCCTGCTGGCCGTCTTCGACCTCTGGCCGATCCTGCTCGGCTTCTGGATCAGCCTCTGGCGCTGGGGCGTGGCCGCCGAGCGCTTCGTCGGCCTCGCCAACTACCGGCGGCTGCTGGACGAGACGATCCGCGTCGAGGACGGCGCGCCGGTCCTCGGCGACCTGGGGCAGAGCTTCCTGGTCACGCTCTACTACGTGATCGGCACCATCCCGGCCACGCTCCTGCTCGCCTTCGTGATCGCCAACCTGCTGCACCAGAAGATCCGCGCGCGGGGCCTCTTCCGCGCCGCCTACTTCCTGCCCCACGTCACCTCCACCGTGGCGGCGGGGATGGTCTTCCTGTGGATCTTCAACCCGCAGGTCGGCGTCGCCAACTGGCTGCTCGGGCGTGTCGGGCTGCCCGCGCAAACCTGGCTTCAGGACCCGGACCCGGTGCTGAAGAAGATCGCCGCCGGGGTCGGCCTCGGCTGGCCGGCGGGCCTGCCGGACGCGCTGGCCGGCCCGAGCCTGGCACTCCTCTGCGTGATCATTTTCAGTGTCTGGTCCGCGCTCGGCTTCAACACCGTGATCATGCTGGCGGGGCTGGCCGCGATCCCGCCCGAGCTGTACGAGGCGGCGCGGCTCGACGGGGCGAACGCTCGGCAACTGATGCGGCGGATCACCTTCCCGCTCCTCTCACCGACGATCTTCTTCCTGCTGACGATCTCGCTGATCGCCGCGTTCCAGAGCTTCGAGGCGGTCTACGTGCTCAGCGGCGGCGGCGGCTTCGGCAACAGCGCGGGGGGGCCGCTCAACACCACGATGACGCTGACGCTCTACATCTTCACCAACTTCTACCAGCGCCCCAGCGCGGTCGGCTACGCCGCCGCGGCGTCCTTCGTCCTCTTCTTCTTCCTGATCGGGCTGACGGCGCTGCAGTTCCGGGTGGTGGAGCGCCGGGTCCATTACGGGTAGGGCGGGGGCCGGGGGCCGAGGGCAGAAGGCTGAAGGCAGAGGGCCGAAGGATGAGAGGCGAGGGGCGAAGGGTGTGGGCCGAAGGCGGTGGGCCGTGGGCTATACAGCGATTCGCGGGAAGGCTGCCCCGATCCGGTCGTGTAGGGGCGTATTGCGTACGCCCGCTGTCCCCGCCACTCACGTCGGAGGTGTGGATGGCAGGCGTATGCAATACGCCCCTACAGCATCGGACCAGCCCTTCCGCCATCCGTCCGCAGATGTGAGGAGAAGGAGGCGAGCGGTATGAGTGCGGATCGTCTCGGGCCGAGCGGGCGCGCCGAATCCCACGGCCCGCGACCCGCCGGCCGCGCCCTACGCTTCCCGCGCCCGGGGACGGTCGCGGTCTACCTGGCGCTGGGCGCCGGGGCGTTGGCGATGCTCTTCCCGTTCTACTGGATGGTGATCACGTCGTTCAAGGATCTGGCCGAGATCAACCTCTCGCCGCCGACGGTCGTGCCACGCGCGTGGCACCCGGAGAACTACCTGACGGCGTGGAACAAGCCGGAGTCCACGTTCGGGCGCTACTTCCTCAACTCGGCGATCATCGCGCTCGTCGGCACGGCGCTCCAGATGCTCTGCGCGATCCTGGCGGCCTACGCCTTCGCGCGGATGGACTTCCCGCTCAAGGGGCCGCTCTTCCTGCTGGTGCTGGCGACGCTGATGATCCCGTTCGAGGTCACGCTGATCCCGAACTTCGTCACGATCCGCCACCTGCCGCTCCTCGGCGGCAACGACTGGAGCGGCTCCGGGGGGCGCGGCCTCTACGACAGCTACGGCGGGATCATCCTGCCGGGACTCGCCAACGCCTTCTCGGTTTTCCTACTGCGCCAGGCGTTCCTGCAACTGCCGCGCGACTTCTGGGACGCGGCGCAGATCGACGGGGCGAGCCGCTGGATGTTCCTCTGGCGGGTGGCGGTGCCGCTGACGCTGCCGACCGTCCTGACCGCCACCCTCTTCGCGCTGCTGGCTCGCTGGAAGGCGGTACTCTGGCCGCTGATCATCACCTCCAGCGAGGAGCTGCGCCCGGTGCAGGTGGCGATGCTCTACTTCCGCGGCGAGGAAGGCCCCAACTTCCACCTGCTGATGGCTGCGGCGACGCTGGTCGCCCTACCCGGTATCGCCCTCTACCTCGTCGCGCAGCGCCACTTCACGGAGGGGCTGGCGTCGGCGGGGGTGAAGGGGTGAGTGGGTAGTCGGGTAGTCGGGTAGTTGGGTAGTGGACGAGGATATGCCGGGTTGCTGATCCACCTCACCCGTAGCCCCATCCACTGTCCGACTACCCGACTACCCGACTACCCACTCACCCGCACTCGCGCGCCGGCTCGCGCCAGCGGTCGCGGCGCTTGCGCAGCAGGTTCTCGACGAGCTGGCGGTAGCGGTCGGGGTCGGCGCGGCGCTTGCGCTTCGGGTCCCAGTTGCGCCCCTTCTCGGCGTTGCAGCCGGGGTGGGTCAGCCCCAGGTTCAGGAGGGCATTATCACCGTCGAGGGTGCGGGGCAGGATGTGCTCGATGTTGGCCCCGTAGCCGGTGCGCGCGTCGAAGCTGAGCTTGCCGTTGCAGATCAGGCACTTGCCGAACCAGTGGGTCCCCTCGCGCTCGAATGTGCGGTCGGTGGCGGCGATCTGGCACATCAGCCGCGTGGCGCTGGGCATTCCTTGCCTCGTGGAGCGTGGGGCGTGGAGCGTAGTCCGTTACGCCGCATGTGGCTCATGTTTCGCACGCTCTATTCCACGCCTCCACGCCCCCCGCGCTCCCGTGCTCTACGCTCTACACTCCACGCTCCACGGCTTGCGGGCCACGCAGAGCAGCGACGAGCCGGCGGGGAGGTCGAAGCGGCGCAGCAGCCGGCGCTCCAGGCGCACCAGCGTCAGCAGGAGGCGGTTGATCGGCGCGGGCGGCACGTCGATGTCGGAGCGCGCCTCGGCGGCGCGGCGCCCACGGCGGCGCGAGAGCGCCCGGGCCGCCGCGACGGCCGGGAGGAGCGCGCAGTTCCAGTAGGTCAGGCGCTCGGGGACGAGGCCGGCCGCGACCAGCAGCGCGCGGACCTCGGCGCGGGTGTAGCGGCGCTTGGTCTCCACCGCCAGGTCGTGCTCGCCGGCCAGCCAGCGGTAGGCGGGGAGGTTCAGGCAGAGCCGGCCGCCCGGCCGGAGGACGCGCGCCAGCTCGGCCAGCGCGCGGGCGTCGTTGCCGGTGCCGGCGTCGCTGATCACGTCGAGCGACACCGCCAGATCGAACGCGCCGTCGGGGAAGGGCAGTTCGGTGATCGAGGCGACCGCGGTGCGGTCCAGACCGCGCCGCTCGCGGCAGATGGCGACCGCGAACGGGGCGAGATCGACCCCGGCCACCGGGCCGTAGGGGCGCAGCCGCGCCGCCATCCCGCCGGTGCCGCACCCGGCATCGAGTATGCGCGGCGCGGCGCCATCCCGCCCGTGGGCGCGCGCGGGCCGCAGCAGCGCCAGCACATGCTCGCGCAGGCCGAGATACCACCACAGGCGGTCCTCGACGGTGTACATCCGCTCGAATTCCTCCCGCCTCATGCTCTTCCCCGCCGAGCCGCCGGCCGTCGGTCAGCGACCGGCGGCGCACCGCACTCGGGCAAAAGGAAAGGCCCACGCCGCGGCGAGCGTGGGCCTTGTGTGGTAGCGCATACGGGATTCGAACCCGTGATCTCCGCCTTGAGAGGGCGGTGTCCTAGGCCGCTAGACGAATGCGCCACACCGCGAACAGAAGTGTAGCAAGCGATCCCGCCCCTGTCAAGGGTCCGTTGGGCGTTTTTGGTGCGTAACCCCTGGTCCACGGCCTGGGTGGATCGTGGATAATGGGGGGGCTGGCCGCGGGCGAGGGCGGGAAAGGATCGGGCCGATGGCGCGGGAATTGGCGGCGGGGCAGCGCGACGATATCACCGACGTGCCGGGCCTCCGCGCGGGGCACTGGACCGATCCGGTGGGGCTGACGGGTTGCACCGTCGTCCTGGCGGAGGGCGGGGCGGCGGCGGGCGTAGACGTGCGCGGGGGGGCGCCCGGCACGCGCGAGACGGCCTTGCTAGGGCCGGGGCGCACGGTCGAGCGCGTACACGCGATCCTGCTCACCGGCGGGAGCGCGTTTGGCCTCGCCGCCGCCGATGGGGTGCTGGCCTTCCTGCGCGAGCGGGGCGTCGGCTTCCCGACCGCCGCCGGGCCGGTGCCGATCGTCCCCGCCGCGGTCCTCTACGACCTCGCGGTCGGCGCGCCGGTCCACCCGGACGGGGCGGCGGGTCGCGCCGCCTGCGAGGCCGCGACCGCCGGGCAGGGGCTCCCCCAGGGGGCCGTGGGCGCGGGGGCCGGGGCGACGGTCGGCAAGCTGCGCGGGGCGGCCGGGGCGGTCCGGGGCGGCCTGGGCTCGGCCAGCGCGCTCCTGCCCGGCGGCGCGACGATCGGGGCGGTCGTCGCGGTCAACGCCTTCGGCGACGTGTGCGACCCGGAGAGCGGCGCGATCGTCGCCGGGACGCGCGCGGCCGGGGGGGTTGGCTCGACTCCGCCGCCGCGCTGCGCGCCGGCGCGCTCGCCCGGCCGGCGTTCGGCGCCGCGCCCGACGCGGCGGGCGGCGCGAACACGACGATCGCGGTCGTCGCCACCGACGCGCCGCTCGACGGCTCGGCCGCCTACCGCGTGGCGCAGAACGCGCACGACGCCCTGGCCCGCGCGATCCGGCCCTGCCACACGCCGTTCGACGGCGACACGGTCTTCGCGCTCTCGACCGCGCCCGGCCCGAGCGACCCGGCGACCCTGGCGATGCTCTGCGCCGCCGCCGAGCACGTCCTCGCCCGCGCCATCCTCAGGGCGGTGACGAGCGACGAGCGACGCCCCCGACGATGCGACGAATGAGGCATGGCAGTCACGGCACGGGGCGGCCTGCTCCCCGTGGCCGTCGTCGCAGCGGTCGCCGATTCCCACGCGACTGGGAATGGATTGCGCGCTATGATGGTCTACGTCGACGCCGACGCCTGCCCGGTGAAGGAGCAGATCTACCGCGCGGCGGCCCGGCACGGGGCGCCGGTGACGGTCGTCGCCAACGGGCCGATGCGCGTGCCGGCGGCGGGGGTCGCGCTCGTGCGCGTCGGGGCCGAGCCCGACGCCGCGGACGACTGGATCGCCGCGCGGGTCGCGCCGGGCGACCTCGTCGTGACCGCCGACATCCCCCTGGCGGCGCGGGCGCTGGCGGCGGGGGCGGCCTGCCTCGACTTCCGGGGCGGCGAGTTCACGCCGCGCCGGATCGGCGACGCGCTGGCCGAGCGCGAGTTGCACCGCTACTTGCGCGACCTCGGCGAACTGCCCGGCGGCCCCGCCGCCTTCGCCCCGCGCGACCGCTCGCGCTTCGCGTCGAAGATCGACGCGACCCTCAACCGCCTGCTGCGCGCGGGGCGCTGAGCCGCGGTCGCGGCGCGCCGCCCACCCTGGCGAACCGCTCCCCCCGTGTCGACCGGGGGCCGGGGGATCCCCACGAGTTCGGAGTCGGGTGGTCGGGTAGTCGGGTAGAGAGATTGGAGCGAGTCACTTGGCAGGGCGGCTCGCCCGCGTCCACTACCCGACCACCCGACTCTGAACTGTTGCGGAACGGGCATGGCAACCCCCGTTGCGGTATAATTGGCTGTGCTGTATTCGTCCGCACAACAAGGATAGTGCTCGATGGGTCTCGGCTTCCGCCACTTCCTCCGCCCCCTGACGCGCCTGCCGCGCCGCGCGGCGATCCTCCCGGTCTACGCGCTGTGGGTCTTGCTGGTGCTCTACCCGAACCCCACCCTGCTCGTGCGCGCGATCGCCAACGCCAGCGAGCCGCGGATCGATCCGGCGGCGGTGCGAGGGTGGGCGGCCGAACTGCCCGACGATCCGGCCTACATCGAGCAGCAGGTGCTGGGCAAGTATGTGCCGTACAGCGTGCCCTGGCAGACGCTCGGCGTGCCGTGGTACTTCCCGACCACCGGCGAGGTCGTCGCCATGGGCAGCGGCGACTGCCAGGCGCGGATGCTCGTGCTGGCGAGCATCCTGGAGGCGAAGGGCCTGCCCTACAAGCTCCAGGCGTCGCTCGACCACATCTGGGTCGAGTATGCCCAGAAGCAGCCCAACGGGATGGAGAACGCCGCCATCGCGATCATGGACGACGGGCAGTTGCAGGTGCCGGCGCAGTGGGACTGGCGCGAGACCTACCGGATCGAGCGCGAGTACTTCTGGGACTACATGCCCCTGGGCCGCAAGCTGCTGCTCTTCGGCGGCCTGGGCCTCATCTTCTTCCGCCGGCGCGTCGCGGGCCTCCTGACCGGCCTCCACGCCCACTTCCCTCTCCTCCCCCGGCCGGCGCGGCGGAGCGCCCCGTGAAGGGGCGGCGCTTCCCTCGCGCCGCCATCGTCGCCGCACTCGGCTGTGTCCTGATCGCCACGCTCGGCGCCCTGGCCTGGCGCGTCCTGGGGCCGGACGCCGGCGCGGAGGCGCGGACGGCGGTCGTGCGGCGCGGGGCGCTGAAGGCGGCGATCGAGACGAGCGGCAAGCTCGCCGCGCGGCGCAGCACCGCGATTACCTCGGCGGCGGGCGGCACGGTGCGGATCGTCGCGGTGAAGGAGGGCGAGGCGGTGCGCCGGGGCGACGTGCTGATCGTCCTCGACGACGGGCCGGCGCTGGCCGACATCGCGCGGGCGGAGCGCGCGGTCGAGGCGGCGGAGACGAAGGTCGGGGTGGCCCGCCAGCGCGCCGCCAGGGACGATAGCGTCATCGCCGAGGCGGCGGTCGCCGAGCAGGAGGCGGCCAACGCCCGCGCCGCGCTCGCCGCCGCCAACGACCGCCTGGCGGCCACCCTGATCGTCGCGCCCTTCGACGGCATCGTCGGCGCGGTGCGCCTCGGCGAGGGGGCGACCTACGCGCCGGGCGGCGAGGCGGTCGCGATGGTCGATCCGGCCGACCTGATCGTCACCGCCGACCTCGACGAGGTCGACCGCCCGCTGATCGACGCGGGGCAGGAGGTCGCCGTGACGGTGACCGCCTTCCCCGGCACGCCGCTCACGGGGCGGATCGCCGCGCTCAGCAACAGCGCGCAGAGCCGCGGCGGCACGACGATCTACCCGGTCACCGTCGAGTTCTCGCGCCCGGCCGGTCTCGATTTGAAGGTCGGGATGACCGCCGAGTTGCGGATCGTCACCACCGCGCGCGAGGGCGTGCTGATCGTGCCGAGCGGGGCGGTGCGCCGGGCCGGCGAGAACCAGTACGCGACGGTGCTGCGCGACGGCCGGCAGGCCGACGTGCCGGTGCGCACCGGGGCGCGCAGCGGCGACGAGGTCGAGATCGCCGCCGGCCTCGA
>JAUJMV010000011.1:140762-150711 GCA_030446685.1 Thermomicrobiales bacterium | reverse complement strand
GGTGGGGGTAAAACGGGGGGATTCCGGGGCGGTCGCAGCGGCGCCGGCGAGCGGGATTCCCTTGCCGTGGCAAGGAAAAGAGCGGCGCTGAGGCGGGTTCGTTTTGTGTTTTTCATGTTTTCGCCCTTCGAGTGCCGCTGGTGGCCGGTGTGCGGCGCGCGCGCAGGTTCGTACTTTACGGACCCGCGCCACCGGCCCCCCGGTGCCAGGGTGGGGAACGCTCCGCAGCGACTATCCGGGATGGGGATTGCTGCCGCGCGGGCGACCGACGCGGGCAACCGACGGCACGGCGGCGGCATGGCTCCGGCTGCCGCGGCGCTCGGGGCGGTCCCGCACGACTCGCGCGGACACGGCGGAGTCGCGCGCTGCCCTTGAATAGATCCCAGCGTCCCGGCGCCCGCCAGTTGATTACATAACCGGTCGCTGGTACTATGGGGCGACGACGATCACGAGCGCTGCCCAGGACAGAGGGACGCCGCCCTCGCCGCCCCCCTTGGCCTTCATCCGGGCAGAGGATCAGACCGCGCATACCGCACGTTTTCCCGTCGCGCACCGACGCGGCAGGATGGAGCGGAGATGGACGGGCGGGACGGGCCGCAACCCCGGCTGACCGAGGAGCAGGTGCGCGCCGATCTGCAGCGCCAACCCCATCTGCTGACGCAGTTGGCGGAGAACGCGCTGCTCGTCGCCGACAGCCTGCGCGACAACTACTTCAAGAACACCGCGCGGTTCGTGACCGCGTTGCGCCGGGCGGTTGACGAGGGCGCGCGGGGCGAACGGGCCGAGCCGCCGCTGAGCATCGCGCGGGTCGGCGGTTTCGATTGGGATGCCGTGCGGGATGAGGTCGTCACCTTCATTGATGGCGGCTTCGGGCAGATCCAGATGGCGAGCCGCGCGCCGATCCTGCTGCGCGTGGGGTCCTACTCGGTGCGCGTCGGCGAGCGCCGCCTGGCCGAGCGGGAGCAGTTCGGCTACTACCCGGTCGTCCTCGGCGACCTGGAAGGCGGCAGCAAGGAGCGCGAGAACTTCCCCGATATGGTGCGGATCATCGCCGAGTTGCTCGGCGGGCTGGCCGCGCTGGAGAGCGCGCCGGAACTCCGCGCGCTCTTCTTCCACGGGCCGTTGGTCCAGGTGATGAAGGGATACCCCGGCCACATGCCCTTCACCGAGCGGGATGTCGATCTCTTCCTGCGCTAGTATGTGCTCGATCCCGCCTGGGGGCGGCAACTCAAAGAGGAGTTCCTGCACGAGGCGCGCATCGAGGTCTATCCGCGGATGACCGCGCGATCGGACGAGTGGGCCGAGCGCCGGCTCTTCGAGCCGCTGGCCTGGATCGCGTTCCTCTATCGCCGGCTGATCCGCGTGGCGCGCTCCCGCCGTCCGGCCCCGATCGTCGCGGGCGTGATCGAGCGCGGCCGGATCCGCGAGTTCAGCGAGAAGGTGCTGCTGGAGCGGGTCTTCCGCGGCCTGCGCCAAAAAGGGAACGCGCGGTATTTCAACGAGATCTTCGGTCGCGGCGACCTGACCTCGCCGCGGGCGCTGCTGGATCGCCTCGGCTACAGCGATCCGCTGCTGCTGGCGATGATCCTCCAGCCGGGCGAATACACCGAACCGTGGGAGATGGGCAAGTACGACGGCCTGGACGCGGAGGACGTCGCGCTGCCGGGCGAGGCGGGGACCGGCCGCGTCAGTTTCGGGCCGTTGCGGCCGGGGCAATTCGGGCTGCCGCGCGTCCTCGGCTGCTACGTCTGCGTCTCGGAGAAGACCGAGCCGATCCGTGTCGAGGTCTTCGCCGACCTGGGAGGGGATCAACTGCCGGGAGCCGCCTGCCGGGCCTTCCTCTACTCGCGCCTGCTGCCGGGGTATGGCTTCCCGGTCGGCCTGGACGTGGCGGATAAGCACGCGCATGTGCCCGCCTGGATGATCGACGCCTACAGCAAGCTGATCCGCCATCATCTCGGCGTGAGCCTCCAGCAGGGGGCGATCGGCGATGCCGAGATGCGCCGCATCCTGGTCCAGTCGATCTACATGACCCACCGCGACTGGTTGTTCCGACCGCAGCACTGAGCGCGCACAGCACCGATTGCGAGGTGGCGGTATGGCTGTCCCCAAGAGGCTTCCGCGACAGGTCGAGCGGTACGTCGGGACGCTGGTCGGCGAGAGCACCAGCCGCGAGTTCCGCCTGGCGGTGGCGCACGAGGCCGTGCGCGAGCAGGACATCATCGCGGTCGACGCGGAGCTGCGCCGCCCGGACGGCGCCGATGGCGCGGCTGGCCCGGAGCAGATCCGGGTCTGGGCCAAGGTGCAGCGGATCGAGCGGCTCAACCCGCTCTTCCCGAGCGAGGCGGGGCACGAGCTGGCCGCCACGCGGACCAACCCGTTCGACACGGTGCTGTCGCTGAGCCGCGAGATGGTGACCGCCGTCTGCCAGGTGCTGGGCGCGGAGCCGCTGGCGGACAACGCTGCTGGCAGGCTCGACCACCTGCGCTACCCGGCGCAGCCCGCCTCCAGCGCCTACCGCCCCGATTCCCGCGACATCGCCCGTGTCGTCCTGGGAGAGTTGCAGACGCGGCGGCAGCGCGCGCTCGACATCGCCACCCTGGCGAACCGCCCGGAGGTGGACGTCAGCGTGGACGGCCACGCCATCGTCACGCGGCACCTGGCGATCCTGGCGATGACCGGCGCGGGCAAGAGCTGGACGGCGCGCCGGATCATCGAGGAATTGGCCGCCAAGCACTACCCGATCGTCATCTTCGACCCGCACGGCGACTACACCGGCCTGGCGGAGGTGCCGGAGTTGCGCGGCCGGGTGCGCCGCTACTACGCGCAGTTCCCCCTCTTCGAGGAGGACAGCGACACCGTCGCCGAGATGGTCAACGCGCTGGGCTACCCGCTGACCGACACGATGCGCACGCGCTTCGGCGATCTGTTCAAGGCGGCCGGCGCGTTCATCGTGGACGGGGCGGGGCGTGGCCGGGCACGGTCGTCGCGGGAGGCGAGCCGCGCCGGCGCCGCGCAGGGCGCGCTGTTCGAGGCCGACGATGGGGAAGCCGCCGCCGACGGCGACGAGATGCAGCAGCGGCTCGCCCTGCTCGCGCGCTTGACCGGCAACGAGGGGCCGCTCCGCTACGGGGTGCAGCCGGACATGTGGCTGATCGCCAACCTGGCCGAGGCCGCGGAGGTCGCCCTGCGTGACAATGACCAGGAGGCCCGGCGGAAGTTGCAGGATTGGGGCTGGGAGGGGTTGTCGAAGTACTCCGGCACCGACGTCAGGACGCTGGAGGGGATCAAGAAGCGGACCTATCGCGCGGCGAAGACCCTGCGGCGGATGGAGCAGACCAACCGGCGGATCGCCCGCAACGCCGAGCCGCTGCCGACCGACCGCAAGGAGCTGGTGCGCTACGACGGGATCAGCGTCGTCGCCCTCGCCGGCTATACCGGCGACTTCCAGGCCACCATCTACAGCATCATCGCCGACGACATCTTCGACGCGCGGGTGCAGGACGAGTTGAAGCTGCCCGTCCTCTTCCTGCTCGAAGAGGCGCACACCTTCGTCCCGGCGAAGGCGGCGACGCCCGCCGAGCAGCGCGCGATTACGACGACGAAGCAGATCGCGCAGGAGGGGCGCAAGTTCGGCGCGGGCCTGATCCTGATCAGCCAGCGCCCCTCACGCCTGGACGAGACGACGCTCTCGCAGTGCAACTCCTACGTGATCATGCGGATGGTCAACCCGGCCGATCAGAACTTCGTGCGCCGGGTGATCGAGACGCTGGGCGAGGATGAGGCGCGGATGCTGCCCGACCTCGACGTGGGCGAGGCGATCCTCTCCGGCCAGTTGATCAACTTCCCGGTGCTGGTCAGGATGAAGCCGCCGCAGTCGCAGGGCGAGCGCGAGGAGAAGGACGCCTTCGCGTTCCTGGAAGAGGCGCGGCGCGGGTTGGGCACGTCGCCGGAGGGCTGACCCGTTCACCCCGGCCAGGGCAGCGTTTCCTGTCGCGGGCGGTGCTGCATCAGTCCCCTCGTTGTCCGTGGAACCGCTCGTCGGCGCGGACGCGGGCGACGTTCTCCAGGTTGCCGGCATACCAGCCGATGCGGTCGGCGGGGTGGGCGTCGAAGGCGGGGACGTAGGGCTTGATGTCGAGCAGGGGGGTGTTGTCGAGCATGTCCACGCCGGCGATGCGGAGGATGCGGCCGTCGATGCCGACGAGCCGGACGACCGCGAGGCCGATCGGGTTGGGGCGCTTGGGGGAGCGGGTGGCGAAGACGCCGCGCGGCGGGTCGTCCGCGCCGGCGAGGTAGGGACGGACCTCCAGCGCGTGGCCGCGGATCTCGTGCAGGTGGTAGAGCAGGATCAGGTGGGAGAAGCCATCCAGGTCGCGCAGCCCGGCCGCGTATTCTGGGGCGAGCTCGAGGACGACGTACCAGACCCGGCCTCGCTTGCGGACATGCCCGCGGCCCGCCATCGTCTCGCCTCCCCCGGCGCTAGTCGTCCACCGGCAGTCGCGCGGCCGGATCGAGCGCGGCGGCCAGGGCCAGGACCTCGATCAGCGACGCGCGGTCGCAGCGATCGAGGAGGATCTGCGCCAGCGCCGCCCGGAGCACCCGCCGCCGGGCGCGGCGCGCCTGGGCCGCCGGCACCAGGAGGATCGCGGCCGGGCCGGTAGACCAGCTCTCGGCGGTGAGGCCGGGCAACTCCTCGATCACCCCGTCGATCCGGCAGAACATTTGTTCTAATTCAACGAGACACCGATCCCCCATTGCGCTGCTCCGTCGGTGAGTTGCGTGCGGTTGTGCCGGGCGCGGCGAGCGTTCAGCGAACCGGGCGGGATCGGGGCGGGGACGGCGGATCGATCACGTCGCGCGCGGTCTCGACGCCTGAGGCGAGATGCCGCCGGATGATCCGGCGGGCCTGCTCGTAGGTCTCCCGCGTGTTGGCGTCGCGCAGGCGGCGCAGTGAGGCCAGCAGATCGGGGTGCTGGGCGGCGAAATCCTCCCACAGCTCGTCCCTGAGCGCCTCGTCGGCGGAGGCGGGCGTGTCCCGCCCCCTTCGACGTCCAGGTCGAAGTTCAACTGCGCGAGGTGATTATAGGGGACGCCGAGGGCCTTCGCCAGCGCGCGGACCTTCTCCGGCGACGTGCGCCCGCGGTGGCCGCGCTCGAGCTGCGAGACGTCGGTCTGCGTCACGAAGTTGCCGGTCATCTCCGCCAGCTGCTCCTGGGTGAGCCGCTGCACGCGACGCAGGCGCCGATCTCGTCACCCATCCCGGCCATTGGCACTCCTTTCGCGCGCAGCCCCACGCGACACGCGCCTACTATGTACGAGACTATAGCCAAAACGGTTGCCGAATACTATTGCCAACTCCCGGTATTTCTGATACGATTGGCGCGTAACAGGAGGGTGCATAATATAGATCGAGCAGCGCCGGTTGCCTGACCCGCTCCTCGCCGAAGAGCGCCCGCGCGAGGTCCGGCAGGCCGGGGTGCTGATCGACCCGGATGGCGACGAGGCAGAGGCGGCGCGCGGCGCGGTCGAGGCGCCGGAGGAACGGGGCGATCTCGCGCACGCCGTAGACGACGTGGGCGCGGAGGACCAGGTCGGCGGGCTCCGTCTCGACTGTCGGTTAGGCGCCGGCGACGACCGCGACGTTCTCTGAGCGCTCCGCGGCGATGCGCGCCGCCAGGTGGCGGGGCATCGCGGGCGGCGGCCCGACCGCCACCACCCGCCGCGCCAGCCGGCCCGGCGCATAGCGCCCCGCGCCGGCGCCGACGTCGAGGACGGTGCCGTCCGGGTGGAGGGCGGCGCGCAGGCGCGGGAGGAGTGGGTCGTCGGCGGGGAGCCGGCCGCTGTAGGCGGCGAAGCGGTCGGCGCGGCCGGCCCAGGGGTCGCGCTCCGGGTCGCCGTCGCGCCCCGCCGCGCCGCGCGTCCCGGCCGGCGACGAGCGCCCGTCAGCGCGCGGCCCGGTCGATCGGCTCGGGGAAACCGTCGCCCATCGGCCCCTGTCCCTGCCCCTTCGCCAGCCCCTATCTTTTCCCCCGGCCTGTATCACGCCGATATGCGCAGGGCAGTTCACGGCAGCCACAGCAGGGTGTCGTATTGCGTTTCCGGGCAGGTGCTCTCCAGGTGGGCGATCACGCGCCTGAGCAGTTGGCCGAAGCTATTGACGCTCGAAGGCACGGCGATGATGCCGGCGTGTCGCCGGCCCTGCGCTCTCCAGCGATGGTCGAGTTGGATGAAGTCGATCACGTCGTAGGTCAGGATGGCGCGACCGTGTTCCGCCGCGTAGACGAGTTGCGCGTCGTCCGCGACGCGACGGCTGACCAACCCGGCTTCCTGGCAACTGACCGCGTCGTCGCCCCGTTGCCGGAGCGCCCGCGCGAGGTTGGCGTAGACGTGCTCGTCGGTGAAGAGCGCGATGCCTAGCCCGGCCATGCGCGGCCCTGCAACGCCTCCCAGGCCCGCGCGTTCCGCTCGATGTCCTCGTCCACGCGCGCGGGATGCTCGCGGTAATACTCCAGCGCGCCCTCGATTTGCTCGCGGGTGAGTTGCGGGTAGTCTTCGAGGAGCGTGTCGATGCTCACGCCCGCGCGGGTGAACTCGACGATGAGGCGCACCGGGAAGCGCATGTCGTCGATGCAGGGATAGCCGCCGCAGACGCCGGGGGTTTCCTTGATGACCGTCTGATTGACCTTGCTCATAACGCTCTCCGAACGATTAGATCGGGTGGTGTAGCGGGCGCACTCCTATAGGAAGTGTATCACGGTGCCGGTCCCCGGCGGCGCGACCATCACAATTCGACGCCGCGCCGGCCGCCGATCAGTCGGTAGAGGAAGAGGACGGCGAAGGAGAGGGCGATGAGGAGGACCGAGATCGCCAGCGCGGCGTCGAGGTCGGTCTCCATGGCGCCCATGATCGCCAGGGGCATCGTCTGGGTGCGGCCGATGAAGTTGCCGGCGAACATCATCGTCGCGCCGAACTCGCCGACCGCGCGCGCCCAGCAGAGGACGAGGCCCGAGCTGAGCGCGGGGAGGGTCAGCGGCACGGTGATCAGCCGGAAGGTCTGCCAGGGGGAGGCGCCGTCGATCGCCGCCGCCTCCTCGACCTCGCGATTGACCGCGGTGAAGCCGGCGCGCGCGGCGCGGATGAAGAAGGGGGCGGAGACGAAGATCTGCGCCAGGATCACGGCGGCGGTCGAGAAGGCGAGCGAGACCCCCGGCACGTCCAGGCCGAGCACGGGGATGGTGAAGCCGGCCTGGAGGCGTTGGCCGAGCAGGCCGCGTCGCCCGAAGGCCATCAGCAGCCCGACCCCCGCGACGACCGGCGGGAGGACGATCGGCAGATCGACCAGCGTGTCGACGACGCGCTTGCCGGGGAAGCGCGCGCGCGCCAGCCAGTAGGCCAGCGGCGTGCCGAGCGCGACCGAGACCAGGAGGGTGATCAGGCTGGTCCAGGCGCTCAGCCGCAGGGCCTGGACGACGACCGGCTTGCCCAGGCTCGCCAGGAAGACGCCCGAACCCGCCGCGCGCAGGAGGATCGCGACGAGCGGCAGGCTCAGGATGAGGGTGACGAAGAGGAGGCTGGGCAGCGCGAAGAGCGCCAGCAGCCCGAAGCGCGGCGGGCGCGGGGGGGGGGGGGGGGGGGGGGGGGCCGCGGCGCGCCCCCCCCCGCCCCCGGGTGGCACGGCCGGTCGCGGGCCGGCCCGCGCGGACGGGCGCTCGTCGAGGGAGCGGGCCATCTCAGTCGTCCTGCCTCGTGGCGATCGGGGGCGCGCCCAGCCCGAAGGTCGCGCCGGCCGGGGTCGATTCGTTGCCCGCGCGCCCGAGCGGGATGAAGCCCCACTGTTCGAGGATCGCCTGGCCGCCGGGCGACAGCACCCACTCGACGAAGGCGCGCGCGCCCGGCTCGTTCGCCGCGCCGCGGACGACGGCGACGGGATACTGCGCGACCACATTGACCCCATCCGGGATCGGGATCAGGCGTAGTTGGCCGCGGACGGCCGGGGTGACGTCGGAGGAGTAGACGATCCCGGCGTCGCCCTCGCCGAGCTGGATCTTCGAGACGACCTGGCGGACGTTGGCCTCTTCGGAGACGACGTTGGCGCGCGCGCGCCCGGCGAAGTCGGCGCCGTAGGCGGGGTCCCGCGCCATGTTGTCGAGGATCTGGCGGGAGTAGTTGCCGATCGGGACCTGGGGCGCGGCCAGGACCAGCTTGACGCCGGGGTTGGCGAGGTCACGCGGCTGGGCGATGGCCCGCGGGTTGTTGGCCGGGACGATGATCACCGGCTTGTTCTGGATGAAGACGCGGTCGTCGCCCGCGATGAGGCCCGCGCCCTTGGCCCGGTCCATCTGCGGCTGGTCGGCGGAGGCGAAGAGGTCGGCGCGCGCGCCCTGTTCCAGTTGCGTCGCCAGCGCGGAGGACGCCGCGAAGTTGTAGGTGATCGTCGTGCCGGGGTTGGCTGCCTCGATCTGCCGCTTCATCTCATTGAAAGCGTCGGTGAGGGAGGCGGCGGCGAAGATCGTCAGGTTGCCGGTGATCCGGGGTGGCGGGCCAGCGACGGGACTCGGCGTGCTGGCCCCGCCGCGCGTCGAAGTGGCGGCGCCGGTGGCGGTTCGCGCGGGGGTGGCCGAGCCGCGCGTGGCGGCCGTGGGGGCGCCCGTGGCCCCGGCGGTCGTGCCGGCGGCGGTCGTGGCGCGCGCCGAGGCGCCAGTCGCGGTCGCCCCAGCGCCCGCGCTGATGGTCGCCGCGCTCGTCGGGGCGGTCGTGGTCATGGTGGCCGGGGCGCCGCCGCCGCAGGCGGCGAGTAGGGCGAGGAGCAGCGGGAGCGCGAGGATCGGTGACGGCGTGCGGCGCATCTTCCCCCCTGTCGAGCGCGGAACGTTGGGCGCGGAACGCGGCGTCGCGATAGGCTGTCGGCTCGCGGGGGTGGGACGCTGGGGCACGACGCCCTCGTCCACCCCGTTCAGTCTTCCTTGCCGATGATCACCTCGGTGGACTTGATGATCGCAACCACCGCCAGCCCCTCGCGCAGCCCGAGGCTTTCGGCCGCGCCGCGGGTGATGGCGGAGGTAATCTGCTGGCCGTTGCCCAGGTCGATCACGACTTCGGCCATCACCTCGCCGAGCTTGACCGAGGCCACCGTGCCCCGCAGTTGGTTGCGCGCGCTCAGTTGCATGGTTCGCTCCTCTCTTTCCTTCGTGCCGCGCGCGTGCCGCGCGGATCGTTCACGAGCTCGCCGCCAGCGCCCCGTCCAGCACGACCGCGCCGGTTCGCGAGGTGTCGTAGCCGGGCAGCGCGGCGACCTCGGCGCGGAAGGCGGGGCTGGTCAGGGTGTCGAGCAGCGCCTGGACCGGCGGGTGCTCGCGGTGCTCGGCGGGGATCACCAGGTCGTAGCGCTCGTGGGCGAGCGGCACGAAGCCGAGGCCGAGCGCGGCGGCGGCGGCCTGGATGCCGGGGCCGGCGTCGGCGAGCCCCGCGGCGACGATCTCAGCCACCGCGCGGTGGGAGCCCACGGCCCGGCCGTAGCCCCGCACGGCGGCGGGGGCGACGCCGGCCGCGCGCAGGGCGTGGTCGAGCGCGGCGCGGCTGCCGGCCCCCGCCTCGCGGTTGACGATCGCCAGGTCGGGGCGGGCGAGGTCGGCCGCCCCGTGGATGCCGCGCGGGTTGCCGCGCGCGACGATCAGCCCCTGCGCCCAGTGCGCCGCCGTCACCACCAGCGCCCGCCGCCCGGCCAGGGCGCGGCGCACGAAGGGCAGATTGTACTCGCCGCTCGCCTCGTCCAGCAGGTGCATCCCCGCGACGTGCGCCTCGCCCCGCGCCACGGCCCCCAGCGCCGCCAGGCTGCCGGTCTGCTCGACGGTCAGGCGCAGATCGGCGCGGCGGTGTCCCCGCGCGACGCGCGCCCCCAGCGTTGCCAGGGCCGGGTCGCAGCCGAGGACGACCGCCGTCCGGTCGA
>JAUJMV010000011.1:123507-140662 GCA_030446685.1 Thermomicrobiales bacterium | reverse complement strand
GCCCTGCGACAGCCCCGCCGCCCGCCGCGCCGCCCGCAGCCCGTTCCCGATCGTCCCCGTCCCGCCCGTCTCGCGCTCGTCCAAGTCGCTCCCTGCCTCACCCTGATCCGCCGACGGGAGGGTAAAAGAAACTTTACATCCTGTCAACTATCCTGGCATACCCGGTTGCCGGGCGTGACTGTCGGCACGCCCCGGCCGTTGTACCGGCATGACACCCCGGCGGCGGGCGCCGGACAGGGCGGCGCGGAGCGGCGAAGGAGCAGGCATGCGACAGTTGCCAGTCCTCGCGCTCGTCCTCGCGGTGATGCTCGCCGCCTGCGGCACGCCGGCGGCGCCGGCCCCGCCGACTTCGCCGGCCGGCGCTGGGAGCATCGCCCCCAGCACAAGGATGGGGACGCCCGGCGCGTCGGCGGCCACCCCGACCATCCCAGGTGCCACCGCCACGCCGGGTGCCGGCGCGACCGTGGCGACGCGCGCGCCGGTGACGGCGACCGTCCGGGCGGCCGCTCCGACCTGGACGCCCGCCCCGGCGCTGTCGGTCCCGCGCGACGGCTGCACCGCCACCGCGCTGTCGGACGGCACGGTGCTGGTCGTCGGCGGCGAGCAGGGAGCCGGGCTGACGACCCTGGCGACCGCGGAGCGCTTCGATCCGGCGACGAACCGCTGGAGCGCCGCGGGGGCGATGGGGTCCCCGCGCGAGGCCCACGCGGCGGCGCTGCTGCCCGACGGCCGCGTGCTCGTCAGCGGTGGCCGAATCGTCCCCGGCGGTGGGGGGCCGAATACCGTCACGACTCTGCAATCGGCCGAGCGGTACGACCCGGCGACCGGCCACTGGACCCCGGCGGCGCCCATGCTGGTCCCGCGCGCCTTCCACACCGCGACGGCCCTGCGCGACGGGCGGATCCTCGTCGCCGGCGGGGACGAGCGGGGGAGCGCGGAGGTCTACGACCCGGCGGCGGACCGGTGGAGTCCCGCCGGGGCGTTGCGCGCGGATGTCGGGCTGCACACGGCGACGCCGCTCTCCGACGGTGGAGTCCTCGTCCTGGGTGGCCTCTCACGCCGCGGCGAGGCGACTTTACCCTTCGTGGAACGCTACGATCCGGCGGCAACACCTGGACGCCGGCCGCGCCGATGTGTGTCGCGCGGGCCACGCACACGGCGACGCTCCTGCCGGACGGCACGGTGCTGGTCATCGGCGGCGCGAACGATCGCAACGGGGGCGATGACGAGCCGCCGCTCGCCACCGTCGCGCGCTACGATCCGGCGACCGATCGGTGGACAGAGGCCGCGCCGCTGGCCGCGCCGCGCTACTGGCACACGGCGACCCTCCTGCCGGGCGGCCAGGTCCTGGTCGCGGGCGCGGCCCACGCCGCAACGCCCGCGGCCGCCGAGCGGTACGACCCGGCGACCGATCGCTGGAGCCCGGCCGGGACGCCGGCCGCGCCACGCCGCCGCCACGTCGCGGCCCCGTTGCCGGATGGGCGGGTGCTGGTCGCCGGCGGTGGTGGCGGCGACGGCCGGACCGCCCTGGCGTCGGCGGAGGTGTACGCGGACGGCCCGGCCGCGCCGTTCTCGGGCGATCCCACCCCACCACTCCCCACGCGCCGCCCGGCCGGGCCGTCCCCGACCCCGGCCGCGCCGTTCCCTCTAGCACCGACGTCGCCGCGGCCGACCGCCACCCCCGCGCGTTAGCGTGGGCTCGGCGCAGCTAGCTGACACGGCGGTAAACCAGGGGCGGTTTGCGGCCCGCCCCTACCGGCCCGACGATCCGCCCTCCGCCACTACGGCGCCGGCGTCGCTCGCGCGCTCACCCCGCTCGGCGCCCTCCCCGCCCGACTTTGACAACGCCCCGCCCCCTCCGCACTCCCCCCCCTACGACCGCCGTCCGCCCTGCTATACTCTCCGCTGAGAGAATGGGAGGCATCACCGTGGCAAGGCCGCTGGTCGCCCTCGTCGGGCGGCCCAACGTCGGGAAATCAACCCTCTTCAACCGGCTCGTCGGCGAGCGCCGCGCGATCGTCTTCGACGAGCCGGGCACGACCCGCGACCGCACCTACGGCGAGACCGACTGGAACGGGCGCGAGTTCGATGTCGTCGACACCGGCGGCCTGCAGTCGGAGGCGGAGATCGCCGCGTCCGGCACGGCGGACATCGCGCGCGGCACGCGCGACCAGGCCCAACTGGCGATCGACGAATCGGACGTGATCGTCTTCGTGACCGACAGCCGCGATGGCCTGATCCCCACCGACGAGGAGGTCGCCGACATCCTGCGGCGCAGCCACAAGCCGGTGATCCTGGCGGTCAACAAGGCCGAGAGCGCCGCGCGCCGCGACGACGCGCTCGAGTTCTACGCCCTCGGCCTCGGCGACCCGATCCCGGTCTCCGCCTACCACGGCCACGGCGTCGGCGACCTGCTCGACGCGATCGTGCGGGCGTTGCCGCCGGCGCCGGAGGAGGAGGAGGAGGACGTCCCGAAGATCGCGATCGTCGGGCGGCCGAACGTCGGCAAGTCGACGCTGCTCAACGCGCTCCTCGGCCAGCAGCGCGCGATCGTCTCCGCCGTCGCCGGGACGACACGCGACCCGATCGACACGCCGTTCGAGTGGGAGGGCCAGCGCCTGATCCTGATCGACACCGCCGGCATCCGGCGGCGCGGGCGGGTGGAGCACGGCGCGATCGAGCAGTACAGCGTGATCCGCTCGATGAAGGCGATCGGGCGCTGCGACGTGGCCCTGCTGGTGATCGACGTGACCGAGGGCTTAACCGCCCAGGACCTCCACATCGCCGGCTACGTGCAGGAGGAGGGCAAGGGGATCGTCGTCGTCGTCAACAAGTGGGACGCGATCGAGAAAGACACCCACACGATGGACGAGTTCCGCGAGGAGGCGGCGCGGGCGCTCGACTTCATGCCCTACGCCCCGCTCGTCTTCACCTCGGCGCTCCAGGGGCAGCGGGTGGCGAAGGTGCCGGAGGCGGCGTTGGAGGTGCTGGCCGAGCGCGAGCGGCGCGTCTCGACCGCGCAGCTCAACAAGACGCTCCGCGCCGCCTTCGTCGACCACCCGCCGGCGACGAAGCGGGACCGGCCGCTGCGGTTCTACTACGCGACCCAGCCGCGGACCGGCCCGCCGACCTTCGTCCTCTTCGTCAACGACCCGAAGCTGGTCCACTTCGGCTACCGGCGCTACCTGGAGAACCAGATCCGCGCCGAGTTCGGCTTCATCGGCACGCCGATCCGCCTCTCCTTCCGCGGCCGGGGCGAGGAGTGACGGGCGCGGGCCGCGGGCCGCAGGCCGCGAGTAGCGGACGGCGGGCGACGGGTACGCCGGGTCGCGCGGATGCGCCTCAGCGACCTTCGGCCCACGGCCCGCGCGCGTACCAGGACCTGGGCGAGCGCGGCCCCTGGATCGTCCGTTGCGCGCCGGGGCTGGCGCGCGTGGCACTGGCCGAGCTGCGCTTTCGCCGCGTCCTCGCCCGCGCCGCCAGTCCCCCGATCCTCCGCCAGCGCAACCACGACCTGCTCTTCCTCGCGCGGGCCGGCGAGCAGCCGCCCGGCGCGATCCTGCGCGTCCCGGAGGAGGTCCACTACTGCCCCCTCTACGGCCGCTACAAGGTCTCGCAGGCGCAGTTGGAGCGCCTCGCCGCCGTCCTCCGGGCGCAACGGCGGCCATTCCGCCTCGTCGTCACCGCCGACGGCGCGCACTTCCCGCGCCAGGAGACGCGGCGCTGGCTGGGGCACAAATTGCAGGGGCTGGGCGTCCCGCTGACCGACGATCCCGACGAGGACAACGTCCTCTGGATGTTCTGCATCGAGGAGGCGTACTACCTCGGCCTGCTGCGCGTCGCCGCGCCCGACGCCCCGCTGCGCGAGTGGCGCGTGGCCGAGCGGCCCGCCTCGCTGCCGCCCACCGTGGCGGCGGCGCTCGCCTTCCTCGGCGAGCCGGGGCCGGACGACACGATCCTCGACCCGGTCTGCGGCAGCGGCACCCTCCTGGCCGAGGCGCACGCCTACGCGCCCGACGCCCTCCTCTTCGGCCTCGACACCGACCCCGCCGCCGTCGCGGCCGCGCGCGAGAACCTGGCCAGGGTCGCGGCGGCCCAGCTCGCGGTCGGCGACGGCGCGCGGACGGGCCTCCCCGACGGCTCGGTCACGCTCTTCCTCGGCAACCTCCCCTTCGGCAAGCAGTTCGGCGACCGCCGGACCAACCCGGAACTCTACGGGGCGCTGCTGGCGGAGATGGGCCGGCTGGCGGCGCCCGGCAAGGGCCGCGCCGTCCTGCTCACCGCCGACGTCGACACCTTCGAGGAGGTGCTGCGCGCCCACCCCCACCTCACCGTCGGCAAGCGCACCCAGGTCAAGGTCCGCGGCGAGGTCGCCACGATCTTCGTCCTGCGCTTCGGGCACCCAGGTCAAGGTCCGCGGCGAGGTCGCCACGATCTTCGTCCTGCGCTTCGGGTGAGGGAAGGCGCTCTCTCCATCGCGGGGCCGGTGCGGGCGACCTCACCCTTGGCCGGGCGGCCCGTCGGCGGGCAGCGCCAGCCGGAAGCACGCCCCCGCGCCGCTGTCCTCGTCCGCGGTCAGCGCGCCCCCGTGGGCCGCGGCGATCCGCGCCGCCAGGTAGAGCCCGAGCCCGAGCCCGGTCGAGCCGGGGCCGCGTCCGAAGCGCTCGAAGAGGCGCGGGCGCACCGCCGCGGGGATGCCCGGCCGCCGGTCGGCCACCGTGAGCACGGCCCACGACCCGTCGGCCCGCGTCTCCACGGCCATCGCCACCTCGACCGGCGCGCCGGGGGAGGAGTGTTTGATGGCGTTGGTGAGCAGGTTCTCCAACGCCTGGCGGACGCGGTCGGAGTCGGCGCAGACGACCACCTCCTCGGGCGCCCGCACCTGGATCGGGGTCGCGCCGCTGTCGAGGGCCGCGGCGGTCTCCCGCGCCAGCGCGGCGAGGTCGAGCGGCTGCGGGCTGACGGCGAAGAGCCCCTGCGCCAGCCGGCCCGCGTCGAGCAGGTCGGCGATCACTTGGCGGAAGCGGTCGACGGCGCGGGCCAGCGCGTCGAGGTCCTGCAGGTCGCGCGCGCGCTCCTCGCGGCGGGCGCGGCGCTGGAGGAGCTTCAGGCGCCCCCGGATCGGCACGAGGTAGTTCTTGAGGTCGTGCGCCAGGACGGTGACGAGTTCCTCGGCGGCGACCTGGCGGCCCCGTTCCGCGGCCTCGGCGGCGGCCCGCTCGACCAGTTCGGCGCGGTGCGCCACCATGCCGACCCAGCGCGCCACCGCCTCCAGGAAGTGCCGGCCCTGTTCATCGAAGAAGTCGGGCCGCGCGGAGGCGGCTTGCAGCACCCCGCGCCGCTCGCCGGCCACGTCGAGCGGCACGTCGATGATCGAGCGGACCCCGAGCGCGTCCCGGAAGCCGGCGACCACGCCGGGATCGCGATCCGCTCGCCCGGTGGCGTACGGCTCGCCGGTGTGGTAGACCTCGACCTCGCGGCCGCCGTTCGCCAGCGGCAGCCGGTTGAGCCCGAGTTCGTGCTGCCGGCGGCCCATCGGTGTGGCGCTCGTGCCCAGCGCCACCAGGCTGGCGCTGGCCGGCTCGTGGAGGAAGACGTCCACCTTGTCGGCTTCGAGCGCCTCCGCGAACCCCTGGCTGGCCTGGTCGAGCGCGCCCCGAACCGAGGTCGCGTCGATGGCGAGCAGCCGCTCCAGCGCCCCCAGCAGCGCATCCGGTGTCCGCGTGCGCTCCGTTCCCAGCGTCGGCGCGCTCGTCGTCGGCTCGCTCATGTGGTCCTCCCGGTCGTCGGCACGCCGTGCCGATGTGCGCGCAAGCCCACCAAGCTCAACCTGGTAGGCCCTCCGGGAGGACGCTCGCAAGTTCAGCGCGCCACATCCGCGACGCAAGGCTGTGCCACCCCCCGGCGCACGATGTGTGCCACAGCGGGCGTGGCCGGATCGCGCCCCGATCCGCCGCCCGAGGATTGGAGGAGCCGAGGTGTCGCCGCTGATTCTGGCGCGATGTCCTCGGCCCCCCACCTTTGGGACGAGCCGCTGGAACGCGGAACAACCGTCGCCGGGTACCCCGCGGCCCACGGCCTACAGCCCTCGCCTGGGCGGGGGGGCCGCTCAGAGGCCTGCCAGAAGCTGGCGGAGGAGCGGGGCAACGCGATCCGGGCCGCTCCAGCCAGGGGATGTGCCCGACGGCGGGAATGGCCTGGAGTTGTGCATGTGGGATCAGGCCGGCAAACTTCCGCGCTGCCCAGAGCGGCCGGGGGTCGGCCTCGCCGTGGATGATGAGCGTAGGCATCCGCAGGTCAGGCAACCGCGCCGTGAACGGCTCGTTTTCGATGACGCGGCTGGCGTCCGCCCCGAGCAGCCGGTTCACCGCGTAGTTCGGGTGCAAGTCCGCGACGAAGAGCCGTCGTGCGAGGTCTCGCGCCCACGACTGGTCGGCGAAGTCGGTTGCCCAGGACAGCGCGCAGTATTCCCGGTCGAGGGCGGCCCACTCGGTGCCCCGCGCCCGTGCCAGCCGCTCCTTGAGTTCGGCCAGCCGGCGCTGTCCCGCCTGGCCGAGCCTCGCCGCCTGATTCGCCTTTATTCGGCGTGCCAGGCGGGATCGACCCCGGTTCCCGAGAGGTAGATCAGGCCCCGCGCCCGCCCTGGGTATTGCAGGCAGTAGGCCAGCGCGAGCGTCGCGCCCCAGGAGTGGCCCGCCGCGATCCAGTCGGTCAGGCCCCAATGCGCCCGCAACGCGTCGAGGTCGGCGACGGCGGTCGCCACGTTGTACGGCGGCCCGCCGGTGGACCGCCCGCAGGCCCGCTGGTCGTACCGATAGACCGTCGCCAGGTCGTCGATCATCGCCGCGACGGGGCCGAGGTAGTCCCACAGGCCCGGCCCGCCGTGACACAGGACGACCGCCGGCCCGCTGCCCTGGCGTGCCGTCCAGAGCGATGCGCCCTCGACCTCGACCCATTCAACCGTCGCCTCCATGCCGCACCGGCCCTCCTCGAGCGCAATAGGCGTGACAGCCCCACAATCCTCATCCCGGTACGTTTGGTCTGCACTGGTGCGTCCGAGTGCCAGGATAAGCGCTGGCTGCCGCGTTCGCACTGTGCCGATGGACGGCCCTCCCCTGCTCCTCTGTGCAGTTGTAGCCCGCGCAGGCGGGTTTATGCCCTGCAAAGGATACTTCCGGGCGCGCGGCACCCTTCCCCGGCTGTGAACGCCTGACGGTGGGGGCTATAATCCCCTCCATGAGCACGGACGCCGCCCCCGCCGCCCTCCGCACACGACCCGCCGCGCCCGCCAGGGCGCGCGCCTGGCGCCGGTCGAGCGCGCTCGTTACCGCCGGGGCGCTGCTGGCGGCGGTGGCGATCTTCTGGCCCTGCCTGCGTTACGGCTTCGCCATGGACGACTTCGCCCTGATCGAGGGGGCGCGCGCCGCTCGGCGCCGGGCTGCGCGCGCATTTCGTCCCGCGCCCCGGCATCCACTACCGCCCGCTCGGCCAGTTCGGCTACTTCTGGGCGGCCGGCCGTCTCTTCGGCCTCGATCCGCTGCCGTTCCACCTCGCCAACCTGGGGCTGCACCTGCTCAACGTCGCCCTCGTCGCGCGCCTGCTGCGGCACTTCGTCGCCGACCGGCTGGCGGCGGGGCTCGGCGCGCTCTTCTTCGCCACCCACGCCGCCTTCTTCCTGGTGCTCGCCTGGGTCGCGCTGGCGGGCGAGGCGCTGCCGGCGCTGCTGATCCTCGCGACGCTGGCCTGCTGGATCGGGTATTGGTCCGCGCCTGCCGCGCGCCGCCCGCTCTGGCTGCTCGGGACGCTCCTCGGCGTCGTCCTGGCGCTGCTGGCGAAGCAGGTCGCCGTCGCGCTGCCCCCGCGCTGATCCTCTACCAGCTCCTCTTCCACCCCCGTCCCGGTCGGTCAGGCTCGCGGCCAGCCTACCCGCGATCCGCGATCCGCAATCCGCAATCGCTCCTGCCGCTGGCCCCGGCCTCGCTCCTCCTCCTGCTGCCGCTGGCGGCCTATGTCTGGTTCGTGCTGCGCGTCTCCGGCGGGCACGACAGCGGCCCCTACCGGCTCGTCTTCAGCCCCGAGGCGCTCCGCACCGGCCTGACCTACGTCCTCTGGACGCTCGATCTGCCGCGCCTCGCCGACCGCTATCCGGCTCCCCGTCCTGGCCGCCGCTGCCCTCGCGCTGGCCGCGCTCCTGGTCTACGCCGCCCGGCGCCGCGACCGTGCCCTGCTCTTCGGCCTCGGCTGGTTCGCGCTCTTCATCGGCCCGGTCCTCTTCCTGCCCCAGCACCGCTTCCACTACTTCCTCTACGCGCCCGGCTTCGGCGCCGCGCTCGTCCTCGCGCGGCTCGGCGCGCTGGCCCTGGCCGGGCTGCGACCGCGGGCGACGCGCGCGGTCGCGGTCGGGGTGGCGGCGCTGGCGATCCTGGCCGGGAACGTCGTCGGCGTGGCGCGGGAGCTGGACCACAACCCGACGATGGCGCAGGCGGCGCAGGCCAGCCGCGCGCTCGCGGTCCTGCGCGCCGCGCCCGGCCCCACCCCCGGCGCGACGTTCCACTTCGCCGCGCCCGCCGACCACATCTACTTCGTCCTGGGGTACGGCGCGGCCGTCCGCCTGGCCTACCCCGACACCCCCCTCCGGGTCACCTTCGAGGACATTACCCCGCCCGCGTCCGGTCGCGGCCCGGTCTACCGCTACCGCTGGGACGGCGAGACGATCGTCCCCCTGCCGCCCGCCCCGTGAGCGTCGCCGGCGCTGCCCCCTCGACGTCGAGCGGGCGGGGGGGCTGGCCTCGCCTGCTATACTGAGGCAGCTACGGAATGCCCCACCCTGATCGGGGCGATGGAAAGGCCGGATGGGCGGATGCAGGCGGTGACGGGCGAGGGCTTGGACGGGGTCGTTTTCGACGCGCGGGGGCTGGCGCCGGCGATCGTGCAGAGCGTGGACGACGGCGGCGTGCGGATGCTCGGCTACATGAACCGCGAGGCGCTGGCGCGCACCCTGCGCACCGGCCAGGTCTGGTTCTGGAGCCGCAGCCGGGGCGCGTTCTGGCGCAAGGGCGAGTCCTCCGGCAACTGGCTGGAGGTGGTCGAGGTGCTGGTCGATTGCGACGGCGACGCCCTCCTCGTCCGCGCCCGGCCGCACGGCCCGACCTGTCACACCGGCGCGGAGAGCTGCTTCTTCCGACCTCTGGCCGCGCCCGACGGCGCCGGGGGAGGGTGAGCGGTGGGGCGGGATGAGGGGGCCGACGCCGGGGCGAGCGGGTCCCAGATCATCGACGACCTGGCGGCGACGATCGCGGCGCGCAAGCGCGACCGCCCCGCGGGCTCGTACACCGCGCGGCTGCTCGATGAGGGGGTCGACCGGATCGGGCGCAAGATCGGCGAGGAGGCGGCGGAGGTGATCATCGCCGCCAAGAACGGGCGGGGCGACGAACTGGCCTGGGAGGTCGCGGACCTCTGGTACCACTCGCTGGTCCTGCTGGCGGCGGTCGACGTCGATCCCGAACTGGTCTGGCGGCAGTTGCGCGACCGGCACGGCGGGGCGCGCCCGGCCGAGGGCTGACCGGCGCGGAGTGACCGCACAGCGGGGCGATGGACGATCGGGAGGATGACGACGTCGCGGCGGCGCTGCGATCTTGCGCGACGCGGGAGCGCGGCGGCCGGCCGCGCCGGACGGCGCTGGACCGGCGTCGGGCGCGGCGGGCGACGGCCCCGACCGCGCCGCCCTGCTCGACGATCCTCGACGCGGAGAGCCCTGGTCGGGGAAGGACCTGGCCCGCGAGATCGGCGAGGTGGGCGGCCGGAAGGTGACCCGCAAGGACGTGAACAGCGTCCTCACGCGCGAGCCGCGGCCTACGACCGACGGCTGGCGCGGTGAGCGCGCCTGGCCGGCGGGCGGCGCGTCTTCTACGACAGCAGCGGGGATGGGCCGGCGCTGCTCCTCCTCGCGGGCCGGGGCGACCCGCGCCGCTATTGGGACGCCGAAGTCGCCGCCTTCGCGCCCCGCTGCCGCGTCGTCACGATCGACAACCGCGACGCCGGCGACCCCGAGGCCGCACCCTTCACTCTGGCCGACGGACGCGAGAGCCCTCCTCGGCCACTCGATGGGCGGGATGACCGCGCTGCACCTGGCCCGCGGCAGCGCTGCTGGACCGCCTCGTGCTGGTCTCGACGACCGCCGGCGGCTGGTCGCCCGCAGGCCCTCAAACAACCGCCCGACCCGTGGATCAGCGTCGCTGGCGCGCGGCAGGATCGCCCCCGGCGCTGCTGGCGGAATGCGACTCGCCTGCACGCGCTCGCCGCCCTCGCGCGCGGCAACCGCCTCACCCCCGACGGCGCGCCAGAACGCCGCGATCGCCGCCCACGACCTGCACGACGACCTCGCCCGAGATCGCCGCCCCGACCCTCGTCATCCACGGCGACCTCGACCGGCGCTGATCCCCATCGCGCGGCCGGGGGCGGCATCCCCGGCGCGCGGTCGCTCTTCCTCCCCGACACCGGCCACCGCCCCCACGCCGAAGTCGGGACGAGAGAGGTGGTGTTGCGCTCTCCCGCTCCGCGTGCCGGATCGTCGTCACGATCGACAATCGCGTGGTCTGATCCCAGCCGGTCGACCGGGCGGGTTTGAAACCCCGCCCTACCCCCAACCCCGCCAGGTGCGCCGATCCCACGCTGGACGGCTCATCCAGCCACCCCCCACCCAGCCATCCTACCCGACTCAGCACTCAGCACTCAGCACTTACAGCCTATCCGGAAGCGTGTACGCGCATGGCGCAGCTTGCGGTAGATGATCAGAATCGCGGCGAGCGCGCGAAGCCCTTCTTCTCCCAGCGCACGAGCAGGCGGCGGATCCAGCTGGCGGACCACGCGGCGCTGGCGGTCGCCCGGTGGCGGCACGCGCCGGGCGGCGCTGGCTTTGGCGGGGATGTGCTGTAGCCCCGCGCGCACGTCCTCGGTCACTCGATGGGCGGGATGAGCAGGTCGCCAGCTGCATCATGTCGTGGCGGTTGGCCCCGGAGGGCGGTGGCGAGGGGATGCCCGCCCCTCGGTCAGCAGGTGGATCGCCGCATCGGTCGGGTCGCCCCGGTCGCGCTCGCCGCCGCCCCTTTTTTGCCCAGCCGCCTTGACGATCTGATCGGCGGCCCCACTCCCACTGGGCCGATCTCGCCGTCGTGGTGAGGCGCGCCCAGCGCCCGCCCCAGGCAGCCGTACTCCACCCATTCTTGCCGCCGGTCATGGGCGGTGGACTCCGAACTGGTCGCGCGGCCAGGCCGCTCGCGCCGGTGCGCGCGCGGCAGCCCGTCGAGGATCGGCCGGTCATCGTTGCGGTTGCGCCCCGCTACGGGGCTTGTCGACCACGCCAGAACGCGTCCACGCGCCAGATCGATCGCCGCGCTCGCGCCGCTTCCATGCCCCACGACCACACCACCCACCTTTCGTAAGGGCCCGGTGCAGATCGGCGCCGCTGAGAATCCCCCGCCGGCCAGCTCGGCGCCGACGAGCGATGAGGAAGGGCCTCTGGCCTCAGAACGACCTTGATCCTTCACGTCGATTTGTCGCGTTACCCGCACTATCGACGGTGGTTTTCGCGGCAAGCGAAGGGCTCGGTTTGCCACTGTTCTCGGCATGCCCTGCTCATCGCGGCGGGGCTCGCCGCCGGCATCCCCGGCGCGCGGTCGCCTTCCTCGTCGGAGCGCCGGCATCCGCGGCGCGGCCGCTCCAACGCGCGTTGCCGCCGCCTGGTATCCGCCGCGCCGTCACCGAGTTCCTGGCGAGACGGTCATGTCGAGAGGTAGGGGTTGCCCATCGTCTCGCACTCTCCGTTCGTGGTCGCCCACGCGCAGATCACGGCCGAAGTGGCCCCGGAGCTATCCGGTCCAGGGACCCCTCGGGCACGGCGTACCACGGCATCTCCCAGCCCATGAACTCCCGATACCGGTCGATCTCCCCGAACGGGCCCTCGCAGAACACCGCGGTGGTCGCGCGAGTGCAGGTATGACGACCGGGCACGTGTCAAACCGGCGCCCCACATGTACCCTACGACGCGTACAGTGCCACCGGCGCCAGGAGAGTGATCCGTTCGCCCCGATGAGACGGCTATCATCGGCAGTCGCCGGCGGGCCCATCCAGCCAGCTCGGCGATCTGCGCCCCCACCGGTCCACAGCCATGGCTATGTCCCGACGTCCATTCCACTCAGGTGTCCAGCTACCAGGGGTCGGTTGGGGTGGGGAGATCGACAATCTGGGAGAGGAGCTCAGCACTTCGCACTCCCGCAACTCTTTTCGGATAGGCTGTTAGAAAGCAGGCAGGCCGGTGAGCGCGCGGCCGATCACCAGCGTCTGGACCTCGGCCGTGCCTTCATAGGAGTAGATTGCTTCGAGATCGGCCTGGTGGCGGGCGACGATGTTGTCGAGCAGGATGCCGTTGCCGCCGAGGATGGCGCGGGCGTCGGCGGCGATCTGGCGCGCTTTGGCGGCATTGTTGCGCTTGGCGAGCGACGCCTGCTCCGGCGTCATCGCGCCGGCGTCGAGGAGGCGGCCGAGCCGCCAGCAGAGGAGTTGCATCTGCGTGATCTCGGCCAGCATCCAGACGAGTTGCTGCTGGATCAGTTGGAACGCGGCGAGCGGCTTGCCGAACTGCTGGCGCCGGGTCGCGTAGGCCAGCGCCGCCTCGTAGCAGGCGGTCGCGTTGCCGAGCGCGCCGCAGGCCACCCCGTAGCGGGTGATCGTCAGCACGCGGCCGGTGTCGCGGAAGCTGCGGCCGTGCGCCAGGCGGTGGTCGAGCGGGACGCGCGCGCCCCGTAGCGTGATGTCGGCGTTGCCGACCGCCCGGAGCGACCACTTGCCGGCCATCAGCGTCGCCTCGTAGCCGGGCGTCCCCTTCTCGACCAGGAAGCCGCCGACCTTGCCCGCCTCGTCGCGCGCCCAGATCACGACCACATCGGCGAAGTGGCCGTTGCCGATCCAGCGCTTCGCCCCGTCCAGGACCCAGGCGTCGCCGTCGCGGCGGGCGCGCGTCTGCAGGTTGGCGGCGTCGGAGCCGACGAAGGGCTCGGTCAGGCCGAACGCGCCGATCAGGTCCATGCGGGCCAGCGGCGGCAGCCATCGCTGTTTCTGCTCCTCCGAGCCGCAGACCGCGATCGCGGTCATCGCCAGGCTCGAATGGACGCCGAACATCGTGCTGGTGCTGGCGTCGCCGCGCGCCAGTTCGGCGCGCGCCAGCCCGGTCGCCACCGCGCTGAGGCCGGGGCAGCCGTAGCCCTTGATGTCGCCGCCGGTGATGCCGAGCGCCCCCAGCTTCGGCAGGAGCTCGACCGGCGCCTCGGCGCGCTCCCAGTATGGCCCGACGAGCGGGATCACCTCGCGGTCCACGAAGGCGCGGACGCGGTCGCGCACGGCGCGCTCCTCGTCGGTCAGCAGTTCGTCGATCCCGTAGAAGTCCACCGGCGGCAACGTCGCGCCGAGCAGGTTCGTGCCGCGTTGCGCCGTGGCGGCGCTCGGGGTCGCGGCGGGTAGCGTTCCGCTCACGGTCATCTCCTCTCAGTCCACGACGAACGCGACGTCCTCCCGGTAGCGCGCGTAGTCGCGGATCGTCCGCAGGTGGGGCGGGTGCATCCGCTCGTCGGGCGGCAGGCGGTCGGGGGCGAAGAAGGCCAGTTCGAGCGATTCCTCGCCGTCGGCCCGCGGCTCGCCGGTCCACTCTCGCACGTCGAAGGCCAGGGTGAAGGGCTGGACCTGGTCGCCGTTCGGATAGGTCACGCCGTACCGCGGGTCGCTGTAGATGCCGAACGGCACGGCGCGGACGACCCGCAGGCCGGTCTCCTCGGAGACCTCGCGGCACAGCGCCTGCCAGACCGATTCGCCGAGCTCCACCCCGCCCGCCGGCAGGCCCCACGAGCCGAAGTCGCCCCGCCGCTGGAGGAGGATCGCCCCCGTCCCGTCCCGGATGATGGCGCGGACGCCGGGGCTCAGCAGCCGCTCGTGGCCGACGTGCCGGCGCAGGCGCTCGATGTAGCCCATCCCCGTCTTCCCCCACATTATCCGCGCGTCTGCCCGTCACGGTTGCCGCGCGGCTCGTACACGAGCTACTGATTCCTTTCCGCCACCGGTCTGAACCGATACTCATCCACATCGCAGACCGGCCGGTAGCCGATCGCCTGGTAGATGCGGTTGGAGGTCGGGTTGGCGAGGTCGGTGAAGAGGAAGCAGTGGCGTCGGCCGCTGTCGAGCATCCGCTGGCTCAGGGCCGCGACGCAAGCACTGGCGTAGCCCCGACCGCGCCGCTCGGGCGGCGTGTAGACCGCGTTGACCCTGATACCATTGGGTGTCGGCCCGCTGATACCCGCCATCGAAACCGGCTCCCCATCGTGCCAGAGGTAGAGGGCATTGGTGTCACTGGTGAGGCGCCGATCGGCGGCACGTTCGACGGTACCCCTGTCCGGCATCTCGCCCAGCGCTTCGCGGTGGAACGCGGCCAGCCAGTCCGTGACGAGATCGCGGTCCGCCGGCGTCGCGCGCCGCAATTCGCCCGGCATGCCCTCGACCGGCCGCACCGCGTCGAGTTGGAAGATGCGCTGCGCCACGCCCGGATGATAGGACTGGCCGCTGACCCACTGCCAGGTCTCCGCGAACGCCCGGCTGACCCCGGCGGGGCCGAGCACGCCGGGCAGCGCCGGGTAGCGGCGGCGCAGCTCATCCGCGAGCGGCGCGAGTGCCGCCGGTTCGTCGGTGCGGGAAAGGACGAGATTGTGCGGCGGCGTCATCATCGCGGCCAGGACGATGCTCCCCCCGTCCTCGACGGTCGCCAGGAAGGGCGGCTGCGCATCGGGATCGGGATGCCGCGCCAGCCTCGCGCCGAAGCCCAGCAGCAGGTTGTGCTCCGCCTCGTGCGCCAGGAGGAAGGCTTCGGTGCGCTGATAGAACTCGGCCGCGTCATCGAAGTGTCTCAACCGCATGTTGCTATCCCGACCCTTTGTGCTCGGCCAAGCCCGTCTCAGCGGCGCGTTCCTGTTGCTCCAGTAGCTGGGTAAGCACCCACTTGAACTTGTCCTGCTCGAGGAGATGCGCGACTACCTCCTCGATCCTCTGCCGGCTCACCTCGTCTACAAGGATCATATCGCTTGCCCAGAAGAACTTCCCGTGCAAATTCTCGCCTGTTCGCCCATTCTTCTCAGCTAGAGAAGCGATGTTGGCGTACGAGAAGAACGTCGCAACCCAGCGTGTTCCGTCGTCCAGGGTGTATTCAGCGGGAAGTACGCCCACCTTGTCAGCAGGGTGGCGTGCCAGGCCGGAGGTCAGTGTAGGCAGTGCGCCTCCTGGGATTAGGGCACGCTAGACGAACTGTCGTCGACCCACCCAGGGCCAGCGCGCCGCCCGGTCGGCGGTATGAGTCCCCGGATGAGCGGGTTGATCGCCTCGGGTGGGTCCGCGCCGGACGGCCGCGACCATGTGCCCGAGGAGTTGGAACCGATCGACCAGGAACCAGTCGATGGGCTCCGTCAGCGTGATCGCGGGCGACTGCGCCCGTAGTTCTGCCAGCGGCACGGCCGGGAAGACCGTTATCGTGTCGAGCAGGAGGCGCCGATTCGTCGCGGTCAGCTCGCGAAGATCGACCCTACCCAGGCCCGGACCCTGCACAGCACTGCGCCGGTCCAGTAGCCATGCGGACAGCGCATGCCCCTCCGCCGATGGGGGCAAGGCGGCGGCGATCTCTTCGATCGCGTCGTCGTAGAGGGCGTTGCTCGGCGCCCACGCGCGACCATCCGGGAAGATAATGAAGCCGCCCACCGTTACACCCTCCCTCCGAGAACTGCCCTGCCACGGGTGCCGCCGCCGTCGGCACGCCCGTAGTATATAGTGGTTAGCGTCTCCGATACTCTTCCTCCTGCCACTCGGCGGTTGTGTGTAGAAAACGTGCCCGATTCAGTGGAAGTGGGGCAGTACCCGCTCGCCCAGCAGGCGCAGGCCCTCGCGCGGGGTGAGGCCGTGCGGCGTGCCGAACTCGACGCGGCCGGCGCCCGCCGCGAGGATCGCTTCGGCCTGGCGCGCGACCTGATCGGGGGTGCCGGCGAAGGCGAAGCGGTCGAGCAGGTCGTCCGCGATCAGCGCGCCGCCGGCGGCCAGGTTGCCGCGCCGCACTGCCGCATCGATCCGTGCCAGCAACTCCGGCTCGACCGCGAGCGTCGGGTCGAGCCCCGCGACGACCGGCAGGTAGCGCGCCACCTCCTCGCGCGCCCGCGCCCGCGCCCGGTCGCCGTCCTCGTCCACTACGCTGACCGCCCCGAGGACGATCCCGACCTCGCCCGGCGCCCGCCCGGCCCGCCGCGCGCCCGCCGCGATCCGCTCGCGCATGACCGGCACAAGCGCGGGGTTCGCCGAGCCGCCGACCTTGACCTCCGCCGCGACCTCCCCGGCCAGCGCCGCTAGCCGCGTGCCCCAGGTCCCGATCAGGACCGGCACGTCCGCGCGGAGGACCGGGTATTGCAGCCGGTGGTGCTCGCCCAGGCCGAAGACCCGACCCGGCAACGCCGCCCGCCCCCCGCGCAGCAGGTGCCGGACGACCGCGACCGCCTCGCGGATCGCCGTCACCGGGCGGGCGGGCCGGATGCCGAGCCCGTCGAGCCAGGCCCCGCGCGCCAGGCCGAGGTAGGCACGGCCGCCCGAGGCCGCGTCGAGGGCCGCGATCTGCCCCGCGATCTCGACCGGGTGGACGGTGAAGGGGTTGAGGCAGGCCGGGCCGAGCCGGATCTGCCGGGTTGCCCCGGCGATCGCCAGGAGCGCCGGCAGGGGAGGCTGGAAGAGCAGGTCGCCGTAGACGCTGACCGTGCCGAAGCGGTGCCGCTCGGCCAGGACGCCGAGTTCGGCGTAGTCGCCGAGCGCCTTGTCGCTCTGGAACGCGATGCTCAGGCGCTCGGCCGGCGCCGCCCGCCCGCCGCTCACGTCAGGTCCCCGGAGCGCAGCTCGCGCCGCCCGGTCCGCTCGATCCGCATGATCAGCCGCTCGTCCGGGTCCGGGCAGGCGACCAGGCTGTCGCGCGCCAGCCAGTCGCGCGGGTCGAGCGCGCGCTGGCGGGCGGGGAGGAGCGGCAGCACCGCGCTGAGCGCGTAGAGGCAGAAGTGTTTCCCGTCCGGGATGCGCACGCGGCTGCTCTCGGTCA
>JAUJMV010000011.1:111760-123407 GCA_030446685.1 Thermomicrobiales bacterium | reverse complement strand
GCGTAGAGGCAGAAGTGTTTCCCGTCCGGGATGCGCACGCGGCTGCTCTCGGTCAGCTCGAAGTAGTCGCCGACCGCCAGTCCGCAGACCGGCCGCCCCTCGATCGTCGCCACGGTGACACGCAAATCGTAGAGCGCGAAGTGGTCGTCGCCCTCGTCGGGCCTCAGCGTCGCGTTGTTCTCACCTGGTCTGTCTGTCATCGTCCCTCGCCCTGTCCTTCCGGCCTGCGACGGCTATTTATCGCGCAGCCGCCGGGCGGGGGCAAGTGCGGGGCTGGGGGCCGTCCTCGTTGTGCCGAACTCGCCCCCGTGCTATCGTGCGCCCACCGACTCCCTCGGAAGGCGTGAGCCAGACAAGCAGGGGGGGATGGCGGTGCCTTGTGTCACTCATGTGTCACTCATCGGCCTGGGCTTGCTGCTCGTCGCGCTGGGTTGGTGGCGGTGGTCACGGCGGTGATCGTCGCGGTCTCCTTCTGGAGCGCGGGGCGCGGCAGCCGGGATTGATGTTCCACCCCTATCGTGCTGTCGGAGGCGCGTGATGGACGAGCGCGACGGGTTGGGCCGGATCGGGGACGAGGTGCTGGCACGGCTGGAGGCGACCAACGCGGCGCGCGAGCGGGCGCTGGGCGAGAGCCGGCAAATCATCCGCCTCTGCGCCAATTGCATCCGCGCCGGGCATCGCGGCGACCTCGCGGCCGGCGCCGAGCTGGCGGACCAGGCGCGCGACCGCCTGGCCGCGCTCGCCGGGGTGTTGCGCGACTACCCGGCGATCTACTGGGCCGGCTACGTGCAGGACGCCCAGAAGGAGTACGCCGAGGCGCGCGTCTTCCTGGCCCTGATCGGCGGCGGGCCGCTGCCGGACCCGCGCGGTCTCCGCGTGGAGGACGCGGTCTACCTCAACGGCCTCGGCGAGGCGGGCGGCGAGCTGCGCCGCTACGCGCTCGACCGCCTGCGCGCGGGCGAGGTGGGGCGGGCCGAGTGGGCGCTGGCCCGGATGGACGACATCTACGGCCTGCTGGTCACCGTGGACTTCCCCGACGCGATCACCGGCGGGCTGCGCCGCACCACCGACATGGTCCGCGGCGTCCTCGAGCGCACCCGCGGCGACGTGACCGTCACCCTCCGCCAGCAGGCGCTCGAACAGGCCCTGGAACGGACGCGGGCGGCGCTGCGGGCCGAGGGCTGATGGCGCCGCATCGGGCGCAAGGCTACATGTGCAGCGCCCAGCGCGTGACCAGGATCGCCAGGACGGCGGAGAGGATGATGCCCGCAATCAGTAGCACAATGCCCAGGATGTCCATACGCCCTGTCCTCGAATGCACGCGGGGAGAAGGGCCGGACGCAACCGCGATCGCGGCCCGGTCGCGACCATTCTACCACAGGCCGCGCGGAGGCCGCGTCACGGGCCGGCGACGAAGTCGAGGTCGTTGATCAGGATGTAGGGGATGCCGAGCTCGCTCCCCGGCGTGGCGTTGCGCAGGGTCATCGTGTTGACGCCCTCCTCGAGGACGGCCGCCGGGACCGGGATGCGCATCGTGCCCCAGACGCGGCTCTGGCCCCCCACGCCGTTGTCGTCGGCCGGCGCGTTCGGCAGGGTGTTGGCGCCGCTGAAGACGGTCTGGCCGTTGATGACCACTTCGAGCGTGCAGCGCTGGGCGCGCTCGTCGTCGATCCCAGTGAGCACCAGGAAGATCGGGCCGTCCGGGATCGCCTCGACCTGGAAACTGAACGAGCCCTCGTTATAGCCGGTGCCGGCGCCGTAGAGCGCGGCGGCCTGCCGGCCGTAGAGCGTGCCGTCGTCGCGCCGGTACGCGCCCCGCAACAGGGCGGGGCTGAAACCCGCGGTGGCGGGCGGGGTGGCGGCCCGCGTCGGGGTCGGGGTCGGCGGCCGCGCGGTCGGGGTGGGCGTGGCGGTGGGCAGGCGCGGCGTCGGGGTGGCGGTGGGGGCGGGGCGGGTCGGTGTCGGCGCGGGCGGCTCCTCCGTCGGGGTCGGCGTCGGTGGCACCCGCGTGGGCGTCGGGGTTGGCGGCACGCTGGTCGCGGTCGGCGGTGGCGTTGTCGGGGTTGCCGCCGGGGCGATCGCCACCGACCCCACCGTCGCGGCCGGGGTTGGCTCTGGGGCCTCGGTCGGCGTGGGTGTAGCGGTCTCTGTCGGTGGGGGCGCGACGGCGGCGATGGTCGGCTCGGCGGGTGGGGCGGTGCGCGAGTTGAAGGCGCGATTCAGGCCGAACAGCCCCAGCACCCCGCAGAAGAGCAGCACCCCGAGCAGCGCGGGCAGCAGGAGGAGCGCGCGCCGGTCCCCGGCGGGCGGCGGGGCCGGCCGACTGGGGGGGGCCGGCGTCAGGAGTCGCGTGCGGGCGGCGGCCGGGCCGGCGGCCAGGCGGGTCGGCGCGGCGCCGTTCCGCGCGGCGGTGAGGGCCTCGCGCATCTCGTCGGCGCTCCGGTAGCGCCGCGCCGGGTCTTTCGCCAGGGCGCGTTGCACCACCTGCTCCAATGCTGGCGGCACGCCCGCGACATGCTCACCGATCGGCGGCGGCGGGGCGTGGAGGTGCTGCAGCATGATCTGCATCTGGTTCGCGCCGCGGAAGGGGAGCTGGCCGGTGAGCAGTTCGTAGAGGACGATGCCGGTGGCGTAGAGATCGGTGGCGGGGCCGATCGGGCCGCCAGTGCCCTGCTCGGGGGCCATGTAGTGCGCCGTGCCGAGGGTGGAGCCCGAGGTCGTCGATCTCGCTGCCGTCGAGCGCGCGGGCCACCCCGAAGTCGGCCAGCTTGATCGCGCCGTCGTCGGCCCGAACCAGGACGTTCTGGGGCTTCACGTCGCGATGGATGATGTTGCGGGCGTGCGCGGCGGCGAGGGCGCGCAGCACCTGATCGACGACGGCGATGGCCCGGCGGTGCGGCAGCGGCGCATCGCGGCGCAGGACCTGCTTGAGGTTGGGCCCCTCGATGTACTGCATCGTGATGAAGTAGGTCCCGGCGTGCGGCCCGTAGTCGTAGATGTCGACGATGTTGGGGTGGGCCAGCGCCGCCGCCGCGCGCGCCTCCCGCTGGAAGCGGGCGACGAAGCCGGGGTCGCTGCCGTACTCCTCGCGCAGCAGCTTCACCGCGACGACGCGGTCGAGCACGCGGTCGCGCGCCCGGTAGACGCGCGCCATGCCCCCTCGCCGATCGGCTCGAGCAGCTCGTAGCGCCCGCCGACGACCGCGCCGCCGGGGCGCTGCTCGATCAGCCGGTCGGCGTCGCGATCGGGCGCGCGACCGGCGTCGGCGTTGTCGTCGGCATTGGGGTTCGGAGAAGCCTGGCTCGACATCGGTGCTCCACGGATGGTTCCGGGGCCACGGGCAGCGACACGCGGCGGATGAACCGACGATCGCGGCTAGACGGATAGATGGCCCTGCCCCAATCATACTACGCAGGACAATGCAAAAAGGATACCTACAATCCGGTCGTGGGGGAGGCGATGGCAAGCCCCTTGCGCCGGGAGGGAGGGGCGCGCGGGACGCGTCGCGGGGAACGCGCGCGGCGCGCGGGAGGGAGGGACCGATGATCGAACGTCCGCAGCCGGGCGCGCCGGAGCCGGCGCAGGCGCCGCCCCTGGCCCCGCCGCCGAACCCCACCGGCGAGCCGAATCCGGCGGAAGCGCCGCTGATGCCCCCGCCGCGCATCCTCCCCGGCACCGATGCCCCGCCGACCGGCGAGCCGGGCCGGCCGCAACCGGACCCCTTCGTCGACCCGCCCGTGCCGGGTACGACACCGGGCGGCCCGGCCGACGACCCGCCGGCCTAGCGCGCCGTCAAACGGCCCTGGTGGCGATGGACGCTGTAAGGGCAGGCACGGGGGCTTGCCCGCGTGGCCGATTACCCGTGTCCTCGGCGGGCTATGGCCGTGGGGTGGGCAGGGACGGCGCCCGGTCGTCCACGCTGGTGGCGGGCCAGTCGGGCCGGGGTACCGCTTGCGGGTCGGGGACCTGCCCCTACAAACCCGGACCGATCGCCTTATCCGGTACACTGTCCACTGGGGACCGCGCCGTGAACACTGCCACGGAGGACAACTGTGCCGATCGAGGCCGTGACGTTCGACTTCCACAACACGCTGGCCCGCTGCGATGCCTGGTTCACGCTGGAGGTGCGCGAACTGGTCCCGGAGACCCTGTGCCTCCTGGCGGCGCGCGGGCTGGCGCCGGACGACGCGGCGCTCCGCGACCGGGCGCGGGCGGCCTACCGCGAGTTGCGCGTCGGGATCCAGGAGAGCGGGGTCGAGCGCGACGCGACCGCGTGCGCCCTGGCGACGCTGGATCTGGTCGGCGTGGTCGCGCCGCGCGAGGCGGTCGTCGCCGCCGTCGACGAGCTGATGCGCGGGACGCTGGACGAGGTGGCGCCGCTGCCGGGGGCGATCGGGGCGGTCCGGGAGTTGCGGCGGCGCGGGATCCGCTGCGGCGTCGTCTCCAACGCGATCTACCCGCCCTTCCTCGACTGGACGCTCGACCGCTTCGGCCTCGGCGACGCCTTCGCCGCGGTCGTCACGTCGGCGGGGACCGGCTGCTACAAGTCGCAGCCGGCGATCTACCAGGAGGCGGTGCGCCGCCTCGGGGCGACCGTCGCCGGGACGGTCCACGTCGGCGACTCCTACCGCTTCGACGTGCTGGGCGCGCGGCAGGCCGGGATCCGGGCCGTCTGGTACGCCTCCACCCTGGACGCGATGGCGCAGCCCGACAACCAGGCCGCCGCGACCGTCGCCGACCTCGCCACGCTGCCGGCGGTCGTCGCCGCGCTCGGCTGAGCGCCCGGCGGTCGGTGGTACCCAATTTGCACTCCCCGATCGGCAGTGGGGCGCGCGGCCGTCGCTGTCGCGGGGACTATGCCAGCGCGCCAAGAGCGTGGAGGAGCAGGATTACTATGACGGAGCAGACAAGTCGGGCCGAGAGCGGCGGCTCGCCGACGAGATCAAGGACATCCGGATCGCCATGTTGACGACCGTCGCGACGACGGCATGCTGCGCAGCCGCCCGATGGGGACGCACGACCTCGCGGCCGACGGCACGCTCTGGTTCTTCACCCACGCCGACGCGCCGAAGGTGGAGGAGGTCGCGCGAGCACCAGGTCAACGTCAATTACGCCAAGCCGGACGACAACCGCTGGGTCTCGATTTCCGGCCTGGCCGATCTGGTGCGCGACCGGGCCAAGATGGAGGAGCGGGCCGCGGACCTGGTTCCCCAAGGGGCTCGACGATCCCGAACTGGCCCTGCTGCGGGTGCGCATCGAGAAGGCCGAGATCTGGGACGAGAGCAGCCCGGTCGTCGTCGGGTTCGGCCTGGCCAAGGCCCTCGCCACCGTTGACGGAAGCGCAGTAGGCCCACCCCGGCCCCATCGGTGGGGATCGGGCGCGGCGACGGCGGGGGCGGGCAGGCGCTTGCCCCCGCCGTCGCCGCTGGTCGCCCCATCACATCTTGCCGCGGACGTGCTTGATTCTCTATGACAATGTGACTCAAGCGCGGCGTGGTGGGCTGACCCGTTCCGGCCAAGTGCCCTGCATGTGACCTGTCGCCCTCACGCCGGGTTCCTCGTGACCTGATAGGACGCCATCCGACGCGCCCCAGAGCTGCGCGATTGTCGGGAGAATGGGAGGGCGATGGACGGTCGCGCACAAGCGGGTCCACGCGCTGGACGCGGCCGGGCGCGAGGTGGCGCAGTGGCGCGGGCCGAACGTCCGGCGGCTGGCAGCAACTTGATCTGGGGTACGGCACTCCAAGCTGCCGACGTCGAGGGCGCTGGGTGGCGGGCATTTCGCGGCGGGCGCGAGGTCTACGAGGTCAACCCGCGCTGGACGACCGCCGCGCAGCCGGACAAGAACGATCGCCTCGACGCCCGTGCCGTGGCGCTGCTGGTCTGGCGCGAGGCCGGCGCGCTGCCGTCGTCGCGATCGACGACGACACGGGACGCTCGACGCTGGTCACTGATCGCGTCGCCGACTGGCTGTACAACCAGGCGCATCACCTCCTGCTCCAGCTCGACCCGGACTACGCGACGCGCCTGCCCAAGCTGCGCAGGCGGGCCTGCGCGCGCTGGAGGCGTACGCGATCACGCGGCGCGCCGACGCAGCAGCAGCGGGCGGCCGCCGTCCGCCGGCGGCGCAGCGCCTGAAGCTGGCCCTGGAGCAGATCAAGGCGCTCACCGCGGAGATCGCGGCAGCCCGGTCGTCGATCGCGGGATCAGCCTGCTCACCGCCGGCGCCCTGGCCGGACATCCTCGGCCCCGGCCGTCGCTCCCGGCGACGCGCAGCTCGCGGCCTACGCCGGGCGCACCGGTCGAGAAGCTGCGGAGCATTAGCCTCAACCGCGGCGGGAACCGCCGGCTCAACGCCATCGTGTACCGGATCGCGCTGACCCAGCTCCGCTGTTCCCAGCGGCCGGGCCTATCTCGCCCGGCGGCTCGGCGAGGATCGGCCGCGAGGCGGTGCGCGCCCTCACGGCGTCCGCGCGATCTGGCGGCAGTGGCAAGCGCGCTCGTGGCCAGCCGGCCGGTCGCCTGCTGGTGCAGCCTGCGATCACATCTTGCCGCGGTCCACGGCCAAAGGCTTGATACATGTTCGCACGCGCCGCCGTAGGCCATACATTATCCTGACCGGTGCGTACAATGTGTTTCCTTTCTTCATCCTGAAGGAGGTCGGTGTGTGAGCCTGCCACGGCCAGCTATCCGGGGGCTTGTCTTCGACTTTGACGGACTGATCCTGGAGACGGAAGAACCCGACTACCAAGCATGGCAGGAGGTCTACTCTGCCTTTGGCTGCACGCTCCCCCTCGCCAAGTGGGCCACGCACATCGGGACGGCGGAGGCGACCTTCAACCCGTACGACGAGTTGGAAGCCCAACTCGGGCGCCCCGTGGACCGGGCAGCGATCCGGGCGCAGCGGCGCCGACGCTTCGCAGACCTGGTCGCTGCGCAGGCGGTTTTGCCCGGCGTCCTCGAATACCTCACCGTCGCGGAGCGGCTGGGGCTGCGCCTGGGAGTCGCTTCCAGTTCCTCGCGCGAGTGGGTCGTCGGTCACCTGGGCCGGCTCGGCCTGGCCGATCGCTTCGCGACGATCGCCTGTGCCGACGAGGTGCCGCACACCAAGCCCGATCCTGCGCTTTACCTTGTCGTGCTCACCGCACTCAATCTACGCGCCGATGAAGCGATCGCTTTGGAGGACTCGCCTAACGGCATCGCGGCCGCGAAACGGGCAGGGCTCTACTGCGTGGCCGTGCCGAACGCGATGACCCGCCACTTGCCCCTCGAAGCAGCCGACCTCCGGCTTGCATCGCTCGCCGATCTGCCATTATCGCTCCTCGTGGAGAAGATACAGCAAGGGCAGGATGGAGTATCAGCTTATGCAGAATGAGCAGCGGCAACCTTAGTTACCGGTGCATTGATTAGTGAGGGCTGGACTTCCAACTGCAACTATCACGAGGGTGATCGGTGTCACGGCGAGGTATGCGCTGATCGCGCAGCCAGCGTGGCTTGTACAACGCCCGACCCGTGCTATACTCAGGGAGGCGGCGCGCGTGGCGCGGCGTCGATCCCGTGCGATCGCCCCCGCGCGGGGAGTGAGGCGATGGTGAACGGGCGCGACGATTCAGACAGCCTGCGCGCCCCGTGGCCGGTCTCCGGTCGGATCGCCCTGTCCGCCGCCGCGGGTCGCGGCCCGGTCCACCCGCCCCTGGCGGGTGTCGGGCGCGGTGGCCTCCCCGTCCCTCCCGGGCAGGGGTAGCGCCCCTGCGGGCCTCGGCCACAGCGCACGCCCCCGGCGGCGCCGAATCGCGCCGTTCCCCGGACGCCCCCGCCGGCGCGTGCTCCCCCCGTATCAGTCCGATTGTCGCGTGCCGTCCGCGGTTGCCGGCGCCCGAGGGTCCACCACGGTGGTCCCGCGCGGGCCTGTACTGACGCGTTGACGGCGGCGAGCCAGCAAAGGAGTGTGTCATGACCGACGTCGAGGCGCGCGCGGACCAGGCGCGCTACGTCGAGGAGTTGACCGACATCGAGGACGATTTCGACCGCTGGTACGTCGAGGTCGTCAAGAAGAGCGGGCTGATCGACGACTCGCCGATCCGCGGCTGCAAGATCATCAAGCCGTACGGCTACGCGCTGTGGGAAGCCTGCGTGAACTACCTCGACCCGCAGTTCAAGGCGACCGGCGTGGAGAACGCCTCCTTCCCGATGTTCATCCCGCGCGCCAATCTGGAGCGTGAGGCCGACCACGTCGAGGGCTTCGCGCCGGAGGTCGCCTGGGTCACGCGCGGCGGCGGGCGCGAGTTCCCGGAGTCCGAGTGGTGGGCGGTGCGCCCGACCAGTGAGGCGGTCATCCTGCCGGCCTTCGGCCGGTGGATCCAGTCCTACCGGGATCTGCCGCTGCTGATCAACCAGTGGAACAGCGTCTTCCGCTGGACCGACCGGCCGCGCGCCTTCCTGCGCACCGCGGAGTTCCTCTGGCACGAGGGGCACACCGCGCACGCCACCGCGGACGAGGCGGTCGAGCGCACCCTGCTGATGCTGGAGATCTTCCGCGCCTTCCTCGAGGAGCAGTGCGCCGTCCCGACGATCCCGGGCGTCAAGAGCGAGGCGGAGAAGTTCGCCGGGGCGCAGCGCACCTACACCGTCGAGGCGATGATGGGCGGCAAGAAGTGGGCGCTCCAGGCCGGCACCTCGCACTACTTCGGCGACCACTTCGGGCGCGCTTTCGACGTCCAGTTCCTCGACCGGGACGGCGAGCGCAAGTACATCGAGTCGACGAGCTGGGCGGTCAGCCAGCGGGTGATCGGCGCGATCATCATGGTGCATGGCGACGACGCGGGGCTGGTCCTCCCGCCGCGCATGGCGCCGATCCAGGTGATCGGCGTGCCGATCTTCAAGAACGACGAGGAGCGGGCGCGGGTCGAGGAGGCGCTGGACGCCGCGCTCGGCGCGCTGGCCTTCGCCGGGGTGCGGACGAAGGCCGACTGGAGCGACCAGCGCAGCGGCTGGAAGCGCAACGAGTGGGAGCTGAGGGGCGTGCCGCTGCGCCTGGAGATCGGCCCGCGCGACATCGCCGCCGGCGCGGTGACGCTGGCGCGGCGCGACACGCGCGAGAAGGAGCAGGTCGCGGTCGACGATCTGGCGACGCGCGTCCCGGTGCTGCTGGAGCAGATCCAGACCGATCTGCTGGCCCGCGCCCGCGCCCTCCTCGACGAGAACACGAAGCCGGTCGACGAGTGGGAGGAGTTCGAGGAGCGGGTCGCGGCCAACCGCGGCTTCAACCTGATCCGCTGGTGCGAGGACGCGGCCTGCGAGACGGCGATCAAGGAGCGGACCAAGGCGACCAGCCGCTGCCAGCCGCTGGCCGGCGAGCCGGACCCGGGACCGTGCCTCGTCTGCGGCCGGGAGGCGACCGGGCCGCGCTGGGTCTTCGCGCGGGCGGGCGCTGACGGGGTCGCAGGTCTGAAGGTCGAAGGTCGAAGGTCAAGTGCGGCACGCGGTACGGGCGTAGCCTATCCGCTCCCACGCGAAACCTTCGACCTTCGACCTTCAGACCTGCGACCCCCGAAGGGGGAACAATGCTCACCACCGACGATCTCTGCTCCTTCCGCGCGGTGTCGGACGCGCGGATCAGCCCGGACGGCCGGCGGGTGGCGTTCGTCGTCGGGGCGGCGCTGCACGGCGCGTGGGCCGAGCCGGAGGGGAGCCGCGTCTGGGTCGTGGACACGATGGGCGGGGTGGCCCGGACGGTGACGCAGGGGCCGGGGCGCGACACCGCCCCGGCCTGGTCGCCGGACGGGCGCCTGCTGGCGTTCCTCTCCGACCGCGCCGAGCGGGGGACGCCGCGGCTGCACCTGCTCGACCTGGGCGGCGGCGAGGCGCGGGCGCTGGAGACGCCGCCGGGGGCGGTCAAGCGATTCGCCTGGTCGCCCGACGGCGGGCGGATCGCCTTCGTGCGGACCGACGCGCCGGACGACGCCGTGGACGAGCGCGGGCGCTACCGGCGCGCGGAGTCCGGCGGGGCAGGGAGCGACGAGCCGGGGGCGCCGGTCGTCGTCGAGGAAGACCCGCTGTACGACCGCGTCTGGACGATCGCGGTCGCGGGGGGCGAGGTCCGGCGCGCGACCGGCGCGGCGGCGCACACCTGGGAGCTGGCCTGGTTCGCCGACGGCCGCGCGCTGGCGCTGGTCGTCGCGGACGAGCCGACCGCCGCCGCCTGGTACTTCAACCGTCTCGCCCGTCTCGACCTCGACGGCGGCGCGCTGACGACCCTCTACGCCCCGCCGGCCCCGCGGCAGGTCGCGCGCCCGGCGCCGTCGCCCGATGGGGCCGCGGTGGCGATCGTCTCCTGCACCTGGAGCGATCCCGGCCTGTCCGGCGGCGACCTCTGGCTCGTCCCGGCGCGGGGCGGCGACGGGGGCGGGCCGCGCAACCTGACCGCCGGGGCCGAGTTCAGCGTCAACACCGCCGCCTGGCTGCCGGACGGTCGCGCGCTCCTCTACGACGCCTACGACGGCAACGAGGCGAGCATCGGGATCGTCCGGCTCGACGCCGACGGCGCGGGCGGGCCGGAACGGCTCTGGCGCGGGCCGCACAGCCTCGGTTACGGCGGCCTGAGCCTCGCCCTGGCCCAGCCTGACGGCGACCGGGCGGTTGCCCGCGCGCCCCGGCCCCCTCTCCCCCCCGCGGGGACAAGCCCGAATGCGGGAGAGGGGGAGACGAGGCCCCCAAGCGGGCACCCCGGCGCGGCGGGGGTGGGGGCGAGCCACCTCGCCACGGTCGCGGTGCTGCGCGAGAGCACGCGCGAGCCGGGCGACATCTGGCTCGGCGAGGTCGCCGCCGACAATGTCGCCTGGCGGCGGCTGACCGACCTGCACCCCGAGGCCGCGCGGTTGCTCACGCAGCCCGCCGCGAACGTCCGCTGGACGGCGCCGGACGGCCTGGAAATCGGCGGGCTGCTCTTCCTGCCCAAGGGGATCGCGGCGCCGGCGCCGCTGGTGGTGGTGCTGCACGGCGGGCCGACCGCGATGGCGGGGCACCGGCTGATGGCGCGGCGGATCGAGGGGCTCTCGCCGCTGCTGGCCGCGCGCGGGGTCGCGGCGCTGCTGCCGAACTACCGCGGCTCGAACGGGCGCGGCGTCGCCTTCGCCGAGGCCAACCGCGGCGACCTGGGCGGCGGTGACTTCGCCGACATCATGGCGGGCGTCGATCACCTGGTCGCGGCGGGCGTGGCCGACCCCGGCCGCCTCGGCATCATCGGCTGGAGCTACGGCGGCTTCATGGCGATGTGGGCGGTCACGCAGACCGATCGTTTCAAGGCGGCCGTCGCCGGCGCGGGCCTCGCCGACTGGCTCTCCTTCCACGGCGGCAGCATCCTGCACACCTGGGACCGCCTCTTCCAGGACGCCGATCCCTACGACCGCGCCGGCCGCTACAGCGGGCGCTCGCCGGTCACCCACATCGCCAACGTGACGACCCCGACGCTGATCCTGCACGGCGACGCCGACCTGGACGTGCCGCCCGATCAGAGCCGCCTCTTCTTCCGCGCCCTCAAGGACCGCGGCGTCGAGACGCAGCTCGTCCTCTACCCCGGCGCCGCCCACGCTCCCCACGACCCGCGCCACATCCGCGACATCTACGAGCGCAGCCTGGCCTGGTTCGC
>JAUJMV010000011.1:94670-111660 GCA_030446685.1 Thermomicrobiales bacterium | reverse complement strand
GAAGGTCGAAGGTCTCGCTGCGACAGGCCAAAGCCACTCAGTACGGGCGAAGCCGCTGAAGCGAGCAACCTTCGACCTTCAGGCCTTCGACCTTCGACTCAAGCGCCGCGCGGCGCGACGCGCACCCGGATGCCGCCGAGCGGCGCGCCGACGATGCCGGGATAGATCTGCGCGATCCGCTGCCCGGCGACTGGTTCGAGCGTGTAGCGCCGCAGGACGTGCGCGGCCAGCGCCTTGATCTCCACCTGCGCGAAGTTCACCCCGATGCAGATGCGCGGCCCGCCGCCGAACGGGATCAGCGCGTAGGGGGTGCGCTTGTCCTCCTCGCGCGGCGGCGCGAAGCGGTCGGGGTCGAAGCGCTCGGGGTCCGGGAAGACGTCCGGCAGCCAGTGCGCCCCGGCGATCGAGTAGCGGACCTGCGCGCCGGCCGGCACGGTGTAGCCGCCGAAGGTGAACTCCTTGACCACGCCGCGCGGCCCGCTGCCGACCGGCGGGTGGAGGCGCCCCGCCTCGCTCATCGCGTTGCCGAGGACGCGCATCGCCTTGACCTGCTCCAGCGTGATCGGGGCCGTGTGGTCGCCGGGGAGCCCGTCGAGTTCGGCGTGGACCCGCGCCAGGTATTCCGGGTGGACCGCCAGCAGGTAGAGGAGCCAGGCGCTCATCGTCGTGCTGGTCTCGTGGCCGGCGATCAGCAGGATGTCGACGTGGGCCAGCAATTGCTCGTCGCTGAGCGGCCGGCCCTCCTCGTCGCGCGCGGCGACCATGAAGCCGAGGAGATCGTCGGTCGGCGCGGCGCGGCGCGCGGTGATGTGGCGCAGGAGGAGGGTGTGCAGCTCCTCGCGCGCGGCCCGGAGCCGCCCGTAGACCTGCTCCCAGGTCTCCCGCTGGGGGTCGAAATCGAGGTGGAGCAGCGTGAGGAAGAGCTCGCGCAGGCGGTCGACCTCCGGGCCGGTGGCGAGCCCGGTGAGCGCGGCGGCCGCCACGTCGAAGGTGATCCGGCGCGTCTCCTCGTAGAGATCGACCTCGCCGCGCGCGGTCCAGTCGGCGGTGCGCGCGGCGATCACCTCGTTCATGATCGGCAGGTAGCGCGCCATGTAGGCGATCGTGAAGGCCGGGTTCATCATCTTGCGGTGCCGCGCGTGCTCCTCGCCGTCCATGTTGAGGATGCCGTGCCCGAACTGCGGGCCGATGATCGGCGACCAGCCGCGGTCGTGGCTGAAGTGCTCCCGGCCGGTGTGGAGGACGAAGCGGTTCGCCTCCGGCCCGACCAGGTAGACCGGCTGGAAGTCGGGGCGGACGGCGACGCGGAAGATCGGCCCGTGCTCTTGCGCCATCCGGGCCATCCAGGCCGGCAGGTCGTACATCGCGTCGTCGTTCCTCCGCACGGTTGGGATCTGCTCGAAGGGGGCGGTCGTAACGCTGGCGCTCATCGCTCGCTCCTCTGTGACCGGGCCTGTCTGTCTCTCGATGCCGGGCGCGCGCCGGCGGGCCGGCGCGGCGCTCCCTTACTTGTACGCGTGGGGGGCGCGCCGGTTTCAACGGGCGGGAACCGATCGGCGGCCCGCGGTGTAGAGAGCTACAGGGAGCGGGTCATTGCAAGGAGGCGACGATGTCGCGCTGGCGCTGCCTACCACCTCTCCTTGCCCTTGTCGTCGTGCTCGCGTCGTGCGGCTCGCCCGCCGGTGACACCAAGCAGGGCCGGGCGTTGGCCGCGCCGGCCGCGACCCAGCCCGCCACGCCCTTCGCGGTGGCGACCGCGGCGGCACCGGTCGCCACGCCGGGGGGTACGCTGGAGGTTGTGGCCGCCAGCCCGCCGCCGTCCTGCCGCGTGACGCGGCGCCCGGGGCCGCCGTTCACCCCGCCGCCGCCCTACCCGCCGACGCCGCCGGCGCTCTACGGGGACCGGTTCTGGTACGGCACGGATTCGCTGTGGACCTGGCTGCCGGCCGACGGTGTCTGGCGGGGGTGGCACCGTGACGGCGCCTACGCGTACGCAGACAAGAGCATCTGGTGGCGGCACGGCTACGACGGGCGGACGGAGCAGCGGCCGGAGTTGACGGTCTCGGGCAGGCGGCTGGACGCGCCCGCGCCGATCTTCGAGAATCATGGGGGCGACCAACGGCTTCCGCGGCGATGTCGGCTGGTTCATGCTCACCGGCGTCGACGTTCCCGCGCCGGGCTGCTGGGAGATTACCGGCCGCTACGCGGGGACGGAGGTGCGCTTCGTGGTCTGGGTCAGCCCCTGAAAGGCGGAGGGCCGGCCACCTGGCCGGCCCTCCGCCGATCGGACGGTGTGCTCTGAGGGCGACTAGTCCGCCGGGGTGGCCTCCGTGGCCGGCTGGTCGCCCGTGGCGGGGGTGTCGACGGTGCGCGGGTCGAAGTCCTCCTCGCGGTAGCGGGCGACCCGCTTGCCCCAGAGGAAGACGGCCGCCCCGGTGACCAGCGGGACCGCGATGGTCAGCAGCCAGGTCAGCCCCACGTTCAGCCCGATTTCGTCGTAATAGGCGGCGACGAAGAGCATCAGGATGTAGACCAGCACGCCGGTGCCGATCGCCATCCGCATCGGGCTCTGGCGCGGCGGCTCCAGGTACTCGTAGTTGCGCGTCGCCTTGCGGTTGGTGCTGTCCAGCCAGGGGGCCAGGGTCAGCAGGCCGAGGACGATCGCCGGGAAGACAAGGCCGCCGAAGAAGTTCGGCCCGAAGGTGCTGCCGGCGACGCTGAAGTTGACGCTGGCGGGGATCAGCTTGAGGAAGCCGTAGATCCACAGCACGTACCAGTCCGGCTTGACCGCGGTGTTGGCCGGGCCGGGCGGCCCGTAAGCCTCCAGCGGGTGCGGCGGGACGAGCGCGCCGAGCAGGAAGAGGACGCCGAACATCAGCATCAGCAGGACGCCGGCGAGGATCGCCTGGTAGGGCCATAGTGGGACGCCCAGCACCTTGCCCGGCTCGGCCAGTCGCCGCGCGTAGCCCGGCTGCGTGTGCTTCTGCTTGATCACCAGCACCAGGTGCAGCCCCATCACCGCCGTCATGATCGCCGGGACGATGAAGACGTGGATCGTGTAGAGCCGCGGCACGCTGCCGAACGACGGGAAGGCGCCGCCGAAGAAGAGGTCGGCGGCGATGTGGCCGACGAAGGGGATCGAGCGGGCGATGCCGTAGCCGATGCCGGTGGCGGTGACCGCGTAGGAGTCGTAGGGCAGCGAGTAGCCGACGAACCCGGCCATCAGCGACAGGCCGAGCAGAACCACGCCGATTGCCCAGTTCAACTCGCGCGGCTTGCGGTAGGTGCCGGTGAAGTAGATGCGCAGTGAGTGGAGGACGATCGAGATGATCATCAGGTGCGACGCCCAGTGGTGGACGTTGCGCAGCAGGTTCGCCACCGGGATCGACTCGATCAGCCGCACGCTGGCGTAGGCGGCGGGCAGATCCTCGCCGCCGATCGTGATCGGGTCGCTCGACGGCACGTAGATCAGGCCCAGGTAGGCCCCGGTCAGCACCAGGATCACGAAGCTGAAGAGGGCCATCTCCCCGAGGAAGAAGGTGGTGTGGACCGGGAAAGCCTTGCGCCCGTACTTGCGGTTGAACGCGGCGAGGCCCACCCGTTCCTCGACCCAGTCGGCCATCCGCTGCTGCGGGCCGCGCCTGGCCGAGGGGACGCCGCCGCGCGGGCGGACTTCCAGTTCGCGCGTCTCGCCGGGGGTGCGCCCGGTCTGCCGAATCGTCATGACCGTCACCTCTTGTGCTTGACGCCTGCGCGCCGACGAACCTGGACCGGCCGCTCCCTTGGGGTCGCGCGCCGCCGCGCCAGCCCGGGCGCCTACGCCGGGCCGATCTCGCCGTTGAAACCGCCGGCGGCGGTGATGACGCCCTCCGGACCCACCGTGATCGGCAGCGAGGGCAGCGGGCGCGGGGCCGGGCCGCCGAGCACGGCGGCGTCGTTGCGGGGGTCGAAGCGGCTGGCGTGGCACGGGCAGGCGATCTCGTTATTGACGAGCCGGCCGAGCACCGAGCAGCCGAGGTGGGTGCAGATCGCGCTGTAGGCGACCAACCCCTCCGCACCCTGCCCCGGGGCGACCCGCACGAGGATGACCGTGTTCTGCTGGTTCTCGGTCTTGTTCTGCGGCAGGGCCAGCACCGCCGTGTTCGGTTGCAGCTCGCCGGCGCGGATCGGCTGCCCCGACTGGCCGCCGGCCGCGTAGGTCAACTGGTCGCCGGCCTCGACGACCTGCTGCTCCTGGGTGAGCGATTGGAGGGCGAGGGCCGGGATGGCGAAGGCCGCGGCGAAGGCGCCGTAGCCGAGCCGGATCACCCACTTGAGCAGGTTGCGGCGCGTGACCAACCCCTGGTCCTCGACCTCCGGCGCCCCCGACTCCGGACCCTCCAGGGTGAGGCGCTCGGTGCTATTCGGGCTCACTGTCGACATCGCATGGTACTCCTCCCGGCTCTCCACCGGGTTCTGCTGGCGGGCTATTTGCCGCGCCCATCGTCGCTATCGCTGTGCAGCACCGCGCCGGCGGGCGCGGCGCTCACCACGGCACGCCGTCGTCGCGCCGGTCGAAGCTCGCCTCGTCGCCGATGAAGGCCTCCTTGTAGAAGAGCAGCAACATCGCCAGGATGAAGCAACCGGCGGCCGCCAGCAGGCCGATCAGCGCGGTCGACCACCCGAAGGCGATGCCGACGCCGAGGGTGACCGCGATCGCGAAGAGGAGCACCGCCACCACCAGGATCGCCCAACTGAGCAGATTGGTGAGGCGCGGCGCCACCCGCCCGATGCGCAGTTCCCGCCCCTCCGAGACGACCGAGATCAGCCCCATGACGCCGAAGATCACCAGCGTGAAGGCCCAGGCCACCACACCGATCTGCAGCTCGTTCAAATGGAACGGCTGTTGCGCCGCTTCCGCGCCCCCCATCGCTCTCGCCTTTCCCTGCAGCGTGGTGTCCGCCTACAACCCGTAGAAGCCGAAATAGACGGTCAGCGCGATCAGGATCAGCGCGACGATCAGCGCCGCGGTCGGCAGTTTCGCTGAATTGTACATCACCACTCCTCGACGTTCGGCTAACAGGTGTCACCCCTGGCGTCTATCAGCAACTTCGGTGCCGACGATCCCATCGCCCACCACCCCTCTGAGGTGCAGGGGGCGCGCGGCCCCCAAGGCGGCGTGGGGCGCGGCATACCGGAGCGGGCCGGTGAATCCCGCGGGCGGGGGATCGCAAGTTTCAGGCCGTGGTGGGGGTTGACGATGCCGCGGGACCCTGGCACCCACTATTATGGTACGCCGACTCGGCGAAGCGGACAAGGGTCTGGCGGGGGCGGACGTTCGCGCGAGTACCGCCGCTGCCTGGGCGATCAAGGGGTCCGCACGGCGATGCGGCCCGCGGCGCGCGTGAGCTGCTCGCGGTCCCAGGTGACGAGGGGTAGGCTCAAGGCCTCGGCGATGGCGACGTAGACCGCGTCCGCGCCGCGCAGGTGGAGATCGGCGGCAAGTTGTGCCGCACTGATGCCCAGTTGCCGGTGCAGCGTGACGAGATGCAGAACGGGTAGGCGCAGCACGAGATTCAGCGCCTGCTGACCGAGTATCCTGTCGCCACTTTGCCTGCCGATCGCCCCCGCCACTTCAACCAAGAGCAGGGTTGGCGCAACGACGCGACCACCGGCCGCCAGATATGCCGCGAACCACTGCTGACTGGCGAGGTGGTGAACTTCCCCAGGAGTCAGGCTGCTTACCCAAACGCTTGCACGACCACCGCAGCGGCCGCGCTCATAGCTCGCGTCGGCCTTCGGCAATCGCGTCGGCCGCGGTCACTCCGGCCGGCCAGCGTGCCCCAATCTTCGCCGCCAGTTGTTCCAGATCGGTCCAGAAGGCGGCGAGTTCCGGCCCTCTGTCAGGCTGTGGTTCCTCCACGGGCACCAGCCGCGCGACCACTCGGCCGCGATAGGTCACGTCGATCGTCTCCCCCTCCTCGCGCACCCGCCGGAGGATTTCGCTGGTCTGTTGCTTCAGTTCGCGGATACCTACTGCTTGCACTGCCCCGTCTCCAGTCGATGGCCCACCGCGCCGTGTGGCGTGGTGCGAGAAGGCGCGGAGCAGGGGAGGCCGGGCCTCCCCGTGCCCCGCGGCGAGTGCTGGCTGCGTTGCGCCGCCGGGGGCGCCGTCCCGCCCCGCGGGGGTCAGGAGTAGCGGGCGCGGCGCTGGCGCGGCTTGCCGGCGGCCTTGCCGTTGGCCGCACCCCCGCCGGCCGCCGCGGCGACCGCCTTGTCGCCGCCGGGGCGGGCGTTCGCGGGGCGCGCGCCGTCGAGTTCGACCACGCGCAGCGCGGCGTCGAGCGGGTCGCCCTCCATGATCTTGCGCAGCTCGATGATCTGGTCGCGCAGGATCCCGGCCTTCTCGAACTCGAGCATCTTCGCCGCCTGCTTCATCTGCACTTCGAGATCCTTGACCAGGCGGGCCAGCTCGTCCTTCGGCAGCTCGGCGATCACCCCGCCCGCCCGGCCGTCGCCGGCGGCGTCGTAGGCGCCGCTCTCCTCGGCCACCTGGCGCACGCGGTCGGTCAGGTCCTTGATCTCCTTGGTCACGCCGCGCGGCGTGATGCCGTGCTCCTCGTTGTAGGTCTGCTGGATCGCGCGGCGGCGGTAGGTCTCGCGGATCGCGCGCTCCATCGAGCCGGTCATCGTGTCGGCGTAGAGGATCACGCAGCCCTCGACGTGCCGCGCCGCGCGCCCGATCGTCTGGATCAGCGCGCCCTCCGAGCGCAGGAAGCCCTCCTTGTCGGCGTCGAGGATGATCACCAGCGCGACCTCGGGGAGGTCGAGCCCCTCGCGCAGGAGGTTGATGCCGACGACCACGTCGTAGACGCCGAACCGCAGGTCGCGCAGGATCTCGACCCGCTCCAGCGTCTCGATGTCGTGGTGCAGGTACTGGGTCTTGATCCCGGCCTCTTTGAGGTAGTCGGTCAGGTCCTCGGCCATCCGCTTGGTCAGCGTCGTCATCAGCACGCGCTGGCCGCGCTGGACGCGGGCCTGCACCTCGGCCAGGATGTCGTCGATCTGCCCGGCGGTCGGGCGGACGCTGATCTCGGGGTCGAGGAGGCCGGTCGGGCGGATCACCTGCTCGACCACCTGCTGGCTGTGCTCGAACTCGAACGGGCCGGGGGTCGCCGAGACGTAGACCGCCTGGCGGAGGTGCGCCATGAACTCGTCGAAGGTCAGCGGGCGGTTGTCGAGCGCGGAGGGGAGGCGGAAGCCGAAGTCGACCAGCGTCTCCTTGCGGCTGCGGTCGCCGCCGTACATCCCGCGCACCTGGGGCAGCGAGATGTGCGACTCGTCGACCATCACCAGGTAGTCGTCCGGGAAGTAGTCGAGCAGGGTCCAGGGCTGCTCGCCCTGCCCGCGCCGGGCCAGGTGGCGCGAGTAGTTCTCGACCCCGGTGCAGTAGCCGACCTGCTGGAGCATCTCCAGGTCGTACATGGTGCGCTGCTTGAGGCGCGCGGCCTCCAGCACCTTGCCCTGGCCCTCCAGCTCCGCCAGCCGCGCCGCCAGCTCGGCCTCGATGTCCTTGACCGCCGCCTGCAGCTTCTCGGCGGTGGTGACGAAGTGCTTGGCGGGGTAGATGTCGGTCTGGGTGCGCTCGACCAGCACCTCGCCGGTCAGCGGGTCGACCTCGACGATCCGCTCGATCTCGTCGCCGAAGAAGGAGACCCGGAGCGCGACCTGCTCGTAGGCCGGGAAGATCTCGAGGGTGTCGCCGCGCACGCGGAAGGTGCCGCGCACGAAGTTGACATCGTTGCGCTCGTACTGGATGTCGATCAGGTGGCGGAGGATCTTGTCGCGCCGCACGACCTCGCCCCGCTTGAGCGAGACGATCGTCTTGCCGTACTCTTCGGGGGAGCCGATACCGTAGATGCAGGAGACCGAGGCGACGATGATCGTGTCGCGGCGGGTCAGCAGGGCGCGGGTGGCGGCGTGACGCAGGCGGTCGATCTCCTCGTTGACCTGCGACTCCTTCTCGATGTAGGTGTCGGAGCGGGCGATGTAGGCCTCCGGCTGGTAGTAGTCGTAGTAGGAGACGAAGTACTCGACCGCGTTGTGCGGGAAGAACTCCTTGAACTCGGAGTAGAGCTGCGCGGCGAGGGTCTTGTTGTGGGCGAGGACCAGCGTCGGGCGCTGCACCCGCTCGATCACCTTCGACATCGTGTAGGTCTTGCCCGAGCCGGTGACGCCGAGCAGCGTCTGGTGCTTCAGCCCGGCCTCCAGCCCCCCGGCGAGCTGGTCGATCGCCTTCGGCTGGTCGCCGGTCGGCTCGAACGGCGACACGACTTTGAACTCCGGCACCCGGTCCCTCCCTCCGACCGCCCCGCGCGGGGGGGCAACTACCCCGCCGCGCCGGCCGTGAACTGCCCTCGATACAGCCCCAATTATACCATCCGGACGCCGGTTCTTCACGCTGTACCAAAGCACAGGTGGGACGTACGTTCGCCGTTAACCGGCCGCGATGCGCAACCTTCGTCCGGTTCCAGGGGCCGATGATCGCCGCCCCTGTCTTGGGCGGGGTGGCGGGGCGTTTCCGCCAGCCCTATGCTCCCGGGGGGCCAGGGCGAATGCCTTCTCCGCGCGTCGGAGTTCGTCCCGCGGGCGCGCCCCCCCGGCCCCCCAATCCTGGGGGGAGAAGACGTGAGCAAAGCCCCTGCCTTGCGGTGCGGCACGGGGCTGGCCGCGCCCTTGCCCCCCCGGGCGCGCCGCGCTGGGGCGTCACGGCGAACTGGTCGAGCCGGGCGCGTGACCCCGGCGCGGTAGCGCATCGCGCCGCTGGCGAAAGAGCACCGCCGCGCCGCGTTCGCCTCCGGCAGCGACGAGCTCGACCGCTACTTCCAGCGCCAGGCGGGCCAGGATCAGCGCCGGCGCATCGCGGCGGTCTTCGTCGCCGTCGACACCCAGTCCGCCGACGAGGTTGCCGGGTTCTATCCTCTCAGTGCGGCGTCGGTGCAGGCGACGGCGCTGCCCGCGGACGTCGCCGGGCGGCTGCCGCGTTACCCTACGCTGCCGGCGATCCTGCTCGGACGGCTGGCGCGCGACCGGCGGTGGCGCGGCCAGGGGGTCGGTGAACTGCTCCTCGCCGACGCGTTGCAGCGGAGCCTGGGGATCAGCGAGCAACTCGGGGCGCTCTTCGTCATCGTCGACGCGAAGGATGACGCCGCGCGGGCCTTCTACGAGCGCTTCGGCTTCCGCCCCTTCCCCGACCGGCCCCGCGGACTCTTCCTGCCGCTGACGACGCTCCGCCAGCCCCCCTGAACCCCTTCCCGATGCGGTAGCCCTGACGCCGCCAAGGCGTTGAGGGGACGTGCAAGAACGTGCCGAAACCCGCGCGGGGCGTGGGGCGACGGTGGGAGGACACGGCGGGGCGGGCGATCAATGGCCGCGCGGTCCCAGGCGCCCTTGACGGTGCTGCCGTCGGGGGCGGTGTAGGTCCACTCGATCTTGCCGTAGTCGAAGCTGAGCGATTCGAGGGCGGCGTCGCCGGCCGCGCCGCTGTGGCCGTCCTGCACCCCTGTGACCAGCACGTCCGAGAGCAGGTAGCTCATCGCCGGCGCGGTCGAGCCGGGGCGGTAGATGTCGATGGTGACGGTCGGGATGTGCGTCCCCGACGCGGTCGCCAGCAGGAGCTTGACCGAGGCCCCGTCGAGCCCGGTGACGACCGTGAAGTCGGCGAAATCGGGCTTGCCGGCCACGCCGCCGCCGCCGCCGCCCGACGTGACGACGGTCTGCCTGACCCCGGTCTGGTAGCCGACGATGTCGAGGCCGGCGGTGTCGGTGATGCCGGCGATCGCCACCCGGCCGACGATCGCCTTGTGCGGCGCGCCCGGACCGCCGCCGCCGGCCGGACCCTGCGGCCCGGCGGGACCGGCCGGCCCCTGCGGCCCCTGCGGGCCGGTCTGGCTCCAACTGACCGCGGTCTCCTTCGCCTTGCAGTCCGGCGGCCCGCTCGGGCTGGTCGCGACGTTGGAGAGGGCGCCCTTGTCGTCCAGGCAGCCGTAGAAGGTCACCGGATCGGCGGCGCGCGCGACGAGGGCCGCCCCCGCGGCGAACGCCAGGATCAGCGCGGCGACGAGCGCCGGCACGAGCAGGCGCGCGCCGCCGTTGGTGAATGTATGAGACATCGCCCGACCTCCTTCAATCCCGAATACCCGCCGGTGGCTGCACGGTATACGGGCGCGAGGCGGGATCGTTTCGGCCGGCCGGACGCCGGGGGCGCGAGCGGGGCGGGTCCGCGGAGCCGCCTCCGGATCGTCGCGGGCGGACGGGGGTGTCAGGAGGCGGTCCGCGCAAGCCGATCGGCCGACCGCGGCGCGCGCTCGTGGAGGGTCACCCGCAGGCCGTGCTTGGGCCGCAGGGTGATCGAGGGGGCGGGCACGACCGGGCGCCCCGGCACGAGCGCCAGCCGGTAGCGCCGGGCGATCGTCGCCAGGAGCAGGGTCGCCTCCATCTGGGCGAAGGTGTTGCCGATGCAGACGCGCGGGCCGCCGCCGAACGGGAAGTAGGCGAAGCGCGGCAGCCGCTTCGCCAGCCCATCGGCCCAGCGGTCGGGGTCGAACTCGTCGGGGCGGTCGAACCAGCGGGGGTCGCGGTGGACGACCCACTGGCTCATCAGGACCGCGCCCCCCTTCGGCAGTTGGTAGGGGCCGAGCGGGCAGTCGGCGACCGCCTCGCGGCCGATCGTCCAGGCGGGCGGGTAGAGGCGCATCGCCTCGGTGACGACCTGCTCGGTGTAGGGCAGGTTGGGCCGGTCCTCCAGCGTCGGCGCGCGGCCGCCGAGGACCGCGTCCAGTTCCGCCGCCAGCTTCGCCTCGGCGGCCGGGTGCTGGGCGAGGAGGTAGAAGGTCCAGGTGAGGGCCAGCCCGGTCGTCTCGTGGCCGGCGGCGAAGAGGGTCAGCGCCTCGTCGCGCAACTGCCGGTCGGTCATCCGGCCGCCGTCCTCGTCGCGGGCCTGGAGGAGCATCGAGAGGAGGTCGCCGCGGTCCTCGCCGCCGGCGCGGCGGCGCTCGATGATGCCGAAGACGATCGCGTCGAGCCGGGCGACCGCCTCGCGCAGCCGGCGGTTGGTGGGGGTGGGCAGGGACTCGGGGAGGAGCAGGGTCAGGTTCATGCGGGCGGTGAAGGAGGTCATCAGCAGGTCGAGCGCGTCGCCGACGGCCCGCACGTCCCCGGTCACGTCGGCGTCGAAGAGGGTCTTGGCGACGATCTCGAGGGTGAGGCCCATCATCTCCTCGTGGAGGTCGCGGGTCTCGCCGTCGCGCCAGCCGGCCAGCAGCCGCTCGGTGTAGGCGACCATCGTGTCGGCGTAGGCGGCGATGCGCTGGCGGTGGAAGGCGGGCTGGGCGAGGCGGCGCTGGCGGCGCCAGAAGTCGCCGTCGCTGACGAGGAGGCCGTTGCCGAAGACGTGGCGGTTGCGGCGCAGGCCGGCGCCCTTGACGAAGTGGCGGCTGTTGGCGACCAGGACCGACTCGATCAGGGCGGGGTCGCTGACGAGGAGCAGCCGGCGCGGGCCGAAGCGCAGCGGGACGACGTCGCCCCAGTCGCGGGCGGCGCGGGTGAGGAAGCCGAGCCGGTCCCGCCGGAAGTCGGACAGGTTGCCCCAGAGGGGGTGGCCCTTGGGTCCCCGGTCCCGCCGGAAGTCGGACAGGTTGCCCCAGAGGGGGTGGCCCTTGGGTCCGGGGGGCAGGGTTGCGCGTGCCATGGCGGTGTTCCTCTGGTAGCGGGTGGCGGCGGGCGTGCCGGCTCCGGTGAGTTGGTCCGAATCGGCGCCCACCTGCTTCAGCGGTGGGCCCGATCAGTATACGCCGCGCGGTCAACGTTCGCGCGCTCGTGGGGGCCGGTCGGCGAGGTGGGGGGGGCGGGGTGTTTTGGGGGTGTTTCGGGGTGGTCATGGGCGGCCTCCCGTGGGGCGTTTCCCTTGCTGTGGCAAGGAAAAGTGATCGGGTGGGGCGGGTTCGTTTCGTGATTTTCACCTTTTTCGCGGCCTCGTGGCGGCCGGCTGGCGCGCGACCCGCGCGCAGTGCGGCGTACTCTTCGAACCCGTTGAGGAGGAGGTTGTGTGCCGTGCGGGCCGCGAACGGTGCGTGGAGGGCGGGTCGCGCCGGGGTCGCGGCGATGCCGCGGGTCAGGTCGCCCGTCTGCGCGCTGATTTTTACCCGCAGGTCGGCGACATCAGGCATCGGGCATCCCTACCGGGCCGGGTGAAACGGCGCGGCCCATCCGCGCGTAGTTACGGCCGCTGTGCGTGCGCTCGGGGAGGAGGCGACGATGAGCCGCTGGCTGGCGACCCTGGCGATCCTGCTGCTGGTGGGCTGCGGCACCATCGCCGGGGCGCCGTCCGAACCGACGGTCGCGCCGACCCCGACCGCCGTGCCCAGCCCGACCCCGGTCCCGCCCTGCTCCACGCGCGACGGGCGGCGGGTCTTCGACGCGCTCAACGCGCACGCCCGCGAGTGGGACGACGCGATCAAGCTGGCGAACAGCACCCCGCGGATGCAGCTCGCCCCGCAGATCCAGAACCTGCAGCGCATCCGCCGCGACGTGCAGGCGCAGGAGTGGCCGGCCTGCGGGCAGGCGGCGCAGGGGCTCCTCGTGGCACTGATGGACGCGCAGATCGAGGGCTTCATCGCCTTCCTCGCCCAGCGCCCGCCCGAGGAACATTTCGCGCGGGCGAAGGCGCTCGGCGAGCAGTTCGGCGCCGAGATGGGGCGCATCGCCCGCTAGCCGCCCACGCACCGCCCCCCCCGCTTCCCGCGCCCGCGGTTCAGCCGCCGGGCGGCGGGCGGCGGGCGGGGGGCGATCGCTCCTCGTTGGGGAGCCGAGTGTGAGCCGCGGCGATCGCGGCGGGTTCGCGGCGAGACTGATTCAGTCCTGTCGCGCGCGGTAGAGATCGCGCAGCAGGGCGATCTCCGCGCCGTGGTGCAGCACCTCCTGATTGAGCCACCAGACGATCTCGATGAAGGGCACGTCCGGGTCGCTGCCGTCGGGATAGCTGCTGTGCCCCACCCGGTCGAGCGCGGCGTCGTCGGCGCCGGTCAGCGCCGCGCGCCAACCGTCGGCGGCGGCGGTGAAGGCGGCGAGCGCCCCGGCGGCGTCGCCGCGGTAGCGATAGTCGGCGCGGGTCAGGGCGCGGGCGCCGATGGTGTAGTCGGCGCGGCGGGCGAGCAATTCGCTGAGGTGGCCGAGCCGCCAGGCGAGGGTGGTGAACGGCGGCGGCTCCGGGGCGGGATAGGCGTAGTCGCGCCCCCACTCGCCCGCCCCGGCCAGCTCCGTGGCGCCCGGCCCCGGCCCCGCCGCGCGCGGGCGGATTGTCCAGCAACCCGGCACCGGCTCCCAGAGGTATTCGTCGTCGGTCAGGGGCGCGATCGCGACGCGCAGACCATTCCCGCTGTCCCCCTCCGGGCCGGCCAGGCGGGCGGCGAGGCGTTCGCGCGCGAAGTCGAACTGCGCCAGCAGCGGCGCGAGGCGGGGTGGTATCGCCATGGGGCGTCCCTCCGTGGGCGGGTGTCGACCAGGGGGCGCGGCGGTAGGGCGCCGCGCCCCGTCGGCAGTATCGATCCCGATGCGGCGCGGTGTGTCCGCGCGCCCGGCCCGGTTGGTGGCGCGCTACTGGTCCACGACCGAGCCGTCCTCGTGCAGGCGGGTGACGACCTCGCGCGGGCGGTAGGGGTGGCGGGCGGCGGCGTCGGGGGCGAGCGCGAGGCCGAGGCCGGGCGCGTCGGGGATGCGCAGGTAGCCGCCCTCGCGCGCTGGGGCGTTCGTGACGATCTCGCTCTTCGGCGGGCGGTCCTCGCCGAGCGGGTATTCCTGCAGGGCGAAGTTGGGGATGCAGGCGGCCAGGTGCAGGCAGGCGGCGGTGCTGACCGGGCTGAGGGGGTTGTGCGGCACGACCCCGACGTAGTGGGCCTCGGCGAGCGCGGCGATCTTCTTCGCGCCGGTCAGCCCGCCGACCATGCAGACGTCCGGGCGGACGTATTGCACCGCGCCGCGCGCCAGGAGCATGGCGAACTCGTGGATCGTGTGCAGCCGCTCGCCGGTGGCGATCGGGACGGTGATGCGCCTGGCGACCTCGCCCATCGCGTCGAAGTTGTCCGGCAGGATCGGGTCTTCGTAGAAGAAGGGGCGGTAGGGGGCGATCCCCTCGGCCAGCACCACCGCCTCGGCGGGGGTCAGGCGCCGGTGGATCTCGATGCAGAGGTCGACGTCGTCGCCGACCGCGGCGCGGTACTGGCGGACGGTCTCGACGGCCCCGGCGATCTTGGCGGCGTGGGTCTGGAAGTAGGGCTCGTCGCGCGGGTCGTCGGTGAAGGGGTCAGGTGGCCGACCGCGCTGTAGCCCTGCGCTCTTCGCCTCCACGCAGCCGCGCACCAGTTCCTCGCGGGTGCGCCCGAAGACGTGGTAGTAGACGCGGGCCTTGTCGCGGGTCGGGCCGCCGAGGAGGCGGTGGCAGGGGACGCCGTGGTGCTGGCCGGCGAGGTCCCACAGGGCGATGTCGATCGCGCTGAGGGCGCCCATGATCGCCGCGCCGCGGAAGTGGGTCCAGCGGTAGAGGTACTGCCAGTGGTGCTCGATTTTGAGCGGGTCCTGGCCGACCAGGTAGCGCGCGAAGGTCTCGACCGCCCCCGCCGACGCCTCCAGGAAGCCCCAGGCGCCCGACTCGCCCAGCCCGGTGAGGCCGGCGTCGGTGCGGACCTCGACGAAGAGGTAGCGGTCCACGAAGATTGGCTCGACCGCGGTGATTCTCATGGTGCTCCTTCCCTGTTACGCAGGTTTGGCGGCCGGAGCCGCGGCTGGGGGCGACTGCGGTCGCCACGAAGCCCGACCCAATCGGGCTGGGACCGCTCACACTTCGGCGGCTTCCCCGGACGTGGGGCCGGACTCGGCCGGGCGCGGGCCGGGATCATGCCCTCCTCTCCGCGCGCGGTCAGGCCGGCGCCAGCGCGTCGATTTCGGCCAGTTCCTCGGCGCTGAAGTCGGGATTCTCCAGCGCGCGGACGTTCTCCTCGATCTGCTCGACCCGCGACGCGCCGATCAGGGCGCTGGTGACGGCGGGGAGGCGCAGCGTCCAGGCGAGGGCCATCTGCGCCAGGCTCTGGCCGCGCCGCCCGGCGATCTCGTTCAGCCTGCGGAGGGTTTGCAGGCGCTCGGGCGTCAGCCGCCGGCGCGCGCCCTCCTCGCCCCAGGCCAGCGCGGCGCGCGAGTCGGGCGGGATGTCGCCGCCGAGGTACTTGTCGGTGAGCAGGCCGTTCGCCAGGGGTGCGAAGGCGATCACGCCCGCGCCGGCGCGCTCGGTGTGGGGCAGCAGATCCCCCTCGATCCGGCGGTTGATCAGGCTGTAGGAGGGCTGATGGATGGTGAGCGGGGCGAAACCGTGCCGCTCGGCGGTGCGGACGGCGTCGGCGAAGAGCGCGCCGGGGAAGTTGCTGACGCCCGCGTAGAGGACCTTCCCCTGGCGGGCGAGGAGATCGAGCGCGCCGAGGCTCTCCTCCAGCGGGGTCTCGGGATCGGGGCGGTGCAGGTAGAAGAGGTCGAAGTAGTCGAGCCCCATCCGCTTGAGGCTCTGGTCGCAGGAGGCGACGATGTACTTCTTGCCCAGCCGGTCGCCGTAGGGGCCGGGCCACATTCCGTACCCGGCCTTGGAGCTGATGATCAACTCGTCGCGCGGCAGTTCGCGGCGGATGATCGCGCCGCAGACGATCTCGGACTGGCCGGGGGGCGTGCCGTAGTTGTTGGCGAAGTCGAAGTGGGTGATGCCGAGGTCGAAGGCGCGCAAGAGGCAGGCGCGGGCGACCTCCGGGCCGCGGTAGCCGCCGAAGGTCTGCCAGCCGCCGAGCGCGAGCGCCGGCAGCAGTAGTCCGCTGCGCCCGCTGCGCCGGTAGGGCATGCGGTCGTAGCGGTCGGGCGCGAACGCGCCTTCCCGGCCCGCGGCGATGCCGGTTGCTTCGAGGGTGAAGTCGGGCTGGGGTTGGTCGTGGTCGGTTGTGGTCATCGGGTCTCCTTTGCGGTGGTGGAGGCGCGGAGGGCCGATGGGGTGGCCGACGGGTGGCCGCCGGGGTGGCCGATGGGTTGAAACCCATCGCTAGGGGCGCTGCGCGCCACGAAACCCGCCTTCGCGGGTTGGGGCACATCCGACGGATGGGGCTATCGAGGAACCGGTAGTCCAGTCCATGGAGGCGGACGTTATGGCGCGGTAGCGCCCCCAGCGGGGTTTTCAATCCCCGGCCCTTTGCCGGTCGCGCCAGGCGACCAGCCGCTCGACGGCGCCGAAGTCCCAGGGCTCGGGGAAGCGCAGGATCAGGTGCGTCGCGCCGGCGGCGCGGAAGGCGTCGAGCGTGGCGGGGTCCGCGGTGTCGGCCAGTTCGATGCTGACCGTCCGGTCGATCTCGCCGGGGTCGCGCCCGATCTCGCGGCAGCGCTCGTCGAGGACGCGACCCTTGGCGGCGTAGGCGTCGGGGCGCAGGACGCCGTTCCAGAGTTGGGCGTACTTCGCGGTCAGGCGCAGCGTCACCTGCTCGCCGCCGCCGCCGATCAGGATCGGGATCGGATCGCGCACCGGCGGGGGCACGTCGGTCCGCCAGTGGGCCAGGATCGTGTCCAGGCCGTGGCGCAGGGCGCGCAGGCGGTCGGGGGCCGTGCCGAACTCGTAGCCGAACTCGCGGTAGTCGCGCTCGGCCCAGCCGGCGCCGATGCCGAGGATCAGCCGCCCGCCCGACATGTGGTCGATCGTCTTCGCCATGTTGGAGAGGAGGGCGGGGTTGCGGTAGCTGTTGCAGGTGACGAGCGCGCCGAACTCGACCCGTTCGGTCACCTCGGCCATCCCGGCCAGCAGGCTCCAGCACTCGAAGTGCGGCCCCTGGGGGTCGCCGGAGAGCGGGAAGAAGTGGTCCCAGGTCCAGAGGGTGTCGACGCCGAGCGCCTCGACGCGGCGCCAGGCCTCGCGCATCGAGGCGTAGGTGGTGTGCTG
>JAUJMV010000011.1:93423-94570 GCA_030446685.1 Thermomicrobiales bacterium | reverse complement strand
CCCTACTGCGCCCGGCCGCGCGCGGCGATCGGCCAGACGGCCTCGACGACGCCGCGGCGGTGGGCGACGTAGCGGTCGTAGAGGTTGACCGTGGTGCAGCCGTGGCCCGGCACGACCTCCACCACGTCGCCGGGGCGCAGGTCGCGCGCGGGGCCGGCGACCCGCAGCTTGGTGTGCTCCTCGGAGAAGCCTTCGAAGGTGACGTCGTCGGAGCGGCCGAAGCGCTTGAGGAATGGCACCCCCTGGTCGGTGCCGAGCGTCTTGCGCCCGATGTCGAGGATCGCGCGGTCGGCCGTCGGCCGGCTGATGACGGTGGCGAGGACGGTCAGCGCCTGCGCGAAGCGCCCGCCGACGCCGCCGACCGTGCCGTAGGCGCCGTCCATGAAGACGTAGGAGCCGGCCTGGACCTCGTCGAAGCCGCGGGTGGTGCCGGTGAGCGCGAAGGTGCCGGTGCCGCCGCCGGAGACGATCCCGACCGGCAGCCCGTCCCGCTCGATGGCCTCGCGCGTGGCGACGATCGGCGCCATCGCCGCCGCGACCCGCGCCGCGCGCTCCCCCTCGTCGGCGATGCCGACCAGGTGCCCCTCGTAGGCCTGGATGCCGCGGAAGCGGATGTTCGGCAGGTCCGCCGCCACCTTGGCGAGCGTCACGGCCGGCTCGCCCGGCTCGACGCCGCAGCGGCTCATCCCGGTGTTGACCTCGACCAGCACGTCCAGTTCGACCCCCTGCGCCCCCGCCGCGGCGGCGAGGTCGCGCAGGTTGGCCGCGTCGTCGACCGCGACGGTGATGCGCGCGTGGTGGAGCAGCCCCATCAGGCGGGCGATCTTGGCCCGCCCGACGATCTGGTTGGCGACCAGGATGTCGTCAACGCCCGCCTCGACCATCACCTCGGCCTCGCCGAGCTTGGCGCAGGTGATGCCGACCGCGCCGAGGGCGAGTTGCTTGTGGGCGATGATCGGGCTCTTGTGGGTCTTGGCGTGCGGGCGCAGCTTGGCCGGCTTGTCGGCGAAGAAGTCGGCCATCGTGCGGAGGTTGCGCTCCATCGCGTCGAGGTCGATCAGGAGCGCGGGGGTGTCGATCTCGGCCAGCTCGGCCCCGATCAGATTGCTCGGTCGCGCGTCGGTGGCGATCATGGTTGCCCCTTTCC
>JAUJMV010000011.1:0-93323 GCA_030446685.1 Thermomicrobiales bacterium | reverse complement strand
GGACGAGAGGGTCCAGCAGGTCATCGGGGATGCGGTTGCGCTCGATCGCCGCGGTGATCTCCTCCTGATGATCGCAGAAGTAGCTCAGCGCGGCGAATACTTGCGCCAGCGTCAGGTGGGGCAACTGGGTCGGGATTTCTTCCGGTGTCACGCCGCGCCGCCACATCTCGGCGATGGCGCGCACGGGCGTCCGGGTGCCGATGATAATTGGCTCACCCTTGAGGATGGCCGGGTCGCTGGCGATGTAGCCTTCTTGCCACCCGTAGGCCATGTCGCACCTCCATAGTCGCCGGCTGTCGCCTTTCGCACTGCACCGACCCCAGGGCCTATCCTACCACGCGCTGTCGCGCAGGCGCGCGACGATCGCGGGCAGCAGCGCCAGCACCTCCGTGATTTGCGCGGGGGTGTTGTCGCGCCCGAGGGTGAGGCGGAGGCTGCCGACGATGGCGTCGTCGGGGACGCCGATGGCGCGCAGGACGTGGCTCGGCTCGGTCGCGCCGGTGGTGCAGGCGGAGCCGCTGGAGGCGGCGATCCCCTCCAGGTCGAGGGCGATGACCAGGCTCTCCCCCTCGACGCCGGCGATCGCGACGTTGACGTTGTTCGCCAGCCGCCGGTCGTCGTCGGGGCCGCCGGGCGGGGGGCCGTTGAGGCGCGTGTCGGGGATCGCGGCGAGGAGGCCGGCGATCAGGTGGTCGCGCAGGGCGCGGCAGTGGGCGTTGTGGGCGGCACGGTCCCGGTCGGCGCGGGCCAGCGCGGTCGCCAGCCCGACGATCGCCGCGACGTTCTCGGTCCCGGCGCGGCGGTCGCCCTCCTGTGGGCCGCCGCGCTGCTGGTAGCGCATGGGGGCGCCGGCGCGGACGTAGAGCGCGCCGATACCCTTCGGGCCGTAGAACTTGTGCGCGGCGATGGTGAGGAGATCGACGCCGAGCGCGTCCACGTCGAGCGGGAGGCTGCCGGCGGCCTGGACCGCGTCGGTGTGGAGGGGGATGCCGCGGGCGCGGGCGATCGCGCCGATCCGCGCGAGGGGCTGGATCGTGCCGATCTCGTTGTTGGCGTACCCGACCGAGATCAGGCGGGTGTCGGGGCGGATCGCCGCCTCCACCGCCGCCGGGTCCACGAAGCCCTCGGGGTCGACCGGCAGGCAGGTCACGGCGACGCCGTCGTGCTCCAGGTACTCGGCGGCGTGCAGCACGGCGTGGTGCTCGATCCGGGTGGTGATCAGGTGCGCGCCCCCGCCGCGCGCCCGCGCGGCCTCGAGCGGGCCGCGCAGGGCCAGGTTGTCGCCCTCGGTCCCGCCGCTGGTGAAGACGATCTCGTTGGGGGCGCAGCCGAGGACGCCGGCGACCGTCGCGCGCGCCTCGTCGAGCGCGGCGCGCGCCGCCCGCCCAGCGCCGTAGAGGCTGGAGGGGTTGCCCCAGCCGGCCGTCCAGTGGGGGAGCATCGCGTCGAGGACCGCCGGATCGACCGGGGTGGTCGCGGCGTGGTCGAGGTAGATGCGCGTCCCGCCGTCGAGGGGGGTGCTGGTCATGGCGCCTGGCCTGCCTCCGCTTGCGTGGTGATGACCCGGACCCGCCGGGGGGTGCCGCCGGGGTACTCTTGACGTAAAGTGTACCATGCGCCCAGGCTGGCGCGCGGGCGGGATGGCGGCGCGGCCTGCCGGCGTTGTTGTAGGGGGCGGGTGCGATTGCCGGTGCGCCGGCCGGTGGGCGAGGGTGGGGAGGGTGACGGGGCGATGGGTGGCGGAACAGGGGCGGCGCGGCTGGCCCCCGGCCTGGCCGGCGAGTACAGCATCGTGGTGGGGCCGGCGGAGACGGCGGCGGGGGTCGGCAACGACCCGGATGTGACGGTCCTCTCCACACCGCACCTGCTGATGGTGGTGGAGGGGGCGTGCTACGCGGCGGCGAGGCCGGCGCTGGACCCGGGGCAGCGGATCGTCGGGGCGGCGGTGACGCTGCGGCACCTGGCCCCGACGCCGGTCGGCGAGCGGGTGACGGGGCGGGCGACGCTGGTCGAGGTGGACGGGGCGCGGCTGGTCTTCGAGGTGACGGTGGAGGACGAGCACGAGCGGGTCGGCGAGGCGCGGATGGAATCGTACGCGATCGATCTGGCCCGCTTCCGCCGGCGCCTGGACAGGAAGGACGCGCGGCCGGCGGCGGAGCAGGCGCGGTAGTCTGGCGGCGCCGGTCGCGGCGCTCAGGGCAGCCGGGCGCGGACCCAGGCGGCGACGTGGGCGAGGGTCTCCTCGACCGGGCGGCGGCTGGTGTCGAAGAGATCGATCGGCGGTGCGGTCGTGGCGGCGTGCGCCTTGAGCCAGCGGTTGAAGCGCTGCATCTTGGCGATGAACTCGGGGCTGCCGGCGTTGCGCCAGGCGGGGCGGGCGCTCAGACGCTCGGCCAGGAGTTCGTCGTCGCAGACCAGCGCGAGGTAGTGCGCCGCCGCGAAGTAACGGCGATGCTCTGTCGCCTCCCACTGCTCGGGGGTGATGGTGCCGCAGAGGACGACCGGCCGGCCATTCTGGCTGATGGCGGACGCCACGGCCAGCCAGGTGTCGTGGTAGCCGCGGAAATTGTCGTCGGGGGTGGCAGGGAGGTGGCCCCAGAGGACGTCCGTGTCGAGCGTGACGCACTCGGGGAGGAGCGGGGGGAGCCGCAGGGCGACGGTCGTCTTCCCCGCGCCGCTGGGGCCGGTGACGGCGAAGATCGGCGGCCGGACGAAGGGTTGTCCGTGGCCGCAGGCGGGGCAGACAACAAATGGCCCGCGCGGGTCGATCACCTCGTCCGAGGTCAGCAGGCCGCAGTCCGTGCAGATGTAGGCCATCGGCGATTTCCCCTCCCCTCTCCGCGGGCCGGGCCAATCGCGACCGGGTTGACCCGCGGGGGCGCTGCCTGCGCCGTGCCGGTAGGATACTGCGCCCGACGCGCTCCGCGCGCTGGTCGGTCGGCCAGCGCGCGGCCTGTCCGAACCGGCGGGAGGACCGGCGGGCGGGGTATACTGATCGGATAGGCGGCGGGCTGGCGCCGCCATGTGGATGGACAATCGCGATGAAGCAGGGATGGGTGCGATCATGACGACTGAACGGACGACGACGGAGAAGGCGACCTTCGGGGCGGGCTGCTTCTGGGGGGTCGAGGCGACGTTCCGGCAGACACCGGGGGTGGTGGGGACGCAGGTCGGCTACCTCGGCGGGACGCTCGCCAACCCGACCTACGAGGACGTCTGCTCGGGGCGGACCGGGCACGCCGAGGTGGTGGAGGTCGAGTACGACCCGGCGCGGGTCTCCTACGACGAGTTGCTGGACCTTTTCTGGGAGAACCACGACCCGACGACGCTCAACCGCCAGGGGCCGGACGTCGGCGAGCAGTACCGCTCGGCGATCTTCTTCCACACCCCGCAGCAGGAGGCGGCGGCGCGGGCCTCGAAGGAGCGGCGCGACCGCTCGGGGCGCCACCGGCGGCCGATCGTGACCGAGATCACGCCCGCCTCGGCGTTCTACCGCGCGGAGGACTACCACCAGCAGTATCTCGAGAAGCGCGGCCTGGCCCACTGCGCCATCCGCTAAGGGCGTGGGCGGGGCGGCGGTGGCGAGACTGCGCCACCGCCGCCCCCCCGCCAGGGGGATGTGCGTCGTGCCGCGGGGAGTGGAGTAGAATCCGCCGGTAGCGTACCACGATTGTGCGCCCGCATCTCGCGCGGTAGTAGTAGGGGTGTTCGTGGCTGAAATGGCTGATGTTGTCACGCAGCATGTCGTCGCGACGCCCGGTATTTCCGGGGGCAAGCCGCGGATAGTCGGAAGGCGCATCACCGTGCAGCAGATCGCTTTCTGGCACGAGCGGCTTGGCCTGAGCGCGGACGAGATCGCCAGTGCCTATGACCTGACGCTGGGTGACGTCTACGCCGCACTGGCCTACTATCACGATCACCGCCCGACCATCGACGCCGTGATGCGCGAGGACGAGGCCCTGGTAGAGGAGTTGCGACAGCGGGTGCCGTCGCGCCTGCCGGCACGGCGGGATGGCTGACCCAATTCGCTTTTACCTGGACGAGCACGTACCCCGCGCCGTCGCCCAGGGGCTGCGTCGTCGCGGCGGTGATGTGGAGACCGTCCAAGAGGCTGGCTTGCGTGGTGTGGCCGACGATGAGCAGCTCGCCTATGCGACGCGCACCGGGCGGGTGGTGGTGACGCAGGACACCGATTTCCTCCGCCTGCACGCGGCCGGCGCCTCCCACCGCGGGATCGTCTACGCCTCGCCGCGACTCCCGGTCGGGGAGATCATTCGCAGTCTGCTGCTCATCCGCGACCTGCTGACGGCCGAGGACATGGACGATCACCTCGAATTCCTTTGAATGCCGATCGGCGATGCCGTGGCGCGCCCGATCCACCTACCGATAGACTGCGTCGTGGCTGCCGATGTCGAGGAGGACGATCGCGCACTCCGTGATCGCGATCGTCAATGTCACGCGGTATGCGTGGGTCAGGCTGACGGCGTAGAGGCCCTCTAATTCGCCGCGCAACGGATGCAGGCGCAGTCGGGGCTGGAAGGGGTCTTGTCGCAAGGCCTCGACCAGCGCCGCGAACCGCTCACGCAAGTCCGGATGCGCGCGGAAGAACCCCTTCGCGCGCCGGAGGAAGCGCGGCGGGGTTTCGATGGTGTAGGTCATGCCGTGTCTTCGGCGCGCTCGTCCACGGCGTCGATCGCGGCCAGTAGGTCGTCCGCATTGTCGAAACGCTGGACACGCCCAGCCGCGACATCAGCCCTCGCGGCGCGGATGCGGGCGAGGTAGGCTTCCTCGCGCTCGGCCAGCAACTCGCGATACTGCTCGGCGTCGAGGATGACGTAGCGCGGCCGGTTGTGGGTGATGACGTAGACGGGGCCTCCCTCTAGCAGTTCATCGACCGCGCCGATGCCGCGTCGCTTGATCTCCTGGGCGGGAATAGTGCGCATCACGGTACTCCAATAGATACTCGCAACAATACTAACAATGGTACGGTACTGCGTCTTTGACGTGAAGTCAACCCTTCAGGACGTTCAGCGACTGGCCTGGGCCAGGGCGTCGTCCAAGCGCGGGGAGACGATAAGGCACGGCCAGCGTCACCGAGCGACGCGGACAACGCCCCGCGCACTCTTGACACTCTGCCTAGCTGTGTTACAGTAATTTCGGGAATGTCGAAAATATTGGAAAGATACTGCGGCCAAGTCTGAAGGGAAGGGTCCGATGATGACCGCATCCTCCACGTTCCCAAGGGGGCCGAAGGGCCACCTCTTCCTCGGCAACGCGGCCGGCTTGTCGCGGGAGACGCTGGGGTACTTGGAGCGGTGCGCCCGCGAGTGCGGGGATCTCGTCCCGCTGCGGTTCTTCTGGAAGCGGATCCTGTTCGTGAACCACCCCGACCTCATCGAGCAGGTGCTCGCGAAGAACAGCCGCAAGGTGATCAAGGACATCGCCCAGCGCGCGGATCGCCCCCTCATCGGCGACGGGCTCTTTTTGAGCGAGGGCGACTCCTGGTTGCGGCAGCGCCGGATGATGCAGCCGATGTTCCACCGGGAGCGAATCGCCGCCTACGGCGCGACGATGGTTGCCTGCGCGGAGCGCCTGATCGCGTCGTGGCGCGACGGCGAGACCCGCGACATCTATCGGGACATGAGCCGGCTGACGATGGCCGTGGTGGCCGAGACCCTGTTCGACGCCGACATCTGGGGCGACGCGGACGAGGTCGCCGGGGCGCTGGCGTGCGCCCTGGAGTGTCTGAGCGCGCGCGTGCGCAGCCCGCAGGTGCTCCTGCCGGCCAGCCTCCCGGCGCCGACGAATCTGCGCCTGCGGCGTGCCCGGCGGCGGATCGACGGCATCGTCTACCGGATCATCGCGGAGCGGCGCGCGGACGCCGCCGACCGCGGCGACCTGCTCTCCACGCTGCTGCACGCCCGGTACGAAGACGGCACGGCGATGGTGGATCGCCAGGTGCGCGACGAAGTGGTGACTTTCCTCGTCGGCGGTTACGAGACCGCGGCCGATCTGCTCGCGTGGGCCTGGTATCTGTTGTCGCGGCATCCGGAGGTGGAGGCCAAGCTCCTGGCGGAGATCGAGGCGGCGCTCGGGGGCCGTCCGCCGACGGCCGCGGATCTGCCGCGGCTCACGTACACCGGCATGGTCGTGTCAGAGGTCTTGCGGCTCTACCCGCCGGCGCCGGCCCTCGGTCGCGAGGCGCTGGTGGACTTCGACCTCGCGGGGTATCGCGTCGCCAAAGGCACCGACATCCTGGTGAGCCAGTGGGTGATGCACCGGGACCCGCGCTACTTCGCCGATCCGGCGGCGTTCAACCCGGATCGGTGGGCCGATGGCCTCGCCGACCGCCTGCCCCGCTACGCCTACTTCCCGTTTGGGGGCGGGCCGCGCCTCTGCATCGGTCATGCCTTCGCCACAATGGAGGCAACTTTGGTGCTGGCGGCGGTCGCCCAACGGTTCCGCCTGGAACTCCTGCCCGGCCATCCGGTTGTCGCCGAGACGCTGCCCACCCTGCGACCGAAGTACGGCCTGCGGATGGTGGTGCGCCGCCGGTGACAGGGCAGCGGGCCGGGCGCGGTCAGCGACCGGCCCGGGCCAGGGCGTCGTCCAGGCGCAGGGAGATGGCGCGGGAGACGCTGTCGGCGCCCATGGTGATGCCGTAGAGGGTGTCGGCCCCCTCGATCGTGCCGCGGTTGTGGGTGATCACCACGAACTGGGTGTTGCCGGCGAGGCGCTTCAGCCGCTCGCGGAAGCGCACGACGTTGCTCTCGTCGAGCGCGGCGTCGACCTCGTCGAGGATGCAGAAGGGGCTGGGGTTGACGCGCAGGATGGCGAAGAGGAGCGCCGCGGCGGTCAGCGCGCGCTCGCCGCCGGAGAGGAGCGACAGGCTCTGCAGCTTCTTGCCGGGCGGCTGCGCGACGATCTCCACGCCGCCGGCCCCGTCCGCGCCCCCGTCGGCCAGGACGAGGCGGGCGGAGCCGCCGCCGAAGAGGTCCGCGAAGCTCTCGCCGAACTCGGCGGCCACGCGGGCGAAGGTCGCCTCGAAGCGCTCGGCCATCGCGCGGTCGAGCTCGGTCAGGACGCCGCGCAGGGAGCGGGCGGCGCTCTCCACGTCGCTGAGCTGCTCGGTCAGGAAGCGCCAGCGTTCGGCCTCGCCCTCCCATTCGGCCAGCGCGTCCGGGCTGGGGGGGCCGAGCCGGCGCAGCCGCCCGGCCAGCCGCTCGACCTGCCCCGTCAGCGCGGCGCGCTCGTCGGCGGGCAGGGGCGGGGCCGGCTCGGCGAAGAGGGCCGCCGGGTCGGGCGGGTCGGCGCCCTCCTCCGCCGCCCCGGCCGGATCACCGAACAGTTCCTCCCGGACGCGGCGGGCCAGGGCGTCGAGTTCGCCGCGGCGGCGCTCGGTCTCGACCGCGCGGGCGCCAACCGCCGTCTCGCGGCGCAGCGCCTCCTCGTTGGCGGCGGCGGTCGCGGCGGCGGCGGTCGCCTCGGCCCGCCGTGCCTCGGCCAGCGCCGCGTCGAGCGGCCCGGCCCCCGCGGCGCCCGCGGCCGCCTCCCGCTCGAGTGCGGCCAGGGCCGCCTCCCGCACGGCGGCGGCGACGAGATCGCGCTCCTCCGCGTCGAGGGCGGCGAGCCGGGCCGCGCGCGCCCTCGGCCTCGCGGCGGGCGGCGGCCCCCTGCTCGTCGAGGGCGGCGGCCTGGCGGTGCAGGCCGCGGCCGCGCTCCTCGGCGCGGGCGATCTCGGCGCGGAGGGCGGTCAGGCGGGGGCGGTCGGCCGCGCCGGCGGCCTCGACCCCTTCGAGCGCCGCGCGGGCCGCCGCGCGCCGCCCTTCCAGGCCGGCGAGCCGCGCGCCGATCGCCGCCTCCTCCTCGCGGCGGCGCGCGATCTCGGCGTCGAGCGCCCCGGCCCTCCGCCAGCCCGGCCGCGCGCCGCTCGGCCGCCGCGACGCCGTCGGCCGCCGCGCGGCCGTCCCGCTCGAGCCGGGCGAGCCGGTGGCGCAGATCGTCGAGCGCGCGGGCGGCGTCGCGGCTGGCGCCCTCGCGGCGCTGGACCTCCTCGCGGGCGGCGCGGACGGCGGCGACGCGCTCGGCCAGCGCGGCGTCGAGCGCGGCGCGCTCCGCCGCCGCGCGCTCGACGGTCGCGGGCAGTTCGCGCAGGGTGCGCTCGCGCGCCAGGATGCCGCTCTCGCGCGCGGCCGAGCCGCCGGTGACCGCGCCGCTGGCGCGCGTGATCTCGCCGCCGCGCGTCACGATGCTCCAGCCGCCGCCGAGGCGCGGCAGGACGCGGCGGGTCGTCGCCAGGTCCTCGACGACCAGGACGCGCCCGAGCAGCCCGCCGATCAGCCCGGCGAAGCGCGCGTCGTGGCGGACCAGGTCGGCGGCGACGCCGAGGACGCCGGGGCCGTCCGGGGCGGGGCCGCGCCCGCCCCCCGCCGCGCAGGCTGTCGAGCGGCTGGAAGGTCGCCCGCCCGGCCCGCCGATCTTTCAGCAGCGCGATCGCCGCCTCGGCGTCGGCCCACCGCTCCACGACGAGGTCCTGCAGGTGCCCGCCGAGCGCGACCTCGATCGCCGTCTCCAGCTCCGCCGGCGCCTCGACGATGCCGGCGACCGGCCCGATCACGCCGGAGAGCTGGCCGGCGCGCGCCGCGCCCAGGACGGCGCGGACGCCGGTGTAGAAGCCCTCGCCGCTGGCGGCGACCTTGCGCAGCCCGTCCAGCCGGGCGCGGGTCTCGGCCAGGCGGCGCTCGCTCGCCGCCAGCCGGGCCGCCGCCTCCTGCTCGGCGGCGGTCGCGGCGTCGAGCGCCGCCCGCCCCGCCCCTTCGGCGGCGGCCGCCGCCTCGCGCGCCGCCTCTTGCGCGGCGAGTTGGGTCACGGTCGCCGACCGCTCGGCGTCGAGGGCCGCGAGCCGTTCGGCGGCGGCGGCGCGGTCGGCGGCGGCGCGCTCCCGGTCGCGCGCGAGGGCGGCGCGGCGCTCCTCGGCGGCGGCCTGGGGCGGCGCCCCAGGGCCAGCCGCTCGCGTTCCAGGCGCGCGATCTGGTCGGCCAGGTCGCGCTCCGCGCCGGCCGCCGCCGCGCGCTCGCGGTCGGCCGCGGCCAGGCCGCGCTCCAGGGCCTCGGCCTCCGCGCGCTCCCCGGTCAGCGCCGCCTCGACCGCCGCGAGTTCCCGCGCCACCCCCTCGCGCTCGCCGGCCAGCGCGGCGACCCGCGCGCCGGTCGCCGCGGCCGACTCGCGCAGGTCGGCCAGTCGCCGCCGGGTCGCCGCGAGCCGTTCGGCGTCGACGGCCAGCTCGCGCCGCAGCGGCTCGAGCCGCCGCGCGAGCGCCGCCTCCCGCTCGGCGAGCGCCTGCCGCGCGCGGCGCGCTCCGCGGTCGCGTCCCGCGCGCGCTCGACCGCGGCGGTCAGCCGCGCGATCTCGCCGCGCGCCGCCTCGCGCGCGGCGCGGGGGCCGCCGCCTCCGCCGCCTCGGCCGCCCGCAGCGCCGCGGTCGCCTCGCGCCAGAGGTCGGCGAAGAGGCGCCGTTGCAGGCCGGTCAGCCGCGCGCGGGCCTCGCCCCATTCGCGGGCGTGCTTCGCGGCGCGCTCCAGCGACTTCAGGCGCGGTTCCAGTTCGGCGCGCAGGTCGGCCAGGCGGGCGCAATTGGCCTCGGTCTCGGACCAGGCGGCGCTCGGCCTCGACCCGCTTGAGGCGGAAGGGGGCGATGCCGGCGGCGTGCTCGAAGAGGCCGCGCCGCTCCTCCGGCCGCGCGCTCAGCGCCGCGTCGACCAGCCCCTGGCCGATCACTGTGTAGCTCTGGCCGAGGGGGCGGTCACCGCCAGCAGGTCGCGCAGGCGGACGCGGCCGCCGTTGAGCAGGTACTGCGTCTCGCCGTCGCGGAAGATGCGCCGCGTCAGGGTGACCTCGCGCCATTCGACCGGCAGCGCGCCGCCGGCGTTGTCGAGGGTCAGGCTGACCTCGGCCATGCCGAGCGCGGCGCGCCCGCCGCTGCCGGCGAAGATGACGTCCTCGCCGCGCCGGCCGCGCAGGGCGAGGTTGCTCTGCTCGCCCAGGACCCAGCGCACCGCCTCGCTGAGGTTCGACTTGCCGCTGCCGTTCGGCCCGATGACCGCGGTGAGCCCGTCGGCCAGGTCGAAGACCTGCCGGTTGGCGAAGCTCTTGAAGCCCTGCAGTTCGAGCCGCTTCAGCCGCAACGACATGGGGATTGCGGATCGCGGATCCCCCTGACGGGGATAAATGCGGATTGCGGAATCACCGACGTGCTCCCTGGTACGCGGCGGCGTGCGCCATGCAGCGGACCGCCGGGGCGGCACTGGCTGAACGTACATAGTAGCAGATGGGGCGGCGCGCTCAAGCGCGGCGCGCGGGGGCGCTTCCCCGGCCCTAGAGTTGGGGGCTTATGGGGGTTTTCTGACACGGGCGCGGGGCGCCGGCGAAGCCGCGCCTGCCGGCCAGGGGCCACGAAGCCCCCTCCGGGGGCTGGGACCGGGTCCAGCCCCGGGCGCTCTCGCTCGGCGCGATGCCCGGGCAGGTTCCAGTCCGGCTTGGCCCGATTCATACCCGGCGGAGAACTTGAGCCGGTTTATCTGTGCGAGGGCCGCGATCTGCCGGAAGCCGCCCGAGGAGGCGGTCGTTGCCTGGGCTGGGGGGTGTCTGACACCGGGGCGGGCGGGTCAGGCGCGGCGGCGCGCGGTGAGCCAGGCGAGGACCGCTGCGGCGTCCTGGTCCGGGGGGAAGACGGGGTAGAAGACGGTCTCGATCCGGCCCGCCTCCAGGATCAGCGTCAGCCGCTTGATCAGGGTCAGCCCGGCGACCTGGAAGGTTGGCAGGCGCAGCGCGCCGGCGAAGGCGAGCCCCGCGTCGCTGAGCAGTGGGAAGGGGAGGCGCAGCCGTGCGGCCGCTTCCCGCTGGTAGGCGGTGTCCTGGGTGCTGAGGCCGAAGACCCGCGCGCCGAGCGCCCCGAGTTCCCGGTGGCGATCGCGGTAGGCGCACGACTGCGGGGTGCAGCCCCTGGCGCCCGGTATCGCGTCCCAGCCGGGGGGAGAGTCCTTGTCCGGCTCGCCGGTGCGCGGGTAGCAGTAGACGACGGTCGTGCCGGGCAGGCCGCTCAGGTCTACCGGGCCACCCGCGGTCGAGGCGAGCGGCAGGGGCGGGAGGCGCAGGCCGGGCAGGTGGTCGCAGGCGCCGTCGTCGGCTGGCACTGGGAGTCCCGCGGGCAGTGTGTGGAGATCGTCCTGTCGCGTCATCCGCCGCCCTCCTTCTCCCCCATCACCGTTTGCGAGGGTGTAGCTATTGGCGCGGCCTCTCCGCCTCGCTCACCCCCCGCGACGACGGATGCCGGCTACCGTGTCGCGGCAACCGTCTCGGGCGCCGCGTCCCAGGCCGTGCGAGCCGCCACTTTATCGAGGAAGTACTGGTGGAAGCGCGGGTCGTCGGTCAACTCGGGGTGGAACGCGGTCGCCAGCAGCCCGTCGCGCTCGGCGGCGACGATCGTGCCGTCGGTCAGCGTCGCCAGCGGGGTCACGCCCGCGCCCAGCCGCGCGATCAGGGGCGCGCGGATGAAGACGGCCGGGAAGGGTTCCTCACCGAGCGCCGGCACCGGCACCCTGGCCTCGAAGGAGTCGAGCTGCGAGCCGAAGGCGTTGCGCTCCACCCCGATGTCGAGCAGCCGCAGCGTCGTCTGCGGCCGTCCCACGTCGGTCGCCAGCAGGATCAGCCCGGCGCAGGTCCCCCAGATCGGCAGCCCGGCCCGGCCCAGCGCGCGCACCGGCTCGGTCATCCCCAGCACGTCGAGCAGCTTGCCGATCGTCGTGCTCTCGCCGCCGGGGATGATCAGCCCGTCGATGCCGTCGAGGTGCTTGCGCTGGCGCACCTCGCGCGAGGCCACCCCGAGCCGCTCCAGCGCCCGCTCGTGCTCGATGAACGCCCCCTGGAGGGCGAGGACGCCGATGGTCGGTGCCATGCTTCGTTACGCTCCTTTGCTGTGTCGAAGGTCTGAAGGTCGAAGGTCGAAGGTCTCTCGCTGACCGGGCCTGGCGTTGCCTGACCGGCGGAGCCCAAGAGCAACAGACTTTCGACCTTCAGACCTTCGACCTTCGACCCGCGCGCCCGCCGGCGCGCTACCAGCCCCGCGGCGCCATCAGGCTCTCGGCCGGGATGGCGCCCAGCTCGAGGCCCTTCATCGGCTCGCCCAGGCCCTTGCTGACCTCGGCGATCAGCGCGGCGTCGCGGAAGTTGGTCGTCGCCTGGACGATCGCGCGGGCGGTGCGGGCGGGGTCGGCGGACTTGAAGATGCCCGAGCCGACGAAGACGCCCTCCGCGCCGAGCTGCATCACCAGGGCGGCGTCGGCGGGGGTCGCCACGCCGCCGGCGCAGAAGAGGACGACCGGGAGCTTGCCCGCCGCGGCGACCTGGCGCACCAGTTCGTAGGGCGCACCGAGCTCCTTGGCGATCGTCATCAGCTCCTCGCGCGGGGCGGTCTGGAGGCGGCGGATGCCGCCGGTGATCTCGCGCAGGTGGCGCACCGCCTCGACGATGTTGCCGGTGCCGGGCTCGCCCTTCGAGCGGATCATCGCCGCGCCCTCGCCGATCCGCCGCAGCGCCTCGCCGAGGTCGCGCGCGCCGCAGACGAAGGGGATCTTGAAGGCGTGCTTCTCGATGTGGAAGCGGTCGTCGGCGGGGGTGAGGACCTCGCTCTCGTCAATGTAGTCGATGTCGAGCGCCTCCAGCACCTGCGCCTCGACGAAGTGGCCGATCCGCGCCTTCGCCATCACGGGGATCGTCACCGCCTCCTTGATCGCCGCGACCAGTTCGGGCGGGCTCATCCGGGCGACGCCGCCCTCCTTGCGGATGTCGGACGGGACGCGCTCCAGCGCCATCACCGCCACCGCCCCGGCGTCCTCGGCGAGCCGCGCCTGCTCGGGCGTCACCACGTCCATGATCACGCCGCCCTTGAGCATCTGGGCCAGGCCGGTCTTGGTCGCCCAGGTGGATTTCTCGACGCCGTCGCCGTTCGTGTAGATTTCGTTCGCGCCGTTGACCGTCTGCATCCTGCCCTCCCCTGTAACCCCGGCCGTTCCCGCGCCGCCCCATGCGGCAGCGCGATGGCGACAGCCGACTGTGCGCCATTCTACCATCCAGTATAGCGGTGCTAGTGTCACCTGGGGAGGGCCAATCAAGGGGGAAATCGGGGTGACACTTCTAGTCGCGCCGCCGGTTGGGGGCGTGAGGATGTGGGCATGGGCCGGATGGAATGTTGCCAGTGGTGGCGAGGGGCCGCCGGTTGAAACCGGCGTCTCGCGGGCCTGCGGCCACGAAGCCCGCCTGCGCGGGCTGGAACCGAGGGCAAGTCCGAGGCGACCTCGATAAGCAGCGGTCTTGCAGGGGTCCTCAGCCCGGCGTGGCTGGGCTTGGTGGCTCGTGAGGCGGCAAGCGCGACTTCGGTCGCCGGCCCCTTCCTGAGCGCCTGGCCCGTTGGCTGCTCCTTGCCGCCTCGTGATCGTGGTTGCTCGGTCGCTACGCGCAGAGGGCTGCGGGGGCTGCTTCATCCATCGCGGGCCAGTAGGTCTCGCGGAAGAAGCGCGCCATGAGCTGGGTGCGGCCCCCCACGCCGAGCTTCTCGTAGGCGTGGCGCAGGTGGGTCTGGACCGTGTTCTCGCTCACCGTCAGCGCGTCGGCGATCTGCCGGTTGCCCAGCCCGCGCGCGAGGAGCGCGACGACTTGGCGCTCCGCCGGGGTCAGCGGCCACTCCGCGGGGATCGCCGGCGGCGCGGGCGGGCGCTCCGGCGTCAGCACGATCGCCACGGAGCCGTCGGCACCCCCGGCGAGGCTTCGATCCGCAGGGGACCGGCGGGGGTCGGGGCGATCAGGGCGCGGGCGCCGACGCCCGCCCCGGCGCGCAGCCGGGCCGCCACCGCCCAGACCGCCGTGGGCAGCGGGCCGTGCCCGTCCCGCGCCGCGTCCCGCAGCAGGGCGCACCACGCCTCGCCCGCGGGGGTGCTGAAGCGCACCCGCCGGTCCGGACCCAGGACGACGATGCCGGAAGCGTCGGGGGCGGCGGCGGGGGCGTCAACGGCGGCGCGCTCGCGGGCGAGGGCCGCGCGCAGCCCTGCCCGAGCGCCGGGGCGATCAGGCGCAGGAAGGCGACGTCGCCGCGCCGGAATGGCTGCTTGGGGTCGCGGCGGTAGATCTGCAGCGCGGCGACCCAGCGGCCCTCCGCCGGGATGCTGACCAGCAGCGAGCCGCCGGCCGGGGCCTGGTTCTCGTGGAAGGCGTGGTGGTGGTCGCGCGCGGAGACGCGCCCGAAGTGCCGCGGCGGGTAGCCCCAGCACGCCTCCTGCCGGTCGTGGAGGGCGACCGCCGTGAGCCCCGCGCGCATCAGGTCGGGAAGTCGATGTAGGTCAGCGGCCCGGAGGCCAGGTAGGCATCGCGCAGCCAGGCGCGCCGCGCCCAGTCGTCGCCGGCGCTGGCGGCCAGGGTGCGGTTGACCAGGAGCGTGGCGGGGTCGATCCCGAGCAGCCGGCACCCGTCGGAGGGGATCGCCCGGCGCAAGGCCGCCAGCAGCCGGCCCCCCAACGCCGCGGGCGGCAGGTTGCCCGCGGCCAGGTCGTTGACCCGCCGGCGGGCCTCATCCTGCGCGCGTGAGAGTCTGGGCATCGAGCATCCTCCTTTCCGACAACCATACGCAAAGCGCACCGAAAAATCACTGCCGCTGGTGACGCGGCGGGGGAAGCGCGCGCGGTACGCTCTGACCAGTCGCCGCCGGCCCGGATGGGCCGGGCCGGGCGGGTGGCGCAAGACGCCGCGGGCGTCGGCGCTGGGGCGCGAAATGGGACCAGGACTGAAGGGTGCCCGGACCACGGGGGCCGGGCGACAACGAGGAGGTGCGCTATCGGGAGTGCTCCGCGGATCACGATCGCTCGCGTCGTAATGGCAACCGCAACTCGCCACGTCCCTCAACAAGAAGGAGTTTCGCCATGGTCGTTCGGTCGCAGTTGACGGCAGAGCCCGCCGCGACACCCGCGCGAGGGGCTGCATCGGCCCATCGAATCCTGGGCGTGCTGGGGATGATCGGCAGCCCGTTCCTCTTCCTCGTTCGCCGCCAACAGCTTCCAGCAGGGCGACAGCAACCGGCTCGGCGCCGCCCTGGGCCTGCTGTTCACGCTCGGCTGGTTCAGCAGCGTGCTCGGCCTGTGGACCCTGCGCGCCGCGGGCGATCGGCTGCCCGGCAAGATCGTCCTGGGGCTCGAGCTGGTCGGCGTGGTGCTCGCTTCCTTCTTCCAGGTCTACGAGTTCGTCGCGCCGGGTAGCGATAGCCTCCTCTTCACGATCACCGACGCCGCCTGGCCGCTGAGCATGCTGGTCCTGATCCTCGTCGGGATCGCCGTCCTGCGCGCGCGCGTCCTGCAGGGCTGGATGCGCTTCGTCCCGATCCTCTGCCCCCTCTGGATGCCGATCACCATCGCGGCGTCAGCCTTCGGCGAACGCGCTGGCGATCTCGGGAGCATTTCCACCGCGATCGGCTGGTTCCTGCTCGGCTACGTCGTCTGGCGCGGGGGGAAGATCGCGCGGGGCTGACCGCCGGGCGCCCGCCATTGAGGAGGCGGCCAGGGCACGTTGCCCCGGCCGCCCCGCCGTGGGGTGTTGCTGGCGTGAAAGGCGGTATGGCGCGACGCGGCCCGGCAGGGGACAACGATGGCGCGAGACGCGCCGCCCAACCAGGCAGGGTGAATGCTGTAGCGAGCGGGGGGCGGGGCGCGCGAGGCTCCGTGCGGACCGGCCGCTAGGGGGCAGGCGCCTGCGCGCGCGGTGTCAGCACGTCGCGCAGGGCGAGGCCGAGGCGGCGGACGCCCTCCGCGATGCGCTCGGGGGGCTGCGCGGCGAAGTTGAGCGCGACGAAGGGCGGGTCGCCGCCGTCGGGGAAGTAGGCGCCGCCGGGGGCGACGACGACCCCGTGCGCCAGCGCCGCGGCGTAGAGCGCCAGCGCCGAGACGCCGTCCGGCAGCCGCACCCAGACCCAGAGGCCGCCGTCCGGGACGGTCCAGCGCGCCCCCGGCGGCAGCTCGCGGGCGAGGGCGGCGAGCATCGCGTCGCGGCGCTCGCGGCAGCGGCGGCTGACGACGCGCAGGTAGGAGCGCAGGCGGCGGCTGGCCAGGCAGCGACAGATCGCGCGCTGCACCAGCGAGCCGGAGGCGCGGTCGCTGGCCTGCTTGACGAAGAGGATGCGGCGGTGCAGGTCGCCCGAGGCCAGCAGGTAGCCGAGGCGCAGCCCCGGCAGCATCACCTTCGAGAAGGAGCTGACGTAGATCACGCGCTCGCCGCCCGGCAGCGCCCGCAGGCGCGGGACCGGCGTGCCGCCGTAGCGCAGCTCGCCGTAGGCGTCCTCCTCCAGGATCGGCAGGCCGTGCGACCTGGCCAGCGCCAGCAGCGCCCGGCGGCGCGCGAGGCTCATGGTGATGCCGGTCGGGTTGTGGCAGTCGGGGATCGTCAGCAGTAGCTTCGGGCGGTGTTCCGCCAGGAGCGGGGCCAGGCGCTCCACCTCCATCCCCGCGTCGTCGAGCGGCACGCCGATCAGGCGCACGCCGTTGGCCTCGCAGGCTTCGAGGATGCCGAGGTAGGTCGGGCTCTCGGTCACGACGTAGTCGCCTGGCCGGGTCAGGGCGCGCAGGGCGAGGTCGATCGCCTGCTGCGCGCCGGAGGTGACGATCACCTCGTCCGGCCCGGCCGCGATCCCCAGGCCGAGGAGGTGGTGGGCGAGCGCGGCGCGCAGCGGGGCGTAGCCCTCGGTCGCCTCGTAGCCGAGCGCGCCGGCCCCCTCCTCGCGCAGCGCCGCGTTGAGGGCGCGCTGCAACTCGCCGACCGGGAAGAGGTCGGCGGCGGGGGCGCCGAGGATGAAGGAGATCTGGTCGGGGCGGCGGTCGGGGCGCAGCGCCTCGCGCAGCACCTGGCCGGCGGAGACCGCCACGCTGGTGACGATCGGCTCGCGGTGGCCGGAGACCCACGGCCCGGAGCCGCGCGCCGGCCCGCGCGCCGGGTCGGCCACGAAGGTCCCCTGCCCGTGCCGCGCCTCCAGCAGCCCCTCGGCGGTCAGCTCGGCGTAGGCCTCCTCGACCGTCCGCCGCCCGACCCCCAGCTCGCCCGCCAGCGCGCGGATCGCCGGCAGCCGCTCCCCGGCGCGCAGGTCGCCCGCCGCGATCCGCCCGCGCACCAGGGCGGCGATCCGTTGGTACTGTGGCTCGGCTGCCATGAGCGCTCGATCTTCCCGACGGTTGTGAGTAGGCGCCATTGCAGAAGGCATTCCGCGTTCACGGGGAGTGTATCATCGGGTAACAGTTTCTGTCCGCGCAGGCGTTTGGTTGCGCAAGGCAACCAGGGATGCTATGGTTGTCACAGTAAGGAGGTATCGCTATGCCGATCTTGCATGTGCGTAACGTTTCCGAGGCTCTTTACGAGCGTCTGCGGCAGCGGGCGCGGGACGAGAACCGTTCGATCAGCGCCGAGGTGATCAGTCTGCTCGAACAGGCCCTCCCGGATCAGGAGCGTTCGCAGGCGGAAATTCTCGATAGCATCAATCGCCGCCGCTCGTTCCGTCCCGCCGATGTCGGCGCCCCTGACAGCCTATCCCTCTTGAGGGAGGATCGGGCGCGGTGAGCGCCCGTCAACGTGGGTGGGTGGTTGACGCCAGTGTTGGTATTCAGCTTTTCGTGATCGAGCCGCTGACCGCGCAGGCCAAGAAGCTGTTCGCGCCTCTCGCCGGCAGTTCGACGATCCAGTTCTTCGTCCCGGACCTGTTCTACGGCGAGTGTGCAAACATCCTTTGGAAGTATGTTCGCCGCCAAGACTATCCCGCAATGAGTGCGCAACAGGATTTGGCAGACCTCAAGAGACTGCACTTGCACAGCCTTTCGACAGCGGAACTGGTGACCGAGGCGCTTGGCATCGCAATCGCGCGGGAAATCACCGCTTACGATGCGTGCTATGTGGCGCTTGCGCGCCGGGTGGCGCTCCCTCTGGTGACCGCGGACGAAGCGTTGGTTCGCAAGTTGGCTCCTACCGCGCACGACGTTCGCTGGCTCGGTGATCTCGTCCTGTGATCGGGGCGTGCTGACCGGCGACGCGGCTGGGTGGTGCGACGACACCCGGCCGCACTGTTGCGCAGGGAGTAGCCACTTACGCCGCGCGCTCGACGATCATCGCGATGCCCTGGCCGCCGCCGATGCAGAGGGAGGCGAGGCCGCGCCGCGCGCCGCGCTCCTGCATCGCGTGCAGGAGGGTGACGAGGACGCGCGCGCCGCTGGCGCCGATCGGGTGGCCGAGGGCGATCGCCCCGCCGTGGACGTTGGTCCGCTCCGGCGGCAGGCCGAGCTGGTCGCAGACGGCCAGCGACTGCGCCGCGAACGCCTCGTTCAGCTCGATCAGGTCGATGTCGGCGATCGTCAGGTCGGCCCGTTTCAGGGCGCGGCGCACCGCCGGGATCGGCCCCAGCCCCATCACCCGCGGGTCCACCCCGGCCGAGGCGTAGGCGACGATCCGCGCGAGCGGGGTGATGCCCAGCTCGCGGGCGCGATCGGCGCTCATCACCACCGTCGCGGCCGCGCCGTCGTTGATGCCGGAGGCGTTACCGGCGGTGACGGTGCCGCCGTCCTTCTTGAAGGCGGGGCGCAGGGCGGCGAGCTTCTCGGCGGTGGTGCCGGGGCGGGGGTGCTCGTCGCGCGCGAAGGTGGTGGTCTTGCCGCGGCCGGCGGGGACCTCGATCGGGACGATCTCCCGGTCGAAGGCGCCGCGCTCGATCGCCTCGGTCGCCCGCTGCTGGCTGCGCGCCGCGAACTGGTCCTGCGCCTCGCGGCCGATGCCGTACTCCTCGGCGATGTTCTCGGCGGTGACGCCCATCGCGTAGTCGTGGAAGGCGTCGACCAGCCCGTCCTTCATCATGGTGTCGACGACCGCGCCGTCGCCGAGGCGGTAGCCGAAGCGCGCCTTGTCGAGGACGAAGGGGGCGCGGCTCATGTTCTCCATGCCGCCCGCCACGACGATCTCGGCGTCGCCGAGGCGCACCGCGCCGGCCGCCAGCGCCACCGCCTTCAGCCCGGAGCCGCAGAGTTTGTTGATCGAGGTGGACGGCGCCTCGTAGGGGATGCCGGCGCCGACCGCCGCCTGCCGGGCGGGGTTCTGCCCGAGCCCGGCCGTCAGGATGATGCCCATCAGCACCTCCTCGACCTGCCCCGGCGCGACGCCCGCCCGCCGCAGCGCCTCCCCGATCACCAGTTCCCCGAGCTTCGGCGCCGGAATCTCCGCCAGCGACCCGCCGAAGGTGCCGATCGGGGTCCGCACGGCGCTGACGATGACCGCTTCTCGTGTCTCCATCACTGCCTCCCGCATGAGTCGGGTAGTCGGGTAGCCGGGTAGTCGGGTAGTGGACGAAGAGTGGGCTGTCGGTTGCGCGGCTCGTCCACGTCCTCAATCCGACTATCCGACTGCCCGACTACCCGACTCGTCATTCGTCGCCGGTGGCCGAGAGCGACGCCTCGCGGATCTGCTCGACCACGCCAGCATCGGCCAGGGTGGTGGTGTCGCCGAGCTGCTTGCCGCTCGCCACGTCGCGCAAGAGGCGGCGCATGATCTTGCCGGAGCGCGTCTTCGGCAGGTCGGGGGTGAACATCACCGTCTTGGGGCGGGCGATCGCGCCGATCTTCCGCGCGACGTACTGCCGCAGCTCCTCGCCGAGTTCCCGGCTCGGCTCGGTCCCGCCGCGCAGGATCACGAAGCAGAAGATCGCCTCCCCGGTCACCGGGTCGGGCTGGCCGACCACCGCCGCCTCGGCGACGCGCTCGTCGCTGACCAGCACGCTCTCGATCTCGGTCGTGCTGAGGCGGTGGCCCGAGACGTTCATCACGTCGTCCACCCGCCCCAGCAGCCAGTAGTAGCCCTCGTCGTCGCGCTTCGCCCCGTCGCCGACGAAGTACTTGCCGGGGTAGCGCCGCCAGTAGGTCTCCTTGAAGCGCTCCGGGTCGCCGTAGATGCCGCGCGTCATCGCCGGCCAGGGGCGGGTCAGCACGAGGTAGCCGCCGCCGCCGAGCGGCACCGGCTCGCCCCGCTCGTTGACGATGTCGGCGCCGACGCCGGGCAGCGGGAAGGTCGCCGAGCCCGGCTTGGTCGTGGTCACGCCGGGCAGCGGGGAGATCATAATTTGACCGGTCTCGGTCTGCCACCAGGTGTCGACGATCGGGCAGCGCCCGCCGCCGATGAAGGTGTGGTACCAGATCCAGGCCTCGGGGTTGATCGGCTCGCCGACCGAGCCGAGGAGGCGCAGCGAGGAGAGGTCGTGCGCCCCGGCGTGCTGCGGCCCCCACTTCATGTGCGCGCGGATGGCGGTCGGCGCGCAGTAGAGGATCGTGACCTTGTACCGCTCGATGATCTCCCACCAGCGGTCGAAGCCGGGGTAGTCGGGCGTCCCCTCGTAGATCACGCTGGTGGCGCAGTTCGCCAGCGGGCCGTAGACGATGTAGGAGTGGCCGGTCACCCAGCCGATGTCGGCGGCGCACCAGTAGATGTCGGTGTCGTCGTGCAGGTCGAAGACGTAGCGGTGGGTCCACGACGTGCCGAGGAGGTAGCCGGCGGTGGTGTGGACGATCCCCTTCGGCTTGCCGGTCGAGCCGGAGGTGTAGAGGAGGTAGAGCATGTCCTCGCTCTCCATCCGCTCCGGCTCGCACTCGGCCGGCTGGCCGGCGACCAGGTCGTGCCACCAGAGGTCGCGCCCCTCCCGCATCGTCACGTCCTGCCCGGTGCGGCGGGCGACGACGACCCGCTCGGCGCTCGGGGCCGCCTCGAGGGCGATGTCGACGTTCTCCTTGAGGGCCACCGGCTTGCCGCGCCGGTAGCCGCCGTCGGCGGTGATGACGACCTTCGCCTCGGCGTCGTTGATCCGGTCGCGCAGCGCCTCGGCGGAGAAGCCGCCGAAGACGACGGTGTGCGGCGCGCCGATCCGCGCGCAGGCGAGCATCGCGATCGGCAGCTCGAGGATCATCGGCATGTAGATCGCCACCCGGTCGCCGCGCTGGACCCCGAGGCTCTTCAGGGCGTTGGCGCACTTGCCGACCTCGGCCAGCAGCTCGGCGTAGGTGATCGTCTTGCGGTCGCCCGGCTCGCCCTCCCAGTAGTAGGCGACGCGGTCGCCGCGCCCCGCGGCGACGTGGCGGTCGAGGCAGTTGACCGACATGTTGAGCTGGCCGCCGGAGAACCACCTGGCGAAGGGCAGGTCCCATTCGAGGACGGTGTCCCAGGGCTTGTACCACTCCAGCTTGCGGGCCTCCTCGGCCCAGAAGCCCTCGAAGTCGGCCTCGGCGCGCCGGTAGATGCCGTCGTCCCGGATCAGTGCGCGCGCCGTGAAGTCCGGCGGCGGCGGGAAGACGCGATCCTCCGCCAGCAATGCCGCAATCGTCGCTTCTGCGTCCTGCGCCATCGTCGCCTCCTCCCTCACACTCCCCGGCCGCCTGTCGGCGCTGGGACCGCGGCACGGACCGTGCCGGTCCCGCCCATTCTACCAGGGCGCGGGGCGGCCGTGCGGTGCTAGAATGGGCGGGACCGGCGCCGTGGGGCCGCCCGCGCCGCCGGTCTCGGACAGCATACCATTGCGCGGTGGGGATCGCGCTAGCACGACATAGCTTTGGCTTCGAGCGAGAGCGGATGGAGGAGCGAGCGATGGCCGTCGACGCGCAGCCCGCCACGACGCCGGGGACCGACTACTACCTGATGGACGCGCTGCTGACCCCGGAGGAGCGCGCGGTCCGCGACAAGGTCCGCGCCTTCTGCGACCGGGAGATCATCCCGCAGATCAACGACTACTGGGAGCGCGCCGAGTTCCCCTTTGCAATGATCCCCAAGTTCGCCGCGCTCGGCATCGCCGGGACGACGATCCGCGGCTACGGCTGCCCCGGCCTGAGCGCGGTGGCGGGCGGGCTGGTGGCGGTCGAGCTGGCGCGCGGCGACGGCAGCCTGAACACCTTCTTCGGGGTCCACTCCGGGCTGGCGATGGGCTCGATCGCGATGCTCGGGTCGGAGGAGCAGAAGGCGCGGTGGCTGCCGCCGATGGCGCGCATGGACCTCATCGGCGCGTTCGGGCTGACCGAGCCGAACCACGGCTCCGACGCGGTGGCGCTGGAGACGCGCGCCCGCCGCGACGGGGACGAGTGGGTCCTCGACGGCGCGAAGAAGTGGATCGGCAACGCCTCCTTCGCCGACGTGACGATCGTCTGGGCGCGCGACGAGGCGGGCCAGGTCGGCGGCTTCGTGGTCGAGAAGGGGACGCCCGGCTTCCGCACCGACATCATCACCGGCAAGACCGCCAAGCGCGCCGTCTGGCAGACCGAGATCACCCTCGAAGGGGCGCGCATCCCCGCCGGCAACCGCCTCGCCGGGGCCAACAGCTTCAAGGACACCGCCAAGGTGCTGACCGCGACGCGCTACGGCGTGGCCTGGGAGGCGATCGGCCACGCGCTCGCCTGCTACGAGTACGCGCTGGCCTACGCGAAGGAGCGGCAGCAGTTCGGCAAGCCGCTGGTCAGCTTCCAGTTGATCCAGAACAAGCTGGCGCGGATGCTGGCGGAGATCACCTCGATGCAGCTCCTCTGCCTGCGGCTGAGCCAGCTCCTGGAGGCGGGGCAGATGACGCCCGGCATGGCCTCGCTGGCGAAGATGAACAACGCCCTCAAGGCCCGCCAGGTCGTCGCCGACGCGCGCGACATCCTCGGCGGCAACGGCATCCTGCTGGAGTACCACGTCGCGCGGCACCAGGCGGACATGGAGGCGGTCTACACCTACGAGGGGACCGACACGATCCAGGCGCTGATCGTCGGGCGCGAGATCACGGGGGTGCAGGCGTTCGCTTGACAGCGTGCGGAGTGCGGAATGGGGAGTGCGGAGTAGAGGACCAGGCCGGGCAGTCTGGGATCGGCCGGGTTGCGCACTTGGGCGGAGCGCCGGGGGAGCATTCCCCCGGCGCTTCGCGTCGATCGTTCTCAGCCCGCGGCCCGCGTCAGGACTCCGCGCTCTGTTTCGGGGTGGCGCGGCTGGTGAGCGCGTGCTCCTCATCGGGGTTGGGCTGGGCCTCGTGCCGCTCCAGGCGCCTGGCCCGGATGAACGATGCCACGATGGCGACGCCGAGGACCGTCACGATCACCAGCAGCGAGGCCAGCGCCGGGATGTGGAAGATGTCGGTGATCACCATCTTGACCCCGACGTAGGTGAGCACGACCGAGAGGCCGATCTTGAGGTAGTGGAACTTCTCGACCGCGCCGGCCAGGATGAAGTAGAGGGAGCGGAGGCCGAGGATGGCGAAGACGTTGGAGGTGTAGACGATGAAGGGGTCCCGGGTCACCGCGAAGATCGCCGGGATCGAGTCGACCGCGAAGACGAGATCGGTGCTCTCGACCATCAGGAGCACGACGAAGAGCGGGGTCGCCATTAGCTTGCCGGCGTGGCGCACGAAGAAGTGCTGCCCTTCGTACTCGTTGGTGACCGGCAGGACACGGCGCACCAGGCGGATCAGCGGGTTGCTCTCGGGGTGGATCTCCTCGTTGTTGCTGAAGGCCATGCGGATGCCGGTGAAGATCAGGAACGCGCCGAAGAGGTAGATGATCCAGTGGAACTCCTTGATGAGGGCGGCGCCGGCGGCGATCATGATGCCGCGCATGACCAGCGCGCCGAGGATGCCCCAGAAGAGGACCCGGTGCTGGTAGGCGGCCGGCACACTGAAGTAGGTGAAGATCAGCACGAAGACGAAGATGTTGTCCATGCTGAGCGAGTATTCGATGACGTAGCCGGTGAAGAACTGGATGGCCGTTTCGCCGCCGCGGATGAAGTAGAGGCCGATCCCGAAGATCACGGCCAGCGTGACCCAGACCGAGACCCAGGCGCCCGCCTCGCGCATGGAAACGGCGTGGGACTTGCGGTTGAAGACGCCGAGATCGAGCGCCAGCATCGCCAGCACGAAGAGGGTGAAGCCGATCCAGGCCAGCGCGGTGTTGGACAACAGGGAGCCTCCTTGCTACCGAGCGCCGCGGGACAACAAACGGCAAGACCCCACGGCAACAGGTGTCGTGGTGGTCTCGCCGTCCGTGCCCCGAAGCCTGGCGCTGCGGCACTTACCGGTCAACCGAGAGCGGATGCTCTGTCCTGACGACTGACCGGCCCGCGGGTGCGGGTAGCTACTCCCCAACCAAGATCAATCATAGCGCAATACGGGTGCCAGGACAAAGGGGTTTCATCCGCCCGATGGTGATCTCTGTCCGCCATCCGGCGCGGGAGCGGACGGGATTCGGCCGCGCGGCGTGCGGGGCATTGCGGGCGGGCCGAGCCGCGGCGGGCGCTCAGCGGTCCGGGATGAGCAACTCCTGCCCGACGAGGATCAGATCGGGGCTGTCCAGATCGTTCGCGGCCACGAGCGCGGGAACGGTCGTCCCGAAGCGCCGCGCCAGCAGCGCCAGCGTGTCGCCCGGCGCCACCACATACCGCCGGGCCGACGCGTCAGCCGCGGCCGTGGCGACGGGGGCGGGGGTGGCGGGCGATGCGGCGACTGGGGCGGGGGTCGCGGCGCCCGGCGTGGCGCAGGGGCATGCGGCGACCGTCGCGGCGGCCGGGGTCGGGAACGCCGGCGGACTGGCGGTCGGCGTCGCGGCGGCGATGGCGGCCGCGGGCGGGGTGGCGTCGCTCGCCGCCGCGACCGGCTCGCCCCGCCCGGCCGGGCGCACCCGCCGAGGAGCAGCGCGCCGGCGACGACGAGGGTGGTCAGGCCATTCCGCACGGGATTCCGTGTCTGCACGATCGTGCTCCTTCCTTGATACTGCAATACCGCGGGCCAGTCCCGCGGGCCGCCCCTGCCGGGCCACTACCGGCCGGCGCGACGGCGCCGTGGGTGTACGTACATGCAAGCGCCGTGCCACCCCGCCCCCGATCGCGCGTGGCGGTGTGCTGGCGCATAGCGGCTGTGGTTCCCCCTACTGGGCGACGAGAGGCTTGCCCCGGGCGGTCCGGTTGGACGGCGGGGGCATGGTGTGGTCGTCGTGGCCGCTGAAATCCGCCACCGCGCGCTCCACGTCTTCGGCCGAGGTGACGGGCCGCGCCCGAGTGGAGGCGGGGCGGGATGCTCGGCCAGAGCGCAAACTGATCGGGGCGCGACGAGTGCTTGGGGGTGTCGGGGGGTAGTGGCAGACGACGCGGCGGCGGTGGTCGCTGAGGAGGGCCGCGCGGCGGGGCCAGGCCGGCGCGGACGCCGGCCTGGCCCGTGGCGCACTGGTCGAAGGCGCGCGGTACGGCCTACTACGCCGCTCGCCGGGGTGCGCCGCCCGCGCCAGCGGGGCCGCCCGTGCCGGCGGCGGCCGCCCGGCGGTTGCGCCAGACCGAGGCGGCGATGCCGATCGCGAGCAGCGTGGCGATCACCGCGAGGGAGAGGCCGACCGGCACCTTGTAGAGGTCGGTGAGGACCATCTTCACGCCGACGAAGGTCAGCACCGCCGCCAGCGAGAGCTTCAGGTAGTAGAACTTGTCCACCACGCCGCGCAGCACGAAGTAGAGGGAGCGCAGGCCGAGGATGGCGAAGACGTTGGAGGTGTAGACGATGAAGGGGTCGGTCGTCACCGCGAAGATCGCCGGGATCGAGTCGACCGCGAAGATCAGGTCGGTGAACTCGACCATCACCAGGGTGAGGAAGAGCGGCGTCGCCATCAGCACGCCCGCCTGGCGCACGAAGAAGCGCTGCCCGTGGTACTCGCCGGTGACCGGCAGGACGCGCCGCACCAGCCGGACCAGCGGGTTGCGGTCGGGGTGGATCTCCTCGTTGCGGTGCAGGGCCATGCGGATGCCGGTGACGATCAGGAACGCGCCGAAGAGGTAGATGATCCAGTGGAACTCCTTGATGAGGGCGGCGCCGGCGGCGATCATGATGCCGCGCATGACCAGCGCGCCGAGGATGCCCCAGAAGAGGACCCGGTGCTGGTACTTGGCCGGCACCGCGAAGTAGGTGAAGATCAGCACGAAGACGAAGATGTTGTCGACGCTGAGCGACTTCTCGATCAGGTAGCCGGTGAGGAACTGCAGGGCGACCTCGCCGCCGCGCCAGAAGTAGAGCCCGACGTTGAAGGCGAGCGCCAGGCTGATCCAGAGGACGCTCCAGACGCCGGCCTCGCGGATCGAGACCTCGTGGGCCTGGCGGTGGAAGACGCCGAGGTCGAGCGCCAGCATCGCTAGCACGAAGAGGTTGAAGCCGATCCAGACGAGGGCGGTCTCCGAGAGGGGGAACATGGCCTGCCTCCTGTGAGGTAGGCCGTGGGGGACAAAAAAAGCGCGACCCCACGGCACCGAGTGTCGTGGTGGTCTCGCCCCTTGTGCGGATGCACCCGCGGCCAGCCGGGGGCTATGCCCCGTAATGACAACTGGCCGGCCCGCCGCGGCGGGTGGCTACTCCCCAACCGCGGGCATCGTAGCAGTCTGCACGGAATTTGTCAAGCGTTTTACCGCGCCCTGTCGTTGTAGCCGCGCGGCGCGCGGTCGGGTGGCCGCAACCCCAGGGTGAACCGCATCATCTTCTATAGCGGCGACATGCGGTAGCGGCGGCGTGTCGCGCAAGTGTGGGGGAGGGGCTGGGCAATGGTGCGCTACATCGTTCTTGCGGTCTGCCTCGCTTATTTCGTTATGCTCGCCGGCCTTGCCGTCGCGGTGTGGCAGGCTGCGCCGGGGCCGGCGGACCAGGCGATCATCGGCGTCGGGATCGGCAGTCACCGGGACGAGTCGGGCGTCGCCTACCTCTCCGGCAGGCGGCTCGCCTGCGTGCCGGTCGAGCGCGACGGGGTCCTCGGTTCACACTACCGGGCGCCGGTGGCGCGCGCTGGAGATCGGCGCGTGACGCAACCCGCCCGCGCATCCCAACCAACTCGGCGGGTGGTGCGAGGCCCGCTACGCCGGGCGGGCCTGGCCCTGCCGCGTCGGCTCGCCCCACGTCCACGTCCACTGGTTCGCCTCCTGGACGAGCCGCTCGGCCTGAGCGGGGAGCAACTCGACGCGCTGCGCCGCGAGCACCCCATCGAGAACCTGGGGGAGGAGCCGTTCTTCGTCGCCGCGCAACTGCTCCCGCCGCTGACGGCGCTCGCGGTGGGCGCGTTCCCGTGTACGTTCTTCGCGGTCCTGCTCCTGACCAACGGCTTCTGGGACTGAGCCGCCCCCGCCCCGGCGGCACGAGCGCCTGGCGAGCTCGGGGACGGGCCGTGATCCGCAATGCCGCCTCCGCCGTAATAGGTGGTGAGGGCGCTCACCCCTCACGCGGCCAGCGATGGCCGTTCCCCTTCCTCTCCTCGGGCGCGGCGGGTTTCCGCCCCGCCCTTTTCTTTGCCCGACGCTCCGTCGTTGTGCGCGGCCGCGCGGCCCGTGCTCCATCTACCGCCGGCCGCGCGCCGACCCGTTCCGGGCGACCGGGTCGCGGGATTTTACCCACGCGCGCCCTGTACGAAAGTACCGATCGCGGCCGCTGGGAGGGCGCGCGGCTTGCATCCCGCAGACCGACGTAGTACAACTACCGGACCAAACATCAGAGCGCAGCATAGCTGGGCTATGCGCCGTAGGTACGCCGCGTTTGAGACCCCCACGGCATGACGTTCGCGAACCGTCTCCACAATCCCGCCGGTCGGCGGGGCCGGGCCATTCCGACCGGGCAGTTTCGGGTAGTAACCAGACAGTGTGGTCAGGTTCGGCAGCCGACCGCTCCAGGCACTGAGCCAGGGAACAGGTGAAGCAGGGGAACATGTCTGTACGCCCGACCAATCAGCCGACACCGGGAACGGTCCCGGTCGACCCGGACGCCTCGGAAGTGCTGTCGCTGATCGGCCCGCTGGCGCCGGATGGGGCGGGGGATAGCCCCACCGCCCCCGCGCCCCGCGTCAGGGTGGCGAACGGCGCGGGGCATGAGGCGCGTGGGGCGCAACCCGCGGCCCGGTTCGACGCGCGCGACCGGGCGGTGCTGGACGACATCCTGAGCGGCGACTCGCCGGTGGAGGACGACGGCCAGCCGCTCGACGAGGCCCCCGCGGACCTGCCGCCGGACGCGATCATCCCCGGCCTCGACGCGCTCGACGCGCTCGACGCGGCCCCCGACGGGCGTGTCAACGGTGGGGGCGCCGGCCTGGCGACGGGCGACGACCTCGGTGCCGACGGCGAGGGGTTCGAGGCGCTCCCGCTGCAGTGGACGGTCACCGAGGAGGACCTGGTCGGCGTCAGCCTCGACGATCCGGTGCGGATGTACCTGCGCGAGATCGGCCGGGTGCCGCTGCTGAGCGGCGATCTGGAAGTCGAACTGGCGACCGCGATGGAACTGGGCCGCTGCCTGGCCGAGACGCGCAAGGCGTTGCAGGGGGCGACGGGCCAGGCGCCGCACTGGGCCGACGTCTGCCTGGAGATCTACCGGCGGCTGTCCGCCGGCTGGCCGGTGCTCCAGGCGCTCTACGCGGCGATGTACGGCGCGGGCGAGGCCACGAAGAGCGCGACGATCGCCGCGCTGACCCCGACGCTGAAGATCACCGACTACAACAACCCGCACCGGCTCACCGCCGAGCGGCTGAAGGAACTGGCCGCCGGCCTGGCGCTGACACCGGAGCAGGTCGACGAGGCGGTGCGGTTGCGGGCGATCGAGTTCCAGGTGCTGCCCCGGCGGCTGCAGAGCCTGCTGGACCGGGCGCCGGGCTGGCCGGACGAGGCGCAGGTGCGCGCGCTGCTCGAGGAGCAGGGCGAGCTGCTCGACCGGCGCTACGAGGAGCAGGTCGCGCGCGGCGAACTGGCGCAGGGCCGGCTGGCGGAGGCGAACCTGCGCCTGGTCGTCAGCGTTGCCAAGCGCTACGTCGGGCGCGGCATGTCGATGCTGGACCTGATCCAGGAGGGCAACCTCGGGCTGATCCGCGCGGTGGAGAAGTTCCAGCACAACAAGGGCTTCAAGTTCAGCACCTACGCCACCTGGTGGATCCGCCAGGCGATCACCCGCGCGATCGCCGACCAGGCGCGGACGATCCGCATCCCGGTCCACATGGTGGAGACGATCAACCGGGTGATCCGCACCCAGCGGCGGATGATGCAGGACCTGGGGCGCGAGCCGACCAGCGAGGAGCTGGCCGTCGAGCTGGACCTCGCCGCCGACAAGGTCCGCGACATCATGAAGATCTCGCTGGAGCCGGTCTCGCTGGAGATGCCGGTCGGCGAGGAGGACGACTCGCACCTCGGCGACTTCATCCCGGACGACAAGGCGCAGGCCCCCGCCGACGCCGCCTCGCACCAGATGCTGCGCGAGCAGGTCGACGACGTATTGGAGTCGTTGAGCGAGCGCGAGCGCCGGGTGCTCGAACTGCGCTACGGCCTGGACAACGGGCGCGGCCGCACCCTCGAAGAGGTCGGCAAGGAGTTCGGCGTCACGCGCGAGCGCATCCGGCAGATCGAGGCCAAGGCGCTCCGCAAGCTGCGCCACCCCAGCCGCAGCAAGAAGTTGCGCGACTACCTCGAGGAGTAGGGACGAGTGCTGAGTGCTGAGTGAATAGGGCGCGTCGAGGGGCGGATGCCAACCCCGAAGGCTGCGGGTTGCGCGCGTCTCCCACGCAGTCCTCGGTCCTCGGTCCTCAGTCCTGCGAAGCCGTCCTCTTCGACCTCGACGGCACGCTGATCGATTCGGTGGAGCTGATCGTCCGCGCGTTCGAGCGCGCGACGCGCACGCACCTGGGCGCGGCGCCGTCGCGCGCAGCGATTGTCGCGACGATCGGGCGGCCGCTCGCGGTGGTGCTGGAGGAACTGGCGCCGGGGCGCGGCGCGGCGTTGCTGGCGACCTACCGCGCCTACGTGCGCGCGCACCACGACGCGCTGGTGCGCCCCTTCCCGGGGGCGGCCGAGACGCTGCGGGAGCTGCGCGCGCGGGGCTACCGGCTGGGAATCGTCACCGCGAAGAGCCGCCCCCAGGCCGAACTCGCCTTCCGGCTCTGCGCGCTCGAACCGCTGGTGGATGTGACGATCTGCGCCGAGGATACCGCGCGCCACAAGCCGGAGCCCGATCCGCTGCTGAAGGCCGCGGCCACTCTCGGCGTCGCCCCGGCGGGCTGTCTCTATGTCGGCGACAGCACGCACGACCTCCGCGCCGCCCGCGCCGCCGGGATGCGCAGCGCCGCCGCCCCATGGGGCGGCGGCGCTGTCGAGGATCTGGCCGCCCTGGCACCCGACCTCTGGCTGGGGGCGCTGGGCGATGTGCTACTACATTGCTCGCCGCGCGGATCTCGCTGACCGGCGGCCGGGCGACGTTATCCGCTCAGTTTCGCGCCGAAGCGCTCGAACAGGGCGCGCGCCTGCTGCGCCTGCTCTGGGCTCTCGGCGTTGACCGTCAGCTTCACGCTGCCCTTGCGCGTCCCCGCCGCGCCGCCGGCGGGCTGGCTCTTCGCGGCCGCCCGCGCGATGGCCGAGGCGATGGCCGTCCCGGCGATCGCGCCGACGATCGCCCCGAGGATGATCGGCAGCGTGCCGTCGAGCAGCAGCCAGCCGAGGACGCCGCCGATGATCGCGCCGAGGACCAGGCCGAGGCCCGCCGCCAGGCTGGTGCCGGCCGCCGCCGCCGCGGCCCCGCCGCCGCCGCCCCCCTCGTTGACGTCCGCCGAGACCTGCTCGGCCCTGAAGCCCGCGTTCTTCAGTTCGTCGATCGCGCGCTCCGCGTGGTTCGCGCCGTCGAAGACCGCGGTCACGCTGTGCCGCCCGGAGAGGCCGCTCGTCGCCCTGCTCGCCATCGTCTTCCCCCTGCGCTGTGCGCCCTTGCCCTCGGCTGCCACCGCCCGCCCGTGTTGTGCTCACCCGGTCACGTAGCGGAACCAAGAATGCCTAGAGCAAAATGCCTGCCAGCGGCGCGGTGGGCCAACTCCGTAGGAGTTTGGAGTCGGGTAGTCGGGTAGTCGGGTAGGGGCTTGGAGCGAGGCACGCGGCCGGTCGCGATCCTCGCGTCCTCTACTCGACTACCCGACTCGGACCTGTTACCCGTCCCCGCCTATCGTGGCACGGGTTGTGATCGGTAGGGCATACTAGGAGTTCGCGGGGGCGACCGGCCTCCGCCCGCGCCCGGTTGGGCGGGGGCCGACGCGGTGGGATGGAGGCGTTCGACGGTGTACGACCGAGCAAAGCTGTATCTGAAGGCGGGGGACGGCGGCAACGGCGCGATCACCTTCCGCCGCGAGAAGTATGTGCCGCGTGGCGGGCCGAACGGCGGCGACGGTGGCAAGGGCGGCGACGTGATCCTGCGCGTCGATCCGCGCGAGAACACCCTGCTGCGCTACCAGTCCTACTACCGTTACGTCGCCGGGAACGGCGGCAACGGGCAGAAGTCGAACAAGCACGGCGCGAACGCCCAAGACGTGATCGTCCCGGTCCCGCCCGGCACCGTCGTGCGCGACGCCGAGACCGAGGAGATCCTGGCCGATCTGACCGCGCCCGGCGACGAGCTGGTCGTCCTGCGCGGCGGGCGCGGCGGGCTGGGCAACCAGCACTTCGCCACCTCGGTCAAGCAGGCCCCGCGCGTCGCGGAGAAGGGCGAGCCGGGCAAGGAGCGCTGGGTCACGCTGGAGCTGAAGCTGATCGCCGACGTCGGCCTCGTCGGCCACCCGAACGTCGGGAAGTCGACGCTGCTGGCGGCGATGAGCGCCGCCCGCCCGAAGATCGCCGACTACCCCTTCACCACGCTGGAGCCGAACCTCGGCGTCGTCGCGGTCGACGACACGACGTTCGTGATGGCCGACATCCCCGGCCTGATCGAAGGGGCGGCCGCGGGGGTCGGGCTGGGCCACGAGTTCCTGCGCCACGTCGAGCGCACCCGCCTGCTGATCCACGTCCTCGACGGCTCGGGGGGCCTCGAAGGGCGCGACCCACTCGCCGACTTCGACCAGATCAACCGCGAGTTGGCGGCCTACGGGGCCGGGCTGGAGGAGAAGCCGCAGATCGTCGCGGTCAACAAGCTGGACCTGCCGGAGGCCCAAGAGCGCCTGCCGGCCCTGCGCGCCGCGCTCGAGGGGCGCGGCCATGCCGTCGTGCCGATCGCGGCGGCGACCGGCGAGGGCGTGCGGGAGCTCGGGCGCGAGGTCGCGCGCCGCCTCGCCGCCCTGCCGGTCCCCGAGCCGGCCGCCGCCGAGTCGGGGCCGCGCCGCTACACCCTCGACAGCACGACCGACGAGCGCCGCTACGAGATCGAGCGCCTCTCGCCGCACCACTTCGCCGTGCATGGCACGAAGATCGAGCGGCTGGCGGCGATGACCGACTTCAACAACGACGAGGCCGCCGACCGCTTCCAGCGCGTCCTCGACGCCTCCGGGATCGCCGCGCGCCTGGCGGAGGCCGGCATCCAGGAGGGCGATGTCGTCCACCTCGGCGACTACGAGCTGCTCTGGGGCGAGCAGGAGGATGCCGCCGACCGCCGCCGCGAGGGCGGCCGCCACCGGCGGCGCGGGTAGCGAACGGGGAACGGGGAATGCGGAACGCGGAACAAGGGATGAAGAGGCTTGGTAGCGCACTACCCGGCCCCGACGTCCGTTCCCTGTTCCGCGTTCCCCGTTCCCCGTTCCGCGTTCGTGTCACCCAGGGCACCGGCGTTGCGTAGATCGCTGGTGTCGGGTATCCGAATCGGCGGCGAGCGCCGGAGTGAGGGAGGGTGACATGGACAGGCGGCGACGTGACGAATGGCCCAACCTGGACGCCGAAGGGGGCGCGACGGGGCGCGAGGTGACCCCCGGCGGCGGGCGGCGCGACCTGGACGCGCCGGGCGGGGTGACGCGCGAGTTGCAGGAGCTGGGCCGCCAGCTCGCCAACACCACCCGCGCCGCCTGGCAGAGCGAGCAGCGGCAGGAGATCCAGCAGGAATTGACCGACGGGCTGCGCCTGCTGCGCGACCAGTTGAATGAGGCGGTCAACACCCTGCGGACGAACCCGCGCGCGCAGACGATGACCCAGTCGATGAAGGAGCAGGTCGGCAAGGCCGCCGAGACGACCCGCGCGACCGAGCTGGTTGACGAGGTGCGCGGCGGGCTGACCCTCGGCTTGCGCGAGTTGAACGAGCAGTTGCAGCGGCTGACCTCGCGCCTGGAGCGCCCCGACGGGTCCGCCACGGACGCGGCGACCGGCGGGTCGACGGTCTCCAGCGTCGGCGCGCAGACGACCCCCTCGACCACCCAGATGACGGGCGGCGAGCAGGCCGGGCGCATCGGGGCGACCGGCGGCACGATCGTCGGCGCCGGCCTGCTCGATGAGGAGCCGGGCCTGGCGCCGGAGCAGCCGATCGCCGGCGCGTCCCAGGCGCAGCTCGAACGTTTCGGGCGCGGCGAGGTCCGGGAGCGCCCCGATCTGCCCGGCGAACCGGAAGGCCGCCCGCGGGAGTAGCGGGCGGAAGGCAGATGACCGAGAGCTTAGGGGGCCGGCGGGACGCGCGTTCCACCGGCCCTCATGTACCGTTGGCGAGCCCCCCGGAATCGGTGTCTCCCTGCCGGTACGCGAACGTCCCCGCCTTGTCATCCTGAGCGGAGCGAAGGATCGGTTGACAAGGCACCGCACGAGACCATCCGCTATGCGGGCGCCAGGGAGCGCGATCCTTCGCCGCGGCTCAGGATGACAAGGACAGGGAGCGGCCCAGCCTCCGCGCGGGAGGCAGGGTCGGATGGCTCCGCGCAGCGGTCGCGGCGGGATGCACTCGGCCCCCGCATCGGAGACAGAATCGCGAAATGTGACGATTGGGCCGCTGACGGGGGCGCCTAATCTCCCGGTGGGGGGTAGGGTTAGGTCCCCCGCGTTGTGGGTTCGTTGTCGCGCCCGGCGTGGACCGACTTGCCGACCAGGTGCGCCGGGCGCGCCGGCGCGGCGGCCGCCTCGACGTCGTCGATGGGGGGCGCCCCCGCCGCGACCGGCGTCTCGGAGCCGTCGGTGTCGCGCCCGCGCCAGCCGATGTGCCGGATGCCGAGGCCGATCAGCCCGACCAGCAGCGCCAGGACGGAGGCGATGTGCGCCGCCTTGAAGGGGCCGACGTAGAGGCTGTCGGTGCGGATCGTCTCGATCGCGAACCGGCCGATGGCGTAGAGGATCAGGTAGACCCAGAGGGCGTCACCGTCGCGCAGGCGCCGGTCCTTGTCGATCCGCAGCACCAGCCAGGTCAGCGCGCCGCAGACGAAGAGGTTGTAGACCGATTCGTAGAGGAAGGTGGGGTGGAAGTACTCGTTGTCCCGGTAGGCCGGGGGCCGGTTCTGCGGCTGGATGTAGATGCCCCACGGGCGGCCGGTCGGCGGGCCGAACAGCTCCTGGTTGGTGAAGTTGCCCCAGCGCCCGACCGCCTGCCCGAGCGCCATCGCCGGGGCGATGATGTCGATCCAGCGGAAGAAGCTCTGGCGGATGAAGCGGCTGTAGAGCCAGATCGCGAGGATGCCGAAGACGATCGCCCCGTGGATCGAGATGCCGCCGCTGCGGATGTTGAACGCCTGCAGCGGATTGTCCGCGCAGCAGGTGTCCCAGGCGAGGAAGACCCAGTAGGCGCGCGCGCCGAGGATCGCCGTGAAGACGACGAACGGCACCATGTTCCACAGGTGGTCGGGGTCGTGCCCCTTGCGCCGCGCGAGCTGGGCGGCCAGGAACGAGCCGGCCAGCACCCCGAGCATGATCAGGATGCCGTACCAGCGCACGGCGAGCGGCCCGATGGTGAACGCGACCGGATCGGTGACCATGCCTCCCCCTGCGAGAACGGATTGTGCGCGTCGGCCCGCCGCCGAACCTCTCCGGCGCCGCGAGCGTCGAGCGCCCGCGATGGCGACGATGAGCGGCCCGCCGGCCCCGCGCGCCTGCTGCCCTGTGCGGGATAGTATACCAGCGCCCGGCGGCATTGCCCCCGGGACGGCGCGAAGGGATGGAGCGGCCGGAGCGCGGGGACGGGTACGTCTATCCGGGTGCCGGTAGGGGCGGGTTTCGATCCCGCCCGGTTGCCTCGCCCCCAGGTTCGAGGCATGCCGACCAGGGCGGGTTTGAAACCCGCCCCTACAGCGGTCACAACGGCTCGATCTCCGCCGATGTTGCAGGAGTGCGGGGGGAACGGCCTTATGATCGCGTCCGCCCATCGCCGTACGCGGGGGAGATTGCTATACTGATCGGTGTGGGGGCGGCGGGCGCGCCATGGTGCGCGGCGCGTTGACCGGGGGGAAGGGAACCGTGGACATCCTGTTCGAGGCGCTGCGCGCGGTCGGTTTGATCGTCGCGGTGGCGGCGCTGATCTTCGTCGCGCCGCTGATCTTCATGCTCGTCTTCAGCCTGGTTTCCGGCTTCACCGAACCCCGGCCCGCGGCGTTGGATGAGGAAGGGCCGGCCGGGGGGCGGGACGAGCGTGTCGCCGATGCCCCGGCCGACGAGCGACAGGTGGTCCGGCATGAATGACCTGGGACAGTTCGGGCGGTTGCTGCTCGTCGGTGGGGGGCTCCTGCTGGTGCTCGGCATGGTGCTGGTGCTGCTGGCGCGGATCGTCCCCGGCGGGCGGCTGCCGGGCGACATCATGATCACGCGCGGGCCGGTGAGCTGCTTCATCCCGCTCGCCACCTCGCTGCTCCTCAGCCTCCTGCTGACGATCCTGCTCAACCTGTGGTTGCGGCGCTAGTCCAACGCGGAATGCGGAACGTCGAACGCGGAACAACGGTGTATGCGAAACACCGGGCAATGGGGGGCGATCGCTGCCGGGTGAACGGACCGTCGCGCGACCGTCCTTTTCCGCGTTCCGCGTTCGACGTTCCGCGTTCGTAGGAGGGGGGCGTCCGGATGTTGCGCACGATGCTCTGCGCGGAGGGGTATCAGCTCCGGCGCGACGTGGCGCCGGCCGAGATCGGGCGGCTGCTGGCCGACGAGGGCAATCTGCTCTGGATCGACCTGGAGCGGCCGACGGCCGAGGAGCTGCGCGCCATCGCCGGCGAGTTCGGCTTCCACCCGCTGGCGGTGGAGGACGCGGCCAAGCCGCACCAGCGCCCGAAGATCGACCGCTACGACGACGTCTTCTTCATCGTCTTCTACGACATCGACTGGGTCGCGGAGGGCCGCCAGATCGACGAGCACGAGCTCGACATCTTCGTCGGCAAGAACTTCATGGTCACGGTCCATTACGATCCGATCGAGGAGATCGCGGAGGTCGCGGGGCGCTTCCACGACAACACGGCGCAGATCGAGAATGGCGTCGGCGTGCTCCTCTACTCCCTGCTCGACACGATCGTCGATCACTACTTCCCGGTGGTCGACGAGATCGGGCGCTGCATCGGCGACCTGGAGCGGCGGGTGCTGACCAACGTCGAGGCCGAGGGGATCCAGAACACCTTCGCCCTGCGCAAGGAACTGATCACCATGCGCCAGGCGGTCCTGCCGGAGCGCGACGTGATGGCGGTGCTGGTGCGGCGCGAGTTGCCGTTCATCAGCAAGAAGGTCGCGCGGTATTTCCAGGATGTGGACGACCACGTCATCCGGGTCACGAACGCGATCGACGGCTATCGCGATCTGCTGGAGGCGGTCTTCGACTCGCACCAGTCCCTCAAGGCGGACAGCACCAACCGCGTGATCAAGACGATGACCGCCTATTCGATCATCCTGATGAGCGTCACGCTGATCGCCGGCATCTACGGCATGAATTTCGAGCACATGCCGGAACTTGCCACGCGCTTCGGCTATCCCGCCGTCCTCCTCGTCATGCTCGCCCTCGGCTTTGGCCTGCGCGCCTACTTCAAGGGCAAGAACTGGCTCTGACGATTGCGGATTGCGGATTCGCTACGGGGCCAGGGGGAGGGAGCCAAGTCCCTTCGCTGCCCGCCCGCCGTGGGTGGCGGCGGACGGCGCCGCCCGCCGCGAGCAAGCCCGTCCTGAACGCTGCCGCCGGTGGCGTTCCGCTTGACAGTCTCGCGCCCGCGCTGCTATCATTAGCGTCCTGGGAGGGCATGCTCTCCCATCATAGTGCAAAGGCGCGGAGCAGGAGTAGTAGACCCGCGGGCGCAGCGAGCCGGGCGGTGGTGCAAGCCCGGTGGACGGGGTCGAACTCGCCTGTGAGCCGCGACGGTCACCCTCGGGAGCCGTCGCCGGTTGACCACCGTTACGGGGTCGCGAGTGGATCGGTCGCCGCATCGGGGGCTGTAGCTCATCTGGGAGAGCGCAACACTGGCAGTGTTGAGGTAAGGGGTTCGAGTCCCCTCAGCTCCACCACACGGGCGGACCGATCAAGCCGGGTGGTACCGCGAAGGACCGCAAGAAGCGCCCTCGTCCCTGCAATGGGACGGGGGCGCTTTCGTTTGGGGGTCGAAGGGGGACGGGTCGAAGGTCGAAGGTCGAAGGTCCTCCGTCGTCACACCTCGTGGTTGTCGACGGGGCGTTCTACCGGGCGCTGGCTTGCGAGTGAGGGACGTTCGACGTTCGGACGTGCGACGTGCGACCCGAGTTGGAGGCGAGCATGAGCGAGCAGACGATCGCGCCGGAGGCCGCCGCGGCCGGGGAGGCCGGGCGCGAGCGGTACAATCCGCGGGAGATCGAGACGAAGTGGCGGCGGCGCTGGGAGGAGAGCGGGCTGTACCGCACCGACCTGGCGCTGTCCGGCGGCAAGACCAAGTTCTACAACCTGATGGAGTTCCCTTACCCGTCGGCGGAGGGGCTGCACATCGGGCACACCTACACCTACGGCGGCGCCGACACCAACGGGCGCTTCCAGCGGATGCGCGGCTACGAGGTCTTCCAGCCGATGGGCTTCGACGCGTTCGGCATCCACTCGGAGAACTACGCGCTGAAGCAGAACATCAACCCGATGGAGCTGACCGTGCGGACCACCCGGCGCTACCGCGAGGAGCAACTGAGCCGCATCGGCGCGATGTTCGACTGGAGCCACTCGGTCGATACGAGCCGGCCGGATTACTACCGCTGGACGCAGTGGATTTTCTTGCAATTGTACAAGGCGGGGCTGGCGGTGCGGAAGGAGGCCCCGGTCAACTGGTGCCCGACCGACCTGACGGTGCTGGCGAACGAGCAGGTGATCGACGGGCGCTGCGAGCGCTGCGGCACCCCGGTCGTGCAGCGCGAGCTGACGCAGTGGTTCTTCAAAATCACGGATTACGCCGACCGCCTGCTGCACGGGCTGGAGGCGCTGGACTGGCCGGAGGAGAGCAAGCGCCGCCAGGCCCACTGGATCGGCCGCAGCGAGGGCGCGGAGCTGATCTTCACGGTGGACGGCACGGGGGACCCGATCCCGGTCTTCACCACGCGGCCCGACACCGTCTTCGGCGCGACCTACGTGGTGCTGGCGCCGGAGCACAAACTGGTCGAGCGGATCACCACGCCGGGGCAGCGCGCGGCGGTCGAGGCGTACGTCGAGCGGGCGCGCGGGGCGACCGAGATCGAGCGGACCAACGCCGAGCGCGAGAAGACCGGCGTCTTCACCGGGGCCTACGCGTTCAACCCGGCGACCGACCGGCCGGTGCCGATCTGGATCGCCGATTACGTGCTGCTGGGCTACGGCACCGGGGCGATCATGGCGGTGCCGGCGCACGACGAGCGGGACTATGAGTTCGCCCAGAAGTTCGATCTGCCGATCGTCGAGGTCGTCGAGAGCGAGGTGGGGATCGCCGAGGCGGCGTACACCGGGCCGGGAGTGCTGATCAACTCCGGCCAGTTCGACGGCCTGCCGTGGGAGGAGGCGAAGCGGGCGATCACCGCCTCGCTGGCCGAGCGGGGCGCGGGGCGGCCGCGCGTCACCTACCGGCTGCGCGACTGGTTGATCTCGCGCCAGCGGTACTGGGGGCCGCCGATCCCGATCGTCTACTGCGCGCGGGACGGGATCGTGCCGGTGCCGGAGGAGCAGTTGCCGGTGCTGCTGCCGGAGGTGGACGAGTTCCGCCCGACCGGGACCGGCAAATCGCCGCTGGCGTCGGTGGAATCGTTCGTCAAGACGACCTGCCCGATCTGCGGCGGGCCGGCCGAGCGCGAGACCGACGTCTCGGACACCTTCCTGGATTCGTCGTGGTACTTCCTGCGCTACCCTTGCACCGAGTGGGACGACCGCCCGTTCGACCGCGAGCGGATCGCGGCGTGGCTGCCGGTGGACATGTACTTCGGCGGCAAAGAGCACGTCGTGATGCACCACCTCTACGCGCGCTTCGTCACGATGGTGCTGCACGACCTGGGCCACCTGCCGTTCGAGGAGCCGTTCCGGCGGCTGCGGCTGCACGGCTTCATCACGCGCGAGGGCGCGAAGATGAGCAAGTCGCGCGGCAACGTCGTCAACCCCGATGAGTACTTCGCGCGGGTCGGGGCGGATGCCTTCCGCACGTACATGCTCTTCCTAGGGCCGTTCGACCAGGACAACGTCTTCAGCGACCAGAACCTGGTCGGGGTGACGCGCTTCCTGGAGCGGGTCTGGCGGCTGGTGGTCGATCCGGCGCCCGAGGGCGGGGCGGGCGCGGATCTGCGCCCGATGCACCGCTACATCAAGCGGGTGACCGAGCAACTGGAGGGCTACCAGTTCCACACCGCGATCGCCGGGCTGATGGAGTATAGTAACTGGGTCGGCGACAACCGCGACGCCTTCACCGCCGGACAGCGCGCGGAGGCGCTGCGGACGCTGACGCTGATGCTGGCCCCGGTGACGCCCTTCCTGGCGGAGGAGCTGTGGGCGCGGCAGGGAGGCGGCTACAGCGTCCACCAGCAGTCCTGGCCGGCGTCCGACCCGGCGCTGGTCGCGGAGGAGACGGTCACGCTCGTCGTGCAGGTCAACGGCAAGCTGCGCGACCGCCTGGAGGCGCCGGCCGGCATCAGCGAGGGGGCGGCGCGCGACCTAGCCGCAACCAGCGAGAAGGTCGCCCCCTTCCTGGCCGGCAAGGCGCCGAAGAAGGTGATCTACGTGCCGGGGCGGCTGATCAACATCGTGGTGTAAGGAGTCGGGAGTCGGGAGTAGAGAGTCGGGAGTGGCCCACGGGACAGAGTCCACGCGCGGCCAGCAACAACGATCCGCCTTCTACTCCCGACTCTCTACTCCCGACTCCCGACGCGGTGGGTGGCCGGTGAGCGCGGACGCGTTCCTCCAGTACCTGGCGCAGGCGCTCTACGTCCTGATCTTCGCGGTCACCCTGGCCGAGGCGCTGCGCCGGCCGGTGCGCGCGCAGATCGACATCGCCCTCTTCTTCGGGCTCACGGCGCTGATCGTCACCGAGGGCTGGGTCCTCACCGCGCTCGACGTCACGCTCAGCCCGGCCTTCACCGCGCTCAACGGCGCGCTGATCATGGCGCTGCCGTACCTGCTGCTGCGCCTGGTCAATGACTTCTCGACGGTGCCCGGGCCGGTGCTGCGCGGGGCGGAGGTGGGGCTGGCGCTGGCGGTCGCCGGGCTCTTTGCCTTCCGCCCGACGCCGCCCCTCTGGCTGGTGCTGCTCCTGGTGCTCTACTTCTTCGGTGTCGCCGGCTACGGCGCGCTGGCGTTCTGGCGCGAGTCCCGGCGGTCGAGCGGCGTGACCCGGCGGCGGATGCAGGCGGTCGCGGCGGGCTCGGTCTTCCTGGGGGCGTCGATCCTGGTGGCGGGGATCGCCGGCGCGCTGCCCGCGGGCGCCGCCGACCTGCTGGCCGTGCTGGCCCAGCGCCCGCTCAGCCTGGCCTCCGGCCTGGCGTACTTCGTGGGGTTCGCGCCGCCGCCGGTGCTGCGGCGCGCCTGGCAGGAGCCGGAGTTGCGCGCCTTCCTCGGGCGCGCGGCCCGCCTGCCGCGGCTGCCGGACACCGCGGCGATCGTGCGGGAACTGGAGTGGGGCGCGGCGGCGGCCCTCGGCGCGCCCCAGGCAGCGATCGCCCTGTGGGACGGGGGCGCGGGCCTGCTGCGGTTCCCGACCCACCCGGAGCGGTTCGCCCTCGCGCCTGGCCAGATGATCGTCGGGCGGGCGTTCGCGCGGCAGGCGGCGATCTTCACGGCGGACCCGGCGCGCGACGACCCCGAGCACGCCGGGAGCTACCGGGCCTTCGGGGCGGGCGCGGTGCTGGCGGCGCCGATCACCGCCGGGGCGGAGCGCCTGGGGGTGTTGGCGGTCTACACGCCGCGCGCCCCGATCTTCGCGCAGGAGGACCTGCGCCTGGTGCAATTGCTGGCCGACCAGGCGGCGGTGCTGCTGGAGAGCCGGGCGCTGATCGACGAGGCGACCAGCGTCCGGGCGCGCGAGGAGGCGACCCGGCTGAAGGACGACTTCCTCTCCGCCGCCGCCCACGACCTGAAGACGCCGCTGACGACGATCACCGCCCTGGCGCAGTTGCTGGAGCGGCGGGCGATCCGCGACCCGGCGGCGCCGGCCGACCTGGGTCGCATCCGGCGGCTGGTGGCGGAGGCCGAGCGGCTGCGGACCCTGGTGCTGGAATTGCTCGACGCGGCGCGGGTCGAGCAGGGGCGGATCCTCGGCGCCCGCGAGGAGTTCGACCTGGTCGAACTCTGCCGCGAGGTCCTGGGCCGGCAGGCGTCGGAGCGGCACGGGTTCGCGCTCGACGCCGCCGGGCCGGTGATCGGCGCCTGGGACCGGGTGCGGATCGCGCAACTGGTCGAGAACCTGGTCGAGAACGCGGTCAAGTACAGCCCGGACGGCGGCGAGGTGCGCGTCGGGGTGCGGCGGGAGGCGGGCGCGGCCGAACTGACGGTGGCCGACCGGGGGATCGGCATCCCGGCCGCCGACCTGCCCCGGCTCTTCGACCGCTTCCACCGCGGGTCGAACGTGGACGACCGGCGCTTCAGCGGGATGGGCCTGGGGCTGTACATCTGCCGGGGCATCGCGGAGCAGCACGGCGGGCGGATCCGGGCCGAGAGCGCGCCGGGGGCGGGGACGACCTTCCACGTCAGCCTGCCGCTCGGCCTGGCGGGGCCGCAGTACGCGACGGTGGAGGGGCTGGCGAATACGCCGCGGGAGGGGTGAAGTGGGCATTGCACGGATGACCGGCGGCAGGGGGTCGCGGCGGGCCGCGCCGCGCGTGGGGCAGGGCGGGCCGCGGCGGCCGCTCGTTGTGCTGGGCCGGCCGCTCCCGGGCGTTGCGCGCTGGCCCGCCGGGGTCGCCGTCGTGCGGCGCGAGGCGGCCGGGACACGGGAGGGGTGGGACCCGGCGCCCGCCGGCCGGGGCGCGGGGCCGATCCTGGTCGTGGACGACGACGCCGCGATCCTGGCGACGATCGGGGATATCCTCGAATCGGAGGGGTATCCGGTCGCCGCGGCCACCAACGGGGCGGAGGCGCTGCGGGCGATCGAGCGGGAACGCCCGTCGCTGGTCCTGTTGGACATGCGGATGCCGGTGCTGGACGGTTGGGGCTTCGCGCGCGAGCTGCGGCGGCGCGGGCTGGCGGTGCCGGTCCTGGTGATGACCGCGGCGCGGGACGCGCGCGAATGGGCCGAGGAGATCGGCGCGGACGGCTTCCTCGCCAAGCCGTTCAACCTGCCCGAACTGCTCGACGCGGTCGAGCGGCTGCGCGGCGGGCCGGAGGGCTGACGCCGCGCAGTCCTCGGCGCCGCGCGATCCGGCTCGCGTCGTCGGTAATTGGTGCGGGGTGAGCCGAGCACGGTGGGACTGGTAGGGACAGGCCCCCGGCCCGCGACCCCGCAGGGTCGCCCCACGCCTTTGCTCCACCTGCCGCGTCGGTGATCGGCCACGCGGGCAGGCACGGGGGCCTGCCCCTACAATTGTCGCCTCGTGCTCAGCCCGTTTCGCGCGATCTCGCCGCCAATCCTGAAAATAGAACAAGTGTTCTTCGCTGGCCCGTTTGCTATACTACCGGCATGGCAAGGAATCTAGCCAGGTGGCGGCTTGGAAGGGGCGGAAGGTGGCAGCGGGGGCGGCGCGCGAGCAGGGGGGCGGCGATCCGCCCGCCCGGCTGGAGGGCGTGATCGAGCGGCTGACCTACGTCAACCCGGAGAACGGCTACACCGTGGCGAAGGTGCAGCCGGCGGGCAAGCGCTACCTCGTGGCGGTGGTCGGGAGCCTGCCCGCGGTCAACGTCGGCGAGAGCGTCGAGCTGGGCGGGCGCTGGGAGACGCACGCCCAGCACGGGCGGCAGTTCGTCGCCGAGCGCTGCCGGGTGGTGCTGCCGGCGACCGTGGACGGCATCCGCAAGTACCTCGGCTCGGGGATGATCAAGGGGATCGGGCCGAAGATGGCCGAGCGGATCGTCGAGCGGTTCGGCGAGGAGACGCTGGAGGTCATCGAGGGGGCGCCGGAGCGGCTGGCGGGGGTGCCGGGGCTGGGGCCGCGCCGCTGTGGGCTGATCCGCGACGCCTGGCGCGAGCAGCGCGCGATCAAGGAGGTGATGGTCTTCCTGGCCGACCAGGGGGTCTCCACCGCGCTGGCGGTGCGCATCTACAAGCGCTACGGCGACGCGGCGATCGGCATCGTCAAGAACGACCCCTACCGCCTGGCGCGCGAGGTCCACGGCATCGGCTTCAAGACCGCCGACAAGATCGCCCTGCAGCTCGGCATCCCGCCCGACGCGCCGGAGCGGGTGATGGGCGCGGCGCTGCACCTCCTGTGGGAGGCGGCGGACGACGGCCACGTCTTCCTGCCGGAGGACGACCTGGTCCGGCGCAGCGTCGAGATGCTGGCGGTCGCCGAGGGGCGGGTGCGCGAGGCGATCGAGCGGCTGCTGACGACCGACAGCGCCCGCCGCGAGACGGTCGACGACCGGCCGGTGATCTACCTGACCGCCTACTACTACGCCGAGGGGAACATCGTCCGCCGGGTCGGGGCGATCCTGCGCTCGCCGGCCGACCGGCTGGCCCACTTCCGGGAGGTGGACTGGGCCAGGGCGTTCGCCTGGTACGCCGGGCAGCGCGGCTACGCGCTGACCGAGGGGCAGCGCGCGGCGGTGCGGATGGCGCTCACCAGCAAGGTCAGCATCCTCACCGGCGGGCCGGGGGTCGGGAAGACCGCGACCACGCAGGCGATCGTCGCGATCCTCCAGGCGAAGCGGGGGCGGCCGCTCCTGGCCGCGCCGACCGGGCGGGCCGCCAAGCGCCTGACCGACCTGACCGGCGTGCCGGCGCAGACGCTGCACCGCCTGCTCGGCGTACGGTTCGGCGGCGAGGCGGGCCGCAACGCCGACAACCCGCTCGACGGCGACCTGCTGATCGTGGACGAGGCGTCGATGCTCGACACGCTCCTCGCCAACACGCTCCTCAAGGCGGCGCCGAACGACATGCACGTCCTCTTCGTGGGGGATGTCGACCAGTTGCCGTCGGTGGGGGCGGGGAACGTGCTGCGCGACCTGATCGCCTCGGGGCAGGCGCCGGTGACGCAGCTCGACGTGATCTTCCGGCAGGCGCAGGACAGCGGCATTGTCACCAACGCGCACCGCATCAACAAGGGCGAGACGCCGATCATGAAGGGGCTGCCCGACTTCTTCTTCATCGCCGAGGACGACCCGGAGCAGGTCGCCGAGCAGATCGTCGGGCTGGCGCGCGACCGGCTGCCGCGGCGCTACGGCTTCGATCCTCTGAGGGACATCCAGGTCCTCTGCCCGATGCACGGCGGCGCGATCGGCGTCTCGGCGCTGAACGAGCGTTTACAAGCGGCGCTCAACCCGCCGGGGCCGCGCAAGGGGGAGAAGCAGTTCGGGTCGCGCCTCTACCGCGAGGGCGACCGGGTGATCTGCGTGCAGAACGACTACGACCGCCAGGTCTTCAACGGCGATGGCGGCTGGATCGTCGCGCTCGATCCGGTCGAGCAGGAGGTGGTGGTGCGCCTCGACGACGACCGGCGGGTGACCTGGTCGTTCAGCGACCTCGACGAGTTGGTGATCGCCTACGCGGTGACGGTCCACAAGAGCCAGGGGAGCGAGTACCGCTGCGCGATCATCCCGCTGCACACCACGCACTACCTGATGTTGCAGCGCAACCTCCTCTACACCGCGGTCACGCGCGCGAAGGAGCTGGTCGTCATCGTCGGCTCTTGGCGCGCGCTGATGATCGCGCTGAAGAGCGACCGCGTCGCCGAGCGCTACACCTCCCTCGCCGAGCGGCTGCGCGCCGAACTGGCCCCCGCGCCGCGCGTGCGCCCGGTGCGCGTGGCGGGTGGGGGGAAGCGCGGGGCGGCGTCGCCGCGCGTGCGCCCGGTGCGCGTGGCGGGTGGGGGGAAGCGCGGGGCGGCGTAGTGTGCGCCGCCCCTGGTTGTCCACAACCGTGACCCGAATCGGACCAATGGCCGCGTGGCGCTCCGGGAAGGTTCCTCGCCCTCAGACTTCCCTTTGTGCCTATGAGCCACGACGCCCCCCGATCCGAGGGAGCCCGGAGAGAGCGAGGAGTGGCGGACGGAGGGGGCGATGAGCGGCGAGGCAGGGCGGCGGCGGTGGCGCTTCTACGCCACGGCGGCGGGGGCACGCCCGGTGACGGCGTTCCTGCTGGGACTGGCCGAGGCCGACCGCACGGAGATCCTGGCCGGGATGAAGGTCGTCGAGCGCGTGGGGTTGGTGGCGGCGCGGCACCTGCGCGGCGAGATCTACGAGGTGCAGGTGGCGAGCGGTGGGCAGAGCTTCCGCGTCCTCTTCGCGCAGGAGGCGCGGCGGGGGCAGATCCTGCTGGCGCTCGAAGCGTTCTCGAAGAAGACGCAGCGGACGCCGCCAGCGACCATCGCGCTGGCGGAAGCACGCCTGCGCGACTGGCGGGCACGGCGCGCGGTGCGGCGGCGCGAGGACGAGCTGTCGTGACCTCCGGCGTAGCGACCGGGTACAATGGGCAACGGACACACGAGAGGGGGATCGCTGATGGACACGACCACGGCCCGTATCGACCCGGCAACCGTCGAGCTTGCCGACGACGAGCCGGACGACCTGGAGCGCCTGATCGCCGAGTTGAGTGTCGACGATCCCGGCCTCCCCGCCCGGATCGAGGCCGCCGTCGCCCGCCAGGAGGCGGCCCGCGCGGCGACGCAGGCGCGGCGGCGGAGGGGCGCGGGGGACCGGGGGCTGGTTCCGCCCGAGTGAGGCCGGCTGGTCGCCGGCGCTCTACGACTGGATCGTGCGGGTCCTGCCGCCGGTCGCCGCACTACGCCGGGGTGGGGGGATTGCGTGACCGGCGTGCTGCTGGCCGAGGTCGCCCGGCTGGCGCCTGGGTATAGCAGTGCGCTCCCCGACTATCCTAACCTACGGCACTATGGCGGCGCTGGCGGTTGCCTGGGGCTTCTTCCTGCGGAATGGCATCGCGGCGGCGCTCGCCTTCGTCGTCCTCGGCATCCTCAGCGGCTTTGTGCTGCGCTCGTGGCGGGTGGTGCCTATCCTGGCCGTGGGCATGCTCCTCGGGACGATCGGGCGCATCGTGAACGACGTGGGCTGGTCTACCTTCGGTCCGCCCTACGATGAGGCCAAGATCAGGTCGCTTGGCACAGGCATCGTCGGCCTTTCGATGGGCTTTATCCCCCTGACCGTCATGCTGTGCGTCCCGGTCGCCGCTGGCAGATGGATCGGCGATTGGGCGCAACGATGGTTCGTTCGCTGACGCCTGGTCTCCGCGCCGTGCGTGCGTCTGGGGCACGCGGGGGCGACGGGGGTAGCATTGGGCACGCCGGAGCAATATGCTAATACGAGCAGGTTCGTACTGTCGGCACGGATCGGAGCTTGTCCCATGAAGTTACTTCCCCGAGACCCCATGCGCTTCGATGTATTTGACCTCTTCGCCAAGTATGGTCTAGTGAATGGTGCCTTATTGCGCGATCCAGATGTTGGTGAAAGCTTCCTCGCCGCGGCGCGCACCTCGATCCAGCGAGCGTTGGAGGACGAGCGATTCCTGCACGGACAGCGAACGCAGGCCATGTTCGAGGCTCTGGTAGCAAGCCTCGGGCGGGTACTGATCCTGAAGCAGGAAGATGCAGGCGACGTTTACCTCAGTGACGAAACGCTGAGTGTGCCCGATTTCCGCCTGGTGCTGCCCGATGGGGTGCAGATGCTGGTGGAAGTGAAGAACGTCTTTCAGGGCGGGCCGTCAAGCTTTCCGTCGTTGAAACTGCATCCGAGTTATCTCGATGGGCTAGTGCGTTATGCGGCGCAGATGGACTGCGCCCTCAAGGTAGCAACCTTTTGGGCACGACAGAACCTGTGGACGTTGGTGTCGCCGGCTACCTTCCAGCAGCAGGGCAAGAACAGCACCCTGTCCATGAAGGACGCAATGATCGCTAACGAGATGGCGCTCCTGGGCGATATCATGGTTGGCACGAAGTTCCCCCTGCGTCTGCGCTTGTACAACGATGCGGAACAATCCGGGCCTATCGATGAGGGAGGGCAATCGGACATTGTGATCGCAAAGGCCGAAATGTTCTGCGCGGAGCAACTGATCACCGATCCGGTAGAACAGAACATCGCCTTCCGCTTCATGCTCTTCGGGGACTGGCATGAGGAGGACGAAGTCTCCGTGAGCGACAACCGGATCGACTGGGTCGAGTTCCGGTATGAACCACTGGGCAACAGCGGGCAGCCCTTCGCGATCATCGGTTCACTGAGTGGGATGTTCTCTCGTGCTTACGGTCTGGCGACGATTGACGAGGGTGGGGTGACGCAACTCCGGCAGGATAATGTCCCAGGCTATTGGGGGCGTCTGATCCCCGAAGGTTACACAGGGCAGGCCCTACCGATCTGGCGCTTCGTTCAGAAGCCGTCCTTCTTGGCCGCCGCCGGTAGCTGGAAGGATGTCGACACGGAGAAGCTGAAGGCGGAGCTGAGCGAGAGCCGCCAGCAGGCGTCCCGGCCGCCAGTCGAGTTATGAAGTATCTGATCGACACCGATTGGGTGATCGACTTCCTCAAAGGTCTGCCGGATGCTACGCTGCTCTTGCGCGCCCTGGCGTATGAGGGTGCCGCGATCAGCCTGATCACGGTCGGCGAGATTTACGACGGGGTGTATGGCAGTACCGATCCACGGGCCAGTGAGGCGGGTTTCCTGTTGTTTCTGGAGGAGGTGGCAGTCTTGCCACTGGATCAGCCAATCGTGAAGCGTTTTGCCCAGATCCGTCGCGAACTGCGAAGCAAAGGGCAGCGCCTCGCCGATCTCGATCTGCTGATTGCCGCCACGGCGCTGCATTATGGTTTGACGCTTGCAACGCGGAACGTCGCTCATTTCCAGCGAATCGGGGCTGAACATCTACAAGGCCGGACAGAATCCTTCGTCCTGACGTGTGTCGGCGGGCAACAGGCCGATTTGTCTCCTCCTGTCCATCCGGCCAGCGCGTTTCTGTCCCGCCGGGCGATGGGTGGGCGGGCGGGGCGCGACGTATAGTCGAGGGCAGCGGTCGTGGAGTCCGCGCGCCGAGGGCTGGCCGGGATGTTTTGTGTCGGGTTGTCCGGCGGGCGCCGCCGGGGAAAGGATAATTCGGGATGGTTGCGGCGACGGGGAATGTCCGGAGAAATGTGACGATGGACGTGCCGACCGAAGTGGAGCGGCAGATGGGAGCGACGATTCGCCCGTTCACCCCCGACGATTATCCCGCGCAGGTCGCGGTCGCGAACGCGGTCTACGACGAGTATCCGGGCACGGTCGAGGAGGCGCGGTACAACGACGAGCACCGCGACCCGAAGAAGACCAAGCACGCGCGCTGGGTCGCCGAGCGGGAGGGCCGCGTCGTGGCGGTCGGCGAGTACGGCCAGTCGGCCGGGATGTTCCACCCGCGCAAGTTCTGGATCGACATCTTCGTCCACCCGGAGTGGCAGGGCCGGGGGATCGGCGCGGCCCTCTACGGGCGGGTGCTCGACGCGCTGGCGCCGTTCGAGCCGCTGGCGGTGCGGGGCAACACGCGGGAGGACTGGGCGCGCGGTGTCCGCTTCCTGCGGGACCGTGGGTTCGCGGAGGACATGCGCTCCTGGGAGTCGCGCCTGGATCTGGCGGCGTTCGACCCGACCCCCTACGCCGGGGTCGAGGAGCGGGTCCTGGCCGGCGGGATCGCCTTCAAGACCTTCCGCGAGCTGGCGGCCGACCCGGAGCGCGACCGCAAGCTCTACGAGCTGGACGAGGAGCTGTCGGAGGATGTGCCGCACCCGGAGCCGCGCACGCCGGTCAGCTTCGAGTGGTTCGTCGAGCGGGTGCTCAACGATCCGAACCTGCTGCCCGACGGCTATTTTGTCGCGATCGACACCGCGACCGGCGAGTACGTCGCGATGCACAACCTCTGGGCTAGCCAGGGAACGACGACCTCTACAACGGCCTCACCGGCGTCAAGCGCGCCTACCGGCGGCGGGGGATCGCGCTGGCGTTGAAGCTGCACGGCCTGGCCTGGGCGCGGGCGCAGGGGCGGACGCTGATCAAGACCTGGAACGAGACCAACAACCGGCCGATGCTGGCGATCAACGAGCAGTTGGGCTTCGTCAAGCAACCGGCCTGGATCAACTACGTGAAGACGCTGCGCGAGGGCGAGGGCGAGGACGGGTCGAAGGTCTGAAGGTCGAAGGTCGAAGGTCTCGCGGTGAGAGGCTGCGATGTTCCAGGAACGCGCGAAGCCGTTGACGCGAGAGACGTTCGACCTTCGACCTTCGACCTTCGACCGGGAGTAACGAGGCATGACGCTGCCCCTCCTCCAGCTCGACGGCGGGCCGTACGACCAGGGGCGGCGGCACGGCGCGGCGCTCCGGGGGCCGATCGCGCACAACCTGGCGGTCTACTTCCGGCGCTTCGCCGAGGAGGCCGGGCTGCCGCGCGCGGAGGTGCTGGCGCGGGCGGCGCGCTACGCGCGGGCGATCGAGGCGGGCAACCCGGCCTACTTCGCCGGGATGCGCGGGATCGCCGACGGGGGCGGCTTCGATCTCGGCGAGATCGTCGCGCTCAACGTGCGCTACGAGATCCTGTACTACCAGTTCGGCGTGCTCGCGACGGGCGGGGTTGACGGCTGCACGGCGTTCGCGGTCCTGCCCGCGGCCTCGGCGGACGGGCACCTGCTGCTCGGGGAGAACTGGGATTGATCCCCGACGTGCGGGGCGCGGTGGTGCGGACGGTCGAGCCGGACGGCCTGGCGACGCTCAGCTTCACCGAGGCGGGCATTTTCGGCGGCAAGATCGGCCTCAACGCGGCGGGGCTGGGGCTGGCGATCAACGGGCTGACGACGACGGCCGACGACTGGTCGCGGCTGGGGACGCCGTTCCACGTCCGCTGCTACGAGATCCTGCGGTCGCGCGACCTCGACGCGGCGACCGCTGGCCTGGCCGGGGCGGGGCGGGCCTACTCCGCCAACTTCCTGATCGCCCAGGCCCCCGACCGCGCGATCGACATCGAGGCCGCACCGGACGGCGCCTGCCGGCTGCGGCCGGAGGGCGGGTGGCTGGTCCACACCAACCACTTCCTCGATCCGGACGCGCTGGGGGTGGTCGAGCCGCCGATCGAGGACAATCCCCATTCCTATCGGCCGATTGGAGCGGTTGCAAGCCCTCCTGGCCGGCGCCGGCCCGCTGACGGTCGGGGCGCTGCAAGGCTTCCTGCGCGACCACGAGGGCTGGCCCTACTCGATCTGCCACCACCCCGATCCCGGCGGAGCGGCCCGAGGAGCGGTACGCGACAGTGGCCTCGGTGGTGATGGATCTGCACGACCGGACCCTCCAGGTGAGCGACGGGCCGCCCTGCGAGAACGGCTATCAGCGGTTCTCGCTGGGGTGAGCGGCCCTCACCCACTCCCCAACCCCGGTCCGCCCTCTCCCAATGCTGGGAGAGGGCGGGGGCTTTGCATCTTCGGAGAGACTGGCGCTTGGTCGAAGGGATCCTTCGGGAAGGTGTTGCCGTGGGGACGATGCGGAACGCGGCCAGGGCGCTGATCATCCGCGACAGTCGCTTCCTGGCGCTGACGATGCGGTTCGAGGACGGCGTCTTCTTCGCCCCCGACTCCGGCCGGGGCGCGTCACGGCCAGGAGCCGGGCGAGACCCCGGCGGAGGCGGTGCGGCGGGAAGCGGCGCGAGGAGTTGCCGCCGCGCTCGATCCATGAGCCTGGTCCGCGAGTTCCCGCGGGGGTGTTCGCTACCGGGTCGAGTTCATGTTCCGCCGCGACCCTGGCCCGGACGAGGGGCAGCGCGGTGCCGGCGACCGCCCGGACGAGGGGCAGCGGCCCGGCGCGGCTGCCCCTGGCGCGGCCGGTGCCGCGGACGCGGCTCTACCCGCTGGGGTTGCGGTCGCTGCTCGGCGGCGCGGCGGACGAGGGCAGCCCGGTCTATCTCGGGAGACCTTGCCAGTGAACGCCGCCGCTTTCCGGCCCTGGCGCTATGCTACACTTGACCCGGCACAGAGGCTCTGGTTTGGAGAGTGATCACCGGGCAATCGGCTGGCGGTGGTGCCCGGTGCGGACGTATGACGGGGTGGAGAGACGGCGGTGGTGCTGAGTAGATTCTTCCGGCGCGGGCAGCGCGACCAGAAGCTGGAGCAGAGCCTGCAGAAGACGCGGCGCGGCGTCTTCCGCCAGGTGATCGAGATCTTCCAGCGCAGCGAGATCGACGAGGATTTCTACGACGATCTGGAGGCGGTGCTGATCGGCGCGGACATCGGGGCGGACACCACCGACCTACTGATGGACGAGCTGCGCGCCAAGATCCGCGAGCAGGGGCTGCGCCGCCCGCCGACGCGCAGGAGATCCTGCGCCAGGAGATGATCGATCTGCTCAAGAAGGCGACGCGCTACCGGCGGGTGAAGATCTTCCAGCGCGGCGTGCCGTTCGTGATCATGGTCGTGGGGGTCAACGGCGTCGGCAAGACGACGACGATCGCCAAGCTGGCGCGCTACCACCAGCAGCGGTTCAACCGCTCGGTGATCCTGGCGGCGGGCGACACCTTCCGGGCGGCGGCGATCGACCAGCTCCAGGTCTGGGGCGGGCGGATCGGCGTCCCGACGATCGCCCACCAACCGGGGGCGGACCCCGGCGCGGTCGTCTTCGACGCGATGCAGGCGGCGCACAACCGCGGGGCCGATCTGCTGATCGTCGACACCGCCGGCCGCCTGCACACCAAGTACAACCTGATGCAGGAGTTGACCAAGATCCGCCGGGTGATGCAGAAGACCGTGCCGGAGGCGCCGCAGGAGGTGCTGCTGATCATCGACGCCAACACCGGGCAGAACGGGCTGCGGCAGGCGGAGGAGTTCGCCAAGTCGGTCGAGATCACCGACATCGCGCTGACCAAGCTCGACGGCACCTCGAAGGGCGGCATCGCCTTCGCGGTGACCAAGGCGCTCGGCGTGCCGATCTCCTACGTCGGCACCGGCGAGACCCTCGACGATCTGACCGAGTTCAACGCCGAGACCTTCGTCGACGGCCTCTTCTTCGAGGAGCACGAAGGCGAAATCGAGTGATGGAGTGATGGGTGATGGGTGATGAGTAGGTGGTGCTGGTAGGCGACGGGTGCCCCCTAGCCCACGGGTTCTCAGCACTCAGCACTCAGCACTCAGCACTCACGCACACGGAGGGGTGAGCGTGTTCGAGAGTTTGAGCGACCGCCTGCAGGGGTTGTTCCAGAAGATGGGCAACCGCGGGCGGCTGACCGAGAAAGATATTGATGACGCGATGCGCGAGGTGCGCCGCGCGCTGATCGAGGCCGACGTCAACCTGGCGGTGGTCAAGGAGTTCGTCGCGGCGGTCAAGGCGCGCTCGCTGGGCCAGGAGGTGCTCAGGAGCCTCAGCCCCGGCCAGCAGGTGATCAAGATCGTCCACGAGGAGCTGATCCACCTCCTCGGCGACGAGCAGGTCCCGCTGGGGCGCGCGTCCGCCCCGCCGACGGTGATCATGCTGGTGGGGTTGCAGGGGTCCGGCAAGACGACCCACGCGGCCAAGCTGGGCGTCAACCTGCGCAAGGGCGGGCAGCAGCCGCTGCTGGTCGCCGCCGACGTCTATCGCCCCGCCGCGATCACCCAGTTGCAGGCGCTCGGCAAGCAGGTCGATCTGACGGTCTACGAGGAGGGCACGCAGACCCCGCCGCCGCGGATCGTCCAGAACGCGCTGCGCGTGGCGCGCGACAAGGGCAACGGCACGGTGATCGTCGACACCGCCGGGCGGCTGCAGATCAACGAGCAGTTGATGGAGGAGCTGGAGGAGATCAAGCGGGTCGCCGCGCCGACCGAGATCCTCCTGGTCGCCGACGCGATGACCGGTCAGGAGGCGGTCAACGTGGCGCGCGAGTTCCACGCGCGGGTCGGGCTGACCGGCGTGATCATGACCAAGATGGACGGCGACGCGCGCGGCGGCGCGGCGCTGTCGATCCGCCGCGTCACCGGCGTGCCGATCAAGTTCCTGGGGACCGGGGAGAAGGTCGACGCGATCGAGGCGTTCCACCCCGACCGCCTGGCCTCGCGCATCCTGGGGATGGGCGACGTGCTGAGCCTGATCGAGAAGGCGCAGAGCCAGTTCGACGAGCAGCAGGCCAAGGCGATGGAGCAGAAAGTCCTCTCCGGCAAGTTCGACCTGGAGGACTTCCTCAATCAGCTCCAGCAGGTCAAGCAGATGGGGCCGATCGGCCAACTCCTGGAGATGATCCCCGGCCTCGGCGCGCAGGCGCGCAAGCAGGACGTGCAGGTGAGCGACGACGACCTGAAGCAGATCGAGGCGATCATCCGCTCGATGACGCCGGAGGAGCGCCGCAACCCGCAACTGGTCAAGGGGAGCCGGCGGCGGCGGATCGCCAGGGGAGCGGTCGGGAGATCCACGAGGTCAACGCGCTGCTCAACCAGTTCAAGCAGATGCAGAAGATGATGGCGATGATCGGCAAGGGCGGCTTCCCCGGCATGGGCGGCCGGGGCGGGCGCTTCCGGCCTGCCCCTCTGACGAAGTACGAACGACGAACGACGAACGACGAATAGGGGCGCGGCGGCGCGGGCGGGACGGGGTTCCGCCCGCGCCGCGTTGCGTGGGAAGATACCGCGGGCGATGCGCCCCTACGCTCGCGCTGCGGCAGGCGGCGATGAAGTCGTCGGTGAGGGCGGTGAAGCCGCCGGAGTCGGGGTCGCGCTCGATCAGGGAGACGGTCACGCGCGTGACCCACTCGCCGGCGACGGTCTCCGCCACCTCCTTGCTGGTTGTGGCGTCGCGCAGCAGGACGCAGCGGTAGCCGCGGCGGACCATCGCGCGGATGCCGCCCTTGTTCAGCACGCAGTAGTTGGTGTCGAAGCCGGCGTAGAAGGCGACGCGGACGCGGCGCCGGCGGAAGAGGTCGTGCAGCTCCGCGCCGTCGGTCACCACGACGTCGGCGCCGGCCGGGCGCGCGGGCTCGGGAATGTCCATCCGCGCCGATGCCCGCGCCGAGTCGTCGGCCATCCACCGCTCGTCGAAGACCAGCCGGCGATGCTCGGCCCGCCACGCCGCCGTGAACGCTGCCGGCGGCCAGGCCGGCTCGCGCCCGGCCAGCGTGGCGGGCGGCGCGGGGGCGCGCGCGGGTCGGGCGCGGCCTGGCGTTCCGGCAGCGCGTGCCGCCACCGCGGATACCGCGCGGCGATCTCCGGCAGGGTCAGGTGGGCGACGGTCAGCCCCGCCCGCCGGGCCGCCTCCAGCGCCGGGACGATCCGTTCCAGGGTGATCCGGCGCATGCGCTCGACGTTGCTCCGGCCCCGCTCGTACTCCGCCTCCCAGCCGGCTTCCGGCACGAGGGGCCGGACCCCAGCCGAGGTTCCAGAGGTCCACGAGGACGAGGGCGACTTCGTCCGCCGCGAACGTCTTGGCGATCGTCCGGCGGGTGAAGCTGGCCTCGGTGAACGGCTCGCCGGGGGTCGGACCCCAGCGCGTGTAGGCGAGCGGGATCGGGAACGCCGCGGCCATGACAGTCCTCCTTCCGCGATCGCGGCAACGGTGCGCGCCACGCCCCAAGGCGGGGCGGCGGGCATTCTACCAGCCTCCCCGCCCACTCTCCGCGCGCCGTGCGGCCGGCGAGGGTCGTATTGTCCGAATGGGGCGTACGTTCTTGCCTCGCGCCCTGGACACTGGACGTACGTACACCCTTGTGGTACCCTAGATCCTAGTGGGAAGGGTAGTCCGAACACCGCGATCGGTGCGGCAAGGTGGGAAATGGCCGATCAACCAGATTACTACGCGATCCTCGGGGTCGATCCGCTGGCCGACGCGGCGGCGATCGACGCCGCCTATCAGGGGCGGATGCTGCGGTTCCGGGTCGGGCGCTTCGCCGGGCGCGGGCGCGAACTGGCCGGGCCGAGCGGCGGAGATCGAGCGCGCCTACGCGATCCTGCGGGACCCCGACGCGCGGGCGCGCTACGACGCCACGCGCGCCCCGGAGCGTCCGGCGCCGCCGCCGCCCCGGCCGCCGCGACGCCGCCTGATCTTCCCGCTCTGGCTCTGGGGGCTGCTGGCGTTCTGGTTGCTGGCGCTCGCCGGCGTCGCCTCGCTCGGCTTGCGCGGCCTCGCCGCGAATGGCGACGCCGATACCGGCGCGACCGGGAACCTTGGCGCCGGCGCGACGACGACGCTGGTGTGGCAGACGCCCGATGCGACACGGGCAGCGGCGGTCGGCGGCGCTCCGTCGTCGACCCGCGCGCCGGTCGCGACCGCTGTCGCCGCCCTGCCGGCCGCGACCGCCACAGCCACGCCGCCCGCCCCGACATCGACCGTCGCGCCGCTACCGAGCCCGACTGTCACCCCGTCGCCCCCGCCGACCGCGACCGCGCCGGCGACGATGAGTCCGACGGCGACGACCGTGCCCACGGTGACGGCGACACCGCGCCCGTCGCCGACCCCGGCCCCGTCGCCGACCGCGACGGCCACCGCGACCGCCCCGCCGCCCGCGCCGACAGCGACGCCGGCCCCGTCGCCCGAGCCGGTTGTCGTATCCGAGCCGGAGGCCGCATCCGAACCGGAGGTGACGTCCGAGCCGCCGCCGCCGCTCCCCCCGGACCCGACCCCCGCCTTCCGGGCGACCGATCGGATCGGGACGGCGCAGTCGGTGAACCTCCGCGCCGGCCCCGGCGCGAATTATCGCTCGCTCGGGACGCTGCGCACCGGCACCCTCCTGGCGGCGACGGGCGAGACCGCGCGCCCCGGCGGCGTCCTCTGGCGGCATTTCGTGCTGGCGGATGGGCGCGAAGGTTGGGTCCGCGACATCGACGTCTTCAGCGTGCCAACTGGCGGTTCGAGCTGCTTGAACCTGCTGGGTTCGTGCGTAGGGGTAAATGAGCGTCGATTTGGTTGTTCGTTAGCGTTGCCAGGATTGAACTGGCCGCGCAGCTTTTGCTCGACGCCAAAGCGGTTGTAGTGGACAGCCACGGCCTCCGACACCCGCGTGCGGACCTGGGCGGATTCCCCGATGTCGAGGACGCGGTAACGACCGGCATGCACGTCGAGGATTGCATACATCCCCGGGTCCTCCAGCACTGATGGGTGGTCGACAATTGGTAGCGGCCGATCGGGATGGTCACGAGCTAGTTCCTTTCGCTCATGAGGGTAGCTCCGCGGGCGTCCGGACGACATGAACGTTGCCCTTGACAGTTTATCACGATGGTATGCGAGATGCACTTGGCCCACATTCTGTAGCCCTTCAGTCACCATTGACACGGACTCACTTGCATTGAAGGTGCTGGTCTGCGCGCTGTCCCTGTCATCCTTGCGAGCGTGGCGAAGGATCGGTTTCCGAGGCGCTGGGTCACTTGCCCGCCGCGCGGGTGCCATCCATCCCTTCTTCTCGGACACCGATCCTTCGTTGCGCTCAGGATGACAGGGGGAAATCCTGTCCCCAGTTCGCGACCGCAACTTGACCACAACCCCCGCGGCGGTTCCCTGCCGTCACGGGCTGCAGATTCGTGCTTCAGTCGGCCGCGGCGGCGGGCTGGGTGTGCGGGCCGAAGGCGGCGGGGAAGCGGGCGCGCAGGCGCTCGTCGAGGAGTTCGACGAGGTGCAGCACGCGGACGGCGCGCCCGGAGGCGTCTATGCCGCCGCGCAGGTGCATGATGCAGCCGGGGTTGTCGGTGACGAGCGTGCCGGCGCCGGTGCGGTCGACGTTCTCCAGCTTGCGCGCGAGGATCTGCTCGGCCAGGTGGGGGTAGTCGGCGGAGACCGAGCCGCCGAAACCGCAGCAGACGGCCGCCTCGGGCAATTCGACCAGTTCCAGCCCCATGGTCCGCTCGATCAGGCGGCGCGGCTCCTCGCGCAGCCCGAGGACGTTGTGCGACTGGCAGAAGTTGTGGTAGGTCACCGAGGCGCCGCCCGGCGCGTGCAGCGCTCCGTCGGGGAGGTCGGCGACGCGCGTCAGGAAGGAGGTCAGGTCGAGGGTGCGCGCGGCCAGGGCCTCGGCGCGCGCGCGCCAGCCGGGCTCATCCCTGAAGAGGTGGGCGTAGTCGTGGCCGATCGCCACCGCGCAGGAGGCGCCCGCCGTGACGATCCAGTCGGCGTCGGCGGCCTCCAGGCCCTCGATCGTCGCCTTCGCCATCCCCTTCGCGCGCTCCCAGTCGCCCGAGTCGAACGCCGGGAGGCCGCAGCAGTGCTGGGCGACCGGCACCACGACCCGCGCGCCGCACGCCTGCATGATCCGCACCGTCGCCTCGGCCATCGCCGGGTAGAGGCGGTCGGTGAAGCACTGGATGAAGTAGGCCACGCGCGTGCCGGTCGCGCCGGTCGCGATGAGGGGCGGCGCGAGGACCGGCGCCTCGGCGACGCCGGAGGCCGCGCCGCCGAAGAGGCGGTCGCGCGCCGGCTCCCTGGCCGGGACCGGCAGGCTGCGCCAGCGCTGGTAGTCGTCCGCGCCGGGCAGCCGGCGGATGAAGACGCTGTCCGGCGCGGCGAGCGGCTTCGCGAGGCGGGCGGCGAGGCGGGCGGCGCGGTCGAAGAGGGCCGGGTTGGACCAGAGTTCCAGCACCGGGCGCTTGTACCAGGGGAGGCCGTAGGCCTCCACCACCCGGCGGCGCACGTCGAGGATCTGGCGCGGCAGCGGGATGGCGACCGGGCAGACGGTCGCGCAGGCGTTGCAGGAGACACAGAGCGACTGCGGCCCGGCGGCGTTCGCCAGCCCGTGGTGGAAGGGCGTGTTGACGAGGCCGATCGCGCCCGAGTAGACGTAGCCGAAGGCGTGCCCGCCGACGACCTGGTAGGGCGGGCAGACGTCGGCGCAGGCCCCGCAGCGGATGCAGCGCAGCGCCTCGGTGAAGTCGGGGTCGGCGGCCATCGCACTGCGGCCGTTGTCGACGAAGACGTAGTGCAGCTCCTTGCCGGGGCGGTCGGGGCCGGAGACGAAGGTGGTGTAGACCGAGATCGCCTGCCCGGTGGCGGAGCGCGCCAGCAGCCGCATCTGGAGCATCGCGTCGGCCAGCGTCGGCAGCAGCTTCTCCCTCCCAACCAGGACGACGTGGATGTCCGGGAGGGAGGTGACCAGTTCGGCGTTGCCCTCGTTGGTGACCAGCATCATCGAGCCGGTCTCGGCGACCAGCGCGTTGGCCCCGCTGACCCCGAGGCTGGCGGCGAGGAACTCGCGGCGCAGCGTGCGGCGGGCGGCGCGGACCTGCCCGCCGATGTCGTCCGGGTCGAGCCGCTCGCCGGTCGCCGCCGTCAGCAGCTCGGCCGTCCGGAAGCGGTCCATGTGGACGGCGGGGGCGATGATGTGCGAGGGGCGCTCGGTGGCGAGCTGGACCAGCCACTCGCCCAGGTCGGTCTCGGCGATGCGGATGCCGCGCTCCTCCAGGTAGGGGGTCAGGCCGATCTCCTCGCTGACCATCGATTTCGACTTGGCGAGGTGGGCGATCCCCTTGCGCCGGCAGAGGTCGGCGATGTAGCGGTTGGCGTCCTCGGCGCTGGCGCTCTCGTAGACGGTCGCGCCGGCCCGCTCCGCCGCCGCCTTGAAGCGGGCGAAGTACGCCTCCCGGTTGGCGATGACCTCGTCCTTGACCGCGGCCAGCCGGTCGCGCAGCTCCTCGAAGGTGCGCCCCGCGCGCGCCAGCTCCTCGCCCGCGATCGCCGCCGCCGCGCCGGTCCCCTCGGCCACGCCGGTCGGCGCCGGCCCCCGGCCGTAGATTTGACCCATCTCCTCGCTGTCGGCGTACTCGGCGAAGCTGGTGTCGCGATTGTTGCGCCAGAGGCGCTGGAAGCGCAGCAGCCCGGCGCGCATCCGCTCGTCGGCGAGTGCCTGGCGGTAGCGCGCGGCGAACGGCTCGGGCAGGTGGTTCTGCCCGGCGTGTGCGACCGGCCGCTCGCGCTCGTCCGGCGGCGTCAGCGCGCGCCGCGCCCGCATCCCGGCGAGGGCGCCGCCGGCCACCGCCGCCAGCGCCACCCAGCCCCGCCCGCGACCCGCCTCTCGCCCGTTCGCGCTCATGCCCGCACCCCCCGCCGGTCGCCCGCCCCCGCCCGACCCGCGGGCCGGAGGCGCGTGCTCTCCCGCGTGGCGTGGTCGGTCAGGTAGAGCAGCCAGCCGCCCACGCTCAACGGCCCGAAATCGTTGTGCGGCGCAGTGCGCTCGCGCGGCACCCCGGCGCGGACGATCGCGGCCGCGAGCGCGGCGGTCTCCTCGCGCGCGGCGCGGAAGGCGGCGCGCAGGTCGTCCAGCGTCAGCCCCTCGGCCGGCTGGTAGGCGTCGCTCTCGTCCGACGCGGGCGGCTCGCCGAGCAGGGTCCGCAGGCGGCGCTGCCCCCACCGCTCGATCCCGATGATGTGGGCCAGGTGCCGCCGGTTCGCCGGCGTGTCGGCCGCCGCCGCGGCGCGCTCCTCGACGGTCGCGCCGCCGGAGACCAGCCGCGCGGCGAGCGCGTCGAGGGTGAGCTTCCTGGCCGGGCGCTCGAAGAAGGCGCCGGCGGCCAGGCCGAAGAGTCGCTGCCTGAGAGCCATAGCGGTGATTCCCTCCAGGTCGTAGTCGTGCAGGGGCATGCCCTGTGCCTGCCCGCGTGGCCGACCACCGACGCAGTAGGTGGGCAACGGCTTGCGGCGGTTCGGCACCACGCCCGATCAGCCACGTCGGTGGCGGGCAACGCGGGCAGGCCCCCGTGCCTGCCCCTACAGCCCGACCGGGCCGGCTGACCCGGCCCGCCCCGCCGGGCGGGGATCGGGGTCCCCGGCGGCGGGGCGGGGTTCACGGAGACGGCCTGCGAGAGCAATTCCTTGCCCTGGCGGTCGAGCAGGCGGACGGTCGCATCCTCTGCCCAGGCGGCGGGCGAATCGAAGGGCGCCAGTGCCAGGGTGCTCCCGTCGATAATGGCGTCCTCGATCGTCGTGCCGTCGGCGAGGTCGATCCGCAGCGTCGCGATGTGCGGATCGGCGATCACGGCGCCGAAGTTGAGGCCGGCTCCGGGCATCACGCTCAGGGCGGCCGCGACCGGCTCCCGTGTCGGGCCGGGGCCGCCGATGCCCCTGCTGACGTACCCCATCAGGCGCCATTCCTCCTCGCCGTCCGCGCGGCCCGCTTCGGCGAGCACGAGGGTGTCGGCCCCCGCCGGCGCCACGGACGACGGCCAGGCAACTCGGCGGGCCGGCCGATGCGCGCCGCGGGCGGTCGAAGAGGGTGCGCTGCTGGAGCACGTCCACCTGGTCCGGGCCGCACCGCCCCGCGCGATGTCGGCGACGCTGGCGGCGATGCGGGCCGCGAGGTCGGGGTGCGGCCCGGAGGCGCCGGGCGAGCTGGGCGTCATGGCGGACCTCCGTCAAGCGACGGGGGTCGACGGCAGCTCGGCGGGACCGGCGCGCCGACCGTCGAGGATCGCGACGAGCGCGCCCAGCCGCTCGCCCGCCTCGTCGAGGCCCGGGACCGGCGGCGTCGAGGATGACGAGGTGCCGAGAGCATCCGCACCAGCCGGTCGGCCGGCGGGTCGGCCACGACATCTCGGCCACGCCGAGGGTGTCGGCCGGGGTCGTCGCGTCGAGCGCCTCCAGCGGCACCCCGCGCGCCGCGAGTTGCCGGCGCAGGTCCGGGTGCGCCGCGTCGAGCCCCGGCGCGATGATCGCGCCCCGCCCCGCGTCGCCGTCCGCCGCGACCAGCCCGGCGGCGAGGGCGGCGATCTCGTCCAGACCGCCGACCCGGTGGACCCGTACCCCCAGCTTGCCCGCTCGATCGGCGAAGTGGTCGGTCAGGGCGGCGTGGGTGGCGCGCGGCCGGGCGATCGACATTCGCGGTCATGGGCGGCTATCCTCCGCACGGGATCGCGGTTCATCAATCGGCGGCGCACGGCATGGCGGCCAGTTGTCATGCCGCTATCGTACTACGCCCCACCAGCGGCGACAAATCACGTCGGGCGCCTGCCTCAGGCGCAGGCGTGTGTACGATGACCGCGGCTGCTGGACGCGCGGAAGATGCGTATACACTTGTCTTACGTGGCCGCGCCGATGGGAGGATACGCAGCGAATACCCGTCACGTTGAGAGGCAAGGGCCAGCTCACGTTGCCGGCTGAGGTTAGGGCGAAGGCGCCAACTGGACATTGGCGACAAGCTCCGCCTCACCCTGCGCGATGACGGGACGCTCGAACTCCAGCGGCACCCCCCGCGCGCGACCTGCCGGCGCAGCGACGTTGCGGCGCGTCCAGACCGGCGCGACAAGCTCGCGCCCCGGCCCGCGTCGCCGTCCTGCGCCGATCGGCGAGCCGAGCACCTGCACGCATCGTCACCGGCCTCGACGCGGCGAAGTTGCCGGTACGATCGCGCCTCGCGCGCGGTCGGGCGGTCGCGAGGAGCCCCATACCCCTCGGCGCCCCGTCAGGGCGCACCTACCGGCTGCCGGGTGGCGCGCGGTCATGAGATCGGGAACTGCTGCACATTCGGTCACGCGCGCCATCATCCGCGCGCCACGGGATCGCGGTTCATCAATCGGCGGCGCACGGCATGGCGGCCAGTTGTCATGGCGCCATCGTACTACGACCCAGCGGCGGCACGACGACTCGCTCATCCACGATGACGCGCGCTGCTGACGCGCAGGCGGTGATCAACAGCCCCCGGCGCGCCCGCCCGATGCGCGCTGCTGGACCGCGCAAGATGCTACTTGTCTTACTTCCGTGGCCGAGGTTACCGATGATGAACAGCGAATACACCGTCACGTTGAGTAGCAAGGGCCAGCTCACGTTGCCGGCTGAGGTGCGGCGACGGCTCCAACTGGACATTGGCGACAAGCTCCGCCTCACCCTGCGCGACTCCACCGCGCCGCCCCTTGAACACCAGAACGTTGACGCCACTGACGTTGTCGGTCGCGCCGGGAAGCTGCGAGAAACTCCGGCCCTGGCATGAGATGCGGGAACTGGCGCGAGAAGACCATGTCGCGGAGGTGCTACGGAAACAAGGCGAGTGATGAGCGTGCCATGGGTCGACACCGACGTCATCATTCGGCTGGTCACCGGCGACGACCCGGCGAAGCAGCCCGCAGCCCGCGCGCTCCTCCGCGCCGTGGAGGATGGGCAACTGACCGTCGCGGCGCCCTATACCGTGATCGCCGATGCGGTCTTCGTGCTCGCCTCGCCGCGCACCTACCGGCTGCCGCGGCCGGAGGTCGCCGCGCTCCTGGCACCGCTCGTGCAGTTGCCGCACTTCCTGGTGGAGAACAAGCGGCAGTGCTTCGCGCGTTGAGCCTGACGGGGAGTGTGACGCTGGACTTCGGTGATGCCCTGCTCGTCGCCGCGATGGAGCGCGAAGGGGCGACCGATCTCTACTCGTTCGATCGCGATTTCGACCGCTTCCCCTGGCTCAACCGGCGCGAGCCCTGAGCCGCCGCTACGAGCGCCACCCCTTCCCGGGGACAGCCGCGACCACCAGGCGAGAGTCGGCTGCTGTTTCCGCGTCGTACTCGGCGAGGATGGCGGACTTCGCCAGCTCCAAGACCGCCGTCGCCTGTTCGCGGGTCACGGAGGGGAAATCGTCGAGGAAGTCGTCCAGACGGTCGCCGGCTTCGAGGTAATCGAAGAGGTTGCGGGTCGGGACGCGCGTCCCGGCGAACACCGGGATACCGCTGAGGATGTCCTTGGAGCAGGTGATGATTTGCTCTTTGGCCTCCACCAAGCCACCCCTATGCGTTGCCGGAACTTCGTCCGAGGTGCCCGTCGAACGGAACGAACAGCTCCTCAGCGGTTGGGGAGCGGGGCGAGGCGGGCGACGTAGTTGCGGGCGTTGTCGGTGACGTAGACGCGGCCGTCGGGGGCGACCGCGACGCCGATCGGGGCGGCGAGGAGGCCGTCCGCCTCGTTGCCGGTGCTGCTGGCGACGACCTGGCCCTCGCGACTGAGCTTCAGCAACTGGCGGGTGGCCGAACTGGTCGTGTAGAGGTTCCCCTCGGCGTCGAGCGCCAGGTAGGGCTCGAAGTAGGTCCGGCCCTGCCAGGAGGGGACGGCGTACTGCGCCACCGGCTGGCCCTGCGGGTCGAAGACGGCGATCCGCGCGTTGGCGCTGTCGGCGACGAAGACGCGCGACCCGTCGGCGCTGAGGGCGATGCCGACCGGCTCGTTCAGCCCGCCCGGCCCGGCCCCCTTCTGGCCGAACTCGCGCAGGAACTGGCCCTCCCCGGTGAAGACCTGGACGCGCGCGTTGCCGGTGTCGGTCACGTAGACCTCGCCGTTCGGGGCGACCGCGACCCCGCGCGGGCCGTAGAAGCCCTGCCGGTCGCCGGCGGCCGCGCCGGGGGCGGGGGTGACCAGGTTGTTGTAGGCGCCCCACTTGGCGACGAACGCGCCCTCCGGAGTGAACTTCTGGATGCGGTGGTTCCAGGTGTCCGCGACGTAGACGAAGCCGTCGCGGTCGGTGGCGATGCCGGTCGGGCCGAGCTGCCGCTCGCGCTGGAACTGGCCGTCGCCGCGGCCGGGGGCGCCGAACTGGCGGACGAACGCGCCGTCGCGCGCGAACTGCTGGACGCGCGCGTTGCCCATGTCGACGACGTAGACGGAGCCGTCGCGCCCGGTGGCGACGCCGCGCGGCCGGTCGAACTGGCCGGGCGCGCGGCCCTGCCCGGCGCGCTCGCCCAGGCCGAACGGCCCCTGCGCCGGGGGGGGCGGGAAGAGGCGCGCGGCGAGGCTCGGGCCGTAGGCGATGTCGACGTCGCTGCTCGGGGCCGGGGGGACGTGCTGGCGGTAGAAGAGGAAGCCGAGCGTGCGCAAGAGGGGATTCTCGGCGTCGCCCGAGAGCGGCTCGCCGGCGGGGAAGGACCAGGTCCAGCGGTAGCGTTGTTCGGTGTAGCCGGGCAGCGTCCCCTCGTCGGCCGGCTTGATGACGACCTGCGGCTCCGCGCCGGCCAGCGCCGCCGGGTCGCCGACCTGGAGGTAGGGGAAGTCGCGCAGGTACCAGCGCGCGGGCCACTCCGCCGCCGGATCGACGGCGATCCGCAGGCCGTGCCCGCCGGTCGGATCCTCCGGGGTGCGCTGGACGGCGGTCTCGTCGCGCGCGAGGCGGCGCAGGCGCTCGAGCGCCGGCAGCACCTGGGGGGTGCTGGAGGCGTAGACGAGCGGCTCGGCCGCGCTGTTGGGGCGGTAGATGCTGAGGCCGATGGCGGAGCGCACGCCGTAGCCGAGGAGGAGTGCCAGCGCGAGGAGCGCCAGCGCGCGCCCGGCAGCCCGGCCACCGAGCCCCTGCGCCAGCCAGAAGGCGACGCCGGAGAGGGGCAGGGCGAAGACGACCGCCGTCAGGAAGAGGGCGATGAACCACTGATTCTGCTGGCCGGCGGCCGCGTACTGCTCCGACCGCAGCAGCAGCCCGATGGTCGAGGCCCAGGCCGCCAGCGCCAGCAGCGCGACGAGCGCCAGGAGCGCGCCGCCGCCGCGCCAGAACCAGCCCCCCCGCCGCCAGTCGATCCCCTCGATCAGCTCGCCGAGCGCCAGCCCGGCCAGCAGGGTCAGCGGCAGGGCCGGCAGCAGGAGGAGGTGCGGCTGGCGCCCGCCGCCGAGGGCCAGCAGGGCGAGACCGGCGAACGCCCAGCCCGCCAGGATCGCCCGCGCGGTCGCCACGCGCCGGGGTCGGGCGAGGCCCCGCCCCCCGAAGATCCCGCCCAGGCCGAGCAGGCCGGCGAGCAGCGCCAGCGGCTCGTAGAGCGGCAGCAGCGCGAGCGCGAAGAGGGGGCCGCGGCCGGGCAAGCCGCCGGCGGGGCCGAGCAGCCCCCTCCCCCAGGCGCCCAGGAGGTCGCCCGGCGCGCGCAGCAGGTTGCCGGGGACGGTGCCGAACGCGCTGAGGACGAGCAGCAGGGTCGCCAGCGCCGCGACCGCCGCGACCGCGCCGCCCCGCCGCGCCGCCGCGGCCAGATTCGCCGCGCCGAACGAGCCCTCCGCTGTGGCGCCGGCCGTGCGGTCGCGCAGCCAGACGACGCCGAGTGCGAGGGCCAGGATCAGCAGCAGGGTCGGGCCGGTCGGCGCCGCGGCCAGCAGGAGCGCCGCGGCGACCGCCGCCAGGACCAGGTCGCCGGCCCGTCCGTGGTCGAGGAGGCGCAGCAGCGCGACGAAGAGGAGCAGCGCGAAGAACTGGGCATACATCGCGGGCTGGACGAGGCGCGAGAAGTAGGCGAGGCCCGGCGAGACCGCCAGGAGCAGGCCGGCCAGCAGCGCGCCCGACCGCCCCAGGTAGGGCCGCAGCGGGAGCGCCAGCGCGACGATCCCGATCCCCGCCAGCGCCGGCCCGAGCCGCGCGATCGCGTCGCTGACCCCGAAGAGGAAGAAGATCAGCGCGCCGAAGAGCGCGGCGAACGGCCCGCCGGCGGCCGGATCGAGCCGCGCGCCGCTGCCGTCGAAGAGGCCCAGCGCGGCGAAGGCCGCCCGCGCGCCGTCCGGCGAGAGGGCGCTGTTGCCCAGGCTCGCCAGCCGGATGCCGGTCGCGGCCAGCAGCACGCCGCCCCAGGCCAGCACGTCGCCGCGCACGCGGGTCAGGTCGAAGGTCCGGTCCAGCGGCGCGGTCGCCTCGCGCGCGGGGGGCGCGCCCGCCACGCCGGGCCGCTGGTCAACGTCGAGCATCGGTAAGCACTCCAGTGATCAATGACGAATGGTGAAGGGGGCGTGTTCCCTCGTGACGTTCGACGCTTGCCCCCACGGTGTCAGCGGTAGCGGATCTCGTTGAACTGCGGCAGCAGGTCCTTGCGGACGTAGACGGTGAAGTCGTAGGAGCCGAGCGGCGCGCCCTTGAGGTCGCGGTAGGTCAGCAGGCGGAAGAGCTGGGCCTGCTCGCCCGGCCGGGCGGTCGCGGCCAGGGACGACCAGATGCTGCGGGCCACGTCGAGCGGGCCGTGCGGCTGGTCGGCGGTGCGGTAGGCGCTCCAGCCGGGCGGCAGCTCGGGCGCGAGGGCGAAGGGCCGGTAGGTCTCGTCCTCGGGGAAGTGCCAGCGCATCGCGTAGCGCTGGGGCGCGTAATTGCTGAGCGTCGCCGCCAGGTCGGGGTTCTTGCTGAGGGTGTCCGGGCCGACCAGCACGACCGCGATGTCGTCGGCCGGCGGCTCGGCCAGCGCGTCGCCCATGAACTGCTTGTTCGGGTAGTCGCGCAGGTACCACTGGAAGGGCCAGGAGGTGTCGCTGTCGTAGAGGATCGGCAGATCCTTGCCGCCGGTCAGCAGCGCCGAGAACTCGTCCAGTTCGCCCATCAGGCGCGTCACGTCGGGGGAGGTCTGCACGTAGACGAGCATGTCCTTCGGCACGTCGCCGTGCTGGAAGGCCAGCGCCCAGCCGGCGTGGACGTGGAAGAGCAGCAGGGCCGCCGCCAGCGCCAGGAGCACCACCCGCCCGCTGCGCCGCCAGCTCGTCACGAGGGCGTAGACGGTCGCCAGCGCGACGATCAGGCCGAGCGGCGCCAGCAAGAGCCACCAGTTCTCGCCCGCCGCCAGCCCGCCCGCGCTGAGCCGCGCCGCGCCGAGGAACCAGCCGGCGACCGCGGCGAGGATCAGCCCGCCGACCGCCCAAGCTAATTGCGGATTGCGGATTGCGGATTGCGGAACGACCGATGGGGGGGCGCTACTACCCGTGTCCGATTGCGGTAGGGTGTCCGCCGTCCTGGAATCCGCAATCCGCAATCCGCAATCCGCAATCCCTTCGAGGGCCGAGCCGAGCAGCGCGGCGGCCATCAGGGTCAGGGGGAGGACCATGTGGATGTCCATCCAGGGCATCTTCTCGCCGGCCCAGGAGTAGATCGCCACGCTGCCGATCGCCCACCAGGCGATGAAGCCGCGGACGAAGGGGAAGGGACCTTCGCCGCCCCAGCCGAGGCGATGGGCCAGGAGCCGCCAGCCGGTCAGGAGGATGCCCGCGCCGCCGAGGAGCGCCGCCAGCGGGTCGTACTGCGGCAGCAGCAGCAGGTAGTAGAACCAGGGCTGGTAGGCGCGCTGCACGCCGTGCTGCGCCAGCCAGTAGCCGATCGCGCCGAACGAGCCGGAGAGGATGCCGGGGATGTTGGAGAAGAAGCTGGTGTAGAGGACGGTGTAGACGCCCGCCGCGATCGCCGCCGCGGTCCAGAGGGTGCGGCGATCGCGCAGCAGCGCGTGCAGCCCGGCGACCAGCGTCCCCTCCGGCGCTCCGCCGAAGAGGCCGTCGACCCAGCCCTCGTCGCCGGCGATGCGCGAAAGGACGGTGGTCGCGAGGATGAAGAAGCCGATCAGCAGCAGCAGGCCCGCCAGGACGACCGGGTGGGTCAGCAGCGCGACGGCGTAGGCGCGGATGGCCTCGTTGGTCGGCGCCTCCCAGGGGATCGGCGGCAGGGTGGGGAGGAGCTTCACCACCAGCCCGAGCGCGACGACCAGCGCCAGCCCGAGCCAGAGGACCCGCCGCGCCACCGTCCAGAGGACCGCGACCGCGAGCCCCGCGCCGAAGATGGCGGTGACGATGAAGAAGTCCTCCTTGTTGGTGAAGAGGAAGCCCCAGGCCGCTGCGCCGACGAAGGCCCAGGCGGGGCGGGGCCGCCCGATGAAGCGGACGATGGCGATGAAGAGCAGGAAGGTCAGGAAGGCGGAGTAGACGTCGTGGCGGTGGAAGCGCCCGAAGTAGAGGAACGAGGGGGAGACGAGCAGCATGACCGAGGCGATGATCGCGCCCCAGCGGCCGAGTTCGCGGCGCAGGAACCAGGGCAGGACGACGGTGGCCGCGCCGAAGAGGGCGGCGGCGTAGCGCGAGGTGGCGTCGCTGTCGCCGAAGAGCCAGTAGGAGAGGGCGGCGACGTGGAAGAGGAACGGGCCGTGCATCAGCGGGTCGTGGATGTAGCCCTGCCCGGTGTAGTAGAGCCAGGAGAAGTAGGAGTGCAGGCTCTCGTCGTGGTGCTGCGCCTGCGAGCCGAGGTCGAAGAAGCGGGTCAGCAGGGCCAGCAGGCCGATCACCCCGAAGAGCAACCCCTCCAGCGTCACCCGCGTCCAGGGGCGCGTCGGTTGCGCCGGCGCGTGCTCCACCGCGGCCGGCGCGACGACCGCGCCCCGGCCGCGCGCGGCGTGCCGGCCGGTGCGGTAATCATCGGCGTCTCCGCGACGCCGGCGCTCGCGGCCAGCCGCCGGCCGCGCTCAGGCCCGTCGCCCGCCGCGCCGTCGGCGCCGGTGGTCCCGGCGCGCTCGGCGTTGCGCCGGTCTCGCGCCACTGCCCGCGCCGCCCGGTCCCCGCGGATCGGTAGGTCTCTCGCCAAGAGTTCTCTCCGCCATTCAGCCTGGAAGGTCGCGCCACGGCGCCGCCCGGCAGGCTGTCGCGTCGGGACGGCCTGGGGCGGACTTGCGCGGCGCTGCGACACAGGGATTGTACCCGACGCGCGCCTCCGGCGGCAAAAGCGCCGCCCTCGCGGGCAGGCCCTCACACGCCGCCACCTTCCCATAGAGAACGTGCCAGCGTTGGCCGAGGTTACCGGGGAGTCGCGTCGTTGCCGTACGGACGAGCCCCCGGCCCGCGAGTGTGTATCCCGCCCGCATAGCCGACCACCGGTGTCCTCGGCGGGCCGCGGCCGGTGGGCGGCCAGGCGCGGTGCCTGTTCGGCTCTGCCGGGGGCAGGTGACGCGGGCAGGCACGGGGGCCTGCCCCTACAGGGCCAACGTCATTGCCCGATCCCGCGCTAGCGGCTGGCCCAGAGCATGCCGCGCTCGACCAGCGCGCGCGCCTCGGGCACGTCGAACTCGTGCGCCTTGTGGCCGAGCGTGCAGCAGAAGACGCGGCCCGCGCCGTAGCGCCGCTTCCAGACGACCGGCATCACCGTGCCGGTGATCCATGGGGCGTGCTGGCCGCCGCTGTCCGCGGTGAAGGTCGTGGTGACCAGCACCTCGTTGGCCGGGTCGCTGTGGACATAATACTGCTCGGAGTGCATCCGGAAGTCGCCGAGGCCAACGGTGATCGGATCGTCGTGGACCGCGATGTTGACGGTGTAGTCGATGACGTTGCCGGGGTGCGCGACCCACTGGCCGCCGGTCATGAACTGGTACTCGGTGTTGTTGCGGAAGGCGTCGATCAGCCCGCCGTGCCAGCCGGCCAGCCCCACGCCCCCCTTGACCGCGTCGAGCAGGCCGCGCTCCTGCTCCTTGGTGATGGTGCCCATCGTCCAGCACTGCACGATCAGGTCGAGGCCGCGCAGCTTCTCCGCGTCGAGGTAGGCGTCGAGCGTGTCGGCGACCTCGACGGCGTACCCCTGCCCCTCCAGGAAGGGGACGAACCGGCCGACCGCCTGCCGCGGCTCGTGCCCCTCCCAGCCGCCCCAGACGGCCAGCGCCGCTTTCAGAAAACGGCGTCCTCTCTGACGCCCACGCATCGGTAGCCGCCCCAGACGGCCAGCGCCGATTTCATGAGCCCGCCTCGATGATCCCTGTACGCGTCCAGGTGTGGCCCGTACAATCACTCCCCTCCTTCGTGCGTCGGGGCGGCCTGTAGAGCCGTTGATTCACCACAGAGGCCCAGAGTTACGGAGGAGAGGACACCGAGATTTCTCTTTATCCATTCCCCCTGTGGACTCTCCCTCGTCCTCTGTGCCTCTGTGGTGAATGATCGTTACTCGTCCAGCACGCCGTCGGGCAGGTCGAGCGGCAGCGGGGCGGGGCGCGCGCAGGTGCTGGTCAGCTCGATGTGCCGCCCCTCGCGCGAGGCGTCGTGGATGGCGTGCATGATGTCGAGGACGTGGTAGGCCAGCTCGCCGGTGGCGCGGTGGGGCCGCCCCGAGCGCAGCGCGTAGGCCATGTCCGCCAGGCCGATGCCGCGGCTGTTGGTGTCGTGGCCGTGGGTGAGCGGCACGTCGGTCCACTCCTGCTCGCCGGCCAGCCGGACCCGCACGGGGCCGCGGAAGGTGTTGGGGTCGGGGACGCTCAGCGTGCCCTTGCTGCCGTAGATCTCGATCCGCGGCAGGTTGTGCGCCCAGACGTCGAAGCTGGTGATGATCGTGCCGACCGGGCCGTCGGCGAAGTCGAGGACGCCGGCGACGTGGGTCGGGACGGTGACCTGGATCATCTGGCCGTGCTTGGGCGCGCTGGTGATCTCCCGCTCGGGGAAGCTGATCCGCGCCGAGCCGGTGACGCGCCGCACCGGGCCGATCAGGTTCGCCAGCGCGGTCAGGTAGTACGGCCCCATGTCGAACATCGGGCCGGCGCCGACCTGGTAGAAGAAGTCGGGGTTGGGGTGCCAGCTCTCCGGGCCGTGCCCGGCCATGAACGCCGTCGCGGCGACCGGCTCGCCGATCGTGCCGTCGTCAATGATTTTGCGGCAGGTCTGGAGGCCGCCGCCGAGGAAGGTGTCGGGCGCGCAGCCGACCAGCAGGCCGCGCTCACGCGCCAGGTCGAGCAGCCGCCGGGCGTCCTCGCGCTCGACCGCCAGGGGCTTCTCGTTGTAGACCGACTTGCCCGCCTCGATCGCGGCCAGAGCGACAATGCCGTGCGCGGCGGGGATCGTCAGGTTGAGCACCAGCTCGATCTCCGGATCGGCCAGCAACTCCTCGACGGTGCAGGCTTTCGGCACGCCGAACTCCTCGGCGCGCGCCCGCGCGACCGCCATGTCGATGTCGGCGCAGGCGACGATGTCGTAGCTCTCGAAGCGCTTGCCGTTCTCCAGGTAGATGCCGCTGATCTTGCCGGTGCCGACGACGCCGACCTTGACCGGTGTCCCGTTCATGCTGCTGTCCTCTGCTACTCTCGATCTGCTTCGCACAGGGGATGAGGGCTGGGCGTCCCGCCAGCTCCGGCGGCATTATACGGCAGTTTGGGCAAGGGCGGGCCAACGCCTACTCCTGTCATCCCGGGCGGAGCGAAGGATCGCTACCCGGGGCGCCTCTGCGGCGGGCAGCTTCGCCCGGCGCCGAGGATGCCGATCCTTCGCTCCGCTCAGGATGACCGGGGCGGATCATGCCCGTCATCTGGCGTCGGGCACTGATTCAAGAGGCGGGCTATTGCAGCCGAGGCGACCGCGGCGCACACCCCTTCAACCCTCAACCTTGAACCTTCAACCTTCAACCCTGCGCTGCCGCGGCGCGCTCCAGGAAGAACGCCTCGAAGCGGGCCGCGTCCACGCCCAGCGCCACCCGCGCGTTCGCCGGCGCGTCGGCGGTCGGCGTCAGCATCAGCGATGCCCCGGCGGTGTGCCGCCCGCCGGTCTCCACGTCCACATGCAGGTCGGTCAGCCGCACCAGGTCGGGCTGGATGACGGCCGCGACCGCCAGTGGATCGTGCAGGAAGGTGCGGCCCTGGTCGCGGAAGCGCGGGTAGCGCTCGAGCTGCTCGGCCACGGCCGCGTGGAAGGGGGTGCCGCCCGCGCGGATGCGCGCCGCGCCTTCCCGCCGGACCACCACGCGGGTCGTGACATCGAGCGGGACCAGGACGGTCGGGGCGCCGGCGGCCAGGACGATCGCCGCCGCTTCGGGGTCGCAGCGGAAGTTGTGCTCGACAAGGGGCAGGTGGGCGGCCTCCGGGCCGCGCATGGCCCCGCCCATGATCGTCAGCCCGGCCAGCCGCCCGGCCAGGCGCGGCTCGCGCAGGAAGGCCAGCGCGACGTTCGTCAGCGGCCCGACCGCAATCAGGTGGAGCGGCTCCGGACCCTCCATCACGGCGCGCACGATGAAATCGACCGCGTGCTCGGGCGCGGGCGCCAGCGCCTCGTCCGCCGGTTCCAGCAGCCCCGCCCCCTCGTGGCCCGCCCAGTAGACCGGCACGCGCCCCAGCAGCGGCTGTTCGACGCCGGCCAGCACCGGCACATCGGTCATGCCGCGCAGCGCCAGCAGCTTGAGGACCATCCGCGCCCGCAGGCGCACGTCGCCGTAGACGCAGGTGACGCCGGCCAGCTCCAGCTCGGGCGAGCCGAGGAGCAGGGCCAGGGCCAGGCAATCGTCGACGTCGGTGCCGATGTCGGTGTCGAGGATGACGCGTGTGGGGATGGCGGTACCCTCCGTTCGAGTCGGGTAGTCGGGTAGTCGGGTAGTCGGGTAGGGGCGGACCAGGGCTGCGAGGTCGGCTATGCACCTTCCACAGTTCACTACCCGACTACCCGACTACCCGACTGCCCGACTACTCGACTCCGTCACCGTGCCAGGATCAGCGGCAGGCCGGTTGCGCCGTCGAGGGGCCAGCCGGGGTCGGCGGTGAGGATCGTGGGGCCGGCTTCCCCGGCGACGATCGTCTCCTCCGCCTTGGTGCCGGTGATCGAGGGGTTCCAGGCGAAGGCTTGATCGGGCTGGACCGTGCCCGCGGTCCGGTCGGTGACGCGCGCGTCGCGCCCGCTGTAGCCGGTCGAGCCGCCCTGGTGGTGCAGCGCCGGCTCGTCCGGGAAGCCCTCGGCGGCGTAGGCCGGCAGGAGGGTCTTGGTGAAGATGTCCGCCAGCCGGGCACCGGGCCGGGTGGCGTCGTTCACCGCGCGGGTGATCCGCAGCGTCGCGGCGTGCCGGTCGAGCAGATCGACGGGCGGCGCGCCGAAGTGGACGAGGCGGGTGAGGCAGGCGGTCAGCCCCCACTTGCGGGCGCAGAGGACGAGCATCGCGTAGCGCTCGAGGGTGTTGTCGGCGTAGAGGCCGTGGCGGTCGATCCACATCCGGCCGTCGCAGGTGACGATCGGGACGGCATTGTCGATGCCGAGCGCGGCGAGCCGGCCGGTCAGCTCGGCGTGGATCGCCGCCTCGGTCCAGCCCGGCGCGATCGTCTCGCAGACCTCGCGCGCGATGGTGGCCGAGCGCTCGCCGAGCCAGCGGTAGCGCGCGATCTCGCGCGGGGTGAGGCTGGCGCGCAGGGCGGCGATCTCCGCGCCGAGGAAGCGGGCGTTGGCGAGGCTGGTGGTGACCGGGATCTGGAGGTCGTAGGCGATCGTGCCGCGGCCGGCCCCGATCACCCCGGTGATCGCGCGGCCCAGGTCGCTGCGCCGCCAGTCCTGGACGAGCGGCTCGAAGGGCAGCCCGGTGAACTCGTCGCGGGTGAGGCGCGGGAACTCGATGTTCTCGGCCCAGAGGTGGACCGCCTCGCGGGTGACGATCAGCGCGGCGACGCCCCCCTCGGTCTCCATCCAGATGCGCCCGCGCCCGCCGGCGACGCGGGCGAGATCGGCGTCGTCGTCCGGCCCGCAACTGAGCCAGGCGAGGTTCGCCTCGCTCACCAGCACCAGCGCCTCCAGGTCGCGCGCGTCGAGCAGCGCCCGCACCCGCTCCCGCTTGATCGCGAACTCTTCCGCTTTCCTCATCGCCCCCTCCCGCGCGCCGCCCCGCGCCGTCCGCCGTCCGCGGCGGTGGCACTATACACCCATCCGGGCGGTTGCGATAGCCCCGGCGGGGCGTGGGCGTGGAGGGGTGGGGGCGGGGCGGGGTGGGGCAGGCCGCCGGTTGAAACCGGCGTCTCGCGGGCCTGCGGCCACGAAGCCCGCCTGCGCGGGCTGGAGCATGGGCAGGGCGAAGGCGATCCAGGAAGGCTACCGGGCGCGACAACGGTCCCAGCCCGCGACGGCGGGTTTGTGCCCTTCAGGGTGCTTCGTGACGTCGTGGCGCCCGCGAGATGCCGGTTTCAACCGGCGGCCCCCCGCGTCCGTCGGGCTAATCCCCGGTCAGGGCGGCGGAGCGGCGGCGCTGGCGCAGGCGGCGGGCGCGGACCCGCAGCAGCCCCTTGATGTCCTCCAGCGCGGTGGAGACGATCTTGACCCGGCTGTCGAGGTCCTCGATCCACTCGACCGGCACCTCGTAGATGCGCAGGCCCTCCTCCTCGGCCAGGAGGAGGAGTTCGGTGTCGAAGAACCACTCGTTGTTCTCCACCCGCGGCAGCAGCGCGCGGGCCACGCTGCGCTTGACCGCCTTGAAGCCGCACTGGGCGTCGGAGAAGCGGTTGCGGAAGAAGATCTTGATCAGCAGGTTGTAGAGGCGCGAGATGATCTCGCGCTTCCACTGCCGGGTGACGACCGCGCCCTTGAGGAGGCGCGAGCCGATCGCCAGGTCGCTGTGCCCGGTGGCGAGGGGGGCGACCAGCGGCAGGAACGATTGCAGGTTGGTGGAGAGGTCGACGTCCATGTAGGCGACGACGTCGGCTTCGGAGGCGAGCCAGGCGCTCTTGAGGGCGCGCCCGCGCCCCTTGCGGTCGAGGTGGAGGACGTGGACGCGCGGGTTGGCGGCGGCCAGTTCCCGCGCCACGGCGAGGGTGTTGTCGGTCGAGGCGTTGTTGGCGATCGTCACCGACCAGTGGTAGGGGAAGTAGGTGTCGAGGTAGTCGCAGAGGGTCGCGATGCCGCGGGGCAGGGCGACCTCCTCGTTGTAGACGGGGATGACGATCTCGACGGTGACCTGCTGGTAGGGCAACGCCTCCCGCCGCCGCGGCTCCGGTTTCACCATGGCGTCCTGCCTTACTTCCTCCGCCGGGGCCGTCGCCCGGCCGCGCCCCCCCATCGTCGGCGATCGTGTCCGGCGCGCGGGCAACGCGGCGCGCGCCAGACCGTGGCGCCAGGGTCTGCAAAGGACGGGGCTGCTGCTTACGCGGGTAGTATAGCCGATTCCGCGCCGGTGGTCAGCGGCCAGAAGCGCTCGGCCGGTTCGCCGCCGCCCACCTCGCGGGCGGCGCGGGCCACGGTCGCCGGCCAGTCGTCGGTGAAGCGGAAGATGACGGCCAGTTGGGAGCGGTAGGCCACGATCGCCGCGATCCGCCGCTCCAGCGTCCCCCCGATGCCGACGATCTCCGCCGCGCCCACCTCACCGGCGAGCGCCGCCAGGCGTTCGGGCAGCGCCGCCGGGTGTTGCGCGGCGTAGGGGAAGTCCTCGTAGGCCAGCACGCGGGGGCCGATTTTCCCCGCGCCGGCCTGCGCGGCGATCCGCCGACCCGCCGCGTAGGCGAGCTGGTGGTCGACGTGGTTGCCGAGCGCCAGCGGGACGTAGAGGGTCGCGTCGGCGGCGTCCGCCAGTTCGGGCAGCGCCAGGATCTCGGCCGCGATCCGCTCGACGAGGGGTAATTCGTCCGCGGCGAGCGGGCCGAAGAGGGCCTCGTCGGAGCGGTAGCGGTCGCCGCGGTAGATCGCGTCGAAGTGATCGAGCCGGCGCGTCCCGGCCCCGAGGATGGCGGCGGCGGCCTGGTCTTCGGCCCGCCGCGTCGCCAGGGTGTCGGACCCCGCCGCGGTCCCCCAGCGTTGGTGCTGCCAGCGGGCGAAGTCGGTCAATTCGTCCCCGGCCGGCTCGCCCCCGAAGACCGTCACGATCAGCGGGCGCGCGCCGGCGTCGGCCAGCGCCGCGACCGTGCCGCCGCAGGAGAGCGCGACATCGTCGTAGTGCGGCGCCAGGAAGACGGCGCGGGGCGCCTGGGGCGTGCGGCGTGCGGCGTGCGGAATAGGGCGCTCCTCCCGGCGACTGCGGCCCGCGATCATCTTCGGCAGGACCGGCCCGCTCGATCGGGCCGGGTCGCGGCACATACGCCCCGGCCGCTACCGGCCTTTACTCCCACACTCCGCCGGACGACGCCGGTAAGACGGCCGGGCGGATCAGCCCCATCTCAGCCCGCGGCGGCGGTATGCCCCGTGGGGTGCTGCGTGGCGCCGCGGCGCCGGCGCCCGTTGGGGCGCGGTTAGCGCCGGCTGGCCGAGTCGGGGCGGAAGAAGTAGGCGATGACCGCGCTGCCGACGATGCCCGAGATGATGAACACATAGGCCACCGGGAGGTAGCCGGCCCAGAGCATCGCGCCGGCCGACAGCACGATGAAGAAGAGGAATAACCCGAGCATCCACCAGAAATCCGGCTTCACCACCCCCACCCTTTCCATTCCGATCTGCCATTGCGAAGCAGGCCGCACCGGGACCGGCCGCGCGCCGGACGCCCGCGCGACGCCGCTCCCCGATCATTCTCCCAACCCGGCGGCCAGTTGACCAGCTTCCCGACGCGCCGCGCCCGGCCCGGCGGTAGTCTAGGGCCTCCCGGTCGCGCGCGTCAATCGGCGGCGGCCGGGGCGGCGGTGCCGCGCACCCGCTCGTCGCCGACGCGCCGGGTGAGGTGCAGGCGGTCGAAGTGCTCCAGCACCGCGAGCGCGTACTTGCGGCTCGACCCGAAGCGGTCGCGGAAGCGCGCGACGGTGATCCGCCCCTCGGCGTCCACCAGCCGCAGCGTCTCGGCGACGATCTCCCGATAGGCCGCGGCGCCGAAGACGACGCCGTCGTCGACGCGCACGATCGCGCCGGTGTCGGCCAGCGCCGCCAGCAGCTCGGGCGGCACGTCCAACTCCGCCGGGGCGGGGGGGGCGTAGGGCTGGGCGGCCAGCGCGGCCAGGAAGCGATCGACGATCTGCTGCTGCGCCGGGGTGAAGGTGATCCGGTGGTCCGGCAGGCGCAGCGTCGACCCGTCATCGGCGACCGCGCCCTCGCGCAGGGCGGCGGCGAGGGCGGCCTCGTAGAGGCGCGGCGCCAGGCCGAGGCGGCTCCTGAACTCCTCCTTCGACTGGCCCCGGCGCAGCGGGAACTGCCGGTGGTGGGCCGCCAGGATCTCGGTCATCCGGGCGCGGGTCGCGGCCCAGGAGGTCGCGGAGGCGAGGACATCGGCGGGGCGCGGCGCGGCGGGATCGCCGGCCAGCAGGAGGACCGCGCCGCCGACCAGCGTCTCGTCGAGCGCGGCGCGGAGCGCGGCGTCGTCCAGGCCGGCGCGCGCGGCGAGGGTCTTGCGGTCGAGCGGCCCGTCGGCCAGCGCCTGCAGGACCAGCTCGGCGGGCGTGCCGCGCTCCAGCGTCGCCAGCGTGTCGAGGATCGCCGGCTGGAAGCGCTTGTGGCGGCGCGGCGCGGCGTCCACGATCGCGCCGCCGCCGATCGTCATGCTGGGGGAGGGGCGGCGGATGATGAAGCGGTCGCCCTTCAGCGCGGCGACCGGGCGGGCGAGGCGCAACTGGACCCAGCCGGTCGCGCCGGGGCGCAGCCGCTCGGCGTCGAGGAGCGTCACCCGCGCCGGCAGCTCGTCGGCCCCGAGGAAGAAGTCGATCTCGTCGTTCTGCTCCAGCTCGACCGGCGCGTCGGCGGTGAGGGTCAGGCGCGCGTCGAGGCGGTCGGTGGGGCGCAGCGCGCCGGGGGCGGTCAGCAGGTCGCCGCGCCGCAGTTCGTCGGTCGCCAGCCCGGCGAGGTTGACCGCCACGCGGCTGCCCGGCTGGGCCTCCTGGGCCTTCGCGCGGTGGCTCTGCAAGCCGCGGATGCGCCCGCGCCGCCCGGACGGCAGGATCTCGACCTCCTGGCCGATCGCCAGCGCGCCGTCGCTGAGGGTGCCGGTGACGACGGTGCCGAAGCCGCTGATCGTGAAGACGCGGTCGATCGGCAGGCGCGGGGCCCCGGTGACGCGGCGCGGCGGGGTGTCGTCGAGCAGGCGGTCGAGGGCGACGCGCAGGTCGTCCAATCCCTCACCCGTCGTCGCCGAGACCGCGACGATCGGCGCCCGCTCCAGGGTGGTGCCGGCCAGGCGCTCGCGCGTCTCCTCGCGCACCAGATCGAGCCAGTCGCCGTCGACCAGGTCGCGCTTGGTCAGGACGACGAGGCCGCGGGCGATGCCGAGGAGGTCGAGGATCGCCAGGTGCTCGGCGGTCTGCGGCATCGGCCCCTCGTCGGCCGCGACGATCAGCAGCGCCGCGTCGATCCCGCCGACCCCGGCGAGCATGTTCTTGATGAAGCGCTCGTGCCCCGGCACGTCGACGATGCTGACCTCGCGCCCGCCCGGCAGGGTCAGCCAGGCGAAGCCGAGGTCGATCGTCATCGCCCGCTCGCGCTCCTCGCGCAGGCGGTCGGGATCGATCCCGGTCAGCGCCTTGACCAGCGTCGACTTGCCGTGATCGACGTGCCCCGCCGTCCCGACGACGAACACCGCGAACCCCTCCGCTCTCGCTGATCTCCCACCACCGTGGCCCTGCTTGGCCCACGAGCGAGATGATAGCACTTGCTGCCCCCTGGCGGACGGGCAGCGGGGCGGCTGTCACGGCTCCCGGCGCTCGACCGCCGCGAAGCGATCGAAGTGCGCGTCATACGAGTAGAGCGTCCCGCCGCCCTGTCGCTCCAGGGTGGCGACCAGCAGCGCGTCACCGAAGCCCAGCCCGGTGCTGCCGTAGAGGTCCAGCGCCCGCAAGACGATCGGGCGGTTGTGGACGCGAAAGTGGGGCAGGCGGACGAGTGACCCCAGCAGGGTCGTGATGCGCGGCCGCGGCAGCCGATACAGGCGCGGAGAACTGAGCACGAACACCGCATCGGCGATGACACTTTCCGGCGCGGCCACGGTGAGCCGCCCTTCCTCCACCGCCGTGAAGAGTGTTCGGGCCGCGGCCTGCTTCGCCGGATCGTCACCCGTCAGCAGCCGGATCAGCACATCCGTGTCGACATAGGGCGCGCTCATGGCCGATTCGGCTGCTTCACCAGTGCCTGGTCCTCGTGGGCGATCGCCAGCACGTCCTCCCAGGGCAGGGGCTCCGGCAGCGTGCCCGCCGCCCCGGCCAGCTCCGCCACGGTGAGGTAGTGGGGCCGCCGCACCTGGACCGAGCCGTCGTCGGCCAGCACGAAGGCCACCTGATCGCCCGCCTCCACGCCCAGGCGCCGCCGCACCTCCACCGGGATGGTGATCTGCCCCTTGCTCGTCACCGTCGCGATCACTTCCCGCATCCCACACCTCCGCAGCACCAGCCGGTATGTAAGGGAAGTATAGCATCTCCTTACAATCCACGGCCGGTCCTTGACTCCGTGGAGCGGCCCCTGGAGCGCGCGCCGCGTCTGCTGGGCGCGGCATTCCTAGATGGCGCCCGGCCGCGCTCGTTGCAGCCGTTCGCCGATGATCCGCGCCAGCGCGCGCGGGGCGTCGCCCTGCGGGCTGTGGCCGGCGCCCCGCAGGACGAGCAGCTCTGCGCCGGCGACCGCGTCGCGCAGGCGCTCGCCATTGTCGAGCGGGATCAATCCGTCGTGCTCGCCCCAGACGATCGTCGTGGGGATGCCGAGCGCGCCGAGGCGGGGCAGGTCCTCGCGCACGTCGGTCGGCTCGCCGTTCGCCAGATAGGCGCGGCGGGCCGGGGCGCGCACGTTGCGCAGCAGGTCGTCGAGGATGAAGCGGGGCAGACGGCGCCCCGGCCCGACGGTGATCCGCACCAACTCCTGGGCCAGCTCGCGCGTCGCCGGCTCCAGGACCGCCGGCGCCTCGCCGAGCAGGCCGGCGCTGTCGATCGGGAAGAGGTGCGTCACGCGCCCCGGATGCCGCGCCGCGTAGCGGATCGCGACCGCGCCGCCGAGCGAGTTGCCGGCCAGCGCCGCGCGGCGCACCCCCACGGCGTCGAGGAACCGGGCGAAGTAGTCGGTCAGGACCGAGAAGCGCATCCCCTCCGGCGGCGGCGGGGTGCGCCCGAAGCCGGCCAGGTCCACCGCCAGGATCCGCCGGTCGCGCGGCAGGGCGAGGAGGAGATCGGTCCAGCTCTCGGCGGAGTCGCCGAGGCCGGGGATCAGCACCAGCGCCTCGGCGGGATCGGGGGTCGCGGGCGCTGGACTATGGAATGAGGAGGGGCGGGCCTCGAAGTAGCGCAGCGGCACGCCGTTGACCGTCACCCGGCGTTCGCGCACCCCGGCGAGCCGCAGCCGCAGCCGCAGGAGGGCGCGCAGCGTGCGGAAGGGCCGGCGGTAGAAGGCGACACCGCCGGCGGCCAGCAGCGCCCCGCCCGCCCCCAGGAGGGCGAGGGGCAGGCGGCGGCGCTGGGTTGTAGTCGTGGGTTCGACAACCACGTCCAGCCCCTTCACGAAAGACAGTCTCGCCGAAAACGTGCGGAGTCCGGCGAACCTCGTGCAACGGTCGAATGCCATACCCGAGGGGGCGCCCCTGCCAGCGTTGTGCGGCGCCAGTGTTCTCGACCCCCCGGACTTGCGTGGTGTTACGGCATGCAGTTGGCGGCGGTTTGCCCCGCTCCCGGTGCTATACTCGCCTCTGGTGCTGCGGATGCGCATGGCGTGCCGAACGAAAGGCGGACCGATGTTTGCTCCCGATCCCCCAACCCTGGACCAGGCGCTGACACTGGTCCGCCGCCTCTCACTCGCGGATCAGCTGCGCCTCATCGGTCTGCTGGCGCCGCGAGTCGCCCACGATCTCGAATTGCCGCGCGATCTGCCGCCCTTCCCCGTGATCGAGGGCGGGACGTGGCCCGACGGGTTGCCGCTCTGCCGCGAGGAATTGTATGACGATGACGGACGTTGAGCCCGTGTTCCTGGACACCAATGTGCTCGTCTATGCCAGTATGGCCGTCTCGCCGTTGCACGCCATCGCGCGCCGGGCGATCGAGACGCGCGAGGCCGCCGCCGTGCCGCTTGTGATCAGCCGTCAGATCCTGCGCGAGTTCCTGGCGACGCTCAATCGCCCGCAGGTCAATATCCCGATCACCACTTTGACCGCACAAGTGCGCCACTTCGAGGCCCGCTTTCAGCTTATTGAGGAAAGCGCGGCAGTCACGGCAGCGCTCCTCGATCTGGTGGAGCAGGGCGTCGGGCGCAGGGTCCATGACGTGAACATCGTCGCGACGATGCAGGTCGGCGGGGTGCGGCAACTCTTGACGAACAACCCCGGCGACTTCGCCGCGTTCACCCACGTCGTCACCGTCATACCGCTCGCCCCATAAGGCGCCGCAACAACGCCGGAATGCTCGCTCCAGGGGCACTTGCCCTCGCCGATCGAGGAACCGCGTATCCCGGTCCGGGGCTTGCACGTCATCCCCGCGTCAACCCGCGCGGGATCAGGGATTTGGCGAGCCGCATTCGCGCTCACCAGACGTCCATTATGCGGCCTCGCGCCCGTAACTGTTCAGAGTCGGGGGGCACATTCGTTTGCAACCCGGTCCTCGCCGAGTACGGATGCGGCCCGGCGATGCCACGGTAGCAATGTTGCCCGGCCAGCCTGAACAGCTACTCGCGCCCTGCCCCGACGCGCAGCTTGGTACAATATCAGCGAGGCGAGGCCGCCGGACAGCGCCTGCATGGCGATCGATCGCGCCGGGCGGGGCGCGGGTAACTGGGGAAGAAGGATGGATTTCGGGCTGAGCGAGCAGCACCGGCGGGTGCGGGAGACGGCGGCGCGGGTGGCGCGCGAGGTCGTCGCGCCGCGGGCGGCGGCGGTCGACCGCGAGGGCGTGTACCCGCAGGATTACTTCGAGGCGTTCCGCGACGCAGGGCTGCTCGGGCTGGCCTTCCCGCCCGAAGCGGGCGGCGCGGGCGCCGGCTCGCTCGGGCTGGCGCTGGCGATCGAGGAGGTCGCCAAGTACGACAGTTCGGCCGGGCTGCTGCTGCTGACGACGCGGCTGGCGACCGCCGGCATCGCGATGGCCGGGACGCCCGAGCAGCAGGACCGGTATGTGCGCGGCGTCGCCGAGGGGCGGCTGCGCGGCTGCTTCGCGCTGACCGAGCCGGGGGCCGGCTCCGACGCGGCCAACATCGCCACGACCGCCACCCGCGACGGCGACGGCTTCGTGCTGAACGGCACGAAGCTCTGGGCCGGGCAGGCGACCGTCGCCGACTTCGCGATGGTCGTCGCCAAGACCGATCCGGCGGCGGGGGCGCGCGGTGTCAGCGCCTTCCTGGTCGATCTGCCGAACCCCGGCTTCCGCGTCGTCCGCGAGCTGCCGAAGATGGGCGTGCTCGGCGTGCCGGTGGTCGAGCTCGACCTGCGCGACTGCCGGGTGCCGGCCGCCGCCCTCCTGGGCGAGGAGAATCAGGGCTTCCGGCTGGTGATGCGCCACCTCAACGTCGTGCGCCCGCTGGTCGCCGCGCGCGGGGTCGGGCTGGCGGCGGGGGCGACGCAGTACGCGCTGGCCTACGCCAAGCAGCGCCGCACCTTCGGCCGGCCGCTGATCGAGCACCAGGCGATCGCCTTCAAGCTGGCCGAGCTGGCGATGGAGGTCGAGGCCGCGCGCCTGCTGACCTACCGCGCCGCCTGGCTGGTCGACCAGGGGGGCAGCGACCGCGACATCGCGCACCACCTCTCGATCGCCAAGGCGACCGCCAGCGAGGTGGCGGTGCGCGCCTCCGAGCAGGCGCTGCAGATCCTCGGCGGCTACGGCTATCTGAAGGACTACGCGACCGAGCGCTATTACCGCGACGCCAAGCAACTGACGATCGTCGAGGGCACCAGCGAGATCCACCGCCTGATCATCAGCCGCGCCCTCGACGACGGCCTGCTCGATTGGGGCTACGATGTCGAGGCGGCGGGCGGGCTGCCGGACGCGGAGTGCGGAGCGCGGAGTGCGGAACGCGGAATGGGGGCTGTGGCGGGCGCGGAATAGGGGACACGGCGTGTGCGGAAGGGGGCTGCCGTTCTCTGTTCGGTGCCACCTTGTTGCTGGCGCTCAATGGAACCTCGTCGTTCCGCGTTCGACTGGGGGGTGGTCATGCAGCAGCGCAGACGGGTGAGATCGCGGCCGGCGCGCGGGCTCTTCGGTGGGGTGCGGCGGGCGCTTAATAGTGACGGGGCGCTCGGAGCCAGGGCGGGCGCGGCGCTCGTCGCGACGATGAGCGCGGGGGCGATCGGCTCGGTCGGCGTCGCCCTGGTGCTGCGCGCCTTCGGCAACCTGCCCTACCGGCTGGCGGGCGGGGCGCTGCTGGGTGGGATCGTCGGGCTGGCGCTGGCGGCGGGGGCGATCGCCGACCGGCGGCGCCAGGGCCGCATCCCGCGGGCGCGGCGGTGGGCCTACGGCGGGCTAGCCCTGATCGGCCTCGTCGTGTTCGGCGCCGTGCTGGCATATTCCGCGCGGCCGCCGCTCGTCACCGGGCTGCTCGGCCTGCTCCTGGCGGTCGCCAGCGTCGCCATCGGCGTCGGCGCGCTGATCCTCTCCGAGCGGACGCTGCTACGGGCGGCGGCGGAGCGGCGGCGGGCCTTCTACGCGCAGTTGCGCGCCTCGCGGCTGACGCGGCGGATGCTGGGGGCGGAGGACTACCGCACGCTGCGGCGCGAGGGCGCGCTGCCGGTCCAGAGCGGGCTCTACCCGGGGCGGGTCTACCTGGTGCCGCTGCGGACCACCCCCTCCGGTGCGCGCATCCTGGTGCTGGAGAGCGGCCGCCCAATCGGCGGGCTCTGCCTGCGCCCGCGCGAGCCGCTCCCCGACCCGGAGGAGGCGCTGGCGCACATCCTCGCGATCCGCTCCGACGAGCGCGCCTGGCTGGAGCGCGCCAACTTCTTCCCGCAAGATCGCGAGCTGACCCCGCAGGCCCGCGGCCTCGCCGCCGGCCGCCCCGGCAACTACGAGCGGTAGCGGGCGCCGGGCGGGTTCGCGGCACTCGCCGGCCGCCAGGCGCAGGAGGGCAGGGACCATGACTGTCAAGCAACTGGTGACGGCCGAGGAACTGTGGGAGATGCCCGAAAAGCCGGGCGTGCGCTACGAATTGGTGGAAGGAGCGTTGGTCGAGGCGCCCGGTGCCGGCGCGCTGCACAACCTGATCGTAGGGCTGCTCTACAAATTGATCGACACGTTCGTCACCGAGCGGGATCTCGGTCTCGCCTTCAGCGACAACACGAGCTACATCCTCCGCCGCCACCCCGACCTCCTCCGTATCCCCGACGTCTCGTTCGTCTCCTGGGAGCGCATCCCCGAGGAAGGAGTCCCCGAGGGGTACTGGCCCTTCGCGCCGGACTTGGCGGTGGAGGTGGTGTCGCCGAACGACCGTGCGGAGGACGTGCGGGACAAGGTGCGCGAGTACCTGGCGGCGGGCACACGGCTGGTATGGGTGCTGTGGCCGAAGCACCAGTCCGTCACCATCTACGCCGCGGGTGGCGCGACGCGCGATCTCGGCCCCGACGCCGAACTGGATGGCGGCGACGTGCTGCCGGGTTTCCGCGCGCCGGTGGCCGAGCTCTTCGCGGTGCGGCGGCGGCGCTGATTCCCCTAACCCTTGCCCCAGCCCGTGTCTTGGTCCCGTAGGATGCGCGGATGGCGCTCGCAGAGGCTATTTTCCGACTCCCCGCATTGTTATATGATCTACAATACGGCGTTGGCGATGGTGGCGGCGGGAGGGCGGCGTGGAGCTTGAGTTCGAGGCCGTTACGCGCAGGTGCTGCACGCCCATCGCCTCCAACTGAGAACAGCGCCTCGATCCGCGCGGTGCCCGCAGCGCTAGCTTGGGCCCAGTCGTTGGGGCGCATGACGCGGGAAGCCGGTCTCGGCGAGGATCGTGCCTCGTCGGCCGCCGTGTCGCCCTTGTCGCCGTAGACCCCATCCGGCGGTCAGCTGGCCGTGGGAAGACCGGGACTGTTTGCCGCCGCCGAAGAACTGCTCGCCCTTGGCCGCGCATTGAGAAGGCCCGCCCCCGCACCTTGCGGCAGCACCGGGCGCGGGCGCGGCGGCAGACGGGACCGCATGCCGTCGATGAGGAACACGTCGCCGCGGGCGAACACCGCGCCCAGCGTCTCCAGCGCCAGCCCCAGTGCAGGGCGTGCGGGCGACGGCTGATCGCTCAGCGGCCCGGACAGGTAGAGGAGGATCATCACCGTCAGCACCTCCGCGTCGGCCGCCTTGGCCCGCACGTCGTCGCGGTGCCCCAGCGTCGCCATCACCTTGTCAATGACCACCTGGCGCCGGTGGGATCGCTGACCAGGTAAGTCCAGCAACACCTCGACAGCCCTATCTCGTCCCACCAATTGTTGGTGTCATCGCCGGTGGTATCCTCCAACCATGGGCATGAGGAATTATCTGCTTGCAGGCGTTTCGGGCTCCGGCAAGACGACGGTCGCCGCGCCATTCATGCGGGGAATTGGCGCCAAGGCGATCCGGAAACTGGTACACCGACGGATGGCCTCACGCACGAGCACTCGGCGAGCACCACATTTGGCATGTCGATAAAGTAAAGGCTTTCGTCGCCAACCGCGATGAGGCGGTAACGTTTTTCTGCGGTGGCGACGATTTGTTTGACGGCGTTTTTATCCTTGACGTTGACTTTGACACAATGAACGGCGCGGCGGGTGACCCAACTGACTGGGGCGCAAACGACCGATTGTATCAAACGAAAGAAGGCATTCCGAAAAACGGTGTTATCATCGACGCCACCGCACCGCTCGCGCGCGTCGTTGACGAGATTGTCCGTCAAAGCAACGCACATAGAACACCCTAAACCGAAGCGCCGAGGAAGCCGGCAGGGTGATCGGATATGCGCATGCTGGCGTGGGGTCGGGCGGGAGCGCGGGCATGGCCGAGATCGCGGCGGTCTTGGCGCACGGCAGCTCGGCGGCACGTGCGCGAGCGGATGTATCGCGCCCCGACGCCGCGCGAGCGGGAGCCGCCGCGCTGCAGCTGGCGCAGGGCGCAAGGTCGCCGAGCTGCTGGAGCGTGATGCCGCCGGTGGCGCCGCCTTCGACGCGATGGCCTGCGGCCAAGAGCAGACCGGCGGTGCCCCCGCCGGTCGGCAGCGAATCGGCCCAGGCGACGCCGACGGCGTCGCGCTGGCGACCTGGAAGGCGGTGCGCCAGTTCGTCGAGGCTGGTCGGCGGGCAGCGCGCACGCCGCCTGGGCTTCGTCTACAAGCGGCCCAAGAACGGCTGCTCAAGGCCGACGAGGGCGCGCGGCCTTCGTCGCGGAGTACGCCGCCCTGCTGGCCGAGGCGCGGGCGAGCGGGGCGAAGGTGGACGACGCCGACGGCGACCTGCGCGGGAAGTGGGTGCGAAGAGCGCCTGGCCAACGTCGCCCGCGCTGGGGGGAGAAGGCGAGCTTCCAGGCCTGGAGACCGGGGAGGTCGAGCGGAACTGGCCGGGACCAGTTCCTCCGCGACGAGCGCCGCGTTCCTCCGGCAGCGCGCGCCAACCATCCCCGGGGCTGGTCGTGATCTGGGACAACGGGCCGGCCCACGGCGGCGAGGCGGTGCGCGACTCCTGGCGACGCCGGATCGCGCCCTGCGGCGCGCTGCGCCAGCGGCCTACAGCCCCGACTTCACCGCGAGGCGACGGGCCTGGGCGCGCGAGGAGGTGACCGCCAACACGTCCTGGGCACAAGAACAATGGCCCAGTTCTTCGCCGGGTTGCCGCGCCACCGCCGAGGTGCAGTCCCTGCTGCCGCCGCAGCCGCGCTGGCCGAGGCCCCGCGTCGCCGGAGGTGGACGCCCTCCATGAAGCTCGACCAGCACACCGTCCACGCGCCCCTCCGGTTCGAGCGGCAGGGCCAACGGTATGATATACAATACCTGGAATCGGTCAGTTACGACATCTGGCAATGAGAACACCGGGGGTGACGCGGAAAGGCCGTGGAGGGTGGTGCTTCGCGAGCGTGGCCGCGAGGGAGACATTGAGGTTGACCGCGTAGAATGGCGGGATCGCGCGACGCGTGGTGTCACTATCCTCAAGCAGGATCATCATGGCGGAGGGATCGCGGTGGCGGGTGCTGACCAGGCGCAACTTCCTCTATCTCACCGGCCTCGGGATCGCCGGGGTGGCGGCACCCTCGACGGCGACCGCGCAACTGGTCCAGCAGAACAACGCCCGCAGCTCGCCGAGCGACTGCCGGTCGAACCCGGTTCCGCCGGAAGGGGCGGCACCCCCGGGACACCGCCTGGCTGACGCGCACGCGCTCTGACCCGCTGGGACCCCGAGTGGGATCCGACGCTCCCCAACGCCGCCGCGTCGTTCCAGGCCAGCCTACGCGAAGGAGTACACCTTCGCGCTGCGCGAGGGCATGAAGTGGTCGGACGGCCAGCCCTTCACCGCCGACGACATCCTCTTCTACGTGGAGGACGTCCACAAGAACAAGGAGCTCACCAGCAGCCGCGGCACCAACCCGTTCGAGGTGGCGTCAAGGTGCGGTTCCAGCCCAACGGGCTGTTCCTCCAGGATCTGGCCACCCCGAGCGGCGACCAGTGGACGCGTTACCCGGCGCACTACCTCAAGCAGACAAGCGGTACAACACCACCACCCTCGACCAACTGGTCCAGCAGAACAACGCCCGCGACTGGGTCGAACTCTTCCGCCTGAAGGGGGCGGGCATCCCCGGCACCCCCTACATCGACCGATCTGCCGACGCTCTACGACGTCTTCCAGGCCTACGGCGCTGGTAACGCCCAGCGGGTCGTCGCCGAGCGCAACCCCTCTGGAAGGTCGACATCGCCGAGAACCAGAACAAGCCGCCTACATCGACCGCGCCGTCTACGACGTCTGGTCCTCAAGGCGGTCGATCTGCAGGATCGCCACATCGCCGAGAACCAGAACAAGCCGGTCTTCACCGATAACCGCCAGAAGGGCAACTACGGCTTCTACGAGACCGTGCCCTCCAGCATGAACGAGATGATCATCGCGCTCAACCTGACGCACAAGGACCCGACGAAGCGGCAGATCTTCCAGAACAAGGACTTCCGCATCGGCCTCTCTTACGCCGTCAACCGGCAGGAGATCATCGACGTGGTCTTCGTCGGCCAGGGCGAGGCCTGGCAGGCGGCGCCGCGGCGCGACACCCCTTCTTCAACGAGCGGCTCGCCAAGCAGTACACCGAGTTCGATCTGAAGCGGGCGGCCGAGTACCTGGACAAGGCGTTCCCCCGCAAGGACGGGGCTGGGATGCGCCTCGGGCCGGACGGCAAGCCGATCGCCTTCCAGGTCGAGGTCAACGCCACCGCCAAGGAGTCGATCGACGCGCTGAACCTGATCAAGGGCTCCTGGCAGAAGGTCGGCGTCGATCTGCAGGTCAAGGTCGAGGACCGGGCCCTCCTCTACACTCGCAAGAACGCCAACGAGCACGACGCGGTCGTCTGGGGCGGCGGCGGCGGCCAGCTCGACGCGATCCTCGACCCCCGCCACTACTTCCCCTACAGCGACGAGTCGAACTTCGCGCAAGCCTGGTCGGTCTGGTTCGCCCGCCCGGCCAATCCGCGGGTCGAGCCGGAGGAGCCGCCGCCGGCCGCCAAGCAGCAGATGGACCTCTACCGGCAACTGGAGGCGACCGGCGATACGGGCCGGCAGTACGAGCTGATGGAGCGGCTCCTGCGGATCGCGCAGGAGGAGTTCTGGTGCATCGGCACGACGCTGCCGACCAACGGCTACGGCATCGTCAAGAACACGATGAAGAACGTGCCGCGGACGATGCCCGGCGCCTGGCAGTATCCCACGCCCGGCCCGACCAACCCGCAGCAGTACTTCTTCGAGCGTTGAGCGCCGCCCGGCGCCCGCTGACGCCCGCGCGGGGGCGTCAGCGGGCGCCCGCGCCACCGCTGCCCGGTGGGATGACCGTGGCAGCGTGGCGGGTCGAGCGGGGAACGCCGGACGGCGAGGGGAGCAGTGGCAGAACGACCGGCGGCCGCGCGCCCCAACGTGCTCTTCCTGATGAGCGACGAGCACCGCCCCGACGTGGCCGGCTACGCGGGCGACCCGGTCGTCCGCACGCCGGTGCTGGATGAGCTGGCCCGCACCGGCGTCGTCTTCCGCAACGCCTACACGCCGTCGCCGATCTGCATCCCCGCCCGGCAGGCGCTGATGGCCGGGCAGTTGCCGCGCACCTGCGGCTGCGAGGTCTTCGGCGAGGACCTCCCGCCCGGCCACATGACCTTCGCCCGCCGCTTCGCGCAGTATGCCTACGCGACGGTCGCCTGCGGCAAGTTGCACCACACCGGCCCGGACCAGATGCAGGGCTGGACGCAGCGCCTCTGCGGCGACATCGCGGTCGGCAGCCGCTCGATCCCGGAGCGCCGGGAGGAGGAGTTCGCCCGCCACGACCGCCCGACCGCCGCGGTGAAATGGTCGGACGCGAAGGAGATCTGGCGCGCGGGCGTCGGGCGCGGCCCACAGGTGGTCAAGGACGAGTACGCGGTGCGGGGCGCGCTCGACTTCATCGAAGAGTATTTCGCCAGCCCCTTCTACGATCGAGAGAGCAACCACCGCCCGCTGCTGCTCAAGGTGAGCCTCAACCAGCCCCACTACCCCTACACCGCCGGCGCGGAGCGGTTCGGCTACTACCTCAACCGGGTCCGCCCCTTCCTGGACCAGCCGGTCTCGCCGCATCCTTCCTCAGCCGGCGGCAGGTCCGCCCGGGCGTCGACGTCTCCGAGCGCGAGATCCGGCGCGCCACCGCCGCCTACTACGGCATGGTGGAGACGATCGACGGGCAGTACGGGCGGGTGCTCGACGCCCTGCGCCACGTCGGGCGAGGACCCGGACGACTGGCTCGTCGTCTACACCAGCGACCACGGGGAGATGCTCGGCGAGCACGGCATCTGGGAGAAGCAGAAGTTCTACGAGGCCAGCGCCCGCGTCCCGCTGATCGTCCGCTGGCCCCGCCGCTTCGCCGGGGGGCGGGTGGTGCGGGAGAACGTCAACCTCTGCGACCTCTTCGCCACCCTCTGCGACCTGGCCGGCATCGAAACCCCGCCCGGCCTCGACAGCCGCAGCCTCGTCCCGCTGCTGCGCGGCGAGGGCGACGGCTGGGACGACGAGACGGTCTCGCAGTTCGGGCGGCGGAACCTGCTGATCAAGCGCGGCGCCCTGAAGTATCAGTACTACGGCCCGGAGATGCCCGAGGTGCTGTTCGACCTGGCGCGCGACCCCGGCGAGACGACCGACTTCATCGCCGATCCGGCCTACCGGCCGGCGCTGGCCGCCTTCCGCGAGCGCCGCGCCGCGCTCGGATTTGGCCCCGACGCCGACCCCGCCTACGTCAACGCGGGGTACGGCAGCCCATAGCGCCTTACACCCCGGGTTCGCTCCCGCGGGACGCCCGTGGCCGCGCTACTCCCCGCGGAGTCTGCGCAACTCCGCTTCCAGCGCGGCCAGCCGCCGTTCCTGTTCGGCAAGTTGCCGGTCGCGTTCCTCCACCAGGTCGGCCAGCTCTTCGGTCAGCGGCACCAGATCGCCGTCCTGGTTGTAGACGCGCAGGCGCAGGCCCTGCGGCGCGAAGGCGATGCCTAGCGCCGCGCTGTGCCAGCGGCCGTCGGCCGCTGGCGCCCACGGGACGAATCCGCGCGGGCCGGCCCGCCGCCCCCACATCTGCGTCCCCAAGATGTCGCCCACCGGATCGAAGACCAGGTACTCCGCCACCCCCGCCGTCTCGTAGGCCCGCGGCTTGCCGGTCGGCGAGGTCAGGTTGACGTCGTACTCCAGCGCGGTCGACGGGCTGGCGACCTCGATGATCAGCGCTGGCGGGCCGTCGGCCGCCAGGATGATCGAGCCGCGCGAGCCGCTGGTCAGCGTCGGGTGAACCAGGATGTCGGGGGAGGGCATGTACGGCGCCCGGTTCCCCCCGCGGGGGATCACCAGCTTGATCTGGTTGCCGACGAACCAGGGGAGGCCGCGGCGCCGGGCGCAGAGGGTCAGGCTGGTGTAGAGGGCGACCATGGCCGCCTGGTGCAACGATGTGCCCACCAAGGTCTCCTCGGTGTCGTCGGGCAAGCGGTCGAACTCCGGCCCCAGGGCGACGGTGTGGGCGGTCATGCCGCGCTCCCTCCGCTGCTACGCGTGCTGCCGGTGGCGGCGGTCCTCGTCGTCGTTCCGCCCCAGGCCCGCTCGGCGCCGCGGCAGGGGCGAGCCTGACGACGGGTGCCTGCCGCCCATCCTACCGCGCGGCTATTCGAGATAGATCACGTTCGTCGGCCGCTTCGGGAAGAGGGCGTTGAGGAGCGGGGCCGCGGTGTCGTCGGCGAGGACGTCGGGGTAGGCGTCCTGCAACTCGTCGAGGCTGCGCCGGCCGAAGAGGAGTTGCAGGAAGACGAGCGGCGGGAAGCCCCCCTGCTGCCGCTCGCCCCAGACCGGGCGCCGCCAGGGTTCCGCCGCGGTCAGGCGCCCCCGCGCGAAGCGCAGGCGCACGCCGTCGCGGTAGAAGTCGAGGCGCAGCTCGCCGTCGTAGCCGGCCATCGGCGAGGCGGCCAGGCGGCGGTCCAGCGCCGGCGCGAGCCGCAGCAGGAAGCCCGGCAGGTCCGCCACCCGCACGTACCAGGCGTAGGGGCGCTCGGGGGCGGGGGCGACCGCCGGGCCGAGCACGTCGTAGACGGGATGCTGGCGCCCCAGGTAGAGGGCCAGCGTGGTGCAGGGCTTGGCCTCGGACGCCGGGCCGTAGGTCGGGGTCGCCGCAGCGACCGGGCGCAGGGCGCGCAGGACCGCCGGCGCCGCAGCGTGGAGCGGGACGCCATCCGCCACGGCGATGTCCCAGACGACGAAGCTGCCCTGCCAGCGCAGCGTGCCGGTGCGGGCGAAGCCGCTGACCGCGCCGGCCGCGTCGAGGACGATCCAGAGCCGCCAGGCCAGGTTGTAACCGAGATCGAGCGCGCCGAACGTCGAACGCCAGAACGCCTCCGGGACGACCGCCGAGACGGCGGCCCCGGCCTGGCGCTGCCGGTGGAGCCCCATGATGAATGGCAGGTCGTCCGGCGTGGCGGGGCGCAGGGTGAACGGCTCGGGCCGGTCGGCCGGCGCTTCGGGGATGGCGGTGAGCTGGACGGTGCGGTAGCCGTCGAGGTCGAGCGCGTACTCGTAGCCGAACTGGCGGTAGAAGTAGGGGATGCCGGTGATCGCCTGGACCGGCTGCCCGCGCGCGGCGCTCTCCTGGTGCAGCGCGGCGAAGATCGCGCGGACCAGGCCGCGGTTGCGGTAGTCGGGGTCGGTGGCGACGAACTCGGGCCGCCCGACCGCGAACCCGATCCCCTCGTAGGCCCACTCCTGCGCCATCAGGCAGGTGCTGGCGACGAACTTCCCGGCGCGGGTGTCCTCGACGACGACGAAATCGGCCGGGCCGACCAGCGGGTGGCGTCCGCTGAACCAGTCGAGCGTCTGGGCGCGCATCCGCGGGTTCGGCGGGTCTTCAGGCTTGCCGCGGAAGACCGCCGCGTTGAGGTCCGCGACCCACTCCGCGTCGGCGGCGGTCGTCCAGCGCAGGACCAGCCCGTCGCCGAGGTCGCGCGGGGTCGGTCGCGCGACGGCATCGATCGTCATCCGCTCACCCTTTCGCCTCTCCCCCTGCCGGCGCGGGGACGTTCGACGTTCAGACGTTCGACGCGCGACCGACGCGCCGGGCGAGTTACAGTTCCGGCAGGCGGCGGTGGTCGCGCCCGCTGAGGTGGCCGATGTGCCGCACCAGCTCGTCGGCGCCGTGGCCGGGCATGACGACGAGGCGGCGGACCGTCGGCGGCACGTCGGCGGAGGGGTGCTGGTAGTGGATCTCGCCGACGCGCCCGAGATACTTCCAGGCGTCGGTGTCGGCCCAGGGCCGCTCCCACACGGTGATCACCGCGCCGCGCAGGTCGTAGACGCCGCCGGTATGCACGTCCTCCGCCCGCGCGCGGTCGAGCAATTGCTTGAACTCCCTGTCGGTCAGCGCGATCGCGACCCGCAGCACGGTCGGCCGTTCGAGCACCGTCATCCTCCCACTCCCTCGCCCCTGCTCACCCGCACGCCCCGGCCCCACCCCCAGAGCCATGACTTCGCGGGCCGGCGCCCGCCGCGCGCCCCATTCTAGCAGGGGCGTCCGGAGCGAACCAACCGGCGGCGGGGTGTCACGCGCGATGATCGCCAACCGCCTATAATTGGGGGAGTTGAGAGCCCGGGGACAGGAAAGGCATGCGAGGATGAGCCAGACGATGCCCGAGCCGCTGACGATCACCGCCGACGTGGACGAGCGGCTGCTGCGCGTCGAGTGGGCCGACGGCCACCGGAGCGTCTACGCGTTCGAGGCGCTGCGCTGGGCCTGCCCCTGCGCCACCTGCCGCGGCGAGTGGGGCCGGCCTGGTCTGCTCGACGCCACCGACCGGCTCACCCCCGAGCAGACCGACCTGGTCGATCTGCGCCAGGTCGGGCGCTACGCCATCTGTCCGATCTGGGCGGACGGCCACAGCACCGGCATCTTCACCTACCGCGCCCTGCGCGACCTCTGCCCGTGCGCGGAGTGCGCGGGGCGTGGAGCGACGAGCGACGAGCGAGGGGTGTAAGGGGCTTTGCACTTTACCCCCCGATTTTGGGGAGATTTCGTGCAGATGCCGATCCTGCACAGAAACTCGGTATACGTGCATCTTGACGCACGCCGAGCGGAGGGCTAGCTTGGAAAGTCCGGTTAGCTCGCTTACGCCGCCGTGCGCGGCGACCTTCCCGCCAGGAGGTACGCTTGTGTAGGGCATTAACTTGTACTACGGGGACAATCTTACGATCCTGAGAAACCCGAAGTACATCAAGCTCTAG
>JAUJMV010000099.1 GCA_030446685.1 Thermomicrobiales bacterium | reverse complement strand
GGCGGCGCGCATCAGCCGGGCGACCCGGCGTGAGCCGCAGCGGATACCGCTCGCCCGCAAGACGGCGTGGATACGCGGCGCGCCGTAGGTCCGCCGGCTCTGCTCGTGAACCTGGGCGATCCGGGCGGTCAACTCCTGGTCCACTCGGGCGCGGGCCGAGACCCCGCGGCGCGCCCAGGCGTAGTAGCCGGACCGGGCGACGCCCAGCACCCGGCACAACACGGCGATCGGATAGGTGGCCCGCTCCGCGCGGATGAACCGATACCGGCTCACAAGGTCTCCTTCGCGAAGTAGGCCGCGGCTTTTCGCAGGATGTCCCGTTCTTGCTGCAACGTCTTCACCTCGCGGCGCAGCCGGCGCAGCTCCTCCCGCTCCCCCGTCGTCAGTTCCCCGGGCTGGCCGCGCCCCGCGTCGATGTCGGCGCGCTTCATCCAGCCGCGCAGCGCCTGCTCGGAGACGCCGAGATCTTGGGCGAGTTGGGGGATGCCCTTCCCGCTCGTGCGGGCCAGGTCCACCGCCTCGGCCCGGAACGCCGGGGGATAGGGCGGGTGCGTCTTCGCCATCGTGGACTCCTTCCTTGAGGCCGTCGGCCCCAGTATTCCGATGTCCACACAGCGGGCTCTTCCGCGAAGCGCGTGATCCAATGGGGAGGGAGCAAGTACCATCCTCAGTTGGATCACTTCGTTCGTGGTGAAGGGCAAGGGTATGTACGAGTTGGCTGGGGTGCGTGTGGAGCGTACCACCGAGCAGGACGGGGACATCATCGTCGAGGCGACCGCGACCGCAGCGGCCGGGCGCTGCCCGGCCTGTGGCCAGGTCTCGACCCTGGTGCACAGCCGCCACGTCCGGGAGTTGCGCGACCTGCCGGCGTGCGGGCGACCAGTGCGCGTGCGGCTGGCGCTGCGGCGCTTCTTCTGCCGCGCGCCCGACTGTCCGCGCCGGACGTTCGCCGAGCAAGTCCCCGGGGCGACAGCGCCGCATCGCCGCGCGACGGTGCGGCTCGAGGCGCTGCTCACCACATGCTGCGCCATGCTCGGGGGCGAGGCCGGTGCCCGACTGCTGGGCGGCATCGGCGTCGCGGTGAGCGGCGACACGCTCCTGCGGCTGCTCGAGCGCGGCGAGGCGGCCGTCGGCACGCCGCGCGTGCTCGGGGTGGATGACTGGGCCTGGCGCCGGGGCAAGCGGTACGGCTCGGTGCTCGTGGATCTGGCGGCCCGGCGGCCAGTCGACCTGCTGCCCGAGCGCACGGCGGCGGCGCTCGAACACTGGCTCAAGGACCATCCGGGCGTGGAGGTCATCGTCCGCGACCGCTCGACCGAGTACGCGCGCGGAGCGACGGCGGGCGCGCCGGACGCCACGCAGGTCCTGGATCGCTGGCATGTGCTCCGGAACGTGCGCGAGGTGGCCGAGCGGGTGCTCGAGCGCCACGGCCAGGACCTGCGCCGGCTCGCGGTGGTCGGGCAGGACCCTGGTGTCCCCTCTCGCCGCCGCTCGGCACCTGAGGAGGCGCGGTGGGCGGCGGTGCGGCGGCAAGCCGCCGCGCAGCATGCCGAGATCCAGCGACTGACCGCCGAAGGCGAGACGATCTCGGGCATTGCCCGGCGGCTGAGCATCACGCGCACGATGGTGCGGCGCTACCGCTTCGCCGACGCGCCGCCCGAGCGCGATTACGCCCGGCGGGCGAGCAAGCTCGACCCGTACGACCCCTACCTGCGTCGCCGCTGGGCGGAGGGCTGTCGCAACGCGCTCCAGCTGTGGCGTGAGATCCGCGCGCAGGGCTATCCGGGTGCCTCGCGGGCGGTCTCGCGCTGGGTGGAGGTCCGGCGCACGGTCCCGGCCCCCTCGACGCCGCCGTGTCGGCGCCGCGCCGCCGGAGCCGCCCAGGGGGCCACGGCCACGGCCCGTCGCCCCTCGGTGCCGCAGCTGGCCTGGCTGCTCGTGCGCGACCCGGCTGGCCTCGATGACGCCGAGCTCCGGCTGCTCGACCAACTCCGGGCCATCTGCACCGCGGCGGCCACGGCCTACCCGCTGCTACAGGGCCTCGCCCGGATGATCCGCGAGCACACACCGACCGGGCTCGACGAATGGCTGGACACGGCCGTGGGCTGCGGCGTGCCTGACATCGCGTCCTTCGCTGAGGGGCTGCGGCGCGAGCGGGACGAACTGCTGGCGGCCTTGACGCTGCCGTGGAGCACCGGGCCGGTGGAAGGCCAAATCACGCGGCTGAAGCTGGTTAAGCGCCAGGGCTACGGCCGCTGCAGCCTTGCCACCCTCAAGCGCCGCTTCCTCCGCGCGGCATGATCACGCGCTTCGCGGAAGAGCC
>JAUJMV010000098.1 GCA_030446685.1 Thermomicrobiales bacterium | reverse complement strand
CGGCGCCTCCGGCCTCTTCAACCTCTTCGACAACCTCATCTTCGCGGTCTACGTCCTCTACGTCACCCGCGAGGTGGGGCTCGCCCCGGCCGTCCTGGGGCTGATCTTCGCCGCCGGCGGCGCCGGCGGGCTCCTCGGCGCGCTGCTGGCCGGGCCGCTGACCGGGCGGGTCGGCCTCGGGCCGGCCCTCACCGGCGGCTTCCTGCTGGCAACGGCCGGGGAGCTGCTGATCCCGCTGGCGGGCGGCCTGGCCGGCGCGGGGAGCCCGCCCGCCGTCGTCGCCGGGCTGCTGATGGCGGCGGAAGTCATCGTCAACGTCGGGGCCGCGGTCTACGGGATCAATCACGTCAGCCTGCGCCAGGCGGTCACGCCCGATCGGTTGCAGGGGCGGGTGCATGCGACGGCCGGCGTCATCGCCAGCGGGCTGGGGCCGCTCGGCGCCCTCGCCGGCGGCTTCCTCGGCGGGGCGATCGGGCTGCGCGCGACGCTGATCGTGGGCGGGCTGGGGACGCTGCTGGCCGCCCTCTGGATCGGCCTGTCACCGGTGCGCTCCTGGCGCGCGCCGGCCACTCCGGCGGCCAACCCCGCGCCCGACACGACCGGCTGACGCCCCGATGCGGACACGACGTCTCGAGTGAGACGGCGCGGGGACGGCCAGGCGCTTCCTGGGCGGTGGCAGCGCCGCCCCCCGGCCTTCACCCGCGCCCCCGCGCCCCACGCCCCGCGCCTTTTCCCCCGTCCGAGGGTTTCAACGACAGCGCCAGCGCGTACAGCTCGGCGCGCGGCCGCCCCGTGAGCCGGGCCGCCTCCTTCGCGGCCGTCGTCGTCGGCGCCCCGGCCGCCAGCAGGCGGCGCAGCACCCCCTCGGCGTCCGCCGCGATCTCCTCCGCGCCCCGCACTTCCTCCGGGGCTCTGTCGACGATCAGGACGAACTCACCGCGCGGCGCGTGGGCGCGGAAGTGGGCCAGGGCGGCGGCCAGGGGCTCGCGGCGGATCTCCTCGTGGCGTTTCGTCAGCTCGCGCGCGACCGCGATCTCGCGCTCCCCGCCGCAGGCCGCCAGCAACTCCCCGAGCGTGGCGACGATCCGGTGCGGCGCCTCGTAGAAGACGGTCGGGACGGGCGAGAGGGCCGCGCGGGCGAAGCAGGCGCGGCGGTCCCCGGCCGCGCGCGGCGCGAACCCGGCAAACGTGAACGGCCCCGGCGCCAGCCCCGAGGCGACGATCGCCGCCAGCAGCGCCGATGCCCCCGGCACCGGCGCGACCGTCCTGCCCCGCCCCTGCACCGCCCGCACCAGCTCATAGCCTGGATCGGAGAGCCCCGGCGTGCCGGCATCGCTGACGAGCGCCACGTCCCCCTCCGCCAGCGCCGCCAGGACGCGGTCGATCCGCGCCGCCTTGTTATGCTCGTGGTAGCTGACGGTCGGCGTGGGGATGCCGTAGTGCGCCAGCAGCCGCCCGGTGTGGCGCGTGTCCTCCGCCGCGATCAGCCGCGCCTCCCGCAGCACCCGCAGAGCGCGCAGCGTGATGTCCTCCAGGTTGCCGATCGGCGTCGAGACCAGGTAGAGCACCCCCGGCCCCATCTGCTGTGCCGAATCGGCCTGCTGGTTACTGGACGCCATCAGCCAATCTACCTGTTTGAGCGGGGGGCGCTGGAGGCCTATCGGCCACGCAGCCCCCCTACGGGGTTGGGACCGGAGCCGAGCACGAACCTTGATGAGCCCAGCCCGCGCAGGCGGGCTTTGTGGCCGATAGGCCCGCGAGACGCCGGTTCCAACCGGCGGCCGTTCCCGCCCCCCTCCTCCATCCAGCGGCCCCGGCCGCTCAACCCTCGCGCCGCGCCGGCGAGCGCCCGTGGAGGATGCGCGCGATCTCGGCGGCGTAGCGCACCTCCGAGTCGTCCTGGGGCTCGTAGCCGATCACCCGGCGCGCGTTGGTGATGCTCCAGAAGGTGCGCGCGTTGTTCGAGACGCCGTAGAAGATGTGGAACGGCACGCCGTGCTCGTCCGCGAGCTCCGGCGTCTCGATCGACTTGATGAAGAGCTGCTGGTTGTCGCGCTCGCTGAGGTAGCCCGCCAGCTCGCGGATCACGCGCTCCGGCGGCGCGTCGGCGAAGCGCGCGAGATCCAGCTCGCGCGGGGCGACGATGCGGATCTGGACCACCTCCAGCTTGCGCCCCAGGCTGCCGCAGGCGTAGAGGAAGCCGAGCGACTCGTAGGCCGCCTTCGCCCAGCCGTAGAAGCTGTCCGGCTTCGGGTAGTCGTCGGGCGTCACCCGGTCGCGCCGCCCGGCGTACCAGGGCTGCTCGTACCACTTCGCCGCCTGGTT
>JAUJMV010000010.1:195984-197428 GCA_030446685.1 Thermomicrobiales bacterium | reverse complement strand
CCCCCCCACCCCCACGGCGCCGGACAGCAGACGGAGCTGAACGTCGCTGATCCAATGGGGATGGTTCATGTACCGCGCGATCAGCGGCCGGAAGATCGCCTCCGCGTTCGCCGGGGGCTCGCGCCGCGCCCAGGCCGCCTCTAGCACCCCCCAGAAATCGCGCACGGCGATGATCGCCAGTTGCCGCGCCTGCGGGTGGTAGAGGTGGTGCGGGTCGTCCTTGGCCACCAGCGAGTGCGAGATCTCGATGATCTTGCGGCCGCCCGGCGCGTCGAACGCTTTCCGCCCGGTCTGCCGCGCGGCGGCCACCGTGAGCGGCCGCAGCAGCGCCGCCACCGCCAGGTGGAGCGGCCGCATGATCAGCTCCTCGAGCGGGCGCTTCGCCGCCGCGGCCAGGGCGGGGATCCGCGTCGACTCCCAGGCCCCCATCAGCCGGTCGTAGGTCGCCCGCGCGGTCTCGCCCAGGAGCCGCCCTACCAGGACGCGCAGGATCTTCTTGTTCATGTTCGACGGCGGCTGGCCGGGGTGCGGCCCCTCCAGCCGCAGCAGCAGCAGTTTCTGCACCGAGACGAGCGTGTCTTCGAGCCGGAAGACCCCGGTCGTCAGGCGTGGCCGCCCCAGGCCGTCGCGGATCGGCCCGGCGCCGTCCGCGTACTGGCCGGTCTTGGGGTCGACCGGGGCGCCGAGCTGCAGCAGCCCCAGCTCGATGAAGTTGGAGTGCGCGAAGAGGTCCTCGACCGTGTGCATCGCGTTGCCGAAGTGCTCCAGCCCCCGGTCCTGGCGATCCTGCGGGCCGTGGCGCAACGCCTCGGCCAGTTGCCGGACGACGTATCGCTGCGCGGCGATCAGGTAGTTCGGCAGGCCGTTCGGCGCCTCCTGCCAGAAGAAGGAGCCGCGCGCCTCCGGCTCGTCCTCCGGCCGCCGCTGCCCCTGCGGGATCGGCAGGTAGCCGAGCGGGTCGAGCGCGATCCCGTACTCGCGCGGGTTGTCGATGTGCTCCTCCCAGCGGTAGATCCCGAAGCGCGCCCGGTCGAGGCGGCGGCCGAACTTCGCCTCCGCCATCACGTCGACCACGTCGAAGAGCAGGTTGCAGAGGATCGGGGTGCGCGCGCCGAGGTGGTCGTGGAAGACCGGCGCCAGCACCTGCGAGAGGTCGCGCTGCCAGTTGCCGAAGTAGATCGCCGCCCGCCGCCGCGCGTCCACCCCGCCGAGCGCGTCCCGCTCGACCCCCTCGTGCCCCGGCTCGCCCGCGTTGAAGAGGTCGGCCTCGTCCTCCGGCAGCGGCGGCAGGTAGAGGTGTCCCGGCAGCGCGGACGCCGGCGCCCGGCCACCCCCCGGCGCGCGTCGCCACTCACGGTGCTCCGGCCGATAGAGTCCCACCATCATGCCCTCTCCCCTGGCCCTCCGGGCGCCCGCAACCTTATCCCGAGTCCGACCGAACACG
>JAUJMV010000010.1:166162-195884 GCA_030446685.1 Thermomicrobiales bacterium | reverse complement strand
CCCCCCTCCCCTCGCAGGGGAGGGGCCGGGGGAGAGGTCACCCCGGCGCCTGTCCTGGCGGGACCACCCGCACCGCGCCCGCCGGCAGATCCCCCACCCGGTTGTCGACGAAGAAGGTGTTCACGCTGTACTGCCGCAGCCCCGGCACCTCGCCGATCCAGGTCCAGCCCGGGTGCTTCCCCCGGCGTTTCGACCGGGCGAAGGCCACGGTGAACGCGCGCCATTGGTCCACGGTCGGCAACTTCCCGTGCTGGTCCTTGAAGTAGGTGGCGGTGTTGGCGAACTCGGTCGCGTTGCCGATCCCCGGATTGGCGATCTCGCCCCGCAGCGCGCCCGCCGCCAGCGCCCGCGCCCCCGCGGGCAGCGCCCCCCAGGGCAGCCGCTGGATCTGCAGATGCCGCGCCGTCTGGCCGCGCGGGACCATCTGGTTGGGCGGGTCGTAGAAGCCGCCCGTCCGCACGAAGCCGGGCCGGTCCATGTGCCGCCGCGCCGCGCCGGGCGAGCGCAGCACCGGCTGGAGCGGCGTCGAGTAGGCGCGCAGGAACTTGTGGAACTGGTCGAAGGCGGGGACGCGCCGGGTGAACAGGGCGTAGCGGTTGAACATCGTCCAGAGCACCGCCCGGTTGTCGGGGTCGTCCCGGCCCCCGGCCTCGCCGGTGAGGAACCGCGCGGTCCACAGCGCGTCCTCCGGCGTGAAGGTGTAGCGCCAGGCGGTCCCGCCGGGCCCCGCGACGACCAGCGTGCCGAATGGTCCTGGCGGCAGCGCGCCGGTACCCAGCGCGGGGCCGGCGGCGGGGGGCGCGGGGGCCGGCGACGCGGCCCGCGCCAGTGCGGGCCGGACGATCCGGTCGCGGATCGCCAGCCACTCCCCGATCGCCGCCCGCTCGCCGCGCGCCAACCGCCGCCCCCGGCGCTCCGGGTGGCGCGCGTGGAACAGGCGGTCGGTCAGGCGGTTCTCGTCGCGCAGCCCGCCGGCCAGCGCCGCGCGCAGCACCCGCTCGTCCTGCCCCGCCCCCGGCCGGGGGACGGCCGCGCCGCCGGTGGCCGGCGAGGGGGCGCCCGCCGCGCCCGGCGGGAAGAACCGGACGTGGAGGTGGTTGTCGTGCCCGGCCTGGGGCCGCACGCCGGTGACCCGCGGATCGTTGAAGAAGACGTACTGCACGCGCAGCACGCCGTTCGCGCGGAGCAGGTTCACCAACTCCTGCGTCAGCGCGCGCGAGTAGGTCGCCGCGTCCTGGAAGCGGGTGGGGCCTTCCCGGCCGTCGCCGCGCACGGGCCGGATGTCCACGTCCACGCCGCGCTGGTGCGACTTGTGCGGCCGCAGCGGGCCACCGCCCCGCGCGCTAATGTCCCCGATGCCGATGCGCGGGCCGCGCGGGTGCGCCCGCTGCCAGGCGGCGCCGACCGCCTGGAGCGCCCGGATCGTCTCCGGCAGCCCGTATTGCCGCGCCGTCGCGACGTAGCTGGTGAGGCCGGGGGTCGCGCGCGGCAGCGGCGTGCCGACCGCCGGGTGCGACCCGGTGGCCGCCCCCGGCGCCAGGGGCGCGGCCGCCTCCCAGCCGGGTGGACGGTCGGCGCCCCCGGTCTCCGGAAGGGCCTCGAACAGTGCCATCCGTGGCGTAGACATCCGCCACCTCCTCGGGCGAGGGCGCGCCCGGCCCGCCGCGGGCCGAGCGCGCCGTTCGGGCTACCGCGCCGCCAGCGGCGGCCGCATCGCCCGTTGCGGGCGGCGCACCACGGGGGCCCGCCGCGCGCCGGCCGGCGGCGGCCCCGCCGCGTAGACGTTGCGCGGCGGCGGGGTCGGGCGGCTCAGGCGCAGCCCCTCCTCGCTGGAGATCCACTCCTCGGCCGCCTCGGCGATCTGGTAGAGCAGCGCCTCGAAGTCCGGGCGCTCGGTCTGCAGGACGTAGGGCTCGGCCAGCCATTCGAGGACCTTGCGCCCGCTGACCGCCATCCGGTTCATCGTGCTGGCGTGGACCGAGCGGTGGTAGTACTGCCACATCACCAGCTCGATCACGTCCCAGGCGTTCTCCGCCCCCAGTTGCGCCTTCACGTCGCTCGCGTCGAGCACCTGGAAGGCTTCCGCCAGTGCCTGGCTCGTCTCGACCCGCAGCACGTTGATGTACCCGTAGGACGAGTTCTTGAGGTTGTTGCGCAGATCGAGCCCCGCCCGGCGGACGATCGCGATCGAGCCGAAGGTCGGGTCGGTGGCCCGGTCGCGGATCACCTCGCTGATCCGCTTGTCCCGCCAGAACTTCGCCGCCTCCCCGATGAAGTGCTTGAAGAGACCGTGGAACTCCGGGTTGGCGCGCGCGTTCGGCCCGGGATCCGCGCTCGTGTAGCCGAAGACGCGCTTGTAGGCGCGCAGCCGGTCGGGCCGCCGGTAGCGCAGGATGTTGTGCTTGTCGAAGCGGTACAGCCCGAGCGCGCCGGGGCCGCCCGAGATGCGCAGCGTGCCCGCCCGGAAGAGCTCCTGCAGCTTGTCCATCACCCGGAAGACGCCGATGTACTCGTGCATGTAGAGGTAGTAGAGGTCGGCGGCCGCCAGGACCCGCTCGCTCTTCAGCTTGTCGTCGTACTCGTCCACCCCCTCCGACACCCGCGTCTCGCCCAGGCTGGCCGGCACGTCGTCGCCCAGGCCGATCAGCCCGGCCAGCCCGCCGTCCGGCGCGGGCGCCGGCGCGGCGGCGGTCGTCGCGGATCGCAACTCCGCCTCGACCATCCGCCCCAGCACCGCCGGGAGGTTCGGATCGGCCAGCGCCGCCGGTGGCAGCCTGGCGATCGCCTCCTTGTACAGCCGCGCCTTCGTGTCCTTGAGATGATCCCGCTGCAGCGTGGTGGTCGTGGACATCGCGTACCTCCCCATCCGGCGGCGCATCAGACGGCCTGATCGGCCAGCGTGTCAATCTGGAACAGCAGATCCTTGGCGGCGCGGTTCACCGTCTTGTCCGCCATCACCTGGCCCAACATCGAGGGCTCGCCCTCCGCCAGCAGCAGGCTCGCCAGCAGCCGGTGGAGCCGGTCCGCCTGGCCGGTCACGTACTCGAGCCCGTACTGCCCGGAGGCGGAGAGCATCGCCGCCCCCTCGACCGTCGTCAGCCCCTCGACCCACTCCAGCAGATCCGCCACCTTGAGGCGGACGTATTGCCCCGGAGTACTGCCCAAGGTCTCGTCCGTGTCGAACTCGCCGGCCGCGGAGCGCCGCTCCTCGGCGCTGAAGCCGATCGCGTCCATCGCCGCCAGCAGGCCGGCGCCCGTCTCGGCGACGATCGGCAGGAGCGTGTCCGCGGTCGCCAGGCGCTGCCCGAACGATTCGCCCCCGCCCGCCCCCGCCGACTGCTTATGGCCCTCCCAGTAGGCGCGCATCGTCTCGGCGTGGTGCTCCAGCAGGTCGAAATTGGCCTCCCGTGTCTCCCCCAGGACCGTCCGCACGTCCGCCGTGGCGGCGCTGACGGCCGCCTCCCGCAGTTGCGCCAGATGCCCCGCCCCCTCGTCGGTCTCGCCGAGGAGGGCGGCGAAGAGGGCGTCGATCCGCGGGCGGCGCAGCCCCTCCAGCCGGCCCGCCTCCTCCTCCAGCCCCTGGAACTCCGCCCGGACGACCGCCTGCAGCGCCCGCAACTGGTCGAGGTCGTCGGTCACCGCCAGCTCCGGGATGCCGTCGAGCACCCGCAGCGCGTCGGCGGTCGCCAGGCCGAACTTGCGGTGCAGGGCGGCCTGCTCCGGCGGCAGCAGGCCGATCGTGCCGGGCGCCGCGGCATCGCGCGGCGCGGTCGCCCCGCCGGCCCCTGTCCGGCTGTAGAGCGTCAGCAGCCCCCCCTCGGCCGCGGACGCCATCGGGGGCGCGATCGGCTCTTCGACCGGCAGCGGCGCGAACCGGCCGAGGGCGCGCGCCGTGTCCGGCCCCGGCAACAACTGGGCGAGCACGCGCTTCACCTGCTGGTCGAGCGCCGCGACCCCGTTGGCGTGCCCCCCCCCGTTCGCCGCGACCGGGTAGGGCCGGGACGAGGCGGTGCTGTTCGCCTTCACCTCCAGTTGCCGGCGCGCCACCACGCGGGCGTCCTTGAGCAGCTCGTTGCGCCGGGTTCGTGTGCGATCCTCAACAGCCATTGTCCCGTACCCCTCTCTTGCCGTGCCGCGATCGGGCAGCCCCGCCGGCGCGGCGGGCTACCGCTTCGCGGTCGTCTCCAGCCGCTCGTAGACCGACGCCAGCAGGCGGTGGATCTCCAGGGTCTTGCGAACCGTCGCGGCGCGCGCCGCCCCCGAGGCGGTCTGGGGGAGGGCTCCGAGCGCCTGCTTCCACGCGTCGCTCAGCGCGTCCAACTGCCCCTCGTCGGGGAGCGCGTCGGGGTCAGCGAAGAGCGCGTCCGCCTCTTCGAGGCAGGCCACGAAGTTCGCCCCCACGTTCCCCCCCCCTCGGAGGGCCTGGCTCTTCGCGATGATCGCGTCGACCTCGTCCCGCCGCGGGCTGCCCCCCGCCAACCGGCCTTCGATCCCCGCCAGGCGGCCGTCGAGGGCCAGTAAGCACTCGGTCAGCCGCTCATCCAGCATGTGCCTGATGCCCTTCTCATCCTGCAGCTCGTCGTACAGCGGCTTCAATGCCCGTTCCAGATCCTGCCGCCATTGCTCGCGCAGCCACTCGCGGAGTTCGCGCTGCGACTCCTCGAGCGTCCGCACCCGCTCCTCCAGGGACCGCTCTTCCTGCTCTGTCGCCATCGCCTCATCTCCTCCCCAGCATCCGATAGAAGGTGTCGGTGATCGCCTGCGGGGTCGCCAGCCGGTGGTCGAGCGCGAAGCGCGCCGCGCTGACCATGAAGCGCGCCGGCACCGTGCCGGGGTCCTCGCCCGCCGCCAGCCGCCGCCCCGCCTGCTCGACCAGCGCCATCTGCCGCGGCCCGAACTCGATGATCCGCGCCAGGCTCTTGCCGTCGAGCTGCCGGTAGGGCTGGAAGGCCATCGTGTCGACCGCCAGCTCGGCCGCCCGGTCGAAGCTGGACAGGATCGGCGCCGGGATGTCGGCCGGCGTCACCCGCGGGTAGAGCCGCCGCCAGACCCGCCCCAGGTCGTCGGCCATCCGCCCGAAGCCCATCCGCCGCAGCAGCGCCAGGCTGATCGGCACCCGCAGGTAGGGCGTGGGGTGGACGCCGAGCGCGTTGAACCGCACCGTGCCGGCCGGGGCGCGTGCCACCACGTCCATCAGCGACTCCGCCGCCGCCGGCCCGCCGAGCAGCAGCGCCAGCATGTCGGCCATCATCTCCTTGTGCCAGCCCGCCCAGACCCGCGCGATCGCCGGGGGCAGCCGCCCCTCGCCCGTCAGCCGCCCGTAGATGCGGACCGGCAGTTCCTCCCACAGCCCCAGGTCGGCGTGCAGGTTGTGCGAGACCTCGTGCAGCACGCTCGACAGCGCCCAGACGTTGTCCAGCCGGTGCTGCGGCAGCATGATCAGCGGGAAGAGGTTCGGGTTGTGCCGCAGCCGCCGCAGCGGCACCCCCCGCCGGTAGGTCGCCGGGCTGAAGCCGCTGTCGGCGTAGCTGAAGGGCAGCAGCCGCGGCGTCGGCCGCGCGCTCCCCAGCCCGACGTAGACATCCTCGTAGCAGTTGGCGGCGATCCGGTCGACCGCGCGCAGCCGCTCGCCGAAGCTGGAGAGGCGCTGCACGAAGAGATCGAAGTAGAAGTCCCAGATCCCCTCGACGTGGAGGACCCGCCCCCCGACCGTCTCCTTGCGCTCCAGCAGCGCCCGCAGCCGCGGCGCGGTCGGCTCGCGCCGCGCCGCCGTCGCCGCCGCCTCCACCCAGCGCGCCCCCTCGACCAGCCGCAGCCGCAGCCCCTCGATGAAGCGGTTGACCGCCTCGACGTGCGCCTCGCTCGGCGCCGCCGGGCCGGTCCCGAACTCGTCCCGGGCGAACGGGCGCAGCGACCGGGCGTGGCGGTCCAGGTTGACCGCCTGGATCGCCAGCCAGTTGTCGAGCAACTGGCGCTCGCCGGCCCGGGGGCCGCTCGCCGCGGGGGCGGGCGCCCCCGGCGCCGTCCCGGCTCGTGGCGGGCCGGCGGGTCCCCGCCCGCCCGCCGCGCCGCCCTGCGGTTGTGGGACCCCTGCCGTCATCATTGGAGCATCATTTCGCTACGGGTGACTTCGACCCACTCGCCGCCGCCGGGCCGCCGCCCGGCTCACCAGGCGTAGGGTGGCCGGGCGGCGCGCATCGGGCGGTACCCGGCGGCGCGGCGTGGATGGTACGGCGCCACGCGCGACGGCATGAAGACCTGCGCCCGGCGCGGCGTCGGCGGCGCGGTGCGCCGGCGCAGGATCAGGTTCCGCGCGACGGCGCGCTGCACCCGGCGCGGGTCGCCCAGCACCTGCTGCGTCGCCGCCGCCATCGCGCGCACCGCCAGCGGCCCGCTGATCGGCTGGCCGGTCCGCGCCGCCGCGCGCAGCGTGCCGACCGCCTGGCGCTGGATCGTCGGGACCAGGCGCAGCAGTTGCCGACCCTCCGGCCCCTGGCGGCGGATCGATTGGACCAGCCGCCCGTTGGCCTGCGCCAGGACCGGCACGACCGGGCGCAGCGCGCGCCGCCCGCCCATGATCGTGATCGTGATCGGCAGCGCCGCCGCCAGGGTCGCCTCCGCCTCGGCCTCGCTCTCCGCCAGCGTCGCCTCGGCCGCGATCAGCTCGGTCAGCGCCGCCTCCTGCGCCGCCTCGGTCGGGGCGATCTCGCCCTGGACCTCGCCGGCGCCGAAGGCCGCCGCCTCGAACTGCGCCGCCTCCTCCTCCCCCTCGCGCACCAGCGCGGCGGTCAGCTTGCCCGCCAGCGGCCCGGCGATCGCCCCGACGCCGGGGATCATCCCCGCCAGCTTCCCCACGATGGACGGGGCGAAGCGCTTGGCGAGCCGGCCGAGCCGCTTGAGCGCCTTCCCGAAGAAGGCGTCGCCCTCGTCCTCCCACTCGCCCGCCCACTCCTGCCCGGCGTACTCCTCCTCCGCCTCGAACCCCAGCGCGTTGAGCGCCCCGCCGATCGCCCCCCCGAGGAAGGGGTCGCCCTCGTCCTCCCACTCCCCCGACCACTCCTGCCCGGCGTAGCCGTCCGTCTCGTAGGTCTCCTGCGCGCCGAACTCCTCCTCGAAGCTCATCTCCGGCTGCGCGTGGTGGCTCGCCTCGTGCAGCTCCCACTCGAACTCGAAGCCCGTCTCCTGCCCGCCGTAGCCCTCGAAGCTGGCCTCGCCGGACCCGTCGCCGGCCTCGTGCGCGGCTGGCGCCTCGAAAATCGCCTCCTGCTGCATCGCCATCTCGCGCCCTCCCTGCCGTCGTCCGCGCGCCGCGCCCCGGCCGGGGCGCGGCGACCCCGCGTTCAGCCCCGGTACGGGCGGGGCGCCGGCCGGACCATCCGCCCGGCCGGGGCCACCGTCGCCTGCCGGATCGCCGTGTTGCGCACCAGCGCCGGGCCGCCGAGCCGCGGCGTGGCGAGGACGCGCGCCGCCTGCCCCGCCATCACGCGCGTCGCCAGCCCCGGCGTGATCGGGCGCCCGGCCCGTTGCGCCGCCAGCAGGCTCCCCACCGTCCGGCGCTGGATCGCCGGCGCCAGGCGCACCAGTTGCGGCCCGGCCGGCCCGCTGCGGTAGAGGCCGCGCACCAGCCGCCCGTTGGCCCGCGTCAGCGTGGGCAGCACCGGGCGCAGCGCGCGCCGCCCGCCCATGATCGTGATCGTGATCGGCAGCGTCGCGCCGAGGATCGCCGCCGCCTCGCCCTCGCTCGCGGTGTGCGACGCCTCCGCCGCCAGCACCTCGGTCAGCGCCGCCTCGTGCGCCGCCTCGTGCGCCGCCAGCTCCCCCTCGAACTCGTTCGCCCCGAAGAGCTGCGCCTCCAGCGCCGCCGCCTCGCTCTCCCCCTCGCGCAGCAGGCTGCGCAACTGGCGGAAGAGAGCGTCCAACTGCGCCGCGCGCGCCGCCCGCGGCCCGCCCGCCCGCCCCGCCGGCCGCGCCCCGCCCGCGCCGCTCAGCACGTTGCGGACGACCCCGGAGACCGCCTGCTTGGCGAACGGCAGCAGCTTCTTCGCCGCCGGCAGCGCGAACTTCGCCATCAGCGGCAGCGCCTTCATCGCCAGCGGCGCCAGCAGCGGCAGGAACTGATCGGCCTCGTCCTCGTGGCTGGCGTACGCGGCCGTCTCGTAGGTCTCATACCCCTCGTACGTCTCGGGCGTCTCCCACGCCTCCCCCTCGCCCGCGAACTCCTGGCCGGCGTAGGGGCGCATCTCGGGCGCCTCGTCGGTCTCGTCGGTCTCCTGGGCCTCCGGCAGCTCCCACGCCTCCTCCTCGCCCGCCCATTCCCCGGCGGCGGACGGCGCGGCGTAGGCCGCCTCGTAGCTCTCGGGCAACCCCTCGTACCCGGGCGCCTCCCACGCCTCCTCCTCGCCCGCCCACTCCGGGGCGGCGTATGGCGCGGCATAGGGGTGGGCCTCGGGCTGCTCCCAGGCCTCCAGCTCCTGCAGCTCGTCCTCCTGCTCCATGGCGGCGTACGGCGTCTCGTAGCCCAGCTCGGTCGCGCCGCCCGCGCCGTTCGCGTGCATCACCATCGCCCGCACCTCCTCATTCAGCCGCGCTCACCGTGCTCATCCTGCGCGCCCCATCGCCGCCCTCCTCCCCGGTCCACCTCCCCGTTAGGGTCCGCGCCCGCCGGCCCGTCGGCGTCCGCGCGCGACCCCGGCATCCCTCCCACCGCGCCGAGCAGGCAGTCGGCGACGAAGGCGCGCAAGCCGGGGCCGCCCTGCACGTACGCCTCGCGACCGCTGGCGATGTGCCGCAGCCGGCAGCGCACGATCCCGCCGCCTGGGTCGAACGTCAGCCGCACCAGGAAGCTGGCGTCGACCAGGCGCACCGCCCCCGCCCGGTCGACCCGCAGCACCTGCACCCGCGTCGCGCCGCTCGCCGGATCGGACCAGGTGCGCACCGTGAAAGCGATCGTGGTCACGGCCGTGGCTCCTCCGCCGGCGCGACATCGCGCGCGAGCGCGAGCGGAGCGAGCGCCGAGCATGCCGCTGTCGAGTCCTGCCCCCACCCTAGCAGACGGCGCTCTACGCCCGTTACCGTGCCGGTTCTACGCGGACTCTACGGCGCGGGCGAACGACGGGCAGGGAGGCCGGCGCGAGGGTTGGGAGGGGGAAGGGTCGCCGGGCTACGCCGCGCCCGCCTCCGCGGCGATGGTGGCGACGGGGGATTCGCCGCGCAGGATGGCGGAGAAGAGGGCCGTCGTCTCGGGCAGCGGCTGCACGCCCAGGTGCTCCGCCAGCGCCTGCTCGCAGCGGTGGTATTGCCGCAGCGCCTCCGCGCGGTTGCCGGCGGCGGCGTGGGCGCGCATCAACTGCCGGTAGGCCGCCTCGTCGCAGCGGTTCTCCTCGATCGCGCGCAGCGCCCAGCCGGCCGCGTCGTCCGGCCGGCCCGCCCGCAGCAGCCGGATCGTCAGCGCGTTGCACATGCTGAGGAAGGTTTGGGCCAGTTGCTCGCGCCGGATCGCCGGCCAGTCCGCGTAGAGGTCCTCCGGCAGGAACGGGCCGGTGTAGAGGCGGCAGGCGGCCTCGAAGTGCGCCGTGGCCCCGTCGCCGCCGGCCGCGACGCCCGCCTCGTAATGGGCCAGGAACGCGTCGACGTCGATCTGGAGGTCGACCGCCGGATCCAGCTCGTAGACGCCCCCCTCGCAGCGGAGATACCCGCCCCCCTTTCGGGAGGGCTGGCCGTCGTTGAGCGCCCGGCGTAGCACGCTCGTGGCGCAGTGCAGCTTGTGGCGCGCCACCTCCGGCGTCTCGTCCGGCCAGAGGGCCTCCATCAGCGCGTCGATCGTCTCCCGGTGGCGCGGGTGGGCCACCAGGTAGCGCAGGATGGCCTGGCCGTTGCGGTTCCGGCACAGCGCCAGCGGGCGCTCCTCCCGCCACACCGCGAACCGCCCGAAGCAGGTGATCCGCAAGCCCGGCGGGCGGTCCACCCGCCCGTCCGCCGGCGCCGCGCCCGGCGCCGGGATCGCCGGGTAGCTCGGCGCCCCACCCGCCGCCACGGCCGGGCCGCGCGCGCGCCGCCCCGGCCCGCCGCCGATCAGCACGACGATCTCGGCCAGCCGCGCTTCCTGCTCGACGATCGCCCCCGCGAAGCGCCGGCTCGCCTCGTGGAGCGCCTGCTGCGCCTGCCAGTAGCGCGCGTGGCCGTCGAGGAACGCGTCGAGGGCCGCGGCCAGCGGCCGCTCCGCGACGGGCAGACCCGCGCGGACCCGCGCCAAGTGCGCCGCCGCCTCCGCGAAGCGCCCCTCCGACGCGCGCTCAACCCCCCGCTCCAGCTCCCACCGGCCGGGGGCCTGCCCGTCGCCCCACCCCCACCCACCCTCGGCGCCCATCCGCCCGCACCCCCGCCGCCCCCGGCGCCCGACCGGCCCCGACGCGGCACTCGTCGCTCGCGGCAGCGTTGCCCCTGTCCCGCCGACCCCCCGCTGTTCCGGCGCCCCCGGCCCGCCCCGCGAGGGTGTGGTAGGGGCGGTGGTTGCGCGTGCTGCCCCTCGGGAGGGCATGCCCCACTCGCTCTGTACCCCGTGGTCGCCGGCGGCCCCGGACCTCGTGCTCAATATACGCGGCGCCCCGCACATCCTCACGGACGGTGTCCAGCGTGCGTCGATCGCGGCTTATCCGCCTGTCTCACATGGATGGCGGGCTGCCCACGGCGCGGATCGGCCACTCCGCGCTCAGGCGACATAATTACGATCCGGCGAGGCCCGAACCGGCCGGCATGCCGCCCGCCCGACACACCGCCGAGCGGAGGTGGGCATGGGTCCTGCGACGTGGGCCGACAGGACGGCGGGGCCGGCGGAAGGCGTGCCGCCCGTGGCGCTACACGGATATGAGAAAGGAAGGCCATGGAGGATCAGCAGAGGATCGTCGCCCCGCCTGCCACACCCGACGAGGCGCTCTCGCGGCGAAGCCTGCTGCGCATCGGCGCCATCGCCGGCCTCGGGGCGCTCTTCGCGCTGACCGCCTGCGGCATCGGCGGCGGGGGCGGCGACGAGGACGACGAAGACGAGGACGACGACTGAGGCGGCGCTCCGGCACGCGCCCGCTGTGCGGAGCCCCGCCGGACCGCGCCGCGGGGCCGTTCGCGGTCGCCCTCGTCCGCGACGGGCCGGCCTATCGCCCCGCCTCGGGCTGCCCGAGCGGCAGGATGAAGTAGACCCCGGTCGTGTCCTCGCCCCGCACGATCGGGTGGACCGCGAATCCCAGCGACAGCTTGAGTTGGTGATTGGCGCTGTTCTTGCCGCTGCTGTGCGAGCGCACCTGATAGCAGCCCAGCCCGCGCGCCTGCTCGATCGCCGCCACCTGGAGCGCCCGTCCGATTCCCAGCCGGCGGAAGTCGGGCAGCACACCGAAAGCCAGGATCTTCGCCTCGGTCAGCGGGCGGCCACCAAAGAGGACGGCTGGGCGGTCGAGTTCGGGGCCGATCTCCTGCACGACGAACCGGAGGAAGCCGGCGACCGCCCCATCCCGGAGGGCGACGAGCAGGTGCGAACTGCGCCGGTATGGGGCAGCCCCGGTGGCGATCCACCCCTCCTGGCGCAGCGCCGCCACGGCCGCGTGCAACTCCTCCCACCGCTCGTGTCGCCGGTCCCACTCGGCGATGGCAATGGCAGCATCGTGGCCCGCCATGGTCAGTCCTCCATACCGAGCCCGATGCGCTGGAACGTTGTCACGATGTCACCACCCACACAGCGCGATTAGAGCGGTATGCGGGAAGGTTGCGCCGCGGGTCGGCCCGATCCGTAGGGGCGTCGGATACCCGCTTGCGGGTGTGGACGCCCAGAGCCTTGCCGTAGCACCGGCACAACCACCCCGAGAATCGCTGGAAGCAAGTCGCCCGCGACTGGCAGGGAACGACGCCCTACCCGGCGCGCAACCCCGCCCCTCGCAGCGTGACAGCCAGCCACTCCTCGTCCTCGGCGCCCAACTCAGGCGGTGGCGGCCTGTCCCCGTACGGGAGCAGCCGCTCGTAGCCGACCAGCGCGAAACAGGCGTCGACTGCCGCCTGCAGATCGAGCGGCACGTCGGGGTCCGGCGGTAGCAGCGGCGTCGGCACGACCGGCAGCCGGTCGCGCAGGCCGACCGTCCAGATCTGCGTGAAGGGGCGCCGTCGCTGCCGGCTGAGGGAGACGTAGTAAGCCGCTGGCGGCAGCACACCATCGGGCGGAATACGCAACCCCTGGCGCAGCAGATCCAGTTCCAGCAGATGCGCCTGCGTGCGCAGGAGTTCCAGTCGCCGGTCGTTGTACTCGCGCGCGCCGTCGCCGTGCTTGTTCGCCGGGGAGAGGATCTCGATCACCGTCACCAGCCGCCGCTCGGCCACGTCACGGATCTCGATGCTGAGTTGCGGCGTCTCCAGAAAGCTCGGCAGTTCCACCGCCGGCGCCGCGATCGCCCCCTGCCCCGGCCCCGGCGCTGTCGCCGGCATGCCCGGAGGGGCCACGACGTGAACATCGGGGTACACCACCCGCGGCGGGGCGTCGAACACCCCCAGGGCCGGGCGGTCGAGGACGTACCGCTTCGCCAGGAGCGCGACGTACTTCGGCGCCAGCCGCGGCATCAGTTGCGCGCGGATCGCACTCGCCAGCGTCTCGTGGAACTCCTGCCAGAGTTCTCCTTCGAGGTACGGGTCCATCCCCGGAAACGGCGAGGGCATCGGGCATCCCTTCCCGTTCGGCGGCTCAGCCCCCCACCTGCGCCAGGTGCTCCATGTAGGCGTTGAGCGCGCTCTGGTTGTGGACCTTGACCAGCTCCTCCAGCCGCGGGTAGTCGTGCTCCTCCAGGGCCTGCACGATCGCGTGGTGCTCCTGCTGCGCCTGCCCGACCCGGTGCGACAGGACCGTGCTGAAGAAGTAGCGCCGGATGCGGTCCCACTGATCGAAGGCGCGGTCGGTCATCTCCACCAGCAGCGGCATCCCGGTCGCGCGGGCGATCGTCCGGTGGAAACTCGAATTGAGGTCGCCCCACCGCTCGTGCTCGCCCGTCCGCAGCACCGTGTCCATGTCGGCCAGCAGCGACCGCAGCTTGGCGACGTGGTCCGGCGTCAGGCGCGAGGCCGCGATGCGCGTCGCCACGAACTCGATCCCCTCCATCAGCGTGAAGACCTCGACCAGCGAGTCGCGCGAGATCGAGGTGACGGTCGCCCCCGCGTGCGGGATCGTCTCGACCAGCCCCTCCGACTGCAGCAGTTGGAGCGCCTCGCGCACCGGGATGTGGCTGACCCGCAACTGCTGCGCGATCTCGTCGATGATCAGCCGCTGCCCCGGCTGCAGCTTGTTGTGGATAATCGCCGTGCGCAGCGCGCGATAGACCATCTCCTGCTTCGTCTGCGGCCGGACCGGCGGCGCGATTTCCAGTTGCATACTCGTCTCACATTCTCGTCGCTATCGTCCCATCCGTCCGCTGCAATACCCAGTACACCCCCGCGCCGGCAGCCCCGCCGTGACCCTCCCGGCCAGCCGCCGACCGTCCCCCGTCGCAGATCCCGTACCGTGCGGAAATGGTCGCATGGTATATTATATAGAAGGATTGAGCCGAACGGAAGAGGCAGCGCCGCGCATCCGTCGCCGCCCGTAGTTCGTTCGCCTCGGCGCGGGCGAGTGGGGCCGCCCGGCAACCCGGGACAGAGGGGCCGACGACTGAAGCTCGTCGCTGGGGGCTCGCTGCGCGCTACGTGCGCCACGAAGTACCCTGCGGGGCATAAACCCGCCTCCGCGGGCTGGGACTGGTAAGTGAGACTGGCAGGAAGGATCGGGGATGTACCAAACGCAGACAGCGCTCTACGTGCATCTGGTCTGGGCGACCTGGGATCGACTGCCGTTGCTCGGTGACGAACTGCGGCGGCGCGTCTATCACGCGATCGGAGCCAAGTGCCAGGAACTCGGTGTGCAGCTACTGGCGATTGGCGGCGTGGAGGACCACGTCCACCTGCTCGTCTGCATCCCCGCCGCGCTCTCGGTTGCCGACCTCATACGCCAGGTCAAAGGCACCTCCTCGCACCTCGCCACGCACCAACTCGCGCCCGGTCAGTTCTTCAAATGGCAGGGCGCGTACGGCGCCTGCTCCGTCAGCCCGCGCCACCTGCCCCAAGTCTGCGACTACATCGCCCGCCAACGGGACCACCACGCCGCCGGAACCCTGCACCCCGCCCTCGAACAGCAACCACCACCCCCGGCTGCCACCGCCTGACCCCGTCCCAGTCCACGCAGGTGGACTTCGTGGCGAGCCGCAGCGAGCCCCCAGCGACGACTTCAGTCGTCGGCCCCCTTGAATGAGGAGAACGCTCTTGCGGACGCTGGCATCACCCCCCCTTCCCGTCGCCACCCCTGAACGAGGAGAACGCCCGCATGACGAGTAACCAACCCCTCATCTACCTGGCGCTCGATCCGGCGCGGGTCGAGGAACTCTACCTGGAGGAGCAATTGCCCCGCCTGGCGGCCGCGGCGCGGCTCGAGCGCTGGGCCGGGCCGGGCAGGCCCCCGCTCGATGTCGTGACCGACGCCCTCCACCGCGCCGACATCGTCCTCACCGGCTGGGGCACCCCCCCCCTGACCCCCCTGCGCGAGTGGACCCCCGAGACCTTCCCGGTGCGCCTGATCGTCCACAGCGCCGGCACCGTCAAGTCCCTGATCCCCGTCGAGGCCCTCGAGCGCGGCCTGCTCGTCACCCACGCCAACGAGTCGCTCGCCGAGGCGGTCGCCGAGTTCACCATCGGCGCGATCATCGCCGCCCGCCGCCAGATGTTCCCCTCCGCCGCCCGCTTCAAAGCCGGGCAGCCCCGCGTCCCGATCGCCGCGATGTTCGAACTGCCCGGCAGCACCGTCGGCGTGATCGGCGCGAGCCAGATCGGGCAGAGGGTGCTGCGCCACCTCGCCCCCTGGCACGTCGACCTCCTCCTCGCCGACCCCTACTGCCCGCCCGAGCGCGCCGCCGAATTCGGCGCCACCCTGGTCGACCTGCCCGAACTGCTGCGCCGCAGCGACATCGTCACCCTGCACGCCCCGGTCACCCCCGAGACCCTCGGGATGCTCGGCGCCGCCGAGTTCGGCGCGCTGAAGGACGGCGCCCTCTTCGTCAACACCGCGCGCGGCCGCCTGATCGACCACGACGCGCTCCTCGCCGAACTGCGCACCGGGCGGATCAGCGCCGTCCTCGACGTGACCGACCCCACCGAGCCGCTGCCCCCCGACTCCCCTTTCTTCGCCCTGGAGAACTGCATCGTCTTCCCGCACATCGCCGGGATGAGCGTCCAGGCGCGCCGGCGCCAGAGCGCCATGACCGTCGACGAAACCCTCCGCTTCCTCCGCGGCGAGCCCCTGCACTACCAGGTCACCCCCGAGCGCTGGCCGACCATGGCCTGACCGACGAGGACTGAGGACTGAGGACTGAGGACTGAGGACTGAGAACGAAGTGTCCATTTCGCCAACACTCATTGGGCCGGTCCCCCCCCTCTCTCAGAATTGGGAGAGGGGGTGCCGCCCGCAGGCGGCGGGGGTGAGGGCACACTCTTCCACTGGAGCGAATGGAGCGAAGCAACTATGAGCGGCAGAGACCCCCAAGCACCGTTCACCCGCGACGAAGCCCTGGCCCTCTGGGCGCGGCTGGTGGCCGGCTGGGCGCGCAGCCTCGACGCGAGCGGCGCGCGGACCCTGATGGCGGGCGTGCCGAACCCGGCCGACGCCGGCGGCAGCTACGAGGGCGTCACCCGCATGCTCTGGGGCCTCGGCGGCTGGCTCTCGCGGCTGGACCGGCCCGCCGTCCTCCACTGGCGCGGCGAGGCGTTCGACCTGGACGCGCTAACCCGCCGCGCCCTGGTCGCCGGCACCGACCCCGACTCGCCCGGCTACTGGGGCGCGGCCCCGGCGCGCGGCGAGTACGACCAGCGCACCGTCGAGTCGGGGCAGGTCGCCTTCGCCCTCTGGCAGACGCGCGAGCGCATCTGGGCGCGGCTGGGCGAGCGCGAGCGCCAGAACCTCATCGCCTGGCTCGACCGCTTCGGGCAACGCCCCGCGGCCTGGCGCAACAACTGGGCGCTCTTCTGGACCCTCAACCACGCCGCGCGCAAGGCGCTCGGCGCGGCCCACGACCAGGACGTGATCGATTCGTCGCTGGACTATTTGGAGGGGGTCTACTGCGGCGACGGCTGGTACGACGACGGCCCCCGGCGCGGCGTCAACCACTTCGACGACTACAACTGGTGGGTCTTCGGCGCCCACGTCCTCGCCTGGGCGCAGTGCGACGGCGCCACCCAGCCCGAGCGCCGCGCCCGCCTCCTCGACCGCGCGCGGCAGGGCCAGGCCCACTTCCCCTACTTCTTCGCCGCCGACGGCGCCTACACCGAGTACGGCCGCAGCCTCTCCTACAAGTTCGCCCGCCTCGGCGCCCCGCTCTGGGCCTACCGGCTCGGCGCCTGGCCCCACCCGGTCGGCCTCCTGCGCCGGCTGGTCGGGCGGCACCTCCGCTGGTACGTCGACCGCGGCGCCCTCCGCGCCGACGGCACCCTCCGCCAGGCCCTGACCGCCGAGGGGAGCGTCGCCATCCGCGAGGGGTACATCTCCACCGGCGCGACCTACTGGGCGATGCTCGCCTTCGCCGGCCTCTGGAGCCTGCCCGACGACGACCCCTTCTGGACCGCACCGGAGGAGCCGCTGCCGGTCGAGCGCGGCGACTTCACCCGCGTCTTCCCGCAACCCGGCTGGGTCGTCGCCGGCAACGCCCGCACCGGCGCGGTCCAGCGCTTCAACGCCCGCAGCCAGCATTATCCGGCCAAGTATGGCAAGTTCGTCTACAGCACCATCGCCCCCTTCAACCCCGGCCTCGTCGACGGCGAGCCCGCCCCCGACGCGATGCTCAGCCTGACCGCCGGCCAGGAGTGGGGCCACCGCACCGACACCCTCGCCTCGGCGGTCGGCGAGCCCGGCTGGCTGCGGATGCGACACGAGCAGCGGGTCGGCGGCGGCACGCACCGGATCGACACCACCATCGTCGTCCGCGGCGACCTCCACCTGCGCGCCCACCGCGTCACCCTCGATCCGTCCATCAGGGTGCCCATCGGTGCGGTCGAGGGCGCCGCCCCACTCGGCTTCCCCGTCGGCGCCCTCCCGACGATCGAGAGCGACCCCGCCGCCGGCTGGGAGCGCGCCGCCGCCGACGGCCGCGCCGTGGCGATCGCCCGCCTGCGCGGCTACGACGGCCAGCGCCGCGCCGCCGCCTGGCGGGGGCGCGACGGCATCAACAGCGTCTACGGCCAGTACCTCATGCCCCTCCTCGCCGTCGACCGCCTCGAATCGCGCCACGACCTGATCTGCCTCGTCCACCTCGGCGCCGCGGATTTTGACATAACCGAGTTGACCTCTGTCGTCGCCGACGCCGGCTGGTCGGAGGACGGCGCGTTCAGCGTGACCTGGCGAGACGGCACAGCGGTCCAGGTGCCGCCGCTGTGAAAGGCAGTCGTGATGTGTGCGCTTGACGACCGGGCCAACGAACCCCGCGAGCGGATGGGACAGCCGCCGGCAGCTCAGCCGCCGCGAAGTCATCCGGCAGCCGTTAGCGCATGGCTTCTCCGCCACGGCAATCGCCGGATCCCTCGCCACCGGTAGCCAGCGGGCGCCTGCGGCCACCGATGTCCCTGCAACGGCTACGTCCAGCGTCACCGGGACGGCCGCGCATAATTCGGCTACGCCTGCTCAGCCGGTGTCGCCAGGAGGAGTAGGGGAGGAATCGGGCAGGAGCTCGCGGGGAGCAGCGACCAAAACCACGCCCGCGAATGTTCGCGAGCACAACCGCCCCCACCACGGCCGCCGCCGCGCGGGGCTATCACGCCGGGTGGCCGAGAGCGTGTCCGGGACTCGCGGTCTGCCGTGCCTGGAGCGTGATCCACAGCGCGGGATCGCCACGCTCGCGTTCCATGGCGGCGGCCCGGCAACCTCCACCGCCCGGCCGCGTGCCGCACCCCGCGCTGCGGCGGCGCGAGGCAGGCGTCTCCCCCTATCGGAAAGGAGCCACCCATGCCGACCACGTCCCCGCCCTCGCGCCCCCGCTTCGACGACCTGCCCGTCACCCCCGGCGCGCCCGACCGCTCGGCCTGGGGGCTGTGGGGCGCGGGCGATGAGGTCGGCACGGTGAACCTGCTGACCCCCGAGCGGGTCGCGGCGGCGGCGGCGCTCGTGCGGGCGGGGCGCCGCTTCCCGCTGAACTGGCGGCTGGAACTGCCCGACCCGCCCCTCTTCGGTCGCGAGAGGACGATCCACGCACTGAAGCGCCGCGGCGCCGTCGTCCACGACGATGTCTACCGCGAGTTCAATCCCCAATCCTCCAGCCACTGGGACGGCCTCACCCACTACGGCAACGCCGCGCACGACTGCTTCTACGGCGGCGCGCGGCGCGAGGAGATCACCGGCGCCGCCGGGACGCGCAACGGCATCCAGGCCTGGGCGCGGCGGGGCATCGCCGGACGCGGCGTCCTGCTCGACTACGCCCGCTGGGCCGCCGCCCGGGGGATCGCCTACTCCCCCGGCGACCGGCACGAGATCACCGCCGCCGCCTTGCAGACCGTCGCCCGGGACCAGGGTGTCGCCTTCCAGGTCGGCGATATCCTGCTCGTCCGCTCCGGCTGGATCGCCTGGTACGAGGCCCTCGACGCCGCCGCGCGCGTCGCCACCGCCGTCCCCCCTCACACCGCCGTCGGCCTGGCACAGGGCGACGACACCCTGCGCTTCCTCTGGGACAGCGGCTTCGCCGCCGTGGCGGGCGACGCGATCGCCGTCGAGGCGTTCCCCGCCCACCCCACGCACGGCTTCATGCACGAGACGATCCTCGCCCTGTGGGGGATGCCGATCGGCGAGATGTTCTACCTCGAGGACCTCGCCGCCGACTGCGCCGCCGACGGCCGCTACACCTGCTTCCTCACCGCCACCCCCCTCAACAAGCTCGGCGGGGTCGCGTCGCCTGCGAACGCGCTCGCCTTCAAGTAGGCGCGCGGCCGCGGGTCGCGGATCAGGCCAGGTCGAGGCCGCGCCGCCGGGTGGCACGCGCATGGCCCCGACGGGCGGCTTGCCACCCCGCGAGCATCCGCGCCCCGATCCCGGCGTGATCATCGAGTCCCCGCCCGTTCACGGGTCCGTTACTGTTGATGGGCCTCCCGCGGCGCGCCGCCGGTGTGGGGCGCGGCGCCGCCCGCTTCGAAAGAGTGGAAATGACGAAACGAACGGCGCCCGCTCGCGGCCTTTGCCGCGCCACTGCTGGGAAAACACCGCACGACAATCCGCGCGATCCGCCCCAAAAACGGGGTGAAAAGCCGCGAAAAGCCCCCAATCTCCAGCCGTCCGGCGGCCACGAGGCCCGCATGCGCGGACTTGGCGCCGATCAGCTATCCATATATCGCTGTGCTGGTTGAGTCAACGATCGCGAAGACTCGTCGTTCCCATTCAATGGCTGGAGCCCCGGAGGCGTGGTGTTCGCGCTGCCGGACGATGTACTCGCGTGCCTGATCGAGCTGGCGCGGGCTGACGGAGAACGTGCCGTACGCCCCCTGCCACCTGAAGAAGCTGCCCGGCAGCAGTTCGTGGGTGACGAGATGGGCTGGACGCACCCTTGCTCCCGCCCCCAGATCGGCGATCGAGAGCGTAGCCGGCATCCCAACCAGGAAGTGGACATGATCCTCGGTGCCGCCGATCGCCAGCGGCTCAGCGCCGAGTGCGCGCGCCTTCGCCTGGATAGCGCGATGGACCGCCCACTCGATGGCCGGCTCCAGCAATGGCAGCCGATCCCACGTTGCCCAAATCGGGTGCAGGTACACCGCGACCAACGGCCGTCACATATCGCAGTTCTCCGTCGCAACATTCCAGCCCGCGCAGGCGGGCTTCGTGGCCGCAGGCCCGCGAGACGCCGGTTTCAACCGGCGGCCCGCTCCCCCAGCATCACTCCTCCGTCACCGCCACCGTCGCCGCCTTTAGGAAGCCCGGCTGGATCTCGACCCCCCACCCCGGCCGGTCCGGCACCGCCAGCGCGCCGTCCCGGACCTCCAGCAGCGGCTCGTAGATCGCTTCCGCCCAGCCCTGGTCCTCGTCCGCGCGCCACTCCTGGTACTGGTGGCAGGCGGGCATCGCCGCCGCGAAATGCAGCCCGAAGACCTGCAGCATCGAGCGGTTCGAGCAATGCGGCGTGCAGGGCAGTCCCGCCAGCTCGGCCAGCTCCGCCACCCGCCGCGCCCGCCCGATCCCGCCGATATAGCCGATGTCGAGCTGCACGATGTCGACCGCGCGCAGGCGGATCATCCGCTCGAACTGCTCGAGCGCGTTGTCCTGCTCGCCGCCGGCGACCGGGATGTCCAGCGCCGCGGCGACCGCCGCCGTGTTCTCGATCTCGGGGTACGGGCAGGGCTCCTCGAAGTGGAAGTACCCATGCCGTTCCAGCAGCCGCCCGACCTGGATCGCCCGGTGCGGCGTGAACGCCCCGTTCGCGTCGGCGCTGATGTCGATCCCGTCGCCCAGCGCCTCGCGCACCGCCGGGATGATCCGCTCGGTCCGCCCCGGCGCCGCGTCCCGGTCGCGCCCCATCCGCCCGCCGATCTTGATCTTGACGCAGCGGAACCCCCGGCGCCGCACCAGGTCGGCCAGCCGCTCCGCCTCCCGCTCCGGCGCGATCTCGCGGCTCAGGCTGGAGGCGTACAGCGGGATCGTCGTCCGCACCGCGCCGCCGAGCAGGCGGTAGACCGGCTGCCCCGTCACCTTGCCCAGCAGATCCCACAGCGCCGTCTCCACCCCGCAGAGCGCGCGGTAGAGGAACGTCCCGGTGAACTTGTAGTTCCTGGTCAGGCACTCGCGCGCCAGCGCCTGCGCGTCCCAGGGGTCCCGCCCCAGGAAGCCCGGCGCGACCAGCTTGTGCAGCACCCCGACCGTCACCTCCGCCCCGTGCGGCGCCGTCTGCCCGATCCCCTCCGCCCCGTCGTCCGTGCCGACCCGCACCGTCGCGACGTGGCCGTGCGGCGCCAGGTGCGTCTCGATGCGGGTGATCTTCACCACGCCTCCCATCGGGGAGGTTGAAGGTTGCAGGTGCAAAGTTGAAGGTTCCCCGCGCAAGCAACACCCCTCACTTCGAGAGGTGCTCGCCCGCTGTCAAGGAACCTTCAACCTTCAACCTTCAACCCGCAACCCTCCGTCACCAGTTCGTGAACGACCCGTCGAGCCGGCGCAGGAAGGGGCGATCGTACATCTGCATCGGGTGCTTGCGGGCGGCCTCGCGGTCGAACTCGATGCCGAGGCCGGGGCGCGTCGGCGGGAGGAGGTAGCCGTCCTCCCACTCCGGCTGCACCGGGATCACATCGGTCAGGACCGTGCCGGGGCGGCGCGGCTGCTCCTGCACCCCGAAGTTCGGGGTCGCCAGGTTCAGGTGCAGGCAGGCGGCGGAGGAGACCGGCCCCAGCGGGTTGTGCGTCGCCAGCTTGATGTAGTGGGTCTCGCACCAGCCGGCGATCTTGCGCGCCTCGGTGAGCCCCCCCGCGATGCAGAGGTCGATCCGCGCGTAGTCGATCCACTCCTCCTCGATCATCTGGCGGAACTCCCACTTCGAGCTGAAGTGCTCCCCCGCCGCCAGCGGGACCGCCGTGCGCGGGCGCAGCGTCTTGAACGAGTCGGGGTTCTCCGCGCGCAGCGGGTCCTCGACGAAGAAGGGCCGGAATTGCTCGAACTCGCGGCAGAGGCGCAGCGCGTCCGGTAGGTCGAGCCGCGTATGCACGTCGAAGCAGATCTCGATCTCGTCGCCGACCACCTCGCGCACCGCCCGCGCCTGGCGCAGCGCCGCCGCGATCGCCACGCGCGGCTCCAGCGTCTGGCCGTCGTTCGGCAGCCCCCAGCGGACGAACTTCCAGCCCTCCTCCTTCGTCTGCAGGCACGACTCGACCAGCGGCTCGACCGCCATCCCGTGCCCGACGTTGTGCGGGTAGCAGACGACCTTGTCGCGCACCAGCCCGCCGAGCAGATCGTAGACCGGCCGATTGAGGGCCTTGCCCTTGATGTCCCACAGCGCGATGTCGATCGCCGCGATCACCGAGCCGAGGATGCGCTGCGCCGGGAAGAAGCCCCCGCGGAAGAGGAGCTGCCAGAGGTGCTCGGTGCGGAAGGGGTCCTGCCCCACCAGCAACGGCTTGAAGTGTTCGAGCGCCCCCATCAGCGCCAGTTCGCGCCCGCCGATCCCGGTCTCGCCGACCCCATGGATGCCCTCGTCGGTGTCCACGACGACGAAGAGGAAGTTCCTGCTCCCGTTCCAGACCGGAAAGGCTTCGACGTTGGTAATCTTCACGACTCCTCCCCTCGACCCTCCACCGCGCGGCCGCTTTCGGCTGAATTGACTTGGCAGTTCCCGTCCACTATATTATATACTATTGACAACTTCCGCCAGACTTCTTGTCGCTCTTGCCTAGTTGCGCCACCGTACCGATGCGAGGGTGGTGTCGCCGCCCTCCGGAAGCAGGAGCGCGGCCCGAGTGTGGGAACGGGGGGCGCGACACGGCGGTTCGCGGGTTGGCGATCGGCGTCTACGGCGCCCGTAGATGGGGCTGAACGAGACTTCGTCCTTGTGGTGGTTCCTCGGGGGAGGGAGACCACCGCGCGAGGGGCGGGGCAACGGCAGGTGGCCAGCGATAGGGCGCCCGCATCAGAGGGAGGACAGCCATGCCGGATGCATCGAAGACGGATGAACCGAAAATCCAGCGCCATCTGACCCGGCGCCACTTCGTCTATCTGACCGGCCTCGCCGCGACCGGCGTGGTGGCGACCGCCTGCGGCGGCGGCGACGAGCCCCTGCCTGGGCAGACCCCGCGGGCGGTCGACACCACCGGGGCCGCCCAGCCGCAGGCGACGTCCGCCGCCGCGCAGCCCACCGGCGCGGCGGTGCAGCCGACGACCGCCGCCCCGGCGACCGGTGGGCAGCAGACCCCGGCCGCTGCGCCGAAGGTCTACAAGGAGGCCCCGCAGTTCGCCCAGATGGTCAAGGACGGCAAGCTGCCCCCGGTCGCTGAGCGCCTGCCGAAGAACCCGGTCGTCGTCAAGCCGGTCGAGAAGATCGGCAAGTACGGCGGCACCTGGCGGATGGGCCTGCAGCGGCGCCGACACCGCGCTGCTGGTGCGCACGATCGACTACGAGCACCTGGTCCGCTGGGACCCCGAATGGGACAACGTGATCCCCAACGTCGCGGAGTCGGTCACGCCCAGCCCCGACGCCAAGAGTACACCGTCAAGCTGCGCGAGGGGCACAAGTGGTCGGACGGCCAGCCCTTCACCGCCGACGACCTCGTCTTCTACGTCGAGGACATCCACAAGAACCCGGAGTTGACCACCGCCCGCGGCCGGTTCCCGGTGGAGATCGAGAAGATCGACCAGTACACGGTCAAGATCAAGCACGACAAGCCGAACGGCCTCTTCATGCAGCGCACGGCGACCCCGGACGGCGACGAGTGGACGCGCTACCCGGCGCACTACCTCAAGCAGTTCCACAAGAAGCAACACCACCACCACCCTCGACCAGTTGGCCCAGCAGAACAACGCCAAGGACTGGGTCGATCGAACTCTTCCGCCTGAAGGGGATGGGCATCCCCGGCACCCCCTACGACGCGCGCTGGCAGAACGCCGACCTGCCGACCCTGATGGGCTGGAAGATCACCACCCCCTACGGGGCCAATACTCCGCGCGCGTGGTGGCCGAGCGCAACCCCTTCTTCTACAAGGTCGACCCGGAGGGCAACCAGCTCCCCTACATCGACCGCGCCACCTACGACGTGGTGCAGGACAAGGAGACGCTGGTCCTCAAGGCGGTCAATGGCGAGATCGACATGCAGGAGCGCAACATCGCCTCGCTGCAGAACAAGGCGGTCTTCACCGACAACCGGCAGAAGGGGAACTACGGCTTCTACGAGACGATCCCCTCCAGCATGAACACGACGATCATCGCGCTCAACCTGACCCACAAGGACCCGACCAAGCGGCAGGTCTTCCAGAACAAGGACTTCCGCATCGGGCTGTCGCACGCCATCAACCGCCAGGAAGTCATCGACGTGGTCTTCGTCTCGCAGGGCGAGCCCTGGCAGGCGGCGCCGCGCAAGGAGTCGGAGCTCTACAGCGAGAAGCTCGCCAAGCAGTACACCGAGTACGACGCGAGGCGGGCCAACGAGCACCTCGACAAGGTGCTCCCCCAGAAGGACGGCCAGGGGATGCGGCTGGGGCCGGACGGCAAGCGCTTCTCCTTCCAGATCGAGGCGCAGGGCACGGAGCAGATCGACAGCCTGGTCCTGCTCCAGGGTTACCTGCAGAAGGTCGGCATCGACATGCAGGTGAAGGCGGAGGATCGCGCGCTCCTCTACACGCGCAAGAACGCCAACGAGCACGACGCGGTGATCTGGGGCGGCGACGGCGGCTGGACGTGATCCTGGAGCCGCGCCACTACTTCCCCTTCAGCACCGAGTCGAACTTCGCCCAGGCCTGGTCGGTCTGGTTCACCAACGAGTCCAACCCGCGCACGACGCCGGAGGAGCCGCCCCCGGCCGCCAAGCAGCAGATGGACCTCTACCGCCAGTTGGAGGCGACGGGCGACCCGGCCAAGCAGGGCGAGCTGATGCAGCAGATCCTCAGCATCGCCCAGGAGCAGTTCTGGGTGATCGGGCTGAGCCTGCCGGCCAACGGCTACGGCATCGTCAAGAACAACTTCAAGAACGTGCCGAAGTCGTTCCCCGGCGCCTGGCTCTACCCCAGCCCGGCCCCGACGAACACGATGCAGTACTACTTCGAGTAGCGGCCCACGCCGGCCCGCCCCGCACCCCTGCGGGGCGGGCCGGCGTCGCGCATCCGGCCGGACCCGGCCCGCGCCATCCCGGTGCGGATCGCTTCGACCCCGCGCACAACCGGCCTTGCATGTATTACAATACGCCCAGCCAGTACCGGACGACAGTGTGAGACCCGCAGGGGACCATCGGCTTACTGAACCGCCTGGAGGCAGGGTATGCTGCAGTACATCCTTCGCCGTATGCTGATGATGATCCCGACGATCATCGCGATCTCGATCGTGACCTTCATCATCATCCAGTTGCCGCCCGGCGACTTCCTGACCACGCTGGTCGCCGGCCTGGCGAGCCAGGGCGAGACGGTCAACCAGGACGCGATCGTCGCGCTGCAGGAGCGCTACGGCCTCGGGCAGCCGATCTACGTCCAGTACTGGAAGTGGATCTCCGGCATCTTCCTGCGCGGCGATCTGGGGCAGTCGTTCGAGTACAACCGCCCGGTCAGCCAGCTCATCTGGGACCGGCTCGGCTTCTCCGCCGCCCTCGCCATCAGCACGCTCCTATTCTCCTGGCTGATCGCCTTCCCGATCGGGTTCTATTCCGCCACGCACCAGTACACGCCTGGGGACTATTTCTTCACCTTCCTCGGCTTCATCGGGCTGGCGATCCCCGAGTTCATGCTCGCCCTCGTCCTCCTCTACGTCTCGTTCAAGTACTTCGGCCAGAGCGTCGGCGGCCTCTTCTCCCCCGAATACGTGGACGCCGCCTGGAGCTTCGCCAGGGTCGGCGATCTGCTCGCGCACCTCTGGATCCCGGTCGCCATCATCGCCGTCGGGGGGACGGCGGGGCTGATCCGGATCACGCGCGCCAACCTGCTCGACGAGCTGAACAAGCCGTACGTCGTCACGGCCCGAGCCAAGGGGCTGTCCGAGAGCCGGCTGCTGACCAAGTACCCGGTGCGGGTCGCGCTGATCCCCTTCGTCAGCACCGTCGGCTGGGAGTTGCCCCAGATCATCTCCGGCGAGGCGATCATCGCCATCGTCCTCAACCTGCCGACGACCGGGCCGCTCCTGTTGCGCGCCCTGCAGTCGGAGGACATGTACCTGGCCGGCAGCCTGATCTTCTTCGTCAGCGTCCTGACCGTCATCGGCACGCTGATCTCGGATATTGCGCTCGCCTATCTCGACCCGCGCATCCGCTACAGTTGACGACGAACGATCGGCGACCGACACCACAACAGATGAGAGGCGGCAGACGATGAGCAGGGACATCACCCGCAACAGCTCGAACCCACCCGATCCGGACGAGTCCACCGCGACCCTCTCGCCGACGCCGGCCGGCGCCGCGCCGGTCCCCGGCGCCTCCGGCGGGGCCACCGCGATCCCCGACGCCGCCGGGGCCTCGACCGCCGTCCGCCCGGTCACCCCGGCCGCCGACGAGACCAACGTCTACGTCGCCTCGCAGTGGCAGTTGATGTGGTGGAAGTTCCGCAAGCACAAGCTGGCGATGGCCGGCGGCGTCGTCGCGCTCGCGCTCTACGCGATCGCGCTCTTCGCCGAGTTCCTGGCGCCGACCGACCCCGGCCTGGTCAGCGCCCGCTACACCTACGCCCCGCCCCAGCGGATCCACTTCATCGACCGCACCGACAGCGGCATCAGCCTCCGCCCCTACGTCTATGACTACCGGGTGGCGATCGACCCGCAGGCCCTGCGCCGCACCTTCGTGATCGACGAGACGAAGAAGATCCCGGTGCGGTTCTTCGCCCAGGGTACGCCCTACAAGCTCTTCGGCCTGATCCCCGGCGATCGCCACCTGATCGGCCCGGTCGAGTCGGGCCGGCCGATGTACCTGCTCGGCAGCGACCGTGTCGGCCAGGATGTGCTCAGCCGCCTGATCTACGGCACCCGCATCTCCATGTCGATCGGCCTGATCGGCGTCTTCATCAGCCTGATCCTCGGCATCACGCTCGGCGGCATCTCCGGCTACTACGGCGGGCGCATCGACAACGCCATCCAGCGCGGGATCGAGTTCCTGATCTCGATCCCGCGCATCCCCCTCTTCCTCGGGCTGGCGGCGGCGTTGCCGCAGAACTGGTCGCCGCTGCGCGTCTACTTCTTCACGATCCTGATCCTGTCGATCATCGGCTGGACTGGCCTGGCGCGCGTCGTCCGCGGGCGCTTCCTCTCGCTGCGCGAGGAGGATTTCGTGATGGCCGCCCGGCTGGACGGCTCCAGCGAGATCCGCGTGATCCTGCGCCACATGGTGCCCTCCTTCGCCAGCCACATCATCGCCTCGCTGACGCTGGCGATCCCCGGCACGATCCTGGCCGAGACCGCGCTGAGCTTCCTCGGCCTCGGGCTGCGCTCGCCGATCAATAGCTGGGGCGTGCTGCTACAGGAGGCGCAGAACATCCGCGCCGTGGCGACCGCCCCCTGGCTCCTGCTGCCCGGGCTGGCGGTGGTGGCCGCGGTCCTCTCAATGAACTTCCTGGGTGACGGCCTGCGCGACGCGGCCGATCCGTACCGGTAGGAGTAGAGCGTCGGGAGGCGGGAGTAGTAGGTAGCCGCCCAGTCGAATCGCGCGCTACTCCCGGCTCTCTACTCCCGACTTTCGAATCGCGACGAAGGAGCGAACGATGGCCGATCGGGACACCGCGGTGCGGAACACGGCCGCCGGCAGGCCCCTGCCGGTGCGGCAGGAGGCCCAGGCCGGCGGGGGCGACAGCGAGCCCCTGCTGGAAATCAGCGGGTTGAAGACCCACTTCTTCCTGGAGGAAGGGGTCGTCAGGGCGGTGGACGGGGTCGACATGACGATCGAGCGCGGGCGCACGCTCTGCGTCGTGGGGGAGAGCGGCTGCGGCAAGAGCATCACCGCCCGCTCGATCCTGCAGATCGTCGGCCCGCCGGGGCGGATCGTCGAGGGCGAGATCCTCTTCCACCGGCGGCGCGAGGAGAAGTCCGGCAACGGGGCGGGCGCCAGCTACAAGACCGAGGTGCTCGATCTGGCGGCGATGAACCCGCGCGGCGCGCAGATCCGCGCCATCCGCGGCAAAGACATCGCGATGATCTTCCAGGAGCCGATGACCTCGCTGGGGCCGGTCCACACGATCGGCAACCAGATCATGGAGGCGATCCTGCTGCACCTGCCGGTCAGCAAGGACGAGGCGCGCGAGCGCGCGATCGAGGTGCTGCGGCGGGTCGGCATCCCCAAGCCCGAGCAGCGGATCGACGCCTACCCGTTCCAGCTCAGCGGCGGCATGCGCCAGCGCGCGATGATCGCCATGGCCCTCGCCTGCAACCCCAGCCTGCTGATCGCCGACGAGCCGACGACCGCGCTCGACGTGACGACCCAGGCGCAGATCCTCGACCTGATGCGCGAGTTGCAGCAGGACCTCGGCATGTCGATGATGTTCATCACCCACGACCTCGGCGTGGTCGCCGAGATCGCCGACGACGTGGCGGTGATGTACCTCGGCTACGTGGTCGAGCGGGGCAGCGTCGACGAGATCTTCCACGCGCCGAAGCACCCCTACACCCAGGCGCTGCTGCGCTCGATCCCCAAGCTCGGCCTGCGGACCAAGAGCCGGCTCGACTCGATCCGCGGCATCGTCCCCGACCCCTACAACCGGCCGAAGGGGTGCCCCTTCCACACCCGCTGCGACTTCTTCATGCCCGGCAAGTGCGATCAGATCCTGCCCCAGCGCGTCGTGGTGGACGGGGGGCAGGAAGTGCGCTGCCTGCTGTACGGCGGCGAGGAGCGAGAAGAGGTCGGGCCGGCTGGGAGCCGGGCTGTCAGGTAGAGGATGGAGACGGCGTTGCTACCCGACTATCCGACAAACTGTGGAAAGGACGCGTGATGCAGGAGCAGGGCATGACGACGCAACCGGGGGGGCCGGCGACCGCCGGCGCCAACGGGCACGCCAACGGGCGCGAGGCGAATAAGATGCTGCTGGAGGTCAAGAACCTCCAGATGCACTTCCCGATCAAGAAGGGCTTCCTGCGCCGCACGGTCGGCCATGTCAAGGCCGTGGACGGGGTCAACTTCTTCATCCGCGAGGGCGAGACCCTCGGCCTGGTCGGCGAGTCGGGCTGCGGCAAGACGACCACCGGGCGCTCGATCATCCGCGCCTACGACCCCACCGGCGGGGAGATCCTCTATCACCAGCGGGACGGCCGGACGGTCGACCTGACGAAGCTCGACTTCGGCGATCTCAAGCCGTACCGGCGCGACATCCGCATGATCTTCCAAGATCCCTACTCGTCGCTGAACCCGCGCATGACCGTCTTCCAGATCGTCTCCGATCCGCTGCGGGTCAACAAGGTCGCCTCCGGCCGGGAGCTGGAGGATCGCGTCGCCCAGTTGCTCCGCCGGGTGGGGCTGCGCCCCGAGTACATGCGCCGCTACCCGCACGCCTTCAGCGGCGGCGAGCGGCAGCGCGTCGGCATCGCCCGCGCGCTCGCGCTCAACCCGCGCCTGGTGGTCGCCGACGAGTCGGTCTCCGCGCTCGATGTCTCGGTGCGCGCGCAGATCATCAACCTGCTGGAGGACTTGCAGGGCGAGTTCAACCTGACCTACCTCTTCGTCGCCCACGACCTCAGCGTGGTCGAGCACATCTGTGACCGGGTCGCGGTGATGTACGTCGGCAAGCTGGTCGAGATGGCCGACACCGACGAGTTGTACCAGCGCCCGATGCACCCGTACACCGAGGCGCTCCTCTCCGCCGTGCCGCTGCCCGACCCGCGCCTGCGCGACAAGAGCCGCCGCATCCTGCTGGGCGGCGAGGTGGCCGATCCGTCCAACCCGCCGAGCGGCTGCTACTTCCACCCGCGCTGCCGCTACGCGCAGGAGAACTGCAAGACCGACGAGCCGCCGCTGCGCGAGGTCGCGCCCGGCCACTACGCCGCCTGCCACTACTCCGAGCA
>JAUJMV010000010.1:134472-166062 GCA_030446685.1 Thermomicrobiales bacterium | reverse complement strand
GGGGATGAACCTCCTGACGGGCGGTGACCGACGACTCGCCAAGGAGTGCCGATGACGATCGTGTCCCTGGCGAAGCCGCTTCTGAGCAACGGCTTCACCCTCTCCAGCGCGCCGGACCGGCTCGGCCGCCTGGAGCCGACCGACCCGACGCGGCCGCGCGCGGCGCTGTGGGAGCAGTTCCAGGCGCAGGGCTACCTCTGGCTGAAGGGGTTGCTCGACCGCTCGGCGGTGCTCGACTTCCGCCGGCGCTACTTCGCGGCCCTCCGCGAGACCGGGCTGCTGGCCCCGGGGACCGACCCGGTCGAGGGCCGCTACGCGGGCGGGGGCGAGAACCGGGAGGCGGTGCATCGGATCACCGTGGAGGTGACCCGCTGGGCGGCCTACGAGTCCTTCTGCCTCGCCACGCCGATCTGGCGCTTCTACGAGACCCTTTTCGAAGGGCCGGTCTACCTGCACAAGCGCAAGATCCTGCGCCACACCCGCCCCGGCAGCGCCAGTTGCACCGGGGCGCACTACGACCTGACCTACCTGCGCGGCGGCACCGATCGGGTCTGCACGAGCTGGATCCCGATCGGCGACATCCCGGTCGAGCTGGGCGGGCTGGTCTACCTGGAAGGGTCCGACGCCGTCGGGCGCCGGCTGGAGGCCGAGTTCGCCGCGCGCAACGCGCACCTGCCGCCGGAGGAGCGGATCAGCGCCTACAACCGCAACATGTCCGAGGCCGGCTGGCTGACGAAGGACCTGCCCGCGCTGGCCGACCGGATCGACGCGCGCTGGCTGATCGCCGATTACGAGGCCGGCGACATGGTCGTCCACAGCGCCTACATGATCCACGCCGCCACCCTCAACACCGACCCCGCCGGCCGGCTGCGCCTCTCGACCGACATCCGCTACCAGCGCGCCACCGACGCGATCGACGCCCGCTGGAGCGAGCATTGGTCCCCGACCGACATGTTGTAGAATAGGCCCGGCGCGGCCGGCCGACGCCCGTCCAGGCGGCGTCAGGCGCCGCGCCCGCGCCATTGTCCGAGACGCCTCGCGCACCCCATCCGGCGGGCGCCCGTCGCGGGCCGCATCCGGCCGGTCGCCGGGGGAGGGCGGGCTACACACGGTGTCCACGATGAATTCCTCGCGCGGGACGGGGGGGCGGTTCGCCCTCTACGTCGCCTGTTACGCAACCTGGTTCGCGCTGAGCGCGCTGGCGTTCTGGACGACACTCCAGTTGCTGCTGGCGGTGTCGTTGGCGATCACCTCCCTCCGCGTGAACGTGCTGGGCATCCCGCCGACCAATACCGTCGGGGCGGGGGCGCAGTTGCGCGGCTTGAACCAGTTCTTCACCCTGCTGCTCGTCCTGCTCTGGCTGGGCGGCGTGGTCTTCCTGGAAGGCTACCTGCGCGACAGCGCCGGCGAGGGCCGGCTATGGTCGCGCGCGGGGCGCGTCGCCCTCGGCTTCCTCGCCACCCTCGCCCTCGCCTACGCCCTGCAAGCGATCCTCTAACCGCTCCGCCGACCCCACTCACAAATGGCCATGCGCCCCGTCGGCCCGGCGGTATCCGGTCGGCCTCACCCGCCGCCCCGGCGGCCGCGCGCGCCAATCCCCCGGTTCCCTCGTGCCCCCCCGGTTCCCGCGGCCCCCCCTTGACGGCCCGGTCGGCGGCTGCTATCCTACTAAAACGGTTCTCCTAAACCCATTTAGCGAGACGGCGATGACGGGCGGGCGGGTGACGATCGCGGAGGTCGCGCGGGCGGCGGGGGTCTCGAAGGCCACCGTCTCCCTGGTGCTGAACGGGCGGAGCGGCGCGGTCGCGATCAGCGCGGCGACGCAGGCGACCGTCCTCGACGCCGCCGCCCGGCTCCGCTACAGCCCCAATCGCGCGCGGCCCGCTCGCTGCGCAGCCGCCGGACCCAGATCCTGACCATGCTGCTGTCGCAACTGGTCAGCCCCTATTTCGCCGACATCGCCGCCGCCGCCCAGTCCGCCGCCGCCGAGCGGGACTACGAGCTGAACATCATCGACGCCTCGTCCACCACGGCCAAGCTGCGCGCGCTCGATCATCTGCGCGGCGGCGGCCTGGACGGCATCATCATCGCCACCGGCTATCGCAGCACGCGGGACGAGGCGCTGGACGCGGTGCAGGACCTGGTGCGGCGGGGGATGCCGGCGGTCATGGTCCTCGATCGCAGCCCCGACGGCGTCATCCCGGCGATCCGCATCGACAACGACGAGGGCATCGCCCTGGCCGTGCGGCACCTGGTCGGCCTCGGCCACCGCCGGATCGCGTTCCTGACGGTCCAGGGCAGCGCGCTGGGGCCACCCGCGAGCGAGCGAGCAGACCTCGAAGGCCGACCGCTGACCACGGCTACCGCGCGGGCGCTGGCCGAGGCGGTCGAGACCTGCCGTTCGCGCCCGCCTGGGTCTACCAGGCCCCGGCGCAGACGCTGGCCGGCGGGCGCGACCTCGTCCACGATCTGCTGGCCGCCCCGACGCCGCGCCCGACCGCTGCGGTCGCCTTCAACGATCCGCTGGCACTCGGCGCGCTGCGGGCGGTCCACGAGGCCGGGACGCGGGTGCCGGACGATTTGGCGATCGTCGGCTTCGGCGGGATCGAGATGGGGCAGTACGCCGTGCCCCACTACGCCCCTCAGCACGATCGATCATCCCCGCGCGGCGCTCGGGCGGGAAGCGGTCGGGACGCTCCTGACCCTGCTGGATGGTGGGTCGCCGGACGAGGTCGACAACGGGTGCTGCCGGTCGAGCTTCTGGTACGCGTCGAGCAGTCGTGCGGCGCGCGGATGGGCGGGCCGCTGGCCTGAGCGAAAGGCTGAAGGAGGGCGATCATGGGCGACTGGTCGGGCAATCGTTCTGCGGACACTCCGGCGACGCGACTTCCTCTCCTCTCGGCAATGGGCCTGACCGGCCTGGTCGCGACCGCCTGCGGCGGGTCCGCCACGACACCGGCGGCGGGGCCGGCCGCGACCACGGGCGCGGCGACGGCGACGAGCCAGGCGATGATCGCCCGCCGCGCAGGCCACGGTCGCGCCGACGCAGCCGCCGCGCGCCGCCATCCAACCGACGATCGTGACGGGCAGACCCCGGCGGCGGCGCCCGCGCAGTACAAGGAGGCGCCGCAACTGGCGCAGCAGGTCCGGGACGGGCAAGCTGCCGGCGGTCGAGCAGCGGCTGCCCAAGAATCCGGTTGTCGTCCAGCCGGTCGAGAAGGTCGGCAAGTACGGGGGACCTGGGCGCGCCGCCCTGCTCGGCGGCGGGGACACGGTCTGGCTGACGCGGACGATCGGCTACGAGAACCTGGTCCGCTGGGACCCCGAGTGGACGCAGGTGATCCCGAACGTCGCCGAGTCCTTCACGATCGGCCCCGACGCGAAGGAGTTCACCTTCAAGCTGCGCGAGGGCATGAAGCCGGGTCGGACGGCCAGCCCTTCAGCGCCGACGACCTCGTCTTCTACGTCGAGGATGTGAGCAAGAACAAGGAGCTGACTCCCAGCCGGGGGCGAACCCGCCGGAGATCGAGAAAATCGATCAATACACCGCCAAGATCAAGTTTGCCAGCCCGAACGGGCTCTTCCTGCAGACGCTCGCGACCACCAACGGTGACGCCTGGACGCGCTACCCGGCGCACTATTTGAAGCAGTTCCACCAGAAGTACAACACCACCAACCTGGACCAGCTGATCAAGGAGGCCAACCAGGATGGGTGGGTCAAGCTCTTCCAGACCAAGGGCGCCGGCATCCCCGGCACACCCTACGACGCGCTGGCAGAACAAGGATCTGCCGGTCCTCCACGCCTGGGTCATCACGCAGCCCTATGGCGCGGTGACCCGCGTGACCGCCGAGCGCAACCCCTTCTACTTCAAGGTCGATCCCGCCGGCAACCAGTTGCCCTACCTCGATCGCGTCACCTACGAGGTCGCGCAGGACGCCCAGACCCTGGTCCTCAAGGCCGCCAACGGCGAGATCGACATGCAAGATCGCAACATCGCCACGCCGGGGAACAAGGCGGTCCTCGCCGACAACCAGCAGAAGGGCGGCTACCATTTCTTCGACACCGTGCCCGCGATCATGAACTCGGCGGTCATCTCGCTCAACCTCACCCACAAGGACCCGGTCAAGCGGCAGATCTTCCAGAACAAGAACTTCCGCATCGGCCTCTCCCACGCGATCGATCGCCAGGAGATCATCGACGTGGTCTTCGTCGGGCAGGGCGAGCCCTGGCAGGCCGCCCCGCGCAAGGAGTCGGCGCTCTTCAACGAGCGGCTCGCCAAGCAGTACACCGAGTACGACCCGAAGCGCGCGGTCGAGGCCCTCGACCGCGCCTTCCCCAGAAGGACGGGCAGGGCTTCCGGCTGGGGCCGGACGGCAAGCGCATCTCCTTCACGGTGGAGATCACCGCCGGGACCGCGCCGACCCGCTCGGACGTGATGGGTCTCGTCCAGGCCCACTGGCAGAAGGTCGGCGTCGAGGTGCAGGTCAAGGACGAGGATCGGGCGCTCTTCGACACGCGCACCGGCGCCAACGAGCACGATGCAGCCGTCTGGGACGGCGCGGGGCCTCGACGTGATCCTCAACCCGCCCTACTACTTCCCCTTGGAGCAGCCGGTCGGACTACGCCCAGGCGTGGCAGGTCTGGTACAACAATCCCTCGGGGGCGGCGCGCGGACGGCCCCGGAGGAACCGCCCGCCGCGACCAAGCAGCAGATGGACCTCTATCGCCAACTGGCGGCGACCGGCGATCCCGCCAAGCAGAACGAGATCATGCGGCAGATCCTCGCCATCGCCGCCGACGAGTTCTACGCCATCGGCATCGCCCTGCCGCCCAACGGCTACGGCGTGGTCAAGAACGGTTTCAAGAACGTGCCGGCCATCTTCCCCGACGCCTTCATGTACCCAGCCCGGCCCCGACCAACCCGCCGCAGTACTTTATCGAGTAAGATGGGGCGCACGGCTGCATGGCGAATGTTGCCTGTCAGACGCGGCGGGTCGGTAGCCCCGCGAGGGGCGGCGGAATGTGGACGTTCGACGTGCCGTCGTTGGGCGCTGGACCGATGTAACGGAGGACTTGCCCATGACCGCCCGCTATCCGATCGTCGACGCCGACATCCACCCCGTGGTCGATCCGAAGCGGATGCTCGACTTCCTGCCCGAGCCGTGGCGCACGCGCTACGCCAGCGGCAACCGGGGGCGGGGGGCGCCGGCTACTGGAACCCGAACGGGGTGATGCGCCCCGACGCGGTCCTGCCCGACGGCCGGCGGATCGAGAGCGACCCGCGGGCGCTCGGCGAGCATTTCCTGGATGTCTACGGCATCGAGCACGCCATCCTCAACGTCGGCAACAACCTGGCGATCGGCCTCTCGCCGGAGCCGGACTACGCCGCAGCGGTCGCCGCGGCGGTCAACGACATCTTCGTCCACGACTGGCTGCCGGTCGACCCGCGCTTCCGCCTCGCTGATGGTCGCCCCCAACGACCCGCACCTCGCCGCGCGCGAGATCGGGCGCTACGGCGACCACCCGGGCGTCGTCCAGGTGCTGATGCCGAGCGGGGCGCGGATGCCCTACGGCCAGCGGTACTTCTGGCCGATCTACGAGGCCGCCGTCGCGCACGATCTGCCGGTCGCGATCCACCCCGGCAGCGAGGGGGTCGGCATCTCCGCGCCGCCGAGCGCCGCCGGCTGGCCGTCCAGCTACTTCGAGTGGCACACCGGCCTGGTCGGCAGCTACCTGGCGCACCTGATCAGCCTCGTCACCGAGGGTGTCTTCCAGCGATTCCCGGCGCTCAAGTTCGTGCTGGTCGAGGGCGGCCTCTTCTGGCTGCCCTCGACTATGTGGCGCTTCGACAAGAACTGGAAGGCGCTGCGGATGACGACCCCCTGGCTGACGCGCCCCCAGCGAGATCATCACCGAGCACATCCGGCTGACGACGCAGCCGCTGGAGGAGCCGGAGGAGGCGCGGCACTTCCGGGCGATGCTCGACATGTTCGACGTCGGGCGGATGGTGATGTTCTCCAGCGACTTCCCGCACTGGGACGGCGACACCCCCGACTTCGCCGCCCGCGCCTTCCCGGCCGACTTGCGCCCGCGCGTGATGAGAGAGACCGCGCGCGAGCTCTACAAGCTGCCGGCGCGGGCCGCGGCGGGTGAGGCGGCGAGTGCGGCGGAGGCGGGCCTGGCGGAGGCGCGCGATGACTGACACGGGAACCGTCGCCGGCAAGCGGCAACAGCGCTGGCCGGTCGGCCGGGCCAGCGAGATCGCGCCCGGCGAGCGGCGCCTGGTCGAGGTGAAGGGGCACGCGATCGGCCTGTTCAACGTCGGCGGGCGGTTCGTCGCCGCGCTCAACCTCTGCCCGCACGAGCTGGCCCCGGTCTGCCGCGGGCGGGTGGGCGGCACCACCCTCCCTCGCCGCCCGGCGAGTGGGTCTGGGGTCGCGAGGGGGAGATCCTGGCCTGCCCCTGGCACGGCTGGGAGTTCGACCTGCTGACTGGGCGGGCGCTGGCCGACCCGCGCACGCGCCTCAAGCTCTACCCTGTCGAGGTCGAGGACGACACGGTCTACATCATGCTGTAGGTCCGGTTCCCGCTCGGGCGGGGGGCCGCGCGAGCGCCAGTGCCCCTGGTATGGTGTCGGTCGCGACCGCGATCCCGGCGGCGGAAACGCCGGACGACCTCGGATCGACTACGGCCAGCCGGACGTCTGGGAGCGGCTCGCCGCGCGATTCGATCGCGACCTCGAACCGCGCCCCTCGACCAACTGCGGGCGCGTCGTCTGCGCGCCGGGCTGGAACTGGCGCACGCGGCTGCCCGATTACGACCTCTGGTTCCCGGTGAAGGGGCGCGGCACGCTGCGGCTGCGCGACCGGGCCTACGACGTCCGGGCCGGCACGCTCCTCTTCCTGCGCCCGGACGACCAACCCGTCGCCACCCAGGATCCCGCGGACCGCCTGACGGTCGTCTTCCTGCATCTCGACTTCCACCGCCCCGAAGCGCAGACACCCCACGCGGTCAGCCCCGCCTGGCTGCCGTCGCGGTACGTGCCGTTCCGCGACGTGGCGCAGTTCGAACTGCTGCTGACGCGGGTGGTGCGGCTGATGGAGCGACGGCAGACCCTTTCGACGCTTGAGGCCAAATTCGTCCTCCAGCAGGCGCTGCTCGAGATCTACCGGCAGGACGCCGTCAATCAGGGCTTCGCCGGCGGGCGTCTCGACCCGCGCGTCGAGCGGGTGACGGCCTACCTGCGTGGCCACCCGGAGTGCCGCCTCACGCGCGAGGCGGCGGCGGCGATTGCGGGCCTGTCGCCGGCCTACTTCAGCCGCCTCTTCAGCGCGGAGATGGGCACGAGTTTCCGCGAATACGCGCTCCAGATCCGCCTCGAACGCGCCCGCCACTTCCTCGAAGAGACCGGCATGTCCGTCGGCGAGGTCGCCCAGGCCCTCGGCTACGACGACCTCTTCCTCTTCAGCCGCCAATTCAAGCAGCACTACGGGTTTCCACCCAGCCACCTGCGGAAATAGCCGCCGATCAACCTCTCGGTGCAAATGGTCGCCGCTTCCCGCTATGGAGTGCCGGCCGCCCCGGTGCTTTACTGGTGGTACGCCCGTCGACCAACCGCATGGCTTGCTTGGGCCAACGGCACGACGGGCGAGCGGCACGATCCGAATGGTAGCGGCGCGACGCCCAGGGGCGCGGCGGGAGGTTTCACATGGCGAGCACGCAGGCCGAGCGGTATAGCTTCGATCCGGACACCGGCGGTGGGGACGAGATCGCCCACCTCTACCAGGCCGGCGGCGTGGCCTACGGGGTCGACGGCTTCGACGGCGTCACCGACGAGCACGTCGCCCTCTTCCACGAGCAGGGTTTCCTCGTCGTCAACGACGCCTTCTCCCCGGCCGAGGTCGAGGGGGCGCTGGCCGGCCTCCTCGACCTGATCGGCGGCAAGAATCCCGCGTTCAAAGGCGTCCAATTCGAGGCGGCGGTGCGCGACCGGCTGCCGACCCTGCCCGCGGAGCAGCGCCAGGACGTCGTCCGCAAGCTCGCCTGGTTCGTCGAGTACGACGCGCGGCTCAAGGCGCTCTCCGCCCACCCGCGCCTCCTGGCGACCCTGGAGCGCATCATGGGCGACCGGCCGGAGCTGTTCCAGGACATGGCGCTCCTCAAGCCGCCGCTGGTCGGGCGCGAGAAGCCCTGGCATCAGGACAACGCCTACTTCAACTTCCCGCCCGAGACGCCGGTCGTCGGCGCCTGGATCGCGTTGGACGAGGCGGTGCCGGAGAACGGCTGCATGCACATCATCCCCGGCAGCCAACGCGAGGGGCCGGTCGTCCACTTCAAGCGGCGCGACTGGCAGATCTGCGACACCGGCGTGGCGACGAGCCGCGTCGTGGCGGCGCCGCTCCGGCCGGGCGGGGTGCTGCTCTTCCACGGCCTCCTGCACCACGGCACGCCCCCGAGCCGCTCGACGCGCCGCCGGCGGGCGCTCCAATACCACTACAAGCCGGCCGCGGTCGGCAAGATCAGCGGCGAGGAGCACAAGGCGGTCTTCGGCGCCGACGGCAAGGATGTCGAGTGCTAGATCTCGACGGGCCACCAGCGGGGCGGCCGGCGAAACCTTGCGCCAGTCGCCCCGTCGCACGCTCAGCCGTCCTTCCCGGCCGGTCGCGGTCGTCGGTCCTCAACCGTAATGAGCGGAGGGCAACAATGGCGGCTATAGCCGGTACATTTCTGGTATCGGCATGACCAGAGTCGAGACTGCTCCGAGCCGCCCTTGATCTGGATCGGTCGTGGTTGCGGACGACTGCTATAATCGGTCGCGACGCGACAGAGGAGGATCGGATGCGCGCGGTTCATGCTCCCGTTTGAGTTCCTTGTCGATGGCCCTCCTCTCTCGCAGCAGGCCAAGAATCGCGCGCGGTTGCAAGCCTGGAAGGATGCCGTACGCGCGGAGGCCACGCGCCGCTGGCTGCCAGGACAGCCGCCCGTCGCCGGCCCGCTGCTCATCACCGTGGTCTACTACCACGAAGGGGTGACCATTCGGATGGACAACGACAACATGGTCAAACCGATCCAGGATGCCCTCAACGGCCTCGTGTACCTCGACGATCGTCAGATCACCGATACGCGCGTGCGGAAAACGCCGCTGGACGGAAGCTTTCGGGTACGGGGCATGTCGGCGGTCCTCGCGGAAGGGTTTGTGCGTGGAGTCGAGTTCCTTCACGTCAAAATCGAGGAAGCGCCAGATCACGCGGAGTTACTATGGTGACCCATTCCCTGACCCGTTTGGAAAACAAGCGCCTCCTGAAAGTTGCGCGAGAGTATGAGCAGCAAGGTTACCGGGTGGTGCGCCGGCCGGAGAAGGCCGAGCTGCCGGATTTCCTGAGCGGTTTCACACCCGACCTCGTCGCCTACGGCGCGGCAGAGAACGTCGTCGTGGAAGTCCGCTCGAAGTCGACGCTCTCCGGGGCCGAGGACTTGACGCCATTGGCGAGCGCCGTCAACGCCACACCCGGCTGGCGGCTCGATCTGGTCGTGATCAATCCTCGGAGTGCATCGGTGATCGACGCGCGCGCCGAGGAGTTGGACCGGGACGGGATTCGCTCGCGTGTCGAGACGGTTCGTCACCTCCTGCGCTTCGCCGAAGAGGACGAAGAGGATGCGGCGGCGCTCCTGGCCTGGTCGGCGGCAGAAGCTACTCTGCGCGCGGTCGCGAGGCGCCACAATATCGCATTGGAGCGCGATCAACCCGCGTTCATTGTCAAGAAGCTGTATTCACTCGGCGCCCTCGGTCGAGAGGAGTACGAGGTGCTCCAAGAGGCCCTGCGCTTCAGGAACGCGATCGTCCACGGCTATCGTTTACCCGAATCGAAACAGACTATTGTTGACGAACTGATGAACACCGTAACCGGGTGGCTCGAAACCGATCTGGTGTCGTGATAGCCTGGCGCAAGTCCCCTGCCTCACCGTCCCGCACCTTGCCCCACCCGAGTGGTGGGTAACTTCCCCAGCCACTGCCGTTCCCCGTTCCGGTGCGGCGTGATATGCTCACGCCGGGGAAACCGCGCGCGATCGGATTCGCCGGAGGGGAGGGAACCGTGGGGCAGCAGTACGAGACGGTGCGGTGGGGCATCCTCGGGGCCGGGCGGATCGCCGGCATCTTCGCCACGGGCCTGTCGGCGCTGCCCGACGCCGAGCTCGTCGCGGTCGGGTCGCGGGCGCGGGAGACGGCGGATGCGTTCGCCGACAAGTTCAACATCCCCAGGCGCCACGACAGCTACGAGGCACTGGCGCGCGATCCCGACGTGGACGTGATCTACGTCGCGACTCCGCACCCGCTCCACAAGGAGAACACGGTGCTCTGCCTGCGGGCGGGCAAGCCGGTCCTCTGCGAGAAGCCCTTCACCCTCAACGCGGCGGAGGCCGACGAGGCGATCGCCGTCGCGCGCGAGCGGGGCGTCTTCCTGATGGAGGCGATGTGGCCGCGCTTCGTCCCGCTCTGGCGGAAGGTGCGCGAGCTGCTGGCCGAGGGCGCGATCGGCGAGGTGCGGATGCTCTCCGCCGACCTCGGCTTCCGCTCCGGCTTCAACCCGCAGGGGCGGCTCCTCAACCCGGAACTCGGCGGCGGCGCGCTGCTCGACGTCGGCGTCTATCCGGTGTCGCTGGCCTCGATGATCTTCGGCCCCCCGTCGCGGATCGTCAGTATGGCCCACCTCGGCGAGACGGGCGTGGACGAGCAGGCGGCGATGATCCTCGGCCACGACGCGGGGCAGCTCGCGATCCTCTACACCGCCATCCGGACCAACACCCCGCATGTGGCGACGATCATGGGCGCCGACGGCATGATCGACATCCACCACGACTGGCACAAGCCGACCGCGTTCACCCTGAAGAGGGCGGGCCAGGAGCCGCGGCGGTTCGAGATCCCGCCCGAGGGCAACGGCTACAACTACGAGGCGGCCGAGGTGGCGCGCTGCCTGCGCGAGGGCAAGCTCGAGAGCGACATCCTGCCGCTCGACGAGACCCGGTCGATCGTGCAGACGCTGGACCGGATTCGCGCGCAGTGGGGCTTGCGCTATCCGGGCGAAGGGGTAAGCTAACGGCGACGAGCGCCGTTCGCGCCCCCGCCTCTACCTGGCGGTCACCCTGATATATCATATAGGGTGGCGCGCTGCGGGCGGTGGGCGAGCACGAAGCCGCCGAAGTCGGTGTACCACGGGGAGGGATGACGCGATGGAGATGCAGTACGGCGAGGTGCCGGGCGTCGGCAAGCCGGTGTCGCGGCTGGTGCAGGGCACGGTGATGCTGACGACGAAGGACCCCGAGTACAGCTTCCGCATGCTGGACGAGGTCTACGCGCTCGGCTGTCGCACGTTCGACACCGCGCACGGCTACGGCGCCGGGGATGTCGAGCGCGCCTTCGGCCGCTGGATCGGCGAGCGCGGCCTGCGCGAGGAGATCGTCATCCTCGGCAAGGGGGCGCACCACAACCAGGACCGGCAACGGGTGACGCCCTTCGACATCACCAGCGACCTGCACGACTCGCTGGCGCGGCTGAAGACCGACTACATCGACCTCTACCTGCTGCACCGCGACGATCCCTCCTTGCCGGTCGGGCCGCTCGTGGAGGTGCTCAACGAGCACCAGCGGGCGGGGAAGATCCGCGCGTTCGGCGGCTCGAACTGGACGGTCGGGCGCATCGAGGAGGCGAACGAGTACGCCCGCGCCAATGGCCTCGCGCCGTTCGTCGCCAGCAGCCCGAACCTCAGCCTGGCCGAGCAGGTCAAGGAGCCCTGGCCGAACTGCATCAGCATCAGCGGGCCCCAGGGGGAGGCGGCACGCGAGTGGTATGCGCGGGCGCGGATGCCGCTCTTCACTTGGTCGAGCCTGGCGGGCGGCTTCTTCACCGGCCGCTTCACCCGCGACAATCTCGCCGAGTTCAGCGGCGGGAAGGACACATCCACGGTGCAGGCGTACTGCTACGAGGACAATTTCCGGCGGCTCGACCGCGCCCGCGAACTGGCGGAGGAGCGCGGCGTCACCATCCCGCAGGTCGCGCTGGCCTACGTGCTGAGCCAGCCCCTCGACATCTACGCGCTGGTCGGCTGCCGCAGCGGCGCCGAGTTCCGCGACAACCTGGAGGCGCTGGCGCTCGAACTGACCCCGGAGGAGATCGCCTGGCTGGAATTGAAGACCGACAGCCGCGCGCACGGCGCGGCGGCGTAACGACGGCCCCCCAGCCCCGCAACGTTGGGGGGAGAAGGCGCAGGTAAAGCGCCCGGTCTTTCGGAAAGGCACCCGACTGGCCCCGAACCTCTTCCCCCGAGGTTGGGGGGCCGGGGGGGCGCTCCTCCCAAAGTTGGGGGGCTGGGGGGCCGTGCCCCACTGCCCGAAGCTATGAGGTGAGCGTAATGCCCGACGTTCCGCGCTGGACCGTGGCCGAGGCGACCCTGGAGAGCGCGCGCGACTACGCGAACCCGCTGCAAGACTTGACGGTGCGCGCGCGGGTGACCGCGCCCTCCGGGGCCGAGCAGGCCGTCGACGCCTTCTGGGATGGCGGGCGCACCTGGCGCCTCCGCTTCTGCCCCGACGAGCCGGGCGACTGGCGCTGGCGCTCCGAGTCGTCGGAGACGCGCGACGACGGGCTACACGGGCGCGAGGGCGCGGTGCGCTGCGTGCCGTACGGCGGCGACAACCCGCTCTACCGGCACGGCCCGCCGCGGGTCGCCGCCGACGGCCGCCATTTCGCGCACGCCGACGGGGAGCCCTTCTTCTGGCTCGGCGACACCGCCTGGAACGGCCCCTTGCGGGCGCGCGAGGAGGACTGGGCGCGGTACCTGGCGGCCCGGCGCGAGCAGCACTTCTCGGTGATCCAGTTCGTCAGCACCCCCTGGCGCGGCTGCACCGCCGAGCAGGCCGGGGGCGCGGCCTTCACCGGAGCGGAGCGGATCGCGGTCCGGCCCGAGTTCTTCCGGCGCCTCGACGCGCGGGTGGACGCGATCAACGCCCACGGCCTGGTCGCCGCGCCGATCGTCCTCTGGGCGATCGGCCCGTCGGACCCCGGCCAGGCCCTCGGCGAGCCGGACGCGATCCTCCTCGCGCGCTACATCGTGGCGCGCTGGGGCGCGCACCACGTCGCCTGGATGCTGGCCGGCGACGGCAAGTACGGGGGGGAGCGCGCCGAACGCTGGCGGCGGATCGGCCGCGCGGTCTTCGGCGAGCGCCGCGATCGCCCGGTGACGATGCACCCCGGCGGCCAGCAGTGGGTCGGCGCCGAGTTCCGCGACGAGCCCTGGTTCGACTTCCTCGGCTACCAGAGCGGCCACGGCAGTTCCCCGGAGCATCTCGCCTGGCTGGTCACCGGGCCGCCCGCGACCGACTGGACCGTCGCGCTGCCCCTGCCGATCGTCAACCTGGAGCCGAACTACGAGACGCACCTGTCCTACCACATCGATCGCCGTTTCACCGACGCGGAGGTGCGCCGCGCCGCCTACTGGAGCCTGCTCGTCTCGCCGCCGGCCGGCGTGACCTTCGGCCACAACGCGATCTGGGTCTGGCCCGAGCGGGAGGAGGTGCCGGAGGGCCACCAGAAGCTCGGCCCGGTGGAACCGTGGCACACCGGATTGGAGACCCCCGGCACACGCAGCATGGCGATCCTGCGCCGCTTCTTCGACTCCCTCCCCGCGCCCTGGTGGACCCTGCGCCCCGCGCCCGATCTGCTGACCGAGCAGCCGGGCGACGGCGACCCCGCGCGTTTCGTCGCCGCGGCGCGGACCGAGGACAACGCCTTGTCCGTCGTCTACCTGCCCGAGGGCGGCAATGTCGGCGTACGGCTCGCGGCTCGCGGCGCTTCCGCCACCGCCCGCTGGTTCGACCCGCGCACCGGCGCGTGGACTGAGGCCGGGACGGTCGCACACGGGAGCCACCGCTTCACCGCGCCCGCCGGCGGCGACTGGCTGCTGTGCCTCGGCGGGGAAGGGCGTGATGCTTGTTCGAGATGGCGGGGCGCTGCGACGACGGGGGAAGCCGACGCGTCGCTGGTGAGCGTCGCGGCAAGGACAGCGTCCCGCTTCGGCCCGTGCCACGCCGCGTTCGCCGGCGGCGATCTCACGATCGGGAACGCGCACGTCGAGCGGCGCTGGCGCGTCGAAAACGGCCTCCTCGTCGCCACCTCCTTCCGCGACCTCGCCACCGGGCGCGAATGGCTGGCCCGGCCCGCCACTCAGCCGGCGCCATACCCCGCGATCCCGGTGCCGGATGAGCCGCGCGTCGTCCGCTTCGCCGCCGCCGGCGGCCCGGCCGGCCCGACCGAAGCCCCCTCGCTCCGCGTCGAATTGACCGCCGCCGGCCCGGCCCTCACGCTGGTCTACCGCTTCCAGATCTTCCCCGAGGCGCGGGGCGTGGTCGCGCAATTGCACGTCGCGCGGAGCGGCGCCGTGGAAGGCACCGCCGCCATCGGCGGGGCCTCCGCGGAGGACGCCCCGCCGAGCGGCGTCGAGGAGGGGCGGCGCCGGCCACCGGTGCTCTGCCCGCGGCGGACAGCCTCGAGCGGCTGGTCCTCGCCCCCGCGCACCCGCGGCTGATCCAGGTGACCCTGCGCGACCAGACCGACCGGCGCAACGAACTCGTCGCCGAGCAGGAGTGGCTGCTCCACCCCAACGAGGCGGCGCTGGCCCTGGACGGCAACCTCTTCATCGTCGAGGACACGCTGACCGGCGCGGGGCTGATCTTCCTCAAGCACGCGCCCCTGCCCCACGCGCGCCCCCACCCGACCACGCCCGACCTGCGGGTCAGCGGCCGGGGCGCGGCGATCCATGGCTCGCGCGACGCCCCGTTCGGACCCGGCCACCCGGCCTACCCGCTGGCCTACGAATGCGCCTTCTACGGCCACGGCGCCGGCGCCGCGCCCGGCGCGGGGTACTCGTGGGTGCTGCTCGCCTACGAAGGCGGTCGGGCCGGGCGCGTCGCGGCCTTGCAGTCCTACCAGCGCCAACTGCGCGGCTACGACCCGGCGCGCGACGGCCTCCTGCTGAGCAACACCTGGGGCGACCGCTCGAAGGACGCCCGGATCGCCGAATCGTTCCTGCTGCGGGAGATCGCGGCCGCCGCGCGCCTCGGCGTCGACGTGGTGCAGATCGACGACGGCTGGCAGCGCGGGCGCACCGCCAACTCGGTCGACGCCGGCGGGGTCTGGGAGGGCTTCTGGGCCGCCGACGCCGGATTCTGGGAGCCGCACCCCGCGCGCCTGCCGCGCGGCCTCGGCCCGCTCGTGGCGGCGGCGGGGCGGCACGGCATGCGGCTCGGCCTCTGGTTCGCGCCCGACTCGACCGATGACTTCGCGAACTGGCGGCGCGACGCCGACCGCCTCCTCGACCTCCACCGCGACCACGGCATCGCCCACTTCAAGATCGACGCGGTCAAGCTGCGCGCGCGCGAGGGGGAGCGCCGTTTGCGGCGCTTCTGCGACCGCGTCCTCGACGGCTCCGCGGGGCGCGTGGTGCTGGAACTGGACGTGACCGCCGAGATCCGCCCGGCCTACTTCGGCCTGCCGCGGGCCGGGCCGATCTACGTGGAGAATCGCTACACCGACTGGCACGGCTACTGGCCGCACCACACGCTGCGGAACCTCTGGCGGCTGGCGCACTACGTCGATCCGCTGCGGCTGCGGCTGGAGTTCCTCAACGCGGCGCGCAACGCGGACCTCTACGCCGGCGACCCGCTCGCCCCGGCGCGCTACGACCCGGCCTACCTCTTCGCGACGACGATGTTCGCCAACCCGCTCGGCTGGTTCGAGGTGTCGCGCCTGCCCGACGCCTATTTCACGACGGCGGCCCCGCTCGTCCGCCTCTGGAAAGCGCACCGCGAGCGGATCTACCGCGGCTGCATCCTGCCGGTCGGGGCCGCGCCGGACGGGACCGCCTGGACCGGGTTCGCGTCGGTCGGGGCGGGCGGCCGCGACGGTTATCTACTCCTCTTCCGCGAGTTGAACGACCGCCCGCGCTGGTCGGCCGAGCTGCCGCTGTTCGCGCGCGACCGCTTCGCCTGCACCGTCCTCTGGGGCGACGGCACGCTCGCCCTGGCGGACGGCCGGGTGGCGGCGGAATTGCCGGGGCCGCAAACTTTCCTCTTCGCGCGCGTGGAGGCGCGGGGCGTGGATCGCGGAGCGTAGAGCGAGGGGCGGGGGGATGGGGCGTGACAGCAAGATCGGCCCGGCCCGGTCACGTAGGGGCGTATTGCATACGCCCAGGCTTGGCCCAGATCGGGCGTATGCAATACACCCCTACGACCAACGGACGGCGCCGAACACCCGCGCCCGCCTCCCGATACGGCATCCGGCTGCAGCCTGCCGGTCGGTACTCCCCTCCCCTCGTAGGGGAGGGGTCGGGGGAGAGGTCGAACCCCCCGCCAACCACACCGCAACCGCGCAGCCGGATGCCGTATCCTGCTCCACGCTCACCATATCCACGCTCGACCTACAAGGAGGACGCTATGGCCCGGAAAGGCGACACCTGGAACGAGTCGGAGGTCTACCGCGACGCCCTGACATTGCGCGAGGTGCGGCGCGTCACGACGGCCGGCCTCTACAACCAGACGCCGACCTACCACACCAACATCGGCTTCAGCGCCGACGGCGAGTGGCTCGTCTTCGCCTCGTCGCGCGACGGCAAGAGCGCGGTCTTCCGCTGCCACGTCCCGACCGGCGACATCACGCAATTGATCGACCCGGTCGTCGGCGGCGGGGCCGAAGGGCTCGGGATCGGCGGCGGCAGCCTCTGCCTGGCGCCGCGGAGCAAGTGGTTGGTCTTCATGGCGCACAAGGTGCTGCGCGCGGTCCAGATCGAGACGCTGGAGGAGCGGACGCTGCTCGACATCGGGCCGGGGCGGCGCGGCGGCGCCCCCTCGATCGACCCGGAGGAGCGGCACGTCGTCATCGCGGTCGCGCCCGAGCACCCGGAGGTGCTGGCCGGCGTCCGCCCCACGCTGCCCTACATGGAGTACTTCGCCGAGCACGGCGGGATGTGGCTGAAGCTGCTGCAGGTGCCGCTAGCCGGCGGCGAGGTCACGACCGTCTACGAGGAGGACGGCGCGCGCACGGCGCACAACCCGCACAGCCCGACCGACCCCGACCTGCTGCTGCTCGACCGCGACTTCCCGCCCCGCTTCTGGGCCGGCAGCGACGGCAAGACGAACCGCATCTGGACGCTGCGCCTCTCCACCGGCGTGCTGACCGAACTGCCCCCGCGCGACCGCGCCCGCTTCCAGGTCCACTCGGTCTGGACCTTCGACGGCGAGCACATCCTCTATCACGGGCGGAGCGCCGAGGGCGGGCACTACATCGGCGCCACCGACCCGCGCGGCAACACCCTGCGCGAGTGGGGCTTCCACGGCGCGCAGCACTACGGCCACATCTCGGCGATGGCCGGGCGCCCGGCGGTCATCCTCGACGGCAACCTGACGACCGACCTGCTCCTCTGGCTCTACTACGACCGGGAGCAACCGCGCGTCGAGATCATCGCGCGGCACGGCACCGACTGGGGCGCGCTCCCCGGCCAGTTCCCCCACCCGCACCCGCTGTCCGACCCAACCGGGCGCTGGATCTCCTTCAACGCCGCGCGCCGGGGGCGCAGCGACGTCTACATCGTCGCGGTGTAGCGCGATGACGGGTACGTTGCCCGACCTCGCGCCGCTGCTCGCCGCCTACGACCTGACGCCGCCGGTGGCGGTCTTCGCGCTGCCGAACGTCGGGACGAACAACCGCATCGTCGGTGTGCGGACCGGCGCGGGCGACTTCGTCTGGAAGCTCTACCAGACCTTCGACGACCCCGCGCCGCTGCGCTACGAGGCGCGGCTGCTCGCCTGGCTCGCCAGACAGCCGCTCTCCTTCGCGGTGCCGGCGCCGCTCGCCGGTCGGTCGGGCGACACGCTGTACCCGACGGACGGCGGCTGGCAGGCGCTCTTCCCCCTGCTGCCCGGAGGGCAGCCCGACAGCCGCGACCTCGCGCAGGTAGAGGCGGCGGGCGCGGCGCTCGGGGAGCTGCACGGCGCGCTGGCGTGCTACCCGGCCACCCCGCGGCCCAACATCCCGTCGTACGGCGACCTCGACCACATCCACCCGGCGATCCCGACGCCGGAGGCCCTGACCGCGCGCGACTTCGGGCTAGCCGGCGAACCGGCCAGCGACCGGCTGCTCGCCTGGTGGCGCGAGCACCTGCGGGGGCTCCGGTCGTTCATCGCCGGGCCGTACCGCGCGCTGCCTCGGCAGATGATCCACGGCGACTTCGCGCTCTCCAACACCCTCTTCCACGAGGGCCGGCTGACCGCGATCCTCGATTTCGAGTTCGCGGCCCCGGACGCCCGCGCGCTCGACGTGGCCTCGGGGCTGGAGTTCACGCTGCGCTACTGGGACGGCGCGAGCGCGGCTGGACTCTGGCCGATCGCCGCGGCGTTCTGCCGGGGCCATGCGCGGCGCGCCCCCCTGACCGCGGCGGAGATCGCGGCCATCCCCCGGCTGATCCGCCTACGTGACACCGTTTCAGCGCTCTGGCACACCGGCCAGTGGCTGGCGCGCGGGCAGGGGGAGCGCAATCGGTCCAGCTTCGACCACTTGCGCGGGACCGCCCGCTGGCTGGAGGCCCACGAGCATGAGCTTGTGGCGACGATCCGCCGGGCGGTCCCGCCCGCGGCGGGCGAGTGACGGGCGATCGAGAAGGAGGCCACGATGGCGACAGAACCGACCACATTCACCCGACCGCTGGGCCGCGGCGGGGTCGAGGTCAGCGCGCTCGGCCTGGGGTGCTGGGCGATCGGCGGGCAGTGGCACCGCGACGGGCAGCCGCGCGGCTGGGGCGCGGTGGACGACGACGAGTCGATCCGCGCGATCCGCCGCGCGCTCGACCTCGGCGTGACCTTCCTCGACACCGCCGATGTCTACGGCGCGGGACACAGCGAGCGGGTCGTCGGGCGCGCGCTCGCGGGCCGGCGGGACCGGGTGGTGCTGGCGACCAAGTTCGGCAACGTCTTCGACGAGGCGAAGCGCGAGGGCTACGGCAGCGACACCTCGCCGGGGTATCTGCGCCGCGCCTGCGAGGCGAGCCTGCGCCGCCTGAACACCGACTACCTCGACCTCTACCAGTTCCACATCGGCGACTGCCCGCTCGACCAGGCGGCGGCCTTGCGCGACGCGCTGGAGGAGCTGGTCGCGGCGGGCAAGATCCGATCCTACGGCTGGAGCACCGACGACCCCGAGCGGGCGCGGTTCTTCGGCGAGGGGCCGCACAGCGTGGCGGTCCAGCAGCGGCTCAACCTCTTCGAGGGGAACGCGGCAACGCTGGCCGTCTGCGAGGAATTGGGCCTCGCCAGCATCAACCGCGGCCCGCTGGCGCAGGGCATTTTGACCGGCAAGTTCACCGCCGACTCCACGCTGCCGGACGACGATCTGCGGCGCGACTGGGATTTCCAGGAGGGCGACTTGGCCGACCGCCTCCAAAAGTTGGCGGCGCTGCGCGAGATCCTCACCGCCGGGGGCCGGACGCCGGCGCAGGGCGCGCTCGGCTGGCTCTGGGCGCGCAGCGAACGGACGATCCCGATACCGGGCTTCAAGACGATCGCGCAGGTCGAGGAGAACGCCGGCGCCATGCGCTTCGGCCCGCTCGACGCCGCCCAGATGCGGCAGATCGAGGAGATCCTGGGGCGGTAGCCTGGCGAGGTGGCGTGTGGCGGGCCGGGGGGCCGCCGGTTTCAACCGGCGTCTCGCGGGCCTGCGGCCACGAAACCCGCCTACGCGGGTTGAGGCTCGGCATGGTATGGGGCTGCCGAGAAGGCTCGGATCTACCAATGCCCCAGTCCACGACGGCGGATGCATGCCCCGCAGGGTACTTGGTGGCCGCAGGCCCGCGAGACGCCCACACGAAGGAGGACTACCGATGCCCGATATCACCCTCACCGGCCCGCGGCTGGCCGACGCGGACTTCTTCACCAATGCGGTCGACACCGGCCGCCCCGGCCTGGAAGGCATCCCGGCGGCGGTCGCCGCGGGCGATTTCGCCGAGGCCCGCCGTCTCTTCGCGGCGGAGGCGCGCGCTTCCCTCCAACCGGCGCGCTTCCTGCGCGTCAGGCGCGAATTCACGGATAATCGCTACACGCACCCCGGCGAAACCGTCGCCGACGCCGCCGAGCGCATCCTGCGCCTGGAGCTGATCTCCTGCGGCACGCCGCACCAGTTCGCGGGCGAGGTCGACTGGTTCGCCAACCCGACCTTCAACGGGTATGAGGAGTGGACCTGGCAGCTCAGCCGGCATCAGGAGTGGGCGATCCTGGCCGAGCGGTACCGCGAGACCGGCGACGAGCGCTTCGCCCAGGGCTTCGTGCGGCTCTTCCGCTCCTGGGTGCGGCAGGCGGTCGTGCCGGAGAACGCGTCCGGCGGCGAGACGCTCTGCTGGCGCACGATCGAGGCCGGCATCCGCATGGGCGGGGCCTGGCAATGGGCGCTGCACTCCTTCTACCGCTCGCCGCACTTCACCGACGACGTGCTGATCGACTGGTACAAGTCGGTCTGGGAGCACGGCTGGCGCCTGCGCGGGTTCCACCGCACCGGCAACTGGCTGATCATGGAGATGAACGGCCTCGCGCAGATCGCCCTCCTCTACCCGCAGTTCCGCGACGCGCCCGCCTGGCGGGAGTATGCCTTCGACCGGCTGGCCCGCGAGCTGGGGGCGCAGCTCTACCCCGACGGCTTCCAGTACGAGCTCTCCACCGGCTACCACCAGGTGGTCATCAACAATTATCAGTGGCTGGCGGACGTGTACGCCGCCTACGACCAGCCGGTGCCGCACGCCTTCCGGGCCGGCCTGGAACCGGCGCACGCGGTCAATGTCCGGCTGATGATGCCCGACGGCCGCCTGCCCGACCTCAACGACGGGGGCTGGCACCAGGTGGCGCGGCTGGTGGCCCGCGCGGCGGACGGTTACCCCGAGCGCGACGACTTCCGCTGGGCGGCGACGCGCGGGCGGGAGGGGCGGCCGCCCGCCGAGAGGTCGCTGGCCTTCCCCTACGCCGGCTACTACGTCATGCGCACCGGCTGGGAGCCGGACGCGGTCTGGGCGCTCTTCGACGGCGGCCCGTTCGGCTACGGACACCAGCACGAGGACAAGCTCAATTTGCTGGTGCACGCTTACGGGCGCCTGCTCCTGACCGAGGGCGGCAATTACGCCTACGACGCCTCCGAGATGCGCCGTTACGTCCTCTCCACCCGCGCGCACAACACCGTCCGGGTGGACGGCCTGGGCCAGAACCGCCGCCTGCACTTCCGCCGCGACGACGTCCGGCTCGATCTGCCCGCCGGCGCCCGCTGGCGCACGACCCCGGATTGGGACGCGGTCGAGGCGACCTACGACGAGGGCTACGGCCCGGACGCCGCGCGCCTCGCCGCGCACACGCGCCGCGTGATCTTCCTCAAGGGCGGGATCGAGGGGCTGGGGCCGTGCCTGCTCGTCATCGACCGGCTGGTTCCGGCCGACGACGCGCCGCACACCTACGAGGTCTTATGGCACCTGGACGGCGGCACGCCGGAAGTGCGGGGACTCGCGGTGCTGGGCCGCGACGCCGGCCAGCCAAATCTCGCCATTCTCCCCGCGCCGCTCGCCGGCCTGGACCTGCGGCTCGTCGCCGGCCAGGAGGCGCCAGAGTGGCAGGGCTGGAAGGCGATCGGCAGCCACCAGCAGGGCGAGTTCGCGCCGGCGCCCACCGCCGTCTACCGGCTGACGGCGACCGGCCCCGCCCGGCTCGTGACCCTGCTCTACCCCACGCGGGCGGGGGAAGCCTGCCCGGTGCGCGCGGTCGAGGCCGCGCCCGCGGTCGAGGCGACCGCCATCGGGCTGACGCTGGCGGATGGCCGGCGGGTGACGCTCGATGAGCGGAGCTTTCCCCCGGATAACGGATAGGCGGCGGGAGCGCACGGCGCCCGCCGCCGCGACGAACGAGCGCGACCCGCGCGAGGAGGGGCCAGCCGATGCGCCTGTACATCATCCGCCACGCGGACCCCGATTACCCGAACAACACGATCACCGATCAGGGGCACCGCGAGGCGGAGGCGCTGGCGAAGCGGTTGGCGACGGTCGGCCTCGACCGGATCTACAGTTCCCCGCTCGGGCGCGCGCTCGACACGATGCGCTACACGACGGACCGGCTCGGGCTGGAGCCGACCGTCGAGGAGTGGACGGCGGAACTCTCCGAGTGGCGGCTGGACCAGACCCCGTGGGGCCGGCTGGCCGCCTGGGACATCCCCGGCGAGATCGTCCGCGCCCGCCGGGAGGGGCCGACGCGCGACGAGTGGCACCTCGCGCCGCCGTTCGACACCGCGCTGCTGCACGAGGAGTTCGCGGTCGTCACCCGGCATTCCGACGCCTTCATCGCGCGCCACGGCTACGATCGCGAGGGCGGGCGCTACCGGATCGCCCGGCCGAACCGCGAGCGGATCGCCGTCTTCTGCCACGGCGGCTTCGGGCTGACCTGGCTGGCGCACCTGCTCGAGATCCCGCTGCCGCTGGTCTGGTCGGGCTTCTGGCTGCCGCCCAGTTCCGTCACCACCGTCCTCTTCGACGAGCGTTCCCGTGAATGGGCGGCGCCGCGCTGCATCGGTCTGGGGGACGTGTCGCACCTCTACGCCGCCGGCCTGCCGGTCCAGCCGCGGGGCATCCTGGCGAACTTCGACTGAGCGGCGGGCGGGACCAGCGCGCCGGGGCTACAGCGCGAAGCCGACCGCGCGCAGGAAGGCCAGCGCGATGACGGCGTGCCCCGGCGCGTTCGGGTGGATGCGATCGGCCGCCCAGGCGGCGGGCGCGGTGCGTTCGAGCGCGGCGTCGAACGCGGCCTGGGTCCGCGCCAGGGGCGCGTCGAACTCCGCCGCCAGCCGCCCGACCGCCCCGCCGTACTCGTCCATCATCGCGCGCATCGGGTCGGCGCGGTCGCGCTCGATCAGGTACGGCTCCAGCAGGATCAACCGTGTGCCGCCCGACGCGCGGGCGCGGTCGAGCAAGTAGCGCAACGTCTCCTCGTACTCCGGCAGCGGGACGGCCTCGCGGGCATTCCCCCTGAACGCGCGCCAGACGTCGTTGATGCCGATCTTCACCGCCAGCCAGTCCGGCCGCTCGGCCAGCACGTCCCGCTCCCACCGCTTCGCCAGGTCGCGCACCGTGTTGCCGCTGACCCCGTGGTTGACGAACCGCAGATCGAGGTCGGGGTAGCGCGCGATCAGGAGATTCCGCGCCATGCCGACGTAGCCGTTGCCGTACGGCTTGGCCTCGCCGCGCCGGCCCGCATCCGTGATGCTATCGCCCATGAAGACGATCGTCTGCCCCGCCCCGAACAGCACGGCGCTCCTCCCCGACTACCCGCTCCAACGCCCCCCGGCAACGCTCCGGGAACGCGGCGAGTGTACCCGATCCGCGCGGCCCTCTAGATGCCGCTGGCAATATGCTACGATACGCCCGCGCCGCCGTCCTCCGCCGCGGCCCGCCACCGTCCGCGGTCGCCCGTTATCGAGAGGGAGCCATGATCGACTTCATCAACCCGCCGGACGTTGCCACCCGCCCGACGCCGTTCAGCCGCGCCACCCGCGCCGGCGGGCTGGTCTTCGTCTCGGGCCACTCCGCGCCGCACGACCCCGACAGCGGCCGCCCGCGCGGGGAGACACCGCAGGAGCAGGTGCGCGGGGCGCTGGCGACCGTGGCGCGCATCCTGGAGGCGGCGGGGAGCAGCCTCGATCGCGTCGTGCAGGTGACGATGCTGATCACCGACCCGGCCGACTACGACGCCTGCAACGAGGAGTACGTCAAGCATTTCCCCAACGGGCTGCCGGCGCGGCACACCGCGCGCTTCGGCGTGCCGACCGACGCGAAGGTCGCGTTCGCCTGCATCGCGCTCGCCGGTGCTGCGGCGGGCTGAGGGCGGCAGGGACGAGCCCCACCACAGAGGCACGGAGAACGGGGGGAGAGCGTAGAGCGAATACGGAGAGAACAGTAGAAGGAACTTCGTGTCCTCTCCCTCGTCTCTCTGCGTCTCTGCGGGAAATCGTAGTTCATCGTGCGTAGCTTCAGGGAGGGCAGGGAGCATGGCGGACCAGTACACGCCGCAGAAGAGCGACAAGTTCACGTTCGGCCTCTGGACGGTCGGCAACATCGGGCGCGACCCCTTCGGCGATCCGGTGCGCCCGCCGCTGGACCCGGTGCGGTCGGTCCACAAGCTGGCCGAACTCGGCGCCTGGGGCGTCAACTTCCACGACAACGACCTGGTGCCGTTCGACGCCACGCCGCAGGAGCGCGATCGGATCGTGCGCGACTTCAAGCGGGCGCTCGACGAGGCCGGCCTGGTGATGCCGATGGCGACGACCAACCTCTTCACCCACCCGATCTTCAAAGATGGCGCGTTCACCTCGTCGGACGCGGCGGTGCGCGCCTTCGCCCTCCAGAAGACGATGCGCGCGATCGACCTCGGCGCGGAACTCGGCGCGACGACCTACGTCTTCTGGGGCGGGCGCGAAGGGACTGAGACCGAAGCCTACCGCGACGCGCGCGACGCCATCAAGTACTTCCGCGAGGCGCTCAACTTCCTCTGCGCCTACGTCAAGGACCAGGGCTACGGGCTGCGCTTCGCGCTCGAGCCGAAGCCGAACGAGCCGCGCGGCGACCTCTACCTGGCGACGGTCGGCCACGCCCTCCACTTCATCACCACGCTCGACGATCCCGAGATGGTCGGCGTCAACCCCGAGTTCGCGCACGAGACGATGGCCGGGCTGAACTTCGTCCACGGGGTCGCGCAGGCGATGGAGGCGAATAAACTCTTCCACATCGATCTCAACGACCAGCAGCCGGGCCGCTACGACCAGGACTTCCGCTTCGCCTCGGAGAACCCCAAGCGCGCCTTCTTCCTGGTCAAGCTGCTGGAGGACGCCGGCTACGACGGCCCGCGCCACTACGACGCGAAGGCCTACCGGACGGAGGACGAGGACGGGGTCTGGGCCTTCGCGCGCGGCTGCATGCGCTCCTACCTGATCCTCAAGGAGAAGGCGCGGCGCTTCAACCAGGACGCCGAGATTCAGGGGCTGCTGGCCGAACTGCGCCAGCGGGACGAGTCCTACGACGGGCCGCGCGCGGCCGGCGGCTACTCCCGCGACGGCGCCGAGGCGCTGAAGGGGCGGGCGTTCGATGTCCCGTCGCTGGCCGGGCGCGGGCGGCGCTACGAAGAACTCGACCAGTTGGTGATGGACCTGCTGCTCGGCGCGCGATAGGTGGCTTCCTAGGGGAGCGGGATCGGGGCAGGGGAAGTCATGGGTGCCAAGCGACTCGTGACGGCCGAGGATCTCTGGGCGCTGCCTGAGAAGCCGGGCGTCAACTACGAGCTCGCGGACGGGGAACTGATCGAGGTGTCGGGCGCCAGTCCGTTGCACGGGCTGATCAGCGCCCTGGTCCTGCGCCTGATCGGCGCGTACACTCGCGAGCGCGACCTGGGCCTCGTGTGTGGCGATAACACCAGCTACATCCTGCGCCGCGCCCCCGACCTGGTACGCATCCCCGACGTCTCGTTCGTCTCCTGGGCGCGCGTGCCGGAGGAGGGGGTGTCCGAGGAAGGGTACTGGCCGTTCGCGCCGGACCTGGCGGTGGAGATCGTCTCGCCCGGCGACCGGGCGAACGACGTCCACGACAAGGTGCGCGAGTACCTGGCGGCGGGCACCGCGATGGTGTGGGTACTGTGGTCGCGGCCCCAGTCCGCCACCGTCTATGGCCCGGACGGCGTCGCGCGCGAACTCGGCCCCGACGACGAACTCGACGGGGGCGACGTGCTGCCCGGTCCGTGTGGGCGAGTTGTTCGCGTCCGCCGGAGGCGTGGCGCGCCGAGGGTAACCTTCCCCCGCCGTCCGCCGGAACCCGCCATCCGTCACCCGCTCGCTCGCAGGGGAGGAGAGGGGGTGCCAACCGGGAGGCCGCGGCCGGATGCCGTCTGATGCGTCGTGCCCGTGCTACGCGCCCTCGCGCAGCAGCGCCACGCTCTCGCGCAGGCCCTCCTCCGGCGTCGCCTTGCCCTCGAACTCGATCGAGACGTAGCCGCGATAGCCGGCGTCCTTGAGCATCCGGCCGATGCGCCGGTAGTCGAGGTCGGCGGTGTAGAAGAGGCCGCCGCCCGTGTAGGTCTTCGCGTGGACCAGCGCCGTGTGCGGCAGCAGCTTCGCCATCTCCGCGTACTGGTCGGCCGCGAAGTTGAAGTTGCCCAGGTCGAGCACCACCCGCAGCCAGGGCGAGCCGGTCTCGCGGAGGATGCGCAAGACACCATCGGCCGTCCCGGTCAGGCCCCAGTGGTTCTCCAGCGCCAGCGTCACGCCCCGGCGGCCGGCGTAGTAGCCGGCGATCTTGAACGCCTCGGCGCTCCAGGCGTAGGCGTCGTCGTCGCTGTAGCCCTCCAGCGGCGACTCCTCGCCCCCGCCGCCATGAACGCGGCGAAACTCTGCGCCGTCCCCCAGCGCCCGCCGAACGCCCGCACGAACGGGGCGCCGAGTTGGTGCGCCACGTCGATCCACCCCGCCAGGATGTCGATCTGCTCCAGCCGCCGGCCGGGGTCGGGGGTGACGAAGTTGTGGTGCGCCGACACCGCGACGATGGCAACGCCATGCCGCGCGGCGAGACCCTTGATCGCGTGCAGGTCCGGCGGCGCGGTGCTGTCGATGTGCCGCCCGAGGATCTCGATGCCGTCCAGCCCGAGATCCGCGCACCGCTCGATCATCCGCTCCAGCGGCGGCGGCTCGCCGCCCTCCGGCCCCATCCCGAGCCGGTGAAATGAGTAGGTGGAGGTCGCCAGCTTGATGCCCAACGGGATGCTCCTCTCCGCGTCGTCGTCCGGCCCGCGCCTCGTGTTGGATCAGCGGGCCGCTTCGGGACGGCGGTAGGGGCGGGTTTCAAACCCGCCCGGTCGGCCCTGCCACAGCACCGGAAGCCGGGCAACGGGGTCGATTTCACCCCCGCCCCTGCTACACCGACGAGCCGCCCCAATCCCGCGCCTAGCCCTCCGCCAGCGCCGACAGACCGGGTAGGGTTCAAACCCGGTGCATCGTAGCACGGGTCGCGGGGTAGAGGGCGCGATAGGCGGCGTAGTAGTCGTCGTAGACCTGGCGCGCGCGGGGTCGGGCGCGACCGTCTCGTCGCGCAGGGCGATGCGGGCGCAAGCGTCGTCCACGTCGCGGTAGACGCCAGCGGCGACCCCAGCGAGGAGGGCCGCGCCGTAGGCCGGGCCTTCCTCCGCGACCGTGCGCCGGATCGGCAGGCCGTAGATGTCGGCCTGCAACTGCCGCCAGAGCGCGCCGCGCGCCCCGCCCCCGGTCGCCCGTACCTCCCCGACCGCGACGCCGAGGCCGCGCATGATCTCCAACGAGTCGCGCAGGCTGAAGACCACCCCTTCCATCACCGCCCGGGTCAGGTGCGCCCGCCCGTGCCGCGCCGTCAGACCGAAGAAGGCGCCGCGCGCGGCGGGGTCGAGGTGCGGCTGCGCTCGCCGGTCAGGTAGGGGAGGAAGAGCAGCCCTCCGCGCCGGGCGGCGCGTCCGCCGCCTCCGCCGAGAGTTGATCGTACTCGCGCCGCCGCCGAGCGTGTCGCGCCACCAGCGCAGCGCGCCCCCCGCCGCCAGGGTGACCCCCATGAGATGGTACTTGCCCGGCACAGCGTGGCAGAAGGCGTGCAGCCGCCCGGAGGGATCGGGCGCGAACCGCTCGGCGTGGGCGAAGAGGACGCCGCTGGTGCCGACCGACGAACTCAGCAGCCCCTCGCGCACGATCCCGGTGCCGACCGCGGCGGCGGCGTTGTCCCCGCCCCCCGCCGCGACCGGGATGCCCGGCGGCAGCCCCACCTCCTCGGCAACCTCACGCCGCAACTGGCCGGTCGCCTCCGGCCCCTCGTAGACCCGCGGCAGCCACTCCCCCGGCAGGTCGAGCGCGCCCAGGATCTCCGGCGACCAGTCGCGCCGCCCGATGTCGAGCAGGAGCGTGCCGGAGGCGTCCGAGGCGTCGGTCGCGTACTCGCCGGTGAGCAACAGGCGCGCGTAGTCCTTCGGCAGCAGGACGCGCCGCAGCCGGGCATACTGCTCCGGCTCCGCGTCGCGCAGCCAGACAATCTTCGGCGCCTGGAAGCCGGTCAGCGCCGGGTTGCCGGCGATCGCGATCAGCCGCTCCGCGCCGACCCGCTCGGTGATCTGCCGGCACTGTGCCTCGGTGCGCTGGTCATTCCAGAGCAGCGCCGGCCGGATCACCTCGTCGCGCTCGTCGAGGAAGACCGCGCCATGCATCTGCCCGGTCAGCCCCAGGCCGGCGATTTCCCCGGTCCCGCACCCGCGCCGCGACCTGGCCGAGCGCCTCGCGCGCCCCGCGCCACCAGTCCTCGGGATGCTGCTCGGTCCACCCGGCCGCGGCGTCAGCAGCGGGTACTCCGCCGACGCCTCCGCGATCACCGCGCCGGCCTCGTCGGTCGCGATAGCCCGCGCGCCGCCCGTCCCGATGTCCAGCCCCAGCAGGATGCTCATCCATCCTCCCGAATCACCCGGCGGCACGTCCCGCGCATCACTCCTCGTCACATCGAGCGTGGCGTAGAACGAATATCGCGGATCGACGCCTTCGTTGATACTTGCCTGAGGATGGTGATGAATGGACCAGCCACCATGTAGACGTGCAACGCGTCGCGGCTCATATGATGCGGTCTGGCCCGCCTGCGACGCCGGTCGCGCAACACACCATCACGGAGCCGTCCATATATCCTATCTGACCGTCAAACCGTGCTTCATATCGCCGTGTACGATGTCGGAACGATGGCGCGACCAGTTACGCTCTTCGCGCGGGCAATGGGCCGATCTGCCGCTGGAGACGATATAGCTGGCGGGCAAGGTCGGCGAGTGGGGCTTCGCGCAAGACGGGCTGGAGCTGGCCTGCTGGGGCGACCGCGCACTTCGATCCATCGGGCGCGTTCCAGTCCGCCCTCCAGTCGGGGACGCGCTACGCGCGGCAGCGGGCGCGATTCTCGCCGCGCGCGCATACCGCCCGTGGAGCCGGAAGTGGAGCGCTCGTTGATACGATCGAGCAATCGTTCTGCATCCATAATCGCAACTCTGACGGCGACAAGCGCCACCTCGTTGACAGTGCGTCTGCGTAATACGGACGCCGGCGCCGGCTCGCGCAACACACCATCGCGGAGCCGTCCATATATCCTATACGAAACCGTATCGGGCTGTAGGCAGGAGGGAACGTGATGGCGCGACCGGTTACGCTCTTCACCGGCAATGGGCCGATCGCCGCTGGAGCGCTGGCGGGCAAGGTCGGCGAGTGGGGCTTCGACGGGCTGGAGCTGGCCTGCTGGGGCGACCACTTCGACGTGGAGCAGGCGCTCTCGGATGACGGCTACGCGCGGCAGCGGCGAGCTGTTGGAGCGGCACGGCCTCAACTGCTGGGCGATCAGCAATCACCTCGTCGGGCAGTGCGTCTGCGACCCGATCGACGAGCGGCACAAGGCGATCCTACCGCCGCGCATCTGGGGCGACGGCGAGCCGGAAGCGGTCTTGCAGAACACCGCGCGGGCGGCCAAGCTCTTCGGCGTGGACCGGGTCAACGGCTTCACCGGCAGCAGCGTCTGGGCCAAATTGTACTTCTTCCCGCCGACCAGTCAGGACGACATCGCCGCCGGCTACAAGGACTTCGCCGACCGCTGGCGGCCGATCATGGATGTCTTCCAGGAGCAGGGGGTCAAGTTCGGGCTGGAGGTCCACCCGACCGAGATCGCCTACGACACCATCACCGCCCGCCGCGCGCTCGACGCGCTCGGCGACCACCCGGCCTTCGGCTTCAACTTCGACCCCAGCCACTTCATCCACCAGTTCCTCGATCCGGTCACCTTCATCGAGGAGTTCCCCGACCGCATCTACCACGTCCACGTCAAGGACTCGCGCGTCCAACTGACCGGGCGCAACAGCATCCTCGCCTCGCACCTCGACTTCGGCGACCCGCGCCGCGGCTGGGACTTCGTCTCCCCCGGCCGCGGCGACGTGAAGTGGGACCCGATCGTCCGGGCGCTCAACCGCATCGGCTACGACGGCCCGCTCTCGATCGAGTGGGAGGACAGCGGCATGGACCGCGAGTACGGCGCGCGCGAGGCGCTGGCGATGGTGCGCGGCCAGAACTTCGCGCCGTCGTCCACCGCGTTCGACGCCGCCTTTGCCAATCAGTAGGCCGTGGGCCGTGGGCCGCAGGACGTGTATGCCCTGGGGCGCCTTCAAGGGTATCGATTCGCCGGTATCAGGATTCGACATCCTGCGGCCCACGGCCCACGGCGCACGGCCCACGACAACAGGAGGGAACGATGAGCGGGGGGAGACCGGGTTCACGACGATGGCGAAGGCCCGCGCGGAGGGGGCGGCCCCGACGATCGGCGTGGGGATGCTCGGCTACGGGTTCATGGGCAAGGCCCACACCAACGCCTACAAGACGATCCCCTACATGATGTACCCGCCGCCCGCGGTGCCGGAACTGGTCGCGATCTGCGGGCGCAACGAGGAGGCGGTCGCGGAGGCGGCGCGGCGCTACGGCTACGCGCGCTACTACACCGACTGGCACAAGCTGCTGGAGGACGACGCGATCCAGCTCTTCGACAACGGCACCTCCAACGACATGCACGCCGAGCCGTCGATCCTGGCGGCGCAGGCCGGCAAGCACGTCTTCTGCGAGAAGCCGCTGGCGCGCACCGGCGAAGAGGCGAAGCGGATGCTCGACGAGGTCGGCAAGACCGGCGTCAAGCACATGGTCGCCTTCAACTACCGCTTCGTCCCCGCCCTCCGGCTGGTCTACGACCTGATCCAGCAGGGGCGGCTGGGGCGCATCTACCACTTCCGCGCCACCTACCAGCAGGAATGGATCATGCCCCACTACGGCACCCCGCAGATCTGGCGGCTGGACAAGCAGACCGCCGGCAGCGGCGCGCTCGGCGACCTGGGGGCGCACATCATCGACCTGGCGCGCTTCCTGGTCGGCGAGATCACCACCGTCGGGGCGATGACCCGCACCTTCATCGAGGAGCGGCCCACCGCGGACGGCGGCAGCGCCCGGGTCGACGTGGACGACGCCTTCGTCGCGGTCGCCGGCTTCGCCAACGGCGCGGTCGGCACCCTGGAGGCGACGCGCTTCGCGGCCGGGCGCAAGAACCACCAGACGATCGAGATCAACGGCGAGCGCGGGACCATCCGCTTCAACCTGGAGCGGATGAACGAGTTGGAGGTCTTCTGGGTCGGCGAAGATCCGCAGGAGACGCAGGGCTTCCACAACGTCCTGGTCAGCGAGTCCTTCCACCCGTTCTGGTCGAACTGGTGGCCGCAGGGCCACATGATCGGCTGGGAGCACACCTTCATCCACGAGATCACCCACTTCCTCGACTGCATCGTCAACGACAAGCCGGTCGCGCCCTACGGCTCGACCTTCGAGGACGGCTACCGCGCCGCGGTCATCTGCGACGCCGTCCTCGAAGCCGCCGCCAGCAAGCGGCAAGTGGACATAAGCTACTGACGAGGAGAACCACAGAGAC
>JAUJMV010000010.1:105762-134372 GCA_030446685.1 Thermomicrobiales bacterium | reverse complement strand
TGGGCATCGGCCAGGGGATCGCGATCGAACTGGCGCGGCAGGGGGCGGCGGTCGCGATCCACTACGCTGGGAGCGAGCGGGGGGCGCGCGAGGCGGTCGAGCGGATCGAGCGGGACGGCGGCCGGGCGGTGGCGCTCCAGGGCGACCTCAAGCAGGTGGCCGAATGCCGCCGGATCGTCAACGAGGCGGCGGAGGCGCTCGGCGGGCTCGACATCTTGGTCAACAACGCCGGCGTGACCCGCGAGGCTGCCTTCGGCGAGACCAGCGAGGAGACCTACAACGAGGTCTTCGACCTCAACATGCGCGGCTACTTCTTCTGCGCGCAGGAGGCGCTGCCCCACCTCCTCCGGCGCGGGGGCGGCAGCATCCTCAACATCGGCTCGGTGCATGGGGGCGGCGGCGCCCCGCGCCACGTCGCCTACGCGGCCACGAAGGGGGCGATCGCCGCCTTCACCCGCACCCTGGCAATCGAGTTGGCCCCGCAACACGTCCGCGTGAACTGCCTCGCGCCCGGCCTGATCGAGGTGCCGCGCTACTTCGATCGCCCCGGCTACACCACCGAGGAGGGCGGCAAGATGGTCCCGTGGGGCCGGGTCGGCTTCCCGGCCGATGTCGCCACCGTCGCGGCCTTCCTGGTCGGCGACGGCGCGGAGTTCGTCACCGGCCAAACGCTCTACGTGGACGGCGGCACGAACGCGCGGATGGGGTTGGCGGTCGGGCGGTGAGCGTGGGGCGTAGGGCGTGGAGCGCAGGGAGACACGTAATCGCGCCGATCGCGCGCAGAGTGGCATCCGGTGCCCGTTCGTCCTTCACTCCACGCCCCACGCCCCACGCCCCACGGCCCACGACAAAGGGGGGACGATGACCGCCGAACCGGAACTGCTCGCCGATTATGCCTGCGTGACCGGGGAGGGGCCGCTGTGGCACCCGGCCGAGCGGCGGGTCTACTGGACCGACATCCCCGCCGGGCGCCTCTTCCGCTACGACCCGGCCAGCGGCGACCACGAGCAGTGCTACGAGGGCGAGGTCGTCGGCGGGTTCACGATTCAGGCCGACGGCGCGCTCCTGCTCTTCGGGGCGCGGGGCTCGGTGCGCCTCTGGTGCGAGGGGCGGCTGACGACGGTGCTCGACGAGATCCCCGACGAGCGGGACTCGCGCTTCAACGACGTCATCGCCGACCCTCGGGGCCGGGTCTTCTGCGGCACGATGCCGACGCGGGAACGCCTGGGGCGGCTCTACCGCCTCGACCCGGACGGTACGTTGACGACGGTGCTCGAAGGGGTCGACATCTCCAATGGGATGGGCTTCACGCCCGACCGTGCCGGGTTCTATCACACCGACTCCAACGCCCGGACGATCACGCGCTACGACTACGACGAGGAGACCGGCGCGCTCGCTAACGGGCGCGTCTTCGCCCGGCATCCGGGCGTTCCCTGGGTGCCGGACGGCATGACGGTCGATGCGGAGGGCGCCGTCTGGTCGGCGCGCTGGGACGGCGGCTGCCTGGTCCGCTACACGCCGGACGGCAAGGAGGATCGCCGGATCGATTTCCCGGCCAGGAAGGTCTCCAGCGCCGTCTTCGGCGGCGACGATTATACCGACCTGTACGTGACGACCGCGGGAGGCAATAGGAAGGAGGTCGAAGGGTCGGGCGCCGGCGCGCTCTTCCGCCTCCGGCCCGGCGTGCGCGGCGTGCCGGAGTTCCCCTCGCGGATCGGGCTGTGACCGCGCTGCAATCGCTATCGGCCACCCGCCGCTCGGCGGCCCGGTGGCGAACGGGTGAAAGGAGTTCATGACGGCATGGAATTGGGATGCTGTGTCTCGTTGGAGCAGTTGCCCGCGCTCGAAGCGGCCGGGGCCGATTACTGCGAGTTGACCGTCACGCGGACGGTAATGGGCGCGGCGGACGACGCGGCCTTCGCCGGTACGCGGGAGCAGCTCGCCGCGGCGAGCGTCAAGCCGAAGGCCTATAACGTCTTCCTACCGGGCGATCTGCGGGTCGTCGGGCCGGAGGTGGACCGCGCGCGGCTGGAGGAGTATGCCCGCGCGGCATTCGCGCGCATCGGGCAACTCGGCGGCGAGATCGTCGTCTTCGGCAGCGGGCGGGCGCGCGCGGTGCCGGAGGACTTCGACCGCGCCGCCGCGCTCGACCAGTTGGAAGACTTCCTGCGCTGGATGCCGCCAATCGCCGCCGCGCACGGCGTGACGATCGCGATCGAGCCGCTGCGCCGCGCCGAGAGCAACGTCTTCAACAGCGTGCGCGAGACCGCGGCCTTCATCCGCGAGCGCCAGTTGCCGGAGGCGAAGCTGCTGGCCGACATCTACCACATGATGGAGGAGGACGAGCCGCTCGACGCGATCGACGAGTGCGCCGATCTGCTCGTCCACACCCACGCCGCCGACAGCGGGCGCGGCGCGCCCGGCACCGGCAGCTACCCGCTGGCCGAGTTCTTCCGCCGCCTGCGGGTCAACGGCTACAGCGGGAACTGCTCGATCGAGTGCAACTGGGCCGACTTCCCCACCGAGGTCGGCCCGAGCCTGGCCTTCCTGCGCGAGACGGCGCGGGAGGCCGGTTGGTGACGGAGACGGGGAGTCGGGTAGTCGGGTAGTGAATAGTGGGGCCAGGTAGCCCGCTCGTATGCCCTCGCTTGCCTCTACCCGACTAGCCGACTAGCCGACTACCCGACGTACGCAAGGAGGACACCATGAACAAGCTGGCGTTCAGCACATTGGGTTGCCCGAACTGGTCGGTGCCGCGGGTGATCGAGGCGGTGAAGGAGTACGGCTATGACGGCGTGGAGTTGCGGCTGATCGACGGCGAGATCATCGACGCGACGACGATGCCCCAGGCCGAGCGCGCGCGCATCGGGCGGGCGTTCGCCGAGGCGGGCGTGCCGATCTGCTGCGTCGACACCTCGATCCGCCTGGCGGCGGACGAGCCGGCGGCGAGCGGGGCGAACCTGACGGCGTTCCTCGAACTGGCGCACGAGTGGCAGTCGCCGTTTGTGCGCGTCTTCGCCGGCCCCTGGCCCGAGGGCCGGTCAGCCAAGCAGGTCTACGACAGCATGGCGGTGGTGGTCAACCGGGCCGTGCCGGATGCCGAGCGGCTGGGGGTGGCGGTCGTGCTGGAGACCCACGACACGGCCGCCAGCGCCACGTCGGTCGCCGAGGTCCTGCGCCGCGTCGAGAGCCGCGCCTTCGGCGCGCTCTGGGATTGCCACCACCCCTACCGGATGGGCGAGCAGCCCGACCAGGTGCTCGACCTGCTCGGCGACCGCATCCTCCACTTCCACGTCAAGGACGCCCGCCGCAACGAGGCCGCCCGCACCGGCTGGGATCTGCTGCTGCTGGGCGAGGGCGAGGTGCCGGTGCGGGAGAGCCTGACCGCGCTGCTGCGGCGCGGCTACGACGGCTGGGTCGCGGTCGAGTGGGAGAAGAAGTGGCACCCGCAGATCGAGGAGCCGGAGGTGGCGCTGCCGCAGCACGCCCGGCTCCTCCGCGAGTGGATGGCGGAGGCGACGCCCGCGGCGCGGTAGGGCGCGGGCCGAATCCAGGAGGGAGGGGCAAGGACAATGGCCGAGAAGACCTATGGTTTCGCGATCGTCGGCTGCGGCGTGATCGCGCCGTTCCACGCGCGCTGCGTTAGCAGCATCCCCAACGCCCGGCTCTGCGCGACGGTCGACACCGTCCGGGAGAAGGCCGAGAAGCTGGCCGCCGAGTTCGGCGGCGAGGCCTACACCGACCTGGCGGCCGCGCTGGCCCGCCCGGATGTCGACGTCGTCTGCGTCTGCGTGCCGAGCGGGCTGCACGCGGAGATCGGCGTCCAGGCGGCGGCGGCCGGCAAGCACGTCATCTGCGAGAAGCCGATCGAGATCTCGCTGGCGGCGGCCGACCGGCTGATCGCCGCCTGCCGGGAGCACGGCGTCAAGTTGCAGGTGATCTCGCAGCACCGCTTCGACCCGGGGATGATGCAACTGCGGGAGGCGCTCGAAGCCGGGCGCTTCGAGCGCCTGGTCCTCGGCGACGCGATCATCAAGTGGTACCGCGCCCAGAAGTACTACGACAGCGGCGACTGGCGCGGCACCTGGGCGCTCGACGGCGGCGGCGCGCTGATGAACCAGGGCGTTCACTACGTCGACATGCTCCAATGGATGATGGGGCCGGTCGAGAAGATCGTCGCGAAGACCGCCACCGCCGCGCACGACATCGAGGTCGAGGACATCGCGCTCGCGCTCCTCACCTTCAAGAATGGCGCGCTCGGCGTCCTGCAGGGGAGCACCGCCGTCTACCCCGGCCTGCCGGAGCGACTGGAGATCACCGGCACCGGCGGGACGGCGGTCGTCGCGGCGGGGCAGGTCAAGATCTGGGAGTTCAAGGACGAGAAGGGCGAGGCCGGGGCCTACGGCAGCAAGGTCAAGGGCGAACTGCCCGCCGAGCCCGCGGCCGCCGCGGCCGCCGACCCCGCCGCCTTGCAGGTCGCCAGCCACCGTGCCCAGTTCGTCGACCTGATCGAGGCGATCGAACAGGACCGCCAGCCGGCCATCCCCGGCGAGGAGGCGCGCAAGCCCCTGGAAATCATCCTGGCGGTCTACGAGTCGGCGCGCACCGGCCAGGAGATCACCCTGCCGCTGGCCGTGGGGGCGCGGTAAAGGAACGGATTGACCGCGGAGGGCGCAGAGAACACAGAGAACGACTCTCCCCAGTCGTTCTCTGTGCCCTCCGCGCCCTCCGCGGTCAATCCGTCCCCTCGCGTTCGAGCGACTACCGCCTTGCCATCAGCCGCGATAGCCCGACGAGGAGGACAGCCCATGGTTGCGACGCTGCCGGGGCAGCGCGATCTGCTGCAAACGCTCTTCACGCCCGAGCGGGTGCGCGAACACCTGCTGCCGCGCGAGAGGTGGCGGCCCTACCCGCAAGCCACCGATCGTGCCGGCTGGGAGGCGCTGCCCGAGGAGACGCGGACACGAACGATCGCCGCGGCCGAGCCGCACCTCGGGACGGCCTGGCCGGAGTTGCCGGCGACCCTCTTCCTGGAGTACCGCCGCGAGGGGAACCGCAGCCGCTACGAGGCGCGCTACAACGCGCGCCGCACCGCGCTGACCCGCCTGGTGCTCGGCGAGTGCGCCGAGGGCGGCGGGCGCTTCCTCGACGACATCGTCAACGGCGTCTGGGCGCTCTGCGAGGAGAGCTTCTGGGGGGTGCCGGCGCACAGCTACAGCCCGCGCTTCGCGCCGGACGGCTCGTTCCGGGGGCGCTACCCCAGCGCCGGGCTGCCCGACACCGCCTACCCGGTCGTGGACCTCTTCGCCGCGGAGACCGGCGCGCTCCTCGCCTGGACCCACTACCTCCTCGGCGACACGCTCGGCCAGGAACTGCCGGTCCTCGTCGACCGGATCGAGCGCGAGGTCGGGGCGCGCATCCTCGGCCCCTACCGCGCGATCGACGACTGGCGCTGGCTGCACAACCGCCCGGACCACGCGGTCAACAACTGGAACCCCTGGATCCACTCGAACGTCCTGACCATGAACCTGCTGCTGGAGGCCGACCCCGCCGTGCGCGAGGCGACGGTCCTCCGCGTCATCGCCGGGCTGGACGAGTTCCTGGCCGTTTACCACGACGACGGCGGCTGCGACGAAGGGACCTCCTACTGGGGCCACGCCGGCGCCAGCCTCTACGACTGCCTCGACCTGCTGCACAGCGCCAGCGGCGGCGCGCTCGACGCCTTCGATCTGCCGCTCGTCGAGGAGATCGGGCGCTACATCTACCGGATGCACATCGGCGGGGCGTGGTTCGTCAACTTCGCCGACGGCGGGGCGAAGGTCTCGCCGGAGGGCAGCCTGCTCTACGGTTACGGCAAGCGCATCGGCGACCCGCGGCTGATGGCGCAGGGGGCGGCGGCGCTGGGCGACCCGGCGGTGCCCGCCAAGCGGGCCTCCGCGCTCGGGCGGTCCCTGCCCGCGCTCTTCAACGCCGCGGAACTCGCCGCCGCCGACCGCCGGCCGCCGCTGATCCGCGACGCCTGGCTCGACGGCATCCAGGTCCTGGTCGCGCGCGAGCGGGAGGGCACGACCGACGGGCTCTTCCTGGCGGCGAAGGGGGGGCACAACGCCGAGAGCCACAACCACAACGACGTCGGCGGCTTCATCGTCGCGCTCGACGGCCACCCCGTGCTGATCGACGTGGGGGTGGAGACCTACACCCGCAAGACCTTCAGCCCCGACCGCTACGACATCTGGACGATGCAGAGCGCCTACCACAACCTGCCGCTGATCAACGGCCAGCAGCAGCAGGCCGGGCGCGCGGCCGCCGCCCGCGCGGTCCGCGCCGTCACCGACGAGCGCCAAGCGCACCTGACGCTCGACATCGCGGGGGCCTATCCCCCCGAGGCGGGCGCGCGGCGCTGGACCCGGACCCTGCGGCTGGAGCGCGGCGCGGCCCCGCGGATCGTCCTGGAGGACGACTACGATCTCGAAGTCGCGCGCAGCCTCGCCCTGCACCTGATGGCGTCCGGGCCGGTCGAGTCCGCCGGACCGGGGTTGCTGCGCTGCGCCGGGCGCGACCGGCCGCTGGAGGTGCGCTACGACCCGGACCTGTTCACCGCCCGCGTGGAGGCGATCCCGGTCGAGGACGCGCGCCTGCGCCCGATCTGGGGCGAGCGCGTCTACCGCGCGATCCTCGACGCGCGCGACCCGCAGCCCCGCGGCGCCTGGACGCTGCTGCTGACCGCGGGCTGAGGCGCCGCTACTTGCAACCGGCGTCGCTCGATAGGCGCAATTTCCCCCTGTCATCCTGAGCCGCGGCGAAGGATCGGTTCCCTTAGCACCGGACGAGGTCGTCCACCACGCAGGTGCAGAGGAAGGTGATCCTTCGCCGCGGCCCGGGATGACAGGGGGAGGATCGCGGTGTGGCCCATCGGCAGAGCGCCACGGTTGAGCAGACGCCCGGCATCGGCGGATCTACCGCGCCGACGGCGCTAGGCTCTGTTGACGAGTTTCCGGTACACTCCCGCCCGGATAGTGGGGTGCGGTGACAGCGCGGCGGGAGGCGAGGGGATGAACCCGTTCTTCAGCGCGGAGCAGTTCGGGCGGTTGTCTGCGCTGCTGCGGCAAGCGCCAGATCCACACGAAGCAGCGCGAGACGATCCGCCGGTTCCTGGCGGCGGCCTTCTGGATGAGCCGCAGCGGCGCCCAGTGGCGGTTCCTCCCGGCCGACGACGGGGAATGGAGCAGCGTCTACAAGCGCTTCGCGCGCTGGGATGATCTGGGCGTCTGGGAACGGCTGTGCGAGGGGTGGCCGAGGATCCCGATCTGCAGCGCGTGATGATCGACGCGACCGTGGTGCGGGCGCACGCCTGCGCGGGCGGCGCACCCCACAAAACGGCGGGCAGGCGGCACCGGGGCTCGGGCGCTCGCGCGGCGGCCTCGGCACGCAGATCCATGTGCTCGTGGACGCTCTCGGCAACCCGCTGAAGTTCGTGCTGACAAGCGGCGCGGCGGGGGATAACCCGCAGGCGATCCCACTGCTGGAAGGGCAGCAGGCGCGCGAGGTGGTGGCGGACCGCGGGTACGATGCGGACAAGACGGTGGCCGACATCGAGCAGCCAGGCGATCGCCACCATCCCACCCAAGAAGAACCGCACGGTGCCGCGCGACTGCGACTATGCCGCCTACCGGGCGCGCCACCTGGGCGAGTGCTTCATCGGCAAGCTCAAGCACTTCCGGCGCATCTTCTCGCGCTTCGACAAGTACGCCAAGCGCTTCCTCGCCTTCGTCCATTTCGCCAGCACCTTCATCTGGCTCAAATAACTCGTCAACAGAACCTAGGTGCGGCCTTTACCTGTTCCACCCGCATCAGGCTACGCTCTTTCCGCCCTCCGCCCTCCGCTCTCCGCCCGCCGCCCCCGCTACCCCGCACCGTTCGGGGCCGGCACGGCCGCGCCGTCGCGCCCCTCGCGCACCACCTCGTAGATGTCGCGGATGTTCTCGAAGCGGCTGAGGACGTGGCTCAGTTGCGCGATGCCGGAGACCTCGATCGTCATCAGCATCGTCACGCTGCGGTCGGGGTGGGTGTTGGTCAGCACCGAGAGGATGTTGACCTTCTCGTCGGCCGCCACCGAGGTCACGTCGCGCAGCAGGCCGACCCGGTCCCAGGCGTCGAGGCGGATCTGCACCGGGTAGAGCTGGCGGTTGCCGGACCCCCAGGCCACCGGCAGCAGCCGCTCCGGCTCGCTGGCGTTCTTGACGTTGGCGCAGTCGGTCCGGTGGACGGTGACGCCCCGGCCGCGGGTGACGAAGCCGATAATCTCATCGCCCGGCACCGGCTTGCAGCAGGCCCCCAGCTTGGTCAGCAGATCGCCGACGCCCATCACCTGCAAGTTCGACGGGGAGGGGGCGGCGGGGGTGTACTTCTCCGGCAGCAGGGGCGCGGCTTGCCCCTGCGCCTCGCCGAGCCGGCCGGCGATCTGCTGCTGGCCGATCGCGCCGTAACCGATCGCCGCCAGGAAATCATCGGTCTTGGCGTAGCTCGGGAAGTGCTTGGCGACCTCGTCGGCGCGCAGCCCCAGCCCCAGCCGCTTCAGCTCCTTCTCGAGGATCTCCTTGCCCTGCGCGATGTTCTCGTCGCGCTGCTGGCGGCGGAACCACTGGCGCAGCTTCTCGCGCGCCCCGGCGGTCTTGACGTAGCCGGTCGCGGGGTTGAGCCAGTCGCGGCTCGGGCCGACCTTCGTCTTCGAGGTCAGCACCCGCACGACCTGCCCGTTCTCCAACTGGTAGTTGAGCGGCACCAGCTTGTCGTTGACCTTCGCCCCGATGCAACTGTGGCCGACCTCGGTGTGGACGCGGTAGGCGAAGTCGACCGGCGTCGCGCCCTTCGGCAGGGCGATGATCTCGCCGGCCGGCGTGAAGACGTAGATCATCTCGCGGAAGACGTCGCTCTTGAGCGACTCGACGAACTCCTGCGCGTCGACAACCTCGTCGCGCCACTCCATCAGCCGCCGCAGCCAGGCCACCTTCGCCTCGACATGCACGTCGGAGCGCCCGGCCTCCTTGTAGCGCCAGTGCGCGGCGATGCCGAACTCGGCGATGCGGTGCATCTCCCAGGTGCGGATCTGGATCTCCAGCGGCCGCGCGCCCAGCGCCAGCACGGCGGTGTGCAGCGACTGGTACATGCTCTCCTTCGGCGTGGCGATGTAGTCGTCGAACTCGCCGGGGATCGGGTGCCACATCGAGTGGATCACACCGAGCGCGCCGTAGCAGTCGCGCTTCTCCTCGACGATTACGCGGATGCCGACGACGTCGTAGATCTCGTCGAACGAGCGCTCCTTGCGCTCCATCTTCTTGGCGATCGAGTAGATGTGCTTCCAGCGCCCGGTGATCTCGGCCCCGATCCCGGCGTCCCGCAGCGCGCGATCCAATTCCTCGGTCACCCGGTCGATGTAGCGCCCCCGCTCGTCCCCCTCGGCGGCGAGTCGCCCCTCGATCTCGTGGTACTGGTCGGGGTTGAGGTACTTGAACGACAGGTCCTCCAACTCCGACTTCATCTGCCGGATGCCGAGCCGGTTCGCCAGCGGCGCGTAGATCTCCATCGTCTCCAGCGCCTTGCGCCGCTGCTTCTCCGCGTCGGCGAGGGGGGCGGAGCGCATGTTGTGCAGGCGGTCGGCCAGCTTGATCAGGACCACGCTGACGTCCTCGACCATCGCCAGGACCATCTTGCGCAGGTTCTCGGCCTGCTGCGCCTTCTCGCGCTCGTGGCGGCCGGCGCCGTCGTCCTTGTGGGTCCAGTGCAGGCTGGCGGTGCGCCCCAGCTTGGTGACGCCGTCGACCAGCTTGGCGACGCGCGGCCCGAACTCGCGCCCGACCTCCTCGTCGCTGCGGTCGGTATCCTCCACGACGTCGTGCAGCAGCGCGGCGGCGATCGTCTCCTGGTCGAGCTGCATGCCGGCCAGGATGCCCGCGGTGGCGATCGGGTGGACGATATAGGGCTCGCCGCTCTTGCGGCGCTGGCCCTGGTGGGCGTCCGCGGCGAACTCGTAGGCGCGCTCGATCAGCGTCGTGTCGAGCCCCGGCATCTGCCGGTGGATCGTGTCGAGCAGCTCGGCAAACTGCGGCCGCCCGCGCCCGGCCGAGTCATCGGCCTGCTCGGGGCGGGCGTCGATCGCCGGCAGCGCGGCGAGTCGCGCGGAGGAATCGGCACTCTGTTTCTGCATCTGACTCTGTTCCGTGTCGCCGGTCGCCGGCGGTGTAGCGGATGGTCCCTGGCCGGGGGCTCGCGCGGTGCCGTGTCTCGCCGCGTTTCGCCCTCCCGGTCCAGTTTCCCGGTTCCCAGGTTTCAGTTCAGAGTATAGCCCACGCCATGGAGATCGTCTAGCGCCGGTGCGGCCCCACGATCTTGAGCGCGGCAGGGCTCTCGCGGGTATGATGAAGCAAGGATTGCCGACTCCCCGATGTGTGCCCCGGATCGCGCGTCGGCACGCCCTCCGGCCGCCCCGGCGGTGCGCGACCGACGCGAAGCCGCCGTTGCCCCGCTTCGTCACCGGTGGGGACGTGGTAGGCTAACGAACGGAATGAGCAGGGCGCGTGCTGGATGAACCGCGCCGACGGGCGGGGACTGAGGAGCGGGCAGGGGGGAGCATGATCGACGCGACGGTGCGGGGGCGGCTGCGGGCGGCGGGGGAGGCGCAGGCGGCGGCGATGATCGCGTTCTGCCAGCGGCTGATCCGCCAGCCGAGCATGCCCGGCGAGGAGGGGCCGCTGGCGCGGCTGGTGCAGGCCGAGCTGGAGCGGCTGGGCTACGACGAGGTCTGGACCGACCGCGCGGGCAACGTCATCGGCCTCCTGCGCGGGACCGGCGGCGGGCGCTCGCTGATGCTCAACACGCACCTCGACCACGTCGGCGTCGGCGACCCGGCGACCTGGCCGCACCATCCCTTCGCGGCCGTGATCGAAAACGACACGCTCTACGGGCGGGGCGCATCCGACATCAAGGGCGCGCTCGCCCCGCAGGTCTACACCGCCGCCGTGCTGCGCGAGGCGGGGCTGCGCCCGGCCGGCGACCTCTACGTGACGGCGGTGGTGCTGGAGGAGGTCGGCGGGCTGGGGGCGCGCGTGCTGGTGGAGGAGGTGCGCACCGACGCGGCGATCCTCGGCGAGGCGACCGGCAACACCGTCCGGCGCGGCCACCGCGGGCGGGTGGGGCTGTGGGTGGAGATGGCGGGCGTGGCGGCGCACGCCAGCGCGCCGGAGCGCGGCGCGAACCCGCACTACGCGATGGCGCGCTTCCTCCGCGGCCTGGAAACCCTGCCGATGGTCCCGGACGCCACCTTCGGCGGCTCGACCGTGGCGCCGACGGTCTACACCAGCAACAACGAGAGCACCAACGTCATCCCCGACCTGGCGCGGCTCTTCCTCGACTGGCGCAACGTGCCGTCCGAGTCGCCGGAGAGCATCGAGGCGCGGGTGCGCGAGCTGATCGCGGCGAGCGCCAGCGACCGGGTGAGCGGCCGGGTGCGGCGCGAGGAGCGCGCCCTGCGCACCTACACCGGCGTCGAGGAGCGCGGCCCGGTCGTCGCGCCCGCCTTCGAGCTGCCGGCCGATCACCGGCTGGTCACCGGCGCGCGGCAGACCCTCGAAGGGCTCTTCGGGCGCCCGGTCGAGATCGGCGTCTGGGACTTCGCGACCGACGGCGGCTGGCTGATGGCCGCCGGCATCGAGACGATCGGCTTCTCCCCCTGCGAGGAGCGGTACGCGCACACGATCCACGACCAGATCGCCCTGCCGCTGCTGCGCGAGGGGCTGGTCGGCTACGCGGCGCTGGCCCTGGCCCTCACCGCGCCAGCGGAAGCGGCGGTTCCCTAGGCGCGGTCGGTCCAGTCCCATCCGCGCGCCTCGCGCGGTGCCGCCCCGACCGCCCCGGCGGCAGGGGGCCTGCTGCCTCCATGCCAGCCGTTGACCGCGATGATCGCCCCTGCGCGACTGCGCGCCCCGTCGCTACGGATCGTTCGCCACCGTGGCACTCCGAGGCCCGTGACGCGGGTTCGTAGAGGACGAACCATCGTGCGCGTCGCGCGCCGGCCGCCGGCGGCACCCGAGGGGCGAGAAACGTGAAAAACGCGAAACGAACCCGCGTCAGCGCCGATCTTTTCCTTGCTATGACAAGCAAATCCCGCCCTTCGGCGCCGCTCCGACCACTCCCAAATCCCCCGTTTTACCCCCACTCCCCCCGCGCCGCGACGACGGGGCGGTCAAGGCAACGCAGGGCCGCGCGGACCGGTCGCGGGCGGGTGGCCCGACACCACCCCGGCGCTCGCGACACCGCTCGCTCCTGCGAGTCCCGCGATCGTGAGCCCCTTGTCCGTTCCGCCGGGACGCCGCATACTCCCCGCAGCGGATCGGCCTGTGTACCGTGGGGGGGAGGGATGAACGGCACGCTGGCGCTGTACAACGGGCGCATCCACACGCTGAACGAGGCGGCGCCGCTGGCCGAGGCGGTCGGCGTCGTCAACGGGCGCATCGTCGCGGTCGGCGCGAACGACGCGGTGCGCGCCGCGGTCGGGCGGGCGGACAGCCTCGACCTGCGCGGGCGCACCGTCGTGCCGGGGCTGATCGACGCGCACCTGCACTTCCTCAGCCTGTCGCTGGGGCTGACCGAGGTGCCACTGACCGGCGTGCGCTCGATCGCCGAGGCGGTCGAGCGGGTGGCCGCGCGGGCGCGGGAGCTGCCGCCCGGCCAGTGGATCGTCGGCAGCGGCTGGAACATGAACGGGCTCAAGGACGGGCGCTGGCCGAGCCGCGTCGACCTCGACCTGCAGGTCTCGGCGCACCCGGTCGCGCTCTCGTCGCAGGACCACCACTCGCTCTGGGTCAACACCCGCGCGCTCGAAGCGGCCGGGATCGGGCGCGAGACGCCCGACCCGCCCGACGGCCGGATCGCGCGCGACGCCGACGGCGAGCCGAACGGGCTCCTGCTCGAAGGGGGGCGGCGGCTGGTCCGCGAGGCGATCCCCGACCCGCTGCCCGACCAGGTGCAGGCGGCGCTGCACGCCGGGATGCGCGAGGCCAACCGGCTCGGCCTGACCGGGGCCGGCTCGATGGAGGACCCCGCCGCCTTCGCCGCCCTCCAGCGGCTGCGGGGGGCGGGCGGCCTGACGCTGCGCGTCTACGAGAGCATCCCGGCCGACCTGCTCGACCGGGCGATCGCGCTCGGCATCCGCACCGGCTTCGGCGACGAGTGGCTGCGCCTCGGCCATCTGAAAATCTTCTCGGACGGCGCGCTCGGCTCGCGCACCGCGCACATGCTCGCCCCCTACGAGGGGGAGCCCGACAACCTCGGCATCCCGGTGCGCCCGCGCGAGGAGATCCGCGAGCTGGTGCGCCGCGCCGCCGCCGCGGGCATCGCGACCTGCATCCACGCAATCGGCGACGCCGCCAACCGGATCGTGCTCGACATCTACGAGGAGGCGCGGCGCGACGGCCTCCTCGACGGCCTGCGCCCGCGGATCGAGCACGCCCAGGTCCTCGACCCGGCCGACCTCGACCGCCTCGCCCGGCTCGGCGTCGTCGCCTCGATGCAGCCGATCCACTGCACCTCCGACATGGTCGGCATCGACCGCTGGTGGGGGGCGCGCGGGCGCGGCGCCTACGCCTTCGCGACCCTGCAGCGGAGCGGGGCCGTCCTCGCGTTCGGCTCCGACGCCCCGGTCGACGACCTCAGCCCGATCGCCGGCATCCACGCGGCGGTGACGCGGCAGAACGCGGCGGGCGAGCCGGCGGGCGGCTGGTACCCGGAGGAGCGCCTCTCGGCCTCCGACGCGCTCCGCGCCTACACCGTGGGGGCCGCCTACGCCTCCGGCGAGGAAGCGATCAAGGGGACGCTGGAGGTCGGCAAGCTCGGCGACCTCGTCGTCCTCTCACAGGACCTGCTGGCCGTCCCCGGCCCCGAGATCCTGCACACGCAGGTCGAGGCGACGGTCGTCGGCGGCGAGGTAGTCTACGGCGCCTGAGCGTGCGGGGTAGGTGGGAGCGGCGGCGGATGTCGGGCGGGTCGGCGGGCGCGTCCGGCCACGGACGGCGCTGCCGGCGGCTGACGCGATCGGCGACGCGGCGGCGCGACTGACCGGTGGCCGGACGGTCGCGATCACGGGCGGGGCGAAACCGGCCCGCGCGGCCGGGACGCCGGTGCGGGGCCATGTCCACCCCACCAACCGCCGCGCCCCCTTCGCTGGCTGGCGCGGGTTGCGGTGTGGCCGGGCCGGTCGCGTCGGGAAACGGGCGCGCTCCCTGCCTTGTCATCCTGAGCCGCGGCGAAGGATCGGTCTCTGTAGCACCCGCGTGGCGGCCGGCCTCACCCGGTGCCAGGGATACCGATCCTTCGCCGCGGCTCAGGATGACAAGGATGGTGGGTGCCTCGACCTTTACGCGAACCGCTCCCTGGCGGCGCCTGCGGGGAGTCGCCGCCGTGTGGCGCGATTGGCGGCCCGTTGACCCGTACAGTATCATGGCCGCAGGTGCTCGCCGGTCGCTGACGATTGGCGACCGACGACCGACGGAGGGACGATGCGGGCCGGGGGGCTGCTGAACCGCGCGCTGCTGACGCTGATGGCGGGCCACTTCGTGGTGGACCTCTACAGCGGCGTGCTGCCCGTGACCTACCCGATCCTCCGCGACCGCTTCTCACTCGACCTGGCGGCGACCGGGCTGATGGCGACGACCTTCACCGCCGCGGCGTCCCTCAGCCAGCCCTTCTTCGGGGCGCTCGCCGACCGCTTCGGCAGCCGTCACCTGGCGAGCCTCGCGGTCGCCTGGATGGCCGTCTTCATCGCGCTCTACGGCTTCGCGCCCAGCTACCCGGCGCTGCTGATCGTCGCCGTGCTGGCCGGCCTCGGTTCGGGCGCCTACCACCCGCAGGGGGCGGCGAACGCCGCGGCGGCCGTCCCGCCCGGCCAGTTGAACACCGCGATGTCGCTCTACACCATCGGCGGCACCAGCGGCCTGGCCCTCGGCCCGCTGATCGGCGCGGCGCTCCTGGCGGCGTTCGGGGCGCGCGGCACCGCGCTGCTCCTGCCGTTCGGCCTCGCCGTCGCGGCCTGGCTGGCCTTCCAACTGCGCGTCGTCGCCGGCCGGCGCCCGGTCGCGGGCGCGGCGGCGGCCGTGGCGCGGCGGGCGATCCCCTGGCGACCCCTGCTGGCGCTGGTCGGGATCGTGATGCTCCGCGCCTGGGCCTACCTGGCGCTGGTCACCTTCACCCCGATCCTGTACCGGAGCCTCGGCTACGGGCCGGGCTTCTACAGCCCGCTGATGTTCGCGATCATCATCAGTGGCTCGACCGGCACGATCTGCGGCGGCCTGCTCGCCGACCGGATCGGGCGCAAGCCGGTGATCGTCGCGTCGCTGCTGCTGCTCGGCCCGGCGGTCTGGCTCTACCTCGCCTTCCCCGGCCCGGGGTCGTTCGCGCTCGGCGCGCTGGTCGGCTTCGCCGCCGAGTCGGCGTCGTCGGCAACGCTGACGATGGCGCAGAGCCTGCTGCCGGGGCGGGTCGGCGTCGCCTCGGGCCTGATCCTCGGCCTCGGCTTCGTCACCGGCGGCATCGGCGCGGCGGTGACCGGCGCGATCGGCGACCGGATCGGCCTGCGAACCGCGCTGGCGCTCCTGCCCGCCCTGCTGGTCTTCGCGCTCATGCTCACCCTGCTCCTGCCGCGCGACGGGCGGCTGGCGAATTGGCGCGGGACGGCGCCGGACCCCCAGGCCGAGCACCACGCCGGGCCGCCGGTCGCGGACGCCGCGCGCCCGAGCGCGCCGGTCGAGCCCGCGCTGGCGGCCGGCGGCAGGCTGCCGCCACCCGCCGACGATTGATCCGCCCGGCGCCACCCCGCGCCGGCGCGAACACCCTGAGGAAAGAGCGATGACCGAGACCGACAAGGGCGGGCGCAAGGCGCTCAGGCCCCAACTCCTCAGCGGCTTCCGCGACTTCCTGCCCCAGCAGATGCTCCTGCGGCAGCAGGTGCTCGGCCGCCTGCGCGAGGTCTTCGAGCGGCACGGCTACGAGCCGCTCGACACGCCGGCGCTGGAGTACGCCGCCACGCTGACCGGCAAGTACGGCGAGGACGAGAAGCTCCTCTACCGCTTCCAGGACCACGGCGGGCGCGAGGTCGGGCTGCGCTACGACCTGACCGTGCCGCTGGCCCGCGTGGCGGCGCTCCACGCCAACGACCTCGTGCTGCCCTTCAAGCGGTACCACATCGCCCCGGTCTGGCGCGGCGACCGGCCGCAGCGCGGGCGCTTCCGCGAGTTCTACCAGTGCGACGTCGACACCGTCGGCAGCCCCTCGATGCTGGCCGACGCCGAGGCGATTGCGACGGTCGCCGAGGCGCTGCAACTGCTCGGCTTCCCCGAGTTCACGATCCAGATCAACCACCGCCGGATTGTCAGCGGCCTGGCGCGACTGGCCGGCGTGCCGGAGGAGGGGGCCGGCACGATCTACCGCGCGGTCGACAAGATCGAGAAGATCGGCCCCGCCGGCGTGCGCGACGAACTGATCGCGCGCGGCATCGGCGCGGACGTGGCCGATCGGGTGCTCGACCTAGTGCAACTGCGCGGTGGCACCGCGGAAATGCTGGCCGAGTTGCGCGAGCGCGCCGCCAACTTGCCGGAGGTGCTCGGCGGCATCGAGGATCTGGAGCGGCTCTTCGGCCTGCTGGCGGCGCTCGGCGTGCCGCGCGAGCACTACGCCTTGCAACTCTCGATGGTGCGCGGCCTCGACTACTACACCGGCCCGATCTTCGAGGTCGCCGTCGAGCGCCCCAAGGTCGGCTCGGTCGCCGCCGGCGGGCGCTACGACGGGCTGATCGGCTCCTTCAGCGGGCGCGACGTGCCGGCGACCGGCTTCTCGCTCGGCCTCGAACGGATCCTCGAGGTGATCAAGGAGTTCGACCTCCTCCCCGCCCCGCGCAGCGTGGCGCAGGTGCTGGTCGCCGTCGTCCGCGAGCGCGACGCCGACGGCGCCGCCGCGCCGGACGAGGGCACCGCCGCGGCGCTCGCGCTCGTCACCGAACTGCGCGAAGCCGGCCTGCGCGCCGAGGTCTACCTCAACGAGCGGCGCGGCCTGCGCGACCAGTTCACCTACGCCAACCGCAAGGGCGTCCCCCTCGTCGCCATCCTCGGCGAGGACGAGCGGGCGCGCGGCGTCGTCAAGCTCAAGGACATGGCGACCGGCGAGGAGCGCGAGGCGCCGCGCGCCGCGCTGGCGCGGGTGATCGAGCAATTCCTCGAGGAGTTGTACGGAGCGGAGGCGACGACAAAGCGCCTACAGCAGTAGCTTGGAGACGCCGATGGCTGAGACCCTGAGCCGCACCGAATACCCGCCGCTGGTGCTCCGTACGCGCCCGGCAATCGAGATGAGCGACCGGGAGTTCTTCGAGTTCTGCCAGATCAACGGCGACTGGCGCATCGAGCGCACCGCCAGGGGGGACGTCGAGATCATGCCGCCGGCCGGGGGGGAGACCAGCAACCGCAATGCCATCATCACCGCCCAACTCACCACCTGGGCCTTGCGAGACGGCACGGGTGCGGCGTTCGACTCGTCCGGCGGCTTCATCCTGCCCAACGGGGCGACCCGCGCCCCGGACGCCGCCTGGGTGCGGCGCGAACGGCTGCGCGCGCTCAGCGTCGAGGAGCGCCAGCGGTTCCTGCCGCTCTGTCCCGACTTCGCGATCGAGCTGCGCTCGCCGACCGACCGTCTGGCGGCGGTGCAGGCCAAGATGGAGGAGTACCTGGCGAACGGCGCGCGGCTGGGCTGGCTGATCGACGCGCCGGGGCGGCGGGTGGACGTGTACCGTCCTGGCGCGGCGGTCGAGCGGCTGGAGGCGCCGCCCACGCTGGCGGGGGAGTCGGTCTTGCCCGGCTTCGTCCTCGACCTGCGCCCGGTCTGGGACGTCCGCTTCTGAGACGCTGTACGGGAATGCGGCGGATTGCCATTGGGGGGGCAAGCATGCACCTGGAAGACTACTTCGATGTGCTGGGTCCGGACGATATCCGCATTCGCGGCCACCGCATCGGCATCGAGACAGTACTCTATGAGTACATCCACCGGAGCCAGTCACCGGAACAGATCGCCGCGCAGTTCCCGACGCTCAGCCTGGAGGAAGTCTACGCGACAATCCTCTACTATTTGCGCAACCGCGAGACGGTCTCCGCGTACCTGGCGGACTGGCTCGAACATGGCGAGCAGGCCCGGGCGGCGCAAGACGCGGACCCGGCGATCCGGGCCGGGCGCCAGCGCCTGCGCCGGGCCAGGGAAGAGCATAACGCACGGGCTGGGACGGCCGCTGCCGGCGTCACCCACCCATGACCGTGCGCTACCGGCTCGACGAGAACGTCAAATACGCGCTTGCCATCGCCTTGCGCGCGCGGGATCCCGAGCTCGTCGTCTGGGTCGTCGGGGACCCCGGTGCGCCGCCCCCAGGCACGCCCGATCCGGTCATCCTGCGCTGGTGTGAGGGGCATGACTTCGTGCTGCTCACGAACAATCGCCGCACGATGCCGCCGCACCTGGCCGATCATCTCCGGGAGGGGCGCCATGTGCCCGGCATCTTCGTGCTGAACCCGGGCCTGAGCGTGGGTGAGACGGTAGAAAATCTGATCGATGCCGCCAGGTTCTCACTCGAAGGCGAGTATCGCGACCAGATTCGCCACCTCCCGCTTTAGCCTTTCCTTCGCCCATACCAGGATCGTTTACCGCTCAGTCACCACCGGTGCCGGTCGGCCATACCAGCCGATCGTGCAGTACTCCTCGAAGCCGATCCGGCGATACAGTCCCGCGCCCTCCGCCGAGGCGTGCAGGACGCCGACCCCGTAGCCCGCCTCGCGGGCCTCGCGCAGGGCGTGGCGCACCAGCGCCGTCCCGATGCCCCGGCGCCGCGCCCCCGGCGCGGTGGCAACGTTGTAGATGCCGCCGACGCCCGCCGCGAGCAGGAGCGAGGCGCTCGCCACCGGCGCGCCGCCCAGGCGGCCGATATAGTGCCGCCAGGGCTGCTCCGCGCCGAGGCCCAGGCTGCCGAAGAGATCGAAGAAGGCGTCGTTAATCAGTTGGGAGGCGCCGAAGCCGCGCCCCATCGCGTCGACGAACTGTCGGAGCGAGGCGGCATCACCGACCCGCGCGATCGTCAAATCGGCTGATTGCGGCCGGGCATCGTGCGCTGTCGGGAGCATGACGGCCATACCGAGCGCATCGCTGTTGTGCGTCAGCCCCTGCGCCTGCAAAGTCGCGCCGAGATCGGCGGGTCGCGCGCTCGGGCCGACCATCCAGGAGAGCGGCAGATTGCGCGCCGCGAAGCGGCCCACCGTCGCGCCGATCGTGGCCGCGCGCTCGTCCGGCGGCAGGTGGGCGAGGTCCGCGCGGAAGACCACGTTGAACAGACCGGAGGGGATCGCCGACATCAGGAGAGCGCAGCAGCGCGCCGTCGTCGTGCAGCTCGGCCCCACGTGGCCACCCTTCCCAGCTCACGAACTGCGCGAACAAGCTCGCCTCGATCGCGTTCACGACCGCCGGCCGTGAAAGATCGCGCAGGATGGCGACCATTGCCGATCCTCCTTACCAGCGCCAATCGCTACGGTCGCGGTCGGGAAGGGCGCCTTGTCGGGTGCGTGCCCGGAGCGGGCATCCCCGTGACGACTTCCCCCCTTTAACGATACCACTGCGCCTGCGCCGCGAACATCGCCGCGTAGACTCCGCCCGCGGCCACGAGGGCGTCGTGGCGGCCCTGCTCCGCGATCGCGCCGTCGCGCAGCACGATGACCCGATCCGCGAGGCGCGCGACCCCCAGACGGTGCGCGATCATGATGGCGGTGCGACCGGCGACCAGCTCCGCGAAGCGCTCGAAGAGCGCCAGCTCGGCCAGCGGATCGAGCGCGGCCGTCGGCTCGTCCAGCACCAGCAGGCCCGCATCCCGGAAGAACGCGCGGGCGAGGGCGATCCGCTGCCACTGCCCGCCCGATAGCTCGGTGTCGCCGAACTGACGCCCCAGGTAGGTGTCCCAGCCCCCTGGCAGGCCGGCAATTAGCTCGGCGATCCCGGCCCGCCCTACCGCCGCGGCCAGCGCCCGGTCGTCGTGCAGCCGCGCCAGGTCGCCGAAGCCGACGTTCTCGCGGGCCGTGAGCTGGAAGGCCGCGTAGTCCTGGAAGACGGCGGCGATCCGCCCGCGGGCCTTCGGGGCGCGATCGGGCGTCAGCGGTTCGCCGTCCAGGCGCACGCTCCCGGCGTCCGGCTGGTACAGGCCGATCAGCAGCTTGATCAGCGTGGTCTTCCCGGCGCCGTTCTCCCCGACGATGGCGATCCGCTCGCCACGCTCGATGCGCAGGTCCAGGCCGCGCACGATCGGCCGCGCGCCGTCGGGGTAGGTGAAGGTCAGCCCCTCGGCCTCCACGACCAGCCCGCGTTCGGTGGTGTCGGGGTGGTCTGCCCGAACTACGCCCGGCGCGGCGGCGAGGGCCGCACGGTCGGCCCGCCCTTCGTCGCCCACTCCCGTTTCCACGCGCGCCACCCGCCAGAAGTCGAACAGGTCGCCGAGGAACTGCGACTCCTCCTCCAGCGCGCGCGCGACGCCGACGAGGCCGGCCAGCATCCCCTCGAACCACAGCGCGCCCGTCGCCACGGTCACGTAGTCGCCCACGGAGAGTTCGCCGCGCAGGATCAGGGCGGCGACGAGGACGAGGGCGGCCGCGTAGGCGGCGCCGGAGACGAGGCCGCCGAGCGTGGTGAACGCCGCGCGCCGGCGCTCCGCCCCGAGGAGATCGCGCCGGCGCGCGGCGCGCAGCCGGCGCCAGCGGTCGAGCAGGTAGGGGGCCGCGCCGAACAGGCGCAGCTCGGCGGCCGCCTCCCGCCCGGTGAGCAGCCCCTGCAAGTGCCGGCGGACGCGGTCGCGCGTGGTGTGCGCCCGCTGCGCCCGGTAGACCGCCGACGCTACCCGCGCCTGGAGCCACAGCGCGGGCAGGGCGCCGGCGACCAGCAGCGGGAGCAGGGCGGGGTGGACGAAGAAGAGCGCCACCGCGATCGACCCGAGCCCGATCAGGAGTTGCAGGAGGTCCGTGATCTGCCGCGAGAGGCCGACGAGCCGCTCGCCCAGCCCCGCGGTCGCCCGCTGCAGATGATCGAAGAACGCCCCTTCCTCGAACTGGATCAGCGGCGCCGCCGCCGCTCGCTCGATCACGCGCCGCTGGATGCGGTAGCTGCCGTGGTCGAGCAGGTAGGCGTTCACGATCGATTTCGCGCCCCAGTAGAACTCCTCGACGGCGCTCGCGCCGATGTAGACCCCGACCCAGAAGAGGGCGGAACGCCCGCCCGCCGCCTCGCCGGCGAGCGCGTCGACCAGCCCCCCCATCGCGGTCACGTAGAGCCCCGCGCGGGCGTTCCCGACCAGGAGCAGGGCGAGCGAGGCGAGCGCCGCGCCCGGCTGCGCCACCCAGAGTTCCCGCAGCAGGCCCCCGATGTCGCGCCAGAGCCGGGCGCGCGCGCGTCCGCCCTGTTGCGCCTCCGCGCCCGCGTGCGCCGCCGGGATCATCGGTACCACCTCGCCTGCGCCCCGAAGAGCGCGGCGTACTCGCCCCCGGCGCGGAGCAGCGCCTCGTGCGGCCCCGCCTCGACCAGGCGCCCCCGCGCCAGCACCAGGACACGATCGGCCAGCCGCGCCATCCCCAGCCGGTGGGAGATCAGCAGGGCCGTCCGCCCCTCGGCCAGCGCCGCGAAACGCTCGAAGACGGCCAGCTCGGCGAGCGGATCGAGCGCGGCGGTCGGCTCGTCGAGGACCAGCACCGCGGCCTCGCGGACGAACGCGCGGGCGAGCGCGACCCGCTGCCACTGCCCGCCGGAGAGATCGACGCCGCCGACGTCCGGCCCCAGCAACGTCTCGTAGCCTTGCGGGAGCCCGCGCACGATCTCGCCCGCCCCGGCCTGCGCCACCGCCCCCTCCAGCCGGCGGCGGTCGCCCATCCGCCCCGGCTGGCCGAGGCCGACGTTCTCGCCGAAGGTCAACTGGTAGCGGACGAACTGCTGGAACGCCGCCGACCCCGCCGCACTGCGCGCGGCGGGGTCGATCTCCCGCAGATCGCGGCCGTCCACGGTGATGCGGCCGGCGTCGGGCCGGTAGAGACCGAGCAGCAGCTTCGCGATCGTCGTCTTGCCGGCGCCATTCTCGCCGACCAGCGCCACCTTCTCGCCCGCGCCGATCGCCAGGTCCAGGCCCGCCAGGGCCGGGCATTCGCTCCCCGGATAGGTGAACCAGACGTCCTCGAAGCGGATGCCCTGCCGCAGCGGGCGCGGGAAGGGCTGGAGCGGCTGGGGTGCGCTCCCCGTCGGGGCCTGATGCGCCGTCCCATCGGGCGCGTTTCCGCCCGGCGTGGCCCGCTCGCCCGCGGGAACGCCCGCCACCCCCTCGACCGGCAGGCGCGTGAATGCCCGGAACTCGCCCGCGTAGCCGGACCCCTCGCCGAGCACCTTGAAGGTGTCCGCCAGGCCGAACGTCACCCCGACCAGGCCGTTGAGCGACGCGAACAGCAGCGCGTACTCGCCGGCGGTGGCGTGACCCAACCCCTCGGCCACGACCCAGAGCAGGCCGAGCATGATCGCGCCCGTCGAGATCAGGATCGTCGTCCGCTGGCGCAGCGCCAGGCGCGCGGCCCGGCGGCGCTGCTCGTCACGCGTGCGCCAGAAGAGCGCCGCCCACCGCTCGATCAGGTACTCCGAGAGCCTGTACAGCCGCACCTCCTTGGCGAAGCCCCGGTCGGTGAGGAGGGCGGCATAGTAGTCGGCCAGACGCCGCTCGCGCGTCTGCTCGCTCAGCACGGCCCAGTAGACTTGCCCGCCCACCACGAAGCCGGCCACGGCCGGCACGGTCGCCACCAGGACGATCAGCAGCAGCACCGGCGTCAGGGTGGCGAGCCCCACGGCGTAGCCGATGGCTTGGGGCACGATCCGGACGAGTTGGAGCATCTGCTGGAGCAACTGCGGCCCGCGCGTCTCCGCGTCCGCCAGCACCCGGTTGAGCCGGTCGTAGTAGCCCTGGTGCTCGAAGGCGGCCAGGTCCAGCCCGGACGCCTGTCGCATCGCCCGCTCCTGCACGGTGGCGCCGGCCTCCTCGCGCGCCGTCGCCTGGAACCAGGGTTCCAGGCCCCCGAGCCCGCGCTCCAGGAGCAGCGCGCCGGCCAGGAGGCCCAGCCACAGGAACACCTCCTGCCCCCCACGCCCGTCGAGCCGGGCGGCCAGCGCGTCCACGACCGTCTTCGTGAGCCAGAGCTGGGCCGGCACCAGGAAACCCTGGACCACAGCGACGCCAGCCCACAGCGCGCAGGGGCGCGGCGAGGCCCGGACCATGAGCCCCATGAGCCACGCCAGATCGCCCAACATACCCAGGCGACCGGGTTGGCCGTCATCCAGCCGCGGCGCGGGCTTGGGCGCCTCACGCCTCTGCTCGGTCGGGATCGTGTCGGCCTGGAGCGTCATCACCGACCCGGAGCGCCGTGGATGCCGATCACTTCGAGGGTGTCGCGCGCGAGGATTACCTCCAGTCTTGCACTCCCGGTCACACTCGCAAAGCGTGCCACGATAGCGGGTCCGCTCGCCGCCTCCACCTCGCGCGCGGGCAGGGTGCGGATGCGCCCGTGCGTTCGCCAGAACCCGCGTGCCTCCGGCGTATCGAGGGCGATGGCGCTCGTCGTGGTAATCCCGATCGACTGGCCGCAATGGGGGCAGTTCGTCCGCACGTCGCAGTACCCGAGAAACGTGTATGGGCTGGTCCGCAGCGGGGCTTCTCCCCCGCACCGTAGACATTGCGCGGTCAGCCTGGCTATGCCCTGTTTATAGAATTCGTGGCCGTGAGCCATCAGCCGGTTCAGCACCGGCTTGTAGCCCTGACACCAGCGAATAGCTCGGCCAGTTCGACGCCCTCGGCGCGCTCGGCAACCCAGCTCCGCACCTGGACGGCGCGTGAACCGCCTCGGCAGCGGCAGCCCGGGTAGTCGAGTTGGAGGTCACCGCCCTCCGCGAAGCGCCCGAGTAGCTTGCGCTCACCACAGCCGGGGCACCAGATGCGTGTCTCCTGCCAGCCCTCATCATCCCACCGGATCAGGCCGTGGGCGGCGGCCTCCTCGCGCAACTCGCCCGTCAGCACGCGCCGGAGGGCCAGCTTGCCGCGCTGGACGCGCGCCTCCACCGCCCCCTGGGTGAGGCCGAGCCGGGCGGCTACCTCCGCCTGCGGCGACTCCTCCACGTAGCGTCCGATAAGCACCGCGCGCGTCGCCGGGGGCAGCAGCGCCAGCGCCCGGTCCAGCAGGCGCGCGAGGTCATCCCGCTCCAGTTCCAGTTCGAGGTCGAAGTCGTCGGCCAGCCGATCGTCCGGGGAGGAATCCGGCCCGCTCGCGGCGCGATCCCGGTCGAGACGGACGGCCGCCTCGCGGGCGTGGCGTCGCGCCCACTGCAAGCAGATGTTCCGGGCGATGCCGAACAGCCAGGAGTCGCGCGCCACCGGGTCGTGGAGCCGATCCGTGTGCTGCCACGCTTCCAGGAGCGTCTGCTGCGCCAGGTCCTCGGCCGCGTCCCGGTCGCCGGTGAACCGCGCGCAGAAGCGCACCAGGCGCCCCCGTTCCAGCAGCAGCCCGCCGGCGTCTTCCCCATGTGGTGATTGCGCCGCAGTCTCGGTCGCCATCGCTCCCCTCCTGCCTCTGCAACATCGTCTATCTGTAGGTGACAGATCGGGAAGGAAATCCTACGCGATTTTTCGCCGATGTAGTGAGACTTCATGTGAAGAGAGGGGAAGTCGCGGTGAGCGCGAGGAGCGCCCACGGGGCTGACGACGGCCTGGGATTGATCGGCGGGACTGGCGGTGGCGGAGCATCTCGCCCTCGCCGTGCCGCGCTGTCAGTCGTCGCCTTCCACCGCCACGTCGCTCGGCAGGGTTCGGGGTCTACTGGAGATCGCGGCGCCCAACGATGTGGCCGCGCGGCCGGACCGCCGCGGCAGGCTGCCCGCCGTGCCGAGCAGGCGGTCGTAGATGCGCAGAAGTTCATCCGTCCGCGCCTCCCAGGAGAGGTAGCGGATCGCGCGCTGGCGCAGCGGAGCGCCGTACTCGGCGGTGGCGGCCTCCACCGGGCGGTCCAGTAGCTGTAGCAGCCGGTCGGCCAGGTCGGCCGCGTCGCCGAATCGGGCGTAGAGCCCGAGGTCGCCGAGGATCTCGCGGTTCGTCGGCGTGTCGAACGCGACGGTCGGCAGGCCCATCGCCATGTAGTTGTACAGCTTGCCGTTGCCCTCGGTCTCCGAGAGCTTCGGCCCGACCGCGATGTCGCCCAGCGCCAGGAAGTCCTCCGCCTCGGCGTAGGGGATGCGGCCGGGGAAGCTGGTGTAGGCGCCCAATCCCAACTCCTCCGCCTGCAAGCGGTAGGCCTCGTTCCCCGGGAACCCGCCGATCAGGAAGAAGGCGCGGGGATCGCGCGCGACGACCCGTCGCGCGGCTTCGAGCAGCATGCCGGTCCCCTGGTGCGGGGCCAGCAGGCCGAGGTAGACGATCGCGCGCCGCTCCGGGCCGATGCCGTAGGCGGCGCGGCGCGCGGCGCGCGCGGCGGGATCGAGCAGGCCGGGGCGGAAGCGGTCGGTGTCGACCCCGTCCGGCAGGGCGCCGACGTCTGCCGGCGGCAGGCCGAAGTCGCGGGTGAGCAGCCGCGCCGCGTTCGCCGTGCTGATGACGAGCGCGTCGGCCGCCCGCCGCGCCAGGAAGCCCTCAAGGGCGCGCGTCGGCCGGTAGAGGGCGCCGTCCGGGCTGAGGAAGCCGTGATCGACCATCTCGCCGGTCAGGCTCCCCTGGCAGTCGAAGAGGAGCGGGCGGCGCAGGAGGCGCTTCAGCACCCCGCCGATCAGCGCCCCCTCGAAGCCGTGGGCGTGGATGATGTCCGGGCGGGTCGCCAGCGCGGTGCGGAGCGCCTGGAACGAGACCGCCGCGTCGAGGTAGAGCTTGTGGCGCGACGAGCCGACGACGGCGCGGTGCAACCCCGGCGGCCCCAGGCCGCGCCGGATCGTCAGCCCCGGCACGTCGTTGCCGTTGTGGTAGGTGCAGATCGTGACGCGGTGGCCGTGCCGTTGCAGGCCGCGCGCCTCCTCCAGGATGCGGACGTGGCAGCCGTAGTCGGCGAAGAACGAGGTCGGGGCGATCATCAGGACGCGCCGCGCCCGCCCGCCGCGCCCGCCGCCCGCCCCCCCGCGGTCACGCCCGTTGTCGCCCCGTGCCATCCCCGTCACGCCCCCCTTGCCCCTCCGCGAACCGCGCGAGTGTACCCGACGATGGCCATGAGGACAAGCCCCACTGTGAACGAACACCCCTCCCGGCGGCGCTCTTGTCGTACGGACGCGCCCGACCTGTCTTGCGAGCCGCCGTTGTCGCCATAACGATTCGTCCCTCCATCGAACGAAGGACGCGCGGTCCGGTTTCTCCGAAGGCCGTGCAGGCGCCCCGACCATCCCTCGGCCCTGCCGCCCCGGCTGAAACGCCCACCTACCGCGGCCTCCGCCCCGGTTGACGGCGGTCGCTTCATCGTTGATAGTCTTGCGCGACAAGGGGGAAATCGCGGCGCGGTGGCCCGCGCGTCGCGGAGATGGACGCCGTTGTGCCGCGGCGCACCAGGTAGAGGGCCTGCCGGAAGGAGAAAGCAGCAGCCGATGAGCGCGAACACGGGCGAGCAGCAGGACGAGATGACCCAGGACACCGAGCAGAACGCGCAGGAGCCGCAGCGGGAGGAGCCCAAACCGCCCGAGCCGATCCAGATCGACGCCGTGATGGCGGTCGTGGCGCACCCCGACGACGCCGAGTTCAGTTGCGCCGGGACGCTGGCGAAGTACGCGCGCGAGGGCAAGCGCGTCTACATCGTCATCTGCACCGCCGGCAACAAGGGGACGCCCGACCCGCAGATGAAGGGCGAGGATCTGGCCGCGATGCGCGAGCGGGAGCAGCGCGCCGCCTCGGCGGAACTCGGCGTGACCGAGACGATCTTCCTCGGCAACCCCGACGGCGAGCTCTTCCCGACGCTCGAGTTCCGCGAGCAGATCGTCCGCCAGTTGCGCCAATTCCGGCCCGACGTGGTGATCACCCACGACCCCTTCCGCCCCTACTCGCTCCACCCGGACCATCGCGCGGTCGGCATCACCACCACCGACGCGGTCTACCCCTCCGCGCGCGACGCGATCTACTTCCCCGACCACTACCGGGAGGGCCTGGAGCCCTGGAAGGTCGGCGAGATCTGGTACTACGGCGCCGAGCAGCCCGACCACTTCGTGGACATCGGCGAAACCTTCGAGCGCAAGATCGCCGCGCTGGTCAAGCACGAGTCGCAGGTCGGCAAGGCGACCGAGCTGGAGAAGCGGATGCGCGAGCGCGCCGCCGAGGTCGCCAAAGAAAGCGGGCAGGACCTCGAACTGGCCGAGGCGTTCAAGGTGGTGAAGCTGCGGCGGTGACGGAGGGTCGAACGTCTCTACGCTCCCGGCGCGCTGCCTACCTACGCCCAATAGGGCCGCCACACAGTTGCGAGACGTGGGACGTTCGACGTTCGACGTTCGGACCTTCGACCCCGACCGAAGGGAGGACCAATGGCCGACACGATCGCGTTCGGGACGGCGAGCGCCGCGCCCGGTCAGAAGAGCTTCGGCGTGCTGGCGATCGGCAACCTGGCGGACGGGACGCCGATCGAGATCCCGGTCGTGGTCGCCAACGGGGGGCGCGAGGGGCCGCGCCTCTTCGTGCAGGCGGGCGTCCATGGCAAGGAACTGAACCCGATCGAGGTCATGCGCCGCGTCGTGACCGACCTCGACCCGGCGCGGCTGGCCGGCGTCTTCGTCGGCGTGCTGATCGCCAACCCGCTGTCGTTCGAGGCGCGCGACCGCAAGGCGCCCTACGACCAGGAGGACATGAACCGCGTCTGGCCCGGCAAGCCGGACGGCACGATCAGCCAGCGGATGGCCTATGCCATCTACGAGGGGGGCGTGAAGGGCGCCGACGCGCTGGTCGACCTGCACACCGGCTACTCGACGATGCTCACCCACAGCGTCTTCGGCGAGGGGGATGCGCGGAGCGAGGCGCTGGCGCGCGTCTTCGGGACCGAGGTGCTGCTGATGGAGGAGCACGACGAGGACTGGCAGCGCGCCCGCTTCGCCGGCAAGCTCCGCAACACCGCGGTCGCCGACGGCATCCCGGCGATTACCCCGGAACTGGGCGGCCACAGCAAGTTCGAGGAGGAGCGCATCGGGGCCGGCGTCGTCGGCGTGACCAACGTCATGAAACATCTCGGGATGCTGGAGGGCGAAATCGTCCGCCCGGCCCGGCAGTATGTCGTCCGCAACCACCTGACGCGCGTCAGCGTCGACACCGGCGGCCTCTTCCTCGCCACCGTGCAGCCCGGCGACGAGGTCCGCGCCGGCGACCAGCTCGGCATCCTCTACAGCCCGCGCGACTTCGGCCAGGTCGCCACCGTCACCTCGCCGAACGACGCGGTCGTCCTCTCGATCGCCGAGAACCCGGTCCTGCACACCGGCGACTCCGCCGCGATGCTCGGCAAGAAGGGCGAAGAGTTCAGCGCGGGGTGAGCAGGCCC
>JAUJMV010000010.1:102366-105662 GCA_030446685.1 Thermomicrobiales bacterium | reverse complement strand
GGGGGGATGATCGAGCGAGTCCACCGACACATCGACGAGCACTGGCCGGCGCACCTGGAAGCGACGCGGGCGTTCCTGCGCCAGCCGTCGATCAGCGGCGACGGCGCCGGCATGCCGGAGATGGCGGCGCTGGTCCGGGAGCGGATCGAGGCGCTCGGCGGCCGGGCGGAGGTCGTGCCGACGCCGCTCCACCCGGTCGTCTGGGGCCACATCGACGCCGGCAAGCCGCGGACCCTGCTCTACTACGGCATGTACGACGTGCAGCCGGTCGTCGGCGAGGAGCGCGACTGGATCGTCGAGCCGTTCGCGGGGGAGATCCGCGATCTGCCGGGCCTCGGCGAGTGCGTCGTCAACCGCGGCGTGACCAACCAGAAGGGGCCATTAATCGGCTTCTTCAACGTGCTGGAGGCGATCCGGGCGGCCGGGGGCGAGTTGCCGCTGAACGTCACCTTCATGATCGAGGGCGAGGAGGAACTGGGGTCGCGCAACCTGCCCGGCTTCGTGCGCGACCACCGCGACCGGCTGGGGGCCGACGCCGCCTTCTTCTCGATGTACAACCAGGACCGCGACGGCAAGGTCGTCTCCTACCTCGGCGTGAAGGGCATCCTCTTCTTCGAGCTGATCGCGCGCGGCGGCGAGTGGGGCGGCCCGGCCGGCGGGCGCGCGGTCCACGGCTCGAACGCCGTCTGGTACGCCTCGCCCGCTTGGCGGCTGGTGCAGGCGCTGGCGACGATGCTCACCCCCGACCAGAAGCACATCACGATCGACGGCTTCTACGACGACGTCGCCACGATCTCCCCGCACGACGAGGCGCTGCTGGCGCGGCTCGCCCCGACCTTCGACGCGGCGACGCGGCGCGAGGCCGACGACGTGCGGCGCTTCAAGTACGATCTCGACGGCGTCCCCCTGCTGAAGAAATACCTCTACCAGCCGACCCTCAACATCGACGGCATCATCGCCGGCCACACCGGCGAGGGGACCAAGACGATCGTCCCCTTCGAGGCGCGGGCCAAGGTCGACATCCGCATGGTGCCCGATCAGCAGCCCGACCGGATGCTCGATCTGGTCCGCCGCCACCTCGACCGGCACGGCTACGCCGACATCGAGATCAAGTTCGAGGACGCCTACAAGTGGGCGAAGACGACGGTCGACAACCCGGCGGTGCGCGCGCTGCTGCGGACCTACGGCGAGTTCGGCATCGAGCCGGAACTTTGGCCGCACCTCGGCGGCTCGGCCCCGTTCTACCTCTTCAGCGATGTCCTCGGCATCCCCTTCGCCTTCGGCGGCCTCGGGCACGGCGGGCGGGTCCACTCCCCGAACGAGTACGCCACGGTGGCGGGCATGCGGCTGCACGAGAAGTCGATCGCGACGTTCCTCTACCGGCTGGCGGAGGAGTTGGGCTGAACGGAAGGAGCAACGGCGTGGCGGAGTCGCAACCGGTCCGGGAGAAGGTGGCGCAGGCGAAGGAGGTGCTGCGGGAGTTGGACCTCGACCTCTGGCTGCTGGCCGGGCGCGAGACCGACGAGATGCCCGACCCCAGCTTCCCGCTCGTCGTCGGGACGAGCGTGACCTGGACCTCGCTCTTCCTGATCAGCCGCACCGGGGAGCACATCGCGATCGTCGGGACCGCCGACGTCGAGAACGTCAAGGCGACCGGCGCCTGGCCCGACGTGATCGGCTACGTGCAGGGTTTCAGTGACGACCTGAAGCGGGTCCTGGCGCGGCTCGACCCGCGCCAGATCGCGCTCAACTACTCGACCGACAACGTGGTGGCCGACGGCATCACCCACGGCGTCTTCCTGCAGCTCAGGGAGGCGCTGGCGGGGACGCCCTACGCCGACCGCTTCATCTCCGCCGAGCCGATCGTCTCGCGCGTGCGCGGGCGGAAGTCGCCGGCCGAGCTGGCGCGCATCCGCGAGGCGGTGCGGCTGACCGAGGGGATGTTCGACCGGCTGACCGCCCACCTCCGGCCGGGCCTGACCGAGCGCCAGATCAGCGACTTCCTGCACGGACAAATCAAGGAGGCCGGGCTGGAGACGACCGCCTGGACCTGGGAGTACTGCCCGACCGTCTCCGCCGGCCCCCGATCGCCCTGGGGCCACGTCGGGCCGACCGACATCGCACTCGAGCCGGGACACCTCCTGCGGGTCGACTTCGGGGTGAAGTACGAGGGCTACTGCTCCGACATGCAGCGCACCTGGTATCTGCTGCGCCCCGGCGAGGACGACGCGCCGGCGGAGTGCAAGCGCCTCTTCGCGGTCGTGGATCGCTGCATCCAGGAGGGAGCGGCGGCGCTGCGGCCGGGGCGGCAGGGGCGGGAGATCGACGCGGTGGCGCGCGGCATCTTCGCGGAGGCGGACCTCGGCTGGGACTTCGCGTTCGGCCACCAGATGGGGCGCTACTGCCACGACGGCGGGGCGGTCCTCGGCCCGGCCTGGGAGCGGTACGGCCAGCGCCCGTTCGACCCGATCGAGGCGGGCCAGGTCTACACGCTGGAGATCGGGGCGCGTCTCGAGGGGTACGGCGCGCTCTGCCTAGAGGAGGACGTCGTCGTCACCCCTGACGGCTGCGAGTTCCTCGGCCCCCCGCAACGCGAGCTGATCCTAGTGCGGACCTAGTCGCCCGGCGCCCGTCCCCCGCGCGCACTTGTTTGCGACGTGGCACGCAAGATGCGTCTCACCGCGGCGGATGCCGGTTTGCCCAACTGCTCGCCGTGGTGGCGGGCGCCGCGACCGGGGGTGAGGAGTGACCAGTGTCAAGTGAAGGCCCGCAGCGTCCCGTTTCGAGCAATCGCCCCGGCGGGGCCGAAGCGCGCTCGCCGTCATTCGACGGCACGGAGCAGACCGGGGCAAGCACCCCGGACAACTCGCGCCCACTCGGGGCTATCATCCTCACCGGCGTCGTCTGCCTGATTATCCTCGTCCTGCTGGTGGTGCTGCTCCTGGCCCGCTAACCGCCCCGGACAGGCGGTGAGGTCACCGCCCCGTCCCGCCTGTCCGCCGAACGCCGGTCGAGAGGGCTATGTTACACTTATGCCCCGCGCGGCTCCGTTCGTGGCGCGCGGCCCGCGCGCGTCCGCGTTCCGTCGCGGATCTGATGTGCATTCGGACGAGGAAGGACCATGCCGATCTACGAATACCGTTGCGCCGATTGCCGGCGGCGGGTCAGCGTCTTCTTCCGCAGCTTCAGCGCGGTCACCGAGCCGGCCTGCCCGCGCTGCGGCGGGCGCAACCTGACGCGACTGATGTCGAAGGTCGCGGTGCATCGCTCCGCCACCGGCGATGACGGTGGCGATT
>JAUJMV010000010.1:96544-102266 GCA_030446685.1 Thermomicrobiales bacterium | reverse complement strand
CTGATGTCGAAGGTCGCGGTGCATCGCTCCGCCACCGGCGATGACGGTGGCGATTTCGGCGGCGGCGATGACGACCTGGACGGCATGGGCGGCATGCTCGACGGCCTGGATGAGGACGATCCGCGCGCGATGGCGCGGGCGATGCGCCAGATGAGCGCGCAGATGGGCGAGCCGCTGGAGCCGGAGATGGAACAGGCGCTTGGCCGCCTGGAGCGGGGCGAGGACCCGGAGAGCGTGATGGCCGGCCTCGGCGAGGCGGCGGACGGCGCGGGGGACGATCTCGACGACGAGTTCTAGCGCCTGTCGCGCCTGGTGGCGCCGGGAGCCGGCCGCGCGCGGCGCGCGAAGGTCTTATTGCAGCAGGAGCTCGAAGCGCAGTTCTTCGTCGCGCCGTCCGAAGAGGCGATCGAGCGCGCCCTCCGTCACCGACTCGATCGCGTGCCCAATCGGCGCCCCGAGCAGCGCGCCGACGACCACGCCGAGGACGCTGCCGACCGCCGCGCCGACCAGGAAGGGCAGGAGCCGCACCCGTCCGAATCTGCCGTTCATACGCCCTCTCCGCGGCCCCGCGCCGTCCGGGGTGGGGCCGCTACTGGATGACGAGGAGGGTCTGGGCCTCGGCCCACACCTCCTCCAACCGATAGAACTGCCGCTCGGCGTCGCCAAAGATGTGGACCACGACGTCCCCATAATCGATCAGCAGCCAGCCGGATTCCGCGGTCCCTTCGGTTCGTCGGGGGTCGAGCCCGATCTTGTCGGTCGCCTCGATGACGGTGCGGCTGATGGCGCGGAGTTGGCGTTCGTTGTCGCCGGTGCAGATCACGAAGAGATCGGCCACAACCGTCAGGTTGTGGATGTCGAGCACGACCACGTCGGCCGCCTTGGCTTCGGACGCCGCTTCCGCCAGGGTCCGGGCGAGGGCTGTCGGTTCGATAATAGCCTGACCTCCACAAGCAGTATAGCGGATGCAGAGTGTACGTACAACCCCTGCCGGTCGTCGCGCGCCCGAGCCGCCCCGTACGGACAGGTCGCGCTGGGGTGGGCCTGGAAGGATTCGAACCTTCGACCTTGGGATTATGAGTCCCTTGCTCTTACCCCTGAGCTACAGGCCCACGGCGGCAGGCGCGTCCTGACAAGTATAACCTACTGTACCACCTTCCTGCCCTCCGCGGCTGCGGGACGACCGGCCGTTAGGGCTCAGCGTCGGGGAGGCGAGCAGGGGGGCGACGGCTGCTCCCCTACTCGAGGCTGGCGTCATTACCCGGTTGCCCGACCACCTGACGCCGAACTGTAATCGTCGGCTATCCCCTGCGGCACGATCGCGCCACCCCGGTTGGGCCGGCCCCGCCAATCCCCGCCGCCGCCGCCAGGCGTGTCTCCAGTACGTACACCTCATCCTCGCGCCCACCAAACCACGGGGCGTGCCTCCACCCGCCCTCTCCCCCCGGACGTCAGACTTGCCGGCCCTCCACCGCCGTCCGCTCGACCAACGCTGTGGCGAGGGCGGCGACGGTGGCGTCCAGGTCGCGGTCGCGGTCGCGCCCCTCCGGGGTCTCCCGTCCGATCGGCGTGGCGGCGACGAAGCGGTAGAGGTCGGCGGCCCCGGCGAGGATGCCGGGCGTCAGGCCGAGGTCGCCGAAGCAGATAGCGATCTCCTCCATCTCGCCCACCCAGCGGTGGGCCTTGGGGGGCATCGTCGGGACGGAGCGGGCCAGGAAGGCGAGGACGTCCGACGGGCCGTCGCGCAGTTCGGCGTCGAGCGCGCCCGCCAAGCCAAGCGCGCGGGCCGCGACCAGCAGTTCGACCCCGAGGGCCTGCACCCCCTTGGTCATCGCGGCGTAGCACATCTTCAGGCCGGACGCCTGGCCGCTGTCGCCGTCGAGCGGGCGGATATCCAGCCCGTAGGCGCCCAGGGCGGCGAACTCGGCCGCGCCGGGGCCGGAGGTGTAGATGCGCGTGCCGGGCCGCCGGGGCGGCGGCCCGATGATGCCGGCGTCGGCGAAGCGCCCGCCGGCCGCGGCGATGACCCCGCCGATCTCCCGCACCGTCCGCGGCGCGATGGCGTTGCAATCGACGTAGAGCACGTCCGCGTCGGTCGCCCCGATCGCGCCGGCCACCTGGCGCGCTGTGTCGAGCGCGGCGGCCGGCACCAGGATGCAGAGGAGCACGTCCGCCGCCCGCACTAGGTCTTCCAGGCTCGGCGCGTCCTCGAACCCGGCCCCGGCCGCCAGCGCGCGGGTGCGCTCGCTGCGTCCGGCGAGGCAGGTGAGGACGCGCAGGCCGTGCTCGCGCAGCACCGCGCCGACCGAGTGGCCCATGTCGCCGGGGCTGAGGATGCCGACCGTTGGCGCGGACATGGCGTTTGCCTCCCTATGCTGTAGGGGCAGGCCCCCGTGCCTGCCCGCCTTGCCTGCCGCTGACATGGCCGGTCGGGCGCCGCGCCTGGCCGTCTCGCCGCCGTAGCCCACCGAGCACGCTGGTGATCGTCCACGCGGGCCGGGACACCCGCTTGCGGGTTGTCCCTACGCGGTTTAGGCGAGATACGCTCCTTCCGTCGGACTGGCAGCGATCTTGGCGTAGAGGCCGAGGATGCCGCGCGCGTGGCGGGGCGGTGGCGGCGTCCAGCGGGCGCGACGGTCGGCGAGCAGCAGATCGACCTCGGCGGGCCCGATACGGCCGGCGGCCGTGCCGACGAGCGCGAGGCGGCGTTCCGGCACGTTGATCTCGATCAGGTCCCCCTCCTCGATCAGCGCGATCGGCCCGCCGTCGAGCGCCTCCGGCGTGACGTGGCCGACCGCCGGACCCTTGGCCGCGCCGGAGTAGCGCCCGTCGGTGACCACCGCGCAGGTGGCGGTCAGTTCCTTGCTGGCGGCGATGATCGCGGTGGCGTAGTACATCTCCGGCATGCCGTTGGCCTTCGGGCCTTCGTAGCGGATCACCACGACGTCGCCGGGCTGCACGACGCGGTCGAGGAGGGCCTGGACCGCCGCGTCCTCCGTGTCGAAGACGCGCGCCGGGCCGACGTGGACGTGCATCTCCTTCGGCACCGAGAAATGCTTGATCGCCGCGCCGCCGGGGGCGAGGTTGCCGCGCAGGACGGCGATCCCCCCCTCCGGGCCGAAGGCGTCGTCGCGCGGCCGGATGATCTCGCGGCGGTCGAGCCGGACGTTGGCGAGGTAGCCGCGCGTCTCGTAGAAGAAGCCGCCGCGCGCGATCTCGTCGAGGTTCTCGCCGAGGGTCTTGCCGGTGACGGTCAGGCAGTCGAGGTGGAGCCGGTCCTTGATCTCGAGCATCACCGCCGGGACGCCGCCGGCGTACCAGAGGTATTCGACCGGGTAGCGGCCGGTCGTCTTGGCGTTGGCGAGGACGGGGATCTCGCGGTGGATGCGGTCGAAGTCGTCAATGGTCACGTCGAGGCCGACCTCGCGGGCGAGCGCGGGGAGGTGGAGCAGGCTGTTGGTCGAGCCGCCGACCGCGGCGTGGAGCATGATCGCGTTCTCGAACGCGGCGCGGGTGAGGATTTTGCTCGGGCGCAGGTCGGCCTCGATCAATTTGAGAATCTGCTTGCCGGCCTGCCGGGCGACCCGCAGGTGGCGGGTGAGGGGCGCGGGGATCAGCGCGGTGCCCGGCAGTGCCAGGCCGAGCGCCTCCGCGAGGACCTGGTTGGTGCTGGCGCTGCCCATGAACTGGCAGGCGCCGCAGGTGGGGCAGGCGCCGTGCTGGCCCCGCTCGAGCTCCTCGTGGTCCAGCTCGCCGCGCTCGACCGCCGCGCCCATCCCCCACATGTGATCGGAGGTGACCGAGTGCGGCGCGTTGAGCTGCGTGCCGCCGGGGACGTGGATCGCGGGGAGGTCGCAGCGGGCGATCGCGATCAGGTGGGCCGGGACCGACTTGTCGTTGCCGGAGAGGCAGACCATCCCGTCGTGCGGGTGGCCCAGGGCGTGGATCTCGACCAGGGCGGCCATCACGTCGCGCGAGACCAACGAATAGCTCATGCCGGAGTGGGCCTGGGCGACGCCGTCGCAGATGTCGGAGGTGTAGAAGACGCCCGGCTTGCCGCCCGCCTCGAAGACGCCGTTGGAGATCTCCTCGATCAACGGGCGGAAGTGGAAGGTGCCGGGGTGGCCCATCCCGTAGGCGCTCTCGACCAGGACCTGGGGCTTGCCGAGGTCCTCCTCCGTCCAGTTCATCCCAAGCCGCAGGGCGTCGCCCTGGTGGTTGACCTGGCGCAGGCGCTGGGAGCGGAGCGCGGCGTGCGGGGTGCGGCGGGCGGCGGGTGCATCCGGAGCGGTCACGGTGCCTCCTGAGGGGCGATGGGCGATGGGCGGTGATGTGAGGAGGGTAGCGGTTGGGGCGGAGGTTGTCAACGGCGATGTCGCCCCTGCCTCGCAATTGTAGCGAGAGAGGACGTAGGGCAGGCGACAGGCTTCTCAGGAAGGTTGGGCGGCCGGGGGGCTGTCCCGTGCCCGCCCACCCAAATAGGCCCTGGTGGAGTATGATGGCCGCGTGTGACAGGGCATGAGGGTGGAGGGAGGGGAGACCGGGATGGTGACGATCACCGACGTTGTCGCGCGGGACATCCGCTTCCCGACGTCGCGCGCGCTCGACGGCTCCGACGCGATGAACCCCGACCCGGACTATTCGGCGGCCTACGTGATCCTCAAGACGGACAGCCCGGCGGGGCTGGAGGGGCACGGGCTGACCTTCACGATCGGGCGGGGCAACGAGGTCTGCGTGGCGGCGATCCGCGCGCTCGCGCCGCTGGTGCGCGGGCGGACGCTCGACCGGTTCACCGCCGACATGGGCGCCTTCTGGCGGCACATGGTCGGCGACAGCCAGTTGCGCTGGATCGGGCCGGAGAAGGGCGCGATCCACCTGGCGACGGCGGCGATCGTCAACGCCGTCTGGGACCTCTGGGCGAAGGCCGAGGGCAAGCCGGTCTGGAAGCTGCTCGTTGACATGACGCCGGAGGAGGTCGTGCGCTGCGTCGACTTCCGCTACATCACCGACGCGCTGACGCCGGAGGAGGCGCTGGCGATCCTGCGCCGCAACGCCGCCACCAAGGGCGAGCGCGAGGCGGAGATGCGGCGGGCCGGCTTCCCGGCCTACACCACCTCGGCCGGCTGGCTCGGCTACTCCGACGAGAAACTGCGCGCGCTCTGCCGCGAGGCGCTGGCGGACGGGTGGACCCACTTCAAGATCAAGGTCGGCGCGAACCTGGCCGACGACATCCGGCGGGCGACGATCATCCGCGAGGCGATCGGCCCGGAGCGGCGGCTGATGATGGACGCCAACCAGGTCTGGGACGTGGGCGAGGCGATCGCGCACATGCGCGAGCTGGCGCGCTTCGACCCCTGGTGGATCGAGGAGCCGACCAGCCCGGACGACGTGCTCGGCCACGCGGCGATCGCGCGGGCGCTCGCCCCGATCGGGGTCGCCACCGGGGAGCACTGCCAGAACCGGGTCATCTTCAAGCAACTCCTGCAGGCGGGGGCGATCGCCTTCTGCCAGATCGACGCCTGCCGGCTCGGCGGGGTCAACGAGGTGCTGGCCGTGCTGCTGCTGGCGGCGAAGTTCGGGGTGCCGGTCTGCCCGCACGCCGGCGGGGTCGGCCTGTGCGAGTACACGCAGCACCTGGCCCTCTTCGACTACATCGCCGTCGGGGCATCGCTCGACGGCCGCATCCTCGAATACGTCGATCACCTGCACGAGCACTTCCTCG
>JAUJMV010000010.1:90969-96444 GCA_030446685.1 Thermomicrobiales bacterium | reverse complement strand
GGGGAGCTACCAGGCATGGTGAAAGCAGTGGTCGGGCAGTCGGCGGGCGGGGTCGCGCCGGGCGCGGTAGGGCGGCGCGAGGTGGCGGACGCCGCGGCGCGGGCGCCGGTTGACGATTCCCCACAGGCGATCCGCCGGTTGGTGGTGCGGCTGGCCTGGCCGTCGATCCTGGAGAATATGCTGCAGAGCGTCTTCGGGATCGTCATCCTCCTGCTGATCGCGCGGCTCGGGCCGGCGGCGGTCGCCGGGTTCGGGGCGTCGAACGGGATCATCATGGTGGCGATGGCCGCCTTCTTCGCCCTGAGCATGGGGACGACCGTGCTGGTGGCGCACGCCACCGGCGCGAAGGATCGGGCCGCCGCCAGCCTGGCCGCGAAGCAGTCGCTGGTGCTCGGCCTGGGGGTCGGGCTGGTGATCACGATCCTCGGCGGCGTCTTCGCCCCGTGGCTGGTCGCGGCCCTGGGCGCCGGGCCGGAGGTGGTCGTGGAGGGCGCGGCCTTCCTGCGCGTCTTCGCCCTGGGGTCGGTCTTCCTGGTGACGACCTTCATCGCCGGCGGCGTGATGCGCGGGGCGGGCGACACCCGCACCCCCATGCTGGTGACGCTCGGCACGCTGGTCCTCAGCCTGCTGCTGGCCTACCCGCTGATCTTCGGCGGGGCGGGCGTGCCGGCGCTCGGCGTGGCGGGGGCGGCGTGGGCGAACACGATCGCGCGCGCGCTCGGCGGCGCGCTGCTGCTGGCGCTCCTGCTGCGCCCAGGTTCCGCCGTCCCGATCCGGGGGCGGGCGGGCTGGTGGCCGTCGTTAGGACCGATGAAGCGGCTGGTCAACATCGGGCTCCCCTCGATGTTCGAGTCGATCTTCCGCGCGGGCGGGATGCTGTTCTTCACGGTGATCGTCTTCCGGCTGGGGACGCCGGTGGTGGCGGCGCAGCAGATCGCCCAGCAGGCGGCGTTCTTCTCGATGATGCCGGGCTTCGGCTTCGCGATGTCGGCCACTACACTGGTCGGCCAGAGCCTGGGGGCGCGCAACCCGCGTCGCGCCGAGCGCGCGAGTTGGTTCGCCACCCAATCGTGCATGGCCTGGATGGGCGCGATGGGGATCGTCTTCTTCTTCGGTGGACCGTGGATCATGCGGGCGTTCACCAACGATCCGGAGATCATCGCGCACGGGGCGGCGGCGCTGCGCCTGATCGCGCTGGCGCAGCCGGGGCAGGCGCTCGGGATGGTCCTGGCCGGCAGCCTGCGCGGGGCGGGCGACACGCGCTACCCGATGTTCACGACTGGGCTGGCGATGTGGCTGGTGCGCCTGCCGCTGGCCTACCTTTTCGGCATCGTCCTCGGGTTCGGGCTGGCCGGCGTCTACCTCGGCTGGGTGATCGACTCGATCGTCCTCGGCGGCCTCAATTGGGCGCGCTACCGCGCCGGCGGGTGGAAGACCCTGCGGGTCGCCGTGGCGTGAGGGGCGCGGGGCGCGGAGCGCGGGGCGAGGAGGGAAGCGAGGTGATAAACCTTGCGGCAGCAGACGCCTTTCCGTCCGTCCGTCCGCCCCTCGCCCTGCGCCCTGCGCTCCGTGCTCCGCGCTCCACGCCCCACGCTCTACGCCCCACGCTCCACCGCAGCCAGGCAGGCAGCGGTACGCTCCAAGCCCTCGGCGAAGATGGCCGGATCCTGGCCGATGCCGATCCGCAGGTACCCCTCGAAGCCGAACGCCGCGCCGGGCGCCAGCATGACGCTCCATTCCTCGGCCAGCCGGTTCGCCAGGTCCAGCGAGGGGATGTCGAGATTGTAGCGCAGCAGGGCGAGCAAGCCGCCGCGCGGGCGCGTCCAGGAGACCAGGTCGCGGTGCGCCGCGAGCCAGCGTTCGGCGGTCGCCAGGTTCCGCTCGATGATGGCGCGGTTGCGCGCGACGATCTGGTCGCGGTGGCGGAGGGCGAGGACCGCCAGGGCGTCGTTGAGCTTGCCGGGGCTGAGCGAGACGTAGTCGCGCATCGCCCAGCAGGCGGCGATGAAGTCCGCCGGCCCGGCGAGCCAGCCGATCCGCAGGCCCGGCAGCCCGAACGGCTTCGAGAGTGTCCCGACGCTGATCGTCCCCGCGCCGAGGTCGCGCACCGGCGGCGCCAGCGGCGCCTCGCCCGGCACCTCCAGCCAGCGGTACGCCTCGTCGCCGAGGAGGGTCGCGCCGGCCGCGCGGGCGAGGTCGTGGACGCGCCGCAGCTCGTCGGGGGTGAGCATCGCGCCGGTCGGGTTGTGGGGCGTGTTGACGACGATCAGGCGGGTGCGCGGCGTGACCAGCCGCTCCAATTCGTCCAGGTCGTAGCGGAAGCCCTGCTCGGGGCGCAGCCGCCAGAGCGCCACGTCGCAGCCGATCGCGCGCGGCACGCTGTAGAGCTGCTGGTAGGCCGGGTAGGGGACGATCGCCTGGTCGCCTGGCCCGAGCAGGACGTTGAAGGCGAGGAAGTTGGCCTCGATCGCGCCGGTGGTGACGAGGATCTGGTCGGGGCCGCAGTCGCGGTAGGTGGCGGCGAGGAGCGCGCGCAATTCCCGCGAGCCGGGGGCCTCGCTGTAGCCGAGCGGCAGGTCGAGCAGGCGGGCCAGCGTCCGCTCGCGCTCGTCCGCGGGCAGCAGCGCGAGCAGATCGTTCATCGAGAGGGGCGCGATCCCGCTCTCGGCGATGTCGAACTCGACCCGCGTCTCGTAGGTCGTCATCCAGCGTTCGAGGGCGAAGGGTTCGATCTTCACGCGTCCTGTACTCCTGACCTGATGAGGCTGGCCCCATGCCATGGCTACGCGCAGCCTACCACGCCGTCCCCCCTGTGTGAACCGGATCGCGGCCGGCCCGGCCTCGGCACGCGCTCTGCGAGGGATGGGACGGGCGGCGTGGTGGCGATCGAGGAGGGGCGGTGTGCTGACGCGCGTGGTTGCCGGGGCGGGCGGCCTCAAGCAGCGGTTCGACGAGTTGCGCCTGGGGGTCAAGCTCCGCTACGGCTGGCTCGATCCGGTCGAGATCCACGCCTACCGCGGCCACGGGACGCCGGAGGTGCTGTACCTCAAGGGCCGGGTCCTGGAGGAGCGCGAGGTCGGCGGGGCGGTCACCGACACTGGCCTGCGCAACCTGCGGGTGATGGCCCGGCGCTTCCGCAGCGACGAGATCCAGCGGGCGCGTGTCCGCGCCCGCTGCGCCGGGGTCGAGCAGGAGGTCGTCACCGACGGGGAAGGCTTCTTCGACCTGCGGATCGTCCCATCGGCGCCGCTTGAGCGCGACCAGGTCTGGCACGACGTGGAGCTGGAGTTGCTGGGGCCGAAGGCGCGCGGGCAGGGGCCGGTCGGGGCGACCGGGCAGGTGCTGGTGCCGCCGCCCGACGCCGCGTTCGGGGTGATCAGCGACATTGACGACACGATCGTCCGGACCAGCGCCTTCAACACGCTGACGATGCTGCGGATCGTCTTCCTCAGCAACGCCTACACGCGCCTCCCCTTCGAGGGCGTGGCCGCCTTCTACCAGGCGTTGCAGGAGGGCGACAGCGGCGCCCGCTTCAACCCGATCTTCTACGTCTCCAGCAGCCCCTGGAACCTCTACGATCTGCTGGTCGAGTTCCTCGACGTCCACGAGATCCCCACCGGCCCCCTCTTCCTCAAGGATCTCGGGTTCGCCGGGACCGGCTTCCAGCTCGGCGGGCATCAGGCCCACAAGCGGCGCCAGATCGAGCTGCTGCTGGCGACGTATGACACCCTGCCGTTCATCCTGATCGGCGACAGCGGGCAGGAGGACCCGGAGATCTACCGCCAGGTGGTGCGCGACTACCCTGGGCGCATCCTCGGCATCTACATCCGCAACGTGACCGCGGAGTCCCGCCGGCGGGCGGTCGAAGCGGTCGCTGCGGAGGTCGGGACGCTCGGCGTGCCGATGCTGCTGGTCGAGGACACGGTCGCGGCGGCGGTCCACGCGGCCGAACGGGGCTTCATCCACCCGGCGTCCCTGCCGCTGATCCGCGCCAACCGCGCGGAGGACGCCCGCGGCCCTGTCGCCTAGCCCCCCGCCCGGCCGCGTTCGAGGATGCCGACGACCTGTAGCCAGGGCGGGTCGGGCAGCGGGTTGCGCTCGACGCGCATCCCCAGGCGGCGCATCACCCCGATCGAGGCGACGTTGTCCGCGGTCGTCGTCGCCACGATCCGCCGCAGCCGCAGCCGCGCGAAGGCGAAATCGACCAGCGCGCGGGCGACCTCCGTGGCGTACCCCCGCCGCTGGTGCGCCGGGGCGACCGCCCAGAACAGGCCGAACTCGGTCGAGTTCAGCCCCGCCCCGCCCCCGCCCTCCGCGCCCCGCAGCGCGGGGATCTGCCCGAACGCGTCCAGGCAGGGCACGAAGCCGGCGACGCCGATCACCTCGCCGGTCGCCCTCAGCGCGATGGCCCGCTCGCCGTAGGGCGGCTGGTAGAGCGCGGCGTACTGGTCGTAGCCCGCGATCGTCCACCCGAGCCAGCGCCGGCGTGCCTCGCGCGTCGTCGCGCCCTCCGTGCCGAGATCCGCGTCGGCCAGGTCGCGGTCGAGAATCCGGTGGACGGCGTCCAGGTCCGCCTCCGTGAAGGGGCGGATCAGGAGCCGCTCGGTCGTCAGCGGCGGCACGCGCGGCACCGTCGGTCCTCCCGTGCGAGTGCTCTCAGGGGCGCGGCGGGAAGAGGGAGAGCGCGACCCCGCCGAAGATCAGCGCGCGCTCCTCCTCGCTCTTCTCGGCGAAGCGCTCCAGCGGCAGGCGCAGCGCGTTCTCGTAGCCCTCGCGCCCGCTGACCGGCGGGTAGTCGCTGCCCCAGAGCATCCGGCGCGCCCCGAACGCGTCATAGGCCAGGTTGAGGTAGGGCGGGATCGGCGCCTCGAACGGGAACGAGCCGGTCACCGGCAGGGCGCGGCGGCTGAACTCGCCGAGGCCGGGAATCTTGATGTAGACGTTCGGGTAACGCGCCAGCGCGAAGGCCCGCTCGCGCAGCGCCCGCTCATCCGGGTCGTCGACCGGGCGGCTGACCGAGGCCAGATGCTCCAGCACGATCGGCAGCTCCGGCAGCGCCTCGATCAGCCGCGCGAAGTCGTCGGAGGCGAAGACCCCGCCGTTCCCGGCGCAGCTCACCGTCAACCCGAGCCGCGCCGCCGCGCGCCAGATCGCCAGCGGATCGTCGCCGGGCGAGCGGGCCGCCGCCAGGAGGCGCACCCCGCTCGCCCCCTGCCCGGCCAGCTGCTGCAGCGTCTCTACTGCGTCGGAGCGGTCGGTGTCCAGCACGACGACCGGCGCGAAGCGTCCCGGGAAGCGGCGGACGCACTCAAACTGGTAGTCGTTGTCGAACTGCCCCTGCATCTGGATCAGCACGGCGTGCTCGACCCCGTGCCGCTCCATCTGGAAGAGCAGGCTCTCCACCGGCTCGTACCAGACCGGCGAGGCGTGGCAGTGGCTGTCGACGATGATCACCCTTCCGCTCCTTTCGCTACC
>JAUJMV010000010.1:40042-90869 GCA_030446685.1 Thermomicrobiales bacterium | reverse complement strand
TGCAGGGGACGGCCGAGGGGCGCGACCTGCGCCTCTACGGGGTGATGGGGCGGCTGGAGGAGCCCACCGCCGACTTCGCGCGCGAGTTCGGCCTGGCCCTGGCGACGACCGACCTGGACGAGGCCCTGGCCGACCCGGCGGTCGACGTGGTGATCGTCTGCTCGCCGACCGACCTGCACGCCGACCAGACCGCCCGGGCGCTGCGCGCGGGCAAGCACGTCCTCTGCGAGATCCCCCTGGCGACCTCGCTCGGCGACACCGACCGGCTGATCGCGCTGGCGGACGAGGTCGGGCGGCGGCTAATGGTCTGCCACACGCAGCGCTACTTCCCGGCGTTGATCGAGGCGCGGCGCCTGATCGCCGCCGGCGACCTCCACCCGCACGCGATCGTCTCGCGCTACATGTTCGCGCGCCGCAAGAACGTGAACTGGACCGGGCGCGAGCGGTCCTGGACCGACAACCTGCTCTGGCACCACGGCTGCCACGCGGTCGACGCCGCGCTCTGGCTGCTCGGCGCGACCGAGGTGGAGACGGTCGCGCAGGTGGCCCTGCCGGGCGGCGACCTCGACATCCCGATGGACCTGACCGTGGCGATGCGCACGCCCCGCGACCAGGTGGCGACGGTGGCGATGTCCTACAACACGCACATCCCCCTTCACGACTACCTGATCATCGGCGAGGAGACGACGGTCCTCTTCGACAACGGCCGGCTCCGCGACAAGGACCGGACCCTGGTGGAGGGGCGCGGCGAGGATTTCGACGACCCGATCGCGCGGCAGGACGCCGAGTTCTTCGCCGCGATCCGCGAGGGGCGCGAGCCCGCCGTCTCCGGCCACGCCGTCCGCCCGGCGATGGCCGCGCTCCAGGCCGCCCAGGACACCCTCGACGCGCGCCGCCGCGCGCTCGGGCCGGAGGCGCAGCACCCGCGGCTCCCCTGACGGGGCCGCGCGCCGCGGTCAGCGCAGGGAGACCTCCAGCACCGCCGCCGTTTGGGGCGGCAGATCGGTGACGGTCTCGTGGTCCCCCTGGCGCACCGGCAGCAGGAAGAGGCTCAGGATGCCGGTCTGCCGCAGGCGGGCCAGATCGTAGGTCGGCTCCCAGTTGCCGAGATCGCCGGTGTCGAGATCGAGCGCCTCCCAACGGTCGTACGGACTGCCGGCGCGGTAGAGGCGCGCGCCGCCGCCCGCCTCCTCGTCGCGCGTGACCAGGAACACCGTCCCGTCGTCCAGCGCGGCGATCTCCGGTCGGCCGATCGGGATGCGCAGCGACCCGCCGCCCGCTAGCGAGAAGGGGGTGGCGCGGCGGCCCACGGCGTGGCGCCGCCAGCGCGCGCCGTCGTGCCACAGGTGGGTGTACTGCGGCACGCCCGCGTCGTCGTTGTGGTAATGCGCCAGGTGCGGCCGGCCGCGGGCGTCGACCGCGCTGCTGCACTGGTTGATTAGGTTCGCGCCGGTCGGCAGGGGATCGATCACCTCGGCGTTGTCCGGCGTGATCGGCAGCGGCTGCGGTCGCCCGTCGCTCCGCCGCCAGGTCAGCCCGCCGTCGGTCGAGCGCGCGTAGCAGAGATCGTGGTTGGTGCTGGCGTCGGGCGTGTCGCGCCAGCACCAGGCCAGGTGCAGATCGCCGGCCGGGCCGCAGGCGGGGCGCCACCAGTAGGGATTGCAGCGGCCCAGGCCATCGACCAGCGGGTGCCGCACGACCTGCCAGACCCGTCGCGCCGGATCGTAGCGGTTGAGGCAGAGGCTGCCGTCGCCGGAGCGCCCGTCGCGGTAGAAGAAGTAGAGCGTGCCGTCCGGCGCGTTGACGAACTGCGGGTAGGTGACGCTCTCCTCCCGCCGGCCGGTCATCGGCCGCTCAGAGCCGAAGGTGTGAATGTCCCCCGGCCGCCCGCTCACCCGGTAATGCAGCGGATCGCCGTGGTGATCGTAGGCCAGGTGCAGGAACCCGTCGGGGGAGACGCCGAGCACCACGCCGTTGTGGGCGTCGCGCACCTTCCCCCGAACCGGGAGCGTCGTGAGGTCCCACCCCTCGCTCGCCCAGTCGCGCGCGCCGACGACGATCGCGCCGTCCGGGTCGTAGTAGGTGGCGTACTGGCGCCCGCCGAAGCTCGCCAGCGCGCCGACGCGGAAGACCGTGGCGTTGACCTGCGTGGCGGCGTAGGCCCGCCCGAGCGGGATGCGCCGGGCCGGGAGCGTCGCCATCGTCTACCCCAGTCACTCCCCCCGTTTGAGGGACGGCGCGATCGCCCGCGCCCCCCATCCCATCCTCCCCGCCTCGCCGCCCAGACGTCGGCGCTGGACCGGACGCGCGGGAGCAACGTACCAAACCTCGCCACGGCCTCGCTGACACATGCTTGCACCGATAGGTGGCAGAGAACCGTGGCGAGATAGGCGCGTCGGAGTGGAAGCCCCTTACGCTCCCGCTCGCGGCACCGTACCGACGCGTCAGGAGGTTCCGACGCTGCTCGATGAACCAATAGTTGGGATCGTCGAGGAGGCGTTCGAGTGCGGCCGGGTCCGCGTCTGTGCCCAGAACACCGTGTCATCGCCGGTGGGAGACCGAGCCCCCGAGCAGCTCGCCGAAAGCGGCCAAGCCACGCGAGTACTCCCGAGCGGCCGGGTCAAGCGGTGCGGCGCGCTCGATGAGGGTCGCGCGGCCCCACACCGCGTCGAACCCCGCCCGGCGGAGCCACGCCGGCAGCGCGGGGACGCGCATGAGCCCCGCCCCTGCACCGACCCCGGCCGCCGCCCAGGCGGCGTAGCCGCGGGAGCGCGACGCCGGGCGGGCCGGGCGCGAGGCGGCTCAGCTCGCCGTCACTGTCCTTGATCGCGACCAGCCCGCCGGGGCGGACCACGCGTCGGAACTCGGCCAGGGTGGTCGCCAGCTCGTCGTCGGTGAGGTACTGCGAGGAGTTGGCGAGCCACACCGCATCGAAGGAGGCGTCGGGGTAGGGCAGGGCGAGGACCGTGCCAGCCTGGACTTCCACCGGGCACGGCAGGTCCCACCCCTGCATCCGGCGCTCCACCAACGCCACGTTGTCGCGGGCCAAATCAAGCGCCGTGAGGGCGCCGCTCGGCCCGACCAGTTCGGCCAGCCAGGGAAGGAAGGAGCCGCGCGCCGCAGGCGGCGTCGAGCACATGCCAGCCGGGCTGGATGCCCACCGCGCGCAGTTGCGCCTCGTACTCGGGCCGCGCCATCTCGAAGTGGACATCGAGCCAATCGCCTCCAGTAAGCGCCTGGCCCGTCGAGGACGCGTGCCCCCTCGGCCCGGTACCCTGCTGCCCGGTCACGCCCGCACCTCCCACCAGCTTCCTCGCCGAATCCCCTTTTCGGAGCAACATCCTAAGCCCTGCCATGCCTGCCTGCAAAAACGTGTCAGCGAGGTTGCGGCGAGGTTTGCAACGTACAGGGGAGCGGTCCTGGCCGGCGCCCCTGGTCCCGCAATCGGGACGGGGCGCCAGAAAGATCCCCCGTAAGTACCTCGCCGGGGCTAGTCGAGGCGCACCTCGCGCCCGCTGCGCGACGAGGTTCCTCGCGCGGCGAGCAGGACCTCGACGATGTGGCGGCCCCAGGCCGGGGTGACGCGCACGCGCTCCTCGCGGCCGTGGATCGCGCCGACCAGGTTCTGCAACTCCGCCGCGAAGGGGCTGACCCGCGCGATCTCGACCGGCTCGTAGCGCCCGTCCCGGCTGACGGCCAGTTGGTGGGAGTAGGAGTCGAAGCGGAGCATCCCCGGTGCAGGTGACCTCGACCTCGCAGCGGTCCACCCCCTGCTTGAAGCCGGCGTGGACGATCGTGGCGCGTGCTGGCCGTTGTCGAGCTGCGCGCAGGGCGATGTTGGCGTCGTCGGCGGCGATCTGGTGGATCGGGGAGCCGATCCAGGCTTTGACGGCGCTGACGCGGGCGTCGAGCGCGTAGCAGGTGCGGTCGATCATGTGCGCGCCGTTCATCAGCCACATGCCGCCGCCCTGCGCGCGGTCGAGGAACCAGGGCGGGCGGGTCTCGATGCCGAACGCCTTGTACCAGGTGTCGGTCGCGAAGATCGGGCGGCCCAGTTCGCCCCCTGGAGGATCTCCCGCGCCCGCCCGGTCGTGGCGAAGTAGCGCTGCGAATGCGCGACGAGGAGTTTCACCTTCGCCCGCTCGGCGGCGGCGATGATCCGGTCGCACTCCTCGACCGTGTCCGCCATCGGCTTCTCCAGGAAGACGTGCTTGCCCGCCGCGCAGACGTCGACCGCCGCGCGCTCGTGCAGCCAGTGCGGCAGGCCGATCATCGCGATCTGCACGTCGTCGCGCCTCAGCGCGTCCTGGTAGTCGGTGAAGGCCAGGCAGTCGTGCGTGGCGGCGAAGGCGTCCGCCCGCGCGCGGTCCACATCGGCCACCGCGACCAACCGGACCCCCTCCGTGTCGTAGATGGCGCGCGCGTGGCCGCCGGCGACCCGGCCAGCCCCGATGATGGCGACCCCGAGGGTGTCCGTCACGGTCATGCTCCCAGCCCCTCCTGTAGCGCGCGCAGGGCGCGGCGTCGGTGGCGGTCTCGTCCGCGGCGCGGCGATCATGTGCGCGCCGTGGCGGTCGCTCTCCTCAGCACCAAAGAGAGATGCCGGTGAGGAGTTGTCGCCCGCCGGCCGCGGGGAGGCGCAGGCCCGGCCGCGCGCGGCAACATTGCCCCGCGCGCACGCTGTCACCCGCGGGCCCTACGGGGCCGGGCGCTCGTCCCGGCGACGATGGCGGTCGTAGGCGCTCAACCGTCCGCGCGCGGCAACATTCCCGCCGGTGGGCGCGGCGCGCGGCGCGGCGCGGGACGCGCGGCGCGGCGCGCGCCGCGGGCAGCGGCACGCGCAGCTCGCGGAAGCCGTAGACGTTCAGCACGACCGTGTCATGGAAGCGCGTCCTCGTGACCGTCTGCTGGTGGTTGTAAACGTGGATGTGGCCATGCAGGTGGTAGCGCGGGCGGCAGAGGCGCAGGAAGGGGCGGAAGACCGCGAAGCCCTGGTGGCAGCGGTCGGGCTGGTCGTGGATGCCGCGCGGCGGGGCGTGGGTGATCAGGATGTCCAGGAAACGCCCGTGGCGCAGCCGGTTGAGCAGGAGGCGCGGCAGCAGGCGGGCGATCCTCAGGGCCATCTCCGCCTCGGTCCGCTGCGCCGGGCCGTTGTTGTAGCGGCGCGACCCGGCCAGCCCGGCGATCAGCAGACCCCCGCGCGGACGGCGCGGCCGTCCAGGTCCATCATGTCCCAGGCGTAACCGCTCGGGACCGCGCCGCTGAACTCGGGGCCGTCGTCGTGGTTGCCGCGCACGGCGTGGACCGGCACGTCGAGCATGCTGGCGATGAAGTCGAGGTAGGTGTAGGGCAGATCGCCGCAGCCGAGCACCAGGTCGACCGCGCCGAAACGCGCCCGGATGCGATCGCTGTAGATCAGGCCGTCGACCCGGTCGCTGACCGCCAGGACTGTCACCCTCGATTCGGCTGGCGATTCCCCGGCCGCCGGCGTCGTCCGTCGCGCGCCCCGGCCTGTCCTGGCTGCCTCGCCCGAGCCATGCATAACAACGATCGCCTCTGCAAGTGAAAGCCGAGCCGCCGCGCGGCACAGGTGCTGTGGGTGGCGGCGTACGGGCGCGATCGCGGCGCGGCTCCGCGGTCGCCGCGGTAATTGTAGCGGTTCTGGGGGGCGCGAGCAGGCGGGGCGCCTGGGCGCAACGGTTCGGGGTCGGGTACGCGGCGAGCCGGACATCGGCGAGCCGCCCACCCGATCGCGCGGCCCCCGCCCCCCATCCGCCGACCCGCCTCTCCCCCTAACCCCCGGCACCGCCCGCCCCCGCCGCCGGGTCCGATCGGTATCCGGCCGCGCACGCCCCGCCCCGCGCGCGGATGCGCCCGGCCTCGAAGATCGGCGTTTTCGCGAAACGAACCGCCTCCAGCCGGAGCGATTATGGCGCTATATCAAGGAAAACGACCGTGGCGAGGGCTCGGGAGGATAGTCCAAATGACCCCCAAATCCCCTCATTTCCCCCCCGCGCCGTGTCGCGCCCCCCGCCGGCGGGCCAACGGCCGGGCCACGCCGAACGATGACGCCCAGGCGCGGTCGCGGTTCGGCGGGAAGGCAACGGGGAGGGCGGCCCGCCGCCCTCCCCGCGCCACGCCGTCGTCGCTCGATCGCCGAGCGCGCCGGTCAGGACTGGACGTAGCGCTCGAACCAGTCGAGCGAGAGCTGGTAGGCGTCGCGCGCCGCGGCGGCATTGAAGTTCGGCCCGGTGTCGTTGTTGAAGGCGTGGCCGGCGCCGGGGTAGACCTTGTACTCGAAGGTCTTGCCGTACCGCTCCATCGCCGCCTCGACCGCCTGCAGCGTGTTGGTGATCCGCGGGTCGTTCTCCCCGTAGAAGGCGAGGACCGCGGCGGTGACCTTCTGCACGTCGTCGATCGGCTCCGGCGGGGGGCCGTAGTACGGCACCGCCGCGCCGATGTCCTCGCTGAGGGTGGCGAGCAGCCAGGTCATCCCGCCGCCGAAGCAGTAACCGACGACGCCCACCTTCGGCCCGGCGAAGTTCGGCAGCCCCTTGACGTAGTCGACGGTGCTGAGCAGATCCTGGCCCAGCTCGGCGCGGTTGGCCTGCTGCCCCAGGATCGCGGGGATGTCGCCCGGATTGGCCACCCCGTCGGTGCCGCCGCGCCGCGAGACGAGGTCGACCGCGACGGCGAGATAACCGTCCTTCGCGTAGCGCCGGGTCATGTCCTTGATGTGCTCGGTCAGCCCGCGGTTCTCGTGGATCACGATGATCCCCGGCGCCTCCGCGACGCCGCGCGGCTGCGACTTGTACCCCCGGAGTGTGACGCCCTGGCCGGGGAAGGTGACCGGCCCGGCCTCGATCGCCGGGTCGGTCGGGCTGACGGTGACCGGGTTCGGCGTCGGGGTCGGGGAACCGGCCCGGGTAGCGGTGCCGCCCGCCGTCGCCACCCGCGTCGCGGTGGCCGGGCGGGTCGCCGTGCCGGGCGCCGGGGTGGTCGGGCGGGTCGCGGTGGCCGCGGCGCCGGTCGTGGGGGAGACCGCGCGCGGGGCGGTGGTGGCCGCGGCGGTGGTGGCCGCGGCGGTCGTCGCGCCGGTGGTCGCGGCCGCCGGGACGGTGTTGGTCGCGGTGGCGGAAGGGCCGCAGCCCATCGCCAGCAGGATCGAGGCGGTCGCCGGGATGCTGCCGGTGATCAGCAGGACGCGGCGGATCATCTCGCGGCGCGGGATCTGCTGCTCCTGATAGTCCTCGACCATCTCCTCGATGATGTACCGCTCGAGATAGTCATACTCACGGTCGCCATACCTGGGATCGCGCATGCTTGCCTCCTCCTTGCCCTTGCCCACGACTGGATTGGCACACCAGCGCCCCATCATACGCTGGTTTTCCCTGGCACACCAGTAGAGACGGCAAAGGCCGCGGAGAAGTTCCTTGCGCGAGCGGCGTTGCCGCGCGGGAGTGTCCCGGGCCATTTGCTATAATCGCCCGCACCCCGACGCGCGGGGTGAACGGGTCGCTCGTGACCGCCACGAACGCGGGGCGATGGAAGGCGAGTGCTGTGGCGCTGTTCGGGGAGAACCCGCTTGCCGCGATCGGGCGCGCGTGGGTGCGCGACCCGCGCTGGCGCTGGCTGGGGCGCGAGACGAGCGGGCTGGCGCTCGGCCTGGCCGGCGTCGCCCTGGGCACCGCGATCATCTTTCTCCTGGATACGCGCGCCTTCGACATCCCCAGCCCCACGCTGACCTACACGCTGCTGGTCCTGGGGATCGCCCTGGGGTGGGGATGGCGGGTCGGGACGGTCGTGGCGGCGGCGGCCTTCTTCGCGAGCTGGTACTTCCTGATCCCGCCCCGGCTGTCCTTCAAACTCGACCAAATCGGGGAGCTGGCGCGGCTCCTGCTGGCGGCGGCGACATTCACCGCCCTGGTGGTGGCCGGCGACGCATTGCGCCGGGTCCGGCACACCAACGCCCGGCTCGCGCGAACCGTCGAGCGGCTCGACACGGTCATCGCCAGCATCGCCGACGGGCTGCTGATCACCGACCCAGACGGCGACCTGCTCCAGACCAACGACGGGATGCGGCGGATCGTCGGCCAGGAGATCCCGCGCACGCTGGCCGAGCGCGACGCCGCCTGGCGGCCGCGCCAGCCCAGCGGCGAGCCGCTGGCGCCCGGTTCGGGGCGGGTGCGTCGCGCGCTGGCCGGCGAGACGGTCACCGGATGCGAGATCCTGGTCCGCAACGCCGCCGGGGAGGATCGCCTGCTCAGCGTCAGCAGCGCGCCGCTGCGGGACCGCGGGGGCCGTGTCGGCGGGGTGGTGTCGGTGGCGCGCGACGTGACGGAGTTGCGCCGGCTGCAGCAGGTCAAGGACGATTTCCTGTCGGTCGCCTCGCACGAGCTGCGGACACCGCTGACCTCGCTCGGCGGCTACCTCGAACTGTTGCGCCGGCATTTCGATCGCACCGGCGTGTCCGACGAGCGCGCGCTACGCTATCTGGCGACGCTCCAGAGTCAGATGGTACGGATGCGGGAGCTGATCGACATGCTGCTCGACGTGTCGCGGATCGACGCCGGCCGCCTGAACCTGCGCCGCGCGCCGTTCGACCTGGTCGCGCTGACGCGAGAGGTCGCCGAGGAGACCGGCGGCTCTCCGATCGCCACCGCATCGCGGTGCGGAGCGAGGCCCGGGCCGTCGAGGGCGCCTGGGATCGGGATCGCGTCGCGCAGGTGCTGGCGAACCTGCTGAACAACGCGCTCCGCTACACGCCGGATGGCGGCACGATCGTCGTCACCGTGGGCGTGCCGCCCGAGACCACGGCGGATGGCGCGGGGACCGATCAGGTCCCGCGGGGGAGCCGCGTTCGTGCGGGTCAGCGATCCCGGCCTGGGCGTGCCGCCCGACCAGCTCGCCCTCATCTTCGAGCGTTTCCACCAGGCGCACGAGACCGTCGGCCGGAGCGAGTCGGCGCGGGGCATGGGGCTGGGCCTGTTCATCTCGCGCGAGATCGTCGAGGCCCACGGCGGCCGCATCTGGGCCGAGTCGGCGGGGCCGGGTCGGGACCACCTTCACCTTCACGCTGCCGGGCGCGACCGTGGTGGCCGCGGGCGTGTCCGATCGCAGCGCCGTCCCCGGCTGAGCGCTGCCGCCGCACCGCTCGCCAGGAAGGGGCGAGACGGGCCATTTGGCCCGTCTCGCCCCCTACGCGCGACACCGCGGATCGCTACTGCCGCGCGGCCCCTCCGTCTCCGGGCGCACCACCTGCGCCTCGTCGTCCCGGCCCACCAGCTTGTTCCACAGCTCGTAGTCGGTGTCCCGCTTCGCGACGTAGCGGTGCTGCCGCTCCGCCTCCTGCCCGCCCAGCGCCTTGAACGGCGTGAGCGTCGGATCATTGAGATCGACATAGACGCCACCCTGCTCCAGCGGCGTGCCCCGCTCCAGCACCGGCAGCCGGGCCAACTCGGCGTTATCCAGACCTTGCAGGCGCTCGTGCAACTGCTTGTCCTCGACCGCCGGCCGGCTCTCGTCCGCGTGTCCGCCCAGATCCTCCGCGCCCAGGCGCGGCGCGATGTCGTCGGCGAACTCGTCCCCACTGCGGTCCGGCCCGGTCGGGTTGGTCAGCGCCTCGCGCCGCACGTCGTGCGTCTGGGCGTGCTTGCCGGCCGGCCCGCCGATGTCCGAATAGGGCTTGCGCGCATCGCCCGGGCTGTCATCGCGCTGGCTACGCGTTGGCATCGTGTCCCTCCTCTCAGGCGCCGTCCACGGCGCTGTTCCGCGACTGGAGGAGGTGCAAGATGGGTGCCGCCGCTGACGTGGGGCGAAGAGCGTGGAACGGGAATATGGAGCGAAGAATGTAGCGCCGCATACGTGGGGAATGTCGCGGCGTAGGCGATACGCCGCGACACCGCTCCACGTCAGCGACGGCGGTAGATCGCGACGAGGCCGTCGTCGCTCTCGAAGACCTTGTCCATGAACTGGTCGAACTTGGCGAGGCCGGCGGCGGGGTAGCCGCCCCCGGCGCGGCAGTCGGCGCCAATGCCCCCGGCGGCGTAGCCCCGGCGCTCGAAGACGCCGACGTAGACGTAATCGATGCCGTAGTGGTCGAGGATCCGCCCGGCCTGGGCGGGGTCGGTCGTGCTGTAGAGGGTGTTCACGTCGGCGCCGCGCGGGCCGAGCTCGGCCAGGATTTCGGGCGAGCCGCCGCGCCACTGCTGCTCGTGCCCGACCCAGCCGAGCGGTGTGCTGACCCCGGCGAAGGCGGAGACGCGGTCGTGCGGCAGCCCGTACAACTCGCCGTAGGAGCAGCCGGGCGCCTCGGCGACGACCGCGCCGGCCGGGACGTTCTCGCGCACCCAGCGGATGCCGGCGTACTCGCCCGGCAGGCTGGCGCGGACGAACTCGAGCCCGTCGAGCGGCTGGCGCTCGGCGAAGCGGTCGGTGCGCGCGGCGCTGCCGAAGATCGGGTAAGCGGTCGAGGCGAGCAGCAGGATCGCCGCGAGGATCGCGGCCGGGACGCGCCACCCCCCCTCCGCGCGCCAGTGGCGCAGGTCGAAGAGCGCGCGGACGATCGCGTAGCCGGCGGCGACCGCCAGCAGCGTCCAGGCCTGGTAGTAGACCTTGAAGACGGTGTTCATCCGGTTGCCGAAGACGTCGTGGATGAAGAAGACCTCGGTCAGCAGCACCAGCGCGAAGGCCGCGCCGAAGAGGACCGTGGCGAAGGTGTCCGCATCCCGCGCGCCGCCGCGCCGCAGGATCGCCAGGGCGAGCGCGATCGGCAGGCCGGCCAGCAGGAAGACCGGCATCTGCAGCAGCGTCGCGCCGAGCGCCAGCCCGAGGGCGACGAGCGCCGGCGTCTGCCACCCCGCCCCCGCCGGGCGCCCCCCCTTCCAGCGCCAGGTCAGGAAGATCAGCGCGACCGCCCAGGGCAGCAGGTAAATCGTGAAGAACTGGTCGGCCGGCGTCTTGCCCCAGATCACCACCCCGAGGATCGCGGCCAGTCGCGCCAGGCCCGGCGCCGCGCGCAGCGGCGCCGGCAGCTCGAACGCCTGCCCGCCGACCAGCGAGGTGAAGTTGGCGTAGAACGGCGCGAAGAGCAGCAGGCAGAGCGCGCCGAAGATCCCGACCGCCACCAGCAGCCGGCGCGACAGCGCGCTGCCGCGCCGGAGCAGCGGCAGCGCCAGCGCCGCGACGTAGAGCGCCGCGTAGGTCGGCAGATCCCAGCTATTGAGCGCGTAGAGCGCGCCGATCACCAGCGCGGCGATGCCGAGGCGGTAGAGGCCGAGGGTGGAGGGCAGCAGGGCGCGGGCCGAACCCCCTGGCGGGGAGAAAGGCGGCGCCCCCTGACCGGGATGGAGGCCGAGGGCGGAGGACCGAAGGCCGACGGGCGGCGGGCGCAGGGCGAAAGCGTTGACGGGCGAGGCGTCCCGCCGCTCCGCCCGCTCGACATCTTCGGCCCCTGCGCTACTATCCGCCTGCCCGCCTGCCCGCCTGCCCGCCCGCAGCGGCGAGACGAGCAGCGCGTCGAGCGCCAGGGCGAGCGCCAGCACCGTGAAGGGGAGGGCCAGGACGTGCGCGTGGAGGTCGCCGAGGATGAAGCTGAAGAAGGGGAACTCGTTGATCGTCTCCGACGGCGGCGCGTCCGGCCCCCAGATGCTGGCGGGGAAACCGCGGTCGATCACCACCCGCGACGACTTCCAGCCGAGCCCCCCCCACCACCAGGCGTCGATCGCCGCGCGCCCGCGGTCGAGGATGTCGCGCGCGGCGTACATGTTGCCGGCCAGCGCCAGCAAGTAGCCGCCGATCAGCCCCGCGCCGAGCGTGCGGAGCCGCGGCCCGTGGCGGGAGCGCCCGTCGCTGTCAATGTCGCCCTTCGGCCCTCGGCCTTCGGCCCTCGGCCCTCCGCCTTCCGCCCGCGCCAGCAGGTTGGCGGTGACGCCCACGCCGCCGGTCAACGTGGCCGCGAAGACCGTCGCCAGGCCCAGGTTGAAGGCGAGCGAGGAGGAGACACCGGTGATCTTGGCGACGGCGGCGACGATCGCGTAGCCGAGATAGTAGTAGTTGATGCCGTAGCCGCTGAGCCAGGGGTCGCTCGGCGGCATCGTCGCCTCGCGGGTCGCCGCCGAGAGGAACCCGATCTCCATCGGCTTCTCGGTCCCGAGGATCTCCGGGTTGAAGCCGCGCAACCACACATACCCGAGAAAGGCGGCGACGAAGAGGGCTTCGCTGGCGAGGAGATACGGCCAGGACGAGCGCAGCGAGTGGAGCGGCCCCCCCCGGCCCCCCAACCCTGGGGGGAGCCAAGCCCGGTATCCGGATAGTCTACCCTCAGCACGGGCGCCGTCCCCAACGTCGGAAACGCCCACTTCCGTCGAGGGTGGCCCCTCGGTTCCCGCGAACCTGCTCCCCCCAAAGTTGGGGGGCGGGGGGGGGCCGCTCTCGCGCCTCGCCATGATCGCCGCCCCCCACCCGACGACCGCCAGCAGCAGGCCCGCCGCGATCAGCACCGGCGCGGTGAAGACCGGCAGGCCGAGCGCGGCCAGGAACCAGACGGGGTAGACCAGCAGGAGGAGGCCGAACGGTTTCATCAGCGTCAGGCCGCGGTCGCGCAGGCCGGGCACGGCGAGGTAGAGGAACGGGTAGAGCCCCCAGCCAATCAGCAGGAGAGCGATCAGCCAGCGGGCGATGGCGGCGGTCTCGCTCATGGAGAGCGCCTGGTGCGGGTCATCGCGCGGCCTGCCCCGAGGCGGTATCGGCGGTGCCAAGCGCGTCGCTGCCCGAGGAGTTGGCGGCCGGCAGGACGCGATAGACCGTCGTCTCGCCCGACTGGAAGACCGGCGTCAGGTAGCGCCCCGCCATCCGTTCGAGCGTCGCCAGGCCGGCGGGCGAGGCGTAGGCGTCGGTCGCCGCGCCGCAGGGCGTGCCTTCGGGCGGCGGGTAGTAGAAGTGCCGCTCGACCGCGCCGACGATGACGTAGGAGACGTGATACCGCTGGAGGATGCGCAGCTTCTCGCGCTCGTCCGGGCTGTTGTAGAGCGTGCGGACGTCGTCCAGGCGGGCGGGGATGGCCTGCGGCGGGCGCTGCTGGTACTCGTGCCGGTCCCAGCCGAGGATCGCCGGCAGGCCGGTCGCGTTGGCGAAGCGCGAGCCGTTGCCGCGGTACGGGCCGATGCTCGCCTCGGCGATGACCGGCGTGCCGCTGATGTTGGCGTTGAGCCACTTGATCGCCGCGTAGTCGTCCGCGAAACCGATCTCCTCGCAGCGCGCGTTGCCGATCGTGCCGTACTCCATCCAGCGGTAGCCGTTCAGCGTCGGGCCGAGGCCGGGCGGCTGCGGGAAGCGCTCGGCCAGGCGGAGCGGCGTGGCGACGACCGGGTAGACGAGCGAGCCGAGCAGCAGCAGCGCCAGGAATCCGGCGACCAACGCGCGCAGGACGAGCGCGTTGAAGCGGCGGTCGAGCCGCTCGCGCAGGCCGCGGAAGGGCGCGACCGACCAGCGCGGCGCGGTGTCGTAGAGCCAGGCCAGCGCCCCGACCCCGCCGAGCGCGAAGAGGGTCCAGCCCTGCAGGTAGAACTTGAAGACGGTGTTCATCCGCTCCCAGTCGCCGCCCTGCAGGTCGTCCGCGACGAAGATCAGCTCGGGTCCGAGGGTCACGCCGACCGCCGCGATCAGCAGCGCGAGCGGCAGTTGCAGCCGCAACTCGCTCCAGGCCAGCACCCAGAGGGCCAGCAGTAGGATCAGCAGCGGGACGAGGAACATCGCCGTCGTGCCAGCGGGCGTCACCAGTTCGGGCTGCGCGCCCTTGAAGAAGTCGCTCCGCTCGGCGATCCAGGCGGTCAACGCGGGCGTCCACCGTCCGACCAGCGCGCCGAGGATGGCCAGGACGCCGCCGGCGGCGGCGACCGCCTGGAGCGGGCGCGGCGCGCGCGGGTAGCGCAGCAGCAGCCCCATCGCCAGCGTGACCAGGACAACAGCGATGAAGAGGCCGAACTGGTCGAGGTACTGCGGCAGTGGTGTCGGGACGCGCGTGCGCGCCAGCCCGCCCGCGCCGACTACCTGGAAGGCGCGGAGGAAGGGCAGGTACAGCGCCAGGGCCGCCAGCCCGGTCAGCGCCGTGCCGCCGACCGCGACCGCCAGGCGCCGCGCGATGCCGACCGCGCCGTCGCGCCGCCCGAAGCCGCCGGCGTAGAAGAGCCCCGCCCCGGTGACGAGCAGATAGGTCGGCACGTCCCAGGAGTTCGTGCAGGCGAGCGCGCCGAGCGTCAGCGCCAGCACGGCCAAGTAGGGGGCGATAGTCCGTAGGCCCTGGGCGGTGAACCGTAAACCGTCGCCGGGCGGAGATGACGGCCGCTCGATCGTCGCTCCCTCAGCGGTGTGCCCCTCACCCCGCGGCTCACGGCCCGCGCCCCACGGCCCACCGCCCACAGTCGCCAGCGCGACGACGAGGCCGACCGCCAGGATGGTGAACGGCAGGGCGACCGCGTGGGCATGGAGGTCGGCCCAGAGCTGCGTGAAGAAGGGGAATTCGGTGATCGCGCTGTCGACCGCGCGGCTGGCGCCCCAGACGAAGTTGTTGAAGTCGAATGGTGGAGCATCGACCTCCCGCGCCCGCCCGATCAGCCGCGCCAGCCCGTCGAGGTTGCCGATGCCGACCAGCAGGAGCGCGCCGAGCGCGCCGAACGCCAGCGGCGCGGCCGTCTGCGAATGGCGCGGCCCCCGCAGCGCCAGCCGCGCCAGCGCCGCGGCGACGCTGAAACCGCCCGCGGCGACCAGCGCCGAGAGGGTCGGCATCGCCAGGTTGAAGGCGATCTCGACCGGCAGGCCGGTCAGCTTGACCAGCGTGGCGACGAGGTACTGGCCGTAGTAGTAGTAATTGATGATGCCGTCGGCGAACCAGGGGTCGTAGGGCGGGAAGGTGGCGCTGCGCAGGATCGCGTTGAGGTGCGCCAGCTCCATCGGCTTCTCGCCGCCCCAGATGTCGTGCCAGAGGTCGGGGTTCCGCACGCGCAGCGCCAGGAAGAATGCGCCGGCCAGCAGGAAGACCCCCTCCGAGAGCGCGATCGCCGGCCCCGCGCCGCGCACGATCGCGCGCAGCCCGCCGCGCCAGCGGTAGGCGGCGCCGGCGGCGAGGGCCGCGCCGACCAGCAGCGTCAGCAGCAGGAAGGGGAGCGTGAACCGCGTCACCTTGAGGCTCGCCCCGAGCCAGACCGGGTAGGCCAGCAGCAGCCAGCCGAGGAGCTTGCTCAACCCCCAGCCGCGGTCGGGGAAGCCCCGGAAGAGCCAGAGGGCCAGCGGTGCGGCGAGCAGGCCGAGCGCCTCGACAGCCAACAGCCAGAGCAGGGTCGCGACGAGGCCGTTGCGTGCCGCGCCGTTCCAGGCGTAGTCGCGCACCGCCGGCAGCCGGTCGACCAGTTCCGGCAGGAGGAGCGTGCCGGTCGTCGGGTAGCGCGTCGGCGAGACGGGCCGCTCCAGCGCGGGGGCGAAGAGGGCGCGCAACTCGTCCCGGTCCAGTTGCCGCTCCTTGCGGAAGATGACGACGCGCGGGTGGTCGTAGACGGTGAAGCTCTCGTCCATGAAGCGGTCGTCGAACGTCCACGGGCCGAGCGCGGGGTAGGAGGCGCCGTCGTAGACCTTGGTGAAGCCGAGCCGCTCGGCGAAGAGCAATTCGTAGTAGTGCTGCTGGACCGGGTAGCGCCACGGGAGGCGCGGGATCGACGCGTAGAGCCGCGCGCTCGACTCGACAACGTAGTCGGTCTTCTCCAGTTGACCGGCGAGGTAGTTGAACGTCGCCTCGGTGTTCGGCCGGCAGAGGCGCGGGTCGGGCGGCGGGGCCGGATTGCCGGTGCGCGCGCAGGCCGGCACGTCGCCGTAGATGTCGAAGTCGACGATGTCATACCGGAAATCGGCCATCGTCCGCAGCGGCCCGAGGGGCAGGGGGAGGGTATCGTCCCAGATCTCGTGGCTCAGCTTCGCCCCGCGCGGCACGTTGTCGTAAATCCACTCCGACGCGGCCACGCGCGTGTGCGGCCGGCTGTAGATCGCGGCGAAGGCGACGTTCATCAGCAGCGTCGCGACCAGCACGCCGGCCGCCAGGGCGCTCGCGGCGAGACCGGCCGCGGGCGGCGGGCGGCGGGCAGCAAGCATGCTAACCGCCGTGTCACGCCGTGTTGGTAGCTCCTCATCACCTCGCGGCCCACGGCCCACGGCCCACCGCCCGCGCCCCGCGCCCCGCGCCCCGAACGCGCCCAACCCAGCCAGCAGCGCCGCGCCGAAGATCAGCAGGCAGGGCACCACCGGCAGCAGGTAGCGCGTGAACTTGATCTCGTTCGAGGCGATCAGGATCAGGTAGGGCGCCACCCAGGCCAGCAGGACGAGGTCGGCGGCCGGCCGCCGGCGCAGCGCCCGCCAGGCGACGAACGCGAGGCCGCAGAGCGCCAGCGTGCCGAGGAGCGGCCCGAGGCCCCAGCCGAGCAGGTTCTGGGCCTGGTAGACCAGCGGCAGCGTCCCGACGTATTGCCGGGTGAACGGCGCGTCGAGCCGCCCGCTGACGATCGCGCTCTGCTCGCCGATGTCGCGCAGGTAGGTGCGCGGGTCGAGGACGGCGTAGGGCTCGAAGAGGAAGAAGGCCAGCAGCGCCGCGCCCCCCGCCGCCGCGCCGTAGGCGGCGAAGCGGAGTACCGCGCCGCGCGGCTCGCGCTCCCGCGCGGCGGTCGCCAGCCAGGCCGCGACGGCGATCGCGAAGGCGAGCAGGACGACGCTCCCCTTGGTCGCCATCGCGCAGCCGAGGAGGGCCCCGGCGATCGCGAAGGCGCGCACCCGCCCGCCCTGCGCGGCGATCAGCGTCGCCAGCAGCGCGGCGGTGACGAAGGTGGTCAGCCAGGTGTCGGTGACGAAGAAGTGCGCCAGTTGGGTCGGCAGGACCGCCAGCGCCCAGAACGCCGCCGCCAGGAGTCCGGCGATCGTGCCGTAGGCCAGCCGCGCCAGCGCGAAGATCAGCGCGATCGTCACCAGGTCGAAGAGGACCGTCAGCACGCGCCCGACGCGCACGATCTCGTAGACCCCGTTCCAGTTCCGGTCCGTGACCAGCCCGAGCAGCCAGGCGATGACGTCGGTCAGGAAGAGGGGCAGGCTGCCGTAGGCGAACTGGCGCGGCCGGTTGGGGTCTTCCCCCGGCGCGGGGTTCGGGTTCACCGACCGCGGGTTGAGGGGGCTGGTGCGCGGGTCGAAGAGCCGGTCGAGCGCCGGGGCCGAGATGCGGCTCGACGCGACCATCGCGATGTGGCGCTCGTCGGGGTGCAGCAGGCGCCCGCTGTCCCAGGCGAGGCCGTTGAAGCGGAAGACCGCGCCGGCGACCAGGATCAGGCCGAGGAGGATCAGCGGCAGCGCCGCACTCCAGGCCGCCGTGCGGGCCGCCCGTTCCTTCGGCTGCTCTTCGGTTATCGGCGCAACCTCGACTGTCATACACGCCGAATTGTAACAAGCCGCCCGGTCACCGGGCAACGCGGCGCCCGAGCTCGCCCTGCGCCCGCACCGCGGGGAGCGCGATGCCTCCCGCGCTTACCAACGCCCGGGCAGTACGCTGCGGCACAACTCGTCCGCGGCTTGTCCGTGGACGCGCGGAAACAGCCGTGGGCGATAGGGGAGCCGAGGCGTTCAAATCCGTCGCTACGGGTCCGTCGCGGTGCCCCTTGCCCCCGCTACTTCTTCGACACCCAGCGATTGCCGCGCTCGTAGAGGCCCAGGGCTGCGAGATCCACGGCTCGCCGGCGAACTTGATGCCGATCCGCGCCCGCGCGACCACGTCCTCGTCGCGGATCGACAGCCCGCGATCCTCCAGATAGAGCGTATCGCCCGCCAGGTCGAGGCCGTTGAGCCCGCGGTCGATGCCGAGCGTCCGGCAGAGGAGGCCGGGGCCGTTGGTGCGCCCGTCGATCCCCTCCAGCGGCTCGAGCGCGCGGATCAGCACGGCGGCGGGGTAGCCCTCCGGGCCGGTGACCAGGTTCAGGCAGTGGTGGATGCCGTAGATCAGGTAGACGTACGCGAAGCCCGCCGGCCCGAACATCACCCGCGCCCGCCCGCCGACCCCCGACCGCGCGTGCGACGCCGCGTCCTCCGGCCCGTCATACGCCTCGGTCTCGACGATCCGCCCCGCCTGCCGCCGCCCGTCCGCGTGCGCGCGCACCAGCACCATCCCCAGCGCCTCCCGCGCCACGACGAGCGCCGGGCGGTCGTAGAAGGCGTGCGGTAGCTGTTCTACTTTCATCGCCGCTCTAATGTGCGTTGAACCCTCGCCCGGACGCGGCCGAGTGGTGACGATCCGGCTCCCTGGGGAGGATGTGGCAAGAGCAGGGCCTACCCCCGCCTCCGAGGACGGGCTCGGTCCTGCCAATCCAAATCTACTACAACAAACCCTGTTGCACTACAGCCCCAAGGCACTATTCCGCGAAGGCGTAGGCCGTTTCCTCCGAGCATCCGTCACTGAGCCCATAGGCAACGTTGGTCATGTCTGGCTTCCGTCTCGCTCCATCGGGGAGATAATCCTACAGCGAGGCAAAGCCTTCCGGAGCGCGTCCACCCCATCCCGGCTGACGCCGCAACCTGACAAGTCGAGATGTGCCAGCGACATCATTTGGTGCAGATGCGCGAGGCCAGCATCGGTAAGACTGCTGTAACCCAGCCAGAGCCTGCGAAGGGCAATCATCCCCTGCAGGTGAACCAAGCCGTGTCCTTCGACAAGCGTGTCCGTGAGATCGAGCTGCTGCAAACCGTGCAACCCGCGGAGATGGACCAGGTCATCGTCATACACGCTGCAAAACGCGAGGGACAGCGAATACAAGTCGCCCGCATGGAAAGCAGCGAATGGTCGCAAGTCAGCCCGCACCCCTGCGATGTGTACGAAAGCAAGGTTCTGCTCCCGAGGAAGCCTGATTGTGCCTCGTGCCTCCATTCGCTGCGTTGCTTCCCGACCCCAACCGGGAATGGTGCTGCTGTGGATGTCATCCTCGTTCAACACGACGATCCTGCCGATGGATTGCTCGGGCGGAAAGCACAAAATACGCTGGGGTACGTTCAAGCTACGGCCCTGCCCTGCTCCGATCTCACTCATATGTCTTTGCTCGTAACGGCCGACTTGGGGGCACTTTTTCATTATCCAGTCCACGCGTCGCGCTCCCGATTCACGTACTCCTGCGCGTCAACACCCTTCCACAGCTCCTTCCCGATGCCGCGGAACTCGCGGATGCCGCGACGGCGCTTGGCGGTCATCTGCTGCGTGACGAGGGAGGCGAGTTCCTCCAACAAGTTCGCCTGCTCGATGGGATCGAGCCGACGCACCTGTGCGAGAACCTCTTCGTAGGTCGGCGCCGTTCGGGCCATGCGCGGTATCCCTCCTTGGGTGTCAAGAAGTGGTCGTGTGCCAGGCCAATAATACAGCGGATCGGCAATCGTGACTGCCGATCCGCTGTCGCGGAAGAGGTGAGTTTAGCGCGGGCTGCTCTCCCCTGCCCTTGTGTCCCCGCCGGCTCCGCGATGAACTGGGTCCTACCCCAGCGCGGCCAGACGCTCCCGCAGCAGGCGCGCGCGCTCCTCGGCGGCGGCCAGCCGGTCGCGCTGGGCCTGCACCACCTTCTCGGGCGCGCGCGAGGTGAAGCCGGCGTTGTCGAGCATCGCCCGCGCGCGCCCCGCCTCGGCCTCGGCGGCGGCGATCTCGCGCTCCAGCCGCTCGCGCTCCGCCGCGAGGTCGACCAGCCCACCGAGCGGCAGGTGGATCGCGAAGTCCTCCACCGCCAGCGTGATCGCGCCGTCGGGCGCGGGCGCCTCGGCCTCGATCCGCAGTTGCGCCGGGTCGATCCGCGCCAGGGACGCGAATTCGCCGCGCAGTGCCTCGAACGCGGCGGCGTGCGGGCCGGCCACGATCGCCGCGATCCGCCGGCCCGGCTCGACGTTGCTCTCCGCGCGCGCGTTGCGGATCGCGCGCGTCGCCTCCTGCATCCGCCGGAACCCTTCCTCCTCCGCCGGATAGGTCGCGCCGGGCGCCGGCCAGGGGGCGACGATCAGCATGTCCCCGCCGTGCGGGAGGTGCTGCCACAGCTCCTCGGTCACGAACGGCATGATCGGGTGCAGCAGGCGCAGCGTCCGCTCGATCGTGTAGACGAGCGTCTGCCGCACGGGGGCCTTCGCCGCCTCGTCCGCGCCCTGGAGCCGCACCTTGGCCGCCTCGATGTACCAGTCGGCGAACTCGCTCCAGAAGAACTCGTAGAGCGTCCGCCCCGCCTCGCCGAGGTTGTAGGCCTCCAGCAGCCGCGTCACCTCGGCGGTCGTGCGGCTCAGGCGCCCGAGGATCCACCGATCGGCGGCCCGCAGGGTTGCCGGGTCCGGCTCGGCGGGGGCGCCACCGGGGTCGCGCGCGATCCGTGCGCCCTCGGTATTCGCCAGGACGAAGCGGGTCGCCTGCCAAAGTTTGTTGGCGAAGTTGCGGTTCGCCTCCACCCGCCCGACGCTCAGGTTCAGATCGGCCCCGGTCGCCCCGGCGGTGATCAGCGTGAAGCGGAGGGCGTCGCTGCCGTAGCGCGCGGTCACCTCGGTCGGGTCGAGCACGTTGCCCTTGGTCTTGCTCATCCGCTGGCCGTTCTCGTCGCGCACCGTGCCGTGGAAGTAGACCGTCTCGAACGGGGCCTCGCCCATGAACTCGAGCCCGCAGAAGATCATCCGCGCCACCCAGAGGAAGATGATGTCGTAGCCGGTCTCCAGCACCGAGCCGGGGTAGAAGCGGCGCAGGTCGGGCGTGTCGTCGGGCCAGCCGAGCGTGCTGAACGGCCAGAGGCCCGAGCTGAACCAGGTGTCGAGCACGTCGGGGTCCTGCTCGATCTTCCCGCCGCCGCAATGGGCGCAGGCGGCGATCGTCTCCTGGTCGCTCACCGTGATCTCGCCGCAGTCGCCGCAGTACCAGACCGGGATGCGGTGGCCCCACCAGAGCTGGCGCGAGATGCACCAGTCGAGCACGTTCTCCATCCAGTGCAGGTAGATGCCCTTGAAGCGCTCCGGCACGAAGCGCACCGCGCCGTCCTGCGCCGCCGCGATCGCCGGCGCGGCCAGGGGGGCCATCTTCACCCACCACTGCAGGCTGATCAGCGGCTGCACGATCGTGTCGCAACGGTCGCAATGTCCCACCGAGTGGGTGTGGGGCTCGATCCGCACGAGCTGGTCGTGGTCGCGCAGCCAGGCGACGATGTCCGCGCGGCACTGCGCCGTCGTCTGCCCGGCGAAGGGGCCGGCCTCGGCGTTCATCGTCCCGTCGAGGTTCATTACCGTGATCGCCGGCAGCGCGTGGCGCTGGCCGATCCCGAAGTCGACCGGGTCGTGGGCCGGCGTCACCTTCACCGCGCCGGTCCCGAACGCCGGGTCGACCGCGTCGTCGGCGACGATCGGGATCTCCCGCCCGAGCACCGGCAGGATCGCCCGCTTGCCGAGCAGATCCTTATAGCGCTCGTCCGCCGGGTGGACCGCGATCGCGGTGTCGCCGAGGATCGTCTCCGGCCGCGTCGTCGCCACGGTGATCGATCGGTCGGCCTCGCCGGCGATCGGGTAGCGCACGCTCCAGAGGCTGGTCTGCTCCTCCTCGTAGTTCACTTCGAGGTCGGAGAGGGCGGTCATGCAGCGCGGGCACCAGTTGATCATCCGCTCGCCGCGGTAGATGAGGCCCTTGTCGTAAAGGCGCTTGAAGGCCACCCGCACCGCGCGCGCCCGCTCCGGGTCCATGGTGAAGGTGAAGCGCGACCAGTCGCAGGACGCCCCGAGGATGCGCAACTGCTCGCGGATGCGCCCCCGGTAGCTGTCCATCCAGTCCCAGACCTCGTCGAGGAAGCGCTCGCGGCCCAGGTCGTGCCGCGTCAGCCCGTCCTTGGCGATCTCCCGCTCCACCACCCACTGCCCGGCGATCCCGGCGTGGTCGGCGCCCGGCAGCCAGAGGGTCGGGCGGCCCTTCATCCGCTGCCAGCGGGTGAGGATGTCCTCGACCGTGGCGAAGAGGGCGTGCCCCATGTGCAGCTCGCCGGTGACGTTCGGCGGCGGCATGATAATCACGAACGGGTCCTCGCCCTCGCGCGGCGGCGGCGGCGCGAAGTGCCCCGCGGCGTCCCAGCGCTCGTACCAGTCGCGCTCCACCACGCTCGGATCGTAGATCTTCGCCAGGCCCTTCGCCGTGTCGGTCATCGTCAACTCCTTGCCCTGTTGGCTAGCGGTGTCCGGCGACCAGCGTTTCGTGCGCTGCTCGACAATCGGGCGACCCTCCCGCACCTCGCCCCGCCCAAGGATCGGCCCGGCGACGGTGGGACGCTCGCGGCGACAAACAAAAAACCCCGTCCTGTTCCAAGGACGAGGTCTCCCCCGTGGTACCACCCTGATTCGGCCGCGCCCGCGCGGTACGGCCCTCAAGCACGCGGTAACGGGCGCACCCGGAGACGCTTGAGGCGGGGCCTGATTGCGCCCGCGGTTCGGCGTCTCGACTTCCGAGCGACTTCGGCGGCTATCCGTCGCGGGGGGCTTTCAACCGGTGGCCCCCATCTTCCCTGTCGACGACCCCGCCGCCTACTCCTCTCGGGCAGCGTCATTCGGCTATTACCACCATCTTAGGACCACGCGGGGGAAACTGTCAAGTGGCGGTGGCGAGGAGCCCACCGGCCGCGGCCAGGGTGAGGCCGTCCGGGGCGAGCAGGGCCTGGCCGCGTAGCGCCTGCCAGAGGGCCAGCGCGACGACGCCCCCGTACAGCGCGCCGCCGAGCAGGACGATCTGCAGCCGGGTGCGCGCGCCGCGCCGCCGGCGCGCGGCGGCGCCGCTGAGGGCGAACGCCAGGAGGGGCACGACCTGCAAGGCGTGCATGCCGATGAAGTGGGCGATACGCAGGTCGCCGCCGGCGGTGCTCCAGCCGACGAAGGGCAGGCCCGCCCCCCCATCGGGCGCCCCGACGCTGTGCGCCCCGCTGAGCGTCGCCTGGGGACCTTGGGCGATCTGCTCGGGCGTGGGGCGGAGCATGAGGAACCCCACGGCCAGGCCGGCGAGGGCGATGGCGATGCCGAGCCTGAGGGACCAGGTGAAGGCGGCGTCGCGCAGGGGGGGCCGCAGCAGCACCACGCCGATGACGAGCGTGCACAGGTAGAGCGCGCCGATGAGCGCGCCCATCGCGGTGAAGACCGCGGCGTCGAAGGGCGTGCCGAGGTTGAAGTGGCTCTGGCGACCTCGCACGACCTGCAAGACGATGGCGCCCACCTCCAGGGCCGAGACCACGCCGAGTGCCGTCCCCGCCCACCGACCGGCCCGCCGCCAACGCGGCGACTGGACCTGCGCGAGCAGCCACGCCAGTGTCACGGCGTACAGCGCGAAGGAGATCGCGAACTTCAACGGCTTGGCCCAGATGCGCGCGCCCACGAGAATCCGGCCGTCGACCACATATCCGACTGCGGAGATGATGGCCAGACCGATCATGAGCACACTGAACCAGGCCAGCGGCCCGTGCCACGTCCGGACGGTGCGCAAGGCGGTGAGCATGATGGCTCCTCTCCATACCGTGAGATGAGCGGGCGCTGTGCCGCTCGGGATCGTAGGGCCGCTGGGTGCGTCGTCCGCCGGGCGGGCCGCTGTGCCGGGGCGTCGTACTGGGCAGCGACCAAGCGCGATGGCCCTGGTACTCGTGCTGGCCCGTGCCTGCTCAGCGATCGTCTGCTACGCTGACGATCCGTCGGTGTCACGGAGGCGCTGACGCGGGGGGTGGCATCGCCACCCCGTGCGCGTCGGCCCCGCGCGGCGCCGTGTCCTCCACCGCGAGCCCTCCACCGATGCGGGCGGCGGCGCGGCGGCGGCAGCGCGCGCACTTCCTCCGTGCGCTCGCCGACCCACCGGCCGATCGCCGGCATCCCCCGGTACCCCCGCCGCCCGCGCGCTTTCCGGGGACCGGGGATATCCGCGACCAGCGCTGGACCCCGTCCATCGGCTCTCCCCTTTGCGCATTGCCGCGGTACGCACGAGCCGGGAGTGTCGCCAGGGGGCTGTGCCTGTGACCGCGCGAGGCGGCGCCGGGGCCGTCCCGCCCGGCGGTCCCCGCGACGCGTCTACGCCTGGCGCGCCAGGCGCGTCAGCAGGCCGACCGCGATGGCGGCGGTGGTGACGTGCAGCAGCTCCAGGACGGCGATGTACCCGCGCCCGCGCCTGGGATCGAGAACGGCGAGGCGAACGAGAGGACCAGGACGGCGGTGGCGACGATGGTGAAGAGGCGGAGCGGCGGCGGGCGAACCGGCCGAGCAGCGCGTAGACGATCGCCGCGCCGACGACGCCGGTGATCGACCGGAACACGACGGGGCCGAGCCCGGTCGCGAGCCGCACGTCGTCCGGGAAGAGCCTGGCCGCGTCCGCGAGGGCGAAGATGATCGCGTTGACGACCGCCGCGACGACCGCGGCGGAGCGGCGCGACCCACAAGAGGCGGCGGTACGCGACCTGGCCAGCGGGTCGGGGCTGTGCGGCGGCGAAAGCGGTGGCGGCCATGATGGTGCTCCTTCGGTCGAAGGTCTGACGGCGATAGTCGAAAGCTGCGGGGTTGGGGCTGGTGCGCGCGGGGCTGGTCAGGCGCGCGTCTCGACGCGCGGGGTGCAGGGCGATGACGGGGATCGCGCGGCTGGTCGCCTGCCGGTCGGCGGCGGCGTCCGGGTGCCTCGCCACCAGTCGCGCCCGGGGATCCCTACGCGGCCCCGAAGACCAGCGCCAGGCTGATCGCGGTCCTGACGAACCCGCTCCAGGCCAGGAGCGTTTGCCGGCTGCGCCCGAGCCGAACCTCCCGACGCTCAGCAGGAAGCCGCCCGCCGTGAGATTGGCCGTCCCCGAGCAGCACGTTGACCAGGGGCGAAGAGAGCCCGCCGCCGGCGAACGGCGTCTGGAACTGCTGGCCGGTCAGCCCTGATCAGGTGCGCACGGCATTACACAGGAACGCCCCTGCCAGGAAACGCGCAATTGCAGGACTGTCCGCTGCATCGCCTCCCTCCGTGGATACTCGCGAGCGGGTGTTGTCGGATGCGTGGGCGAGCGTGCGGGTGTCCGTGGTCGTCCTCCGTGTCGTGTGCTGCGTACATCGTGCGTCATAGGACTACTGCAGCGGTGTGCGCCCGCTCGTCCTTGTTCTGGCGCCGGTTTCTGTCATTTCACGCCAGCTGCCATACTGCGCCGCGGCACGGCACCCGCGAGGATCGGTGAGATAATCGATTCCGCCCCATCGAGCGCCGCTGGCACCTGCTGGATTTGCGGCCAGTCGGGCTGATATTTACGCGTCTGGCGCTGGCTGGCCTGAGCGCCAGCTGATGCAGATCTGATGTCCTGCTGCCCAACCCGCCTGACGCTGACGCCATGGATCTCGCCGGTGCCTACGATCCATAGTCCTGAAGTTCTCTCCGCGCGCGCTGGTTTGCGACGCCATTCCGGCGCGTTCGGGCCAGTTGATCACTTCGGCAGCGCGCTGACGGTTTAGCGCCAGGCGTCCTTACACCTGGCGTCTCTTCCGTTGCGTCCACGATCGCCTGCACGAGTCCGAGCACACGCCCGATGATTGGGTGTGATCGCACTGTTGTCGACCGCGACTGGCGATCAGATCAGCGATTATAGACGCTATGCCGGATCGTGCACCCTTTCACGGCCCTGGGCCGACGGTTTTTCGGGTGGCGCAGGTCTGGCTCACGCAGCCGGACACGGTGCTCGCCGCGCCGTATGCCGCCCTTTCGGCGTCCTGGTGCGGCCAGCAGGCGCGCGCCGGGCTGCAGCTCGCGCCGGGCACCTGCAGCGCCCGGCGCGCACGGCGAACGACGCCCTCCACGGCACGCTGCGAGCGTTGGCGATACGTGACCGATGCGGCGGTGTTCACGGCCGATCCTTGAGCTATCTGGTGCGCGCCATCTCCTCGCCGCGTTGCGGCAGGGGCAGGGAGCATCGAGGCGATGGCCGAGCAGCTCCGCCTCCCGCTGCGCACCTTCCAGCGGCGCCTGGCCGCGGAGCACGTCACCTGTGGGGTTGCCCCATCTTCACGGACACCTGATGATTGGGCCTGGCCCGAAGGAGGTACTGATGCCCCGCACCCACCGACCGTACCCGCCGGAGTTCCGGGCCGAGGTGCGCCTCGCCCGGGAGTGACAAGTCGATCCCGGCCCCGCTGCCGATTTGGGGATCTCGTCCGAGGCGCTGCGCCATTGGCTGGGGCGGGCCGAGGCGGATGAGGGCCGGGGCAGCCGGGCGAGTTGACGACCGACGAGCGGGAGGAGTTGTGCCGCCTGCGCCGGAGAGGTGAAGACCCTCCCAGCAGGAGCGGGAGATATTGCGAAAAAGCGGCGGCCTACTTCGCGAAGGAGACCTTAGAGCCGGTACCGGTTCATCCTGCGCGGAGCGGGCCACCTACCCTGTCGTGCTCCTCTGCCGAGTGCCCAGGCGTGGCCCGCTCGGCGTACTACGCCTGGGCGGGCCGCGGGTTCCCGGGCGCGCACAGCCGCTGACGAGGCGCTGACCGTGCAGATCACCGCCGTCCACACCCGCAGCCGCCGGACGTATGGCGCGCCGCGCGTGCATGCGGAGCTGCGGGCGCAGGGCACCCGCTGCGCCCGCGCAAGCGCGTGGCCCGCCTGATGCGTGCCGCCGGGCTCGTCGGCTGCCACCGCCGTCGCCGGGCGCGCACCACGGTCGCCGACCTGGCGCATGCGCCCGCCCCGAACCTGGTCGCGCGGGACTTCACGGCACCGGCCCCGACCGCCTCTGGCCTTCGGCGACATCACGTATTTGCCGACGGGGAAGGCTGGCTCTACCTCGCCGTCTTGCTGGATGCGCACCGCGCCGCGTCGTCGGCTGGGCGATGGCCGACCACCTGCGGGCGGAGCTGGCGCTCGACGCCCTGGCGATGGCGCTCAAGTCTCGACGGCCAGCACCGGGGCTGATCCACCACACCGACCGGGGCCGCCAGTACACCGCGGCGACGTACCGCGCGGCCCTCGCCGCCGTCGGCGCGACCGCGTCCATGAGTCGGTCCGGCGACTGCCTGGACAACGCCATGGCCGAGAGCCTTTGCCACCCAAGGCCGAGGTGGCCGAGGCGCGCCCCTGGCCGACCCGTGCCGCCGCGCGACGGCCGTTCGAGTGGCTCGAGGTCTGGTACAACCGCCAGCGCCGCCACTCCGCGCTCAACTTTCACGCGCCCGTCACCTTCGAGGAGGACGTGTTGTTGTCTTGTCCCGCCGCCTAGCGGTAACCTGTCCGTGAGAACGGGCTAACCTCAGGCGCGGCTCGATGCGCCGGGGCGGGCGCACTGGCTGCTGGCCAGGGGCGCAGCCTGGACGACCTGGCCGACTGGCCGACTACGTCGCCTCCGCCCCAGCCGACACCGCGCTCGCGACGCTGGTGCGGGCGGCGGCGCGCTGGGCGGTGGAGGAGGGCTTCGAGATCGTCAGGGCGAGGTGGGGCTGACCACGACGAGGTTCGCCGGCTGGGCCGGCTGGTCCCGGCAGATCACCCTGGCGCTCTTCGCGCAGGCCTACGGCGGTGCGGGCGCGCGCCGCCGGGGCGGAAAAAGGGCGTGCTGCCCGCCGTCCGTCGAGTTGATCCCGCTGACCGTCCTCAAGGCGCGCAAGGCTGTGGCGCCCAGTCTGGCGCACGCCATTGCCGCTGGAAGCTGGCGTACGGTCTGGCGCCGCCGCCATCAGGCGCAGGCCAGCCGCAGCCACGACAAGCGCCGCTCCGGCGCGGCTCGGACGCCAAGTGCAACTGTAGAGTAATGCCCTGAAATCCCCTTGACAACCTCGGTGAACTTAGCATCGACAGGAGGTTCTTGGCCTTACAGCCGTCATGAAATCCATGAACGACTTAATTTGCTCCGATGTTTGGGGCAACATGAATGACTGGGGAACCCTTATAGCAGAGTCAACATCAATCAATTCCCCCCGCCGCAGTTGATTCCAGATCTCCTCATCACAGGCGTCAAGGTGCTGAATACCTTCGCCTGGCTCACCTTGCTTCTCCAACAGCGAATACAGCCACTGAAACCGAGCAGCATTCGTCAACACTAGCTTCTGCTTCGTTTCAAATGAATTATTTGGAGAGGCGTTAGCTTCGACTCCGAGGCCAATCTTGGCTACTCCGAGGCCAACTTTGCCACCCTTATCTCTCTTGCCACTTTCAGTTTGATCGATGGGACCTTCGCCAGCATATCCTTCAAGCTCCGAGATGTAGTCTTCGACAGTCTTCGTGTCGAGGTAGAGAAAGCTTCGCAGCGGCATTATGCCCTCCCGTCTCAGCGGCGGGTTGCCATAGCAAGCTAAACGCCTCAAATGCGCGAGTGCTTATTGTGGTCAAGGTTGTGGTCAAACAGCAATGGCGGCGGCGGGAATTACTCACGCCACCGCCGTTTTTCTTGCTATTGCCAGCAATCTGTGGGTGAGCCGCGAAGGACTCGAACCTTCAACCCCCTGATTAAGAGTTGCATTCTCGGAACCACATGTGCGAATCTCCGCGCCACAGCTGAGAAAACGCTCCCCAGGGCTGTCGCTATTCAGCTCCCAGGGCGGCTTATCGGCCGCCGCTCGCCCCACCATTGTACCCTAATTCGCGGCCTTGTTGCCGCCTTTTCTCGCGGTTTTTCGCGGGCCGTTTTCTCGGAGTAACGGCCCGCGCGGGCTTAATCAATCAGCGGCTACGCGATCGGCGTTAGCCTCTGCGCCAAGCACCGGTCGCGCGGTGTCGCTTCAAGGGTGATTGCGATCTCGCGCGGTGGCTGCGACGTTTCGGCGGAAACAGGACCGACTTGCGCATCCGCACTGCTTGGTCGCCTGGATTGCGTCTGTCACCGCGTAGATCCTCACACAGTCCAATCTTCAACGCGAAGTCCGGGCACCTTCTGGAAGTCCGCAACATTGCGCGTTAGGAGCGAGGCTCCCCGCGCCAGGGCGATGCTCGCGATCTTGAGATCCATCGTGCCGATGCGGATGCGCTGCATCTGAAGTTGTCGAACAATCGCGGCCGCGGCCGGGTCAAAGGCGATCAAAGGGACGGCACAGAACACCCGGAGATGGCGCTGCAAGTACCCATAGGCGGTGACTTGCTCCTCCGGCGACCGCGCCCTCGCGATGTAGCTCAACCAGCCGCGCGTCTGTTCCTCGTAGCTGATCACGGTTGCGGCGATCTCATCGGGCGAGACCGTTTGGAGCCGCCGTTGGAGGCGCTCCGAATTCGCGCCCCCGCGTTCCAGCACGCTGAGATGATCGGTGTCAAGCAGATACACCCGCATCCTCGTCCGCGGCTGAGCGCTGCGACTCGCGATACTGGCGGCCCAATTCGGCTGCCTCGTCAAACGCGGACACGTCGGCGAACACGCCGCTGATCTGCTCCCACCAGGGCACGGCGACGGGCCTCGGCAACTGCCGTTTCAGGGTCAGCACTTCCCGCTCGAGCAGGGCGACACGTTCCTCCAGGGTGCTTATCGCCATCCGGCTACCTCCTTCCTCACGACGACTGTCATCATTATAGCGAAGGGAAGCCGTTGGCGGCGCCGACGGGTAGCCGGGCGAACGGCGCATGCCGCGCCTCTGCCCGGAGCGAGTCACCCGCCCGCCACGCGTCGTGCTCCGCCTCGGACGTATGCTCCGCACAGACCCGCTTGATGCCATCGGCGTCGATCCCGTAGATCGTCCAGCGCGATGCTTCGGCACGCCCGCGCTTCCCGCGTCTGAGAGAGTGTTTGAGAAGGGGCGATACGTGGGAAAGGAGGCATGGCGAGGGGAAGTATAACGGCGGGAGGGGGCCGATGCCACGGGAGCGGTACCCGAGCGATCTCACCGACGCGCAGTGGGCGATTTTGGCGCCGCTGATCCCGCCGGCCAAGCCGGGCGGGCGGCGGCGCGAGGTGGCCATGCGGGAGGTGGTCAACGGCCTCCTCTCTATCCTGCGCACGGGGGCCGGCTGGCGCTACCTGCCGCACGACTTCCCGCCGCACGAGACGGTCTACACCTACTACAACGCCTGGCGGGCGGACGGCACCTGGGAGGCGCTGCACACGACGCTGCGCGAGTGGCGGCGGCGGGGGGGGCGCGAGCCGACGCCGCGCGCGGGGATCGTCGACAGCCAGTCGGTCAAGACGACCAACCGGGGCGGGGTCCGCGGCGACGACGCGGGCAAGCAGGTCAAGGGGCGCAAGCGCCACCTCGTCGTGGACACCCTCGGGCTGGCCCTCGCGGTGGTCGTCCACAGCGCGGCCCTGCAGGATCGCGACGGGGCCAAGCTGGTCTTCGCGGCGCTCGGGCGCGGCGGCTTCGCGCGCCTGCAGCTCATCTGGGCCGACGGCGGCTACGCGGGCAAGCTGGTCGCGTGGCTCAGGGACCCCTGGCGCTGGACGCTGGCGATCGTCAAGCGCAGCGACGCCGCGCGCGGCCTCCAGGTCCTCCCGCGGCGCTGGGTGGTGGATNGACACGGGCGCCGTGAGCGCCATGCGCGCCCCCGCCTCCTGCTCCGGGGCGAGGGCCAGGACGTGCCTGTCGGCCAGCCAGCCGAAGGCCGCCGCCCAGTCGACCCCCTGGAAGGCGCGCGCGGTGCGGGCCTCGCCGGCCCCGGCCAGGGCCTGCAGGCGGGTGGCGAGCCCTGACTCGGCGCGGGCGAACGGCGCCAACGCCAGCAACCGCCCGTCCTCCGGGGACGCATCACCCGCGCCATCCCGCGTCGCCGCCACGACTTCGCCCGTGTCCAAGAGCGCCGCGACCGCATCGAGGATCGCCGGCGACTCCGCCCCGAGCAACGCCGCGGCGGCCGCCACCAGCTCCCCCTCCGGCAGGAGCGTGTGCCCCGCGTCGGGCGGCACCGAGGGCGTGGAGCGTGCCCGCTTGGAGGCGCTCCGGGGCGTCGGGGGCGATGCCGACGGCCTGCGCGATCGTGTCGGCGGTCTTGAAGCCGATGCCCCAGACCTCGCGCGCCAGGCGGTAGGGCTCCTGGCTGACCACCCGACCGCTGTCGTCGCCGAAGCGCTTGTAGATGCGCACCGCGAGGGAGGTGGAGACGCCGTAGCCCTGGAGGGCGGTCATCACCTCGCGGATGTGGCGCTGCTCCCGCCAGGTGGCGGCGATGCGCCCGGCCCGCACCGGGCCGATGCCCGGCACCTCGGTCAGGCGCTCGGGGGTGGCGTCGATGACGTCGAAGGTGCCCTCGCCAAAGGCGTCGACGATGCGGCCGGCATTGACCGGGCCGATGCCTTTCACAAGCCCGCTGCCGAGGTAGCGACGCATGCCCTGGGTGGTGGCGGGGAGGGTGGTGCGGTAGTCGAGCGCCTGGAACTGCCAGCCGTGCTTGGGACTATTCTGCCACCAGCCGTGGGCGATGATTGCCTCGCCCGGGGTGAGGTCGGCCAGCGTGCCGACCAGGGTGATCAGCCGGTCGTCGCCCCGAGCGGCCTCGGCCTCGCCCCCCACCTCCGCCGCGCGCTCGGGCGCCAGCCGGGCGACGGTGTAGCCGTTCTCCGGGTTCTGGTAGGTGATGCGCTCCACGACGCCGCGCAGCTCCCGCCGCGGCGACGCGGCCTCGCTCCCCTGGTTGGCGACGGCCCGCGTGCCCACCCCACCGCTCCCGCGACGACGATCCACCGGGTGCAGTATACTGCCGCACCGGCCCGTCGGTGGTACTGGTGGAGGCGCTCGTCGCGTGCCACCCGCAACTGCGAAGCGCCGTCGGAGCGGTCGCGGCCGATTCGACGGGCGATCTCATAGGCCGACCAGCAGAACTCCACCTCCATCCGGGCGAAGGCACGGAGCGTCTCCAAGCGACTGAGATTGACCCGCTGGAAGTTCTCGACGAAGGCATGGGCGAAGGCCTCGTGCCGATCCTTATCGACGATGACACAGGCGAGATCGGGGATAGCGGTGGGGTGGCGCCGCGCGGCGAGGAGGCGCCGCGACCCAGCCCCTACGATGTAGGCGCCAGCGCGAGCGGGGCCGGGGCACACGCGCAGTGCCTGCAACTGCCCACGATCGATGACCAAAGCGGCGAGGTCGTCCAATTCGGACGGGTCGAACTCCTCGCACGGGTCCTTGGGGATCTCCCGCAGCCGGTCGAGCAGGACCTGGACTGCGCCTGGAGTCGGGGTGCGGGTCAGCGCGGCCGAGGCGGCCTCCTTGGCGAAGGAAATCTCGCCACCGTCGACGGCCTGCACTCTGGCGAGGAAGGCCACCGGGTCGTTGCGTCGCCCACGCGAGCTGGACATGGTTGAACAACTCCTTCGCGGACACCGCGTACTCCGGCGCATCGAGCCCGCGGGAGGCGATCCGGGTGCGGTCGGGGACCGGGGGGAGCAACTGCCGGCGCAAAATCGTCTGCGGCTTCGTCGTGCGCGCCTGGGAGTGATGGCCGGGTGCCCGCAGCACACCTTCCAGATCCTGACGACACGGCCCGAGCGGACGGCACTTCACCCTGGCGCATCCAGTGTCGGCGAACGCGTGGCTCGGGACCTCGGTCGAGGACGGGCGGATTATGAAGCGGATCAATTGGCTGCGCGAGTGCCGCGCAGCGGTGCGCTTCCTGTCGCGCGAGCCCACTGATCGGTCCGCCGCTCGACGAACTGCTGGCCGGGCGGAGGCGCAGTCGCTGACACACTTGGTGGCCCTCTCACCCCGGGTCTCGCACCATTGACGCCGCGACCGGCGGCGCCTAAACTGTACGTACAAGCGGCGGCACGGGTCGCCGGTACGGGGGATGGCAAGGAGCGAGACGCGATGCAGGGCTATTGCCTGAAATGCCGCGAGAAGCGGGAGATGCAGGACGTGCAGCAGATCACCCTGAAGAACGGGCGGGAGGCGCAGCAGGGGACGTGCGCAGTGTGCGGGACGAAGATCACCGTGATGGGCGGGGCGAAGGCAGGGAAGGGGTAGATGGCGCTGTGGCTCGGAGGCCGCGCCACAGCGGCGACCCGCGCGCCGTGCGTCGCTGACGGACGGACGACACGGTGAGCAGGGCCGCGGCCGCGGCGGTCCATCCCGCGCTGCCGGGTGCTGCCCTGCCCGCCGACGATGCCTGGCTGTTTGGCTGGGACCCCACGCCCGGCATTGTCGCGGCCTGGGCTGATCACAGCGGTCGCGCCCTCGTCTGGCGGCGCGACGGAGAGACGGTCTACCGCGTTGCCGAGCGCTTCCGTCCCTGGCTGTTCGCCGCTGGCCTCGACGACCTACGCCATCTCGGCCCCGCCCTGGCCGACGCTATGACGGGCGCCGACCGCGCCCCCTTCAGCTACCGCGAACTCGATGGGCCGCCCGGATCGCTGCGCTACCTGCTCACGGCCCGCGACGGGCGAGCGCTGCGACGCGAGATCCTGCGCGGGGCGCAATGCAGGCTCGGCGTGCCCGTCCGCCATCTGCGCGAGCTACCAGATGCGTACTACGCCGTCGGCGCGGTCGAGCAGTACCTGATGCAGACCGGGCGAGTGTATTTCCGCGGCCTCGCCTACGACGATCTCCACCGGCTGCAGTTCGACCTGGAGACGACCGCCCTCTCGCCCAAGCAGGGGCGCATCTTCCTGGTAGCGGTGCGCGACAGCCGGGGACTGGAGGCGGTCCTCGAAGCGCCCGACGACAGCGACGAGGCCGCACTGATCGCCGGCCTCTGCGCCCTCATCCGCGCGCGCGACCCCGACGTGATCGAGAACCACAACCTCTTCGGCTTCGACCTCCCGTTCCTGGAAGAGCGTGCTGACACGCTCGGCGTGCCGCTCCACCTGGGGCGTCACCCCGACTTGCCGCTGCTGGAGCGCTACGAGGAGCCGGACGGCCGGGGCGACGGCCGCCGGACCCGCTACCGGCTAGCCGGGCGGGAGCTGATCGACACCCTCGATGCAGTGCGGCGCCATGCCTTCTCCACGCGCGATATGCTCGGCCACGGGTTGAAGGCCGCAGCGCGCTACTTCGGGGTGGCGGCACCCGAGCGCACGCATGTCGCCGGCGCGGAGACCTTTCACACTTATCGACGCGATCCGGATCAGCTGCGGCGCTACGCCCTCGATGACGTGACGGAGGTGGACGGGCTCTCGCGCCGGCTCATGGGCGCGGCATTCGCGCTGGCAGGGATGGCGCCGCGGCCCTATGGGCGGGTGGCGGCGGCCGGGCCGGCAATGGGCATCCTGGAGCCCCTGCTGGTGCGCTCCTACCTGCGAGCGGGCGCGGCGTTGCCCCGCGGCGCGGCCGAGGCCGACGGGGCGCTCGCCCCCCACCAGGGCGGGACGACGACCCTCTACGCCGCGGGCGTGGCGCAACGGGTGGTCAAGGCCGACATCGCCTCGATGTACCCCTCGATCATGCGCGCCTTCCGCATCGGCCCGGCCCGCGACAACCTCGGTGCGCTCCTGTACCTCGTCGATCGCCTGACCAACCTGCGCCTCGAGCACCGGCAGCAAGCCAGGGCGGCGTCAGCGGAGAGCGCCGACGCCCATCGGCACCACGCGATGCAAGCCGCGATGAAGATCGTGATCAATTCGGCATACGGGTACCTGGGCGCGGGGCGCATGGCGCTGTTCGCCGATCGCCGCGCGGCGGACGAGGTGACGCGACGGGGCCGGGACATCCTCGGGCAGGTGGTGGACGAGCTGCGCGGGCGCGGGCTGGCCCTCATCGAGGTGGACACTGACGGGGTCTTCTTCGCCGTGCCCGACGGGTGGGACGAGTCGGCCGAGCGGGCGTGTGTCGCCGCCATCGCCGAGTACCTCCCCGCAGGCATCCGGCTGGAATACGAGGGGCGCTACCGGGCGATGCTCAGCCACGAGGTCAAGAACTACGCGCTCCTCGGCTACGACGACGCACTCATCGTGCGCGGCAACGCCTTCCAGTCGAGCCGCACCGAGCCCTTCGGCGCGCACTTCCTCCGGGAGGCGCTGCCCTGCCTGCTCGCCGGCGACACCACGGGGGTGCAACGGGTCTATCGCGACACCATCGCGGCACTCCGGGAGCGGCGACTCGCGCCGGCCGATGTCGCGACGGTGGTCCGGCTGACGAAGACGCCCGAGGAGTACGCCCGGTCACGGGGGCGAACGCGTGAGGCGGCCTACGAGGCGCTGCTAGGGGCGGGGCGGGCGCGCTGGTGCCCAGGCGAGCGCGTGCGCCACTACCGCGCCGCCGACGGGACGCCGGTTTGGCTCCCTGATCTGGCGGGGGATGCCGGGCGGCACACGCCCGAGGTGGCCGCGGGCGGCCAGGAGCGCGGTACCCACCCGCCGTACGACGTCGCGCATTACCTCGCGGTGCTGCACACGTCCTTCGTCTCGCGGCTGCGCAAGGCGTTCGCGCCGGACGACTTCGCGCAACTCTTCCGCCCGACGGCCCAGGCGGGGCTCTTCGACCGGCCCCTCGCCGCCATCGCCCCGCGTTGGATCCGCCCCTGATACGCTCCTGCGCTGGGCGGAGGCCGACTCACATCCGGTGCATTGATTGCGGAACCTCTGGGGTATGTTATCTCCTATCGTTTCCCGGACGTAGAACCCGAAGACCGCGCCGGATGTTGGACTCGCGACCACCTCGCCTCGCAACCGACAGGGCGTCGAGCGACGCGCAACCGGCCACACGGGTCCAATCACTACTGTGGGCCGGACTGAAGTAATACCCAGGCCATTACTGACACGCGGGCGATAGCGGTCGGGCGCCCCCGGCGCCGAAGTCGCATTCGCGTTACCGGCGAGCATCCGGACCACGCACTCTATCGACACCGACCGCTCCGGTCGACCCATCGTCGCCGTCGCTCAGCAGCGCTGCGATCATGCAGTAGTGGACGTACGCAACTTCCACGTACGGCCGGTGGTAGTGATTGGCCACCCGCCGATCGACGTCCGCCCTATCTTTAGCGTGGCGCTCGGCGCATACGAATTCCCAGTCGGCCTCGTCACGCATGATCACGACGGCCGGATTACCGTTGCGGGGCGCGTAGAAGAATGCGCGCTGCAAGTGCTCCGCCAGACGCGGTGGCAGGCGTCGCGGGGTGTTGAGCAGCCGGCGCCATGCTGCCTGGTCGTCATCGGTGACCCCTATCCGCGCGAGCGTGGCCTGCCACTCGGCTTCCGCGCGAGCGCGCCGCGCCTCGTGCTCGGCCACCCAGTGCGCCCGCTCCTCCCGCGCGAGACGCTCCGCTTCGACGGCCGCCTGCGCACGTTCCTCGCGCACCGCCGCAGGCTCGAAGCCGGGGGGCGACGTCCAATCCTCCTCGATCATCTTGCGGAGCCGCCCGGCGGTGTACCGCTTGTCGTGCGGATCGACTTCGCGCAGCCAGTCGAACACCTCGACCTGATGCACGACCGTCGCCGCGGGGTAGTCCCGGACCAGATTGCGCGCGACGACGGTGGTCATCCCGTGCTCGATCAATCGCGATGCCAGGTCATGACCGGGATCGATGGTGGCAACAACAACACCGGTTTGTCTCGCTTCGCTGCTAGCTCCCGAGGTAACCTGTTGTTGTTTCTGTGTACTATGCGTAGGAATCTCAGGGTAAGTCTCTGTAGAAGAAGAACGGCGCGATTTGGCCGGCTGAGTGGCGGATTCTGGCCGCTCGACCTGGTCAAATACCGACACTTCGTCGGTCGTTTCTGTCCAGTTCGATAGGCCATCGCTGGCTGCTTCCAAAGGCGCACCCTGTCCGGTCCCAATGGCGTCCTTTGGCCGTTTCGACAAGCCGGATGTATCTACACCGAGCGGCACTTTCTGGCCGCTTCCAGCATCGGGCGCGGCCGGGACCGAATGGCGCTTCTTGGCCGCTTCCAGCGGAGTCGCATGGGCGCGCTCGGCGGAACTACTGTAGCCACCAGGGATGACGGATTCGAGCGTGGCGAGCCGGTCGAAATCGATGGTGTACCACTTGGTGTGATCTAGGTGTCGGTTCTCCGGATGGTCAGAGAAGTAGGCAGCTTCCAGCAGTCCCAGGTTCTCCAACTCGTGGATCGTCCGCCGGATCGTGCGCTCCGACCAGAACGGGAATTGCCCCCGCCAGCCCTCGTAGGTGTTGTAGACCCAACGTCGCCCGTCGCGCACATGGGGTTTGCGGTCGCCGCCGAGCCAGTAGAAAACCTGCTGGAGGATGATCGCCCCGTTGAGCCCGATGTGCGCCGCGAGGCGGGGCAGGATGATCAGCGTGTCCCGATCGATCAGCAGGTTGCTCTCCGGGAGGGCCGGGAGCGCGGCGTCGCCGGGGGGCGCGCCGCGCCGCCGATCCCGCGGGGCAGCATCCGCCTGGGCGCGGCGATCGAGATCGCGGATCACGCCGTGTGGGATGGTATACCACTTGGTGCGGTCCGTATTCCGGGCGTTGAAGTGTCCCGATAGGAGCAAGCCTTCCCGCTCCAACTCCAGGAAGATCCCCTTGATCGTCGACACCGGCCAGAAGGGGAATTGCTTCTGCCAGTCGGGGTAGGTGTTGTAGACCCAGGGGAGCCCCTCCCGGACCTGCGGCCGGCGATCCTCCCCGAGCCAGTACCGCACCTGCTGCAAGACGATCGCTGGCTTGAAGCCGATCAGGCGGACAAGCTGGAGCTTGATGACCAGCGGCCGGTCGTCGATCAGATACTTGCTGGCGGGGATCGGCGGGAGCGCGCTCATCGCCGGCTTCGGCTGCCGCACATTACGAAACCTCCTTGCCACCACCCGGCTGCGACGGTCCCTGCAGGGATCGAAGGAACCCCCCACCGCTCCCATCGAGGCCAGGGTGTTCGTGCCGATCAGGCGGAACCGGCCAGCGCCTTGCTCCTTGTCTCGAGTGGATGTCCGGGTCACCGGCCGGCGGCGGGTGACCGTTGCGCCATCGAACCTGGCTCAACCCCGCTCGGCCTCACTCCCGGGCATGGCCGCGGCGCTTCGCATCCGCCAGTCCGGCGCAGTCTCGCTCCCCCGAGTACTTGAGGCCACCCGCAGGCCGTCCACGCCGGTGTCCGGTGACAAACCCTCCTCGCCACTCTCCGCATTCTACAGGGCGGTTCCTCGCCCGGTCGCGCGTCTGGCGGGATGGCGGGTCATACTCTCCCTTCGCTATCGCCCGCCTCCGTTTCCTCGCCGCCACAAGCGCCTCTTTGATCTTGCCGGTTTGGTAATGGCGAGGATATCCCGCCACGCAGGCGATGATGCCCCGCCCAAGTATTCCTAGCTATGAATGAAGCGGGCGCTTTCGCGAGAAGATAACCCTCCCCATTATGACTTGGTATGACTGGGAGGAGTGCCACCACGGACGTGCGGACCACGCTAGGTGTGCCACGCCGGCACGGGTTCCTGGCGGACTTGCGTATTGGGAGAGATAGGTACGTTGATGCATCCGAGACGAGATGGCGGAAGGGCAATGCGCGATAGCCCGATAGCGCCGCCTCGCGGCCAATCAGGACCGAGGCGAGTTCCACTAGCACGCTGCACGGAGACGATGACCCGCCCAATTATGCTTGCTTATGAATGTTCCCGACCGCCCCGGTGCCCCCGACGGATTGTTCTCCCATCGTGGCCGCAGTCACGGCGTATACCCGATCTGACGCAACGAGAATAAGCCAAGCCGGGCGGCCCCTCTCGGCGAGCCTGTGCCGGATGTAGAGCGGCGGCGCTCCCACCCGGGGGAAGCCCGCGCGCCGGCAAGGCGGTGCTGGGGTGTGCGGCGCGGCGGGCGAGAGACCCTGCGCGCGGAGACAGAAGGATGGATGGGGCAGGGGTGGAAAGGTGAGGGGATGTCGGAACACGCCTGCATCCGGCCGACGATGCCGCAGCCGGGAGACGATACCCCTCCAAAATATGCCCCGCTATGAATGCAGCCCAGCGAGTAGTTTGCCGAGGCAAGGGGAATTTACGCGTTGGTGAGCCAGTGGCGCAGGCGACGCCGGAACGTTGCGGACGGGGTAATATCCGGGACCTTCCCACGCTCCAGCTTGCTGATGTAGCCCTGGGTGACGCCGAGCGCGACCCCGGTCTGCGCCTGGTTGAGCCCGCGCTTGGTGCGGCGCTCCTTGATCAGCCGGCCGAGTTCGTCGGGGGAGTCGGGGAGTTCCTCGATCGGATCCCGCGCGGGCTCCGCCAATGGCAGGGGCAGGCGAGCTTGACGATGGTGATCCACGACGACCGCCGGCGGGTCGATCAGGAGGGTACTCTCGCGCCACAGCTCGGCCCAGCCGCGCCGCTCGACCGCCGACTCGTCCCAGCGGTCGTACTGCCACTGCGCGATCACGCCATCTTCCTGCAACGTGTCGAGCGCCTTTTCCAGCCTCTCGCGGGTCCAGTTGGGGTGGCGGCCGTCGATCTCCTTGCCCACGGCGTCGAGGAGTTCGGCTACGCGGTAAGGGCGGGTGTGGTCGCCGAGCGCGGTGACCCGCCACTGCCAGCTCAGGAACCGCGCCAGTCGCTTCTCGAAGGTCTGGCGGTACGGGTCGTATTTGAGCGCCTTCGCCGACAGCAGCGCGGTCTGGTTGCCCGGCCCCATCAGGAAGCGGGCGAAGACCTCGCCGGGCTGGAAGACGAAGCGGTTCATGTCGACCATCGTCCCGCTCTCGTCGGTCAGCCCGAGGCGGTCGGTGATGACGAAGGCCCGGCTCTGCAGCGTGAGCCTCGTCTTGCCACGCCCATCCGTCGGCCCCTCCAGTCCTTCCTCGCCCTCGTCGGGCGCCTCCGCCTGCGCGATATCGATCCAGATATTCTGGATGTGGCTGAGGGCGCGCGCGATCTCGGCGCGCTGTTCGGGCTCGAAGCCGCTGCGCCGCCCATTGCCGCGGCTGCGCGGCTTGATACCGCGCATCGTCAGGATGCCGTCGACGTCCGCGACCGCCCGATCGCCGACCGTGCGCGCCTGGGAGAGCCACAGCGCGCTCAGGGCGTCGAGCGCGTCGGCGTCGAGGTCGGAGAGCTCGCCGCGCTGGCGCCACATCACCTGCGCCCAGGCCTCCACCTGCTCCTCGCGGAGCGCCGCCCCGTCGGTGCCGGGCGGCCGCAGTTGCGCCTGGCCCAGCAACCCGCCCCGGGTCAGTTGCGCCGTCGGCCACGGGTTGCCCTCGACGCGGTCGAAGGTACCCTTGTAGAGCGCCTCCCTGAGCGCCTGGTAGTGCGCCGAGCTCATCACGGTGAGGTGCCCGCCGGCGAGGGGGGCGAGGACGTCCGACGACAGCTGCGTGGGCCGCGTCGCCGGGAGCAGCGCCGCAGGGTCGGCGAGCGGCGCCCGGCCGAGGAGGAGCTCGCGTCGGTCGGGCGTCAGGGCGTCGAGCTGGAGCGTCCCGGCGACGCTCTTGGCCAGTTCCTGCGCGTAGGTGAGCAGAAGGTGTCCCGAGCGCCCGCGCAGCGCGGCGGCGGCGTCGCTGGCGAGGTGGGCGAGCAGACGTCGCCGGTACTCCGGGTCCGCGAGCTCGCGGACCCCCGCCCCGCCGAGCTCGCGGCTCAGATCGGCGATCGCCAGCGCGTTCTGGTGGGACCAGACCCACTCGATTAGGCCGGACCAGGGGTCGTAGTCGAGCCCCCCCGGCGCGTCAAACAGGTGCGCCATCAGCGCGACCAGGTTGGCCGCGACCGTCCCCGCATCCGGTTCTGGCGCCACGCCTCCCCCCGGGGCGGGGGCGCAGGCCTCGATCAGCCACGGGGCAAGCAGGGTCGCGGTGAGTTCGTACAGGGGTGTCGCCCGCCGGAGCGCGGCGGCGAGTTCCCGCTGCCGCGCTCGGCGGACGCCCTCGTCCCCGTCGATGCTCTCCCAGCTCTCCGGCGACGCGAGGATATCGACCAGCGCGTCGGTGCAGGCCGTGATGTCGACCTGCCGGGCGGCCTGGCTTGCCCACTTTGCCGGGTTGAATGCCGGCGCGCCCGCCGCCCCACGCTTCGCCGCCCGCGCCATCCGCTTGCTCCTGCCGTCCGCCGCCGGCTCGCCGCTCAGTCCTGCACCGGTGCGAGACGGGCGCGCAGGTCGAGATAGATCGCGCCCCACCAGTCCGGCACGTCGCCCCCCTCGCCGCCCTCCCACATCGCGGTCGCCAATTGCTCAGCGACCGCGGGATCCTGCTCCCGGAGCCATCGCCACCAAAACTCGCCCAGGCGCCGCCCCCACGCCGCCGTCGCCGCGATATGGTGGGTGGGCGGCGCCTCCGTCGGCCGGGAGGGTGGCGCGGGCTGCGGCGCCGCGGGCGCCGCGTCGTGGTGCTCCGGCGTGACCTTCGCGCCCACCGCCGCCGCGGGCGGATCGGATGTTGCCCCACCGTCTGCCTCGTCGCGGCCGGGGTAGGGCGTCCGCGCGGCCGGTGGCGCGGCGTCGGTCCGCTTGCGGCGCCCCCCCATCCGCAGCGGGTTGACGCGGCCGGCGGCTTCGAGCTCGAGGCGCGCCGCGAGCACGTCGTTGCCCTGTACCCGCTCGCCCCGCTCGATGCGCGCCCTGAAGTCGCGCACGACGTCGCTCGGGAGTTTCTGCAAGTCCCGGATCACGCTCGCGGCGACCTGACGGCGGCGTACGGCGTCGGCGAGGACGACATCCTTGAGCAGGCCGAGGCGGTCCCGCACGGTCTGCTCGGAGATGTGCAGCCGGCCCGCGAGCTGCACCGGGCTGAGCCGCTCGATCTCCATCAGCTCCTGGAAGGCGTTCGCCTCGTCGATCGGGTTGAGATCCTGGCGCTGGAGATTCTCGATCAGCTGCAGGACCCGAATCCGCGCGCCCTCCTCGTCCCGCACGAAGACGGGCAGGTGCGTCAGGCCGGCCAGCTCCGCCGCCGCCCGCCGCCGCCCGCCCGCGATGATGACGAACCGCTGGGCGCCGTCCGGACCCAGGTCGCCCTCCCGGACGATCAGGGGCTGCAGGATGCCGAACTCGCGGATGCTGCCGGCCAGCTCGCGCAGGCGACTCTCCGCGTCGTCGGTCGCCCAGTCGCGCCGCGGCTGGTCCGGGTCGGGCACGACCCGCTCGATCGGGACGCGCATCGCGCCTGCGAGGCCAGTCGGCGGGAGGACCGGCATCGGCGGACCTGGCTGGGCCGCGCGGATGACCGTCATCCCCCTGCGCCGGGCCTGCTCCTCTGCCGTCTCCGGCGGCGTCTCCTTCTTAGGCCGTGGCACGGGCCACCTCCCCGGCGACCCCACCGGTCACCGCCCGCGTCACGAGCTCGGCGAGCGCGCGGTAGCGGGGGACGGCGGGCGAGCGCGGCTCGCTGACGCAGACCGGCACGCGCGCGTTCATCGAGCGCTTCACGGCGACCGTGCGCGGGATCGGCTCGAGCACCAGATCGCCGAACGTCACGTGGAGCGCCTCTACCACCTGGCGGTCGACGTTGTCCCGCTCGGTGCCGGTCGGGACGATCGCTAGGCGCCGGGCGACGTCCTCGTCGTCGGCCGCGAGATTGTCCAGGAGTGCCAGCGTGTCGACGAGGGCGTCGATGTCCTGCTGGACGGTCCCGGTCGGCAATATCGCCCAGCGGGCCGCCACCATCGCGCTGGCGGTGGCGAAGTCGAGGGAGGGGGGGGTGTCGACCAGCACGACGTCGTAGCCGGCGATCCCGGCCAGGGCGCGCCGCAGGCGCCGGAATCGCCCCGGATAGTCCAGCAGGGCGATGTTGGCGCCCTCGATTGACCGGTCGCCGGGCAGGAGGTCGAATTTGAGGGCGGTAGGGCGGATGCGCGACGCGGCCGGCGGGCCGTCGAGCAGCAAGCAGTTCCCGATCCCCTCGCCCTGCCCGACCGGCTCGTCGAGCACCAGGCGGGTCAGCGAGGCCTGTGGATCGAGGTCGACGATCAGGACTCGCCGACCCAACTCGACGAGCGAGCCGGCGAGTTGGAAGGTGGTGGTCGACTTGCCCGCGCCGCCCTTCCGATTGATAACGGCGACGATCGCGTCGCGCGTTGACATGGCGCCCGTCCTTCGCGTGATCATCATCCGGCCGTCTGCCGAGTCGTCGCGATACGGTCTATTCCTGGTCCCGCCGCGCTCCAGCGGCCGCGGCAATGGCGGCTTTGCGGATGTTCTTGAATCGCTGCAGATCCTGCGGCTCGATCCGGTAGTGCCGGCCGAGGCGGAAGGCGGGTAGCGCGCCGGTGCGGATCAGCTGGTACACGGTACCCTTCTTGATGTTCAACTGGCTGCAGACATCGGAGATCGTCAGCGCACCCCCGTTGCCCCTGCTGACCTGGGTATTCACCCGTCCTCCAATCCTGTCCTAGCACGGCCACGACTGCTGTACGTACAGTGTAATGGACCGGGGAGGATGTGTCAATTCGTGCTGTTTTGTCGCATGTCGGCTGGTGTTGTTCCCCTCACCCTTGAAATAAGCCGGCTCCGAGGCAAACAGCGATTGCCTCGGAGCCGGCGAAGCAGAGCGGTTAGTGTGAACGAATCCAAGTTGACACGACCCGTATCAGGGGCAAACACCGTTTGCCCCTGATACGGGTCGTGTCAACTTGGATTCCTGATCCGCAGCCGTGGGGGGCGCACCGAAAGGTACCGTCAAGTATGGCACTGCTGGCACACCGTCTTGTAGGTGAGGAGCATTTTGCGCTCGGTGAGTAGCTCCTCCACATCGCGATAGCTGAGCGCGAAGCGAACGTACAACCAGACCGCGTGCGCGATGATCTCCAGCGGGAATCGATGCTGCTTGTAGGTGGAGGGATTCATCTCTATCCTAGCAGAAGTCCGCCCCGGCCGGCGGCGCCCCGGGCGCTGACGCCCAGTGTCGGACGCCGGTTGCGCACAAGGTGTGGCGGTGCTACGATAGTGGTGTGAGGCAACACAGTGAGGAGCATCGGCGCCGGCAGCGCGGCCGGGGCGGTCGATGCACAGGCCATCGGACAGGCCGTGCGACGCGCACGGGTGGCTGCCGGGTGGATCGGGTTCACGGTCGGGCGGGCCTGTCCGCCGAAGCCGTCGCCCGCCGCGCCGCGCCGATGGCAGGGACGGCGACGCCCGGCCCAGCCCCCGGCGGCCGTGCGGCGCGACCGAGCCACCCGGCGGAAGGAGGGATCGCCGCGGGAACGAGCGCGGCAGGCCGTCGGGCGGAATTGGGATGGCAGGCTAGCGCCTGTCCCGGCCGGTGCGCCAGCGCCGGCGCAGCGAAAGGAATGGCGACCGATGGTGAACGATCCCGCGCGCGAATCCGAACGACAGGACGAGACCGGGCCGGGACTCCGCTTCGATCGGGTGACGCGGCGGCGCGTGCTCGGCCTGCTCGGCGCCGGCACGGCGACCGCCGCGCTCGCCGCCTGCGGCGGCGCCAGCCGACCGCGACGACCGCCCCGGCCGCCGCGCCGGCCGCCACCCAGCCCGCGGGGCGCGACGACCGCCCCGGCCGCCGCGCCGGCCGCCACCCAGCCGCGGGCGCGCCGACCGCCGCCGCCCAGCCGACCGGCGCGGCGCAGGCGGGCGGCAAGAAGGGCGGCGTGTTCAACGGCGCCTGGCCCTACGAGCTGCCGCCCACCGGGCACTTCAACGTGTTCGTGACCAAGGCGATCACTCTCGGGATCTACCGGGATCTGATCGAGGCGGCGCCGGCCCTCTACCACTGGGCCGACGACAAGTACGTCCCGGTGCTGGCCGAGAAGTGGGGCTACGAGGGCGGTGAGCACTTCACCCTGACCCTCAAGCCGGGGCTGAAGTGGAGCGACGGCACGCCGCTGACGGCCAAGGACGCGCTCGCCACCTTCATCGCGCGCCGCATGTACAGCGGCCAGCTCTTCGAGTACGTCGACCGCGTCGAGGCGCGGGACGAGCGCACGATCGCCCTCCACATGAAGACCCCCTCGACCGTCGTCGAGCGCTACGTCCTGCGCGAGCCGATCGTCCCCTACGCCCTCTACGGCCAGTTCACCGACAAGGCGGTGCCGGTCTACGCGCAGGGCAAGGACAACAGCGCGGACGAGATCAAGGCGATTCGCAAGGACTTCGACCAGTTCCGGCCGGACAAGTGGCTGGCGAGCGGGCCGTACATGCTCGATCAGCGGAGCATGACCGAGGCCTCCGCCGAGCTGGTCAAGAACCCCCAGGGCGTCCACGCCGACGTGGTGCGCTTCGACCGGATCAAGCTCTACAACGGCGAGACCCCGGTCGTCAGCCCGCTGATCCTCGCCAAGGAGATCGACTACGCGACCCACGGCCTGGCGGTGGCGACCACCCTGCAGATGAAGGCGCAGGGCATCCGCATCCTGCGGACGACGACCTACGGCGGGCAGGGGGTCGTCATCAACCACGCCAACCCGAAGCTGAAGATCCTCACCGACAAGCGGGTGCGACAGGCGTTCGCCCACGCGGTCAACCGCGAGGTCAACGCCGCGGTGACCTACGCCGAGTCCGGCCGCGTCCCCAAGTACATGGCCGGTGTCCAGGACGGGCTGCTGGAGAAGTGGCTGTCGAAGGACGACCTCGCCAAGCTCAACCAGTACCCCTACGACATCCAGAAGGCGACGGCACTGATGCTGGCGGCGGGTTGCAAGAAGCAGGGCGACCAGTGGCTCGATCCCGACGGCCGACCGATGGAGTACGAGTTGGTGTCGGAGGCCGAATTCCAGGACCGCTCCGCGTCGGGCCAGGACTGGGCGGACCAGATGGGCAAGTTCGGCGTCAAGGTCATCGTCCGGGCGGTCAGCTTCACGCAGACCCCGATCGAGAAGCGCGAGGGCAAGTTCGAGCTGGCGATGGACCCCTGGGGCACCGGCAACCCGCACCCGCACTTCTCCTTCGTCGCCACCCTGCTGTCCAAGGTGCAGCCGTTGGCGAACGGCCCCTACACTTCCTTCGAGTTGAAGCAGAAGACCGACGTGGTCGGCGAGGTCGACTTCCAGCAGCTGATCACCGCCTCGGCGCAGGGGATCGACGTCGAAGCAGAAGGTGGCGATCGCCAGGGCCGCGCTGGCCTTCAACGAATTGCTGCCGGTGCTGCCGCTGATCGAGCGGCTGATGAACAACCCGGCCCTGGAGGGCGTGCGGGTGACCGGCTGGCCGCCGGACAGCGCCCCGATCTACCAGAACTCGCCCTACATCGACAACTACACCGCCTTCATGATCTTCAACGGCACGCTCGGCCCGAAGTAGCGTGCGAGCGCTGCGCGCGGCGTGATGCGTCGCTTCCCAAGCATCATGCCGCGCGCCTTGCGCCGCGGCAGGGGTATGCTGCCACGGCAAGGAGGGGATCGCCCGATGTCCTGGCGCAACCTGAGCCCCCAGGCGATGTTCGAGCGGCTGGCGCTGGAGCACCGGCCCGCCCTGCGCTTCGACGGTCAGACGCCCGCGGCGTTCGCGTCCTGGCGCGAGCGCGCCCTGCCGCCGGTGCTGGCGACCCTGGGCGACTCCCCGCCCGGGGCGCCCCCAACCCACAACTGCTCGCGGAGTGGGAGGACGGCGGCCTGGTCAGGCAGAAGTGGCTGATCGACGTGCAGCGCCACCTCTCGGCGACCCTCCTGGTCAACCGGCCGGTCGGCCTGGGGCCGGGGCGGCGCCCGGCGCTCCTCTGCTGGCACGGGCACGGGCCGTTCGGCAAGGATGTGGTGATGGGCGACGACGGCTCGCCCGAGCGGCGCGACAACATCGCCCGGCACAACTACGACTACGGCCGGCAGATGGCCCGGCGGGGCTTCGTGACCTTCGCGATCGACTGGATCGGGGCCGGCGAGCGCAACGACGGCAACAAGCCGAACTGGCGCAACAGCGACCGCGGGCGCGACTGGTGCAACCTCTACTACCTGAACGCGACCATGCTCGGCATGACCTCGCTGTCGATCAACGTCGCGCACGGGCGGGCGGCGACCGACTTCGCCTGCACGCTGCCGGCGGTCGACCCCGCCCGGCTGGGGGTGCTGGGCCTGAGCGGCGGGGGACGATGGCCCTCTGGTCGGCGCTGCGCGACGGCGCTTCCGCGCGGTCGAGATCATCTGCTACAGCGACCTCTGGGCGCACTTCGGCATCCGCGACCTCAACTACTGCGGGATGCAGGTCGCGCCCGGCCTCTACAAGCTGGTCGATCTGCCCGATCTGCAGGGCCTGCTGGCGCCCCGCCCGCTGCTGGTCGACATCGGCGCCTACGATAGCTGCTTCAAGATCGACACGGCGCTGGCCTGCCACGAGCGGGTCCGGGCGATCTACGCGGCGGCGGGCGCCGCGGACCGGCTGGAGTTGGACCTCTTCCCCGGCGAGCACGGCTGGGGCGGCAACAAGTCGGAGGCATTCTTCTCCAAGCATTTGGTGCATAGTTGAGCGCGCGGCCAGGGGCGGCGCCGGCGCGCGAAACCGGCCGGCCGGCCGCGGGGGGAGGGTCGCGTGAGCGGGGATCGGGCGGGGCGGCGGGGGCCGCTCGGCATCGGGGTGATCGGGGTGGGGCAGCGGGGGCGGCGACACCTGCGGTCCGTGCGCGAGGCGGGCGCGGGCGACGTGCCGGTCGTGGCGCTCGCCGACACGCACGAGCCGAGCCTCGCCGAGGCGCGCGCGGTCCTCGCCGAGGGGCCGGGCGGGGCCGACGCCGCGCGGGTCTACCGGGACTGGCGGGAATTGCTGGCCGATGACGCCGTCGACGCCGCGATCGTCGCGCTGCCCAACCAGCTCCACGCCGAGGTCGCCGTCGCGGCGCTGCAACGGGGCAAGCACCTCCTCCTCGAAAAGCCGGTCGCCCTGAGCGTGGACGATTGCCGGCGCATCGAGCGCGCGGCGCGCGACTCGCGCGGCTCGGTGCAGGTCGGCCTGGAACTGCGCTACTCCACGGTTGCGCGGCGGCTGGGCGACGAAATCGCGGCGGGGCGCATCGGCGAGCCGCGGCTGGCCTGGTGCCACGAATTCCGGGCCCCGTTCCGCGAGAAGGTGGGCGGCTGGATCCTCGACCCGGCGCGTTCCGGCGGGACCTTCGTCGAGAAGAACTGCCACCATTTCGACCTGCTGAGCTGGCTGCTGGGGAGCGAACCGGAGCGGGTCGCCGCTTTCGGGGGGCGCGAGGTCGTCTACCGCGAGCGGCCGGGCATCCTCGACAACGCCTGGGTCGTCGTCGAGCACCGCGGGGGCAAGCGCGCCTCGCTCGGCGTCGGCATGTTCAGCAACGTCCACAAGCTCGAGATCGGCGTACTCGGCGACGAGGGCCTGATCGAGGGGGACCTGCGGGGGCGTGCGATCACGATCGAGCGGGCGCACGGCGCGGCGGAGACCATCGCGGTCGCCGGTCCCGCCGCGGATCGCCTCGCCGAACACGGCGGCGCGGACCTACGGCAGATGGAAGCGTGGCTGGACACCATCGCCCGCGCCGCGCCGCCCCAGGTCACGCTGGCGGACGGCGTTCGCAGCCTGCTGGTGGCGCTGGCGGCGCAGCGCGCGGTCGACACCGGGACGGTGGTGGCGCTCGACGCGCTCGCGGGGGGCTAGGGGCGCCGGCGGGCGCGGGGCCGCGGGCCGGGAGAGACGATCATGCGGGGCTCGATCTTCCTCTTCGCGACCGATCTGCGCGACGAGGGCGTGGAGACCGTGCTCGACAATGCGCAGGGGCGCGCCGGCTTGCAGGGGGTCACGCTGGCCTGCGCGTACCACCACGCGCGCGACATCTTCCCGCACAATCCCGTCCGCAAGGTGCGGTATCTCGAGGGCGGGGCGGTCTTCTTCCGCCCCGAGGCGCGCCGCTACGCCGGGTTGCGCATCCAGCCGCAGGTCAGCCGCCTGGCCCGGGAGGCGGACGTGCTGGCGGAACTGGTGGCGCGGGCCGGGCGGCGGGGCTTGGAAGTGCGCGCCTGGACCGTCTGCCTCCACAACACGACCCTCGGCTCGCGCTACCCCGACTGCGCGATCCACAACGCCTTCGGCGACCCCTACATCACCGCCCTCTGCCCGGCGAATCCCGACGTCCGGGCCTATCTGCGCGCGCTGGCCGGTGACATCGCCCGGCGCGGCGTCGGCGCGATCCTGGCGGAGGCGCTGGGCTACCAGCCGTTCGACCACGGCTACCACCACGAGCGCAGTTTCCTCCCGCTGTCGCCGGCCGCGAAGTTCCTGCTCGGCCTCTGCTTCTGCGACCATTGCGCCGGCGCGATCAGCCGGGCGGGCGTGGATGTCGCGCGGGTGCGTCGGTTCGCGCGGGCGGAACTGGAGGCGATCTTCGACGACGAGCCGGGGACCCTGCCGGACGACGAGCCGGACCTGGCGACCCTAGCGCCGCTGACCGATGGGGAGTTGGGCCGGTTTCTGGAGGCCAGGCAGGGGATCGTCACGTCGCTGGTGGCCGAAATCGGCGAGGCGGTGGCGCAGGCCGGCGAGGCGCGCCTGGTCGTGATGGACATGTCCGGCGCGGCGAAGGGCTACGCGGCCGGCCAGCCATCCGGTCCGCCCGCCGCGGCGAGCGCCTGGCAGGATGGGCTGGACCTCGCCGCGGTGGGCCGGGCAGGTCACGGGTTGGCGGCGATCGGCTATGCGCGCGACCCCGCGCGCCTCGACACCGATCTCGCCGCCTACCGGGCGCTCCTGCCGGCGGGCAGCCCGCTCGCGGTCGCCCTGCGGCCGATGCCGCCCGACTGCGACTCGGCGGCGAACCTGGCCGCGAAGATCGCGCTGGCCCGCCAGCGCGGCGTCGACTGGGTGGACTTCTACCATTACGGCTTCATCCGCCTGCCGGTGCTCGACCGCGTCCGCGAGGCGTGGCGCGCGTAGGGGCAGGGCGTGGGGTGTGGCGCGCGAGCCGGCCGGCTACCGGATTACAGGACAAACCGCCACGCACTTGCGGTCAGGCCTCGCGCGCCACGTCCTTCGCCTCCAGCTCGCGCGTCATGCCGTAGTTGCCGGCGAGCAGCGCCCGCCAGTTCGACCCGCACGGCCTGCCCCGTCTCGGCCAGGCGCCCCGCGATCTGCGCGTCCTGCACGTCGCCCCATCCCTTCGGTTGCTTGGGGCGGCGCGCGGGGCGCGGCCCCCTCACGACAGCCAGCGGTCCAGGTGCGCGGCCACGAAGTCGTCGTCGTTGAGGCCCGGATAACTCGCGTAGACGCGGTCGATCTCCGCCGCCTGGCCGGGCGAGAGGTCTTCGCCGGGGTCGAGGCACCAGCGCCCGGCCAGCAGCCCCTGGCGGCGCAGCACCTCGTGGATCCCGGCGATGCTGCCGGCGAAGTCGTGGGCGGGATCGAAGAAGGCGGCGTTGGCGTCGGTGATCGCCGCCGCGCGCGCCAGCAGTTCGGCCGGGACGGGCCGCTCGTGAGCGACGACCGCGTGGATCTCCGCCAGGAGTCGCGCCGCCCCCCGCGTCCAGACCGCCCAGTGGCCGAGGAGCCCGCCGACGATCCGCGCCGTCACCGGTTGGCCCCGGACGACCAGGTGATAGGGGGTCAGGAGATCGTGGACGATGGCGTCGTCGTTGCCGGTGTAGAGGGCGATGTCGCCCGCGCGCCCGGCGTCGGCGACCGCGCGCACCACGTCGAGCGTCTGGTAGCGGTTGAACGGGGCGATCTTGATCGCCGCGACGTTCGCGATCTCGGCGAAGCGCCGCCAGAAGGCGTAGCCCAGGCGGCGGCCCCCGACCGCGGGCTGGAGGTAGAAGCCGAAGAGGGGCAGCGTCTCCGCCAGGCGGCGGCAGTGGTCCAGCAGCCGGTCGTCGGCGGCGTCCTCGAGGGCGCCGAGGCTGACCAGGGCGAGGTCGTAGCCGAGGTCCGCGGCCAGCCGGGCCTCGGCCAGGGCCTGCTTGGTGTCGCCGACCACGCCGGCCACCCTGAGCAGCGGCCGGTCAGCGTCGCTCAGTTCGGCGCGGACCGTCTCCGCCGCCAGTTCGAGGACGGGGCGCAGCAGGCCGACCTCCGGCCGGCGGATGGCGAACTGGGTGGTGTGGACCGCCACCGCCACGCCCCCGGCCCCCGCCGCCAGGTAGTAGCGCGTCAGCGCGCGCTGGCGGCGCTCGTCCAGCCGGCGCG
>JAUJMV010000010.1:36649-39942 GCA_030446685.1 Thermomicrobiales bacterium | reverse complement strand
CGCCTCAGAACTGCCCGTCGCGCGTCTCGAAGCGGGTCGGCTTGTCCAGGGTGCGCCCGCCCTGGCGCAGCCAACCGGCGGTCCAGGCGAGCAACTGGCCGAGCGGCAGGGCCGGGTAGCCGAACAAGGCGTGCTGCCGCGCGCAGTTGCTCAGCAGGGCGGTGTCCGCCTCGGTCCCGATGAAGGTCGGCGCCGGGGCGTCGAGGAGGCGCGCCAGTTCGGTCGCCAGCCAGCGCACCGCGGCGGTCTCGGGGCCGGAGACGTTGAGGATGGCGGGCGGGGAGGCGCAGAGGTCGAGCGCCTGCAGGATCGCGGCGTTGGCGTCGCCCTGCCAGATCACGTTGACGTGGCCCATGGTGAGGTCGATCGGCTCGCCGGCGGCGACCTTCCGGGCCAGGTCGAGGACGACGCCGTAGCGCAGGTCGTTGGCGTAGTTCAGCCGGATCAGCGTCACCGGCGTCCCGTGCCGCGCGGAGAAGTGCTCGAAGAGCCGCTCGCGCCCGAGGCAGGACTGCGCGTACTCGCCGACCGGGGCGGGCGGGTCGGTCTCGACCGCGCCGCCCGACCGGATGTCCGACAGCGCGTAGACGTTGCCGGTCGAGAGGGCGACGATGCGCGCGCGGGCGAAGCGGCGCGCGACCAGGCCGGGCATGAAGGTGTTGAGCGCCCAGGTCTGGCCGGGGGCGCCGCTCGCGCCGAACTTCATGCCGCCGAGATAGAGCACGTTGGGCGCGTCGGGGAGCGCGGCCAGCGCCGCGTCGTCCAGGAGATCGGCGGCGACCGGCTCGACGCCCGCTTCGCGGAAGCGCTCCGGTCCGGCCCGATCGGCGAACCGCGACACGGCGATCACCCGCCGGCGATTGCCGGCCCGGTCGAGGCTGCGGCGGGCGAGGCGGCAGAGGCTGAGGCCGAGTTTGCCGCCCGCGCCCAGCACCAGCAGGTCGCCGTCGAGCCGGGCGAGCGCCGCCACCGTGCCGGGCGTCGGCCGGCTCAGGTAGTCCTCCAGCGCCGCCTCCGAGTCGGGCGGGGGCAGCGCGGTGATCGGCCTGTCGAGCACCTCAGCCATGTCCGGGCCTCCCTTCTCGCCGCGCGCAAATCGTTGGCCGCGACCCCTCCCTCACCGGCGTCACGGCGCGGCCGGCTCGTCCCCGTGGTAGCGGAGGCGGGCCAGTTCGGCGGGGGTGTTCCGGGGGTGGTGCGTGCGGATGACGGCCGCGAGATCGCCGAGCGGGTCGTGGCCGTAGCGCCGGGCGTACTCCTCGTGCAACGCGCGCTCGGCGGCGGTGACCTNTCGCCGCGGTCGGTGCTCGCCGTCGCCGCGCGGCACCCCGGCCTCCTCGCCGGGCTCGCCCGCCTGTTCCGACCGCGCCGGGCGCCGGCGGGGTGACGGCGGCGGTCCCGGCCGGCGTTTCCCGGAGCGCGGCGGCGAGCGCCAGGAGATAGCGCAGCTCGCCCGCGAACGACGGGTCCGGGGGGGTGGGCAGCGGCCGAGCGGGCGGGCGCGGGGTCGCCCCCGCCCGGCGTGCGGCCGCGGCGGCGCGGAGGTTGGCCGCCTCCGCCCGTGCTCGGGCGCCCTCGTCGTTCGGCCCACGCCCCCGGTGCGCGGTTTGGGCCGGCGCGGGTGTCGCCGTGCCGCGGTAGTGTTCGAGGGTGGCGATCTCGTTGCGGATGGCGATGATGCGTTGGTAGAGCGCGTCGCCGGCGACGACCGGCGGCAGCCCGGCGGCGCGTTCCGGCTGCACGAGATCGAGGAGCGGCCGGAGGCGGCGGAAGTCCCGCCAGGTGCGCGCGTCCTCCCTCACGCGCCCGGCCAGGATGAAGAGGCTGGGGCTGAGGAGCGCCGCCTGGCAGCCGGCGAGCAGCCCGTTCGTCAGCGCGATCCCCGCGGTCTCCCAGCGCGCCGGCGCGTGGGCGTACTGCGCGAGGGCGGTGAGGGCGGCGGCGATGTTGGCGCCGACGGCGAGGATCCAGCCGGCGTCGTAGAGCCGGGCGCGGCGCCGCAGGCGGCGGCGGTCGTCGTCGGGCAGCGCGGGGGTGGCGAGGACGCGCGCGGCGGCGCGGGCGAGGTGCAGGCAGCGGAACGCGGCCAGGCCCATGTACGCCGAGAAGATCAGGGTGAGGGCCAGGGCGCCGGGCGTGTCGCGGCCGCGCTGCGGGCCGAGGCCGAGGTTCGGCATCCGGTCGCCCGGCAGCCCCGGCGGCGTGGTGTGCAGGATCACCAGCAGCGCCGTGGTCAGGCTGGCCAGGGCAGTCGCGGCAAACCAGGCGCTCCCGATCGTCGCCCGGCGTCCCTCGTCGATGCGCCCGGCCTGGGCCGCCCAGTAGCGTTGCAGCGTGTAGCCGCTGATCACGCTCAGGCAGAGGCAGAAGAACCAGCCGATGTCGGCCACCCCGAAGAGCGCCCCGAGCAGGTCGCGGCCGGGCGGCAGGGCCACGAGCCAGACGGTGCCGCCGACGATGAAGGTGCGCAGGAGCCAGCGCCTCGCGCGCGCCCCCTCGGTGTCCTCCCGGCCGGCGTGTTCCCGCGCGGCCCGGTGCAGGTAGAGCACCGTCCCCCACACCGCGGCCAGCTCCGCGTAGGGCAGCCAGTCGACGCGCATCAGCCCTGACCCTCGTAGAACGCGCGCAGCCGGCGCAGGATCGCCTCGGTCTCCGGGGTGTCGCCGGTGGGGACGACGGCCGGGATGCATCGCCGGCCGACGGTGCGGCGCATAATCCGCAGCGTGAGGAGTTCCGCCTCGCGCTCGACCAGGCTGCGCGCGTGATTCCGGTGACAGAGCACCTCCTGGGGGGCCTCCGTGCGCTCGAGGTGCTTGAAGGTGAGGGCCGCCAGCTCCGGCGAGAGGACCTCGGCGGTCGCGTGACCCCACAGCAGGTGCGTTGCCTCGTGGACGATGCTGTGCTCCTGATGCAGGGGGCTGGTCGCCCGGTTGTAGAAGATGATGTCGACCTCCGGGAAGGGGGCCAGGTAGGCGTGGACACCCGGCGCGAAGCACTCCGGGCCGCGCGGCCGGAGGAGGATCGGCCGGCCGCGCTGCCGCGCCAGCTCCGCGCAGAACGCCGCCGCGGTGAAGGGCTCGGGGAGGTGTAGGCGGCGGAAGAGCGCGGCGCAGCGCCATCGCAGCGTCAGGCGGCGCCAGAACTGTCTCAACTCGTGCGCGCGGCGCTCACGCATCGTCATCCCCTCCGCGGGGCGGGCGGTCGCTGTGCTCCGTCCGCCGCTCGGTATCGTTGCCGTCACCGGGTGACTGGATCTGCCCTTCCGCCCGGAACTGCCGCATTTCCTCGATCAT
>JAUJMV010000010.1:18742-36549 GCA_030446685.1 Thermomicrobiales bacterium | reverse complement strand
CACCGGGTGACTGGATCTGCCCTTCCGCCCGGAACTGCCGCATTTCCTCGATCATCGCGGCGATCATCCGCCGCCCTTCCGGCGTGAGTTCGGTGGCGTGCAAGGCGATGTTCTTCACGCCCGCGTCGCGCATCGCGCCGAGGAGTTCCAGCTCGGCGTCGATCTCGTCGCTGGCGGGGTGGTCGTCGAAGAAATAGATGACCGGTACCCGGAAGAAAAGGGCGAGCGCCTCCAGTTGCTCCTTGCGGGGGTTCGCCTTCTTCCCGTGCCGCAGCTCCCAGAGCTGGTTGACGGAGATGGAGACGCCGTACCGCTCGCGGATGCCGTCGCTCACCTCCTGCAGCGTATACGGGCGGCGATTGGCCGGGTGCATCGTTGTGAATAGCCGCTCGACCTTGTCCGCCAAGGTGAGCCGCTTCTTGCCGCTCATGTATCACCCCACTGTGCTACTGGTCTCCCGATGTTGGCTGGGTCGTGCGCCAACTATACCGCAAACAGGGATACGGCTGCCGGCCTCTCCCTGGACAGGGAGACGAGCTTGGTGTACTATCCGGTTTGTAGGGATTTCTATCTAATTCTTTCCCCAAATGGGGAAATAGCCACAGCTGGGCCGAACCCCCTCTCGGGTCTCGTTGTCGACTCTCGGCCAGAGCGGACCACCCCTGCGGATTCGTCCCACCGCCCGGCTGTGGGTCGTGCTTTGGGGATCGCCGGCGGGCACAGGGCCGGCGGATCGGCGTATTGGCTGGGCGCGCGGGGGCCTGTGCCGCCGCACGGGAAGAGGAGGTGGTGCCGCCTGGAAGCTGCTGACCACTGGTGGATGGAAAGGAGCCCGCGATGATCGATCCCGCAGCGCGCGACGAGTCCCCGGAGGCGGGCCGCCCGGCCCACTCGCCGAATGGGGCCGCGGGTGGCGAACATCAGCTGCGGCGTCAGGCCGTGGCGGTTCTCCATGCGCCGGCGCAGGGCGCGGTAGTCGTCCTCGCGGCCGGCCGGGTCCGGCGCAGCAGCGGGCCGTCGGCGTGGCCTCGGCCGGAGCCCGACGGGTGGCGGAAGCCGGCGCGGGCGCCCTCCAGCGCGCGGTCGAGCGGCCACCGCAGGTACGGGAGCGTCATCGCGCCCAGGTGAAAGGACGCCGTTTCTTGGTGCGCTGCCATGCTCCTCGTTCACCTCTCTCGTTCGGTTCGTAGGAACGGGTCCCCGTGCCGGCCCGCGGCCCCGCAGGCCCCCAGCGTTCATCCACCGCCCCTACGCCGTCCAACGTCGCTGCCGGTTCTCCCTACGCCGGGGCGATCAGCAGTCGATCGCGCCCTCCCGGCGGGTTCGGGCCAGGCGAAGCGGACCCGCGTGAGATCGGCCGGCCCCTCGGCCAGATCGACCTGCGGCGCCGGTTCGGCCCGCACGGTGAGATCGGGCGGGTCGTAGGCGACGGTGAGCGCGCCCCGCTCGCCGCGCAGCGTGACGATGCCGTCCCCGATCTCGGCCTGGCCGAAGGTGATCAGCACGCTCTCCAATGTGCCGGGCCTGGTCTGGAATTGCGCCACGTCCTCCAGGATGACTTCGCCGCGCGGGGCGTCGCGCCGCAGGGCGACGGTGCGCCGCAGCGAGGCGAGGTCGGCCTCGGCCGGGTAGGCGTCGCGCAGCTCCAGCGCCATCATGTCCTCGGCCTCCGTCGCCCGATGCGCGAGCAGTTCGGCCCGGTGCTCCCGGCCGGCCAGTTGGGCCTGGCCGTTCGGGACAGGCGTGGCGTGGCCGAGGGACGAATTGACGAGGTGCTCGTAGCGTTGCGGGCCGAAGTAGGCCTGGTTGTACCGCCCCCGGCCGGGGTCGGCGACCAGCGACTCGCCCGCCAGGTGGACGATCACCGCGCCGATGTCGTTCTGGTTGTGCATCTCCTGGTTGTGCCCGCCCTTCGCCGCCAGGACCAGCGCGCCTGGGTCGGCGGGGTCCTGGCGCGCGATCAGCCAGTGCATGCCCCGGAAGAAGTCGCGCCGCGCGGGGACGACCGTCGTCCCGGCGTCGCGGTCGGGCGTCCAGAACAGCCCGCGCAGCGCCCAGGCCAGCTGACCTTGCCGCGGTCCGGGCGACTGGCCGTTCGCCAGGGCCATCAACTCCGGGATGTCGAACCGCCGCGCCAGGAACGCGAGGTGGGTGCTGGACAGGTTCACCCGGCGGTCGCAATCGGAGAAGTTGACGTAGACGCCGGGGCTGAGGATCGTGCGGAGGGGGTAGCGCGCGATCTGCCGCAGCCGCTCTCCCGCGAAGAAATCGACCCGCCCGCCGGTGCGCGTCTCCACCAGGTGCGCGACGATGGTGTAGTAGCCGAAGCCGTAGGACCAGTAGCCCGGCCCTCGCTCGATCCGCCGTCCTCGTCGAAGGTGGCGAGGTAGTCGTCGAGCGAGCGCAGCCCGCGCGCGATGATCTCCGCCAGCCGCGCGCGGTCGTCCTCCAGGTAGGTCGCCGCGCCGACCACGCCGCCGACGCAGACGGCGGTCCAGTTGTTCACGCCGCGCAGCGGTGTTGTACATCCACCAGTAGTCGTGGCGTTCCAGGAAGGGCGCGAAGCAGCGCCGGTCGAGTTCACGGCGGATGCGCTTGCGCAGCAGCGGGTCCAGGCGCGCGCCGAGCAGGTGGTCGATCTCCGCCAGGTCGAGCGCGGTCATCGCCACGCGCAGGTCGATCACCGGGCGGTCGTAGTCCGGGAGGCCGCGCACATGGGTCGGGTGCGCCCAGCTGCTCTCCTCGCAGAGGCTCCAGGCGGTGTCGAGGAGCGGGTCGAGGAAGCGGCCCTCGTGCTCCAGGCACTCGGCGAGGGTGAGGGTGGCGAGCCGCGTGCGCCGCTCGGTGAGCGTGCCGTCATACTCCTGCTCGCCGCGGGTCGGATTGCGGAGCCAGTCGAGGAAGAGCGTCGCCGGGCCGGGAGGATCGGCTCGCCGCCGCAGCCCGGCGGCCGTGGCGATCAGCGCGGTCGCCGCGTCGCCCAACCGCTCGCGCACACCCTCCCACGCGGCGCGGTCCGCGACGGGCGGGAACGGCGGCGGCCCCGGTAGGCGCGCGGAGCGCGCGCTCCACATCGGCGGGATTGTGGTGGCTCAGCATTGGTCTCCTCTGAGATCCCGCACCCCCCGCCCCCGCTCCCGGAGGGGGAGCGGGGGCCGGGGGTGAGGGCCTACTTCGCGATGAAGTACTGCTCCGGCATCGTCGCGCCGGGGTTGGAGAACTCCTGGCCGGAGGCGAACATCTGCTCCGGCACGTTGAAGAAGTTGTTCTTGACGATGCCGTAGCCGTTGGCCGGCAGGCTGATGCCCATGATCCAGAACTGCTCCGCCGCGATGTCGAGGAGTTGCTTCATCAACTCCTTCTGCTTGCCGTCATCGGGCGTGATCTGGATCTGGTCGTAGAGTTCCATCTGCCGCTTCGCCGGTGGGGTCGGCTCCTCCCCGGCCTTGCCGTCGTTCTCATACCAGAGCGCCCACCCCGGCGCGAAGCTGTTGAACGACGCGTAGGCGAGATACCAGTAGGGGCCGAGGATCGCGTCGATCCCGCCATCGCCGCCCCAGTTGGTCACGTCGTGCTCGTAAGCCTTGACCCGCTGCTGGCGCAGCGCCCGCTCCTCCGGCTTGACGTTGATGTCGACGCCCACCGCCCGCCAGTGCTTCTTGATCAGGTTGGCGGTGTCGATCCAGGGCTGGTTGTTGCCCACCACCTCCCAGGTCATCTGGAGCGGCTTGCCGTCCGGGCGCAGCCGAGGCCGTCGCCGCCCTTCTTGGTCAGCCCGGCCTCGTCGAGCAGTTGGTTGGCCTTGGCGACGTTGAACTCCAGGTACTGCGTGGCGAGCCGCTCGTGGTAGTAGGGCGACTCCTTCTTCGGGGCGGCCTGCCAGGGCTGCCCCTGGCCGACGTAGACCACGTCGATGATCTCCTGCCGGTTGATCGCGTGCGACAGGCCGATGCGGAACTTCTGGTTCTGGATGATCTCCCGCAGGACCGGATCCTTGTGGTTGAAGTTGAACAGCACGATGAAGGTGTTCATGCTGTCCGGGATCGTGGTGAAGAAGTGGTAATTGCCCTTGGCCCTGGTTGTCGGTGAAGACCGGCTTGTTGGCGGGGGTGGCGATGTGGCGATCCATCATCTCGATCTCGCCGTTGAGCGCCTTGAGGGTCAGCACCTCGGTCTCGTTGACCATGTCGTAGGCGACCTCGTCGAGGTAGGGGAGCTGGTTGCCCGCGGTATCCACCTTCCAGTAGTAGGGGTTGCGCTGCGCCACCATCCGCGTCCCCGCGCCGTAGGGGCTGGTGATCGCCCAGCCGAACAGCGTCGGCAGCTCGGGGTTGTACCACCGCGCGTCGCCGATGCCCTGCGTGACCCCGGCCATCTTGTGGTAGAGCGCGGCCCAGTCCGCCAGCTTCTGGTCGGCGACCATCTTCTCGACGCCGTCCCTGTTGTACTTGACGTGGAACCGCTTGGCGTAGTGGGCCGGGATGATGAAGAGGCCGGCCCCGTTCATCGCCAGGCGCTTGAGGAGCGTGCCGTGGGGCTGCTCGAAGACCATCTTGAAGGTGTGCTGGTCCACCTTCTCGACCTTCCCGACCTTGCCGGCGGTGGTGAACCAGCTCGGGTTCGCCTTGGTCAGCTCGGGGTTGAGGACGACGTCCTCGTACCAGAAGACGAAGTCATCCGCCGTGAAGGGTTGGCCATCCGACCACTTGATCCCTTCGCGCAGGGTGAAGGTGTAGACCTTGCCATCGGGCGACACCTCGAACTTCCTCGCCAGGTCGGGCACGAGCTGCTTCCAGTCCTTGTCCCAGCGCACCAGCGACTCGTAGCCGATCGTCCGGCTGAGCCACGGGGTGTCGCCCGAGCCGACCAGTCCGGTGCGCCAGGCGCCGCCGTACTGGCCGACCTTGTCGTTCGGCGCGATCACCATCGGCTCTTTCGGCAGGCGCTGCTCGACCGGCGGCAGCTTGCCCTGTTTCACCTGCTCGGCAAGCAGCGGGGGCTCTTTGTAGGACCTGGGCGCGGCGGCGGCCGCCGTCGGCCGTGGCGGCGGTGTCGGCTGCTCGATGGGGCGGGCGCCGGTCGGGACCGGCTGCCCGATGGCCGTCGGCTGCGGGGCGGCGGTGGGTTGCCGGGCTGCCGTGGTCGGCTGCACCGCCGTGGTGGACGTGGCCGGGGCGTCGCCGCCGCAGGCGGTGGCGACGAGCCCGACGACGGACGCGGCGGACAGGTAGAGGAAGTGGCGCCGGGTAACCAGCCGGTGATCGCGCGGCCTTTCCATGGTCGTTCCCCTCCATGCGCTAGGTGGATCGCCTCGGCTCAACCATCCGCGCGGCCCCGACCGGCGATGAATCACCCCCCCTCGGTGGCTCACCGCCCCACGCGTCCCCGATCTCCGTGCCCGCGCGGCCGCGTCATCCGCCCATCAGCCCCCCCTTGCCATCGCCCGCCCTTGACGCCCTCCGCGTCCCGCGCCGGCCTGTCGCCGCAGGGGCGCGGCGCGGATTCGTCGGCCGAGCGCCGTGCTGCGACCGCAGTTCACCCGACGCCGCGAGCGGCGGCCCGCTCATCCGGGCCGGGCCGGGGATCGACTCCAGCCGCTCCAGGAAGAGGGCGGCGGCCCCGATGGCGCCGGCGTCGTGGCCGAGCGCCGAGGGGACGATCTCCAGACCGGCGAGTGCGTCCCAGAGCGCCCGGCGGCGCACCTCGCGCCGGAGGGGCGCCAGGAAGGGCTCGCCGATCTCCGCGATCGGCCCGCCGATGACCACCATCCGCGGATTGACCAGGTTCACCACGTTCGCCAGCGCCAGCCCGAGATGGGCCGCCGCCTCGGCCAGGGTCTCCAGGGCGGCGGCGTCGCCCTGCTCGGCGGCCTGGCGCACCAGTTCCAGCGAGACCTGGCCGAGCAGCCCGCCGGTCAACCGGCTCAGGGCGCTCGTCCCCTCCACCTGCCGGGCCTTGGCGCGGGCCAGGCGGATGATGGCCGGCTCCGAGGCGACGGTGTGCAAGCAGCCCCGGTTGCCGCAGCCGCAGACGGGGCCGTCGGGGATGACGGTGACGTGGCCGAGCTCGCCGGCCCCGCCGCTGCTCCCGAAGGAGAGGGCGCCGTTGACGACCATGCCGGCGGCGATGCCGCTGCCGACGTGGACGTAGACGAGGTCGTCGATCGTCTCGTGCGCCCCCTGCCAGACCTCGCCCAGCGCCGCGACTTTGGCGCGATTGGCCGCGACGACCGGCAGGTCCAGGCGCGCTTCCAGCAGGTCGGCCAGCGGCACATCACGCCAGCCGTAGGGGACGGAGATCGTGACCCGCCGCCCCGCCGGTTCGACCGAACCGGGCGCCCCGACGCCGAGTCCGAGGATCGGCGCGTGCGCCTGCGGACGCAACTCCTCGACGCACGCGCACAGCGCGTCAACGAAACCCGCCGGGTCGGGGCCGTGGATCGGCCGGATCGCCCGGAGGCGCGGCCGGGCACAGAGATCCGCCAGCACGGCGGTGCACGAGCCGTCATCGAACTGCGCGCCGAGGACCAGGCGGGCCTCCGGGTCGAATTCGAGGACGACCTGGCTGCGCCCCCGGCCCGCCTGGCGTTTCCCGACCTCCCGGACGAAGCCCTCCCCGAGCAGGAGATCGACGATCTCGGTGACCGTGGCCTTGCTCAAGCCGGAGAGGTGGGCGAGTTCCGTCCGCGTCGTCTGCCGGTGTTCGCGCAGCAGTTCGAGGATCGCGTCGCGGTTCGCCTGCTTCCGGCCCCCCGGCCGGGGCGCCGTGCCCACTATCATAGTTTACTTCCTGAACTTATGCGCGCAGTGTAGCACCCCCTCCGCCCCGCGTCAAGCGGCAAAAGATTGACATCGCCCGTAGCCGGTGCTAGGATGGACGCACTACTTAGTTTAACAGGTGAATTATTTGGCGAGGGGCAAGGGGTTGGCCGGTGGGAGGGCTGTCGCCCTGCCCGACGAGCCCAAGGGGAGGAATCGGCGGTGGCCGTCGCGGATCCCGCGCCGCACGTGCCGCGCCCACAGACCCGTTGGCGCGTCGGCGGCGGCGCAACGCGCGGCGCGCCGCCGACCAGTTGGCGAGAACATCGCGCGCGAGAGCATCGCGCGCGAGACCGATCCCGAATCGGGCGCGCGGGTGACGCAACTGACCAGCGCCGCCTTCATCCACACCCACATCTACCCGCGAGGGGCCGGTCTTCACGCCCGACGCGCGCCGGTTCGTCTACGCGCGCTTCCCCAGCATCGACCAGCCCCGCGAGTACTGGGTCTGCGACCTGGGCGGCCCTGGAGCGGCGATGGGCGCGACCCAGTGCTGCGCCGGCTCACGTCGCCGACGGCGGGACCCTCGGTGCATGGCCCGGTCGTGTCGCCCGACGGACGCTGGTTCGTCTACATCCCCGCGTGCCGCGCCGCAGGGGCATCGCGCGCGAGACCGCCGGTCGCGCGCGGGTCGAACTGACCAGCCGCCTTCATCTCTACCCCGCGCTCGACGCGCGCCGGTTCGCCTACGCGCGCTTCCCCAGCCTCGACCAGGCGCGCGATCGAGACCTCTGCGGCGAGCGGATTCGGGCCCACCTGCTGCGCCGGCTCACCACGCCGGCGAACGAACCATCGATGGCCCGGTCGTGTCGCCCGACGGGCCTGGTTCGTCTACATCAGCGTGCCCAGGGTCGGGACGATCTCGCCGCCTCGCGCTCGACGGGGCGCTTCTACGCGACCTCGGCCCTCCCCCGACGGACGCTTCTACCGACCCGGGCCAGCGAGCCCAGCCGCCGATCGCCGGCATCCTCGTCGCGGACATGGAGGCGGGCGACTTCGCCTGTGTCCACCAGGGGCGTGACATCTTCAACGCCCATCTCCAGTTCGAGCCGGGCGCGGGGCGGGATCTGCTCATCCAGCACAATCGGGGCGGCGCGCTGGACGAGCAGGGCACGATCGTCCGGCTGGTGGGCGACGAGGGCGCGACGTTCTACCTGATCGACCGCGCGGGGGGCAACCTGCGGCGGCTGAACATCGGCAAGCCCCACTCGCGCCCCGTCCAGGGCCACCAGGTCTGGCTCGGGCCGACCGGGCGCATCCTCTCGACGCTGGTCCGCCGCCCCGGCGACGACCCCGACGAGGGCGACCTGGTCGCGATCGGGCCGGGCGACGACCGCCCGCGCGAGGTCGCGCGCGGCCGGGCCTTCGACCACGTCGCCGTCTCGCCCGATGGCCGCTACTTCGTCTGCGACGTGAACCCAACGGCGGAGATCGTCGTCGGCGCGGTCGCCACCGGCAGGGTGCGCGTGCTCTGCGCCTCCCACTCGTCGCTGGGCCGCCCGCAGTACACCCACCCGCACCCGTTCTTCAGCCCGGATCTGCGCCAGGTCCTCTTCAACTCCGACCGGACCGGGCTGGGGCAGATCTACATGGCGACCGTGCCGGAGGGGTTCCTGGCGAGCCTCGACGAATAGGCGTGGCGGATATCCGCGCGATGGGGTTCCGGGGCGTGGGAGGCCCGACGGAGACGCGTTGAAACGTCGTCGCTCGCAGGCGCCGCAGCGCCACGAAGCCCGCCTGCGCGAGCGGGTTCGCGCCTCGCTCCGGGGATACTGACAACGGTTGTTCGCCCGCGGCGGCCGGGCGGGACAGCGGGGGAGAGCGCCGATGGGTAACACGTCACGGCATCAACGCCGCCACGCCAATGCGTCACCGACATGCCCGCCACACCGCCGGCCGCATATTCTGCCGGACGAGGTGGTCGCCGAGAGGGTGCTGATCGACGAGGGGGGGCTGGTCCGGCAGACGGGACTGCCGCGCGCGCCGGAGCGGACGCCGCGCGGCGAGACGGCGGTGCGCTGGGAGCCGGGGGAGCGGACGACCCTCGCCCTGGCGGTCGGCGGGGACTGGCGGCCCTACGACCAGATCGTCGTGCCTGTCTACGTGCCGGAAGGGCAGGGCGGCGCGCTGCACGTCGCGGTGGAGATGGCGACCCGCACCGAGGGTTTGGACGGGAACGATCGCTATTTCACCCACTACCCGCTCGGCGCCGCCGCCAGGCGGGGCTGGCGCGGCTGGCGCGATCTCGAATACGGCATCGAGAACTTCCTGATCTTCGGCATCCCCGACGCCTGGAATGGCGTCGCGCGCCTGGACATCAGCCTGCCCGCCCCGGCGCCGGAGTGGGTCCTGCTCGGGCCGATCCGGCTCCGGCAGCGCCGCCGCCCGGCGGGGCCGCGCCTGACCGACGCCGGCCTCGTCGCCGAACTGGACCTCGACCAACCGGGCCTGGAGGCGGCGCGGGCGGCGGTCGACGCGGGCGACCTCGGCGCGGCACGTCGGGCGCTCGCGGCGCACTACCGCGCGCGGGAGCGCCCGACGAGCATCTACCCGCTGCCGATCACCGAGCCGGTCGACCTGGCCAACGCCGAGCGAATCCGCGCCCACCTGATCCTCGGGCAGCAACTCGGGCGCGACCTCGACTGGCGCGCGAACCCGATCGGCTACCTGGAGTGGATGCACGCCTTCAACCGGCACTACTTCCTGCAGGACGTGATCAAGGCGTACCAGGTCACCGGGGACGAGCGGTACGCGGCCGAACTGGCCTACCAGGTATCGAGCTGGATCAAGGCGACGCCTTCGCCGCTCGGCAATGACGGGGGCGGCGATCCGGCCTGGGAGACGCTCTCGACGGCGGTGCGCTGCTACTGGGCCTGGTTCGACATCTTCTACGCCTGCCGGCGCTCGCCGCACTTCGACGACGACCTGCTGCTCGACCTGGTCAAGTCGTTCTACCACCACGCCGAGCACCTCCTCGAATGGGGCGTGACCAAGCACAACAACTGGCTGGTGGTCGAATCGCAGGTCATCGCCAGCATCGGCGTCCTCTTCCCGGAGTACCGCCGCGCCGCCGCGTGGCGGCGCGAGGGCTACCGCCGGCTGGCCGACGAGATCGCGGTCCAGGTCTACCCCGACGGGACCCAGTGGGAGTTGTCGGCGAACTACCACGCGATGTGCGGCCAGGGGTTCGCCAGCGCCTACGAGCTGGCGCAACTGAACGACATCCCGCTGCCGGCGGTCTATGGGGAGCGCCTGCGCGCGATGTTCGACCACGTCTGGCGGCTGGCCCGGCCGGATGGCAGCTCGCCGTCGCACAACGACTCGGGCAGCGTCGTCGGCCAGTACCAGGAATTCGTCCGCCGCGGGGCGCGGCTCTTCGGCGACCCGACGATGGCCTGGTTCGCCTCGCGCGGGGCGGAAGGCGCCGCGCCGGCCGCGACCTCGCACGGCTTCGTCGACGCCGGCCTGCTGGTGATGCGCAGTGGCTGGGAGCGGGCCGCGCGCTGGGCGCTGTTCGACGCCGGCCCCTACGGCGCCGCGCACCAGCACGAGGACGCGCTGGGGCTCGAGATCTACGCCGACGGGACCCTCTTCCTCTGCGACCCCGGCATCACCAGCTACATGCGCGAGCCGTGGTTCGACCACCAGCAGGGGACCGACGGGCACAACACGATCCTGCTGGAGGGCCGCCCGCAGGCACGGCGGAGCAACGAGACGCGCGAGCAGCACGTCCGCAGCGTGCGCGACGAGATCTTCTGGGCCACCGGCGCGGTCGTCGACGCGGCCCGTGCGCGTTACAGCGCCGGCTACCGCGACCTCGCCGGGCGCTTCACCCACGAGCGCGCGCTGATCTTCGTCCGCCCCGACTACTGGCTGCTCTTCGATGAGGTGCGCGACGAGGACGGCGGCGACGCGACGCGGCTGGTCGAATCGCTCTTCCACTTCATGCCGCTGCGCCTGCAACTCGACCGCGCGACCGGGCGCGTGCGCACCCACCGGCAGATGAAGCCGAACCTGGAATTGATCCCGCTCGGGCCGGGGCGCGCCCCTGGGACGGCGATCGTCTGCGGCCGGCACGAGCCGGTGCAGGGCTGGGTGTCCCTCGACAAAGAAAACATCCCCGCGCCGTGCGTCATCTTCAGCCGCCGGACGCGCCTCCCCTTCCGCATGGGGCTGGCGCTCTGCCCATACCTGGTCGGCACCCGGGCCGGCGTGACGCCGCGCCGGCTGCGCGTCGCGGGGGACGCGCTGGCCTACGAACTGCGCCGCGAGGACGGGTCGGGCGACCTCGTCTGCTACCGATGGGGCGGCGCGGGGGAGACGCGCTTCGGCGGCTACGCGACCGACGGCTGGCTGGCGCTGGTGCGCCGCGACGCGCGGGGCGACGACATCGCGGCCGCGGTCGCTGGCGGGACCGGGCTGACGCGGCGGGGCCGGGATCTGGACAGGCAAGGCGTCGCCGTGGAGCGGCCGAAAAGATGGAGGAGGTCGAGCGCGCCTACCACGACTCGCTCCTGCACATTACGGAGCGGCACGAGGGCTTTCGCGCCCTGCTCTTGTTGTGGGATAAGGACACGGGCGAAGCGCTGGAGGTCACCCTTTGGGAAGACGAGGAGGCCAGGCGCTCGAGCGAGGAGGAGGGCGGGCCCGTGCCGACGAAGATGGAGGCCTTGGGCGGGATCTTGGGCGAGAGGCCCACGGTCGGGAGCTACGAGATGCGCATCCTCTTGTAAGGGGCCCAACGAACCCTCTCAGGGCGAAGTTCGGAGAATCACACTTCCCCACACTCCGGTGAGTAGGACACGAAGGTTCGTTCGTATCGAGAACGCGAGTCGGGTTTAGTAATACTTACTACAATGCTGGGGCAGGCAGTTGCACCTCTAGTAGGAGGTAAGGAACGATGCAGGGGAAGGTCCACAACTAGCCCCAAGCACCGGCGTTGTGGCACGACCGGGGCTTGCCGCTCGGGCTGGCGATCGCCGCTCCTAGCGGGAGCGGCTTCGCCGGCTCGAATATTTTTGCCTCCGGGGTACAGAGCCCCCGCGTACTTCCTCAAGCTGCTGGCGAGCCGCGCGGCGGGTGGTGCACCGACGAGGGAGGGATTAGTTTCTGCCGACGAAACGACACGCGGGTGCCGGCCAATTAATGACGAGGCTTGCTCTCAACGTGCGGGAATCGTCCGGGGAGGATCCTCGTCCGCGACCCGGCCGCCCCGGACGGCCTCGAGCACTATGGAGTCGTCGGCGACCTTCGCGACCACGCACCGTACCCCGGACCAGTGCTCCCGCCAGATCGGGTCCTCGGCGACCGACGGGTCGAGCCACAGCCCCCACCCCTCGCGCTCGCCGTGGTCGAGGACGCCCTCAAACACGCTCTCGGGCCCCCTCCTCGCGGCGCGGCGTCTGGGAGAGCGGCGGATCCCGTTGCGGGAACGGAAGGCCTGCACGCTGGAGGCGCTGGTACCCAGGGCCTCGGCGATCCAATCGTCCGCCTTGCCCGCCTCGGTCCACTCCCTTATCCGCCCCACGTGGGGCTTGAGCGCCACGCGCTTTTTGGGCCCCGCCGTGCCGACGCTTGCTCCCCCTCCCTCCGGGCCGGTGGAACCCCGGTGGCGATGGCGAGGTTGTTCGGGTTGGTGAACGACGGTATCACGCTGTCGGCCCTGAGGTCCGTGCCGGTCTCGAGCATCGCCGCGAGGAAGGGCATACGACCGGCGGCGATCGCCTCCTCGTGGTAGGCGGGCTCGCTGCCGTCGATGCAGACGACGACCACCGGGTGCTCCGGTCTACCGTAGCCGCGACCGTTTACCTCTATCGTACCGTCGGTCATCGTTGCCTCCTCCGCAAAACGCGGGTGCCCGTTCCGATTCACGGGAGCCTCACGCGGCCCTCGCCGCCGGTCGCCGTCAGCACGAACACCGCCCAGGTCAAGATGCCGACCTCCGTGAACAGCTCGGTCATGTCGAACCTTCCTCTCTTTGCGTCTCGCGTTCTTCGTCCACCTCGCCGGCGTCGATCGCCCGCGACTCGTGCATCCGCTCGCGGCTCGCCCTGACGTGCGCGGCCATAGCCCGACCGGCGGCCATCGGGTCGCGGGAAGCGATCTTCTCCACTATCTCGCGGTGCTCGGCGAGGGACACGGCGAGCGTCTCGCTCCGCGCAAGGGTCTGCCTGCGGAACAAGGTGAGCTCTTTGACCAACTGCTGGTACATGCCCGCGAGCCTGCCGTTGCCGGTGAGCGCCACGAGCCGGTCGTGGAACCGGAAGTTCAACTCCGAGTAGGCGTCGACGGACCCCTGACCGGCAGCCTTTTCCATGCGGACCAGCAGCGCCCGCAGCTCGCCCAGCTCGCCCTCCGTGATACTCTCCGCCAGGGCGCGGCCGATCATCTCCTCCAGCGCCTCCCGCACCGCGAAGCCCTCGTCGGCCTCCTCGACGGCTACCGTGCGCACAAAGACGCCGCGGTTCTTCTCCATGCGTACCAGCCCCGATTCCGCCAGCCCGCGGAAGGCCTCCCGCACCGGGCCACGGCTCACCCCCAACCGCTCGGCCACGCCTAACTCGGTGAGCTTCTCCCCGGCAGAGATCTCGCCCGAAAGGATCAGGCGCTCGATCTCCCGCTGAACCAGCGAGCTCAGCGACTGGCTCCGCAGCAGGTCTATGGTGCTGTCGTAAGCGGGTCTCGTGTCCATGACAGTATTGCACCACAAGCGTTGTAGATTGTCAAACAATATACAATAATCGTGAGTACCGGACCAAGCCGGATGCCCCAGCGCACGCGCGGATATACTCACGGCTCATGGTCTGCTAAACGGCATTATCAGCAATTCATCCCTTAGACACGCGTGTCCAACTTCTGCTAACGTTCGACGTAACCTCCGGATCGAATTTCTGATAATGTATTTGGCATGAGGCGCGCGGCCAAACCGGGACTCTCCGCGGAAGGGGAGCAGCAGTTCGAACGGTTCGGAGACTATTTGCGCGGCGAGCAGGACCTGGACCGCGAGTAGCATCCGGACAGAATTGTCCGTCGATGAGACGTCCCGAATCACTCGTAGAGATTCAGGGTTACTCCGGCGCAGCACGGTGGCGACCGCTGCACCCGCGACGAGCACAAGCACCCGGTATACTCCGGCGATGGTGGCCCGGCGGCAGCTTCAACGGTTCCTCAATACAGGCGCCGGGACGGCTCACCGCAACCCCGGATCCGAGAGAGTCTTGGTCCGCGATAAGCATTCGAGTCCTCGTCCACCGGGACGTCGTGATCTGCTCCCTTGCGGCTCCGACCTGGTGGTTCGTGGCGCGCACCGCTGGCCACCAGACGAAGCGCCGCGGAATGCTAGCTGTCCCTTACTCGCGCTTGCCGAGCGGTCGTACCCGGCTCCTTACGGAACCGTACCGCGTCAGCTTCTCGTCGCCGCTGATGTCCGGCGGACAGTCGCACCCGGGGTCACACGGCTCGTACGGGGGGTGGTTCGCCGACGCGCGTGGGCCTCTTCGACAGAGGATAGTCTCCGCCATAGAACGCGGGATGTCCAAGATCCAAGCGGCCCGCACCTTCTCCGTGAGCCTCTCCTCAGTTAAGCGCTAGGCGAGGAAGGCCGGCCGGGGAGGATCGCTGGCCTCGAAGAAGAGCTCCGGATCTGCTCCGAAGCTGGACGAGAAGGCCAATAAGCTACTGGAAGACGACCTCCAAGAGCGCCCCTTTGCCAGCCTTCGGGACCGCTGTGACTACGTAGAGATCGCGACGGGGCTCTCGGTGAGCCGCTCCACCACGTGCCGCGCCATAGCCCGGATCGGCTCCACTCGGAAAAAGGGGGATGGTTCGTGGCCGAGCGCGACGAGTTCGCCAGGGCGGCCTGGCGGGTGATGGTGGCCGCGGCGGTGGAGCCCGAGAGGCTCCTCTTCGTGGACGAGTGCGGGCTGCACACCTCGCTGGCGCCGATCTACGGCTATGCGCCCAGGGGCGAGCGCCTGTGTCTGTCGGTACCGCGAAGCCGGGGCAAGAACACGACCTTACTCTCAAGTATGATGGCCAGCGGGATGGGACCGTCGCTCTGGCCGTGGAAGGGGCGACCGCCGCCCGGGTCTTCGAGACCCACGTCGAGAAGGTGCTCGTGCCGAGCCTGCGTACGGGACGGATCGTGGTGATGGACGACCTCGGAGCACATAGACCAAGGAGGATCGGAGAGCTCATCGAGCAGCAGGGCTGCGAGCTACTCTACCTGCCGGTCTACTCCCCCGACTACGACCCCATAGAAGAGGCGTTCGCCGAGGTCAAGAACCTACTTCGCAAGGCCGCAGCCAGGAGCAAAGAGGCTTTGGTAGAAGCGATAGGCGCGGCGCTATCTGCGGTCACCGCCGCAGACGTACGGGGTTTCTTCGAGCATGCCGGATACCGTCCGGCGGGTCAATACCGTGAAACGCGCTGTCAGTTCTCGCTTTCCTACGATTCTGGTACTGGCAAGGGCCCGTTTGGTTTCGGCCGGGGCCTGTCAGTTGCCGAGATACCTGCAAGGCAGACAAGGGGCTGCCCTAGTACGCGGGAAGGCGTCGGCCCCGGCGGGTGAGACACTTGTCTGAGGCTCAGTCACCAAGCATTAACCCATCGGGTCCACCAGCGCCTCATGGATCACCGGAAGGGCCTTGCTAATGATGGTCCATAACGAAGGCGTGGGGCCGGTCGTCGGGGTCGTGCGCCGCGAGTAGGCCGGCGTCGCCGAGGATCTCGTCGGTCGGAGCCGTCGGCCGTGATGTGCAGAGCCGTCGAGGATGACCGCGCGCTCCCGGAGCGCAGGCTCGTGGGCGTAGGGCAGGTCGTGGGTGGTCATGACGATGGTCTGGTCGAGCCCCGCGACGGACGGCCCCACTCCCGCCATGCTCCGCGGAAAGCAGCGTGACGTTCTTTCCCCAGTTCTTCGGCGCCTTGTCGCGCAAGGGCAGAACGCCCACAACACCGCCCCTCGACCACCCGTGAGCGGCGACCGCCGCCGTTGCGGCCCGCTTTCTGCCCGAAGGAGAGGTGATGCGGGACCATCGCCCTCCATCCCGACCGCACCGAGCGCGCGCTCGCACCCAAGCTCGGAAGGAGAACTCCTTGGCGCAGGTTCAGGTTCGACGGCCCAGAGGCTCGTAACGCCCGAAGGCGACGTCCGCCTCGGCGGCGTCGGCATGAACAGCAGCGTCGTCGGGGTCGCTGGAAGACCACGCCGCCCCTGCGGGGGACCTCCTTGATATCCTTGACCCGGCCGTCGGCTTGACAGAAGAGAGGCCGACGCCGAACAAGCGGGCGACCGTGCCATCGGTGACGCCGGCGAGGATGCGGTTCAGGTGCTCGCAGCAGGGTCAGGGGCATGATCGCGGCCTTCTGCGTAGCCACGGGTCAACAGTTATGACGACCCTTTAGTACCGGGAAGGCGTCGGAGCCGGCGGGTGAGAGACTTCACGAACAGGAAGCCGTGTCTGAGGCTAGTCACAGCATTAACTGTCGGGTAATTCGAGGAATGGATCACCGGAAGGGCCTTGCTAATGATGGTCCATAACGAAGCCGTGGGGCAGCTCGAGGTCGTGCGCCGCGAGGAGGCCGGCGTCGCCGAGGATCTCGTCGGTCGGGCCGTCGGCCGTGATGCGCCCGCCGTCGAGGATGACCGCGCGCTCGCAGAGCTCGTGGGCGTAGGGCAGGTCGTGGGTGGTCATGACGATGGTCTGGTCGAGCCCCGCGAGGAGCTCGCCGAACTCGCGCCTGCCCCGCGGATCGAGGCTGCTCGAGGGCTCGTCGAGCACGAGCACCTCCGGCTCCATGCTCAACACCGCCGCCGTTGCGGCCCGCTTTTTCTGCCCGAAGGAGAGGTGATGCGGGGAACGCTCGCCCATCCCCTCCATCCCGACCGCACCGAGCGCGCGCTCTACCCGCTTGCGCACCTCGTCCTCGGGGAGGTTCAGGTTCGACGGCCCGAAGGCGACGTCCGCCTCGACGGTCGGCATGAACAGCATGTCGTCGGGGTCCTGGAAGACCACGCCTACCCTGCGGCGGACCTCCTTGATATCCTTGACCCGGCCGTCGGCTCCAGCGATGGGTAGGCCGCACACCGAGACCGTGCCATCGGTGGCCTCGAGGATGCCGTTCAGGTGCAAGCACAGGGTGGACTTGCCGGCGCCGTTCGGTCCAAGGATCGCGACCCTCTCTCCGGCTGCGACCCTGAGCGTGATCCCACGCAGCGCCCGGTGGCCGTCCGGGTAGGAGTAGCTCAGGCCCGTAAGCTCTATGGCCGGAGGGGCCGGGGGCCGCGCGGAGGCGTTCCCGGAGGCGTCCCCTCGCGTACCGCCTCGGGCCTCGGAGGGGGCCTCGCTCACGTCAGCACCGCGACGACGAAGATAAGCAGGGTCGTGATGGCCGCGAGGAACAGCACATCGGCCGCGGTGGTCCGCAAACGATCCGTTGCGGTCTTTGGCATGCTCCCGGCGTAGAGGCGGCTCATCATGGCGAGGTGGACGCGCTCGCCGCGCTCCAGGGACCGTACGAACAGGGTGGCGATCAAAGGACCGGTGGAGGCCGCTTGCCAGAACCAGCTCGCCGAGTAGCCGCGCGCCTCCCGCGCCCGCTTCATGCGCGCGACCTCCCCGGCGAGCACGTGCAGGTAGCGCCACATAAAGGCCACTATCGCGACCATAAGCCGCGGCGCCCGGAGCATCTCGAAGCCCCGCAACAGCTTCGGGAACGGCGTCGTGGAGCTCAGGATCACCATGGCGAGCACGCAAAGGGTCACCTTGAGGGCGACCGTCACCCCGAGCACGAGGCCGTCTTCGGCCGTGAACGGGAGGATCGCCGCGGCCAGCAGAAACGGGATCTCTATGGTCATGCGCCGCAGCAGGTGCCGGATGCCCAACCGGGCCAGGGCGACCAGCCCGATGAGGATGACCGCCAGAGCCCCGAACGCGGCCCAGGCACCGGGCGGCAGCGACACCGCGACGAGGACGACACCGATCAGGC
>JAUJMV010000010.1:0-18642 GCA_030446685.1 Thermomicrobiales bacterium | reverse complement strand
TCGCCGCAAAGTTCGAGGCGACCACCCCGATCAGCAAGGCGATGGCGAGGCCGACGAGTACGAAGCCGCCGAGGGACCTGCTTCCCGATGGGGCCATCACACGACCTCCTCTCGTACCGGGGCGGGCACGCTATCCGGCAGCCGGTCGCGGCCCACGAGCAGGTCGGGCCGGGTGCTCAAGACGGCCGCGACGACGCTGGTGGAGATAACGGCCTCGAGGATGCCGACCAAGGCGTGGATGCCGATCATGATGGGAAACGCGGCGAGCGGTAGCGGCCCGCCGAACACGATGAACACCGCGGCGAGCGCGCTGGCGGCGACGATCGACACCCACGAGGTAAGCGCGACCGACCCCAGGTACGCGGCGCGCGTGCGCGGCAAAACCCTCGTGAGCGCCCGGAAGAAGTAGTAGCCCCCGACGGCCGGGAGCACCCCCATACACAAGATGTTCGCGCCCAGGGCCGTAATGCCCCCGTCGGCGAAGCCGATGGCCTGCACCAGGTAGACCACGCTCACCACCAGCGTCCCGACCCACGGTCCCAGCATGATCCCGGCCATCGCTCCCCCCAGCAGATGGGCGCTGGTGCCCCCGGCGACGGGGACGGTGACCATCTGCGCCGCGAAGATAAAGGCCGCCGTCAGGCCGACCACGGGTATGCGCCTCTCGTCGAGCTCCTCTTGGGACTTCGTCAGGGCGTAGGCGACCGCGCCGGCGCCGGCGGCCGAGGTGGCGACCGCCGTGGTGGTGTCCAGAAGACCATCGGGAATGTGCATCCGCCCGCCCTCCTTTTGCGTGGCCATCCGTCAGACCGGCCGACCTTCCCCTCGCCCCGCCACCCCGTCCCTAAGATGCGTCGGTCACCGGTACTGTTTCCTCCTCCCGCCGGACGCACTCCGGGCATAGCCCTCTGGCCACCACGTGCAGCTCGCGTACCTCGAAGCCGCCGGATCCGGCGGCCAGCGCCGCGAGCAGTCCGCGGGCGACCTCCGGCGAAGCCTCCGGGTGGGAGATCCCGCCGCAACGCTCGCAGACCAGGTGCGGGTGCGAGCTAGCGTTGGCCTCGAACAGCGCCGGGCCCTCCGACAGGCGGCTCTCCACCACGAGATTGGCCTCCCGCAAAGCCTCAAGAGCCCTGTAGACCGTCGAGAGCTCCAGCCCCGGTAGTGCATCCCTCGCCCGCTCCCAAACCTCCTCCGCACCGAGATGCGCCCCGGACTCGGCCAGGATCTGCCACACGTGCGCCCGCTGCGGGGTTACCCGCATCCCCCGGTCCCTCAGCGGTTTGGCGGAAACGTCCATGCAGATGCTAATTATTAGCAGAAGCCGGAGATTCGCGCAAGCCCGCGCACGGCGACGACTGCGGCCGTGGCCACGGCTACGGCTCTAGAACTGGTAGGTTACGGAAGTCCATAGCACGCTCTAGCCGATCCCGGCGCGCCCGAGGGCCCCGAGCACGATAACCAGGCCGGCGAGCGTGATGGCCAGAGCGCTCGCGACCGGCAGAAAACGCGGCACCCGCGCCTCGAAGGAGAATCGCTCGAACAACCGCCTGGCGCAGATCATCAACATGCCGATGCCGGTCAAGACGATGGCCAGCCCTACGCTAAAGGCGACGACGAGCACCATGCCGAACTCCAGCCGACCCAGGGAGATCGCGCTCAAAAGGAGGACGAGGGCCGCCGGGCACGGTACCAGGCCGCCGGTGACGCCGAGGGCCAGCAAGCTGCGCCAGGTCACCTTCGAGCCGTCGGCTCCCGGTGGCAGGTGGGTGTGCCCGTGTCCGCCATGAGAACCGTGAGGATGCGAGTGCTCGTGGTCGTCGTGGGAATGTGCGTGCCCGGGATGGACGTGCGCATGGGAGTGTCCGTGGACGCCGTGGGAGTGCGTGTGGGCGCCGTCGGCGCCCGCGTGCTCCGCTCGTGCGTGCCGCGCTTCCCCATCGCCGGCCCCGGACGCGCCGGGTAGGCGACGGTGGAGCAGGGCGAGGCCGATCGCGACGACGAGCAGCCCGGAAACGACGCTTAGCCAGGGGTATAGGACCTCCGGCAGGATGTAGCGCGAGAGGTAAAGAGTCACCGCCCCGAGGGCGAAGACTCCCAAAGTGTGGGTCAGCGTCACCGTCAACCCGAGAAAGGCCGCGTGCCGAGCCGTCCCCCGCGTCCCGACCAGATAGGCCGCCACGACCGCCTTGCCGTGGCCGGGGGTCACGGTGTGCGCCCCGCCCCACAAGAACGCGGCCAGAAGCGACACGCCTATAACGCTCGGCGAAAGACTACCGACCGAGACCAGGGAGGCCACCCGGTCGGTCACGCCGCCGCTGTCGCTCGTCCTGACGTCTCGGGCCGCCTGGCCCGCGGTGTCGCCCGCGGCGGTCCCGTCGCCCGGCACGAGCACGAACTCGGCCTCGCGGCGGTCCAGGGGGCTCGAGAGGGAATCCTGCGGGTAAGAACGCAGCTCGTCCGATACGCCGTCCTTCGGCGCCGTGGAGTCCTCGACGGCGACCCCTGGGCCGCCCCGGACGACGATCTCGCGCCAGCCGAGCCGATCCTCGTAATTGCGGTCGGTGTAGTAGCCGGCGCCGTTATCCTCCCAGTCCTCCGGGAGATCGGCCAGGAGGCGGGCCTCGATCCGGAGCGTCGGCAAGCCACCCTGACCGGGCCGGTACGCCACCGAACGATCGAGGACCTCCAACGGCAGCTCCTCGCCGCCGACCTCCAGATGGAGGGCCTCCACGAGACCCGGCAGCTCGCGGTCGAGGTAGGCCTCGGCCTCCCCGTCGGACATCTTCCCGTCGCCGTCGGCGTCGAGCCGCCCCTTCTGCTGGAAGGTGGGGATCTCGGCGAGATCTAGCACGTAGTCGACGCGCGCCTCCCCGTCGGCGAACTCGAGCTCGCTGTAGTGGTTGATCGTGAAGTTGCCCAAGGGGTGCGCCTCCGCCCGCTTCGGGGCCACCAGAACGAGCGTAACCAGAGCCAGCACGAGGCATGCCGCCGACCACGGGCGCACCGACACCGCCCGGCGGGGCATCATCCACTCCCTCCGGTCGTCGCGGCCCTTCCTTCCTCCAGGTCGTCGAGCGCGTCGGCGGCAGCGTCGTCGTAGAGTACGGAGAAGTGCGGGTTCAGATCGACGGCCTGCCGCAGGTACTCCCCGGCCCGCTCTTCCTGGCCGAGCTTCTTGGCGATCATTCCGGCGTGGAAGAGCATAAGGGGATCTCGGGTGCCCAACCTTAGGGCCTCGGAGGAGTACCGCTGCGCCTCCTTATGGTCCCCGGTCTTGTACAGGGTCCAGGCCAGAACGTCCGCGGCGTAGATGCTGGGCCGCGCCTCGTAAGCCGAGCGCGCCTTCTCCAGCGACGTTCGGAGCTCTACGTCGTGGTCGGCGTAGAAGCGGGCTATCTCCAGGTCGGTGTTGACCCCGTTGGCCCGGAACAACCTGTCGAGCGCCCGGACCAGCCCGTACTGCCGCTCCGCCTCCTTCCGGTCGCCCATCTCGGCGTAGACGTCGCCGAGGGCGATGGCGTGCTCGGGCAGGGGCATGCGGTCGAAGGCCCGCCGGTAGAGGTCGGCCGCCCGATCCAGCTCGCCCCTCGCCGCGGCGATCCTGGCGTGGCCGGCCATCGCCGGCGGGTAATCCGCGAACGCCTTCAAGGACCGATCGTAGTCCTCCGCGGCCTCGTCGAGATGACCGGTGGTGAACCGGAGGTTGCCGAGTTGGACGTAAGCCCAGGCCGCGTTCTCGCCGACCGGACTTCCGGCCTCGATAGCATCCCGCATCGCCTGAATAGCACCCTCGGGGTCGCCGTAGAGTTCGCGCGCGTGGGCCACGCGGCCGTAGGAAGCGAAGTCGGGACGGCGGTCGACCATCTCCTGGTACGAGCTTATGGCCTCGTCGTAGCTGCCGAGCTCGATCTGGGCGTCGCCGACTATCCCGTAATAGCCGGCGCTCCCCGGGTTCAGTTCCACGGCCCGCTCGCCGTGCTCCAGAGCCCGGGGGAAGTCGTGGCGCGCCAGGGCGAGGACGCCGCGGGTGGCGGACAGCTCGGCGTTTCGCGGGTCGATCTTCTCCGCCCGGTCCAACAGGTCTTCGGCCTTCGTGTACAGGGAAGGGTCGCCGGTCTCCCGCACCTTTTGCAGGTAGGCTGCTGCCGCTGGAGCGCAAGTCGATCGCGCCGCTGGCCGACGCGCTGGCCGGCGGCAACGTGCAGGCGCTGCAGCAGTTCATCGGCCTCGGCGCGTGGGACGACGAGGCGGTGCTGGCCCGCCATCAGGAGCTGGTGGGGGCGACGCTGGGCGACCCCGAGACGGGCGTGCTGATCGTGGACGGCTGCGACTTCCCCAAGCAGGGCGCGCACTCGGTCGGGGTGGCGCGGCAGTACTGCGGGGCGCTGGGCAAGGTGGCGAACTGCCAGGCCAGCGTGGTGGCCTGCTACGCCAGCGCGCGCGGCTACACCCTGGTCGACCGGCGGCTGTACCTCCACGAGGACTGGTTCACCGCGGACTACCGGGCGCGACGCACGCGCTGCGGGGTGCCGGCGGGCCTGGCGTTCCAGACGCGCACGGAACTGGCCTGGGCGCTGGTCGCGGGGCTGCGCGAGCGCGGGGCCCTGCCCTTCCGGTGGGTCACGGGCGACGAGCACTTCGGCAACACGCCCGTGCTGCTGGACCGGATCGCCGGCGCGGGGCTGGCCTATTTCATGGAGGTGCCGCACAACGTGCGGGTCTGGGCGGCCCGGCCGCCGACCGCGGTCCCGCCGCGGTCGGGGCGCAGGGGTCCCCGGCCCAGCCGGCTGCGCCTGGCCCCGGACGCGCCCGCCCCGGTGCGCGTGGACGCCCTCGCCGCCGCCCTCCCGGCCGCGGCCTGGCAGGTGGCCCAGATCCAGGAGGGGCGCAAGGGGCCGCGGCTGGCCGAGGTCGCCCGCGTGCGCGCCATCGCCGTGCGCGACGGCCTGCCCGGCCCCGACACCTGGGTCGTGCTGCGGCGAACCGTGGACGCGGCGCGGGAACTGCAGGTCTACCTGAGCAACGCCCCGGCCGATACCGCGCCGGAGACGCTGGTCTGGCTGCTGGGGCTGCGCTGGCCGGTGGAGCAGGCCATCAAGGAGGCGAAGGAGGAGCTGGGCCTCGACCACTACGAGGTGCGCGGCTGGCGCGGCTGGCACCACCACACCACCATGACCCTCCTCGCCCAGGGCTTCCTCACCCGGCTCCGCAGCCGGCTGGGGGGGGAAGGCGCCCGCGCTGACCGTGCCCCAGGTCCGCCGCCTGCTCGCGGTGACGCTCCCCGCCCGACAGCGGGACGCCGCGGCGATGCTCGCCTTCGTCCAGGAGATCCAGCGCCGCAACTACGCCGCGGCCCGCGCGCACCGCATGCGCCGCCTACGCCTGTTGCGAGTGCCGGACACCTCCTGAATCATGTCACGTTGTAAAACTAGCAATCGCGGTAGATTATGCCATCACGCGCGGCGGACGCACGAAGGCGTCGAGCAACTCGTCGAGCGTGGCGCGCGGGTCCGCGCAGCGGCCGACGTGGGTGGGCGAGGTCTGGACGAGGGTGCTGCGCGGCGCGGCGAGCCAGTGGAACCGCTCCGACGGCGACAGGCGTGCGATCGGGCCGGCGTCCGGCGCGCCGAGGCTGACCGCGACGAAGGCGGCGAGGTGGCGCTCGACCGGCGCGGGGTCGAGCCAGGGGGCGAAGGCGCGCAGCCGCGCCCGGTCGAGCTCGACGCGCGCCTCCAGGAAGCGCGCCGTGCGCGCGAAGAGGAGGACGCCGACGTTGAGGCACTCCCCCCGCTCGACGCGCGGCACGACCCGGATGACGGCGTAGCTATACCAGACGCGCGCCGGCGGCATCGATCGCCTCCCGTTCGAAGGGGCGCGGCGCCTCCAGCCGCGCGAGCAGGAAGCCGGCGTAGGCGTCGCGGTGCGCGGCGAGGCCCCGGCCGGCGAAGTACGGTTCGTCCGCCAGCCAGGCGTCCGGGATGGCGGCGACGATCCGCCGGATGATTCCCGCCGTGAGGGCCGCGCCGAGCCGCGCGCCGGCCGCGGCGATGGCGGGACCGCCGGTGAACGGCAGCAGGACGTGTTCTTTGATCTGCGGGAAGGGCGCGTGGATGCGATCTTCGTAGCCCTCCCAGCGGTGCTGGAAGTAGAGGGACGCGCCGTGGTCGATCAGGTGGAGGCCGCCTTCCCAGAGCAGCAGGTTGGTGTTGCGCGGGGTGCGGTCGATGTTGGTGATGTAGGCGTCGAACCAGACGATCGCCGCCGCCAGGTCGGGGGCGACGGCCGCGCGGTCGGCGACCGGATCGAAGACGACCCCGCCGGGGAGGAAGGCGAGGCCGAAGTTCTCCCCGACGCTCCCCCGGAGGATGTCCTGGATCTCCGGGTCGGGCTCGGCCTGGCCGAAGCCGTCGCCCAGTTCGACGATCGCGCAGGCCGGGACCGGCAGGGCGAGGGCCGCGGCGATCTCCGCCGCCAGCAACTCGGCGATCAGCGCCTTGGCCCCCTGCCCCGCGCCCCGGAACTTGACGACGTACGGCCCCGGCTCGTCGGTCTCCACCACCGCCGGCAGCGACCCGCCCTCGCGCAGTGGCACGACGTAGCGCAGGCCCTGCAACTGTTTCACGCGCGGTTCCGCCATCATCCCACCCTGCTGCCCGGTCATGCCCGCCGGCGCGTGGCACGGTAGTATACTCCGTGGCGCGGCGGGGCGCGGCCCCCCCGGCCCCTCAACTTTGGGGGGGGCGGGCCTTATGCCTACCAGGTGGCGCACTCCCGCGAGTGGTGCTGTTGCCGAGGCTGGGGAATACCCCCTTCCGGCGCAGGCACCCGGTTAGCCCCGGCTTCTGCTCCCCCCAGAGTTGGGGGACCGGGGGGCCGTACCCCCCGAGGCACGCGGCACAGGGACAGCATATGGCGACGAGGGAGCATCGGTGGACGAGCAGGAGTTACAACCGCCAGAAACCGACCTCCCCGAGGAGCTGACCGAGGCAGGGCGCGCGCGGATCCGGGCGGAGCAGCGCGCGATGCGTCAGTGCCCCGACCGCCACGCGCGCGGGCTGGTCATCGTCAACACCGGCAACGGCAAGGGCAAGACGACCGCCGCGCTCGGCCTCCTGACGCGCGCCTGGGGTCGCGAGATGCGCGTCTGCATGCTGCAGTTCATCAAGGCGCGCACCGCCAACTTCGGGGAGGAGCGCGCGGCGCGCAAGATGGGCGTGGAGGTGATCCCGCTCGGCGACGGCTTCACCTGGATGTCGCGGGACATCGAGCAGGACCGGGCGCTGGCGCGCGAGGGCTGGGCGCTCTGCCGCGAGAAGATCGCGGGCGGCGACTACGACATCGTGATCCTCGACGAGTTGACCTACTGCTTCACCTACGGCTGGCTCGATCTGGAGGAGGTGCTCGACGTGCTGCGCCGCCGCGACCCGAACTTGCACGTCGTGATCACCGGCCGCGACGCGCCGGAGGGGCTGATCGCCTTCGCCGACCTCGTCACCGAGATGCGCGAGATCAAGCACCCCTACAAGGACGGCGTCAAGGCGCAGAAGGGGATCGAGTTCTGACGGGAGACGGCGGCCAACCAGCGTGGGGCGGGCGCCGCGGCCGCTCGCTGCCCAATACACAGCCGGGGGACCGGCGAGGGCTGTGCCCCATCGCCGATGGCCTTGTTTCCACGCCTACGCGGCACTACAATAGCGCGAGCATGCAGCCAGCCGGGTGACCGCCGCGACCGGCGGTGAGGAAGGCGCGCGAAGGCGACGCCGCCGCGCCATCGCCGATCGCCGGGGGCCACCGGCCCGGGACGCATCGCGCCACCACCGTTGACAGCACAAGCGAAGTGCTGCGAGCGCCCTGCGATGTCGTAGGGGCGGGACCAGCTACCCACCAGGGGGGTCGGCGGTGGCGGAGGAGGAGACGCCCACACTCGGAACGGACAGGGAGTAGGGTCTGCGGAGGAGGCAGCACATGCGCGGCACACGGGTCAAGCACCACCCCAACGTCACGGCGCGGCTCGGCCGCGTCGTCAGCCTGCTGGCGATCCTGATCCTCGCCGCCTGCGGCAGCGCGGGGAGCGTGCCGGGTGGCGCGGGGGGCGCCGCCACGGCGGTCGCCACCGCGCCCGCCAGCGGGGCGCAGGGCCAGGGGGCCTGCACGGCGGACGCGGCGACGAAGGAGCAGCCGAGCGGCCGGCAGCGCCTGGTTATCGGCACCGGCGGCACCGGCGGCGTCTTCTACCCCTACGGCGGCGGCATCGCCCGGATCATCACCAGCAAGTTGCCGAACACCGAGATGACCGCGGAGGTCACCGGCGGCTCGGTCGACAACATGAACCTGGTGCAGAAGGGCGAAGCCCAGCTCGGCCTGTCGACGGTCGACTCGGCCTACGACGCGGTCCAGGGGCAGGGGGTCTATCGGGAGAAGATCGCCGCCTGCACGATCGCCGTCCTCTACCAGAGCTTCGTCCACGTCGTCGCGCTCGACGGCTCCGGCATCAACACGGTCGCCGACATGAAGGGCAAGCGCGTCTCGGTCGGGTCGGCGGGCAGCAGCACCGAGGGCGCGGCCGATCGCATCCTGGAGGCGGCGGGCCTCAACCCGCGGACCGACATCACGCGGGACAGCCTGAGCGTCGCCGAGTCGGCCGGGGCGATGAAGGACCGCAAGATCGACGCGTTCTTCTGGATCGGCGGGCTGCCCACGGCGGCGGTCACCGACCTGGTGACGACCCCCGGCGTGAAGATCAAGTTCGTGCCGACCGAGCAGTACGTCAAGCCGATGGTCGACAAGTACGGCCCGGTCTACAGCGCCTTCGCCCTGCCGAAAGGCACCTACGCCGGCATCAACGAGGACGTGCCGGGGATCGGCATCGGCAACATCCTCTTCGTCAACGCCAAGATGAACGAGCAGCAGGTCTACGACATCCTCAAGACCCTGTTCGACAGCCAGGCCGAGGTGCGCGGCGTCCACGCCGAGGCCAAGACCTTCGCCCTGGAGACGGCGACCAAGGGCTCGTCGATCCCGTTCCACCCCGGCGCGATCCGCTTCTACACCGAGAAGGGCGTCTGGAAGCCGTAGGTGAGTCGGGAGTCGGGAGTCGGGAGTCGGGAGTCGGGAGTCGGGAGTCGGGAGTAGAGAGTCGGGAGTAGAGGGCCGATCGCAAGCGCCATCTTCCGTTGCTCTACTCCCGACTCCCGACTCCCGACTCACTACAGGAGGGGCGAGATGACCACGGCGCGCGACCGATCCGCGCCCGATGAAGCGCCGAGGACCGGGGCGCCGGTGGATGTGTCGGCTGACCGGCCGCCCGGTGCGGCGGCCGACGAGCCGCTCAGCGCGGCGCAGGCCAACCGGATCATCGAGGAGTTCGAGTCCGAGTCGCCGACCCGCCAGTTCGGCGGCGCCTGGCGCTGGATCGCGGGCGTCCTGGCGGCGGGGCTCGCCGTCTACGCCCTCTACTGGACCCAGTTCGGCATCCCGACCGTCGTCTACCGCGCCAGCTTCCTGCTGCTGGCGCTGGTCCTCACCTTCCTGCTCTACCCCTCCTTCCGGCGCGGCGGGCGGGCGGCGCTGGCCTTCGACTGCGCCATGGCGGTGCTGACCGCCGGCGCCCTGGGGTATCTGGCCATGCGCTACGCGCGCTACCAGACCGGCGGCGTCTGGGACGAGCAGACGCTGCGCATCGGCGCGGCGCTGCTGGCGCTGCCCCTGGCGTATATCTTCTTCCCGCGCCTCGGGCACGAGCGCGGTCGGGCGGCGTTCCTCGGGCTGGCGGCCCTGATCGGCGCCGGCCTGGCGGCGCTGGTCATGGCGATCGCCGTCCGCCAGTCCGCCGCCATGGCCCTGTTCGAGGTCTACTGGTCGGGCCTGGCGGTCCTCGCGGTCGCCTTCACCGCCCTGGCCTACTTCGCGCTGCGGCGCAACCGCCACGACCTGGCCTACCAGGACATCGGCCTGATCGTCCTCAGCGTCGCCAGCCTGACCTTCCTGATCTTCAACTACCAGGCGGCGCTGCAGCGCATCATCAACCCGACCGACATGGAGGTGCTGCTGGGCGGGATCCTGATCGCGCTCGTCCTGGAGGCGACCCGCCGCAGCACCGGCTGGGCGCTGCCGATCACCGCCTTCCTCTTCCTCCTCTACGCGCGCTTCGGCGAGCAGATGCCGGGGCGCTTCGACCACCGCGACTACAGCGTCGAGCGGATCATCGGGCAGAACTTCCTCACGCTGGAGGGGCTCTTCGGCGTGCCGCTCGACGTGGCGGCGACCTTCATCGTCCTCTTCACGATCTACGGCGCGGTGCTGGAGTACAGCGGGGCGGGCAAGTTCTTCATCGACTGGTCGTTCGCCGCGCTCGGCAAGTCGGGCAGCGCCACCGGGCCGGGGCGCACCGTCACCGCCGCCGGCTTCCTGCTGGGGACGGTCTCCGGCAGCGGCGTCGCCACGACGGTGACGCTGGGGTCGCTGGCCTGGCCGATGCTGCGGCGGGCCGGCTACCGGCGCGAGACGGCGGGCGGGCTCCTCTCGGCGGCGGGGATCGGGGCGACGCTGTCGCCGCCGACCCTCGGCGCGGCGGCCTTCATCATCGCGGAGTACCTCGATGTCCCCTACCTCCGGGTGCTGATCTACGCGACGATCCCGACGATCCTCTACTACCTCTCCTGCCTGCTGATGATCGAGGCCGACTCGCGCCGGCAGGGGACGCGCGCGATCGAGGTGGAGACGCCCTCCCTGCGCGAGCTGACCCTGAAGTACGGCTACCACTTCAGCTCGCTCTTCGCGATCGTCATCCTGATGGGCGCGTTCGGGATGACGGCGTTCCTGGCGGTCTTCTGGTCGATCGCGATCGCCTTCGCGCTCAGCTTCATCCGCCCGGAGAACCGGCTGACCTCGCTCTGGGCGCTCGGGGCGGGGGCGGCCGCGGCGGTCGCGCTCGCACTGACCGGGCAGCGCCTCTCGACGGCGGCCTTCTGGGGGATGATGCTGGCGGCGGGCGTCTCGGCGCTGCTGGCGCTCGCCCGGCTGGCGCGCAACCGCTCGGTGGCGGCCGCTACCCCACCCGCCGCGGCGGAGATGGGGGTCACGGCGGGGGACGACAACGCCCCCGGCGCCGAGCACAGCCGCTTCCTGCGGGCGCTGGAGGCGGGGGGGCGCGGGGTGGTCTCGATTGCGGCGACGACCGCGACCGCCGGGGTGATCGTCTCGGTGGTCACGCTGACCGGGCTGGGGCTGAAGCTCTCCGGCCAGATCGTCGACCTGGCGAACGGCAACAAGTTCCTGACGATCCTCTTCGCGGCGATCGCGGTCTGGATCCTCGGCCTGGCGGTGCCGGTGACGGCGTCGTACATCATCGCCGCGGTGATGATCGTCCCCGCCCTCTCCGACCCGACGGTCGGCGTCGGCATCCCGGCGGTGGCGGCGCACATGTTCATCTTCTACTACGCCGTCCTGGCCGACGTCTCGCCGCCGACGGCGCTGGCCCCCTTCGCGGCGGCGGCGATCACCGGCGGCAACCCCTTCCGCACGACAATGCTGGCCTGGAAGTACTGCCTGCCGGCCTTCCTGGTGCCGTTCATGTTCACGCTGAGCCCGGAGGGGCTGAGCTTGCTGATGGAGGGGCCGCCGCTGACGATCGCCTGGACTTTCTTCACCGGCTGCGTCGCGATCGCGCTGCTGGCGGTGGCCCTGGGCGGCTGGTTCATCCGCGCGGCGAATCCGCTCGAACGGCTCCTCGCCGGCGTCGCGGGGCTCGCCCTGCTCTTCGCCGACCCGCGCGCCGACCTCGCCGGCTTCGCGCTGTTGGCGGTCGTCGTCGCCCTCCACCTGCTGCGCCTGCGCGCCGGCGCCGCGCCGGCCGGCGCCGGCGCGGACTGAGCGGGAGGCAAGTCGCGGCCGCTGGCACGGGGCTTGCGCGTCTTCCTGGCGGCCACTTGTTAGCCGCCAGGCCAGACGAACGGACGTACGCGTAGAAGGAGCAGCGACTATGCCGATCCAGAGCACCCAGGAGAAGTTCATCCACGAGCTGGGCGACATCTACGACGCCGAGCAGCAGTTCCTCAAGGGCATGCAGCAGATGCAGCAGCAGGCGACCGAGCCGCAGTTGCAGCAGATGCTCCAGCAGCACATCACCGAGACCGAGCAGCAGGTCAAGAACCTGGAGCAGGTCTTCGGCCAGCTCGGCCAGCAGCCGCAGACCGAGCCGTGCCAGGCGGCCCGCGGCCTGCTCGCCGAGGCGCAGAAGACGATGAAGGAAGCCGGCACCAACGAGATCCGCGACTGCCTGATCGGCAGCGCGGCCGCGAAGAACGAGCACTACGAGATCGCCAGCTATCGCGGCCTGCTGGTCGGCGCGAAGCAGATGGGGCAGCAGCAGATCGTGCAGCTCCTGCAGCAGAACCTGCAGCAGGAGGAGCAGACGGCGCAGAAGATCGAGCAGAGCGCGCCGCAGTTGCTGCAGAAGGCGATGCAGGCCGAGAAGGGCGCGTAGAGCGCGTAGCCGGCCTGGCAAGGGTCGCGCGCCGGCGCCCGGTAACAACAACTCCCCCGACGATCGCGACAACAACGGCGGCGCCAGGTGCTGGCGCCGCCGTTCCCGTGCGCGCCATTTCGGGACCCGGTCCGGTGTCGTGCGGCTTCCGCGCCGTGCCACTGGCGGCAGGGTGGACCCTGGGCGTTACTTTTCGTGCGGCGGCCGAGATATGTTGATAGGCGGGCCGCGACGGTGCGAAACCCGCCGACAGCACGAGGGGTAACGTAGATGCCGCGATCCTCCAAGCAAGAGACGCTGGCGGCCATCCTCCCAGGCGAGCGCGCCCGATTGGTCGGGCTGTGCCTGCGCCTGACCGGCGACCCGGATGCCGCCGAGGATCTCGCCCAGGAGACGCTCTATGAGGCGTGGCGGCTGGCCCACAAGCTGCACGATCCGGCGGGGCAGGCTCGGTGGCTTGCGGCGATCGCGCGCAACCTCTGCCTGCGCTGGCACAGTCGGCGGGGTCGCGAGGCGTCCCGGCTGACCGGACTGGAGGACGAGGGCGATGGGGCCGCGCCGTCCCACGCGGAGCGTCTGGCCGGCGACGGCGACATCGAGCTGGAATTGGAGCGCCACGAGCTGGCCGAGCTGCTGGATCGGGCGCTGGCGCTCCTGCCCGCGGAGACGCGCGCGGTGCTGATTGGGCGCTACGTCGAGGGATCACCGCACGCCGAGATCGCCGCGCGGTTGGGGTTGAGCGAGGGCGCGGTTAAGATGCGGCTCAAGCGCGGCACGCTGGCGCTGCGGCATGTCCTAACGACCGATCTGCGCGAGGAAGCAGTCGCCTATGGTTTGGCCGCCTCAGACGACGGCGGGTGGCGGGAGACGCGCGTGTGGTGCTCGCTCTGCGGCCGGCGGCGCGTCGTCGCCCGCTTCTCCGAGGGCGGGACGGAAGTCTCGTGGCACTGCCCCGGTTGCGGCCACGGCCCCGCGGCCTGCGACCGGGTCGAGTCGGCCGAGTTGTTCGACGGCGTCACGGGGTTCCGGCGGGCCTCCACGCGGTTCGCCGGGTGGTTGCACCGCCACTACCGGCCCGCGCTCCCCCAGCGGGCCATGATTTGTGCCTGCGGGCGCCAGATGCGGTTGCGGACAGATCCGGTCGTGGACGCGCCGCCGATCGTGCGCGGCCAGCGGTACATCCACGCCCGTTGCGGCGGTTGCGGCGCGGCGCACTGGCAAGGGCTGGTCGGACTGGCGCTGGCCCTGCCGGAGGCCCGGCGGTTCGTGCGCGACCAGCGGCGGATCCGGCGGCTGCCCGAATACAATGTGGAGAGCGCCGGGCGCGCGGCGGTCGTGACGAGCTTCCAGAGCGTCACTAGCCCGGCCCGGCTCGACGTCGTCTCCGCCCGCGACACCTTCGAGTTGCTCGATATCCACGGAGTGCCCGGCGGCGCGGATGGCTAGCGCAGCGATGGTGCCGCCGCGGCGCCTGCCGCTCTACGCGCTGTTCGGCGCGAACGCGATCTCGTTCATCGGCGACCGGCTGACCACCCTGGCGGTCACCTGGTTCGTCCTGGTGACGACCGGCAGCGCCGTCAGGACCGCGCTGGTCGCCTTCTGCCAGATCCTGGCGTCGATCATCGCGACCTTCTTCGGCGGCGCCCTCGTCGACCGGCTGGGCTACAAGCGGGCCGGCGTCGTCGCTGACCTCGCCAGCGGCGGCACCGTCGCACTGATCCCGACGCTCTATTACACCGTCGGGCTGGCCTTCTGGCAGTTGCTGGCCCTCGTCTTCCTCGGTGCGCTCCTCGATGGACCCGGCGCCACCGCGCGCGCGGCGCTCCTGCCCGACCTGGCGCGGCTGGCGGGCCTGGGGATCGAGCGCGCCAGCGGCATCAGCCAGGCGATCGCGCGCGGCTCGCTCCTGATCGGCGCGCCGCTCGGGGGCGCGCTGGTGGCGCTGGTCGGCCCCGGCCGGGTGCTCTGGATCGACGCGGTGACCTTCGCCGTCTCCGCCGCGCTCGTCGCCGTCGCCGTGCCATCGCCGGCGCCGAAGGTGAGAGAGGCGGGGGAGCGGGGAGCGGGCGGCTACCTGGCCGAGTTGCTGACGGGGCTGCGCTTCATCCGCCGTGACCGGCTGATGGCGGCAATGGTCCCCGCGCTGATGATCACCAACTTCCTGGACGCCGCGGCCGGTGGTGTCGTCATCCCGGTCTACGCCCGGCGGGTCTTCGGCGAGGCTACCGATCTCGGCCTGATGCTCGCCGCCTCCGGGGGCGGCGCGCTGGCCGGCGCGCTCCTCTTCGGGGCGATCGGCCACCGCCTGCCGCGGCGCGCGACCTTCATCGGCGCGTTCGTCCTGACCGGGCTGCAGTGGTGGGGGCTGGCGCTAGAGCCACCGCTGGCGATCGTCCTGGCGATCCTGCTGGTTACAAGCATCGGCGCCGGGCCGCTCAACCCGATCCTCCAGACCGTCTGGTACGGGCGCATCCCGGCCGACCTGCGCGGGCGGGTCCTCGGCGCGCTGACCGCGAGCGCGTACGTCGCCATGCCGCTCGGCACGCTCCTCGGCGGCTTGCTGCTGGAGTGGCTCGGCGTGCGGGCCACGGTCGTCGGCATGGCCTCCTGCTACCTCGCCGTGACGCTGAGCATGCTCGCCATCCCCGCCTTCCGGGAACTGGACGCGCCCCCCGCGCCCACCCTGACCGCCGACCGACCCCGCTCGGAGCCGGACTGAGCGGCGGCCGCCTGCGCCCTCCGCGATGACGCGTTCCTTTCCAGGTATGCGCGGAGCGGGTATACTGCGCCCCGGTCAGCCCGAATCCGCAATCCGCAATCGGCGTCCGCAATCGCCAGGGGGGAAGGGGCATGCTCGCCAGGGTGCTCAGTTGCGCGACGGTCGGGCTCGACGGGCTGCTGGTCGAGGTGGAGGTCGACGTCGGCAACGGGCCGCCAGGGCTCTTCATCGTCGGGCTGCCGGACGCGGCGATCCAGGAGTCGAAGGAGCGGGTCAAGGCGGCGATCCGCAACGCCGGGGCGCGCTTCCCGCACGGCCACGTCACCGTCAACCTCGCCCCCGCCGACGTGCGCAAGGAGGGGCCGGCCTACGACCTGCCGATCGCGGTCGGCATCCTCGTCGCCTCCGGGCAGGTGGACGCCGATCTGGCCGACGCGATCGTCGTCGGCGAACTGGGGCTCGACGGGGCGGTGCGGCACATCAACGGCATCCTGCCGATGGTCAGCCTGGCGCGCGAGGCGGGGCTGCGCCGCGCGTTCGTCCCGAAGGACGACGCGCCGGAGGCCGCGCTGGTGGCCGGGGTGGAGGTGCTGCCGATCGGCGGCCTCGCCGATNGTGGGAGAGCGACGCGACGCCCAGGGCCTCGCGCCGGAACCGCTCGACGAACTCCGCGTCCTCAGCGTACTGCTCGCGAAGGACCTTTACGGCCACGTCCCGCTCCAGGACCTCGTCGTGGGCTAGGAAGACTTGCGCCATGCCTCCGCCGCCCAGAAGCTCGGAGGTTACGTAGCGGCCGTTGATGGTGGTAACCTTCTGCATGGATGCCCTTACCTACCCATACGAAACAACCGACGAAACCGGATCAATATCCCCCCGTCTCCAACGCCGGCCGGGCCGGGAGGAGCGGACGCGCATGGCATTCAAGCTGCCGATTGAGGGCGGGGCCGCCGGAAGGCCAGACTGCCCCGTCGGTGGCGAGCAGGCCGAGGGCGATAGCGGCGGTCCAGGACTGCTCGCCGGAACCTAGCGGTTCGCCGGTGAAGGGCTCGAAGTACTCGGCGAAGCCGTTCCCGATCGCAGAGGCGCCCGACCCGGCCGGGGCCCGGCGGGGAAGATCGCGGACCTCGCCGACGCGCTGCTGGAGTTGCGGGTGGCGGACTTCGTCCCCTTCGCCGAAGACCCCCGGACCGTCGAGGAGCTCCGCGCGACGACGGGCGCCGAGGTCTTCCACGGCACCGTGAGCAGCTTCCTGGGCCCCCAAGGAGCGCCGATGGGCGCCGCCGGGGCGTTACAAGCCCCCGCTCCTTCGACCGGCGTTCCCGCGCCGCGGACGGCCCCGGTATTCACCCTCCCGCGTATCCATCCACCGAGCTTCGCGAGAATTCCGCGCTGAAAGGCTCCAGATCGGCCGTTTACCGCATAGATAAGCGGAGAACCGGGTCATCCCCGGACTGCCGGCAGAGACTGTCTAAAAAGGGGTAGTCCAGCGTCGGTAACGGGGGTAAGGGTGAGAATAGTAAACAGGCAAATCCCAACGACCTCGGGTCTGGTTCTGATAATAACCATTATCTCTAGCAATCCGCCCCCTCTGTTTCCGATAACGCGCGTCTCTGGTATCGTTAAGCGCCTGAATCCGTTTCCGATAACAGGGAGGAGGGTGCCGTGGGGGCGTCTACGGGGGATCGTTGGGCGGGCGTAAGGGCGGAGTACGAGGGCTGGCTCTCGCGCCAGCCGCTCTCCGCGAACACGAAGAGGGCCTATCGGACGAGGGTGTCTCAGTACCTGGAGTACCTGGAGGGCACACCCGCCGGGTACGGCGACCCGCTGAAAGATCCCCACGCCCGCGACTACGCCGCCAGGGACTTCAAGGCGCACCTCAAGACGGTGAGGAGGGTGCGGCCTTCCTCGGTGAACCTTTCTCTGGCGGCGGTGGACAGCTTCTACCGCTCCATGGGCATGGGAAAGCCCGACGCCAAGCGGGAGGATCTGCCCAGCATCGCGCCGGGGGCGCTCTTGCCGGAGGATCAGAAGCGGTTCCTGCGGGCGGTCGAGAGGAGCACCTCCGCGCGGGATAGGGCGATCGCGAGGGTGCTGTTCTTCGCCGGGCTTAGGGTCTCGGAGTTGGTCGGGCTGGATAACGCGGACGTGGCCGTGTCGGCGCGCAAGGGGCGGGTGATAGTAAGGAGCGGGAAGGGCGACGCCTACCGGGAGGTGGCGCTGAACGCGGAGGTGCGCGGGGCACTGGAGGGTTGGCTCGCCGATCGTAAGGAAGAGTATCCGAATCCCGACGGCGAGGCGCTGTTCTTGAACCGCAAAGGCGGCAGGCTCTCCGGCAGGGCGGTGGACCTGATCGTGAGGCGGTTCGGCGACGAGGCGGCCATCGAGAAGCCCGTCTCTGCCCACGTGCTTCGTCACACCTGCATGACCAACCTGGTCAGGGCCGGGAACGATTTGGTGCTGGTGGCGGAGATAGCAGGCCACAAACGGCTGGAGACGACGCGCCGCTACAGCCTGCCCTCCGAGGCCGACCGCCAGGCGGCCATGGAGAACATCCGGGTCGAGTACTGAGGCGTGGAAGGCCGGGTGAAGGCGTAGGTTGCCCGGGGAATTCCTTACCGGGGAGCAGAGAAACTCCTACGGGCGCTACGCGGGCGAGCCTTCGGCGGAGCAGCTAGCAGGCTACTTCCACCTCGACGACGAGGACAGGGCCCTGATCGAGAGGCGCCGCGCCGGGCACAACCGCCTCGGCTTCGGAGCACAGCTCGCCACGGTCAGGTTCCTGGGCACCTTCCTCACCGATCCGACGGACGTACCCGAAGGGGCCATCGCCTACGTGGCCGGGCAGCTTGGCATCGAGGACGCGTCTGTTTTGCATCGTTACACCGACCGTCCCGCCGCCCACCGCGAGCACGCCGCGGAGATCAGGCGCGTTTATGGGTACAAGGTGTACGGCGAGGCGCCGGAACGCTTCGGGCTGGTGCGCTACCTGTACGGCAGGGCGTGGCTCTCGGCGGAGCGCCCGGGCGTGCTCTTCGACCTTGCGACCGCGTGGCTTGTGGAAAGGAAGGTCCTGTTGCCGGGGCCGACGGTGTTGGAGCGGCTCGTGGCGAGGATCAGGGATCGCGCCAACAGGCGGCTCCACCGCGTGCTCTCGGGTCTCGTGGACGAACATCAGAGGGAGAAACTGGAGCGGCTTCTGGCGGTCGAAGCCGGCACGCGGCAGACGGCCCTCGACCGGCTGAGGCGGGTCCCGACCCGGGTGAACGGTGCGGAGCTGGTGAGGGCACTGAACAGGCTCCGGGAGGTGCGCTCCCTCGGTGCGGGATCGTTGGATCTCTCCGGGATACCGCCCGGCAGGGTGGCGGCCCTCGCGCGGGTGGCGGCTTCCGTGAGGGCGCAGAGCGTGAGCCGCATGCGCGAGGAGAGGAGAATAGCC
>JAUJMV010000009.1:205505-235382 GCA_030446685.1 Thermomicrobiales bacterium | reverse complement strand
CCGGCGGCGATGCCCCGCCCCGACCGCCCCCCACTGGGCGCGCTCGCCGCGTTCGTGGAGGCGCGGGCGGCCGCGCTGCTCGCCGCGCTGATCGTCCTCTACACCGCGATCTTCACCGGCCTCAACCTCTACCGGCTGGGCGCGCTGCGCCAGGGCTTCGACTTCCTGGTCTACGCGCAGCCGATCTGGAACACGGTCCATGGCCGCCCCTTCGCGCAGTCGATGTACTCGTTCGCGCCGACCCACCTCGGCGTCGATCTGGTCTGGTTCGAGCTCTGGGTCGCCCCGTTCTACGCGCTCTGGCCGTCGCCGGTGACACTCTTCCTGCTGATCTCGCTCGGGGCCGGGCTCGGGGCGCTGCCCCTCTTCCTGATCGCCCGCGCGCGATACGGCTCGGCGTTGGCCGGGCTCGCCTGGGCCGCCCTCTACCTGGCCTTCCTGCCGGTCGGCGCGATCACCCTCGGCGAGTTCCAGCCCCGCCTCTTCGCCGCGACCGCCCTGCTCGGCGCTTTCTGGTTCTACCGCGGGGCGCGCGCCCGGCCCTTCTGGCTCTGCCTGATCCTGGCGCTCACCGTCCGCAGCGATGTCGGGCTGGTCGTCGGCGCCTTCGGGCTCTACGGCCTGCTGGAGCGCCGCCGGTGGCCGTACAGCGTCGCCCCGGCGCTCGTCGGCTTCGGCTACTGGGCGGCGGCGGTCTTCCTGATCGTGCCCGCGTTCGCCGGGGGGCACGGCTTCCTCTGGCAGGTCCACTACGGCTGGCTCGGGGCCGACAGCCGCGCGATCGTCGCGCGGATCCTGACCGACCCGCTCTACACCGCGCGCGGCGTCCTCACCCTGGAGAAGGGGCGCTACCTGGCCCAACTCCTCTGGCCGCTCGCCTTCCTGCCCCTGCTGCGCCCCCGCCTGCTGCTGATCCCCCTGCCGATCCTGGCGCTGAACCTCCTCTCGACCGAGGAGGTGCAGTTCGACCTCGTCCACCAGTACCAGGCGCTGATCGTCCCCTTCCTCGTCCTCGCCGCGCTCCACGCCCTCGCCGACCTGTGCGCGCGCCACGCGGGGCCGGCGGGCGCAGCCCGCCGGCTGCCGGTGCTGCTCGGCGCGGCGACCCTGGCGGCCGCGCTGCTCCTGCCGGCCTGGCCGGGCAACGCCGACAGCCGCAACGGCCTCCATCCGGGGTTCGCCCCGCTCGTGCCGCTCACCTTGCTGGCCCTGGTCGCCGTCCCGCTCGCGCTCGCCGCCGTCCCCGCGCGCCGCCGCGTCCCGCCGCCCGCCTTCGTCCCGCTCGCCTGCGGCGCGCTGCTCGGGCTGATGCTCCTACAGCACCTGGCCCTCGGCAGCGAGGCAATCACCTTCCTCAAGCGGCCGGGGCCGTCGCCGCGCCTCCCCGCCGCGCGCGGCCTGATCGCCCGCGTCCCGCCCGACGCGCCCCTCGCCGTGACCTCGCAACTCGCCCCCCATGTGCCGCTGCGCCAGCAGTTGTACCACTTCCCCGGCAACTACTCCTACGACCCGGCGCTGATCGACCGCGCCCGCTTCGTCCTCGCCGACCGCCGGCGGGACGCGGACGAGCGCGCCGCGATCGCGCGGCTGGCCGGGGACCCCGCCTGGCGCGTCATCGCCGAGGCCGGCGACTTCGTCCTCTTCGAGCGCGCCGGCCCGTAGCGCCGCCGGCACAATTGCGGCATAGCGCCGCCTTCCCCAGCGCGATTCGTTGGCGACAGGACCGACAAGTGATCCGCGACGCCCCCACGTTCGTAACAGGAGGTGTGCGGCGTGGCGCCCCCCACAGCGCGGCCGGGGCGCCCGCAGCCGCACCTGGGTGCGGCGCCGCCGCGCCGGCCGACCCGCCCGTCGTGGCATGGCGCGTGCGCGCGCCTCGCGGCCCCCAGGCGCCGCGAGGCGCGAGGCGACAAGCGGCCATCGTTGTAGAGCGTGGGCCAGCAGGGAGCGACGGAGCGCCAGTATCGGCGGCGCGCCCCGGCCCACCGGCGCCGCGCGAACAATCGAAACAGCAGCGGAAGCATCGACCTTCATCGCGGCCATGGTCCCCGAACACGGGTTGAGTTGGTGAAGAAAGCGGTCCCTAGGACCGAGCATCGGCTTGCGCTGGCGGCCTCGCGGAGGTGGCAGCGCAGGCCGATTGCGGTCCGCCCGCATGGTGAGCGCGACGACAGCGCCGGTGCGGCGGGTCGCGCCGACGGATCCAGGCAACGCCGGGCACTCGAAACCCGGCGGCGATAGCACGAGGCGAGGAAACGTGGAACGATCACCCTGGGGCGCTGGACGCGCGCTGGGCATGCTGCTCGTCTTGCTGGTCACCCTCCAGTTCGCGGCGCCCGGCGGCGCGGCCGCCGCGCCGGAGCCGCGGCCGGCGATCGCGCCGAACCAGGTGCTGGTCGGCTTCGAGCCGGGCGCGAGCGGCGCGGCGCGCGACGCCGTCGTCGCCAGGGTCGGCGGGCGCACCGTGGACCAGATCGACGACCTGGGGGTGCGGCTCGTCGATCTGCCGCCCGGCCTGTCGTCGCCGCGGCGGTGGGGGCGTTCAAGGCCGCCCCCGGCGTCCGCTACGCCGAGCCCAACCACGAGCTGCGCGCCAGCCGCGCGCCGAACGACCCGCTCTACGCGCCCTACGGGTGGGGGCTGAACAACAGGGGCCAGGTGATCGCCGGGGCCGCGGGCACGCCGGGCGCCGACATCTCCGCCGAGGAGGCATGGGAGGTGACGACCGGCAGCGCGGGGATCGTCGTCGGCGTGCTCGACAGCGGGACCGACCTCAACCACCCCGACCTCCTCCCGAACCTCTGGAGCGCGCCGGCGGGCTGGTCGCTCGCCGGGTGCGGCGCCGGCACGCGCGGCTTCGACGCGGTCGAGAACGACTGCGCGCCGCAGGACGCCAACGGCCACGGCACGCACGTCGCCGGGACGATCGGCGCGCGCGGCGACAACGGCGCCGGCGTGGCCGGGGTGAACTGGACCGTCAGCATCATGACCCTCCGCTTCCTCGACGCGTCGGGGGCGGGTACCTCTACGACGAGTTGGAGGCGATCAACTACGCGATCCAGGCGAAGCAGCGCGGCGTCAACCTCCGCGTGCTGAACGCCTCCTACGGGTCGGGCCAGTACGCGCAGTCGGAGGTCGACGCGATCCGCGCCGCCCGCGACAACGGCATCCTCTTCGTGGCCGCGGCCGGCAACGCCGGCGCAAACAACGACACGGTCGCCAGCTACCCCGCCAACTACGATCTGGCGAACATCGTCAGCGTGGCGGCGACCGACAACCGCGATGGCCTCGCCTCGTTCTCCAACTACGGCGCGAGCAGCGTCGATCTCGGCGCGCCCGGCGTCAACATCGCCTCGACCCTGCCGACCTATCCGGTGTCCGCGAACGGGTACAGCGCCTCCACCCCTACGGCTACCTCAGCGGCACCTCGATGGCAGCGCCGCACGTCGCCGGCGCCGCGGCGCTCGTCCTCGCCGCGCCGACGCTGGGCGCGCTGACGGTCGCCGAACTGCGCGATCGCCTGCTCGGCTGCGGCGACCCCCTCTCGACCCTCGCCGGGCGGACCGCGACCGGGAAGCGCCTCAACGGCTACCGTGCCATCACCGGCTGCCGGCGCCGGTGTAACGCCGCCGCGCCGCCGGCGAACTTGCAGTACTACCCGCGGCGCGCGAGGCAACGCCGCTGCGGCCACCTCGACACCCGGCCCAGGCGCGGTCGCCTGCGCCGACCCCGGCGAGCGAGGTTACCGGCTGGCCGCGCCGGACGGTGCGCACCCAGCCGGTGCGACCGGCGGGCACCCCTGCGAGGCGATCCCCGCCGCCGCCCAGGCCGTCGTCGGCAACGCCGCCGTCGTCAACACCGTTCCCGGCGCGGGGGCCGGCTTCATCACCCTCTACCCGAGCGGCGTCGCCAGCCCCCGGTCGTCGCCAGCGTCACCTACGCCCCGGGCGATGTCGTCAATAGCTTCTTCACGGTCGGACTGGGCGAGGACGGGGCCTTCAACATCTTCGCCTACGCCACTACCCACCTCGTCATCGACCTCGCTGGCTACTTCGCCCCCGCGCCCTAGCATCGCCGGCGCGGCGGAGGAACGGCACAGAAGGCGTTCCGGAGGCGCCGGGCCGTGGCCGGCGCCTCCTCGCCCCGTACGGCCCGGACGCCGCCCACCTCCGCCCGCGCGCCGCCACCGCCGCCGCCGATCGCAAGGCACCCTTCGCCATCCATTTTGCGAACCCTTCGGACCCGTGTACGCCTTCCCCCTGCCTGACCCTCACCCCACCGGCGCAACATGACGCCGACTAGAGATGGTATTCGCGCACGACAGCGGCGCACCACATCGCCACCGCGCACGGGATAAGCGGGGAATAGTCCGATTACCGGCGCGTTATCGGGCGTGCAGGCATTCATTCGTCAGCAATCGGAGGGCACGATGTCGGGCACGAGCGAACTGAACACCTTCAACGAGCGGCTGATCGCGGAGTACCGGGCGAACGGCGGGCGGGTCACCGGCCAGTTCGCCGGCGCGCCCCTGCTGCTGCTGACCACCACGGGGGCGAAGAGCGGCCGGGCCCGCACGATGCCGCTGGTTTACAGCCGGGACGGCGACCACCTCGTCGTCATCGCCTCCAAGGGCGGCGCCCCGACTAACCCCGACTGGTACCACAACCTGGTCGCCAACCCGGAGGTGACGGTCGAGTTGGGGGCGGAGACGTTCCGGGCGCGGGCGTCGGTCCCGGGCGAGCCGGAGCGCACGCGCCTCTACGACCAGCAGGCGACTCTCATGCCGGGCTTCGCGGAGTATCAGAAGAAGACCACCCGCCAGATCCCCGTCGTCGTCCTGGAGCGGCTGGCCTGAACCCCGGCGGCCGCGGAAGCGGGCAACCGCCGGCGCGTCGGGCGCGGAGCGGCTCGCCGACCTCCTGCGCCACGGGCTGATCCGGGGCAGTTTCATCCCGTCACCGGCGCATCAGTGTGGAGATCGCGCAGCGCCTCCAGAACCTCGCCTTCCTGGCGCTCCCCGCTCGGACGCGGCCGTCCGCGCCGCTCGTCGCCATCCTCGACGAGCTGCCCTACCCGGCCGATGTGGACCCGGGGCTGCTGACCACGCTGCGGCACTGGTGGGACGCCCACAAGCACGCCCCCAACCTCAAGCTCCTCCTCGCCGGCTCCTCCCTGGCCTTCATGGAGCGCCGGGTGCTCGACGCGAACGCCCCGCTCTACAACCGCCGCACCGGATCGCTCGCGCTCGCGCCGTTCGACCACGCCGAGGCGGCGCTCTTCTTCCCCGAGTATGCGCCGCGCGAGCGGATCGAGGCCTACGCCGTCCTCGGCGGCATGCCCTCCTACCTGGAGCAGTTCGACCCGGAGCGAGGATGGGAGGAGAGCCCGATCGCGACGGCGCTGCGGCGCAACACCTACCTCAACGAGGAACCCGACTGGCTGCTCCTCGGGGACCTGCGCCGGGACGTGACCCACGGCTCGATCCTGCGCGCCATCGCCACCGGCCAGCGGCGCCCGAGCGGCATCGCGCGGGCCATCGGGAAGGCCTCGGCGCAGGACGTGTCGGCCCAGCTCGGGGCGCTGCTCGGCCGGGGGTAATCCGCCGTGAGGCGCCGATCACCGAGCGAGGGCAGCCGCGCTCGCGCACCTCCCTGCACTGTGGTGCTGCCGCCGCGCCTCGGGTGACCCCTCGCTCAGCGCGCCAGCCAGCCGCCGTCGATCGCCAGTGTCTGCCCATGCACGTAGTCGGCGGCCGCGGAGGCGAGGAAGACCGCCGCCCCGGCCACGTCGTCGGGGGTGCCCCAGCGACCCGCCGGGATGCGCTCCCCGATCGCGCGGTCGCGCTCGGGGTCGGCCCGCAGGGCGGCGTTCATCGCGGTGTCCATGTAGCCGGGCGCGATCGCGTTCACGTTGACACCCCGGCCGGCCCACTCGTTGCACAGCGCCTTGGTGAGGCCGGCGACGGCGTGCTTGGCGGCGGCGTAGGCCGGCACGGTGATCCCGCCCTGGAAGGAGAGCAGCGAGGCGACGTTGATGATCTTGCCGTGGCCCTGGCCCACCAGCACCCGGCCGAAGGTCTGGCAGAAGAGGAAGACCGCCCGCTGGTTGACCGCCAGCACGGCGTCCCAGTCGGCCAGCGCGAAGTCGCCCGCGGGCGCGCGCCGCTGGATGCCGGCGTTGTTGACCAGGATGTCGACACGGCCGTAATGCTCCAGCGTCGCCGCCAGGGCGCGCGCGGCCGCGTCGTCGGCGGCGAGGTCGAGGCCGAGCGGCAGCAGTCGGCGGCCGGCGGCGGCCGCTCGCCCCGCCAGCTCGGGCGCGGCGGGCGCGCGCTGCACCGAGACGAGGTCGGCGCCCGCCTCGGCCAGCGCCGCGGCGATGCCCAGCCCCAGCCCGCGGTTGCCGCCGGTCACCACCGCCACCCGGCCATCGAGGCGGAACTGGTCCAAGATCGTCATGCGGCCTCCTCGCGCGACCACTCCACCCTCGACGCTCTGGCCCGCGCGAGACGCGGCGACGCGCCCGCGGCGGCTCACACCGCCCGCCCCTCCTCGCGGGCGAGGGTCGCGGCGGCGGTGGCGAGGAGCAGGTGCGCCGAGGTCGCGCCTGGATCCTGGTGGCCGGCGCCGCGCTCGCCGAGATAGCTCGCCCGGCCCTTGCGGGCGACGAGCGGGACCGTGGCGAGCATCCCCTCCCGCGCGGCGGCGGCGGAGCGGCGCAGCGCCACTTCCAGGCCGGACCCCTCGGCGGCGGCCCGCAGCGCCGCCAGCGCCGGGGCGAGGGCGTCCACCATCGTCTTCTCCCCCGGCGCCGCCTTGCCGCGCGCCACGACCCCCTCGACGCCGGCCGCCAGCGCGGCGGTCCAGTCGTCCAGCGCGAGTTCCGCCTTGCCGGCGGTGGCGGCCCCCATCCGCAGGAACAGGGTGCCGTAGAGGGGGCCGCTCGCGCCGCCCACCGTCGCCACCAGCGTCAGCCCCACCCCCTTGAGGATCGCCCCGATGTCCTGGTCGGCCAGGTCCGGCAGCTTGCCCAGCACGGCCTGGAACCCGCGGTCCAGGTTCGTCCCGTGCTCGCCGTCCCCGACCGCGGCGTCCAGGCGGTCGAGGGCGGCGCGCTCGGCGGCGATGGCGCCGGCCGACGCGGTGATCCAGTCCAGGACCGCGGCGCGCGAGATCGGCACGCGAACCTCCTCACCGGCGCCGGTGGCGCCCGTCAACTGCCCCAGCGCAGGGCGGCGGTCTCCACCGGCGCGTCCCACAGCCGGATCAGCTCGTCGTCCAGGCGGAGCAGGGTGATCGAGCAGCCGGCCATCTCGAGCGCGGTGATGTACGGGCCGATCAGGTTGCGGACGATCCTGAGGCCCCGCCCGGCGCAGATGCGCGCCAACTCGTGGTAGATCACGTAGAGCTCGATCAGGGGGGTGCCGCCCATGCCGTTGACGAACGCCAGCACCTCGTCCCCGGCCCGGAAGGGCAGGTCGTCGAGGATCGGCGTCGCCAGCAGCTCGGCGATCTCGGCCGCCGTCCCCAGCTTGGCCCGGCGGCGGCCGGGCTCGCCGTGGATGCCGATCCCGATCTCCATCTCGTCGTCGGCCAGCTCGAAGGTGGGCCGACCGGCCTGGGGCACGACGCAGGGGGTGAGGGCCAGGCCCATGCTGCGCCCCTGGCCGTTGACCCGGCGGCCGATCGCCGCCACCTCGTCAAGCGCGCGCCCCCCCTCCGCCGCGGCCCCGCAGATCTTCTCTACCAGCACGGTCACGCCCACCCCCCGCCGGCCGGCCGTGTAGAGGCTGTCCTGGACCGCCACGTCGTCGTCGGTGATCACGGCCGCGACCTCGATCCCCTCGGCCCCCGCCAGTTCCGCGGCCATCTCGAAGTTCAGCACGTCGCCGGTGTAGTTCTTGACGATCTGCAGCACCCCCGCGCCGCCGTCGACCGCCCGCGTCGCCGCCAGGATCTGGTCGGGGGTGGGGGAGGTGAAGATGGCGCCGGGGCAGGCCGCGTCGAGCATGCCGCGGCCGACGAACCCGCCGTGCAGCGGCTCGTGGCCGGAGCCGCCGCCGGAGACCAGCCCCACCTTGCCCCGGACGGGCGCGTCGGCGCGCACGATGTGGCGCGGCTCGAAGTGGACGGTCACCAGGTCGGGGTGGGCGGCGGCGAACCCGCGCAGCGCGTCGTCAACCAGGCCCTCCGGCGTGTTCAGCAGCTTCTTCATCGTCCCCTCCGTCCGGCAGGCTACCCCGCGCCGCCCTCGGCCTCCGCCAGCCAGCGGGCGAAGGTGTCGCGCCAGGCGACCCGATCCTCGGCCGAGCCGAAGTCGAGAGTGAACGGGCCGGCGTACCCCAGGGCCGTCAGGCGCCGGAAGACCCGGCGGAAGTCGACGATCCCCCGGCCCGGGACCAGGTGCTCCTCGTAGCGGCCGTGGGTGTCGTTGAGCCGCACCTGGCCGATGGTGGCGACGCCGAAGGCGTCGAGGAAGCCGTCGAAGCCGTCGGGGACGAGGTGGGCGTGCGCGACGTTGAAGGCCCACCGGAAGCGGGGCGAGCGGATCGCCTCGAAGAAGCGGCGCGTCTCGGCCACGTCGCGCGGCAGGTAGTGGATCTCCGCCTCGTCCGGCTCCTTGTTGTGGTTCTCGAAGTAGAGGTCGAGGTCCCGCTCCTCGGCCCAGCCGGCCGCCCGGCCCAGGCGGTCGATCGCGGCCGCGAAGCGCGCCTCGCGGTCGGCGCCGAAGTGGTAGCCGCCGTGGACGATCGCGTAGGCGGCCCCCAACTCGGCCGCCAGGTCGAGGTTCTGCCGCAGGTACTCGTCCGCGGCGGCATGCAGCACCGGCGTGATCTCGGCCATGTTGACCGCCGAGAGGGTGTGGAGCCCGAGCGCGACCCCGTGCCGGTCGAGCAGGGCGCGCACGGCCCGGACCCGCGCGGGGGTGAAGGTGCGCGGGTAGTTGACCGGCGTGTCGGCGTTGAAATCGACGCGCGCGAAGCCGAGGTCCACCGCCCGGCGGATGCTCTCCTCCAGCGGGTCGCCGCTCGCGAAGACGAAGCGCCGCGCGTGATCCATCCGGCCTCCTCCCACACCCGCGCCCGCGACCGCCGATCGGCGCCGTCGCCCGGTCCCGGCATTGTCGTACCGCCGCGGCGCCCGCGCAAGGGCCGCGCGCCACGGGGGCCGCCCTAGCGGCGATCGGGGCCGGCGGGCGCCGGCCGCGGCCCGAGCGTCTGTTCGAGATAATCCTTGCTGAGCGCGGCGGCTTCGCGGGGCGGGCGCCGCGCCTCGTCGAGTTCGGCCATCAGCCAGCCGGAGTAGTCCACCCGCTCTAGGATCGGCAGCGGCGGTCGGAGGAAGTCGAGGATCCCCTGGCCCAGCTCGGCGTAACCCTCCGGGCCGCAGCAGCGCCCCCGCCCGGCGCGACGCCGCCCACTCCGGCGTCAGATCTTTCCTGGTGGACCGGCATGCTCAGGTCGATCGGTCTGCGCGTCACCCGCCCACCCCTTCCCGCACTACGGCGCGCTCGACGCCATCCGCCGCGGGGAACGCGCGCTCCGCCGCGGCCACGGCCAGGATCCATTCGCCGAGTTCCTCGATATGCCAGCGCATCGCCGCCTCGGCGGCGCGCGGGTCGCGGGCGCGCAGGGCGGCGAGGATCGGCGCGTGCCGCTCGGTCAGCTCCTCCAGGGAGCGGTGGGCCAGCAGCGCCGTGATGAAGGTGGTCGTCGCCAGGCGCATGCTCTGCCAGAACTGCCACAGCAGGGCGTTCCCGGACCCCTCGACGATCGCGCGGTGGAAGGCGATGTCCGCCTCGGTGTGCGCGTGGTTGTCGCCGCGCCGCGCCGCCGCGCGCATGCGCTCGACGAGGTCTTCGAGCTCGCGCAGCGTCGCGTCGTCCATCTGCGTGGCCGCCGCGCGCGCGGCGACCTCCAGCGCGGCGCGGATCGGGTAGACCTGGGCGAGATCCTCGACCGAGACCTGGCGCACCTCGGTCCCGCGGAAGGGCGAGCTGACGACGAAGCCGAAGAGCTCCAGGTCGCGCAGCGCCTCGCGCACCGGCCCCTGGCTGACGCCGAGCTGCTGGGCGACGCGCGTCTCGACGATGCGATCGCCCGCGCGCAAGTCGCCGCGCAGGATCGCGTCGATCAGGTGCTCTTGATGTCCTCGCGCAGCACGCGACGCCCCAGGCGCGGGGCCTGACGACCGACCATGGTTCCAGCATCCTTTCGCTGCTCGGTGCCTCGCACGCAGGTCCGCGGATGCCGCGGCAGTCGGTTGAATCGATTGATTATCGATCATAGATTCTGCCGTGGCCCCTGTCAATCGGCGCGGCGCGCGCCGCCCGGCGTCCCCCGGCGGCGGGACAACTATAGCGTCCTTGACAGGCTCCGGCACGCCCCCTAGAATCGAAGCGTGAGCGACAATCGATGATCACTCGCGGGGCCGCGCCCGCGCCCGCGGCGAGTATGGGGGGCGGCCATGCTCCGCCCCCTCTAGCCGGCGCGGGCGGGGCGCGGGGGCGTCAAGACGGGTGGGGAGGCGGCATGGCGGAACGGTTGCTGCTGGGCGGCGCGCCGGCGCGGGCCGCGATCCTGCGCGGCATGGAGACGCTGACCGGCGCCCTGCGCCCCACGCTCGGGCCGGTCGCGCGCACCGTCGCCGTGGCGCGGGACCCGCGGACCAAGCCCCCGGAGATCCTCGACGACGCGGCGACGATCGCGCGGCGCACGATCCAGCTCGCCGATCCCTTCGCCGACCTCGGCGGGATGATCGCGCGCCAACTGGTCTGGCGCGCGGTCGCGGCGGCCGGCGACGGCGGCGCGACCGCCGCGGTGCTGGCCCAGGGGCTGATGCGCGCGGGGGCGGCGGCGATCGCCGCCGGCTGCGGCCCGCTGCCGCTGAAGCGCGGCATCGAGCGCGGGCTCGCCGCGGCGCGGGCGGAGCTGCGCCGCCAGGCCGCGCGGTCGACACGCCCGGCCAGCTCGCCAGCGTCGTCGCCGGCATCGTCCGCGACCCGGACCTGGCGGCGCTGATCGGCGAGATCGTCGACGCGGTCGGGCCGGACGGCGCGGTGATCGTCGAGGACGGGGCGTCGACGCGCGAACCGAGTGCGCCTTCATCGACGGGGTCCACTGGAACCAGGGCTACGCCTCGCACTACCTGCTCCGGCCGGGCGAGACGACCGCGCGGCTGCTCGACCCGCGCATCTTCCTGACCGACCACCCCCTGGAGCGCGCGGAGCAGCTCCTGCCGGCGCGTCGAGGCCTGCCGCGCGGCCGGCGGGCGGGCGCTGCTGGTGATCGCGCCCGAGGTGCGCGACGCCGCGCTGGCGCTCCTGATCGTCAACCGCGACCGGGGTGCTCGACGGGGCGCTGGCGGTCCGCGCGCCGGTCGCCGGCCCCGACCGGGCGGCGATCCTCGACGACCTCGCCGTCATCACCGGGGGCGCTGCCTGGCCCGGGACCGGCGGGACCGACCCGAGGCCGTCACCGGCGACGACCTCGGCGCGGCGCGGCAGGCCGCCGCCACCAACGCCGCGTTCAGCATCCTGGGCGGGCGGGGCGACCGGGGCGCGATCCGCGCGCGGATCGGCCGGCTGAAGGCGGAATTGCGCGAGGCGGCGGACGAGGGCGCGCGCGACCGGATCCGCGAGCGCATCGGCAAGCTGGCCGGCACGGCGGCGGTGATCCGCGTGGGGGCGGCGACCGCGAGCGCGCGCGCCGAGCGCACGCTGCGGATCGAGGCGGCCGTCCGGGCGGCCCGCGCCGCCGCCGGGGAGGGCGTCGTCCCCGGCGGCGGCGCGGCCCTGCTCGCCTGCGCGCCCGCGCGCTGGAGGGGCTGCCGGCGACCGGCGACGAGGCGGCCGACCTGCGCGCGCTGGCGCTGGCGCTGGCCGAGCCGCTGCGCTGGATCGCCGAGAACGCCGGGCTGGAGCCGGGGCCGATCGCCGCCGAGGCGCGGCGGCGCGGGCCCGGCTGGGCCTTCGACGTGGTGGGCCGGGCCTGGGTCGACGCCGGGACGGCCGGCCTCGTCGATCCGCTCGGCGTGACGCTGACGGCCCTCGAGACCGGCGTCAGCGCGGCGACGATGGCGCTGACCACCGACGTCCTGGTCCGCCACCGGCGGCCGGAGATCGCCGCCGAGCCGTGAGGCCGCGGCCCAGGCCGCGGGGAGCGAGGAGCGGGGGACCGTGGGTGAGACCTGGGCGGAGCTGGCCGGGTGGACCGGGGGGACGGTCGCCGCGCTGGCGGCCGCGGCGGGGGGCGAGGCCGGGCCGATCTTCGCGGCGACCCCCGTCGGCGTCTTCGCTTCGACCGACGCCGGCGCCTCCTGGCGCCCGCTCGGGGTCGGCCGCCTGGCGCCGCTGGTCCAGGTCGTCGCGCCGTCGCCGGCCTTCGCCGCCGACCGGACGCTCTACGCCGGCACGCGCGACGGGCTCTACGGCTCGCGCGATGGCGGCCGGACCTGGCGGCGGATCCTGCAGGGCGGCGAGATCACCGCCCTCGCCCTCGCGCCGGGCGCGGGGGAGGGCGGGGGGGCGATCTTCGCCGGCACCAGCGCGGACGGCATCCTGCGCTCGGACGACGGCGGCGCCGGGTGGGCCGGGGCGAATCCCGGCCTCCTCGACCTGACGGTGCTCGCCCTGGCCCTCTCGCCCGGCTTCGCCGGCGACGGGACCGGGTTCGCGGCGACGGCGACCGGCCTCTACCGGACCCGCAACGGGGGCCGGGCCTGGCGGGCGGTCGAGCTGCCGGTGGAGGAGCCTGCGGTGCAGTGCCTGGCGGTCTCGCCCGCGTTCGCGCGCGACCGCCTCGTGCTGGCCGGCGCCGAGGCGGACGGGCTCTTCCGCTCGGACGACGGCGGGGCCACCTGGACGGCGCCGCCCGACCTCGCCGGGACCGGCGTCACGGCGCTCGCCTTCGCGGCCGGCCCCGAGACCGGGTACCGCGTCGTCGCCGCGACCGACGCCGGCGTCGCCCTCTCCGCCGATGGCGGCGCGACCTGGCGCCCCGCCGGCGCGCCCCCCGAACCGATCCTCAGCCTGCTGTTCGCCCCTGGCGGGGCCGGCGCGGCGGGGCGGGAGGTGCTGTTAGCCGGCCTGGTGGGGGGCGGGGTCGCGCGCTCGACCGACGGCGGCGCGACCTGGGCGCCGGCCAACGCGGGCCTGCGCGCGCGCCTGCTCGACGGGCTGCTCCTCTCGCCCGCGTTCGCCGAGGACGGGCGCCTCTTCGTGACGGGGCTGCAGAGCGGCCCCTTCCGCTCGAGCGACCGCGGCGCGTCCTGGACGGAAGGCGGCGATGGGCTGGCCGGGGTGGCGGTCCACGCCCTCGCCGCGGCACCCGACGGCCGGGACGGCCCGACCCTCTACGCCGCCACCGCGGCCGGCGTCCATCGCAGCGACGACGGGGGCGCGACCTGGGAGCCCTGCCCCGGGCTGGCGGCGCCGGTCACGGCGGTGGCGGCGGCTCCGGCGGGCGGCGACCGGCCGGGGCCGGTCCTCGCGGCGGGCGGGGACGGCGCACTGTGGGCCTCGGCCGACGCGGGGGAGACCTGGCGGACGCTCGATCGGCCCTTCGGGCCGGCGGTCGTGACCGCGCTGGCCCACTCGCCCGCCTACGCGCGTGACCGGACCATCTTCGCCGCCACCAGCGCGCCCGCGGCCGGCGGGGCGGGGCACGACCTCGCGCTGTGGCGCTCAGCCGACGGCGGCGCGCGCTGGGACCGCCAGTTCGAGGTCGCCTCGCCCGCCGCCGGCCTCGCGCTCGCCCTCTCGCCCGCGTTCCCCGTCGACGGGGCCATCTTCCTGGGGCATGGCCCGTCGGTGCTCCGGCCGCGCCGCGACATGTACGAAATCGTCGGCGGGGCGCGACGCCCGGCCTGGCGCGCGGTCGCGCTGCCCGGTGCGGGGCCGCTCGCGATCACCGCCCTCGCCGCCGCGCCGGGGGCCGAGGGGCGCATCGTCGTCTTCGCGGCGACCAACGAGGGGGTCTACCGCTCGCGCGACGGCGGCGAGGGCTTCGCCCGCTGGGACGAGGGGCTCGACCCGGCGGCGGTCGTGGCGCTGGCCCCGTCGCCGGCCTACACGACCGACCGGACCGTCTACGCCCTGGGGCTCGGGGGGACGCTCTGGCGGCGGCGCGACGGCGGGTAGCGGCGCGGGCCTCGCCCCGTCCCGGCGGCCGCACCACCGCCCGAGCGGCGCGCGGCGCAGACGGCCCGCTTCGGCGTCGCGCGCGCTCGTTCCCCTCGCTCGACGACCTCGCCGCAGCGACGTCGACGCGATCGCGCTCTTCACCCAGCGCTGGACCCACGGCCCCCAGGCGCTCAGGCGCTCCGGGCGGGCAAGCACGTCTACTCGGCCGTGCCCGCAGGGGTGACGCTGGAAGAGCTGGCCGAACTGGTCGAGACGGTCGCCGCGACCGGCCTGACCTACATGATGGGCGAGACCAGCTACTACCACGACATGTCCCACGGCTTCTACAAGGCGTATCAGCACAGCGGCAGGGCGGACTGGCGGGCGACCGCCAGCTTCCCGCCGATGCTCCACCCCCAGCCACTCGGTCAGCATGATCCTCTCGGTGACCGGCGCGCGCTGACCGACGTCTCCTGCCTCGGCTGGGTCGACGACCACGACGATGGCGTCTTCCGCGCGGCGGTCAGCCGCTGGGGCAACGAACTCAGCAACGAGACGGCCCTCTTCCGCACCTCCGACGGCGGGGCTGCGGATCAACGAGTTCCAGGGGGTCGGGCTGTCGGGCGGCGCCTCGGTGCGGCTGAGCCTCTACGGCACCGCGGGGAGCTACGAGGAGCAGACGAACGCGCGGGTCTGGAACACGCGCGACCCGCGCGACCAGACCGATCTGAGCGAAGCTTGCTGCGCTGCCGGCCCGCCGACGCCGGCGCGGCGGAGCGCGCGGGTCCACGCGGCGTTGCGCCCCGACTTCTTCGCCGGGGTGTCGGCGGGCCACCCGACCGGCCGGCTGCCGCGCAGTTCGCCGGCCTGCCCAATGGGCACGAGGGCTCGCACCAGTTCCTGGTCGACGATTTCGTCACCGCCTGTGTCCGGGGCACGCTGCCGCCGAACCACGTCTGGGCGGCGGCGCGCTACTGCGCCCCCGGCATCGTCGCCCACCAGTCGGCGCAACGCGGCGGCGAGCGGCTGCCCATCCCCGACGGTGGCGCCCCGCCCGGTCCGGTCGCGTAGGCAACGCAGCCGGCGCCCTCGCCGGGGGCGCCACCGTCACCTCACACCCCGGCAATAATTGCCAACTCTTCCTCCGCCGCGCCGGCCCATCCGGGAGGCGCACCCGCTGCCGTGCCTCGATCGTATCGGCCGACCGACACCGCCTCCAGCCCGGCCGATCACGGCGCCGCGGGCGGCGGTGCGTCGAGGAACGCGCGACCGCGGGCGGCCGCGCGGGGGAGGAGAAGATGTCGCGCATGCGTCGCCGGGCAGGATGGCGAGCCGGTGCGGCGTCACCCGGACCGATCCCAACCGCCGTCCCGCTGCCCGCCGCCGAGAGACCGAAGAACTCCGCGGCGCGCGCGGGAGCGACGCTGTCGTCGTCGCCGAAGACGAGCATCGTCGGCATGGGGAGCGCGGCCACGCCGGCCGACCAGTCGTAGTCCCGCCGCAGCAGGTCGCCCATCTTGGCCCCACAAGGTCGGCCAATCGTCGGGGCGCGGCGCGATACTGGCGTAGAGTTCGTACATCGGGGTCTGCTTCATCGGCTCGGCCGTCGCCGCGCGCCATCTGCTCCATGCCCGCCAACATCTCCTGGTACCAGGCGGATCGCCTGTGGGGCGTCGAGACGACGACGAGCCGGTCGACCACGTCCGGCGCCGGATGGCGGTCTGGAGGGCGACGGCCCCGCCGAAGGAGTAGCCCATCACGCTGGCCGCGCCGAGCCCGAGGTGCGCGATCAGCGCGGCGATGTCGTCCGCCAGGTCTTCGATGCGCAGCGGGCGGTCGATGTCGGCCGTGCGCCCGTGGCCCTGCAAATCGACCGCGATGACCTGGCGGCGCGCGGCGAGCGCAGGGCGCAGATCGCCGAACATCCCCATCGCGCCGAAGCCGCCGTGCAGCAGGAGCAGCGGCGCGCCCGGCGCCGTGGATCTCGTAGTAGAGGCTGAGGCCGTTCACCGGCGCATAGCCGGTCCGGGGGGCGGTGTTCGCCATCGCGGTTCCTTTCATACAGCGTTTTCAGAGTGATGTGGCGGTGCCGTAGCCGCAGTGGGCGAAGAAGTGGCGGGCGTCCTGAGGCGTGATGGCGTCGAGGGCGGGGCCGATGGCCTGCTGCACCGCCTCCCCGGTGCAGGCGGCCTTCGCGCGGCGCAGCGCGCAGCTTTGCGCACGGCGGCGCCCTTCGTCGGCACGTTGTCGAGCACCACCGCCTCCTCGATCGGCGCCAAGTCGGGCGAGTAGGCCGGGAGTTGCGCCCCTTGTTGAAGCGCAGCCGGCAGCCCGCCGCCTCGATCAGCACTCGCGCACGGCGGCGCCCTTGTGCGTCGGCACGTTGTCGGCGCGCGCGATCGTGCGCCACATCGTGCTCACGCACCGTCTGGCCGGGGCGCAGCGCCGGGGCGACGCAGGTGCGGACAGAACGCCTCGACCGTCGCGGCATCCGCCGCGCCCTCGACGGTCATTGCCGCCCCGATGCCCGCGGTGGTCAGGGCCGCCAGGGTGGTGTGATGTTGCGCCCCTTGTTGAAGGGGACCCCAGCCCGCAACTTGTCGTAGGCGCGCCGCGGCGCGCGGCGTACCCCGGAGGCGGGGTCAGCGACCGCGTCACGGCGGCGCCGGTCGCGACGTTCGCGCCGGTCTCGTCGAGCGACGACGACCTCGTCCGGGTCCCACGTCGCGACCTCCTCGCGCCACGCCCGCCCGGAGCGGGCGACCCGCAGCACCTCGTGACGCTCGGCCGCCCCGAGGCTCATAGTCTTTTCTTGTAGGTCCTGCGCGGACTCTCTCGCGCGCGCGATCGTGCGCCACACGCGCGCCCGGCGTCGATGTCTCACCGCCGCCCCGTCGTCGCCGCCCACTGCTCGCAGTGCTGCTCCAGGGTGGCGTCGGGCGCGGCTTCCAACTGGGCGGTGAGCGCCGCATACCGCTCCGGGCCGATCGCGGGCCGGTCGCCCTGGCGCGGGCGCGGGGCCAGGCCGCCGGTCGCCCGCCGCAGCCGGAGGTAGTTGCCTATCGTCGTCAGCGACACGCCGAAGCGCCGCGCGACCTCCTCCCGCGCCTGCCCGGCGTCCACCGCCGCCACGATCCGTTCCCGCAGATCCGCCGAATATGCGCGCATCCTCGCCTCCCGCTCACCGCGCCCGCGCCGCCCTCGCCCTCCTTCCATCCTAACCCCTATCACACTCCCCTGCAAAACGCTGTAAGTTGCCTTTTCGCGGTCCGGCGACGCCCGGTCCCGCCCGCGTCGTCACCGATCGCGTCGATGTGCATGGTGTCGGCGGGCTCCGACGACCCGGATGGTGCCGGGGCAGCGCCCGCGCCCCCGCCTACGGCCAGCCGACGCCCGGTGCGGGCGCCTCGGCGGTGAGCACCTGGCCCGTGCGCGCCCCGCCGCCCGCCCCGTTGGCGAGATCGGGCAACTCGTTCGCCAGCAGGAACAGCGTCCTCCCGTCCGCGCCCCGAGCGCGCAGGCGAAGCAGCCGCGATCGAGGGCGATCGTCCGCAGTACCTCGCCGCCTTCGCGCACGCGCACGCAACTCTTGGCCCCGGGGTCCCCGTACCAGACGGCCCCTTCGGCGTCGAGGCAGATGCCGTCGGGGGTGCCGCCGGCGAGGTCGGCCCACACCCGCCGGTTCGACAGGCTGCCGTCGGCCGCGATGTCGAAGGCGGTGAGCCTGGAGGCGTAGGACTCGGCGAGGATCAGCGTGGAGTTGTCGGGCGTCACGACCAGACCGTTGGCAAATGCGGTCCCATCGGCGACCGGCCGCGCGGCGCCATCCGGCGTGACCAGGGCGACGATGCCGGGCCTGAATTCGCCGACCGGGAAGTCGAAGCCGATGTTGCCGATGTAGGCGTTGCCCCGGCCGTCCACGACGATGTCGTTCCAGGGATGGCCGGAGAGGCCGGTCAGGTCGGCGTGGGTCACCAGCGACCCGTCGGGCTCCCGCCGGAGGACGCGCCCGTCGCCCCCCGAGACGATCAGCAGGCGCCCATCCGGCAGCCAGTCGATGCAGAACGGGGCGGTCGGGACGCGGACGACGACCTCGCTCCCGCCGTCGAGATCAACGGCGATGACCTCGTGCGCGCCCCAGTCGGAGAACCACAGGCGGCCGTCGTGCCACCGCGGCGACTCGACGAGCGCGAGACCGGTCATCAGGGTGCGCAATTCGGGCACTGAAGACTCCTTGCGGTCGGGTCCGTTCATGGTCCGCTCCTCGGCGATCGTCGTCGGGAGGCAGGCGCGGCCGACTCCGATCGTCCGGTACTGACCGTCGCCACGGTGGGCGAGCTCGCTCCCAACGTGACACCGGCCCGCGCCGCCTCCCCCCATCAGCGGTCGGAAGCGCCAGCGCGTCGCGCCGTACGGCTCCGCGGTGGCGACCCCGAAGGCCGTGTGGAACGTGAAGCGGTAGAGCTGCCAGGGCGGCGGGCCGGCGCTCGGGGCGCTGAACGGGGCGGTGAGGGCGTCGCCCGCCACCTCCGCCGGCCAGCCACCCTCGCGGTACAGGGCGGCCACCCGCGCCAGGGTCGCCGGGTCGACGACCCTGGCCGCCTCGCCTTCGAGGACGAGGTCGATGCCCTCCAGCCTGAGGGACATGGTACAGGCGGGGGTCGCCGCCAGGTTGCGGGACTTGCGCGTCCCCGGCCCGCTCGTGAAGTAGAAGTCGCCGTCGAGCCAGCAGGCGCCGATCCCGGCGGCGTGGGGCCGGCCGGCCGGCCGACACGTCCCGAGTGTGACGAAGGTCTCGCCGCCCGGGACGTCGGGCTGCGGCGGGCCGGCGACGAGGAGGTCGCGCGGCCGGCTCCACGGCAAGGCGGGGAATCCGTAGCGGTCGAGGTTGGTCACCCCGACGGGCGCGCGGTCGGTCATCCGTTCACCTCCCACCCTCCGCCGGCCCGGACCTCGGACCCTCCGAGTCGGCGGTACGCACACGAACGCGCCACTTCGCCGACCGCGCCCTCCGGCGATGTCCGCGCCGGTCACGCAGCCTTTGTCCCATGTCGGCGCCGGACGCATCGGCCCCGCGTTCCGCCGGCGGCGGGCGGTGTCAGCCGCGGGCGGGGCGCTCCTGCACGACCCAGCCATTGCCGTCGGGATCGTTAAAGGAGAGGAACGAGTTCCAGTCGCCGCCGCGCCCCGCGCGCCGGGCACCGCCCTGGAAGTGGAAGACGTCACTGGCCTCGACGCCCCGACCGACCAGCTCGGCCCGGGCCGCCTCGATGTCGCCGACGACCAACTGCAGGCCCTGCAGCGAGCCCGGCGCCGAGTCGGCGAGCCCCGCGCCGATGGCGATCGAGCAGGCCGAGCCGGGCGGGGTCAACTGCACGACGCGCATGTTATCGCCGACCCGGGTGTCGTGATCGATGACGAAGCCGCACTGCTCGCTGTAGAAGTGCTTCGCCCGGTCCACGTCCGCGACGGGGACCACCACCAGTTCGAGCTTCCACTCCATCGTGCCTCACCTTTCCGTGCCGTCGCTCGTCGCCGGCTCCCTGCCGACATACCATAGTCGTTCGGCGGCGCCTGAGATCGACAACGGGCTACCGCACGATGGCGAGCGGCGGCCCGGCCGATAGCCCCGGTTGCTACTGAAGTGCCCCCAAACCTGGACAGGGCGGGAACCACGACGTATACCGTTTCTGTCGGGAGGGGAGACCATGAGCGGCGACGGGCGGCACCATACCCCGCAGTTCAAGCTCCAGGTGGTGCTGGAGTCGCTCCGGGGTGAGCAGAGCGCGGCCCAGATCGCGCGCGAGCATGGCATCGGGGCGAACCTGCTCTCGCGGTGGCGGGACGTGTTCCGGGAGTGGGCGCCGCAACTCTTCCAGGACGGGCGGGGCGAGGGGGCGCCGAGGCGGCGCGCATCGCCGAGTGGGAACGGCTCGTCGGGCAGCAGGCCCTCGAACTGACCGTCCCAAGAAGGGGCTGTGCGAGCGGTTCGCCCCGGCGCGGCGGCGGGCGATGATCCCCCGGTTGCACGAGGCGTTCCCGGCGTGTTCCGTCCGGCAACGTGCCGGCTCCTGGCGGTCGCGCCCAGTTCCGGCGAGTGAGCGTGTCGTGAAGATCGAGGGGGGACGCGCCGACCTGCGAGATGTAGGCCTCGATCGCGGTCGCAGGCAGCTCGCGCACGATCGAGAGGACCACGCCCCTGGCGCCAGCGCGTGGACCTGCCGGATCACCGCCGGACCCGTCAGTCCCGGCATGACCATGTCGACCACCAGCACGTCCGGCGGGCGCTCGACCCCACCGCCTCGCGCCCCTCGCTGGCCTCACCCACCACGCTGCAACGCAGGGCCGACTCCAGCAGGCTGCGGAGTCCACGGCGGACGACGCGATGATCGTCGGCGAGGACGACGTTCAGCGGGGATTCTGCCTGCTCCATCGAGCGCTCCATGGTTGCGATGCGACGGCGGTGACTGGCGCGGTAGCAGGCGGGGCGCGGCTCGGCGTCCCACTCTAGCGGCTCGGCCCCCGAGCGCGCTGGCCCGCCCCCCTCTACACCGTCTTTGCCGGCAACGTCGGCGGCCCCGACGCCCTCCGCGAGGGCTACGAGATCCCGCGCGACGCCCGTGATACCCCATTGTCCTAGCCCTACCGCCGCGGGTACACTACGGGATGTGCCTCCGGGGAGTCCCCGGAACCCGGCTACTCGCGGTTCAACAGCGAATCGCCGCAAGCACTTCCCGTACTCAACGGGCCGTGTCACCACCACCCGCAGCATCGGTCCCCCAGGGGGGTGCCGCCGGGCGCCGCCCCCTGGGCGTGGCGTGGCGGCGGGGGTGAGGGCGAACCGCCAACTATCAAACTCGACAAAGGAAGGATATGGACGGAGCGACCGACACCCAACAGCCCCAGCCTACCACCACCCACCCCGACGGCCTCCCCACCGGCCCGGAGGCCTACCGCGCCTACACCCACTGCGGCAGCCTGCGCGCCGCCGACGTCGGCCGCCAGGCGACCCTCAAGGGCTGGGTCGGGCGGCGGCGCGACCACGGCGGGCTGATCTTCATCGACCTGCGCGACCGCCACGGCATCACCCAGATCGTCTTCAACCCCGCGGAGTCCGCCGACGCCCACGCGGTCGCCTCCGAGGTCCGCCCCGAATACGTCCTGGAGGTCGCCGGCGCGGTCGTCGCCCGCCCCGAGGGCACCGTCAACCCCGCCCTGCCGACCGGCGCGATCGAGGTCGACGCCCACCGGGCGACGATCCTCGCCCGCGCCGAGACGCCCTTCTTCCCGATCCGCGACGACATCGAGGTCGACGAGGGCCTGCGCCTGACCTACCGCTACCTCGACCTGCGCCGCCCGGTCATGCAGCGCCAGCTCGTCCTGCGCCACCAGGCCGTGAAGTACATCCGCGACTTCCTCTCCGCGCGCGGCTTCGTCGAGATCGAGACCCCGATCCTGATCAAGAGCACCCCCGAGGGCGCGCGCGACTACCTCGTCCCCAGCCGCCTCTACCCCGGCGAGTTCTACGCCCTCCCCCAGTCCCCCCAGCAGCTCAAGCAGCTCCTGATGGTCGCCGGGATGGACCGCTACTTCCAGATCGCCCGCTGCTTCCGCGACGAGGACCAGCGCGCCGACCGCCAGCCCGAGTTCACCCAGCTCGACCTGGAGATGTCCTTCGTCGGCCAGGAGGACGTGCTGCGCCTGACCGAGGATCTCTTCGCCTCGATGGCCAAGACGCTCACCGCCAAGCGCCTGAAGTATGATCCCTTCCGCCGCCTCACCTTCCGCGAGGCATTCGACCGCTACGGCTCCGACAAGCCCGACCTCCGCTTCGAGATGGCGATCGAGGACGTGAGCGAGCAGGTCCGCGGCAGCCGGTTCGGCGTCTTCGCCAACACGGTCGCCGGGGGGGGCGTGGTGCGCGGGATCAAGGCGCCCGGCCAGGCCGGCTACACTCGCAAGCAATTGGACGACCTGACCGCCACCGCCCGCCAGTTCGGCGCCAAGGGCCTCGCCTGGCTCGCGCTCGAAGCCGGCGGCGACGGCGCCCTCGCCGCCCGTTCCCCGATCGCCAAGTTCTTCTCCCCCGCGGAGATCGCCGCGCTCGCCGCCCGCTTCGACGCCGGCCCCGGCGATCTGCTCCTCTTCGTCGCCGACAGCCGCGCGGTCGCCGGCGAGACCCTCGGCCGCCTGCGCGCCCAGCTCGGCCCCCAGCTCTTCCCCCTCGACGACGACGAACTCGCCTTCGCCTGGGTCACCGAGTTCCCGCTGCTCGAGTGGGACGCGGAGGCCGGCCGCTGGGACGCCGTCCACCACCCCTTCACCGCGCCGCTGCCCCAGGACGCCCACCTCCTGGCGACCGACCCCGGCGCCGCCCGCGCCGCCGCCTACGACCTCGTCCTCAACGGCTACGAGGTCGGCGGCGGCAGCATCCGCATCCACGACCGCGCCCAGCAGGAGCAGCTCTTCGGCCTCCTCGGCTACTCGCGCGAGGACGCCTGGGCGCGCTTCGGCCACCTCCTGCGCGCCTTCGAGTACGGCGTCCCGCCCCACGGCGGCATCGCCCCCGGCATCGACCGCCTGGTGATGGTCCTCGCCGGCGCCCCCAACATCCGCGAGGTGATGGCCTTCCCCAAGTCCCAGGGCGCGCGCGACCTGATGACCGACGCCCCCTCCACGGTCAGCCCCGACCAGCTCCGCGACCTGCACCTCGCCATCACCCCCCCGCCCGACGGTCCCGACCAACGATAAGCGGCGCAGCCCCCAGGACAAAACGGCGCACCGGGGAAATCCCCCGGTGCGCCGTCACTCTTCTCGAATTGCTCCCCGGCCGCCACTGCTCTTCGGGAGAACCCAGCCGGCGACGGCCGGCTTCGTGGCCGCAGGCCCGCGAGACGCCGGTTTCAACCGGCGGCCCCCCCCGCCGGCCCCCCGCGTCGGCCCCCGGCGCTCAGGTCGCCGGCCGCTGCGTCACCCCCAGCACCGTGCCGCACTCCGCGCAACTGAGCAGCAGATGCCGCTCGCCCAGGCGCACTTCGACCACCGCCCGCTGCTCGTGCAGGCAAGCGACACCATAGGGACTGATCGCGCCGTCATCGAGGAGTTGCTGTGCGTGGCGGTCGGCATGTATCGGGCGGTCGGGCTTCTGCTCGCGAATGTCGTACACCTGCATCACGGCCCTCCTTTCATCATGCACCGGTCGTCACGTACGCTCCCCTGGGGCTGTGAAAGGCGCGGCCGCTATTTATCTCCAGCGACCGGCCTCATCCCTATAACGCACGACAGGCCGTTTGTGATTCCTTTTACAATCCGCGGAAGTGCGCGGCGCGCAATGAGCACCGCGAAAAGGTCCCTTCGCCGGGCAAACGCCCCCCATCGGGCGGTTCTCACTCCCCGCTTCCCACATCCTCCACGGTGAAGTAGAGGTTCAGCCCCAACTCCATCGCTGTCGCGCAGACGGTGGCAAGCCGCTGCCAGACCAGCGCCAGCAGCAATTGGCCCGGCAGCCGGGACGCCGCGATGCCGTCGAGCGCGCGGCGCAACTCGGCCCGCAACGCCGGCAACTGCCCCGCCCCCACGGCCCGCGTCACCGGCCCGTCCTCCGGCGCCGCAAGCAATGCCGCCAGGGCCGGCGTCATCCCGCGCGCCGCCGGCACCAGCAGCACCGCCACCTCCGCCGCCGTCAGCACCACCGCCGGGCGCGTGCCGGCCGCGTCGGCCGCGTCCTGCCCCAACCGGCACTGCACCGTCAGCATCGCGCGGCGACTCCTACAACTGCGTGGTGAACGACCACAAGCTTGTGCTGACGCGATGGCCGCGGTGGGCCTGCACGCTGGGCCGCGCAGTCGCGCCAGGCGGGGCGGGATCGCTCCTTGTCATCCTGAGCCGCGGCGAAGGATCGCGATCCCCGCCGCCCGCGTGGCGGATGGCCTCGTCCAGTGCCGCGGAAGCCGATCCTTCGCCGCGGCTCAGGATACGCGGGGGGAGAGCGCACCCGTCGCCCAACGTGGCCCGCTCAATCGAGGCGCACCCCGCGGCGGGAGGAGCGGCGACGCAAGCGCCCGGCGACGCCGCCGGGTCTACCCGGTAGTACGACCGCGCGGGGACGCGGGGATCACTCCGCCGGGCGGCGCCGGCGCGCGACGAAGACCCACTGGAAGCCGAAGAGGCGCGGCGCCAGCGCCAGCGCCAGGTGCTGCAACCGCACCAGCAGCGCGAACGGCCGCGTCCCCTCGCCGGACGGCCAGAGTTCGTCGAGCGGCACCCCGGTGGCGCTCGCCCGCACGGTCTCCAGCCCCGCCTCGCGGAACATCGCCGCCGCCGTGTCGCGCGTGTAGAAGTGCAGATGGGTGCGGTCGAGGATGCCGCGCTCCATCGCCGGGAAACGCCCGAACAGGAGCAGCAGCCGCACCGCCAGGTGCGCCACGTTCGGCAGCGAGATAATGAAGAGGGCGTCGTCGGTCGCCGCCCGGCGCAGCCGGCCCAGCACCGCGACTGGATCGACCGTGTGTTCCAGCACGTCAGCGCAGACGATCACCTCGTAGGTGGCCGCCGGCAGGTCCGCCTCCTCGATCCCGCCGACGAAGACCCGGCGGTAGAAGGGCCGGGCCTGGGCCGCCCAGTCCGGGTTCGGCTCCACCCCGTCCAGGTCGAGCCGCGCCCCCGCGTCCCGCAGCAGTTGCCCGAGCATCCCCTGCGCCGCGCCCACGTCGAGCACCGGCCCCCGCCCCAGCCGCCGCACCAGCCGCGCGATCTGCTGGTGGCTACTCCGGGGGTCGCGATGCAGCCGGTAGTGCGGCACCCTCTCGCCCCTTTCCTGTCCGCCGGCGCGCCGTCAGCGCGAACTTGCCCGCCTCCCAGATGCAGTGCAGCGCGTACGGTATGCCGTTGACGTGGCTGATCTCGTCCCCGTAATAGGTCGGGATCGGCACCTCCACGATCCGGTACCCGCGCCTCAGGAATTCGAGGATGATCTGCGTGTCGAAGTGCCAGTTCGTCGTCATCCGCCCGAGCGGGATCTCCCCGCGCCGCCACCCGGTAGGCCCGGTAACCCGAGTGGAACTCGCTCAGCCGCGTCCCCACCAGCAGGTTCTCGATCCGCGTGAGGATCTTGTTGCCGACGTACTTGTAGAGCGGCATGTTCCCGCGCAACGCCGCCCCCGGCATGATCATCCTCGACCCCATCACCAGGTCGGCCTCGCCGCGCTCCAGCGGCTCCAGCAGCCGCTGCATCACCTCCGGCGCGTACTGCCCGTCGCCGTGCAGCAACACCACCAGATCGAAGCCCCGCTCGACCGCGTAGCGGTAGCCGCGCTGCTGGTTGCCGCCGTACATCAGGTTGACCGGGTTGCGGAAGACGCGCAGCTTATCGCTCGCCGGGTGCCCCCCTCGCGGTACCGCTCGCCCACCTGGTAGGTGCGGTCCTGGCTGGCGTCGTCGAAGACGACGATCTCCTCGACCTTCGCCAGCACCGCCGCCGGGATGCGCGCCAGCACGCTCGCCAGCGTCGCCTCCGCGTTGTACGCCACCACCAGGATCATGATCCGCGCCATGTCCGCTCCTTCACAGCCGGGAGTCGGGAGTCGGGAGTAGAGAGTAAATGGAAATCGTAGCGATGAGAGTCATTGGCAGTCCTTCCTCCACTCTACTCTCTACTCCCGACTCCCGACTCTCGACTCCCCCGTCAGAACGCCAGCAGCCACAGCCGCGACCCGATCCCGTAGGTCAGGCAACTGATCGCCGCCAGGGCGGCAATCAGCGCCAGCGGCCAGCGCCGGATGCCGATCGCCGTCAGCACCAACAGCGGGACCATCAGGTCGAGCAGGTAGCGCGGGCCGAACGTCACCCAGCCGGTCCCCATCAGCAGCCCGATCGGAATGTACACCAGCAGGCAACTGAGCACCAGCGTCCAGATCAGCGGCTCCCGCCACCGCCGCCAGAGCGCCCACGGCGCCCCGAGCAGCAGCGGCGTCATCCAGAAGAGCCCGCCCCCCAGCCACTTCTGCTCCTCCAGCGGCGCCAGGACCGGGTAGGACCAGAACTGATGGCGCAGGTTGGTCCCCAGGTAGTGCAGGTTGAAGACGCCGTACCGCTCGAACTCCTCGCGGAAGAACGGATTGACCGCGTGCCAGTCCAGCCCCGTCTCGGCCGGGCTGCCGAAGCGCGCCCAGTTGTACCAGGCCAGCGCCCCGATCCCGGCCAGCACCGGCGCCAGCCCCCAGGCGGCTCGCCAGGCCCGCGCCCCCGCCAACAGCCCCCAGTCGCGCCGCAGCAGGTAGTAGGCCAGCCAGACCCCATTGAAGAGGAGCGACATCCGCGTCGTCAGCGCGCAGGCCAGCGCCAGCCCGACCAGGAAGTAGCCCCACGGCCCGCGCCCCCGCAGCGCCGCGATCGTCGCCAGCAGCACGCAGCCGAAGCCGATCAGTTGCGCCGTGAACCAGACGGTGCCGACGGGCGCCAGAATCAGCACGACCGAGCCGAACGCGACGGTCAGCACCAACAGCGCCCGCCGCTCGGCCGCCAGCGGCGCCACCCCGCTCTCGTCGAGCGCGGCGAGCAGCCAGGCGGTCAGCGCCACGCAGAGCGCCCCGAAGACCGCCGTGTAGGCGATGTCCGTCACCCCGACGCCGAAGAGCGCCACCAGCGGCAGCAGGACGACCGCCGGAAAGGGCGGCCAGTAGAGGTAGAGCCGGTCGGCGTAGAAGACCAGATCGCCCTCGTTCCGCGGCGGCAGGCGCAGGTGCAACTGCCCGTGCAGGAAGGCGTCGGCCAGGTAGTTGAAGTAGGCGTAATCGGTCTGCTCGAAGCCCGTCCGCGCGAGGCCCGCCCGGATCAGATAGACGACCAGCGCGAAGAGCCCGGCGGTCAGCGGCCGCGCCAGCGGGGTGATCAGGCCCAGCAGCCGGGCGCCCGCCCCGCGCGTCGGCCCCCGCCACCCCTCTGCCGATGCCCCCGGCCGCGCGCCCTCGATCGTCCGCCCCGGACTCCCCACAGCCCTCCCGCCACCCCGCGCCGCATCCGGCCGCGCCAGCGCGCCCCGGACCGATCCGCCGTCACCGTGCCCGGAGATACAACGCCCCGCCGGAACGGTTCGTTCCGCCCCTACCGGGGGTGTCCCGGCGCCGCGCCACCGGGAATGATGACACGGCGCGCTCCACCGCGACAAGGATCGTCCGCCGGGCAATCCGGGGAGCCCCGCCACCACCATCGCGCTCGCCTCTACCGCGCAGACTACCCGGGCGGAACTCGTACCCCGCCCGAGCGTACCGCGCGCCCGGCGCCGCCAGTGCCCCGGCGAAGCGCACGATCTCGTGCTTACCGCTCGGCACGGTCGCGCATCGCGGTCGTTCGATGCCGCGCCTACGGCGCGATCGGCGGGGATTCGCTCGGGGGATTCTCACCCGTGTGACCGGGGAGATCATCGGCGGGCCGCACCTTGGCGAGGAAGGCATCCGGGTGCTCCTCGGCCAGTTCCAGGAGGCGCAGCGCAGGACCGGCCGGGGTGCGCTGCCCCTGCTCCCAGGCGCAGACGGTGGCGGGGCTCACGTTCAGCACCTCCGCGAACAGGCGCTGGGAGAGGGCCAGCCGGTCACGGACGGCGCGGACGCGCGCCCCGTCATAGGCGGGCGGCGCCACCGCGGTCGCCCCTCGCCCGCCGGCGGGGAGCGGGATACGCTTCGTCTTCGGTGGCTCGTACTCGCCGCGCACATGGGCGAGGGCCAGCCGCGCATTGGTGATCAGCTGCTGGCCGATCGTGCGATCCTCGGGCATCGCTCAGCCTCCCTCGCGCTGCAACTGCTCGATGATTTCTCGCAGGCTGGCACGCTCCGTCGGCGTCAGATCCGCCCGCTCGTTCTTGCCGTAGGTAGCGAGGAAATAGACCCGCTCCAGCCGCGGCAGGTAAACGTAGATCGTCCGCGCGCCGCCCCGATTGCCGCGTCCGGCTAGGCCGATGCGCAGCTTGCGCGCCCCGCCGCTGCCCGAGATGATCGGCCCGGCCTGGGGGTTGACCGACAGCGCCCACTCGACCCGCTGCCAATCCTCATCGCGCAGGAGGTCGGGCCGGTCGGTACCGGGGAGCCAGTAGAACGCCAGCCATCTCATGCCCGGTAATCTGCTACCGGGCATGAGGCATGTCAAGGGGTCAGCCGGCGGCGGGGGGGGGCGCGAGCGCCCGCCGGTACGCCTCGCCCGCCGCCTAGAGAATCTCCGCCAGCGCCTCGGCGAAGCGGTCGATCTCGCGCTTGTTGTTCAGCTCGGTCGCGCACAGCAGCATCGCGTCCCCCAGCTCCGGGTAGTCGCCGCCGAGGTCGTAGCCGCCGATGAACCCCTGCCGCACCAGCGCCGCCCCGACCTCCGCCGCCGGCCGCGGCAGCCGCACCGCGAACTCGTTGAAGAACGGCGCCGCCCCGATCCGCTCCACCCCCGCCACCGCGCCGACCCGCTCGGCCAGGTAGTGCCCGTTCTGGTAGCACAGTTCCGCCGTCTGGCGCAGCCCCTCCTTGCCCAGCAGCGCCAGGTAGACCGTCGCGGTCAACTGGATCAGCCCCTGGTTGGTGCAGATGTTCGAGGTCGCCCGCTCGCGGCGGATGTCCTGCTCGCGCGTCCGCAGCGTCATCACGAAGCCGCGCTTGCCGTCGCTGTCGGTCGTCTGGCCGACCACCCGCCCCGGCATCTGGCGGATGAACTGCTGCTTGCAGGTCAGGATGCCCAGGTACGGCCCGCCGAAGTTGAGCCCCGCCCCGAAGCACTGCCCCTCGCCGACCGCGATGTCCGCGTCGAACTCCCCTGGCGGCTTCAGCAGCCCCAGCGCCATCGGGTAGGCCGAGACCAGGAAGAGCGCCCCCGCCTCGTGCGCCAGCCGCCCGATCGCCCCCAGGTCCTCGATCGCCCCCAGGAAGTTCGGGTACTGCACCGCCACGCAGGCCGCCCCCTCGATGGTCGCCCGCAGCGCCTCCGGCTCGACCCGCAGCGTCCCGGCGTCGATCGGCGCCTCGACGACCTCCACGTCCAGCCCCGTCGTGTAGGTCCGCAGCACCTGCCGGTAGGCCGGGTGCAGCGAGCCCGCCACGACGATCTTCCGCCGCCGTGTCGCCCCGATCGTCATCAGCGCGCCCTCGGCCAGCGCGGTCGCCCCGTCGTACATCGAGGCGTTGGAGACCTCCATGCCGTAGAGCTGGCACATCATCGTCTGGTACTCGTAGATGCCCTGCAGCGTCCCCTGGCTCAACTCCGGCTGGTACGGCGTGTAGGCCGTCAGGAACTCGCCGCGCTGGTTGATGTACCCCACCACCGCCGGCGTGTAATGGTTGTAGGCCCCGGCCCCCAGGAACGACGGCAACTGCCCGGCGTGCGTGTTCGCCCCGGCCAGCTCCGCCAGCCGCGCCCGCACCTCCTGCTCCGACCGCGGCGGCGGCAGGCGCAGCTCCGGGAAGCGCAACCCCTCCGGAATATCCTCGAACAGGTCTTCGATCCGCCCGACCCCGATCGTCTCCAGCATCTGCGCCCGATCGGCCTCGGTATGCGGCACGTAGGACATCTCGCTCAACTCCAGTGCGGAGCGCGGAGCGCGGAGCGCGGAATCACGGAGCGGGGAGGGAGCAGTCCCGGATACATCCGGAACTCGCCCCGCCCCCCCATCACTCCGCACTCCGCACTCCGCACTCCGCACTCCCTAATGGCCCGCCCCGACCAGCCGCTCATACTCCTCGGCGCCCAGCAGCGCCTCCGCCTCGCTCGGGTCCTGCACCCGCACCT
>JAUJMV010000009.1:189902-205405 GCA_030446685.1 Thermomicrobiales bacterium | reverse complement strand
CGGCGCGTAGATGTCCGAGACCGCCTTGACCGACTCGACCACCCCGAACGACTCGCCCTTGCTCAACTGCTGCCCGACCTTGGGCACCTCCACGAAGGTCACGTCGCCCAGCTCGCTCTGCGCGAACTCGGTGATCCCCACCGTCGCCACGTCCCCCTCGATCTTGATCCACTCGTGCTCTTTCGTGTACCGCCGGTCCCCGGGCACCTGCTCCATCGCCCCACTCCTCTCCCGTCCGCACCCCGCCCGCCGGGCGGAACACCGCGCCCCCGGCCGCGCGCCGACCCATCGCGCCATCACCCCACCAGGCCGGCCCTCCCTCTCCCAACATTGAGCGAGGAGATGCCACCGGGTGCCGGGCGCCCCCACTCAGCACTCACATCGGCGCCGCCGCCCCGGCCGTCGCGCCCACCCGCCGGTAGAACGGCGTCTTGACCTGCTCGGCGCGCACCGGCTTACCACGGATGACGATGTCGAGCGGCTTGCCGACCCCCGCCGCACCCCGGCGCACCAGCGCCAGCCCGATGCTCTGGTTCAGCGTCGGCGAGTGGGTGCCGCTGGTCACGAACCCCACCGGCTCGCCGTCCACCTGCACCTCGTAGCCGGCGCGCGGTGCCCCGCCCCGCTCGACCATCCGGAACCCGACCAGCCGCCGCGCCGGCTTCGCGTCCCGCACCCGCAGCAGCGCCTCGCGCCCGATGAAGTCGCCCTTGTCGAAGTTGACGACCCAGCCGAGCCCCGCCTCCAGCGGGTTGATCTCCTCGGTCAGCTCGTGGCCGTAGAGCGCCATCTTCGCCTCCAGGCGCAGCGTGTCGCGCGCCCCCAGGCCAATCGGCTGCGCCCCCTCCGGCCGCCCCGCTTCGAGAATCTTCCGCCACAGATGCTCGCTCTGCTCGACCGGGAAATAGAGCTCGAAGCCGTCCTCGCCGGTGTACCCGGTGCGCCCGATCAGCGCCGGCGCCCCGTCGACCGGCGCCTCGACCGCGCCGAACTGCTCCAGCCCCGACAGATCGGCGCCCGTCAGCCGCTGCAAGACCGTCTCGGCCTGCGGCCCCTGCAACGCCAGCATCCCCGTCTCGTCCGTCACGTCGTCGATCGTCACGTCCAGTTCCGGGCGCTCCGCCCGGCGCGCGCGCATCCAGGCGACATCCTTCTCCCGGTTCGCGGCGTTGAGGACGATGAACCAGCGGTCCGGCAGGCGGTAGACGATCAGGTCGTCGAGCGTGCCGCCGTCGGGCCGGCACAGCAGCGTGTAGCGCGCTTGCCCGACCGGCAGCGAGGCGAAGTCGTTGGTGACGAGCCATTGCAGGAAGGGCAGCGCGTCCGGCCCGGTCAGGTTCACCTGCCCCATGTGGCCGAGATCGAACAGCCCGGCGGCGGTGCGCACCGCGCGGTGCTCCGCCAGGTCGCCCGTGTAGCGCACCGGCATGTCCCAGCCGCCGAACTCCACCATCCGCGCGCCCATCGCCTGATGCACCCCGTGCAGCGGCGTCCTCCGCAATGCCTGCCCCCCCGACCCCTCGCCCGCCATGCGCCCCCCTCCTCGCCCGACCTACCGACGTAATTTCACCACAAAGGCACAAAGACCACAAAGATCACAGAACGAAGGGCACGGCCTTTGACCTTCAACCTTCAGCTTCTATAATCCGTCTTTGTGATCTTTGTGGTCTTTGTGCCTTTGTGGTTCACCCCCGTCAGTCGCCGACCACCGCCATGTCGGCGCGCAGCGGCTGCTGGACCGGCTGCTCCAGCGCCAGCTTGTCGAACTCCATCTGCACGCTGACCGGGTAGTCGCCGCTGAAGCAGGCGAAGCAGAACTCCCCCTGCGGCAAGTCGATCGCCCGCGCCAGCCCCCCCTGCGACAGGTAGCCGAGCGAGTCGGCCCCGATAGCGTCGCGGATCTCCTCGACGCTCTTGCGCGCCGCGATCAGCTCCGCCCGGCGCCCCGTGTCCACCCCCAGGTAGCAGGGCCAGGCCATCGGCGGCGAGTGGACCCGCATGTGGACCTCGGTCGCGCCGCTCTTGCGCAGCAGCTCGATCAGCGGGCGGCTCGTCGTGCCGCGCACGATCGAATCCTCCACCAGCACCACGCGCCGCCCCGCCAGCACCTCCGGCAGCGCGTTGAACTTCAGCCCCACGCCGATCTCGCGCAGCCGCTGGTCCGGCTGGATGAAGGTGCGCCCAATATAGCGGTTCTTGATCAGCGCCTCCGCGTAGGGGATGCCGCTCTCGCGCGCGTAGCCGAGCGCCGCCGGCGTCGCCGAGTCCGGCGCGGCGATCACGATGTCGGCCTCGGCCGGGTGCTCGCGCGCCAGCTCCGCCCCCATCCGCTGCCGCGCCAGGTGCAGCCGCTGCCCGCCGATCGCGCTGTCCGGCTGGGCCAGGTAGATCAGCTCGAAGACGCAGGTCGCGCGGCGGGTCGACACCTGCCCGACGTAGGAATGGACGCCGTCCGCGTCGAGCACCACGATCTCGCCCGGCTCGATATCGCGCACCAACTCCGCCCCGACCGTCGCGAACGCGCACGACTCCGACGCGATCACATAGCCGCCGTCCGGCAGCCGCCCCAGGCTGAGCGGCCGCACCCCCAGCGGGTCGCGCACCCCGATCACCTGCGTCGGCGTGAGGATCGTCAGGCTGTAGGCCCCGATCATCCGCGGCATCGTCCGGCGCAGCTTGTCGACGATCGTCTCACCGTGCGCGTGCCCGATCAGCCGCGCCACGATCTCCGAGTCGGTCGAGGCCAGGAAGCGCTCGCCCTCCCCCTCCAGCTCCCCCCGCAGCCGGTCGGCGTTGGTCAGGTTGCCGTTGTGCGCGACCGCGATCTCCCCCAGGCTCGACCGCACCAGGAACGGGCTGGCGTTCTGGATATTGCTGCTGCCGGTCGTCGAGTAGCGGGTGTGCCCGATCGCCAGGTCGCCCCCCAGCCGGGCCAGATCGTCCTCCGTGAACGCCTGCGCGACCAGCCCCATCTGCCGGTGGACGGCGATCCGCCGCCCGTCCGCGACCGCGATCCCGGCGCTCTCCTGCCCGCGGTGCTGCAGGGCGTACAGCCCGAAGAAGGTCACCCGGGCGACATCCACGCCTGGCGCGTAGATCCCGAAGACGCCGCACTCCTCGTGCAGCTTGTCCAACCCGTCGTCATCCCGGTAGCCACAATCGCCGCACATGACCCGCTCGCCGCGGTCAAACCGCATGCCCGCGCACCCCTCTCTTGCCGCCGTGCATCAGGTTGGCCGAATCACCGACTCCCGGAACCCCAGTATACCACAGCCGAGTGAACGTACACTCGATTGCGGATTGGCGATTGCGGATTGCGGATTGACGAAGCGCCTGGAGCGGCGCGCTCTCCCGGTAGCGCTGTTCTCCCTCGCGTGCCTAATCCGCAATCCGCAATCGCCAATCCGCAATCGCATAGCGGATCGTCCCACCATCCTCCTCCCGCCGCGCCCGCCCCCGGCGCCGCAGCAATTCGAGGTGGGCGATCGTCTCGGCGAGCGCCAGGGCATGCTGGAACGGCGGCAGATCGGCCCAGCGCGCCCGCCCGCCCGCCCAACGCAGTCGGGCGCAGAGGTCGTAGGCGGTGATAGCTTCGTCGCCGAGCGCGCCGCCGATCTCCGTCAGCCGCGCCGCGTGGTGCGTCGCTATCGCGTCCACCCGCGCCGCCAGCCCCGTGAACGGCTCCCCGTGTCCCGGCAGCACCAGCCCGACCGGCAGATCGCGCACGCGCGCCAGCGCCGCCAGGTAGTCGCCGAGCGGATCGGCGTCCTCCGGCGCGTAGATCCCGACATTCGGCGAGATCCCCGGCAGCACATGATCGCCCGCGATCAGCAAGCCCGCCCGCTCGTCATAGAGGCAGACCTCGCCCGGCGCGTGGCCCGGACACCACAGGACCGTGAAGGAGAAGCGCCCGAGGTCGAGGCGGTCGCCGTCCCGCAGCGCGCGGTCCGGCACGAAGGCCGGCATCCGCTCCACCAGCGCCTGCCGCGCCCGCCACAGCCCGCCCTGCTCCCCTCCGGCAGCCCGTGCCGCACCAGCCAGGCGCCCGACTCGCGCATGAACCGCGCGCCGTGCCGCCGCGCCGGGTCGAGCAGCGGCCAGTCGGCCTCATGCAGCGCGATCGGCGCCCCCGACCGCTCCCCAACCCAACAAGCAACTCCCCCGCCAGCCCGCAGTGATCCGGGTGCGCGTGCGTCAGGACGATCGCCCTGAACTCCTCGGGCGACCACCCGTTCCGCCAGCGCCCCCGCCAGCGCCGCGCGCGTCTCCGGCGTCCGCCAGCCCGTGTCGATCAGGACCGGCCCCTCGTCCCCCGATCAGATAAGCGTTGACCGCCCCGAGCGGGCTATCGCCCAGCGGCAGCGCGATCCGCCACACCCCCGGCGTCACCTCCGTCCCCGACAACCGCCCCGTCCTTCCAACCCGGCCCAACGAAGCCGCACGAACATCATCGCCCCGCCCCCCCGCGGGGCCCCTTCATCGGCCGCACAGACGCGCATGAGGCGCCAGGCCCCCGACAGCAGCGGTCCCGCGATCGGATCACCACCGATCGGCTCCAACGCCGGCGCCGGACAATGTATTCGCCGTGCGCCAACCAGAGCAGGGGCCTCCACCCTCACCCTCCCATCGTGCCCACGCCGGCAACATGGCCGCCGAGCGGAATGCCGGCTCAGCGGCTGGACCCGCACCTCTGCAGCGAAGCCCGCCTGCGCGGTCTGGAACCAAGGCCAGGGCAAAGGCCATCAATGCCCGATACTCGCTGTGGATCGGTCCCAGCCCGCAAGCAGGCTTCGTGGCCCGCAGGCCCCTAGCGATGGGTTTCAACCCATCGGCCCCCCCGCGCGTGCCCGCTCCCTCGGAATGGTGCAACCGTAGCCGCAAACCGCGCCCGCCCCAATCGCGCCGTCAAGTCGCAGCGCCCCCAGGCAAGTGCAAGAAGCCACCCCGGCGGGGTGGCCTTGTATCCGCGCGGCGACCGTGATCCACGCGCTGGGAATCGATGGCCCCGACCGAGCGCCTAATCGGCCGCGTCGCGCAGCCGGTCGGCGAGCTCGCCCGTCGCCTCGGCCGCCTGCTCCTGCAGCGACGGCTGCGTCTGCGTCAGCAGCGCCGCCAGCGACTCGAACGCGACGAACCCCAGCAAGATCGGCAGCGCGTTCCCCTGCTTCTTGTCCCTGTCGTCGAGCAGCAGGAACGGCGCGGCGGCGTGCATCGCCGCCGTCATCCCATCGAGCGCCAGGTGCCCCTTCATCGGCAGCACCTTGAACAGCCCCAACTCGTACTTCGTCAGCAGGCTCGCCCCCAGCGTCATGATCGCCGACCCGGTCAGCAGCGTCGTCACCTTCGGCGTCCACCCGCGGCGCAGCACCCGCGGCAGCGCCAGCAGCGTCCCCACCGACACATAATCGAGCACGCCATGCACCCTCGTCGGAATCGGCTTCGCCATCGTTCCTCCCCATGCCATCAAGCCGCTCGCCCGGCCATGTCGCCATTACCGCCACATGGCGCACAGCCTCAGCACAGCACACCCCATGCCACGGTTCTCGCGCACCCCCATTGGCCGCCGGGTTGCCCCGAGCTTGTCGTGGCAACCGCCCCAGCCGGCGACGGCCGGCTTCGTGGCCGCAGGCCCGCGAGGCGCCGGTTTCAACCGGCGGCCCCCCCACCCCGCCCACCGCCCCCTGGCACTCTCCCCCGCCCCCCACAGGTCCGATCAGTAGCCGCGCCCCACGCGCCGCGCGCCGCCCCGCCGCCGCCCCGCCGAACGCGGCCCGCCCGGCGCGGAGAGCGGAAAAACGCGAAACGAACCGCCCGCGACGAGCCCGATTTCGTTGCCACGGCTAGGAGAAACGGCCATGATCGCCCCGTCAGGCACCGCCCAAATCACCCCCATTTCACCCCCATTCCATCCGCAACAGCCCCGAACCAACCAGCTTTAGAACAGATGAGCAAACCCCGCTTTCCGGCATCGCCATCTTCCATTCCGGCCCTCTATGCCCCTGGAAGCCTGTACGTATAGCTGCTATACTGACAGATGCACCGCGACACGGTGCGCCCGCCCGGCAGCCGGGGACGGTTCCGGGTGGCGGCCCGCGGCGTGCCGCGCGCCGGCGACCGATGACCGACCACGAACGGCGGAGGGACGGGGCACAGATGCCGAATGACAAGATCATCATCCACGGGGCGCGCGAGCACAACCTCAAGGACATCGACGTCGTCATCCCGCGCGACAAGCTCGTCGTCCTGACCGGGCTCTCCGGCTCCGGCAAGTCGAGCCTCGCCTTCGACACCATCTACGCCGAGGGCCAGCGCCGCTACGTCGAATCCCTCTCCGCCTACGCCCGCCAGTTCCTCGGCCAGATGGAGAAGCCCGACCTCGACTACATCGAGGGCCTCTCCCCCGCCATCTCGATCGACCAGAAGGGCACCTCGCGCAACCCGCGCTCCACCGTCGGCACCGTCACCGAGATCTACGACTACCTCCGCCTCCTCTTCGCCCGCATCGGCCACCCCCACTGCCCCAACTGCGGCCTGCCGATCGCCCAGCAGTCGCCGCAGCAGATCGTCGACATCCTCCAGGCGCTCCCCGAGGGCAGCCGTATCATGGTGATGGCCCCCTCGTCCGCGACCGCAAGGGCGAGCACCTCGGCCTCTTCGAGGATGCCCGACGCGCCGGCTTCGTCCGCGTGCGCGTCAACGGCGCCGTCTACGATCTCGACCAGGCCCCGAAGCTCGACCGCTACAAGAAGCACACCGTCGAGGTCGTCGTCGACCGCCTCGTCATCCGCCATCACAGCCCCGACCAGGAGCTGCACGGCGACGGGACCGACCCCGACCGCGCCCGCCTCGCCGACTCGGTCGAGACCGCCCTCAAGCTCGGCAACAGCACCATCACCGTCGCCACCGTCCCGACCGACCCCGACCAGGCCCCCGAGGAGTTCGTCTTCTCCGAGCTCTTCGCCTGCCCCAACTGCGGCTTCAGCGTCGGCGAGATCGAGCCGCGCAACTTCTCCTTCAACTCGCCGCAGGGCGCCTGCCCCGCCTGCACCGGCCTCGGCGCGGTCCAGGAGTTCGACCCCGAGCTGGTCATCCCCAACCGCGACCTCACCCTCGCCGAGGGCGCGGTCCAGCCCTGGGTCCGCGCCAGCCAGAGCGCGTCCGGCTACTACGGGTCGATCCTCGAGGCCCTGGCGAAGGAGTACGGCTTCTCGGTCAAGAAGCCGGTCAGGAGCCTGACCGCCGAGCAGCTCGACCTGATCCTCTACGGCAACGGCGGGCGGACCCTCAAGGTCAACTTCCAGGGGCACGACGGCCGGTCGCGCAGCCACACGATCACCTTCGAGGGGGTCATCCCCAACCTGAAGCGGCGCTTCGCCGAGACCTCGTCCGACTACATCCGCGAGGAGATCGGCCGCTACATGACCCAGCGCCCCTGCCCCACCTGTGGCGGCGCCCCCCTCAAGCCGGAGGCCCTCGGCGTGCTGATCGACGGCCGCTCGATCGTCGACGTGACCCGCATGGCGGTGACCGAGTCGCTCGCCTGGGCGCGCGCCCTCGACGGCCGCGGCGACGGCGCGGTCCAGGGGCCGACCGTCCTCTCCGAGCGCGAGCGGCTGATCGCCCGCCAGGTGCTGAAGGAGATCCGCGAGCGCCTCGGCTTCCTGGTCGACGTCGGCCTCGACTATCTCACCCTCGACCGCGCCGCCAACACCCTCTCCGGCGGCGAGGCCCAGCGCATCCGCCTGGCGACCCAGATCGGCTCCAGCCTGATGGGCGTCCTCTACATCCTCGACGAGCCGAGCATCGGCCTCCACCAGCGCGACAACGCCCGCCTGATCAAGACGCTGGAGCGCCTGCGCGACATCGGCAACACCCTGATCGTCGTCGAGCACGACGAGGACACCATGCGCGCCGCCGACTGGATCATCGACGTCGGCCCCGGCGCCGGCGAGCACGGCGGCCGCATCGTCGCCGAGGGGCCGCTCCCCGCCATCGCCGCCAACAAGGATTCGCTCACCGGCGACTACCTCAGCGGGCGCAAGGCGATCCCGGTCCCCGACCGCCGCCGCGCCGGCAACGGCAAAGCCCTCACCATCACCGCGCGCGCGAGCACAACCTCAAGGACGTGACCGTCGACTTCCCGCTCGGCCGCTTCATCTGCGTCACCGGCGTCTCCGGCTCCGGCAAGTCCTCGCTGATCACCGACACCCTCTACCGCAAGCTGGCCCAGGTCTTCTACCGCGCCAAGGACAAGCCCGGCGCGCACGACGCGATGGTCGGCATCGAGCACCTCGACAAGGTGATCGACATCGACCAGAGCCCGATCGGCCGCACCCCGCGCTCCAACCCCGCCACCTACACCGGCCTCTTCACCCCGATCCGCGAGCTCTTCGCGACCGTGCCCGAGGCCAAGCTGCGCGGCTACAAGGCCGGGCGCTTCTCCTTCAACGTCAAGGGCGGGCGCTGCGAGGCCTGCCACGGCGAGGGGATCATCCAGATCGAGATGCAGTTCCTGCCCGACGTCTACGTCCCCTGCGAGGTCTGCCACGGCAAGCGCTACAACCGCGACGCGCTGGAGATCCGCTACAAGGGCAAGACGATCGCCGACGTCCTCGAGATGACCGTCGAGGAGGGGCTGGCCTTCTTCGACGCCATCCCCGCGATCAAGAACAAGCTCCAGACCCTCCACGACGTCGGCCTCGGCTATATCCGCCTCGGCCAGCCCGCCACCCAGCTCTCCGGCGGCGAGGCCCAGCGCGTCAAGCTCGCCACCGAGCTGTCGAAGCGCGCCGACCGGCAAGACGCTGTACATCCTCGACGAGCCGACCACCGGCCTGCACTTCGCCGACATCGCCCGCCTCCTCCAGGTCCTCCACCGCCTGGCCGACGGCGGCAACACCGTCCTGGTGATCGAGCACAACCTCGACGTGATCAAGAGCGCCGACCACCTGATCGACATCGGCCCGGAGGGCGGCCACCGCGGCGGCCGCATCGTCGCCACCGGCACCCCCGAGGAGGTCGCCGACAACCCCGCCTTTCACCGGCCACTTCCTGCGCGACGTCCTCCGCCAGCGCGCCGAGCTCGCCGCCGACTGACGGAAGGGGGTGACGAATCTCTTGCTGCGGAGAGCGCGATGCTGACCGACGAGCAATTCGCCGATCTGGTCACGCTGCGCTACGAACCCCGTGGGCTGGAGTTCAAAGGCGCTCGCCCGCGAACCGATCGGCTTTTCTTCGCCAGGGTGGCACGCGCCAGCCTGGGCTTGGCGAACCTGCGGGACGGCGGCCGGATCATCATCGGCGTTGACGAGCAGGGGGGCGTACTCACCCCGGTCGGCCTCTCGGACGACGACCTCGCCACCTGGCGCTACGACGACGTCGCCGCCGCGCTCGCCAGCTACGCCGACCCGGCGCTCACCTTCGACCTCTACACGCGTGAATACCAGGGCAAACGGTTCGCCGTCATCGAGGTTCAAGAGTTCGATGAACTGCCCATCCTCTGCAAGCTGACCTATCAAGAGCCGCCGCCCGGGCGACAGGTTATACTACGGGAAGGAGCGTGCTACGTCCGCAGTCACCGCAAGCCCGAGACATCGGAGATTCCGACGCAAACCGAGATGCGGGAATTGCTCGACCTGGCGATCGAGAAGGGCGTACGTCGTTTCCTTGACCGTGCGCGGGCGGTTGGACTGCTACTCCCTGACGACAGTGCGGCGCGCGATGAGATCCTGTTCGATCAACAACTCCGCGAGACTGAAGGGAGCTGACCGTGTCTTACGCAATCGGCTGTGGCGGCCAACGCCCTGCTAAACCAAATCCGCGAACACGGTTATTGGCGCATCGTCATCCGGCCCGCCCACTTCGCACGAGAGCATATCCCCAACATCAATGTCTTATACAACCTTGTGGAGAACAGGGCGGTACGTTTCCACGGCTGGGAGTATCCATGTGCAGGTCTAGCTACAACGGTTCGCAGCGGCAGCGATTGGATCGAGCAGGCCATAGATCAGGGCCACCACCACGAATATTGGCGCTTCTATCAGAGCGGTCAGTTCATCGACTATATCGGCTTCGCTGAAGACCGAAACGTCAGGTCCGTTCGGTGGGGCGCGGAAAAAAGCCCAGCGATGAGAAATTGCTCCCGGTTTATGACACACTCTACCGCCTTACCGAAATGTTCGAGTTCGCGGCGCGGCTAGCGTTGTCCGAAACGTACAGCCCTGGTGAGAGGATGCGAGTGGAACTCTGCTGACGAGCCTCGCGAAGAGCGGCATCTTTACCTGCGGCGCGAACGATACCTACCCCTATAACTACATCCGCTTGTGGAACATAAAGCCTTCGACAGTTGACCGCTTCCATCAGGTGATCGATTTGCGCACCGGCAGCGCTGATTGCTGACGCCCGCGGCCTGGCGCTACGAGAAGCGGAGCGGCTCTTCTCTCGACTTCAACTGGGACCCGACTCCCGGCTTGCTGCGGTCGATGCCGGAGAAGTTCACCGGCCAGGGTTGATAAGACCTCGTTCCCCGGCGCCCGTTGTCACCTCGACACTGAGGCACTGGTATGGCCGCTCGCGCAACCGTGGACTGGTACCGTCTGCCGTACGTTCGCCCAACGCCCCACTCCTCGCGCACCCTTGTCGAGCATTGCTCCGACTGCTAACATACATAATGACAACTGGGGCCGCTGGAACCATGCGACGGTGCGATCGTCGCTCTCCCGTGAGGTGGGGGAACGCTCTTGAACGCACAGGTGCTGGTTCTCAATCAGAACTACGAACCCCTCAACATCTGCAACGTCAAGCGCGCGCTCGTCATGGTCCTGATGGGCAAGGCCGAGATCCTCGAGCAGAACGGCCTCGTCCTGCACACCATCGACCACGACTTCCGCGCGCCCTCGGTGATCCGCCTCTCCCGCGCTGATCAAGCGCCCGCGCCCCCAGGTCAAGCTGACCCGGCGCGAGGTCTTCATCCGCGACGGCTACACCTGCCAGTACTGCGGCCTCCAGACGCGCGACCTGACCCTCGACCACGTCATCCCCAAGTCGCGCCACGGCGCGCACACCTGGGAGAACCTGGTCAGCGCCTGCAAGAGCTGCAACCACCGCAAGGGCGGCAAGACCGTCCAGGAGGCGCGCATGCGCCTCCTGCGCGAGCCCGTCCAGCCGCGCGCCGGGGCCTACTACACCATCCAGCGCAAGCTCGGCCAGGGGCTGCGCGACGAGTGGGAGAAGTTCCTCCCCGGCTTCGAGCCGGCCAGTAGTTTCAGCACGCTGGCCTACGGGGGGAGGACTGATCGCGCGCCGCCAGCCGATCCGGTGTACACTCTCCTTCTGGAAGCCCTACGGTCGTAGGGCTTTCACTTTGCCCGGCGCCGGCCAGCCGTCGGCGAGCGACGCCCCGGCCTGCCGCACCTCTAGCGAGGGAGCCATGACGCGACCGCAACCCGAAGTCCTGACGCCGCCCCAGAGATCGTCCGCGCCCTTCGCCGCCCCCTTGCCCCCGCACCGGGCGAAGGGCCGGGGTGGCGGCCTGCTCCCTCCCCGCGTCGTTCTTCGCCACCAGCAGGAGTACCGGCCCCTCGGGAGGAGGGCGCGCAGCACGCGGTGAACGATCGAGAGTCTACCAGAGACGGGGAGAACGACGATGCTCGACTTGCGCCTGATCCGCGAACAGACCGACGAGGTGCGCCGGCGCCTCGCCACGCTCCACACCGACACGCCGCTCGACGAGATCCTGGCCCTCGACGAGCGCCACCGCGCGCTCCTGGCCGAGGTCGAGGAACTGCGCGCCGCCCGCAACGCCGGCTCGAAAGAGGTCAGCAAGCTCCGCGACCCGGAGGAGCGGAACGGACGGATCGCCGCGATGCGCGAGCTGGGCGACCGGATCGCCGCGCTGGAGGCCGAGCTGACCGCCCTCAGGGCGCGCCTCGACGCGGCGCTGCTGGAACTGCCGAACCTGCCGGACCCCGACGTGCCGCTCGGCCGGGACGAGTTGGAGAACGTCGTCGTGCGGCACTGGGGGAGCCGCGCCGGTTCGCCTTCGCCCCCGGCCGCACTGGGACCTGATGACCGCGCTCGACATCCTCGACATCGAGCGCGGCGTGAAGGTCTCCGGCTCGCGCTTCTATCTCCTCAAAGGGCTCGGCGCGAAGCTGCAGCGCGCGATCATCGCCTGGATGCTCGACCTGCACGTCGAGCGGCACGGCTACACCGAGATCTACCCGCCCTACCTGGTCCGCACCGAGGCCCTGGTCGGCACCGGCCAGTTGCCGAAGTTCGCCGACGGGCAGTACCACGACGCGCCGTCGGATCTCTGGCTGATCCCGACCGCCGAGGTCCCGGTGACCAACATGCACCGCGAGGAGATTCTCGACCCCGGCACGCTGCCGCTGGACTACGTCGCCTACTCGGCCTGCTTCCGCCGCGAGCAGTTCTCGGGAGGGCGCGACGCGCGGCATCAAGCGCGGCCACCAGTTCGACAAGGTCGAGATGGTCCGCTTCGCCGAGCCGGAGCGCAGCGACGCCGCGCTGACCGAGCTGGTCCAGCAGGCGGCCGACGTGCTGGAGGCGCTCGACCTGCCCTACCGCGTGGTGCAGATGTGCACCGGCGACCTCTCGTTCACCGCCGCCAAGAAGTTCGACGTCGAGGTCTGGGCGCCCGGCTGCGACGAGTGGCTGGAGGTGTCGTCCTGCTCGAACTTCCGCGACTTCCAGGCGCGGCGGGCCAACATCCGCTACCGCCCCGAGGCCGGCGCGCGCCCGGCCTACTGCCACACCCTCAACGGCTCGGGCCTCGCCCTGCCCCGCACCGTGATCGCGATCGTCGAGAACTGCCAGCGGGAGGACGGCGCGGTCGTCGTCCCCACCGTCCTGCGCCCCTACCTCGGCGGCCTGGAGGTCATCGGCCCCGCCGGGTAAGGCGGACGCACGGCCCGGCCGGCGAAGGGGGCGGAGGACGCCTGTCCTCCGCCCCCTCGCGCCGGCAGAGCCACCGTCGGCGACGTTCCCCCGGAGGCCCAGGCCCGGCAGCGCCCCGGCGCTAGCCCGCTCAGGAAGAAGCGCCCGGGAGCGCGATCGTCCCCACCAACCGCGTCTCCGCGTCGCAGTACCAGAGCTCGCCGTCGTGGAAGGTCAGCCCGTGGGGGTCCGGCCCCTCCGCCGGCCCCGGCTCCAGCGCCAGCCGGCGCCGCACCGCCCCGTCGAGCGTGTAGCCGGTGATCGTCCGGTCGGTCGTCTCCGCGACCCAGAGGAGTTCGCCGTCCCAGGCCAGCCCGTGCGGGCGGTTGCCGGGCGCGGGGAACTGGTGGAGCACCCGCCCGTCGGACGGATCGAGATGGAAGACCGTTGCCGCCGGCGGGACCGCGACCCAGAGCCTGCCGTCGATCCATTCCAGGCCGTGCGCCCGCTCTTCTCCGACGCCCCCGGCGTGTCCAGCCGCGCCAACTCCGTGCCGTCGAGCGCGTAGCGGAAAAGCGCGATCGGCGTGAAGGTCGAGGCGACCCAGATCGCCTCGCCGTCCCAGGTGATCCCGCTCGAATGGTTCGTCTCCGTCGGGAACCGCCGCAGCGTGCTCCCGTCGCGCCAGTCGAGCAGCGCGACGTGCAAGTCGTGCTGATCGATCACCCACAGTCCCTCCTCGGTCGCCTGCAGCCCGTTCGGCTGCGGCCCTGGGGTGCGCCACCGGCCACGCCCCCGCACCCGTTCGATCCCCACCTCCATGATTCCTCCCTTCCTTCGCCCCGCCGCTCCAGCGCCCGATGGATATACCATACCGCCCCTTGTGTCGTCGCCCGGCCACCTGACGCGCGCTCCTCCCGGCGGGGGAGCGCTCCCCGCGCGATAACCGGCCGGCGGTTGACGCCGGGGCGACGGCCGTGTATCCTGATCGCCATCGGCGACGACGGGGACGAGTACGGTCGGGAACCCCCACGCGCCAGCGAGCTGCGGTCGGTGCGAGGCAGCCGCGCGGTCCCGCCCCGAAGACCCCCCCGAGCCGCGACCCGAACCGGCGGGCCACCGCCAGAGTAGGGGCAGCCGGGTGCGCCCGTTAGCGCGCGGGGGTGTGGGCACGCACCCCGCAAGGCCGGCCCCGCGAGGGGGCGGCGAATGAAGGTGGCACCACGAGCATTCAGCCTCGTCCTTCCAGGGACGGGGCTTTTTGTCGCCCGCGCGAGCGGCCGATCCACGGCCTGCGGCGGATAACGTAACGCCCCTCCTCCCTGACGGCTGAGCGGGACGGCTGTGCCTGGTGGGAGGCCACGATGGAACGGGTCAGGACGACGGCGGCGGCGGAGCACATCGGAGAGGAGATCAGGCTACAGGGGTGGCTGCACCAGTTCCGCGAGCTGGGCAAGGTCAACTTCCTGGTCCTGCGCGACGGCTGGGGGCTCTTCCAGGCGGTCGTGGACGCGCCGGAGACGCTGGCGACGCTGCGCGCGGTCGGGGTCGAGTCGGTGATCGACGTGCGGGGCCGGGTGGTGGCGGAGCCGCAGGCGCCGGGCGGCGCCGAGTTGCGCGAGACGCGGGTAGAGGTGCTCGCGCCGGTCGTGGAGCCGCCGCCGCTCGAAGTGAACAAGCGCGAGATGAAGGCCGGCCTCGACACCTTCCTCGACCACGCCCCAATCGGGCTGCGGCACCCGAAGCGTCGCGCGATCCTGCGCCTCGGCGCGGCGATGATCGCCGGGTTCCGCGCCACGGTCGAGGCGCTCGGCTGCACCGAGATCCACACCCCGAAGCTGATCGGGGCGGCGACCGAGGGAGGCGCCAACGTCTTCACGGTCGACTACTTCGACCAGCCCGCCTTCCTGACCCAGTCGCCGCAGCTCTACAAGCAGATCGCGGTCGGCTTCTTCGAGCGCGTCTACGAGGTCGGCCCCGCCTTCCGCGCCGAGCCGCACGCGACGACGCGCCACCTCGCCGAGTACACCAGCCTCGACGCCGAGTTCGGCTTCATCGCCGACCACACGACGGTGATGGGCTACCTGACGGCGGTCGTCCGGGGGATGGTGGCCGCGGCGCGGGAACGCTGCCCCGCGGAGCTGGCGCTGCTCGGGGCGGCGGTGCCGGAGGTGCCGGCGACGGTCCCGGCGCTCTACTACCCCGAGGCGCAGGAACTGCTCTTCGCGCGCTACGGGGTCGAGTGCCGGGGCGAGCCCGACCTGGCCCCCGAGCACGAGCGGCTGCTGGGCCGCTGGGCCGCCGAGGAGTGCGGTTCTGACTTCGTCTACGTGACCGGTTACCCGACCGCGAAGCGCGCCTTCTACACCCACCCGAACCCGGCGGACCCGCGCTTCTCGAACTCGTTCGACCTGCTCTTCCGCGGGGTCGAGCTGGTCTCCGGCAGCCAGCGCCTGCACCGCGAGGAGGATTACCTGGCGACCTTCAGCGAGCGCGGGATCGACCCCGCGCCCTTCGCGGCGTTCTTGCAGGCGTTCCGCTACGGGATGCCGCCGCACGGCGGCTTCGCGATCGGCAGCGAGCGCTTCCTGATGCAACTGCTCGGC
>JAUJMV010000009.1:185289-189802 GCA_030446685.1 Thermomicrobiales bacterium | reverse complement strand
CCGCCGCCAGCTCTCGCAGGGGCTCAGCGTGATCTGCGACAGCCCGCTCGCCTTCCGCTCGCTCTACGAGCACGCCGGTCGGATCGCGGCCGAGAGCGGGGCGAGGTTCGCCGTCATCGAGTGCGTCTGCCCGGACGAGGGGATATGGCGGCGGCGGATCGACGGGCGCAAGGCGCTCGGGCTGCCCGATCATCACCAGACCGATTGGGCCGCGTTCGTTGCCTACCGCGACGCGCAACTCCCGCAAGCCGACTACCCGATCGCCGATCCGCGCCTGGTAGTGAATACGACCTGCCCGCTCCCGGAGGTCGTCGCGGAGGCCATCGCCTGGCTCCAGCGGGTCTGATGAATCCCTTGCCCCTTCCCCACATGCGCGATATGCTGCCATGGCGATGGGGAGAGCGAAAGGCACCAAGCACTGGCGCGCCACATAGTTTGGGGCACCTACACGGCCGAAGCAGTGACCACCTTCGCGAGCACGCCGCGGGATCGCGTCGCCGGCGTCCGTGCCCTTCTGGAGCGGCCGAGGGCGCGGCAAGGACGCGGTCCCGACCCGCGCGCGACCTGAACGAGCCGCCGCTACGAGGACCCGCACGAGGCCCTGCCATGCGTATCGCCGCCATCTACGACATTCACGGCAATCTCCCCGCCCTGGACGCGACCCTCCGCGCGATCGAGCAGGAAAGCCCCGATCTGATCGTGGTCGGCGGCGACGTGGCGGCCGGGCCGCTGCCTCGCCCCACGATCGAGCGGCTGATGGCGCTCGGCCCGCGCCCCCACTTCGTCCGCGGCAACGCCGACCGCGAACTCGTCGCCGCCTTTGACGGCCAGCCCCTCGATCCGACCCTGCCGCCAGTTGCCCGCGACCAGATCGCCTGGTCGGCGGGGCAGATCGACCGCGCCCACCGCGATTTCCTCGCCGGTTTTACCGCCCCCGCCGTCTACGCCGTCGACGGCCTCGGCGACGCCGTCTTCTGCCACGGTTCGCCACGCGACGAGGACGAGGTCATTACCGCGCTCACCTCGGACGAGCGCCTGGCCGCGATCCTCGTCGCGGCCACCCAACCGCTCGTCGTCTGCGGCCACACCCACATGCAATTCGACCGCCGCTCCGGCAACACGCGGGTGGTGAACGCCGGCAGCGTCGGGATGCCCTACGGCAAGTCAGGCGCCTACTGGGCACTGCTCGGCCCGACCGTCTCCCTACGGCGCGAGCGATACGACCTCGACGCGGCGGCGGCAGGCATCCGCGCGGGCGGCTTCCCCTGGGCCGACGACTTCACAGAGCATAACCTGCGCCACCCGCCCGCCGCCGCGGAGGTGGCCGCTATCTTCGAGCGCCTCGCCGCCGAGCGAGCGCGACACGCCAGCGGCCCGTAGGGCGCCGCGCAAACTACCCTGCGGAGATCGCGGAATGTCGAGAGGTTGCGGCGGCCCACACTGCCAGCAGACGCTCCGCGCCGCGCTCCCAGCGGTAGCGCGCGACAACGTCGGCGCGGGCGCGGGCGCCCATCGCGCGGGCGGCGGCGGGGTCGCGCCCGAGTTGGAGGAGTGCCTCGGCGATGCACGGCGCGGCGGGCGGGACGAGCAAACCCGTCTCGCCGTCGCGCAGGATCTCCAGGGGGCCGCCCTCGGCGACCGCCACGACCGCCAGGCCGCTCGCCGCCGCCTCCAGCACCGACAGGCCGAACGACTCGGCCAGCCCGGTGTGGACGTAGCCGTCGCAGGCGGCGTAGAGCGCCGGCAGATCCCCCTCCGGCACGAAGCCGCAGAAGGTGACGATCCCTCGCAGGCCCAATGCGTCGCGCAACTCCTCCAGCGCGGCGCGTTCCGCCCCCTCGCCGGCGACGATCGCGCGCAGATCGAGTCCGGCGTCGCGCGCCGCCGCGACCGCCCGGAGGAAGAGGTCGATCCGCTTGCGCGGATGGAGCTGGTTGACGGTGAGGAAGGTCGGGCAACCGTCGCGCAGGCCGTAACGACGGCGCATCGCCGCGACCCGCTCGGGGGCGGGCGGCGCGAAGTCGAAGCCGTGCGGCAGGACGGTCGCCTCAACGCCGTACGCCGCCCGGATCAGCCCCTGCCCATACCGGCCGTTCGCCATGATGGCATCGGCCTGGCGCGCGAAGTGGCGGTCGAGCGGGCGGTAGAACCGCGCCGCCGCCGAGACGATCGGGGCCAGTGGCCCGAAGCGCCCGGCGACGATCGCGCGGTCACTGTAGGCGGCGCGGGGGGGCTCGTAGCAGAAGTAGAGCAGCGATCGGGCGCGGCCCCAGCGCCGCCGCGCCCACCAGAGCGCCGGCAGGCTCGGCGGGCCGAAGAAGACCACGCCGTCGCTCTCCGCCGGGATCGCCCCGAGCAGCGCTGGACCGAGGAGGTATTCGAGCGCGGCGTCGAGGAAGTGGTTGCCGAAGCGGTCGACGCGGCGACCGGTCTCCACCGTCGCGATCGCCGGATCGAGCGCCTCGCGCACCTCCGACGTCATCCGGTGGGTCACCAGCGTGACCCGTCCTCCCGCCAGCGCTGTGTGCTTCGCCAGCGTCAGGATCAGCCGCTGCGCGCCGGTGAGCTTCTTGAGTTGGGGGTAGAAGAAGGTGAGAGATGATTGCGGCTTGCGGCTCGCGACTCGCGGCTTGGGCAAGGCGTCGGGGGCCGACATCGCTGCTTACGCCGTCGAACTACGCCGCGCGCGGCTTGCGACCCCGCAATCAATAGCCAGGCCGCACCCCGCACCCCGCGCCCAGCACTCGCTCACTGCTCGACCTCGTCCACCAGCATGATCGGGATGCCGTCCTCGATGCGGTACTTGTGGCCCTGCTCCTGGCAGACCAGGCGATCGCCGACCAGCTTGACGGGCGACTTGTCGATCGGGCAGGCCAGGATTTCGAGCAACTCCTGCGAGATCGGCTGCGCCTCCGCGGTAGTGTCGCCCGTCTCCGCCTTGTCGCTCATCGCGTTCCCTTCCTCCACTCCGTTCGTCGTCACGCGGCCACCCGGGACCGGGCACGTCCTCCACCCGTTCGCGCCTCCCTCGTCGGGCGGTCGCGAGAGGACCGGCGGGCAGGCGAGCAGGTTGCCTGCCGCTGGGGACCGGGGAGACTATCACCCGGACGTGGCGTCGCTGTCAAGCAAGATCGGGGGCGGCCAGACCGCCCCCCGATCGACAGCGCGGCAACCGGCGGCGGCCGCGACCGCCCGACATCAGCGGGCGTGGCGCAGCCGCCGCCAGAGGAGCAGACCGCAGCCGCAGCACTCCAGGCCAAACAGCAGCAGCAGCAGCTTCCTGTAGCCGAAGCCGGGACCACCCAGGCCGAGCGGTACCGCGGCCAGCGCGAGGAGGGCCAGCAGCAGCCCCCCCCCGGCCAGCCCCAGCACTACCACGGCGCCGAGCGATGTCATCGGCACGGCGTGACGACGAGGACGGTGTCTCCACCGGGCGCCGCGGCCTCCTCGGCGGCCGCCCGGGCGCCGGCCTCGGGCCGCGGCGCGGCGGGCAGCACCGCCCGGCGCGGCGGGATGGCGTCCGCCTTGCGCGACGGCCGGCAGCCGATGCCGCTGCGCGCGGAGATTTGCAGAGCCCGGAAATAGGCGCGCTCGAGCTGTTCGAGCGCGCGGCGACCATCCACATCGCAGACGCCCCGCAAATAGGTCGCGGCAGGCTCCAAAAAATCGTAGACCTGCTCGAACGCCTCGTCGATCCGCCGATCGACCAGCTCCTGCTCCAGCTCCTCCGATTCTCGGCGCATCGCCAGCGTGAAATCTGCCCGCATTCCGCCCTCTTCCACCTAGTGCATTTGCCCCCACCACCACGGTGCCCGTATCTTACACGCCCGCTCGGTGTACGTCCACCCTTTTCCCAGCGGAATTCTCTCCGCTACTTGTCACCCGAGCAGACACCGGGGCGCGACGGGCCTGCTGTTGTGGGTTCGCTGGGGCTCCCACGGCGGCGGGGCGGTCAGCGCGGGGCATAGAGGAACATGACGTTCCGCTCGATGACCCGGTAACGGGCGCGGATCGCCTGATAGAGTTCGGGGGTTAAATCCGTCAGCGCTCCTCCGACGGCAAAGATATCGTAGCGGAGCGCGATCAGGGTAAACTCGCCGCGCTCGACGCGTTCCACCAGCGACGTCTGATCCCACTGCCCCGTGCGGGCGGCATAACTGAGCGAGAAGGGATCAGTATAGCGGACCTCCTTGCCGGCGACAAGGAGCAGGCCGACGTTGTCGCTGTAGACCGGCCCGGGGTCATTGGTGACGAACGCCGCGAGCTGGGCCCACCCGGCGCGTTCGGCCGGGCGCGGCGTCCGGAAGTCGCGCGCCAGCGAGTGTTGACCGGGGGGGCGGGGATCGAGCCGCGCCTCGAAGAGGAACGAGCCCGACAGCCCCAGCACCAGCAGCCCCGCCAGGGCACCTCGCCAGACCGGCCGCGCCCCGGCGCCGCCGAGCAAGCGGGCGACGACGAGCGCGGCGCAGAGGACGGCGGCGACCAGCGTCTCGACGAAATGGTTGTGGTTGCC
>JAUJMV010000009.1:183719-185189 GCA_030446685.1 Thermomicrobiales bacterium | reverse complement strand
AGGGGCCAGTAGCGCGCGACGAAGGGGCGCCAGAGGTCGAGGAAGCCGGCGGCGGACCACGAGCGGTGGAAGGCGACGATATGCTGGTAGAAGCCGCCGCGCGTCAGCAGATCGAGCGCCACAAAGGGAACGAGCACTAGCACGGCGTAGAGCGCGCCGAAGGCGAGCCCGCGGCGCGGCCGGACGAGCAGCAGGTAGAGCCCGGCCGCCAGCGGCGCCGCCAGCAGGGTCTGCTTGGTGTAGAAGCCGAGCGCGAAGAGGATCGCCGCCAGGACCTGAGGATTGCGGAGCGCGGAGCGCGGAACTGCAGGCGGAGACCACCCGCGCTCACCCTGCTCGGCTAAATCCGCACTCCGCACTCCGCAATCCGCAATCCAGATGAGGGCCAGGCCGGCGAGGTTGAAGGCCAGCGCCAGGTGATCGGGGCGGGCACGGACCGACCAGACGCTGACGAGGTTGAGCGTGAGGATCGCCAGCGCCGCCCACAAGCCGAGCAAGGGGCGGCGAGTGCGCCACCAGACGAGGCCGCCGATCCCGCTCCCGACCGCGAGGGTCGCGAGGAGCGCGAGGCCCCGCCCGACCTTGAAGGTGAACGGGCCGGCGGCGAACGCGGCGGCGTTGAGCAGGGTGTAGAGCGGCGTGTAGGGCGCGGCGGTGAAGAAGTCGGGGCGCGCGGGCTGGTAGGGATCGACGCCGCGCGCGAGCCACTGCGCCTCGCTCAGGATCACCCCCTCGCTGTCGTCCACCTGGAAGGGATAGGTGAGGATCGCCCAGGTGAACTCCGCGGTGGCGGGCGCCTTCAGCAGGAGCGGGACAATCGCCAGCGCGAGGACGGCGGCGGGCAGCCAGCGGGAGCCGACGCGGCCGCCGGCGGCTGGGCGGGTCCGGGGCAGCGTCCTGGTCGGCGCCGTCATCGCCCGGCTCCCGCCGGAACGATCTCGGCCCAGTCCAGCATCGCGCCCAGCCGGCGCTGGTCGGCAAAGCCGGGGACGAAGGTGGCGGTCTCGAGGCGCACGACGACCGTGCCGGCCGCGGCGGGATCGACGGGGAGTTCGTAGACCTGCCACGCCCCGGTCGGGGTGACCTCACCGACAGGGCGGCCCGTGACGCCGACGCGCACCGGCGGGATAGGGCCGCTCGGGCGGTAGCCCTTGAGGCGCAACCGCAGCAGATGCCCGCCGTCCGGCGCCTCCGGCACGGCCAGCCGGATCTCGGCGCGCTCGCCAGTCCAGCGGTAGGTCGTGCCGTCGGGCTCGCGCTCGCGGAGGCCCGTGCCGCGGACATAGCCGAGGTCGAGGCCGTTGCCCACGTCGAGCCGGGCCAGCGGCGGCGGGTTGAGGCGGTCCCAGGCCAGATCGGCCGGGTCGCTCGCGGTGAAGGTCTCGACATCGCGCCCGTTGAACGAGGCGAAGGCGTCCCGCTCGCGCCCCTGCGCGCGGAGGATGTCGCCGCGCAGGAGGGTCGCGCCGG
>JAUJMV010000009.1:123250-183619 GCA_030446685.1 Thermomicrobiales bacterium | reverse complement strand
CGCGCCGGCGACGAGCAGCGGCCCCCGCCCGTCCCGGCGGGCGTACAGGGTCAGCGCGACGAAGGCCTCGACCAGCAGGAAGGTGAAGAGCGTCTCGGACAGCAGGAGACGCGTGTAGACCGCGAAGGGCAGGTAGACGGCGCAGAGGGCCGCCGCCAGCCGCGCGACCGCCGGACGGTCGTAGAGGAGGCGCCCCAGCACGTAGACCAGCGCGACCGTCGCGACGCCGAGGCCGGTCTGGGCGAGCCAGGCCGCGACCGGCAGCCCGGCAGGGCCGGCGAGGCCGAAGAGCCCCGCCAGGAAGACGATATAGAGGGGCGGGCGCACCCAGAGGCTCTGGTCGACGAAGGAGAAGCCGCGGCCGTCGGCGAGAACCGCCGCCGCCGCGTAGTACTCGCGCTCGTCGCCGAGCAAGTCGCTGGCCGGCGCGAGCCACCAGACCGCCAACCGCAGTCCCAGCGCCACCCCGAGGATCGCCCAGAGCCACCCGTCGAGCAGGGCGGCCCCCCCCCGCCCCCCAACTTTGGGGGGAGCCTCTCGCGTCGGACATTGCGGCTCCCCCCAAAGTTGGGGTGCAGGGGGGGGCGGTGTCCGCAACATCGCGAAGCCGGTGAAGGTGCGTCTTCTCATCGCCCGGTCGCCTCGCTGGCGGAGGCGTGGCGCGCGATCGCCGCCTGGTAGACGTCGAGGTAGCGCCGGGCGGTCTGGGGCCAGGTCAGCTCACGCTCGGCGCGCAGGCGGGCGGCGCGTCCGAGCGCGGCGGCGCCGGCGGGGTCGCGGAGGAGGGCGGCGATGGCAGCGCCGAGCGCGCCCGCATCCCCCTCCGGCACCAGCCAGCCCTCGACCCCATCGTCGATCACCGTCGGCACGCCGACCACGCGCGAGGCGACGATCGGCAGGCCGCAGGCCATCGCCTCGAGGAGGGTGTTCGGCAGGCCGTCGACGTTGCCGGCGTGGTCGTGGACCGACGGCAGGAGGAAGAGGTCGGCGGCGGCGCAGACCCTCGGGAAGCGGTCGCGCTCGACCCGCCCGGTGAAGAGGACGCGGTCGGCGAGGCCGAGGCGCGCGGCCTGCGCCTCCAGCGCCGCGCGCAGGTCGCCGTAACCGAAGAGGACCAGGCGTGCGGCGGCGCGGTCGTCCGGGTCCAGGCCCGCGAAGGCGTCGATCGCCACGTCGAGCCCCTTCTTGTGGACCAGCCGCCCGCCGGCCAGGACCAGCCGCTCGCCGGGCCGCAAGCCCAGCCAGTCGCGCGCCGCCGCGCGCGTGGCCTCGTCGGCGGGCCGGAAGCGCGTGGTGTCGACGCCGTAGGGGATCACGGTCGTCAGCGCCGGGTCGGCCCCCAGGCGCGAGGCCCGCTCGGCGAGGTCGGGGCTGCAGGCGGTCACGGCCGCCGCGGCGCGCAGCGTGGATCCGGCCACGCGCCCGATCGCCGCACGCCGCTCGGCCAGGTAGATGTCCGAGCCGTGCAGGCTGACGACGAGCGGCAGCCGCGCTGCCCGCGCGATCGCGGCGACCGGCGGGCCGTTGGGGATGACCCAGTGCGCGACCAGCAGATCGGGGCGCAGGCGACGCGCGAGGCCGGCGACCGCCGCGGTCGCGGCGGCCAGCGCCAGCGGCGCGGCGGCGTAGGTCGCGCCCTTCACCCCAACATCACCGTTGAGCGACGCGGCGTAGCCCCAGACCTGCAACGGGCGCAGGCCGGGCGCGTAGTGGTAGGGGTGGAGCCGGACGCCGCGCTCGACCGACCCGCGGCGGAGCGCCGGATGGCGCGGCAGGGCGACCTGGACCGCGTGGCCGAGCGCCACCAGCCCCGCCGCCAGTTCCTCGATGAACGGCGCGGTCGTGTCGCCCTCGTAGAGCGGGTAGGACGAGGTCAGCATCGCGATGCGCAGGGGCCGCTCGGCGGCGGTTTCCACCATCACCGCCTCACCGCCCACCGGCCGGGAACTGGTAGACCAGCCCGATGATCTTGCCGTCGACGCCCCGCAGCTCGTGGACCTTGCGAAACCCGAACGCTTCCTTGCCCTGGTAGAGCGGGTCGAGGGACGGGCGATCGGGCTTATCGAGGTTGTCCAGGTGGAGGTAGCCCACACCGTATTGCGCGGCGACCCGCCCGATCGTCGCCCGATCGTCGAACGGGATCATCACCGACTGGCGCTCGCTATGCCAGGACAGCTCCCACGGGTCGCGGCTCATGATCACCGCGTCGGGCGGCGTGTTGTCGCGCAACCACTCCGCGATTAGCACCGACGACGGGACGCGGTGCATGGCGCGGACTTCGTCCGGCAGGGCCGCGATGGGCGGCGCGACCAGGACGGCGGCGGCGAGGAACGTCACGAGCGCCGCCGCGACACGCCCCCTCGCGGCGGCGAGCCGGTCGTGCAGCCACCACAGGCCCGCCGCCGTCAGGAGCGCGCCCCACGGCAGCAGGAAGAGGGTGTAACGCAGCTCGTAGTGCCAGTAGAGCAGGACGAAGATCGCGTAGACCGCCACCGCCGCCCCGAGCGCGGCCAGCAGCGCCCGCTGCCGCCGGTCCGCGACGACACCGCCGACGACGATCAGCGGGAGGGCTAGCAGGGGCAGGATCTCGCCGGCGCGGAGATCCCTCCAGGCGAGTCGGAACTGATTGGCGACCTTCCCGGCGACGGTGTCCACGCCGTAGCCGACCAGCAGGCGCGGGTGCGGCAGATCGCCCGCACCCCAGGCGTAGGCGCGGTAGATGGTCTCCCACGGCCGGTAGTGCAGGAGCCAGGCGTCGTAGCTCTCGGTCGAGTAGAACGGCACGCCGAAGGTGACCAGGTTCCGCAGGCCCCACGGCGCCCACACCGCCAGCGCGGCGACTGCGGCGATCAGGCCGCCCGCCAGCGTCGGGCGGAGCGCGCCGCGCCGCCAGCCCCACCAGAGCGCCCACGCCGCCCCGCCCGCCAGGAGCACCGCCCCGCTCGGCTTACTGAGCACGAGGAGCCCGCCGAGGACGCCGAGGAGCGACCATGCGTGGAGCGTGGAGCGTGGAGCGTGGAGCGGCATGAATCGGGCGAATGGGCCAGCCGGTGCGACCGTCGGGACAGGCACCCTCCAAGCCTCCTCACGCTCCACGCTCCACGCTCCACGCTCCACGAACAGCACCAGGCAGCCGAAGGCGAGGAGGGTGAACGCGAGGTCGTTGAGGGGGTAGGTGACGCCGCGGAAGAGTTCGATCTGCGCGGCAAGGAAGAGGCCGGCCAGGATTCCGACGCGCGGCGACCAGAGGGACGCGCCGACGCGGAAGACGAGCCAGAGGAGCCCGGCCATCACCAGCACGTTCGGCAGTTTGGCGGCCCAGGTCGTCGGGCCGAAGAGGGCGAAGAAGGGCGCGATCAGGAGCGGCTGCAGGGGCGGCCAGGTGTCGGCGGGGTGGCGGGGCGCGGCCCACTGCTGGTAGAACTGCGCGACGTAGTCGACGCTGAAACCGCGCCCCGCCACCAGGTTGCGCGCGACGACCGCGTTGTCGGCGTAGTCGGCGTGGCCGATCCAGGGCACCCGCAGGACGTGCAAGACGAGCGCGACGGCGTAGAGGAGCACGCCGGCGGCGGCGACCCGCCGGGCGAGGCGGGGGCGGTCGAGCGCGGCCCAGGTCGCGGCCAGCGCGTCGAGGGTGCGGTGGCGATGGCGCGCGACCAGCGCCAGCCCGCTCGCGGCGAGCGCCGCCGGCATCAGCGCCAGTGTCCAGGGGAGGGCCAGCGCGGCGGCCAGCGGCACGCCGAAGGCGCCCGCACCGCGCGCGGCCCAGGCGAGCGGGCCGGCGCCGGGGCCGATCAGCAGGAGCAGCGCGGCGACCAGCAGCAACGCCGCCAGCAGGGACGGCCAGACCGTCCGCCAGTAGGCGCCCGTATCCCAAACCAGCGGCTCCAGCCAGAGAGTATCGAGCTTCACCCCGAGGTCACGACTGTCGCCGGGGGGCCGGATGGTCGGGGAGCGCAACGCCAGCGTCAGATCGCCGCCGCCGGCCGCGCCGTCCGGCAGGGCAATCTCGACGGTGCGCGCGGCCATCGCGCCGTCGGCGCGCACCACGCCGACCGGCACGCCGCCCGCCAGCAGTTGCACGTCAACGGGGTCGCGGTCGGGGAGGGCCTGCACGCGCAGCGTGGCGCGCGCGCGGCGCACCGCGCCCCAGCCCGGCACGGTCAGCGTTGTGTCCTGCCCGCGCCAGCCGGTCCAGCGGTAGGAGTACTCCGCCAGCCGCTCGTCGCCGTTGACATTCGCCAGAAAGAGCCGGTCGCCCGGCGCGCCGACGTCGAGCGTGAAGGGCGCGCGCGGCCAGAGCGCGCCGAGCAGCAGGATCGCCGCCACGCCGAGCGGCAGGCCGAAGCGGAGCAGCGGCGCCCGCCAGCGGTCGCCGGCCGGTCGCCGCCGGGGAGGATGGTCGAACCGGCGCGCCGTCGCCGGCAACGTCATCGGCCACGCCGGGCGCGCGCGCGGCGTCGCCGGGGCGTCCGTAACGGCTCCCCCTGGCGCGCGGCTCGGGCGCGGTGGTTATGGTCTCGCTCATCCCGGCTGCCCGATCATCCCTCATGGACGCCTATAGTACCACGCCGCGGCCCGGCCCGGCGGCTATTCGCCGCACGCCGCGGCCACACCGGCGGATTTCCCCGGTACAATGCGTGCAACGCGCCGGCGCGGATCGCGCCGGTTGCGCCGTGCGGCCGTCGCGCCCCTCGGCGGGGCAGGCGCGCGCGGATCATAGCCGAACAACCAGTCGCGCCCTCGCGTCCTGCCGGAGCCGGTAGGGCTAGACGACGGGCAGGGTCCAGCCCTGTCATCCTGAGCCGCGGCGAAGGATCGGCGCGCGCGTCGACTTTCTCGTCGTAGCACCCGCGTGGCGGGCGACTTCGCCCGGTGCCAAGCGCAACATCTGGCCGACGATCCTTCGCTTCGCTCAGGATGCGCGCGGGCGTCGGACAGCGACCGGCGCAACCTCCACGCGAAGGATGACGAAGTGCAGTAGCCAAGCGAGAGGATCACGACGATGGGCGACCGGGAGACTGGGGCGATCGGTGTCGGGCCGATTCATGCCGACATCCGGGCGTGGCTGGCGGAGATGCAGGGACTACGTGCGCGCGCGGATCGTCGACTACGACGACGCGGGCAGTCGCGCAACATCTGGACGACGATCCGCGACTTCACCTGCCGGAGGTCGTCGGCTTCGGCACCTACGGCGCGCGCTCCAGCTCGACGGCCGCGACGACCGCCCCTTCGCGCGGTGCCGGGACCGCCATCCTCGTCTGGCGCAACATCTGGCGCGACGCGCGCGCCACTTCACCTTCCGCGACCTGGACGAACTGCGCGGAAGGCCGGCGATCGGCGGGACGGTCGGCGCTCATCAGCACGGCGACCTCGCCTGGACTGGAACGCGATTCTGCCCGTGGAGACGACGAGGAGGTGCCGGCCGGCGCGCGAGGCACGATGCGCGAGAACATGGGCGTCGCGCGGCCGCGGCCCTCTTCGGATGACCGTTTGGCATCCTCGTCCGGCGGCGGGACGGCCATCTTGGCGCGCAGCGCACACGACTTTCCGCTCATACCCGGCCACACATCCCCGATGTTCAGCCGGCGAGCGCCGGGCCATCTGCGATCGACACCGCCCGGGGCGCCATCGTCGAGCGCCGTGATCTGAGGCAACGACCAGTTGCCATCCACCCACGTGGCACGTCTGGCCGGACGCGCGCACCTATTCCCCGAAGCTCCTTCCGGCAGCGGGAGGCAGCCGTCAATGAGGCGGGTGGGCGCGCCCTCTGGGAGCAGGCCGCTCTCGAGGAAGAGCGCGTTGGGGAGCGCCGCCAGCAGATGGAGGTGGACGCCGCCGCCGTGCGAGGCGTACGGGACATCGAAGGCGTCGGCCAGCAGGCCGATTTCGAGGCATTCGGTGACGCCGCCCGCGCGCCGCAGGTCGGGCTGGACGATGTCGACCGCGCGCGCCTCGAAGAGCGCGCGGAACTGGCGCCGGCCGTAGTTGTTCTCGCCGGAGGCGATCGGGATCGTCAGCGCGCGGGCTAGCTCGGCCAGCCCCTCGGTGTCGTCGGCGCGCAGCGGCTCCTCGAACCAGTAGCAGCCGAGTTGCTCGTAGACCCGGCCGCGGCGGAGCGCCTCGTGCCGCGCGAAGACCTGGTTGGCGTCGACCATCAGCGCCGTCCGCGGGCCGATGACTGCGCGCACCGCCTCGATCCGCGCCGTGTCCTCCTCCAGCGTCGGCGCCCCGACCTTGATCTTGACGCCCCGGAACCCCTGCTCCACCGCCTTCAGGCAGACGCGCTTCAAATCGTCCAGGTCATAGTTGAGCCAGCCGACCATCGCGTAGGCCGGGACGCGGTCGCGCCGCGCGCCGAGCAGGCGCCAGACCGGCCGGCCCACCGCCCGGCCGACGAGATCCCAGAGGGCGATGTCGATCCCGGCGATCCCGAGGGTCGCCAGGCCGGCCGTGCCGTGGTAATCGGTGAGCGCCTGGAGCTTGTCGCGGATGCCCCGGATCATGAACGGGTCTTCGCCCACCGCGGCGGGCGCCAGTTCGTCGGCGATCAGCGCCGCGAGGAGCGCGGGCGCGGCGTCGAGCCGCCCGAAGCCGATCGACGCCCGGCCGCTGATGCCCTCGTCCGTCTCGATCGTGACCCGGCAGGCACCGTGCGTGTCGAGGGTCTGCAAGGCGTCGCGCACCGGGGAGGAGCGGCGGAGCGACTCGGCCTCGGCCACGACGCGCGTAATTTTCATCGGCCTCTCCCCCTTCCACGAGCGCGACCCGCGCCGCGCCGAGCGCCCCGACCATCCGCACCGACCCTTTGTACCACGATTGACGGCAGCATGGAGCGCTCGGCCGCGACCGGGATTGGTCCTGCGATGCCCCTCCTGCCCTTTCCGCCAGTCTACACCCTGTCCCAAGGGCAGGGTCAATCCCCACCGGCCGGCGATTACAATGGGGCGGCGGGTCGCGCGCCCACCGGGACACGACGCCGGGCCGACACGCGGGGGAGGGCAACGTGGGACAGGCGGAGACGACGGCGACCGGGGCGGACTTCATCATCCGCCCGCCGACGATGGACGACTTGCAAGGGGTTCTGGCGGTGATCGTCGCCTCCGACATCGAGGAGTTGGGCCATCCCGACTACACCGAGGAGGATCTGCGCGGCGACTGGCAGGGGCATGACCTGGAACAGGACGCCTGGGTCGCGGTCACGCCCGCCGGGGAGATCGCCGGCTACGCCATCGTCTCCGAGCGGGCGCACGTCCGGATCGACGGCGATAGTTACGTCCACCCCGCGCACCGGGGCCGCGGGCTCGAAGGGCGCCTGCTCGACGCGATCGAGAAGCGGGCGCGGCAGCATGTCCCGCTGGCCCCGCCGGACGCGCGCGTGGTCCTCAACCACCACGCCGCCAGCACCGCCGCCGCGACGGGCCGGCTGCTGGGGGGGCGCGGCTACGCCGTGGTGCGGCACCACTGGCGGATGGCGATCGAGCTGGACGAGCCGCCGCCCGCGCCGGCCTGGCCGGAGGGGATCGCGGCGCGCGCGTTCGTGCCGGGCGGGGACGACCGCGCCGTCTACGACGCGGTGCAGGACGCCTTCCAGGACATGTGGGGCCACGTCCCGCCAAGCTTCGAGGACTGGCGCGCGTTCATGCTCGGTCGCGACGACTTCGACCCGACGCTCTGGACGCTGGCCCGCGACGGCGACGACCTCGCCGGCGTGGCGCTCTGCTACCACTTCCCCGACATGGGCTGGGTCCGCACGCTGGCCGTCCGCCGCCCCTGGCGGGGGCGCGGCCTGGGCCTGGCGCTGCTACGCCACACCTTCGGCGAGTTCTACCGCCGCGGCGAGCGCACGGTCGCGCTGGGGGTCGACGCGGAGAGCCCGACCGGGGCGACCCGCCTCTACCGGCGCGCGGGGATGCGCCCCACCCTCCAGTTCGACCAGTACCAGAAGGAGTTGCGCCCTGGGCGGGGGTGAGGGCGGAGAGCCGAAAGTAGAGGGCCGAAGAGCGCGGCGTGACGCCGTGACCGGCGGTATGGCTTGCGGGACGACCGCGGAACTGGAGGCGGCGGAGCGGTAGGCGCAGCATGGTGCCACCCAGGATAAGCGGAGCTTCGGACAGGCCGGGCGAACGTGGGGTGCGAATGGAGGGGTGTGGATGGGACATGGATTGCACGATCTCGCCAGGCATAACGTCTGGGCAACCGTGCAGGTCCTGGAGTTCTGCCAGGGACTCGACGAGCCGACGTTGCATACGACGGCGCCGGGCACATTCGGCACGATCATCGAGACGCTGCGGCACATGATCGACGCCGAGGCGTCGTATCTCTTCCGACTCACCGGCGCGTGGTCCGCGTATCCGTGGCGAAGGGATGAAGCGGTCGGACTCGATGTGCTGGCGGAGCGCGCGGCCGTGCTGGCGACCACCTGGGAGCAATTCCTCGCGGGCGACGTGGATAGCGAGCGGCTGGGTGAGGCGCGAAGCGACAAGAATGAGGTCTTCGCCGTCCGGGCCGGCGTGTTCATCACCCAGGCGCTGCACCACGCGAACGAACACCGCGCGCACATCTGCACGATCCTCGGCGCGCTGGGCTATGAGCCGCCCGATGTCTCGGCCTGGGGCTATGCGCTGGCCAGCGGGCGGTCGACGCTGAAGACGATGTAACCCCTCGCCCTTCCGTCCTCCACACCTCACCGCGCGGGCGGCTTGTCCATCTCGCGCAGGGCCGGAGTGAGCAGCATGCCGGCGCTCACCAGCAGGTAGGCGGCGCCGAGGGCGAACATCGTCGGGCGCAGGCCGAAGCCCTCGATCGCCCCCCCGACCGCCAGCATCCCCAGCGGCGACATCGCCGTGGCGATCGCCGAGAAGAGGCCGAAGACCCGCCCGCGCAGGTGCGCCGGGATCCGCTCGTGCCGGATCGTCACGCCGAGCGGGCTGAGCGGCCCGCCGATGAGCGCGTCGAAGGCGTAGACGGCCAGGATGATCGGCAGCGAGGTCGTGAGCGGGAGGGTCCAGAGCGGCAGCGCCGCGACGGCGTAGGCGCCGATCCAGATCGCCCGCCGCGGGAAGCGGTGCCCGACCGCGCCGTAGACGAGCGTGCCGAGGAGCGAGCCGGCGCCAAAGGCGGCGAGGATCAGGCCGAGCGCGGTCGCCTCGCCGAACGTCTCGCGCACGTAGACCGGCAGGATCACCGCGAAGGTCGGGCCGCCCAGGAAGTTGGTCACTGACAGGCCGACCGCCAGTGCCAGCAGGAGCCGGTCGCCGCGCAGGAAGCGCAGCCCGTCGAGCAGCTCGTCGCGATACCGCCCCGGCGCGGGGCGCGGGGCCATGGCCGCGATCGGCACCGCCAGCGCGACCAGCGCGGCGGAGACGGCGAAGGTCGCGGCGTCGAGCCAGAGGACGTTGCTCGCGCCGAGCGCGACGATCAGCAGGCCGGCAAGCGGCGGGCCGAGCAGTTGCGCCACGTACTGCGCCCCCTCGAACAGCGCGTTGACCCGCTCCAGCCGCACCCCCGCCAGCGCGGCGAGTTCCGGCAGGAGCGCGCGCCGGGCGGTCAGGCCGGGGACGTCGAGGGCCGCGCCGAGGAAGACGAGGGCCAGCAACTGCCAGAACGCCAGCCCGACCGTCTGCTGGAGCGCCGGGATCAGGACGATCCCCAAGCCGCTGACCAGGTCGGCGACGACGCTGACGCGCTTCGGCCCGAGCCGGTCGACGAGCGGGCCGCCGAAGACGCCGGCGAGGAAGGAGGGCAGCGCGACGAAGAAGCCGGTCAGCCCGGTCTTCGCCGGGCTGCCGGTCGTCTGCAGGACGAACCAGGGGAGCGCGACGAGCGTCAGCATGTTGCCGAGGAGCGAGACGACGTTGCCGGCCAGCAGGGCGTAGAGCGGGAGGCGGTTCGCGCCGGCGCGCGCCACCGGCGGCGCGCTACCGCCCGCGATCATCGCCACTGCCAGCGATACCGGCGATGTGGAGGATTTCGTAGGTGTCGCGCGCGACGACGACCGCGTAGCGGGCCGGCGCGGTGCGGCTCTCGTAGCCGATCACCAGCGCGGCCCGCCCGTCGCGCTCGATCTCCCGCTCGGGCAGCAGGCGCAGTCGCGGATGGTCCCGCCAGAAGCGCTGCCCCTCGGCCAGATACAGCACGAGATTGTTGAGGCGGGTGCCGTCCGAGCGGAAACAGCCCGTGCAGTAGGTATGGATCCCGCGCACGGCGCGCAGGCCGGGGGGATCGTCCGGTTCCAGGCCCATGTGGATCGGCAGGGGCCGGCCGCAGTCCAGGCAGGTCGCCACGCCGACCGGCAGCGCCGACCGGAGGTGGCGGTCGGTGTCCCGCGCCATCCGGTTCAGCGCCGGCTTGAACCCCTTGACGCCGCCGAACAGGGTGTGGAACCAGTCCGAGCCGGCGGTCTCCGAGACGTGGACGCCGTAGCGCGGGTAGCAGTCGGGGCAGCGCAGTTCGAACCGGCCGGGGGTGAGGCTGAAGCGCCCGAGGATCCGCCGCTGGCCGCACTGCGGGCACCAGATGCGCGTCTCCGCCCAGCGGCCCGCCCCACCGTCGGCGGGCGCGGCGGGGTCCATCCCCCCGGCGGCCGCACACGGCGCGGTCCCGGCGCCCAGCTCGCCCCGCAACGCCCGGCGCAACGCCTGCCGCCCGCGGTGCAGCCGCACCGCGACCGCGCCCTCGCTCAGGCCGAGGCGGGCGGCGATCTGCGCCTGGGGACGCTCGGCGATGTAGTGCTCGACCACGGCAACGCGGGTCTCCTCGGGCAGCAGCGTCAGCGCGCGGTCGAGGAGCTCGGCCAGTTCGTCGCGCTCCAGCGCCGCGCCCGGGTCGGTCCCGGCGATCGCCCCCGGCCCGCCGATGACCGGCGGATCGCTCGCCAGCGCGCCGAGCCGGGCCAGGCGCGCGGCCTCCCGGCCTTGGCGTCGCCGCCAGCGCAGGCAGACGTTGCGCGCGATCGACGAGAGCCAGGGCGCGTAGCCCGCGGCGTCCCGCAGCTTCCCGGCGTGGCGCCACGCCTCGATCAGCGTCTCCTGCGCCAGGTCCTCCGCGACGGAGCGATCGCCGGACAGCCGCGCGCAGAGCCGCACCAGCCGCGCCCGCTCCGCCGGCAGCACGGACTCGAGGGCGAACCTGGGCGCGCGATCGTGCATTGTGGACTGCGCTTTCATGACCCGTTCCCGCTCGCTACCCGCGGACAATCACCGCGGCGTTGGCCGCTCTTCGCCTGTATATCGCCCGCAACCCGCCGAAGCTTACACCGTTTTTCCGCGCCGTAACCCCAGGGAGGGTCGCCGGATCGGCGCGACCGGCGCCGCCCCGACCGCCGCGTTGGAGCTCGGGGTCGGGTAGCCGGTAGGGGAGGCCAACAGCATCGCGGGCCACCCGGTCGCTTCCGCTCGTCTAGCCGCCCACCCGGCTGCCCGCCTCGAACCGATGCCCGGCAGAGTCTGCGCAGCGTCGCCCCGTTGTCGCGCCCCTCGTCCCCAGCCCTGCGCGCCACCGACGATGCTCGGCGCGGCGTGGGGGGAAGTGGGGGTAAATCGGGGGGGTTTGGGAGCGGTCGGAGCGGCGCCGAAGAGCGGGATTTCCTTGCTGTGGCGAGGAAACGGGCGACGACGATGTGGGTTCGTTTCGCGTTTTTCATGTTTTTCGCCCCCTGGTGTGCCGCCGGTGGCGGGCGTGCGACGCGCGCGATGGTCCGTAGTATCCGAACCCGCGGGGCGGGGTGATCCGTGCCAGGGTGACAGACCATCCTCAGCGATCATCCGGGGTGAGGAGGGCCGCCGCGCCTTCCGTCCCCGATCCACTTTCTGCTATCCTTTGCCGGCTTTACGCTATCCATCGCCCGTGGCGGCCAGGCGGTCCGTCGTATTCGGAGGGGCTACCGATGCACCCGGTTGACGCCCAACCCGCGCCCCTGCCGCGCCCTCGCGGCAACGCCGCCCGCTGGGGCCTCGCGCCGGCGGCCTGGCTCAGCGCCGCCTGCGGCTGGCAGCCCCTGGCGCTGCTCGCGCTCGGCGCCCTCCTGCTCCTCGGCGCGTACCAGGTCGAGCGCCCCTTCACCGTCAACGTCGGCGGCCCGCACGAGACGCCGTTCACCCACAACTTCCACCCGAAGGAGACGGCCGAAGACGGGCGGACGTCCTACCGCTGGACGCACGCGACCTCGTTCCTCCTGCTCAAGGGCATCGGGGGGGAGCGCGAGCGGGCGATCACGCTGCGGCTCCGCTCGGGGCGCCCGCCGGGCGTGGAGCAGCCGGTGACCGTGCTGGTCAACGGCGTCGAAGCGGCGCGGTTGGGCGTCGGCGCGGACTGGCAGACGGTGCGCCTGGACCTGCGGGGGGCCGCGGCCGCGGGGCATGGCGTGGCGGTCGAGTTGCGGACCGCCGCACAGAAGCTGCCGGACAGCGGCGGCAAGGTCGTCGGGGTGCAGGTCGACCGCCTGGGGCTGGAGACGCCCGGTGGGGGCCGCACCGTCCCCGCCTGGGATACCTTCGGGGCGCTGCTCCTCGCCATCGCCCTCCTCTACCTGATCATCCTGCGCGCGCTCGGGTTCGCGCGCGGCGCCGACGCGCGGGTCCGGTCGCACGCGGCCCTGGGGGGGGCGCTGGGGGGGGGTGCTGCTAGCCGGGGCCTTCGCCATCATCAGGCCCTACGTGGCGGCGTACGCCGTCGGCCTCTGCGGCTTCCTGCTGGCGATCCTGGCGGTCCTCTTCCTGCCCACGCCCCTGATCCGCCTCGGGTCGCGGGTCGGCCTCGCCGTGACGCGGCCGGAGGCGGCGGCGCTCTGCGCCATCCTCGCGCTCGGCCTCGCGGTCAAGCTGGGTGGCCTGCTCTACCCCGACACGGTGGTGATCGACCTGACCTGGCATGAGAAATGGCAGCGCACGCTGCTGCGCGGGGATTTCGCGGCCCTGTACTTCCCCTCGGAACTCTCCTCCGGCCCCGGCGAGTGGGGGGCGGGCGTGAAGATCCCGAAGTCGCCGCTCTATTATGTCGCGATGGCGCCGGTGGCGCTGCTGCCGATCACCATCGGGGCCGGGCTGAAGCTGGTGGCGGGCCTCCTCGATCTGGCGCTGATCCCCTTCGCCTACGCCTTCCTGAAGCGGATCGACCGGGGGACCGCGGGGGTCGTCGCCGCGCTGCTCTACACCGTCACGCCCCTGTCCTACCTGATCCTCTCCTACGGCAGCTATCCGACGCTCTTCGCGCAGTTCCTCAGCGTCCTCGCCTTCGCCGTGATCCTGCTCGCCGGGCGCCGCCTCGACCGCCCGGCGGTCTTCGGCGCCTTCGTCGCGCTCCTGACGCTCAGCCTCCTCGCCTACCCGGTCGTGGCGGTCTTCAACGTCTGCCTGGTCAGCGCGTTCGGGCTCTGGCGCTGGCGCGGGGCGGCGGACCGCGGCGACGCGCGACGCACCGTGCTGCTGCCCGCCGGCGCGGCCCTGGCCGCCCTGCTCGCCTTCCTCGCCTATTACCTCCAGCACGTCCGCGTCGCCCTGGCGTCGGTCGGCACGCTGACCGGCGAGACGGCCCGCGAGCGCGCGGGCGCCGACGCCGGCCTGCTCGCCGCGCCGGGGCACATCGCCGCGGTCGCGCTGAGGAACGTCACCACGGGGCACCTGGCGGTCCTGCTCGTCCTCGCGGTCGCGGGCGCGATCCTGCTGCGGCGTGGAGGCGGGGGCGACGAGACGCGGCGCACCTGGCAGTTCCTGCTGCTCTGGCTGCTGATCATGCCGGTGTTCGTGGCCGTGGACGCCTACGTGGAGTTGCTCCTCAAGCCGCTCTTCTACACGATGCTGCCGGTGGCGATCTTCGGCGGGATCACCGTCGTCTGGCTCTGGCGGCGGGGCCGGGCGGGGCAGGTCATCGCGGTGCTCTGCTGCGCGGCGATCGCGGCCCAGGGCTGGTGGCTCTGGTTCCAGCGCATCGCCTATGCTGGGCAGCCGCCGAACTGAAGATCCTGGCGCGCGATGCGAATGCGCCCGCGGCCGGAGCCGCGCGACGCCCTCCCCGCCACGTTGGTTGAGTTCGGGGCCGGGGGAGGACACAGCCGTCGCGATCGGGCGCGGGACGCGATTGCGTCCAGTTCCCCGACTAGGTTCCGTTGACGAGTGTACTTGAGCCAGATGACGGTGCTGGCGAAGTGGACGAAGGCGAGGGAGCGGCGGGCATATGTGTCGAAGCGCGAGAACACCCGCCGGAAGTAGCGGTGGCGAACCTGGCCCACCGCGGCATTCCCGGTATGGGGCGGACACGCGCGGGGTTGCAGGCGGTGGGTGGTGATGCGGTGGCGGCTCGCCACCTACTATGAGTTGGGCAGATGCGAGCAGAAGGGGTGCTGGCGGTGATCCTCCCGAAAGACCGCGACCCGCGTTTCGTGACGATCCGCCGCGGTGGGACCCTCACCGATGCGGATCACCAGCTCCTCGCCCTGTGGGCGGCATCGTGCGCGGAGCACGTCCTCGATCTCTTCGAGTCGGCTCAGCCTGAGGACCCGCGACCGCGTCAGGCGATCGAGCAGGCCCGCGCCTGGGTGCGTGGCGAGATCACGATGTCCCAGGCTCGCACGGCGGCCGGCCATGCAAACGCCGCGGCCAGAGACCTGCGTGGGGCAGCACGGCATGCCGCGTATGCTGCCGGCCAGGCCGCGGCCGTCGCACACGTCGCCGCGCACGAGCTCGGTGCGGCCGCCTATGCGATCAAGGCCGCGCGTGCTGCCGCGCCGGAAGGAGCGGGCGAGAGCGCAGGGCGACGCGAGTGCCGGTGGCAGCGCGACCAGCTCCCGGAGGCGATTCGCGAGCTCGTACTCGACGACCAGCGGTTGCGGAACGACATCTGCTGGTCGGTGTTCGACTGCTGAGCGCGCGTCGGGGCGCCAGCACTGCCCAACAAGCGCAGCGAGCGGACGCCGTGAGCGAGGCGACTACCCGACTCCGAGCAGTCGCGCCCCGTCCACCGCGGCCGGCCCCGCGCGCAACCGTGCTACACTTGCGCCGTTTTAGATGGCGGGTGCGAGTAGGATGGACTGTCGGGAGGGGTGGCGTGGCGCTGGCGGGGATGGGCGAGCGGGGCCGGCTGCCGGGGCTCCCCTGGGACTGGCGGGCGGAGCTGACGACCGTCGCCCGCGGCCTGCGCAGTGTCTACCCCTACCTGCTGGCCCTGGCCGCGGCCCTGGCCCTGACGCTCGCCTACCAGTCGCCGCGCCCCACGGTCCTCACGGTGGGCGGTGGCTACGACGCGCCCTACGTCCGCTCCTTCCACGAGCGCGAGGTGGGGCCGACCGGCGAGCGGTTCCGTTACGCCACCAGCGCTTCGCGCACCCTGCTGCCGGGCGTCGGCGGGCGGCCCTCGACGCTGAGCGTGACGGCGGCGACGCGCCCGGATGGGGCGCCGCAGCCGGTGCGGGTCGTGGTCAACGGCCTGCCGCTCGGCGAGTTCACCCCGACGGCGGGGCTGGCGACCTACCGCTTCGCGCTCCCCGCCGCCAACTATTCCTACGACGACCTGACGGTCGATCTGATTGGCGCGGCGCAGCGGGTGCGCGGGCCGGACGGCGCGACCGAAGCCTACGGCCCGCGGGTGGCCGAGGTGCGGGTCGATCCGGTCGCGGGCGGCGGCTTTATCAAGCCGGCGGCGCGACCGTTCGTCGCCTGGGTCGCGATCGCGCCGCTGCTCTACTTCCTGCTGCTGCGCCTCGGCGTGCCCCCCCTGGCGGCGGCGGTCGCCGGGGCGGGCGTCGTGGCGGCGGGCGCGGCGGCGACGGTCGTGCAGCGCCTCGATCTCGCCCTCTTCGCGCCGCGCCTCGCCTTCCTGCTGGCGCTGGCCTACCTGCTGCTGATCGGCACCGATCTGCTGGTCCCGCGCCTCTTCGCGCGGGGGGGGGTCGCGATCGACGCGCGCGCCTGGCGGATCCTGCAACTGCTCTTCCTGCTGGCGCTCGGGCTGAAGCTCGGCGGCATCCTCCACCCGCAACTCGTCGTCATCGACCAGCGGTGGCACGCCAAGAACTTCGAGGAGGTGTTGCAGGGCCGCTTCCTGGCGCTCTACCGGCCGGACCCGCGGGGGATCTCCGGCGTGCCGGAGCACTGGGGCGTCCAGGCGCAGATCCCCTACCCGCCCTTCCTCTACGTCTTCGGGCTACCGTTCTACCTCTGGCCGCTCGGCAAGGAGCTGTCGATCAACCTCTGGAGCGGGCTGCTCGACCTCAGCCGAGTCTTCCTGGTCTTCTACCTGGTCCGCCGGCTCGGCGGCAGCGCCCGCGCCGGCCTGATCGCCGCCTTCGTCATGGGGCTGACCGCCGCGACCTTCCTGCTCCACTCCTGGGGCAACTACCCGACGACGATCAGCCTGTGGTGCGCCTTCCTCTTCCTGACGCTGCTGGTCGCCAACTTCCAGCGCCTGCGCCGCCCGCCGGTCTTCGCCGGCCTGCTGGCGCTCCTGACGCTGACCCTGCTGCTCTACACCGTCACCGCCGCCTTCATCGGGCTGACGACCATCCTGATCCTCGCCGGCCTCGCCTGGCGCGGCGGCCCCGACGAGCGCCGCCAGCTCCCGGCGCTGGCCGGCATCCTGGCCGGCGCGTCGACGATCGCCTTCCTCGCGTACTATGTCCAGTACGTCGGGCCGACGATCGCGCAGACCCTGCCCGCCTTCCGGGGCGAGATCGCGCAGGGCGCGGCGATTGGCGGCATCGAGCGCGATCCGTTCCCGCTCTACGCCTGGCGCTATCTCGGGCGGCTCGCCCGCTACGGCGTGCTGCTCTCGCTCCTCCTCGCCCCGCTCGGCGCCTGGGCGCTGCTGCGGGGGCCGCGGGGGCGGCTGGCGGGGACCGTGCTGGGGGCGTGGTTCGCCGTCTTCGCGCTCTTCTTCCTGGTCGGCGCGCGGCTCGACATGGTCGACAAGGAGGTCTGGTTCATCCTCCCCGCCGTCGCCGTCTGCGCGGGCGTCGCCTGCGACGCGACCCTCGACCGGGCGCGGCGCTGGGGGCTCGGGGGTCGCTGGCGCCTCCACCACGCCCTCCTCGCCGCCTACCTCGGCTCCCTCGCCTGGGGCGGCATCGCGCTCTGGATCTTCCGCATCACCGTCGTGCGACACGAGTAGTGGCGGAGACGGCCCCCCGGCCCCCCAACCTTGGGGGAGAAGGTTCTGGGCTTACCGGGTGGCACTCCCGGTCATGGGTGGCCTTGCCAGCAGTGTGCAGGCCACTCATTGTCAAGCATAGCCACCCCAGGACCCTTGAACGTCTCCCACCAACATTGAGGGCCGGGGGCCGTCTTTGGGGTGGCGGCGCCGGGGGGCCTGTGCTATAGTCCCGGCGCATTGGCGAGCAGAAGTCTCGGGGCGCGCCGCGGGCCTCTCCCCGATTGTCGGCGGCCGGCAGCCCTACGGGGTGGTCATGCGCTCGGAGTTCCTGGTCTTCGGCAAGCCGCGCATCGAGGAGGACGAGATCGCCGAGGTGGTGGCGACGCTGCGCTCGGGCTGGATCGGCATGGGGCCGCGCACCGAGCAGTTCGAGTGGGAGTTCGCCGCCTACACCGGCGCGCGGCACGCGATCGCCGTCAACTCCTGCACCGCCGCGCTCCACCTGGGGCTGATCGCCGCCGGGGTCGGGCCGGGCGACGAGGTGATCACCACCCCGCTGACCTTCGCGGCGACCGCCAACGTGATCGTCCACCAGGGCGCGACGCCGGTCTTCGCCGATGTGGACCGCCGCACCCAGAACCTCGACCCCGCGCGCGTCGCGGAGCGGATCACCCCGCGCACGAAGGCGATCATGCCGGTCCACATGCTCGGCCGCCCCGCCGACCTGGACCCGCTGCTCGATCTGGCGCGCCGGCACGGCCTGACGATCGTCGACGACGCCGCGCACGCCGCCGAGGCGGTCTACCGGGGCCGACACGTCGGCACGGTGGGGCACTTCACCGCCTTCAGCTTCTACGCCAACAAGAACATCACCACCGCCGAGGGCGGGATGCTGACGACCGCGGACGACGCGGCGGCCGACCGCCTCCGCACGCTGCGCCTGCACGGCATCAGCAAGGACGCCTGGAAGCGCTATTCCGCCGACGGGTTCGTGCCCTACGAGACGATCGAGCCCGGCTTCAAGTACAACATGCTCGACCTGACCGCCGCGCTCGGCCTGCACCAACTGCGGCGCGCGGAGGAGAACCTGCGCCTGCGGGAACGCTACGTCGCGCGCTACAACGAGGCGTTCGCCGAGACGCCCGGCCTGCTGATCCCCGCGCTGGAGCCGCTGCCCCCCGGCGACCGGCACGCCTGGCACCTCTACCCGGTGCTGCTGGACCTCGACGCGCTGACGCTCGACCGCCACGGCTTCATCGAGGCGCTGAAGGCGCGCAACATCGGGACCGGCATCCACTACACCGCGCTCCACCTGCATCGCTACTACCGCGAGCATTGCGGCCTGCGCCGCGGCGACCTGCCGGAGGCGGAGTTCATCTCCGACCGCACGGTGTCGCTGCCGCTCTCCCCGGCGCTGACCGCGGCCGACGTCGAGGACGTGATCGCGGCGGTCCGCGACGTCCTCGCCGCCCACCGGCGCTGAGCGGTGGCGGGGATGACGGCGCGCGACCGCGAGACCGGGGGGGGGGGCTGCTGCGTGACGAGCGGCTGCTGGCGCTCCTCGACCGCCCGGCCGTCTGGAACCTGAGCCAGTTGCTCATCTCCGGGGGGCAGCGCGCGACGAAGCGCTGGGCGCGCGACTGGCTCGACCTCCAACCCGGCGAGCGGCTGCTCGACGTCTGCTGCGGCACGGGCGAGTTCTGTCAATTGCGGATTGCGGATTGCGGATTGCGGAATGGCGAGGAGCACGGGGGGGAGGCGGAGTATCTGGGGATCGACCTGAACGCGCGGTATGTCGCCTACGCGGCGCGGCGCTACGGGGTGGCCGGGGGGCGGCGGGCGTTCCGAGTGGCGGACGCGACGCGGCTGCGGCTGGCGCCGGGCAGCTTCGACAAGGCGCTCTTCGTCAACAGCCTGCACCACTTCCCGGACGACCTCAACCGCGGCATCCTGCGGGAGATCGCGCGCGTGTTGAAGCCGAGCGGCCGCCTGGTGCTGATCGACATGGCCGGCGACCATCCGGGCCGCGCGCGGCGCTTCTTCCTCGACCGCGACCGCGGCCGCCACCTGCGCCCGCTCGGGGCGCAACTGGCGCTGGTCGAGGAGCATTTCGCCGTCCGGCGCTACGGCGCCTTCGACGCCGGCTTCACGCCGCAGACGATCATCGCCGCCACGCCGAGGCCGGCCGCGCGAGAATAGCGCCGCCTCGTTCGTCGTTCGTCGTTCGTCATTCGTCAAGGGGTGTCGTGGAGGGGCAGCAGCGGGTCCAGGCCGGCGAACTCGACCTCAGCGTGGTGCTGCCGTGCTACAACGAGCGCACGGTCATCGAGGAGAGCACCGCGGAGATCGTCCGGACGCTGGAGGCGACCCGGCTCAGTTGGGAGATCATCTTCGTCGACGACGTGAGCCGCGACGACACGGTCGCGCGCGCCGAGCGGCTCTGCGCCGGGGACGGGCGGCTGCGGCTGATCCGCCACGCGCGGAACACCGGCCGCGGGCGGACGGCGACCGACGGCCTCCGCGCGGCGCGCGGGCGCGTCGCGGGCTTCCTCGACATCGACCTGGAGGTGCCGGCGCGCTACATCCCGCCGGCGGTCGCGGCGGTCCGCGCCGGGGCGGAGGTCGTCTGCGCCTGGCGCATCTACCTGCCGAACCTGGCGCTGCTGCACCGGGAGATCCTGAGCAAGGGCTACTCGCGGCTGGTCCGCGCCCAGCTCGGCCTGCCGCTGCGCGACACCGAGGCCGGCTTCAAGTTCTTCGACCGCGGGCGCATCCTACCGATCCTCGACGAGACCCGCAACCCCGGCTGGTTCTGGGACACCGAGATCATGGCCCGCGCCTTCTTCGGCGGGCTGCGGATCGTCGAACTGCCGGCCGTCTTCGTCAAGCGCGACGAGGTGCCGACCACCGTGCGGATCGTGCCGGACACGATCGAGTACTGGAAGCAACTGCGGCGCTTCCAACCGGAGGCGCGACGGCTGCGCGCGCGGATGGTGGGGGACGCCGCCGGCGAGGATCGCGCGCTGGCGCCCACGATCGACGACGGGACGGCATGGACGACCGGCAGGGGCAGCGCGCCGACCCCACTCGCGGCGGGCGAGACCAGGCGACGCTAGCGGCGGCCTACGATCGCGAGTGGGCGGGCGGTCGCACGGCGCAGCCCTATGCCGCCTTCTGGCGCTTCGCCGGCTCGGCCCGCGACCGCGCCGACGCGGCGCTCGGGCCGGTCGACGGCCGGCGCGTCCTCGAGCTGGCCCCCGGCGACGGCCTGACGGCGATCCGCCGCGCCCGGAGCGGCGCGGCGGTCGTCGCGGTCGACATCTCGCTCGGCGGGCTGCGCGCCCTGGCCGGCCGCGCCGCCCGCGAGGATCCCGCCGTCGCCGGACGGATCGCGCCGCTGCGCGGCGACGTGGAGCGCCTGCCGCTCGCCGACGCCAGCGTGGACCTGATCGCCGGCGAGAATTTCCTCATGTACGTCGATCCGGCCGCGCTCGGCCGCGAGTGCCGCCGGGTGCTCCGTCCGGGCGGGAGGGTCGTGCTGATCGAGCCGACCGCGCACCACCCACTCGTCCGCCTCTATCGTCGCTTCGGGTCGCCCTACCGCGGCACCGCCCCGCGCTATTTCGCGCTCGATGACCTCGCGCGCCTCGCCGCGCCCTTCGCCGCCGCGACCCATCGGGAGTTCTACCTGTTCGGCGTCCTCGCGCTGCCGCTCGCCGCCCGCCCTGTCGCCTTCACCCTCGCCTTCCGCCTCCTCAACGCCCTCGACCTGGCCCTCTTCCGCCTCTGCCCGCCGCTCCGCCGCCTCGGCTGGCTCACCGTCATCACCCTGTCCTGACGACGGTGGTCGCAACTCTAGCGGTCGCAGGTCGAAGATTCCCCGCCTGCAAGCGCCGCTATCCCCGGCTGGCACGACACCGCGGCGAGTGTTCCCAGTGGTGCTTGCAGGGGCAACTCGACACTGATCGAATAGAGGAATCTTCAAGAGGTGCTCACGTGAGGTAGAATGAAGGGGGGGTGAACGAACGCGCCTTATCCACCCTCGCGGAGGTGCCGCGCCCGCGGATTTCCCGGCACCACTGCCCGGATCACTTTCTCTGGCGGGTTAGACAGCTCCCGCCAACACCCTTTACGGCGCGAGGACGGGGAAACGTGTCACAGGCCGTCGAAGTGCAAGCGGTCGGTTCGAGGGCGGAGTTGGCCGCGCTCGCCATCGCGCTCGGCGCGCGGCGCGTCCGGGGGTGGTCGGAAGACGAAGAGGCAATCACTCGTGAGCTTCCCGAGCCCTCCACGGCGATGATCGCGACGGCGACACAAGCAATTCGGCGAGGAGACGATCCGCTCGGCGAGCTGTTTTGCAGACTCACGTCTCCGGAAGAGCGTCGTCCATTAGGGGCTACATACACTCCGGCGCCAATCATCAGGGCAATGTTGACCTGGGCGAGCGCGCAACTCCAGCCTGCTCGCGTTGTCGATCCGGGTGTAGGGTCGGCGCGCTTCCTCGTCGCGGCGGGCAGGCAGTTCCCGGACGCGGATCTGGTCGGGATCGAACTCGACCCGCTGGCCGCCATCCTCGCGCGCGGGCACTTGGCCGCCACCGGGCTGGCCGCGCGTGCAATCGTCAACGTCGGCGACTACCGCGAGGCGACACTGCCGCCGATTGACGGACGGACGCTCTACCTGGGCAACCCGCCCTACGTACGACATCACCTGCTCGGTCAGCAGTGGAAAAGATGGTTGGTGAGTACCGCGCGCAAGCACGGGCTCGAAGCGAGCCAGCTCGCCGGCCTGCATGTGCATTTCTTCCTCGCCACGGCCGAATACGCGCGTTCGGGCGATGTGGGTGCGTTCATCACGGCGGCCGAGTGGCTGGATGTCAACTACGGCCGACTCGTGCGCGAACTCCTCCTCGAAGTCCTCGGGGCCAGGACTATCCACGTCATCGAGCCGGCCGCGATGCCGTTCCCCGGGACGGCCACCACGGCGGTCATCACCGGATTCGAGGTGGGGGCACGGCCTAAGTCGATCGGGCTGCGCCGGGTGGCGGCGCTGGACGACCTCGACTCGCTCGAGGCGGAGTGGGACGTGCGGCGCGAACGCCTGGAGGCCGCTCACCGCTGGACACCCTTGACCCGCGCGGCGCCCGAGAAACGGGAGGGCTTCGTCGAGCTGGGCGAGTTGTGCCGCGTCCACCGCGGCCAGGTGACGGGCGCCAACCGCGTCTGGATCGCCGGCTTGCACAGCGCCGATCTCCCCACTTCTGTCCTGTTTCACTCCGTCACCAAAGCGCGCGAGCTCTTCGCGGCCGGGGGGCTGCTGACCGATCCAGCGTCCTTGCGGCAGGTGGTCGATCTGCCGGTCGATCTGGATCGGTTCAACAGGGAGGACCGCCACCGAATTGACCGATTCCTGAAGCTGGCGAAGTCACTCGGCGCCGACAGCGGGTTTATCGCCCGCAACCGGAAGGCGTGGTGGTCGGTTGGCTTGCGCGATCCGGCCCCCATTCTAGCAACGTATATGGCCCGCCGCCCCCCGGTCTTCGTGCGCAACCTCGCCGCCGCCCGGCACATCAATATCGCGCACGGGCTCTACCCGCGCGAGCCACTTGGTGAGCCGGCGTTGCGCGCCCTGGCCGAATTCCTGTCGCGCAGCACGACGATCTTCCAGGGCCGCACCTACGCGGGCGGTCTGACGAAGTTCGAGCCGCGGGAAATGGAGCGCCTGCTAGTTCCCCGCGCGGCCGAACTCCTCGCCAGCGGCCTATCACCCGAGGTGCTGGTATGACGAGCCCGCGACGATCCAACTTCCACCCGCGCACCGAGTGGTCCTCGTCGGAGCTCGATGCCGACCGGCGCCGTTCCCAGGAGATTTTCCGGCGTGAGCGGCTGGAGGAACCCTGGAGGCATACCTCGAAGCCTTCGAGCAAGTTCAAGACGCCATGGAAGATCTGCTCGAAAGCACCGTGGACCTTGCAGAGCTTGAGGATCAGGCGCTCACGATTTTGACCAATCCGGCGTTGCTCGAAGGCTTCCGTTACCTCGCCGGACCGCCGATTTCCTTAGACGATCTCAAGACGTTGGCCGACACGAACTCGCTCTCCTTGCGCGCCTTGGAGCGCAACCCGGAATTGGTGCAACGGCTCGTGGAAGCGATCCGCGCCGGACTCGATCGCCGGAGATTCCCCTGGGTAGCCGAGGGGCGCGAACCGACCCCGGCTGAACGCGAGGCAGCGGTGCTCGCCTCTGCCGCGCTTGTCGCGACCCAGCGCGCTGCCACCAGCCGGCGGATGGAGGGTAAGAGGGGCCAGGAGGAACGAGTACGCCAGGCCTTAATCGCTCAAGGGTTGCGCGAGATCGAGATTCCCAGACGGGTAATATCGACACCCTCCCACGCTCCCCGACGGGGCGAGTTTTGCCTGGAGGTCGAGTTGGGCAACAGAAAAGCTGATCTTGTCGTCGGGCTCTGGGATGGGCGGATCATGCCCATCGAATGCAAGGTCTCCAACTCCTCCACAAACTCGGTCAAGCGTCTGAATAATGATGCCGCGGTCAAAGCTACAGTATGGCGTGGCGACTTCGGTGCCTTGCAGGTAGTCCCGGCCGCCGTACTCAGCGGCGTCTACAAGTTGCATAACCTCGAAGATGCACAGCGACGGGGCCTGACCATATACTGGGCGCACCGTTTGAGCGATCTCATGCAATGGATCGCCGGGACTCGCACGCCCTAACATCGGTAAGTTCCCCTGCACTCCACTTCATCAACCACTCTCACTTGTATGACACGAGGGGCGTCAGCCTCAACTTCATCGGTGCATCACAGCAGGCTCAGCGGGTCGACGTCCACCTGCCAGGCGGGCGGGACGCGGAGTTCGCTAAGGATGGCATCGAGGTGGCCGCTGCGGAGGATCAGCTGCCACTGGTAGAGGTCGCGGGCCTTGGCGGCGAAGCAGGGGGCCGGCCCCAGCAGATCGAGGTCGTCCACGCCGGCGGTCGCGGCGGCGAGGGCGACGGTGCGGGCGAAGCGCTCGCCCTCGAGCGCGCAGACCGCCTCGTCGGCGTGGCGGGTGACGAAGCGCGCCAGGCGGCTGAAGGGGGGGTAGCGGTGGCGCCGGCGGAAGTCGAGTTCCTCGCGGTAGAAGTCGGCGTAGTCGTGGCCGAGCGCCGCCTGGATGGCGTAGTGCTCCGGGGTGTAGCTCTGCACCACCACGCGCCCGCCCGTCCCGCGCCGCCCGGCGCGCCCGGCGACCTGGGTCAGCATCTGGAAGGTGCGCTCGCCGGCGCGGAAGTCGGGCAGGTTGAGGAGCGTGTCGGCGTTGATCACGCCGATCGCGGTCACCAGCGGCAGGTCGAGTCCCTTGGCGACCATCTGCGTCCCGACGACGACGTCGACCTCGTGCGCCTGCACCCGCGCCAGCAGCGCGGTCGCGTCGACCTTCGCGGTGATCGCGTCCTGGTCCCAGCGCAGCACGCGCGCCTTCGGCAGCAGCGCCCGCACCTCGCGCTCGACCCGCTGCGTGCCGACACCGAAATAGCTGATGTCGGGCGAGCCGCAGGCGGGGCAGGCGCGCGGGCGCGGCTCGCGCCCGTTGCAGCGGTGGCAGACCAGCAGTTCGCGGTCGCCGTGGTAGACCAGCGGGATGTCGCAGCGCGGGCAGTGCAGGACCTGGCCGCAGGGGCGGCACTGGACGAAGGTCGCCAGCCCGCGGCGGTTGAGGAAGAGGATGCTCTGCTCGCCCGCCGCCAGCGTGTCGCGCAGCAGCTCAACCAGCGGGCGGCTGAAGAGGCCGGTGTGGCCGCTCCGCAGTTCCTGGCGCAGATCGACGACCCGCACCGCGGGCATCGTCAGGAGCGCCGGGCCGCCGCCGGTGGCGGGTCCCACCCGCCCGCGCAACTCCAGGAGGCCGAGATCGCCGCTCTCGGCGCGGTGGCGCGTGCCGATGTCGGGCGTGGCCGAGCCGAGGACGAGGGTCGCGCCGGTCAGCCGCGCCAGCTCCTCGCCGACCGCGCGGGCGTCGTAGCGCGGCGGGGGGGCCTCCTGCTTGTAGGAGGTCTCGTGCTCCTCGTCGATCACGATCAGGCCGACATCGGGCGCGGGCGCGAAGAGGGCCGAGCGCGGGCCGATCACGATCGGGCGCTCGCGCGTGCGGACCAGCTCCCACTGGGCGTAGCGCTCGGCGTCGCGCAGCGCGGAGTGCAGCACCGCGACCTTGCCGGGGAAGCGGTTGGCGAAGCGCGCGACGATCTGCGCGGCCAGCGCGATCTCCGGGACCAGCACCAGCACCTGCCGCCCGGCGCGCAGGGCGGTGGCGGCGGCCCGCAGGTAGAGCTCGGTCTTGCCGCTGCCGGTGACGCCGTGCAGCAGGAAGGGCGCGAAGCGGCGGCGCTCGATCGCCGCGGCCAGGGGTGCCCAAGCGCGCGCCTGCTCGGGCGTCAGCAGCGGGGGGGCCTCGTAGCGGCGGGGCCGCAGCGACGACGGCTCCGACCGCCCCGGCGCCCCGAAGACCTCGATGAAACCCTTCTCCTCCAGCCCGCGCAGGATCTGCCGGTTCGCCCCGGTCAGGCGGTAGATGTCGCCGAGGGGGAGGGCCGTGGGCCGTGGGGCGTGGAGCGTGGAGCGTGGGCCGTGGGCCGAGGAGTGCTCGCCGGGGGCAGCGGGCATCGCATCCGGCCCGGCGCTCCACTCGTCGGTCGCTCCGCGCTCCGCGCTCCACGCCCCACGGCCCACGATCCGCGCCTGCCGCCGCAGCAACTCCAGCACCGCCGCCTGCTTCGGGGCGCGGGCGGGATTGACCAGGTCGGCCACGTCCCCGGCGAGGCCGGCGTCGAGGAGGCGCACGAAGCGCTCCTCGCGCGCCTGCGGCACGTCGTGGACGACGCGCGCGATCCGCTCGACCAGCCCCAGCCGCTCCAGCCCCGGCACGACCGTCGCCAGGCTGCTCCCCAGCGCCTCCTGGAGGTCGGCCAGGCTCGTCTCGCCCCGCTCCTCCAGGAGCGTCAGCAGGCGGCGGGCGCGCGGCGACAGCCCGCCTAGGGGCGGGGGCGCGCCGGTCGCGACGAGGTGGACGACGCTGCGCCGCGAGGCGCCGGGCGGCAGCATCGGCAGCGCGGCCTCGAAGAGGGTGCAGCAGTAGCGCGCGGCGATCCAGGCCGCCAGCTCGAGCTGGTGCGCCCCCAGCCGGAACTCCGGCTCGACCAGCGCATGCACGTCGCGCGCGGCGAAGTCGGGCTCCTCGTCGTGCGTGGCGATGACGATGCCGAGGACCAGCTTCTGACGCAGCGGCGCCCAGATCAACTGCCCCACGTCGAGGCGGCCGCGCAGGAAAGGCGGCACGCTGTAGGTGAGGGTCGCCAGCCGCCCCGCCGCCTGCGCGTGGGGGTTCCAGTGCTGCTGCACCGCGACCTCGGCGTAGGGCAGCGCCACCGGCGCCGGCGAGACCGGGGCCGGCGCGGGCGACTCGTCCGGCGGCGCGACAGCGTACTGCTTCATGGAACCAAGTGTAGCACCCTCATGTACGTACGGCGAGGGGGGTGCTACCCCGCCGCCCCCATGAGGGGGCGGATTCCGACGCAGGACCTGAACGGGTGTGTGCCCGGTGGCCGCCCCCGGCAGACCACCGGGCACAGAGAAGGGGCGGAGCAACGTGTGCTCCGCCCCAGTGGTTTCGGTCCTCGCTTCGCAAACGCCTAGCCGAACGGGCCGCGGCCGCCGCCGCCCATCAACCTCTGGGCGGCGTAGGCCGTGACGCCGGCCATCGCCATCTTCGCCAGCGGGTTGCTCATCACGCCGCCCGGCCCCATGACCTGGCTGATCAGGTCCGGCTGCTGCTGCCGCGCCTGGCCGAACATCTGCGCCATCTGCCGCGGATCGTAGTCGTCCTGCCCGCCCCGGAAGCCGTTATAGGTGAAGGGCTGCCGGGGGTCGTTGGACACCTGGCGGAACTGCTCGACCAGCGCCTGCCGCTGCTCGGGCGGTAGCCGGCGGAATGCCTCCTCATGCGCCTGCTGCACCACCTCCGGAGGCGCATGCTGCGCCGTCCGCTGGTAGCGGTCGTAGACATCGTCGTCGTCGAGGTCGTCGTATTGGCCGCGGCTATAGCCGTCCTGGTAGCGCTGGTAGCGCTGCTGATGATCGTCCGGATCGCCGCCGCCGAAGATGCGCTGCATCACGTCCATCGGTAACCTCCATCCCCTGTGCCACCTATCTCGTCCGAAGCAAGGCGGACAACGGTCCAGCGCTTGCCACTCTACAATAGAGCAAGGCGCGTACCACGGACAGGTGTCCTTGCGGGGAGCGGGCGAAGGCCCGGCGCCCCGCCGATCCGCTGGTCACCAGTTCAGCGGTTCGACCGCTCGGCTTGCGGAGCGAGCGATCCGGCGATGATCAGCGGCGCTGGCACATGATTTGCACACACAATTGTTGCGTTGGCCGACCCGATTCCTCATTGCTGGCGTCGTCGGCAACGCGAAGGCAGGACCGGCAGGGGCGCTGAACGGACGCGACAACGGGCGCCAACTGTAAGGAGGAAGCGCGTGGCGAAGGTCAATCCGATCCAGCTGCAGAAGTATCTCAAGGGCATGAACTACCCCGCCAGCAAGGAGGAGCTCGTCAAGCACGCCGAGCAGCAGGGCGCCGACGAGAACGTCCGCTCCGTGCTGGAGCAGTTGCCCGAGCAGGAGTACGGGACGCCCGCGGACGTCAGCCAGGCGGTCGGGCAGATCGAGTAGCGCGACGACGCGCCCGGCGCGCGGGATCGCGCGCCGGAGGAGGATCATGGCGGAGACTGCCCGGACCCAGCGGCAGGAACCGACGCCCCCCTTCCCAGAGCAGCATCAGGAGCCGCCCGGACTCGAATCGCACCTGACGCCGCGCCCCCGCTACCAGGCGCCGCGCTACAAGGCGGCCGACAAGCTGGCGGGCAAGACCGCGCTGATCACCGGCGGCGACTCCGGCATCGGCCGGGCGGCGGCGGCCCTCTACGCGCGGGAGGGGGCCGACGTGGCGATCGTCTTCCTGCCGCAGGAGCAGTCCGACGCCGAGGAGACGCGGCGCGCGGTCGAGGCCGAGGGGCGGCGGGCGCTGCTGATCGCGGGGGATGTCACCGAGCCGGCCTTCTGCCGCGAGGCGGTCGAGCGGACGGTGCGCGAGTTCGGCAAGCTCGACATCCTGGTCAACAACGCCGCCTTCCAGCAGAGCCAGCCGTCGCTCGAGGACCTCTCCGACGAGCAGTGGGACCGCACCTTCAAGGCGAACATCTACGGCTACTTCCGCCTGGCGAAGGCGGCCCTGCCGCACCTGCCGGCCGGCGGCGCGATCGTCAACACCGGCTCGATCACCGGGCTGGAGGGGAGCAAGCAGCTCCTCGACTACTCGGCGACGAAGGGGGCGATCCACGCCTTCACGAAGTCGCTGGCCCAGAGCCTGGTCGAGCGCGGCATCCGGGTCAACTGCGTGGCCCCCGGCCCGGTCTGGACGCCGCTCAACCCGTCCGACAAGCCGGCGGAGCAGGTCGCCCACTTCGGGGAGGGGCAGCCGATCGGCCGCCCGGCCCAGCCGGAGGAGGTGGCGCCGGCCTACGTCTTCTTCGCCTCGGAGGCCGATTCGAGTTACATCACCGGCGAAGTCCTCACCCTGCTCGGCGGCGAGACGACCGCCGGGTAGTGCCCCGCCACAGGACGGATCGCGGACACGGCCCCGGCGCTGAGCTATCGGCGCCGGGGCCGAATTCGCGTGCGGCGGTGGCACGGGCGGCGGCTCTCGCCGCCGGTGCTGCGGCGGGCGCCAGGCCCGCGATTGACAGACGACCGCACCCCTGGCTATACTCGCGCCCGCCGGCGATGCCCGGCGTCGAGAGAGGGTACGATGGTCCAGCGCCAGAACCGCCCCGTCAATGAGCGCGCCCGCTCAGCGATGGGGCAGCACTCCACCAGGTAGCGTCGCGCGGGCCGACCGCGCCACCACCGGGCCGTCGTCGCGGCGGCCGGTTGTGGGCGGCGTCGGCGCTCCGCGACCGGCACACCCACTGGTCCCCCTGCTCGCTCCCCCACGCTGAGGGGCGTGCTGACGGCATTGCCGTCGGCCACTCTGTTCGCGTGAGAGGAGCGCCCCGATGTCCAAGCTCTCGGCCCGTCGCGCTGGGCGCCCGGCCAGCCTCTGGCGGCACCCCGCCTTCCTGAAACTCTGGGCCGCGCGCACCGTCTCCGTCCTCGGCAGCCAGTTCACCCGGCTGGCCCTGCCGCTCACCGCCGCGCTCTTCCTGGGCGCCTCGCCGACCGCGATGGGGCTCCTCGCGGCGGCGAGCGCGGCCCCGATCCCGCTGTTCGGCCTGGTCGCCGGGGCCTGGGTCGACCGCCTGCCCCGCCGCCCGGTCCTCGTCGCCTGCGACCTCGGGAGCGCGGCCCTGCTGGCGCTCGTCCCCGCGCTGGCACTCGCCGGCGCCCTGCGGATGGCGCACCTGTGGGCCATCGCCTTCCTCGTCGGGACGCTCAACGTCGTCTTCAGCGTCGCCTCCCAGGCGTATCTGCCGGCCCTGGTGGACCGCGCGCGGCTCATCGAGGGCAACAGCAGGTTCGAGGTCAGCCGCGCGATCGGCCAGATGGGCGGCCCCAGCCTCGCCGGCCTCACCATCCAGGCGCTGGGCGCCCCGCTGGCGCTCGCCGTCGACGCCGTCTCGTTCCTGCTCTCCGGCGCGCTCCTCGGCGCCATCGGGGGGGCGGAGCCGGCGCCGGATCGGGTGCGGCGGGCGCCGCTGCCGCGCGAGGTCCGCGAGGGGCTGGCGTTCGTCTTCGCCAGCCCCTACCTGCGCGCCGTCGCCGGGGCGGGCGCGCTCGGCAACTTCTGCTACGCCGGCACGGAGGCGCTCTACCTCCTCTTCGTCACGGGCGAACTGGGCGTGACCCCGGCCGCCATCGGCGTCGTCTTCAGCTTCGGGGGACTCGGCGCGTTCCTGGGCGCGAGCCTGACCGGCCGCCTGGCCGCGCGCCTGGGCGTCGGCCCGGTACTCGTCGGCACGACGGCCCTGCTGGCCGTGCTCAACTTCGTGCCCGCGCTGGCCACGCCGGCCGTCGCGCTCCCCGTCCTGGTCGCCGCGGGGTTCCTCGGGCCGGTGGTCGTGGTCGTCAACGTGGTGACGGGGGTGAGTCTGCGCCAGGCGCTGACGCCCGCGCGGCTCCAGGGCCGGGTCAACGCGACGATGTACGTCCTGACCTGGGGCGCGGTCCCACTCGGCGGCCTGCTCGGCGGGGCGCTCGGCCAGGCACTCGGCCTGCGCCCGACCATCCTCCTCACCGCGACGTGCCACCTCGCGGCGGTGCTCCTCGTCCTGCTCTCGCCGGTGCGCGTGATGCGCGCCATGCCGGACACCGCCGCCGATGACGGCGCGGCCGCGGAGCGCGCATAAGAAGCGTGCCCTCCTGGGGCGGGCCGCGTGCGGGCCTGCCCCCCTAGCCAGCATCACACGCCCGGCCAGGGCGGATGCCGCCCCTAATCCGCCCCTGGCGCTCATTAGCATAGGCGCGACTCGCTGACAGATAACTCCCCGCAGGAACGACAACCGTGACGCCGATAGCGATGGGGAGGCCGAACTCGTTCGTGGAGCAGATTCGCAGCAAGCCCCTGACAGCGCTCGAGGCACTACTTGCAGTACCATACGCGTTGTTCTCGCTCGGCCCTGACACTCGTGAGCGGGGAGGGCGTGCGGCAAAGGAGGGTTGTGTGCGTGGACTCACCTCGACAGGGCGCGGCTCCCCAAGGTTGGGCGCTGCCCTACTGGCGCTCATCCTAGTCAGCGCAGGCCCTGGCACCCCGGTTGCGGCCAAGCCGGCCGTGATTGTCACGCCCGCGTCGCCAGAGTGGCTCAACGGGTCGTTCACGCTCACGGTGGACTGCGCCGGCGCACCCGAACGGACCACGCTCACGAATAATCTGGCGGGTACGCCGCTCAACTTGAGCAACTTCACGCTGGGCAGCATCGTCGCGCCGCGCGGCGGCGAACCCTTCCGTCTGTCGGGTACGCTTGCCAGCGGGGAGTCGCGCACCTACGAGACGGGTCCCGGCGCCGCCGTCAACCCCCTGTCCGCGGAGGCGATCTATGAGGAGGCCGACCCGCGCGAGGGGGCGCGCCTAACCGGCTTCGCCAGCGACCTCGTCACCTCGTGCTCGGGTCGGACGAACACCAGGGGCTGGCGGGCGGATCCACCCGTAAGTCGGCTCTTACCGACGGCTGCAACCCCTCACACCGGCGGTCCTGGGGGCTTCTCCCCCGAGGCCGCTGGCTCCGCGGGGTCGCCGACCACGATCAATACTCCCGCCCCGGCGGGAGTGGCGACGCCGCGCCTACCGGCTGCGGGCGCCGGAGGGCATACCGCTCCCTCCTGGTTGTCGCCCTTGATTCTGAGTTTGGGGCTGCTCCTTGTTGCCTTCGTCGGCGCTTGTGTGATCCGCCGCCGGATCTAATCAGGGCAGACCGGAGAAGCTGCCACCGGCCGCATGCGGCGCGGTGTGGAGATTGGGGGAGGGCACACCCGCTGGCGTTTCGTCAGCCGTGGTTTGCGGCGCCGCCCGCGGTTGTCGCAGTGACCAGGGGTGGCAGCGAGGCCCCGACCGCCGCAACCACCACCCGCATCGGGGCGGGTGAGCGCCCAATCTACACCCCTTTCAGCGCCAGGACCTCGACCGCCGGGGTGCGGTCGCCGGTGCGGGAGATGCGACGCGGAGCATCCAAGAAGCGCAGGGTGAAGCCGAGCCGATCGTAGAGGGCGACGATTCGGGGCGTGGCCTGGTTGGAGAGGAGCACGGGGCCGGGGTGCCGCGCCAGCCACTCGGCCAGGCACACCTGCTGCTCCCAGCCGAAGACCTCCGGCGAGTACTGGGTGAACGGCACGTCGTAGGGCGGGTCGGCGTAGATCACGTCGTCCGGCGCGAGCGGCAGGGCGGCGAAGTCGCCGCTGACGAACTCCCAGCGCGCGAAGAGGGCGGCGTAGGCGGAGAAGTCGGTGGTGTAGCCGATGCGCCGGTAGCGGCCGAACGGCACGTTGTAACCGCCGCGCCGGTTGAACCGGCAGAGGCCGTTGTAGCCGGTGCGGTTGAGGTAGTAGAAGAGTTCCGCCGCCTCGCGACTCCCCTGCCCGCCCTCGGCAATCAGCCGGTTGAAGCGCTCACGGTGGGCGTAGTAGAGCGTCGCGTCGTTGCGCAGCGGGATGGTCACGCGCAGGCCGCGTTGCAGCCAGCGGTAGAAGTTGACCGGGTGCGGGTTGATGTCGCCGAGGAGCGCGCGGTCGGGCAGCAGGCCGAGCGTCACCGCCAGCCCGCCGCAGAAGGGCTCGACCAGGCGCCGGTCCCGCAGCGGCGCCCAGAGGGGGCGGAGGTGCGGGACGAGCCAGCGCTTGCCGCCGGCCCACTTGAGGGGCGGCTTCAGCGTGGCGGGCGCGGGCGCGACCCCGTCACCCCCCGCCACCGCGATCCTCGCTCCGCGGCTCCGGCCCGCCGGGTTCGTCCGGCAGCGCCGCGATCGTCACCGCGAGGCGGAGCGTCGCGCCGGGGGGCAGGGCGGGCAGGCCGTCGGGGTCGCCCTCCAGCAGCGCCGCCGCCGAGGGGGCGCAACTGAGCGGCGACAGGGCGATCGCGGGCTGCCCCGGGGGGGCGAAGAGGAGCAGATCGCGCACGCCCGCGACGGCCGTGAGCACGACCCGGCCACCGCCGTCCGGCCCGACGAGGTGGGCGCGCGGGTCATCGCCGAGGTCGGTGCGGGCGATCAACACCTTCCCGTCGACCGGCGGCACGGCCACCACCGGCGAGGCGACCGGGCGCAGCCCACCGGTGGGCAGCGGCGGTGAGAGGAGGCGCTCCGCGCGCCCGGCGAGGCATGCCCGCACCCGCGCCCGGTCGCCGCCGAGCGGGGCGACGGCGATGTAGGGCTGCAGGCCGAGGCCGACCGGCGCGGCCCGGTCGCCCTCGTTGGTCGCCGCCAGATCGAGCGTGAGGGCGGCGTCCGCCAGCCGCGCTGTCAGGCGCAGGCGTAGGTCGAAGGGATAGCCGGCCCGCGCGTCCGCGTCGAGGTCGGTCGCGGTCGCCAGCTCGACCGTCGCGGCGGTCGGGTCGCGCTCGACGAAGCGCCAGGGCCGCGTGTGGGCGAAACCGTGCAGCGTGCCGGCCCCGCCGGGCGTGTTCGGCGGCAGGGCATAGGTCGCGCCGGCCCAGCGATAGCGGGCTCGGGGCAAGAGGCCGGGGAAGGGAGCGAGGACGGGGCAGCCGGAGCGATCCGGCCGCTCCCGCAGGGCGCGCGGGCCGGCGACGTGGAAGACCTGTACCCAGTCCCCGCCGGGGCGCCGCACGGCGTAGCCGACGCAGTTCGCGCCGCAGTCCGGGGCGAGCCAGGCGACCGCGCCGCCGAGCGGATCGACGATCCGGATCAGTTGGGCGCCCCGTCCCTCCCAGCCGGGCGGCCCGGCGGGCGTGTCGATCTGTCGCACCACTCCCCGCCGCTCACGCCGCAGCCCCGGCCGCGGCCGACCGTCCCGTCCCCCGATTTCGCCGGCCGGTCACCGGGCCGCGCCCGCCCCACGCGCTACGCGCTACGCCCCGCGCAGCCGCGCCAGCGCCTCGGCCTGCTTGCCGGACGGCGACATCTCCATCAGCTCGATGCGGTTGCCCTCGGGGTCGGCGATCCAAGCCTGGCGGTTGCCGTCCCGCCCGGTCTGCAAGCCGCGCGCGAGCGGCACGCCGCGCGCCTCCAGGTCCGCGAGCGTCGCCTCGATGTCGGCGACCGTCAGGCAGAGGTGGTTGTAGCCGACGTTATCGCGCGGCGGGGCCTCGCCCGTGCCGTTGGGGAAGAACTCCAGGAACTGCTGGTCGGTGACGCGGACGTAGACGAGCATCAGCCCGCCGTCGTCGGTGTGCAGCCGGAACATTTCGGCGAAGCCGAGCGTGCCGGTGTAGAAGGCGAGCATCCCGTCGATGTCGCGCGCCCGGATCGCGACGTGGCCGATACCGGTGACCCCTTCCATGCTCATCCTCCATCGGGTACCAAAAGATACACATGCCGCGAGTGCGACGCCGCTGCGGTGGCACAATGGCTATACGCTACCACAGATCGACCACCGCGGGCGCAAAGCAGCCCCCGAGGTGAGGCCTGATTCCATGATTCGTGGCCTCGTCCATCGCATCCCCGAAGAAAGTACAATTGCCAGGACAGGTCGAGCCGCGGTTCATTCGGTGCAGGGGGCAGACGCATGACCGGTTCATCCCTCGAAAAAGCGATTCTCGACCAGCTCGACCGGCTTGCACCCGAGGAGCAGATGGAGGTCTTGGCATATGCCCGCGCCTTGGCTCAGCCGATCGGCGTTCCAGGCCAAGAGATGCTGCGCTTCGCCGGTCTGATCCCACCCGCCGATCTCGAAGAGATGGAACGGGCAATCGAGGAAGGGTGCGAGCAGATTGACTCCGACGAGTGGTAGGCTGCTGCTCGACACCAATGCGGCCATTGCGCTCTTCAGGCAGGATGCGTCGCTGGGCCAGATCCTCGCCACGGCAGTGGAGACGTTCGTGCCGAGTGTTGCGCTGGGCGAGTTGTACTACGAAAGTCGAGCCGTACTGAACACGCGTACAGCGCTTGCCACCGCCAGCCGCGTACTCAGGTGTGACATAGTAACAGCGTTGGCCCCAGGCAGCTTGACACTACGGGCAGATCAAGAATGGCTTCCGGAGCGAAAGGACGCCCAATTCGAAAAGATGGACAGACGGCGTGTGGATCGCCTCAATTGCCAATCGCGGCTTGTTGAGGGGTGACATTTGGAGAGGCATGTGTCAGTTAACACTGGTCTCGCGCGATCAACACTTCAAACACATTGACGACCTCGCCTTGGTCAGTTGGTAATCTGAATAGGTGGGGTGTCATCACCTTATAGGAAAATGGATTGGGTCCCAAGTGCAAGGCTTACCTGATTCCCTGACGCGCCTGATCGACGAGGTGGCGGCGCGGCTGGCAAACCGGCCGGCGACCGCGCGCCAGTTCGCGCGGTGCTTCCCGAACACCTACCTGACGACCATGCGACGGCTGCCGGACGGGACGACCTTCGTGATCACCGGCGACATCCCGGCGATGTGGCTGCGCGACTCCGCGGCCCAGGTGCGCCCCTACCTGATCCCCGCCGCGACCGATCCCGAGCTGGCGGAGCTGCTGGTCGGCGTGGTGCGGCGGCAGGTGCGGTACATCCTGGAGGACCCCTACGCCAACGCCTTCAACGAGGCGCCGAACGGCAGGGGGCACCGGCGCGACCGGGTCAAGGTGGCGCTCAGCCCATGGGTCTGGGAGCGCAAGTATGAGGTCGACTCGCTCTGCTACCCGGTCCAGTTGGCCTACCTGCTCTGGCGGGCGACCGGGCGCACCGACCACCTCGACGACGAGTTCCGCCGGGCGGTGGGGCCGATCCTCGCGCTCTGGCGGCGCGAGCAGCGCCACGAGGCCGAGTCGCGCTACCGCTTCCGCCGCCCTTTCCGCTGGCGCTCGGACACGCTGGCGCGCCGGGGGCGGGGAAGTCCGACCGCGACGACCGGGATGACCTGGTCCGGCTTCCGCCCCAGCGACGACGCCTGCCGCTACGGCTATCTGGTGCCGGCCAACGGGTTCGCGACGGTGGTCCTCGGTTATGTGGCGGAGATCGCCGCGGGGGTCCTGGGCGACGCGGGGTTGGCGGCGGACGCGCGGGGGCTGGCCACCGAGATCGACGCGGGCATCCGGGCGCACGGGATCGTCGAACACCCGCGCCACGGCCGGATCTACGCCTACGAGACCGACGGCTTTGGGAACCACTTGCTGATGGACGACGCGAACATCCCGAGCCTGCTGTCGCTGCCGTACCTCGGCTACGTCGACCGGGAGGATCCGGTCTACGCGGCCACGCGGCGGTTCGTCCTCAGCCCGGACAACCCCCACTTCTATCGTGGCTGGGCGGCGGCCGGCATCGGCAGCCCGCACACGCCGCGGCGCTACATCTGGCACCTGGCGCTGGCGATGCAGGGGCTGACGGCGACCGATCCCGCCGAGCGGGAGGGTTTGCTGGATCTCTTCACGCGCACTGACGCCGGCGCGGGCCTGATGCACGAGGGGTTCCACGCCGATAATCCCGCCCGCTTCACGCGCCCGTGGTTCGCCTGGGCCAACGCCCTCTTCAGCGAGTTCGTCCTCGCCCACTGCGGCCTGACCGTTCCCGGCAGCCCGCTGGCCGTGGGGCCTGGGGCATAGCCGCGGGCGGTACGGCATGAGGAACCGGTGAATTACCGCCAGATCCAGCCGGTCGCGTTCGGCGCTGATCGCGCGGGCGGCACGCCGCCACTCCATGCCGTGGGGCCTCTAGTGGTCCGTCAGGCGTCATGTGCTGGGCGGAGGCATGTGCGCTTGACGCGGGCGTCCTCGGTGGTGCAGGGCCAGTAGACCGTGCGCGCGGCGACCCGGGCCGCGACTGCACCCCACGTCAGGCTCGTCCCGCGAGCTCCCGGCGAATCGCGGCGCGCGTGCCGTCGAGATCGAAGCACGCGCGCTGATTGGTCTGCATCAGCCGCACGGCGACGGCGATCGCCTGGGGCTCGGTCAGCAGCCGATCGTCCACCTCGGCCTGCAAGGCGCGCGTCAGCCACGCGCGCGCCTGCGCCGCATAGGCGACCGACGCGGCGGGCCAGAACGTGTCGCCGCCGAAGGCGAAGAGCTTGTTGAGCGGCACGGCGTGGATCATCCGCCGCACGAAATCGCGCGTCGTCCACGGATCGATGCTCCAGGCCCAGCAGAGATCGACGTAGACATTCGGGTAGTGCTTCGCCAGGGCCACCAGTTCGTCGCTGTACGGGTAGGCGATGTGCAGCAGGACGAAACGCGCCTCGGGATAGCGCGCGAGGAGGCCGCAGAGATGGCCCGCACGGATACGATCGATCGGCATCCGCCCATAGCCGGCGTAAGAGCCGGTGTGCAGCTTGAAGGGTAGGTTGTGCTCGATCGCGAGCTCGACACCGCGCGCCCAGCACCAGTCGCCGAGGCAGAGGCGCTCCTCTTCCGACAGTGCTTGCCCGGCCAGCACCATCGCGAGGACCGGTGCGACCTCGGCGTCGGTGCGCTCCCGCCAGTGCAGGGTGCGCCGGTAGGCGTGCTGCGACTTCACCGCGATCGCGAGCGGGCCGTAGCGCGCGAAGAGCGCGGCGAAGGCCGCGCGCAGGTCGGCGAGCGTCGCGACGGCGATCCCGGTCTCGTCGTGGAGCTGTGGCAGCTCGAGGCGACCGTCGCAGAAATGGGCCCAGGAGAGATCGTAGAGGAAGAAGTCCGGGCCGGCGGGATCGGGCTGGCAGGCCCACTCGGGATCGTCGATCTGCACATGATCGAGCCGCGCGACCTCGCGCAGGAGGCGCAGGCGCTCGCCCGGCCGGCGCAGGGCGGCGTGGCGCGCCGTCGCGCCCTCCAGCCCGTCCGGCGTGATCTCCTCCAGGCCGTAGACCACGCGGGCGATTAGGCGCGCCGCCTCGCCGAAGCCGGTCTGCTGGCAGGCCTCCCAGGCGTCGCGCACGCCCGCGAAGCGCGCGCGGATGTCGGGGTCGCCGGCGTCGACCAAGCGCGCCACCGCCTCGGCCGATGCCCCAGCGACGACGAGATCGGCGAGCAGATAATGGTCGAAGATCGCCTGGAGGATGTCCGGGCCGTCCCCGACGTAGTGCCGCTCGGCGTGGAGATGCTCGTGGGTGTCGCTCAGCGGCATCGCCGCGATTGCCTCCGTGAGCTCGCTCGCCATGTCGCCCCCCTCCCCGCGCGCCCGCCGCTTGTGCGGGGCAGCATAATGCCAGCCAACGCGATCAGCAAATCAGCCCTGACAGACCACTAGAGCCACTTGTTCATTGTTTCCTCCTCTGCGAGAGTTGGTGGCGACGACCCGCCTGCTCGCGCGCCGCCGCCTCTGTCAACCCTCCGACGAATCTGAACGGGTGACTGTGACCGCTGGACGACGACCTGTACTTTCCTTTTTCTCCTCTATACACTCTTTAGGAGTAGGAGGTATGAGACATGAGGATCCATCGCATCGATCATGTGGGCGTCATCGTGGACGATCTTGCTGCCGCGAAAGCGTTTTTCCTCGCGCTCGGGCTCGAAGTACAAGGGGAAGGGGATGTAGCGGGGGCGTGGGTGGATCGGGTCATCGGACTCGATGGCGTGAAAAACACGGTTGTGTTCTTGCGGGTGCCGGGTGGCGAGGCCGGCATCGAGCTGATTAAGTTCTCTACGCCGGCGGATGAGCGAGGGATTCAGCCATCGTTCGCGAATACCCTGGGCATCCGGCATATTGCCTTAGCTGTCGAAGATATCGAGGCGGTTGTTGCCAAACTGAAAAAGAACGGCACGGAAATCTTCAGCGAGATACAACACTACGAAGACAGCTATAAGCTCTGCTACGTTCGCGGGCCGGAGGGGATAATTATCGAGTTGGCGGAGCAGATCAAATAAAGCGCGGCTTGTCGGTCCCGAGAGTCACTTCTGGACTTGGGCGACGGGGGAGAGGTGGCGGGCGAGGAGGAGGCAGACGAGGGCGAGGAGGTGGAGGCCCGCCAGCACCTGCGGCACCCGTTCGTCGTCGCGCGCCAGCCGTCGGAACTTGGCGAGCCAGGCGAAGGAGCGCTCGACGACCCACCTGCGCGGGAGGGGCACGAAGCCGCGTTGCGCCGCCTCGGCGGCCGGGGCCTCCCCGGTGTAGCCCTGGTCGACAGAGGCGACCTCGACGCGGTTGTCGGTGACCTCCTGAACCTCCGCGAGCAGAGCGGCGACCTGAGCGCGGTCCTGGGCGTCGGCGGGGGTGACGCGCAGGGCGAGCAGGTGCCCGAGGGTGTCCACCGCGACGTGGATCTTGCTGCCGCGCCGGCGCTCGGCCCCGTCGTAGGCGGCCCGCCCGCCGCTCATCGGCGTCGATTGGAGGGTGCGGCTGTCGAGGATCACGGCGGTGGGCGCGGGCTCGCGGCCCGCCGCCGCCCGCAGGAGCGCCCGCGGGTCGTGGGTCATCGCCTCGAACACGCCCGCGGCGATCCAGCGCCGCGCCTGCTGGTAGACGGCGGTCCAGGCGGGGAACTCGTGCGGCAGGTACGCCCACCGCGCCCCGGTCCGCACCAGCCAGCGCAGCGCGTCGAAGCCCTCGCGCAGGTCGTGCCGCCGCGGCGGCGCGTCGGGCCGCATCAGCGTCAGGTACGGCAGCACGAAGTGCCGCTCCTCGTCGCTCACGTCGCTCGGGTACGGCTTGCGGGTCGCGGCCTCCATCCTCGCCTCCTTCAGTGGCGCAAGGATAGACGCCCCCCACCCAAGTGCATAACTGACTCTAGCGATCAGCGCGCGATAGCGCCACCGATCGCAGGGCCGCGCCGCGCGCCTACTCGCCGGCCAGTTCGACGTCACCCTCGGCATCGTCCGCGACCGGCGCCAGCTCGGGGTAGTCCGGCACCAGCGGCTCGACCGCCTCCAGGACGGCCTGGAGCGACGCCCTGGCGCCGCGCAGCCGCTGGCGGATGTCGAGCAGTGATGGCGGGACGATCGCGCCCATGCCGGGCTGCCGCGCCAGCTCGTCGGCCTTGTAGACCCGGGCCAGCGCCACCGCCCGTCGCAGGGGCAGCCCGCCATTGAGCCCCTGCTTGATCAGGACGCACATGTCGATCGCTTCGCCGTTGTAGCGTTCCGGGTCGTGCTTGGCGGCGGCGATATAGCCCTGGCTGGTCCAGTGGCCGATCTGCCGCGTCGTCAGCCCGCAGAGGTCGGCGAGCTGGCTCTTCGTCAGCGCCAGGCTGGACCACAACGCGCCGCGGTTCGGGGGGGTCAGGGGGGTGTCAGGCACACTACCTCCTTTCACATCGTCGTCCATCTCGGCATCTCGCACGCCCAATCCGCACAAGTGGGGGCTGTAGGGTGCGCCAACGCCCTCATCCCGCCCCTCCCGGCGCCGGTGATACGCCGCGAGCGGGTACCCGTCGGGGTAGGTGGTGGATTCGGACACGCTCGGCAGGTTCTCTCCCATCCCGCTTACAGTATATCGTATCGACAGATGGGCGGCAAAGCGCCAACTTCCCACCGTGGCAGCCGTCTTGCATAACAGGAGCCGTGGTGTACTTGGTGGCATATCGCGCCCCGCGATTGCCCCGGCGACGGTGAGCGCCGATGCGGCGGATTCGGGGACGGTGGCGGTCGGACGGCTAGGCGGAGGGGGCGCTGATGACCTTCGAGCAACAGGCAGGCGGGCTGGGGCATGGCCTGGATGGGGGGGACAGGTCGGGCGGATGGGCAATCCCACTCGACAAGTTGGCGACGGTGCAGATGCAGGCCGACTTCGAGGCGGAGTGGGACGCCTATCTGGGGACCCTCTGTACCCGCTCGACGCACACCCCCCTGGTGGTCAACCAGTTGAAGGCGGCGTGCTGGCGGGCCTTCATTGCCGGTTACACCCTGGGCAACGTCCGGTAGGGGCGGGCGCAAGGCCGTGAGGAGCAACGCCCGGCCCGCCGTGGCGGGGGGCCGGGCGTTCATGCGTCGAGCAGGCTGGCGATCTGCTCGCCCAGCCCCGTCACCAGCGGCGTGCGCGGCACGGCGGCGCCGCTGGCGCGCAATTTCGCCAGATCGTAGATGCGGTGGCAGAGGAATGGGGTGGCCTCCGGGTGCGCCGCCAGGTGATCGCCGACCGGCACTTCCTCGATCGTCAGGCCCACATCGAGAAGATCGGCAACAATCCGGTAATACTCGCGCGACTCGACGATCTCCGGCCCGGCGACGCAGAAAATCTGTCCGTAGGTACGGGGGTTGCCGTGGAAACTCAGGAGCAAATCGGCCAGATCGCGGGCGAGGACCGGCTGTTGCAGGAAATGCCCGCCGCCGACCAGCCGGAGCGGTTCGCCCGCCCTGAGCCGGTCGAGTAATTGGGGATCGCGGCTGTGCAGCGGCAGGCAGCCGAGGCGTGAGCCGGGGCCGTAGATGTGGCCGGGCCGGACAATCGTCCAGGCCGGAGCGCCGAGCCGGTGGCCGAGGTCGCCGTCGAGCAGGGCGAGTTCGCCGGCCCGTTTCCCGCCGCCGTAGCCGTTCGTGAGGTAGCGGTCGGACTCCTCGCCCTGCGGGAAGCGGCGACCGGCCGGGTCGTAGACGAAGTCGGTCGAGACGAAGACCAGGTGCCGGGCCAGCGACCGGAACACGGCGATATCCTGCCGGATGTCGTCCGGCCCGAAGGCGATGCAGTCGATGACCAGATCCCAGGCCGTCCCCGCGCCGGCAACCGCGCGCGTGAACGCCGCCGCGTCGTGCCGATCCGCGACCAGGCCGGTGACGCCGGCGGGCAGCGGGCGCTGGCCGCGCGTCAGTGTCCAGACGCGGTGTCCCTGGCCGATGGCCCTGGCCGCGACGGTCCCGCTCAGGAACCCGCTGCCCCCGAGGATCAACACGTTCGCGCCGTCCGCGCGCCCCGACATGCATCCCTCCCTCTGTATACGGCAGCCGGCCGCGCCGCCCCCGCCCGCGTCGGCGCGGACAACCGGCGGGGGCAGGGTGCGGCGTGACCTTCACCACCTGATCGATCGTCCCCCGGCCCGCGGGCCTCGCCGTCAGCCCCAGCCGAAACTGTCGAACCAGATACCCCGCCGGTAGTTCTCCAACGCGCGCCGGATGTAGGGGATGACGTTGCCCGGCAGGCGATCGAGAGGATACCACGCGAGGTCGTCGCACTTGTGCGGCTCGGCGTTGACGATCGCGCCCGACCAGCGCGTCGCGGCGACGAAGAAGTCGATCCGCTCGTCGCCTTCGCGGCGATGCATCACGCCGACGATCGCGAGGTCGGCGGGCGCGACGGCGATGCCGGCCTCCTCGCGCGCCTCGCGGACGGCGGCGGCGCGCACCTCCTCGCCGCCGTCGAGGTGTCCGGCGACGACGCTGTACTGGCCGTCGGCATAGCCGGTGTTGCGGCGCCTGGCGAGCAGCACCTGGCGGTCGCGCAGCAGGAAGAGATGCACGGCGACGGGCAGGGTGCAACGTTCGGTCATCGCATGGCGGTTTCCGCTATCCCCATTGGATCGCGCGGGACCGGAGTTCGCCTTCATACCGCATCGCCTGCTGCGCGCACGCGCCGTGCGCGTACGGCGAGGAGCACCGGAACTTCATGGTGGTCGGGCATGCGTTCGGCGAGCACACCCGTAATCTGTGGCTCGATCAGGCGTTCCAGCGCGAACCCGGCATCCGCCAGGGTGTTCAGGTACGTGCCGAGCGTGCGGTGGTAGGCGCCGACCCTGCCGCGCACGCCGTCCGGGTTGTCCGATCGCCAGTGTCCTTCCACGAAATACCCACGAACGATACGCCCCGGCCCGTCAGCATCGTCCGACCGCCACCCCGAGGACGGGGTCTGGAAGCAGGGATGAGTGATCGAGAAGACGAACCAGCCGCCCGGCCGGACAACCCGCGCCGCGGAGCGAAGGCAGGCCGCTAGATCCGGGATGTCCATCAGCGCCAGGTTGCAGGCCACACCATCAAACTGGACCCCGCCGATCGTGGCGAGCGCCTGCGCGTCATCCCGCTGGTAACTGATGCCGAGCGGTTCGTTCGCCTCGTCGCGTCGGGCGATTTCGAGGAGCTTCGCGGAGAGGTCGATACCGGTCACCCGCGCCCCGCGCCGGGCCAGTTCCCGCGCCACCAGGCCCTGCCCACAGGCCAGGTCGCAGATTTGCCGGTCGGCCGCGTCGCCGATCAGCTCGAGCAGGCTGTGCAGGGCCAGGTCGGTCAGGAGCGATCCGCCGCGCACGCTGGCGTCGTACCACGCGGCGATTTCGTCGTACAGCGCTTCCGGCATTGGTAGACCCCCTGAAATCGTGAAATGGCCCGGTGAGCAGCGGACGAGTAATCATACCAAGTCCCGTTTCCGACGCTTGCGCTCGTCGACGATCACCTCCGGCATTGACAGCCCTCCGGCGCTTGCTATGGTAGCCGTGGCGCTAGATCATTGGACACTGGAGATGAAAAGGGGACTCGCGCGATGGCCTGGCTCTACCTCATCGTCGCCGGACTGCTGGAGACGGTCTTCGCCGTCAGCCTGAAGCAGAGCCAGGGCTTCACCCGGCTCTGGCCCAGCCTCGTCTTCCTGGCCGCCAGCCTCGGCAGCTTCTACCTGCTGTCGCAGGCAGTGCGGACCTTGCCGATCGGGACCGCCTACGCCGTCTGGACCGGGATCGGCGCGGCGGGGACGGCGATCGTCGGCATCGTCCTGCTCGGCGAGCCGCGCGATCTGCTCCGGCTGCTCGCCATCGCGCTGATCGTGCTCGGGGTGGTCGGGCTGCAGTTGGCCGGCGGACACTGAGGAGGTCCGGCCCCGGCGAGTTTCGGGCGAGTCGAGGTTGACAAGTGCCACCGCCTTCACTACGATAGGGTCAGAGGCTGCGAGCGGGACAGCGACGCCGCACGGACACCGACAGCGACGAGGGGCCATCGGGTGCGAGCCCCTCCCGGCGAGTCAGGCGGCGGAGACCACCCGGAAGCCGAGCATCGAACGGCGGACGCGCGGCGTCCGCGCCAGTAGACTGCTCCGGTCGCCACCGTTACCGGCAACCATGAGCGTTACCCTCCCCGGACGGGATGAGGGTGGCGGAATCAGGGTGGAACCACGCGGGTGTGAACCCGGCGTCCCTAGCGGATGCCGGGGTTTTTGTTGTGGGGGAAAGGGCTGGGAACTGAGGGCGTTGGGGTTACGAGATGCTGTGGGGGGAGCTTCGGCGCCCGCACCCAGTCCTCAGCCCTCAGCCCTTTCCCCTCGCGTAGCGCGGGAGGTGCGCCATGACCGACGACGGCACCACCGGCAGGCCGGGCGGTTCGACGCGCACCGCCCGGCGCCGCGGCGAGCCTGTTCCCTTCTCCCACGATTGGGGGAGGGCGGTGGGTGGGGGGAGGACTCTCGCCACCGACCGACGACCGCACAACAGAGGAGCGAAGCGATGAACGACCTGGAGAAGCTGCGCCATTCCTCGGCCCACGTCATGGCCGAGGCGGTGCTCGATCTCTTCCCGGAGGCCAAGCTGGGGATCGGCCCGCCGATCGAGGAGGGCTTCTACTACGACTTCGACCTGCCGCGCCCGCTCACGCCCGATGACCTGGCGGCGATCGAGGAGCGGATGCGCGCGCACATCGCGGCGAACGAGCCGTTCGAGTGCGAGGTCTTCCCGACGCGCGAGGCGGCGCTCGACCACTTCAAGGACCAGCCCTACAAGCAGGAGCTGATCCGCGACCTGCCGGAGGGCGAGCCGATCTCGCTCTACCGCAACGGCCCGTTCGTCGATCTCTGCCGCGGCGAGCATGTCCCCGCGACGGGCGCGATCCCCGCCTTCAAGCTGCTGAGCGTGGCGGGCGCCTACTGGCGCGGCGACGAGGGGCGGCCGATGCTGCAGCGCATCTACGGCACGGCCTGGCCCTCGCAGGCCGAGCTGGACGCCTATCTGCACCAGTTGGAGGAGGCGCGCAAGCGCGACCACCGCAAGCTGGGGCGCGAACTCGGGCTCTTCTACTTCAACGAGGAGATCGGGCCGGGCATCCCCCTCTTCACGCCGAAGGGCGAGCAGTTGCGCCACCTGATGGAAGGGTACGTGCGCGACACGCAGTCGCGCCACGGCTACCAGCACGTCTGGACCGGGCACCTCGTCAAGGAGAGCCTCTACCGCAAGTCGGGGCATTACGAGAACTACGCCGACGTGATGTTCCCGCCGATGGTCGACGAGGAGGTGAGCTACCGGCTGAAGCCGATGAACTGCCCCTCGCACATGACGCTCTACAACGAGATGGGGGTCCATTCCTACCGCGACCTGCCGCTGCGCTACGCCGAGTTCGCCACGCTCTACCGCTACGAGATCAGCGGCACCCTCTCCGGCCTGACGCGGGTGCGGGCGGTGACGCAGGACGACTGCCACATCTTCTGCACGGAGGAGCAGATCCGGGAGGAGTTCAGCCGCTGCCTCCGGCTGGTCAGGGAGGTGCTGGGGACGTACGGGCTGACGGACTACCGCGTGCAGCTCTCCCTCCCCGGGGGCGAGGGGAAGTACGTGCGCGACGACGAGAAGTGGTCCAAGGCGATCGCCGCGTTGCGGGGGGCGCTCGACGCCGACGGCGTGGCCTACGAGGCGGCGGAGGGGGAGGCGGCCTTCTACGGCCCGAAGGCCGACTTCATGGCGAAGGACGCGCTCGGGCGCGAGTGGCAGCTCTCGACGATCCAGGTCGACTTCATCCAGCCGGCGCGGCTCGGCTGCGAGTACGTCGGCGAGGACGGGGCGGCGCACACGCCGGTGGTCATCCACCGCGCGGTGATGGGCGCGACCGAGCGCTTCCTGGCGGTGATCATCGAGCACTTCGCCGGCGCCTTCCCGGTCTGGCTGGCGCCGGTGCAGGCGAAGCTGATCCCGATCGCCGACCGCCACCTGCCCTACATGCGCGAGGTCGCGGCGAAGCTGGCGGGGGCGGGGCTGCGCGTCGAGATCGACGACAGCAGCAACCGGATGAACCAGAAGATCCGCGCGGCGCAGGTGCAGAAGATCCCGTACATGCTGGTCGCCGGGGACCGCGACATCGAGGCGGGGGCGGTCTCGGTGCGCCTGCGGACGGAGGAGCAGCTCGGCGCGATGACGGTGGACGACTTCCTGGCGCTGGTCCTGCCGATCGTGGAGACGAAGTCGCTCGATCTGCGGGAGCCGCGCGCGCCGGGGGATGGTCGCGCCGCGCCGCACGCCCTGGCGCGGCGCCGTCGCGTCACCGGCGAGTAGCCGCGAGAGCTACCGATCATCCCGCGCGGCGGGCGGGGGCGGTGCGACAGTGCGCCGCCCCTGCCGCCGGTGGCGCTTCGCGCGGGCGCCGGCGCATGTCTGCCACCGAATCGCGAGGGCGGGCACGGACGCGAGAGCTGGCCGACGCGCGGGTGACACCGACGGGATCCTCGGGCGAAGTCGAGCGGCTGATCGTGGAAGCGGCGACCGGGGTGCGTCGCCTCACCGAGGACGAACTGCAGCGGGTGCTGGCGCACGTAGCGCGGGCCGGGTTCGATCCCGCGCCGACGGCGCGGGCCGGCGGGCGGTTGGCTGGCTTGTCCTGGCGGGGGCGTACACTCAAGGGGCTGACCGGCTGACCTCGGCGGAGGTGCATTACCTACGGCACGTCGTGGCGAAGGCGGAATGGCCGCGCGGCACGACGTTCGACGAGTATCTCGCCAGCGTCCGCGCCGCGATTCCTGATGCGCGAAACGGCGTGCTGACCAGCAAGTATCAGGGTGCGTGGCAACTGGCGATCCGCGTGCCGTTCGGGCAACTTGCGTGGCCCCGATGGCTTCGATTGGATTCTGGTAGACTATCGGGTAGGGTTCGGGCATTGGGTGACCGTTTTTCAGCCGGCGAGCGGACTGCTGGGTTGCAAAGCCCGCGGAGGAGCGATTTGCGATGGTTGCGACGCCCGCGGTAGCCGTGCGTATCGATCGCAGCTTGCGGAGCCTGCTCGCCGAGGTGGAGGATTTGCCATCCCTCGCGACGGAGTGGGACCGGTTGCCGGAGGGCGAACGCGCTTCGATTGCCCTCGACTGGGATCACCTGCTGGCGAGCTACCTGACCGAACTGGACCATGCGTACCGTGCCGGCGAGATGACCGCCGATCAACGGGTCCGCTACCAGACGCTGCTGCGCAAGCTCCGGGACGCCGGGCCGCTGATGGCACGGCTGGACTTCCCCGCCCATTCGTGTCCCAGGGGGTTGACGAGCCGCCGTTCTTCGTCGCCGTCCAGGGAACAGATCTCACGCTCAGGGCTGTGCAGGCCGCCGGGGACCGCGGCGTCGAGGCGGGGGCGCTCTCGGCGTGTCCGCGGACGGAGGAGCAGCTCGGGAGGCTGGCGGTGGGCGACTTCCCGGCCGCGGGCACCGGCGAGTGACGCGGGGGAACAGCGCGGCGCCGTGACGCGCGGGGCGGTCAGTAGCGCCCCGCAACTTCGCCGGAGGCCGCCAGATGGAGATACGGGTGCTGACGGAAGCCGACACCGGGATCTTCTGGGCGGTGCGCCTGCGCGCGCTGCGGGAGGAGCCGGAGGCGTTCGGCAGGGACTACGAGGAGACGAAGGATCGGCCGCTGGCGGAGGTGGCGGGCGTGCTGCGCGAGGAGGCGGAGTCGGCGGACGATTTCACGCTCGGGGCGTTCGCGGGCGTGGCCGGGGCGGAGGCGCTGATCGGCATCGCCGGCTTCCGGCGGCACCGGGGGCGCAAGGAGCGCCACAAGGGCGACATCTGGGGGATGTACGTGGCGCCGGAGGCGCGCGGGCGCGGTGTGGGGCGCGCGCTGCTGGAGGAGTTGATCGGCCGCGCCCGCGCGCTGCCCGATCTGGAGCAGATCCACCTGACCGTCGTCGCGACGAACGCGGCGGGCCACCTCTACCGCGCGCTCGGCTTCGCGCGCTACGGCACCGAGCCGCGCGCCCTGCGCCTCGGCGACCGCTACCTCGACGAGGACTTGATGGTGCTGCGGCTGGAGGAACTGGAGGCGGTGCGCGCGTACGACGCCGCGCAGGTCGCGGGCGACGAAGCGGTCCCCTTCGAGCAGGCCGTGGCCGAGATCGGGCGGGACAGGCCGCGACCGTGATGGCCTACATCGCGGGCATTCCGCGTCGCGCGTCGTGGGCTGGCGGCGCCGCGCGGGGGAATGCCCGTCCCGGCCGGACGTTGTAGAATAGTGGGACGATGGAGGTTCCGGGCCATGCCGCGAGGAAGCGGGTCGTGGCGACACGGCGGCGTAGGGGCAGGAGGGTGTAGAGGGTGGCGAGCGAGAAGTATTACGATGTCCTGATTATCGGGTCGGGGCCGGCGGGCTGGACGGCGGCGGTCTACGCCTCGCGCGCGAACCTGCGGACCCTGCTCTTCACCGGCCTGACCCACGGCGGCGTCCCCGGCGGCCAGTTGATGCTGACGACCGAGGTGGAGAACTTCCCCGGCTTCGCCAACGGCGTCGTGGGGCCGGAGCTGATGGACCAGATGCGCGCCCAGGCGGTCCGCTTCGGGACGGAGCTGGTCGAGGACGACGTGACGCGCGTCGATTTCTCCAAGCGCCCGCTGACGGTCTACGTCGGGGAGGGCGAGTACGAGGAGGCCTACCGCGGCAAGGCGGTGATCGTCGCGACGGGCGCCTCGGCGCTCTGGCTGGGGCTGGAGTCGGAGGAGCGGCTGCGCGGCAAGGGCGTCTCGTCCTGCGCGACCTGCGACGGTTTCTTCTTCCGGGGCAAGGAGATCGCAGTGGTCGGCGGCGGCGACACGGCGATGGAGGAGGCGACCTACCTGACGCAGCACGCGGCGAAGGTGACGGTGATCCACCGGCGGGGCGATCTGCGCGCCTCGCAGATCATGCAGGACCGGGCGCGCAACAACCCGAAGATCGCCTGGGCGTTGAACAACGAGGTCGCGGAGATCCTGGGCGAGCGGAGCGTGGAGGGCGTGCGCGTCCGCGACCGGCAGACCGGCGAGGAGACGACGCTGCCGGTGCAGGGGGTCTTCGTGGCGATCGGCCACCGGCCGAACACGGAACTGTTCAAGGGCCAGCTCGACATGGACGAGCAAGGCTACCTGGTCGCACGCGCCGACACGGCGGCGCACAGCGCGACGAACATCCCCGGCGTCTTCGTGGCCGGCGACGTGCGCGACCACCGCTACCGCCAGGCGATCACCGCGGCGGGCGAGGGGTGCATGGCGGCGCTGGACGCGCAGGAGTACATCACCGGCGAGATCTGGACCGACTGGGCGATCGGCGGCGACCAGAGCCCGAAGGCTGAGCACCCGGTCGGCGCGACGACGGACTGAGGGCGGTGGGGGCCGAAGGCCGAAGGCCGCAGGGAAGGCAGTGCAGGCGGGGGGTGACGAATGTCACCCCCCGCTGTTGTTCTGCCCTCCGCCTTCCGCCTTCCCTCAGAGGGTGTTGATGGCGCGGGCGGCGAGGACGGCGATGACGACGAGCGAGATCAGCGCCTGGGCCATCATCAGGAGCTTGGCGCGGCGGGAGAGGACCAGGGTGTCGGTCGGGCTGAAGGCGATGCTGGTGTTGAAGGCGAGGAAGAGGTAGTCGACGAAGCCGGGCGACCAGCCCTCGACCAGGCCGTCGTCGTCCTGCTGCTGGGGGAAGGCGAAGTCGGTGCTGCTGTGCCGGCCGGGGTGGCGGCGGGCGGGGCCGCCGCCGTCGATCTCCCAGTACCAGACCGCGAAGGCCAGGATGTTCACGACCCGGATCAGGGCGGCGTCGCGCAGGAGGCGGACCGCATTGGGCTGGCCGCCGACGAGCTGGCCGACGAGGAAGGCGGCGCCGAGCGCCAGCCCGCGCGTCAGGTTGTGGGCGCCCAGCCGGCGCGCGAAGGCGAGCGGGGCCAGCAGCGCCAGCAGGGCGGCCGGGACCAGCCCGGCGGGCCGAGGGTGAGCGCCTCCGACAGCGACAGGTAGGCCGCCCCGATCAGGAGCAGGGCGACCGCCGCGAGCCAGCGCGGCATGCCTGGGCCGGGCGCGACGGAGGCCCTACGCCCGGCGTCAGCCGCGCCCGACCAGCCCCTCCAGCCGGTCCACCATGCCGGCGAGCACGCCGAAGGTGCGTTCCACCGGTTCGGGCGTGGTGAGATCGACGCCGGCCAGCTTCAGCGCGTCGAGCGGGTAGAGCGAGCCGCCGGCGCTCAGGAAGGCCAGGTAGTCGTCCCGCGCGCCCGGCTCGCCGGCCAGCACCCGCTCGGCCAGCGCGTGCGCCCCCGACAGCCCGGTGGCGTACTGGTAGACGTAGAAGTTGGCGTAGAGGTGGGTCGGGAACTGCGCCCAGGTGATCCCGACGCGGTCGGCGTCGATCTCCACCGCGCCGTCGCCGTAGGCTTCGCGGAAGAGGTCGGTCATCAGCGCCATCATCGCGGCGGCGGTCAGCGGCTCGCCGCGCTCGACGCGCTCGTGCAGCTCCAGCTCGAAGCGGGCCAGCGTCGGCATCAGGAAGAAGTAGCGGTGGAAGTTCGACATCGCCTCCTCGAGGAGGGCGATCTGGAAGTTCGGGTCGGGGTTCGTCGCGAGGAGGTGCGCGCGCACCAGCGCCTGGTTGAAGTTGGAGGCCACCTCGGCGACGAAGATCGAGTAGTCGGCGTAGACCGGGGGCTGCGTCCGCCAGGTGTAGAGGGAATGCATCGAGTGGCCCAGCTCGTGCGCCAGCGTGCTCATGCTCTCCAGGTCGTCGGTGCCGTTCATCAGGATGAACGGGAAGGTCCCCTGCACGCCGGTCGAGAAGGCGCCGGCCCGCTTGCCGACGTTGGGGTACCGGTCGACCCAGCGCTCCGCGGTCAGCCCGCGCCGGGCGGTGGCGAGGTAGTCCTCGCCGAGTGGCGCCAGCCCGGCCAGGGTCCACTCGACCGCCTGGTCGTAGGGGACGCGCGGCTTGCGCGGCGTGAGGGGCGCCCAGATGTCGTACGGGGCCATCCGCTCCAGCCCGAGCGCCCGCCGGCGGATGTCCCAGTAGCGGTGCCAGGTCGGCAGGTGCCGGCGGAAGGTGGCGATGAGGTTGTGGAAGACCGCGACCGGGATGGTGTTCGCCCCGAGGGCCGCCTCCAGGGCGGTGGGGTAGCGCCGGGCGCGGGCGTTGAAGACGTTCTGCTTGACGCCGGTCGCCAGGCAGTTCGCCATCGTGTTCTTGTGGGCCAGGTGGGCGTCGGCGTAGCTCTCCCAGGCGGCGCGGCGCAGCTCGCGGTCGGGCTCCAGCAGCAGCGCGTCGATCGTCCCCTGCGCGACCTCCCGCTCCGCGCCGGTCGCGGTCCGCGCCGGGCGGAAGGTCAGGTCGGCGTCGGCGAGGATGCCGTGGGTCGCCGACGCGCCGAAGAAGGGGTCGGCCACCTGGCCGAGCAGTTCCTCGACCTCGGCCGAGCGGACGTGCGCCTGCCGGCGCTCGAGCTGGTCGAAGTAGTGGCGGTAGACGGTTAGGCGTGGCTCCTCCGCGGCCCAGCGGCGGAGGGTGTCGAAGCCGATCGCCAGCAACTCCGGCTCGGCGAAGGCGGCGGCCGCCAGGGTCCGCGCCCACAGTCCCATCACCCGGTCGTTCTTGGCGGCGGCGTCCTGGTCGGCGGTGTCGGCGTTATGGAAGAGGCTGGCGTAGACGTCGCACTTGCCGACGCGCGCCGTCAGCCCCTCGACCGTCGCGAACCACTCGGCGAGGGTCTGGGGGCCCTCGGCGAGGCGGCCGCGGAAGTGGTCGAGCCCGGCGAGTTCCCCGGCGAGGGCGGCCATCTCCGCCTCCCAGGCCTCGTCGGAGGGGAAGACGCTGGCGGCGTCCCAGGTGTGCTCGATCGTGATCTCGCCGCGCTTCGGCAGGGTGGCGGTCTGGGCCATCGGACTCCTCCTCGGTTGACGGTTCGCGGGTTCGACCGTCGCCCGGCTGCCGGGCGAATGGGCGCGCGGCAGCCACGACACGAGCACCGGGCGCCGATCCCGAGCGTGGGACGGGTGCGCCGGCCGGCCAGTCTGACGTCAGCGCCCGCCGATCAGGTCGAGCCGGCCGGCGCGGCGCAGCGGGTCCTCCAGCCCGGCCTCGCGGACCTGGGCCAGGACTTCGTCGCGGCCGCGCCGCCGGCCGGGGAAGTCGTCGTCCTGGGCGACCTGGAGGAGGATGCGCGCGGCGGTCATCGCGGCCATCTGGAGGCCGCGCAGCGACGCCTTGTCGACCGTGTCGGCCTCGGTGTGGCCCCAGCCGCGGCCGACGAGGGTGGACTTGTCGTCGGGGCTGCTGAGGGTGCCGGTGGGGATGCCGCGCAGGGCGTAGGGGAAGTGGTCGGAGTGGGCGTTGAAGTTGTGGCGCACCGGGTAGTCGTACTTGGCGGCGCCGCCGTGGGCGCGGAAGTAGTCGACGAGGTCGGGGGCGCCGGTGAGGGTCAGGGCCTCGGAGCCGCCGCGGCCGCGGCCGGCGGTGTCGAGGTTGAGGACGAAGCGGGTGCGCGCGGCCTCGTCCTCGTGGGCGGCGGTGTAGGCCCAGGAGCCGAAGAGGCCGACCTCCTCGGCGCAGAAGAGGACGAAGCGGAGGGTGCGGGCGATGCGGTCGCGCGGCAGGGCGGCGAGGACGCGGGCGGCCTCCAGGCAGACGACCGTGCCGGCGCCGTCGTCGAGCGCGCCCTGGGAGATGTCGTGGCCGTCGTAGTGCGCGCCGGCGAGGACGAGCTCGTCCGGGCGGGTCGCGCCGGGGATCTCGCCGACGACGTTGTGGGCGGTGGCGGTGAAGAAGCGCCCGCCGGTCTTGAGGCGGAGGCGGGCGGGGCCGCCGCCGCGGGCGGCGAGGCGGAGGATGGCGGAGCCGGTCTCCCAGGAGACGCCGACGCCGATGATCGGGGCGGGCTCGCCGCCCGGCCCGGCGATGCCGCCGGTGATGTGCAGCAGGCCGGGGTTCTGGTTGACGAAGATGAAGGCGGCGGCGCCGGCGTCGACCGCGCGGCGGAGCTTGTCGGTGCGGTGGCTGAGCTTGCCGGCGGAGCGGCCGACCGGGTTGGTCTCGGCGGCGCAGACGGCGATCCGGCCGCGCACGGCGTCGCCGAGGCGGGCGAAATCGTCCTCCTCGCCCTCGCCGACGTCGATCAGCTCGGCCTCGACCTCGCCGGCGGGGCAGTAGGGGAGGGCGACGCAGGAGAAGCTCTTTTCGACCGGGGCGGTCATCAGCAGGACCGCCTCGCCGCGCTCCCAGGCGCCGAAACTGACGGGCTCCAGCCGGACGTTCGCCAGGCCGTAGGCGTCGAGCTTGGCGCGGAGGAACTCGGCGGCGCGGCGCTCGCTCTCGCTGCCGGCCCAGCGGTTGCCGATCCCGTCGCAGAGTTCGAGCAGGTTCAGGTAGGGCTCCTCGCTGGTCCAGATATCGGCGATGAGCTGGCGCTCGAGGTCGGTGTTGGTGTCGGTCACCCAGGTCATCCGTCGCCCCTTTCTCGCTCTATGCCGGTTGTAGCCGGCGCATTGTAGCACGGGCGCCGGGTGGGAGGGCCGGGCGTGTTCGCAGGCGGGTAGGCGGGTAGACGGGTAGGCGGAGAGAGGGCCGGACGCCGCCCCCCATTGGCGGGTCAGCCCGGCTAGCCGGCCAGCCGACTCCGAACTCGCTCGCGGGGCCGGTCCGGGGGGTTGGGGGTGTTTTGCGGCTTTTTGGGGAGGATTGGGGGGCGCCGCCGACGAGTCCCGGCGGGCAGTTTTGCCTGTCGTGCCGCCAAAAATGAGGGGCTGGGACGGGTCTCGTTTCGTCATTTTCGCCTCCGCGCGAGTAGTGGGTCCGGGGGCGGTCTCGCGGCCGGGCCGGGCCGGGGAGGCCGCGGCGGCCTCTATCGGGACGGACCCCGGCGGGGGGCGGGGGAGTGCCACGGGGGGCGGCCCCGCGCCCTGATGCGGCGCCCCCAGGCCGGTGGTCGGGCGTGGAACTTTCCGCCGGAAGCGGACGTTACTCTCCCCAGAGCGACCCACGACAGATGTGGCCGACCGGCAGACCCACCGCCGACAGGGTACGGATCCGGCTTGCCCTCGCGGCGGGGACAGGGCGCGGCAGAAGGAGGGAGCGGCGATGGAGCGTTCGCGGTGGCCGATCGTGTTCTCCCGGTTCGGCGTCTCGCGCCTGGCCGCGCTCGCCGCGCTCGGCGGGCTGCTGGCGGTCGCCCTGATCGCCTGCGGGGGCAGCGCGCCGGCGCCGACCCACGCCGCCTCGCGCGGGGCGGCCGGCGGGATGGCGGCGCAGAGCAGTGGTGGGGCCGTCACGGCCGCCGCCCCCGCGGCCCGCGCGACCGCGGCGGCGACCGCTCCGGCCGGGGGGGCGAACGCGGGGCAGCCGCAAAACCCCCAAGTTCCGGACGTGCCGAAGATGGTGATCAAGAACGGGACGCTGAGCCTGGTCGTGCGGGACGTGGACAGCGCGGTCAATCAGATCGGCGGGATCGCGCTGCGGCACGGCGGCGATGTGCGGCAGGCGACCAACAACAAGAGCGGCGAGCGGCGGGTCGCCGACCTGGTGATCCAGGTGGAGAGCGGCCAGTTCGACCGGGCGATGGCGGCGCTGCGCGAGATGGACGGGGTCGAGGACCGCACGACCGACAAGACCGACAGCCAGGATGTCTCCGAGGAATACGTCGACGTCAAGGCGCAGATCGCGACGCTGGAGGCGACCGAGCGGCAGTTGCGGGGCCTGTTGGAGAAGGCGACGCGGACGGAGGACGTGCTGGCGGTGCAGCGCGAGATCACCAACGTCCGCGGGCAGATCGATCGCTTGCAGGGGCGCGCGAACTTCCTCGATCGCCGCGCGGCGATGTCCACCATCACGATCCACCTGGAGACGCCGGTGGCGGCGGGGCCGGGGGCGCGGCCCGGGGAGGAGCCGGTGGCGGAATGGCGCCTCTCGCGGGTGGCCGCCACCGCCTGGGACGCCTCGCTGCGCGTCCTGCAGGGGGTGGCGACGGTGGTGGTCAGCGTGGTCGTCTTCTCGTGGTGGCTGCTGCCGCTGGCGCTGCTCGGCTGGCTGGCGCTGCGGGTCGCGCGGCGGCGCACGCGCGGCGGCGCCCCGACGGCAGCGGCGGGCGACTGAGGGCTGCGGGCAAGGTGTCCGCTCCGCCTTCGCGAAAACCCGGCGCTTGCTGGGCGGGGCCAGGCCGGATAGGTTAGCGGCTGCGAGGCAGGAGGTGGGAAAGACTACGCTGCTGCGGACGCTGCGCAGTCGGGGCGAGACGTTCGCGATGGTGTGCCCTGCCGCTGTGCGGACGGCTGCCGGCGCTGTCCCGCTCTTGATGCCCCGAGCCCCGAGCGGGCCGAGAGCCTGATAACGAGTGGGAGAACTGCGCCTTATCCGCCACCGGCTGTACGCTGCCTCGCCAGTGTACGCATACGCCCCGCCGGGCGAGAAGTGCCGGCACCCGCGATTCGGCGTCGAGTGGCGCCCGCCGGGGTCGGCGCTCTTGATGTCGCTGTCGCCGATCGTCGTCCCCATCAATGCCGTGTTCCTGCGGCGGGTCGAGGAGGATCTGGGGACGCCTGGGGCGGGAGGGCGCCCTCCACGAGCGCGTTGCCGGGACGGTTGGAACTTTCGTCGTCACCGTCGCGTTGCTCCCCACAAGACAGGCGGGCTGCGGCGCGAGGGGAGGGAGACCGATGCGCGGACGATCCGACGGCCGGCGGCACGGCAGCGCGCTGGACCAAGCGCGTCCGGGCGGCGGCTGGGGCGGCAGGACGCACGGGGACGCGCCGGCCGCACGGTCGTCCGGCACCGCCCGTCGCCGGTACGCCCGTGTCCTGCCGGTCGCACTGGGGCTCCTACTGAGCGCCTGCGGCACGCGCGCCCCGATCGCGAGTCCCAGTCCGCCGCCGCGTGCCGTGGTGACCGCGGAGGCACCAACTGCCGCCCCCGTCGGCAGCCCGGTGGGCGCGAGCGTGTCGGCGGCGCGCGGCCCCATCTTCTACTACTGGGGGCGGGTCTACTGGCAGCTCGGCGTCGGTCGCGCCGACGCGGCCGACGGCCTGCAGGCCGGCCAGCCGATCGACACGACCTTCTAGCGCTGGCAGTCCAACGGGCTCGTCCCGGCCGGCACCGCGATCCACGACGTGGTTGGCCAGCCGGTCGACCGGCGGCTCGCCGAGCGCGCGCCCGGGCGCGGCGCCGTCTTGCGGGCGGCGGACCGCCCCGGGGGGCGCGACCGCCACCCCGTGGTGCAGGGGGCCGGGGCGAGCGGGGGGGCGGGGCGCGGGGCGACGCCGGCCGGGGTGGCCCCGCCCCCGGGGCAGCAGCCGTCGGCCCCCGACTACGTCCATGCGACCATCTACACCCCGGCGACGATCGCGGTGGAGCGCACCCTCCAGGGCGGCATCCCCCCCGGCACCACGATCGAGGTGCGGCAGGTGGGCGGCACGAGCGGCGCGCGGTCGTCGGCGACCGCCGGTGGCGGCGTGATCCCCTCGCGCCCGGCGGCGCGGTGATCCTCCTGCTGGCACCCGGCCAGTGGGCGCGCGGCGGGCCGGGGGCAGCATACCGCCGGGCGACTACTATCACCTCTGGCCGGGCCGCGCGTATGCCGTCGAGCGTGGGCAGGTGCTCCCCCTGGGGGCGGACGCCGACGGCGAGCGGGTGCCGCTGGACCGCTTCCTGTCCGGGCTGGCCGAGACCTTCACGGGCGTGACGCCCCTCGACCCGCACGGCCCGGCGCCGACCCCCGCGCCCTCGCCGACCCCGCGCCCACGCCGACGCCGCGCGTCCCGGCGGGGCGGCAGATCAACACTCGTCCGCGAGCGCCGGTCGGCGGGGACGCGCGCGCTCTTCCTGAAGAGCCCGACCATCCCGCCCGGCCGCGACACCGTCACCGACCCCGCGCAGATCGCGGCGCTCGTCGGCACCCTCGACCGGCCGCTGACTGTGCTCCCCGGCGTGCCCGACGCGCCGCGGAGCGGACCAGAGCAGCACGATCAGATCATCATCTATTTCCGCTCGGCCGAGGACCCGTTCGACAACGGGCCGGCGGTGATCCTCGGAGTACCGCCGCGCGGCGGGTACGCTGACGGATCGCACCGACCCGGCCCAGCCCTACACCGTGCCGGCCCCGGCCGAGTTCGTGCAGCGGCGGGGCTGGAGTGACCCGTCCTGGTGCCCCCTGATGGAGAGGCGGGCGGCATACTCCCCGCGGGCCGCCGCCCAATGGCCCCGGAACACTAGGTCGCCGAGCGGTCGCCAACGGTGAAAAACCGATGAACGCTCCTATGTCCAGTCCTCCGGGACCAGTGGCCACACGAGATTATTCCTGGCGTCGCCTACGCGGGCGCGCCCGCGTAGGCGACGCCAGGCCGGAAGGGCGCGCTGCCCTGCGCGGCGCACGCCGGATAATCACGCCGCACGAGCCACCACCTCGACCGCTCCGGGCGCGTCGCACTCCTGCCAGCACCGCCAGATCGCGCGCACGATGAATCGCTTCAGGGCGCGGAGGGCCGCGCGCTTGGTCTTGCCCTCGCTGAGGCGCCGCGCGAGGTAGGCGCGCCGCCGGGGAGCAGCGCGCCTGGGTGATCGCGATCCGGTAGAGGATCGCGTTCAGGCGCCGGTTGCCGCCGCGGTTGAGCCGGTGCCGGGCGCGCCCCGCCGAGGAGGCCTCGAGCGGGGCGACGCCGGCGTAGGCCGCCAGCTGCGCGTCGCTGGTGAAGCGCCGGCCCGGCCCGAGGATGCCGGCCAGCGCCCCGGCGGTGAGCAGGCTGACGCCGCAGATCGCGGTCAACCGCGCGAAGCGCGCGCCGCCAGCTGCGCGATCCGCCGCGCGAGCGCCTGCGCCTGCGCCTGCGCCAGGTGCAGGCGCTGCGCCAGCCGCCGGACCGCGCCGGCGCGCTCTTGCGGCAGCGACCGCGGGTCGTCCTGTCGCGTACGCCGCCGCCGCCTTGACGCCGTTCTTGGCGGTGAGGCTGGGGATCCGCCGCCGGTAGTCCGGGTCGAGCTGGAGCAGGAGCTGGTGGAGCTGGTTGCGCAGCCGGGTCGCCTCGCCGACGATGTCCTCGCGCTCGGTCACCAGCAGGTCGAGGACCGCCGTGTCGTCGTCGGCGGCGACGGGCGGCAGCGTCCCGGCCTCGCGCCAGACGAACAGCGCGACCGCGCGCGCGTCGAGGCGGTCACTCTTCCCCTGCTGGCGCGCCCCACGGCGCGTCGCGGCCGTCCAGCGCGGGTTGACCTCGTACACCGTGGCCGCCGCCGCCACGAGGTGCTGCGCCAGGCCGCGGCCGTAGTTCCACGCGCCCTCGATGCCCCAGCGGCAGGCCTCGCCCAGCCCGGCGCCCCAGGCCGCCAGGTGCTGCCAGCCGGCGACGTTGTTGGGCCCGCGCCACCGCCCCACCTCCCGGCCGTCGTCATCGATCGCGACCGCCACGTTGACCTGCTTGTGCGCGTCCACCCCGATCGTCAGCATCCCGCCCTCCCGCTGTAACGCCCCACCACGGCATGGCTCCGGGACGGACAGGCTGCTCTCGGGTCACGCACGTGGCCACCGGCTCCTATCAGGTCACGTCCCAGGAGCCCAGCGCGGGAGCGACAGGTTCATCGTCGCGGGCACGAGGCCAAGCAACTGTCGGGTCAAACGCCGCGCTGCGCTCGCCTCCTACTATGACAGAGCAGCAACTGTGTTCCCAGTCCGGGCGGCGAACGGAGTGAGGCCCGCTGGAGGATCGCGACGACCGCTCAAGCGGCGGACCAGTCAGGCGCGCGGAAACGGGATCCCGTCGGGGGTAGAACTTTCCGGGCTGTGCCACGTCTCTCCCGTTGAGCGTGGCGCAGAGGCGCCAGCGGCTGGGGCCGTCTGGTGGGCGCTGGGGACGGGGGGGAGGCATGGCGATGACGACAGGAGCTGGCCGCGGCCCACGCCGGGCGGTCGGGTTGTTGCTGGCGGCACTCCCGCTCCTGCTCCCGGGGTGCGGCGCCCCCGTAGCTGGGGAGGCCGGCGGCGTCCCGACGGCGCCGATGCTGGCGACGCCACGGCCGGCGGCGACCGCCGGCCCCTGCACGTTCCCGCCGAAAGGCCCGAAGCCACCCCCTAGCCCGACGGTCGACAACCGCTCCACCGAGGAGCGATCGGCCGAGTACATGGCGGGCTTCAACGACTTCATGGCACGGCGCGCGCGGTGGATCGAGGACTTCCAGGCCGCGGGCAAGGACGCCGGGGCGCTGTGTCGTGTTCCGGTCGCGGCCTCCTACGCGCCGGGGCCGCCGTCCCTCACCGCCGCACTCCGGCAGGCCGATCTGGTGGTCGAGGGGGCGGTCACGACGGTCGTTTACACACCAGCCGGCACGGTGGACACGGTGCGGATCGTCGCGGTCCACAAGGTTTCCGACTCGGCCGAGGCGCGGCTGGGGACGGCACGCCCAACCGAAATCCAGATCACCCTCGGCTACTCGCCGGAGCCCGACTCGACGTTCTCGCTCGACGCAGGTCGGCTGGCGTTCCGCGAGAATCAGCCGGTCCTGCTCCCCGGCGCGCGCGCGATGCTCTTCCTCCAGGTGAGCCAAATGGAGCATCTGCCCCCATTCGCCATGCAGAGCTTCACCGGCGGTTACGAGATCGACGCGGGCGGGCGCATCGTCCCCGTGCCCGACAACCCCTTCGCGGCGCAGGTCCGCGGGATGCCCGCCGAGCAGTTCGCCGCGCTCATCGCGCGTGAGCTCGGCGCAACCACCGACGGGAGCAAACCGACGAGCGGCGGGACACCGGCCCCGTCACCGAGCGCCGTCCCTACGGCCTTTACGGGTGGGTATGGTGCGGCGGTCACAGGCACCCCGGCCCGGTCACGCACGGCTAACGCTCCCACGCCTACAGCTAGCGCCGATATGGGTGCGGACCCATTCGCCCTGCGCGCACTGGCCTACACGCGGGAGCGGGTGACGATCAGGAGCGGCACACCCACCGTCCGCCTGTCACGACCGGTGACGTCCGCTGAACTCCGCGTCCTGGGGATCGGCAGTTGGAGCTTCGCCCCAGGCTGCGAGCCGCCGCTGCACCTGGTGATCCTGCACGGCGACTTCGACGTCCGGCCCAGCCATCCAGCGAGCCTCGCACCGGGGGCGCAAATCCCGGCGCGCTTTGTGGCGTATCTGTACGATGCCGACGCCACCGAGATGATCGCGATGATGAGTGACCCGAGCGGCGCAAGTTTCAAACGCGCCCTCGGCGACCCGGACCTACCGGACGCCACATCGTCTCCGGGAACCTTTCCGGCAGGGGTTCCTTGTAGGCCGATAACGGCGCCAGGGGGACCCAATCGGCCGGGTGGGCCAGTCCCAACACCAGCCCGCCCGTAGGGAGCAGGAAAGCGGGAAGCAGCACCTCGCGGCCGGGTGGCGGCGCGGCGATCACGCGATGCACGGGCGGCTGGGGCCGGCGATGGAGGCATACTACGCGGCACTGGGACGGCGCCGTCCGGGGACGGTCCACCGGCTGGACGCGGAGGGCGACGCGCGCCCGGCGGCCACGGCCCTGCTCGGGGGGCTGGCGCCGCACGGCTACGCGCGCTGTGATGTCGCGGTACTCGACCGGTGGAAAGAGGATCTGGACCGAGCCCTGGCGGACGTGGCGGAGCAGGGGCCGGTCGGCGGCGGGGGCGGCGCGATCAGAGCTTGACTTTGATGTGGCCGCGCGCCACCAGGACCCAGAGGACGAGCAGGCCGACGAGCAGGACGCCGAAGCCGATCAGCGCCGCGAGGATGGCGTTCACTTCGAGCAGGAAGATCAGTGCGAGGACCAGCAGCAGCGACCCGAGCACCAGGCCGCGCGCCGCCCAGCGGAACGGCCCGCCCCC
>JAUJMV010000009.1:119980-123150 GCA_030446685.1 Thermomicrobiales bacterium | reverse complement strand
TTGGCCGGTAACTATACCAGAGGCGATCCGCGCGGCGATGCTACAATCGGGTGGCGCGGCGCGCCCCGCGCGCCGCAGCGAAGCGGGCGGGGCAGGGAGCGAGGGAAGGGGAGAGGATGTCCACGACGGGACGGCGGCCGATCACGATCCAGGACCTCGGCGCGATCGCGCTGGTGGGGCCGCCGCGGATCAGCCCGGACGGCACGCAGGTCGCCTACGCGCTGGCGACGATGGACGAGGAGGAGAACGCGTACCGCTCGGCCATCTACTGCGTCCCGACGGGGGGCGGCGAGCCGCGCCGGTTGACCGCCGGGCCGAAGCAGGATACCGCGCCGACCTGGTCGCCGGACGGCACGCGCCTGGCGTTCGTCTCCGATCGCGCGGGCAAGCCGCAGGTCTTCGTCCTCGACTTGGGCGGCGGGGAGGCCCGGCAGTTGACTGACGCGGAGGAGGGGGCGGGCGGCCCGCAGTGGTCGCCCGACGGCGCGCTGATCCTCTACAGCGCGAAGGTGCGCGGGGAGGGTGATGGAGGGGAGAAGGCGGAGGGCGGAGGGCAGCAGGGCGAGGGGCGAGAGGCGGAGCCCCGCGACCGGGATCGAGGTAGTGAGGGCGGCGAGAAGGAAGCCGGAAAGAAGCAGGGGTACAAACCGCCGCTGGTGGTGACGAAGTTGAAGCACAAGTTCGACGGCGAGGGCTTCTTCGATGAGAAGCGGAGGCACCTCTTCGTCATCCCGGCGGAGGGGGGCGAGGCGCGGCAACTGACGGCGGGGGATTGGGTCGTGGGGGCGCCGGCCTGGTCGCCGGACGGGAAGGCGATCGCCTACTGCGCCAACCGGGACGAGGACCGCGACACCAGCGAGGTGGCGGACATCTGGGTGGTGCCGGTCGAGGGCGGGGCGGGGCGGAAGGTGACGCGGGGGCGCGGGCCGGTCGCGACGCCGGCCTGGTCGCCGGACGGCCGGAGCATCGCCTACGTGGGGCACGAGCGGGGGTACGCGCCGGGGGCGAACGGGCGGCTGCTGGTGGTCCCGGCGGAGGGGGGCGAGAGCCGGGACCTGACGGCGGGCTTCGACCGGGGGGTCGGCACGACGGTGATGGGGGACACGCGCCGCGGCTACGATCAGGAGCGCCCGGTCTGGGCGCCCGACGGCGGGGGCCTCCTCTTCGTCGCGACCGACGGGGGCAACACCGGCATCTACCGCGCGGACGCGGCCGGGGGCGAGGTCGAGCTGGCGATCGGCGGCGACCGCGCCTGCATCGCCCTCAGCCTCGCGGCGGACGGCGGCACGCTCGCCTTCGCGGCCACCGACCCGATCCTGCCGCCGGAGATCTTCGTCGCGGACGGCCGGGGGCGCGGCGAACGGCAGGTGACGCGGCACAACGCGGCCCTGCTCGACGGCTTGACGCTGCGGCCGGCGGAGCGGATCGAGTATGGGAGCGTCGGGGGGGCGCGGATCGAGGGCTGGGTCATCACGCCGGAGGGGTTCGACCCGGCGAGGCAGTACCCGCTGATGCTGAAGATCCACGGCGGGCCGCACGGCATCTACGGCAACGCCTTCTCGCACGAGTTCCAGACCCTGGTGGCGCGCGGTTACGTGCTGCTCTACACCAACCCGCGCGGCTCGCAGGGGTACGGCGAGGAGTTCGCGCAGTGCATCCGCGGCGACTGGGGCAACCTCGACTACGCCGACATCATGGCCGGGGTGGACCACGTCGTCGCGCAGGGTTATGTCGACCCCGAGCGCATGGCGGCGGGCGGGGCGTCCTACGGCGGCTACATGACCTGCTGGATCCTGGGACACACCGACCGCTTCCGGGCGATCGTCACCGAGCGGGTCGTCAGCAACTTCGCCTCGTTCTGGGGGACGAGCGACATCGGGCAGACCTTCGGGGCCTGGGAGATGGGGGGCAAGACGCCGCTCGAGGACCCGGAGACCTACCGGCGCTGCTCGCCGCTGACCTACCTCGATCGGGCGACGACGCCGACGCTGATCATCCACGGGGAGCGGGATCTGCGCTGCCCGATGGAGCAGTCGGAGCAGGCGTTCATTGTGCTGAAGCGGGCGGGGGCGCCGGTCGAGTTCGTGCGCTACCCGGATGAGAGCCACAACCACGCGGTCGCGGGGCAGCCGCGCCACCGCACCGACCGGCTGGAGCGGATCGTGGCCTGGCTGGAGCGGTACGTGGGGCGTGGGGCGTAGAGCGTGGGGCGTAGGGCGTGGAGCGTGGGACGAGGGAGGGTGGGTCAAGGCGTGGCGTCGTGTCATCGGCCTTGATCGTTGCGGAGCCGGGATGCTATCGTCTCCTATGGTAGACAGCTCGTCGCGCCGTTCGCTTCACGCTCCACGACCCACGCTGAAAGGGAGGTTCCGTGTCCGATCCGCTGGCCGGTCTGAGCGAGACGCTCGCCGGGTTTGTTGGCGCGCGCGAGCGGGGACAGGATGGTCCCGCCGCGGCCGTGTCGTCGGTGGCGCCGGTCGGGGATTACGCGCGGCTCGATCTCGAGCGGGCGGCGCGCACCGGCGTGCCGGAGGTGGTCTACGCCGCCGGGAAGACGCCCGAGCAGGTCGTGGCGATCGTCGGGCGGCTGCTGGAGGGGCGCGGGCGGGCGATCGTCAGCCGGCTGACGGAGGCGCAGGCGGCGGCGCTGGCGGCTGGATTCGACGCGGCGGGGCCGGGGGCGGTCGCGATCGAGCGGCGCGCGGGCTGCCCGACGGCGCTGGTGCGGCGCGCAGGGTCGGTCGTGGCGCCGGCGGGGGGGTACGTCGGGATCATCAGCGCGGGGACGTCGGATCTGCCGACCGCGGACGAGGCGCGGGTCATGGCGGAGGAGATGGGCTGCCGGGTCAGCGCGGTGCATGACGTGGGGGTGGCGGGGCTGCACCGGCTCTTCCCGCCGCTGGGCCGGCTGCTGGATGACGGGGTGGGGGCGATCATCGTGGCCGCGGGCATGGATGGTGCGCTGCCGTCGGTGGTGGCGGGGCTGTCGCCGGTGCCGGTGATCGGCCTGCCGACGTCGGTGGGCTACGGGGCGGGGGGCGGGGGGGTCGCGGCGCTGCTCTCGATGCTGCAGAGTTGCGCGCCGGGCCTGGCGGTCGTCAACATCGACAACGGCATCGGGGCGGGCGCGATGGCCGCCAAGATCGCGAACGCCGCGGCGCGGGGGGGGC
>JAUJMV010000009.1:116746-119880 GCA_030446685.1 Thermomicrobiales bacterium | reverse complement strand
ACGCTGACGCTGGACGAGAAGCTGGCGCGGATGCGGGAGATCTTCCGCGAGCTGGGGGCGGTGCTGGTCGCCTATTCGGGGGGCATCGATAGCACGCTGCTGCTGAAGGTCGCGCACGACACGCTGGGCGACCGGGCGGTCGGCGTCCTCTCGGCGTCGGAGAGCATCCCCACCGACGAGGTGCGCGACGCGCTGGCGGTGACCGAGGAGTTGGGGATCCCGGTGCTGACGACCTACACCGAGGAGCTGTCCGACCCGAACTACGCCGCCAACCCGACCAACCGCTGCTATTTCTGCAAGACCGCGCTCTTCGACGAGTTGGAGGCGATCGCCGCGCGCGAGGGCATCCCGCACATCGTCTACGGGGCGAACATGGACGACGTGGGGGACTACCGCCCGGGGGCGAAGGCGGCGAAGGAGCGGGGGGTGCGCGCGCCGCTGCAGGAGGCGGGGATGACCAAGGCGGACATCCGCGAGGCGGCGCTGCGCCTGGGGGTGCCGAACTGGGACAAGCCGGCGATGGCCTGCCTCTCCTCGCGCGTGCCGTACGGGACGACGATCGACGCGGCGGTGCTGAAGCGCATCTGGGCGGGCGAGTCGTTCCTGCGCCGGCAGGGGTTCCGCCAGTGCCGCGTGCGCCACCACGACGATCTGGCGCGGATCGAGGTGCCGGCCGACGATCTCCCCCGCCTGGCCGAGCCGGGGCTGCGCGCGGCGCTGGCCGCGCACTTCAAGTCGATCGGCTACACCTACGTCACGCTCGACCTGGAGGGCTTCCGCAGCGGCAGCCTGAACGCGAAGCTGCCGGTGCCGATCGTCGTCAATCACATCTGACACCGACCACCTACAGCAGTTCTCATTCTGGTTGCGCCGGTGCTGGGGCCAGGTGTGGGCGTTCAGTTGAACGTCCCTACAGATCCGCACCGCCCCACGGCGCAACCTTTCCGCAAGCCATCCTAAACCGCTGCGGGCGCTAACGACCTCGTCCGCCGCAGGATGGGAAGACGATGGCAGGAGCGGGGTATACCTCCGTGTTCGAAACGCCGGGGATATGCGGTGGTTACCCCCGCATCGCGAATACCCGGATCTCGATGCGCGTTATCATCCAGTGCATCCGCGCCGGCGTGGACTTAGACGGTCTCCTCACCATGTATCCGCAACTTAGCGTCGAGACTCGGCAGCAAATGCTCAACTTGTTCTTGTAACTCTATGGCTTTAGTTACGATAGTTGCAAACCCAAAGACTTGGGCCACTATCTGGAGCGCCTTGCTCAAAGTGTGACACAAGGCAGGAATACATTCCTTGATCCCCGCCTCTTGCGGGCCGATGCTGACCGCTATTATCCCTTCCTCTTCAGTTATCAGATGCCCCCATGCGTTGGGGTTTCCATGAACGAAGTCACTAAAGAATGTGTAGAACGTCGCGTAGTAGTCCTTCGCTTGTCCAAGCTCAGCCTTCCGAGTAGTAGAACTCAAGCCAGACCAATCCTTGTCATATGAGTACGGCTTATGCAGATACTTGTCACGAAAATCCTTGCCTGCCTTCTCGGCCAACTCAAGCAGATCGGAGTCCACCAGAGATTCTGCACTTTGCCTCACCTGTATAACCGACTGATAGGCCTTCATCTGTTGATAGTCAAGGAACCGCTGTGCAAGAACGTCGGAGGAAAAACTGTGCCGGTGTCAGGGTCGATCTGGTTGTTATTCGTGATGTAGAAGACGTTAATCATGTCGTCCACTAGGCCGCGCGCTAGGCTTCCCGCCTCAATACCGTAGCCTTCCTCAAGCAATATGGTTGCTGCACAGGTAAGGTTATACATCCGAGCAAAGATAACGAAAAGCACTTGTTCGGTTGAGGTAACGTTCTCTCTTCTTCCGGTAGTATTCACCGGCTCATCGGCCAGCTCAATAGCAGCATGGAGCAAATCAAAACCTTCAGTGAAGTCAGTTCGTAGCCTCCGGGCGAACTCGGAATTTCGATACACCGGGTTCACCTCCAGTTCCGTAATCTTCCGAACACTTAACCTCGTTGGTTAGTATTTGTTCATTGCGCGCGTTGCGTCAGGCGCCGGGTTCGAGGGCGGCGAGGCGGTCGGCCTCGTCGAGCCATTGGCGGGTGGCGCCGAGGGCGAGGTAGGGGGCGCGCTTGAGGTCGGCGGGGGTGGCGGCGCCGACGAGGAACATGGCGGTGCGCAGTTCGGCGATGAAGCCGTCGAGCCAGGCGACCGTGGCCTCCTCGGAGACGAGGGCGCGTTCGAGGAGCGGGCGGGCGAGGCCGACGAGGTCGGCGCCGAGGGCGAGGGCGCGGGCGGCGTCGAGGCCGTTGCGGACGCCGCCGGTGGCGACGACCGGCAGGCCGGCGCGGCGCACCATCCGCACCGCCGCCGGGGTCGGCACGCCCCAGTCGGCGAAGAGTTCGCCGAGCGCGGCCAGGCGGCCGTCGCCGGCGGCGGCGGCGCGCTGCGCCTCGACGGCGGCGAAGCTGGTGCCGCCGGCGCCGCCGACCTCCAGGGCCGCCACGCCGGCGGCGGCGAGTTGGGTGGCGGCGCGGGCGGTCATCCCGGCGCCGGTCTCCTTGGCGATCACCGGCAGGTCGAGCGCGGCGGTGAGGTCGCGGAGGGCCTGGAGGCCGCCGCGGGCGTTGGTGTCGCCGCCGGGCTGCACGGCTTCTTGCAGGAAGTTGAGGTGGACGGCCAGCGCGCCGGCCCCGATCGCGTCGATCGCGCGGCGCACCTGGGGCAGGCCGAGCGGCGCGGCGTCGCCCTGCGGCAGGAGCTGCGGCAGGCCGATGTTGGCGATCAGGAAGGCGGCGGGCGCGGCCTCGCGCGCGATGGCGTAGGTCGCGGTGAGGGCGGGGTCGACGAGCATCGCGCGCTGGCTGCCGAGGCCCATCGGGATGCCGAAACGCTCGGCCACGTGCGCCAGGGTGCGGTTCACCCGGGAGGCACGCTCGTGGCCGCCGGTCATCCCGGCGATGGCGATCGGGGATCGGAAGGGGCGGCCGAGGAAGGTCACGCCGAGGTCGATCGCGGCCCGGTCGATCTCCGGGAGGGGGTTGTGGAGGAGCGTGATCTCGCTCCAGCGCGCGGTGGCGGCCACTTCGGACGCGGTGCGGGCGGTGATCGCCAGGTGGTC
>JAUJMV010000009.1:114518-116646 GCA_030446685.1 Thermomicrobiales bacterium | reverse complement strand
CGGTGGAGGTTGCGGTCGGTCGCGGCCGGGGTGGAGAAGTCGAGGGCCGCGAGGAGGGTGTCGCGCTCGGCCCGGTCGAGCAGGGCGTCGAGCGCGGCGTACTCCCAGGTGGTCGGCCTCCGGCCGGTCGGGGCGGCGCCGACCGCCCGCGCGTGGAGCAGGCCGGCGAGCGCCTCGACGGCGGCGGCGGCGAAGCGCCAGCAGGTGAGGGGCTGCCCGCGCTTGCGCGCCTTGACGTAGCGGACGGCGCCGAGGAGCTGGCCGGTCAGCAGGTGGCCGGGCGTCCCCGGCTCCGGGAGGTAGGCGGGGCCGGGGGCCGGGGGGAGGGCGGCCGGCGGCTGATTGCCCGCCCAGAGTGCGACGGCGGGCGCGGCGAGGCCGGCGGGTAGGTCCGCGAGGGCGGTCCCGGCGCCGGCGATGAAGCCGAGATCGACCTTGTGGTAGTGGCTCGCGCGGGCGAAGAGGAGGGTGGCGGCCCAGCGGTCGGCGGCGCGCTCGATCGGCCATTCGAGCGCGAGCGGGCCGAGGGGGGCGAGCGCGGCGTGCCGGGCGGCGACGCTGGCGGCGAGATCGGTGGTGATGACCTGCAGGTCGAGGTCGGAGTAGCCGTCGCCGCGCCCGGCGGCGCGCGATCCGAAGAGGTAGAGGGCGCGGGCGCCGGGCAGGTCGCGCAAGGCGGCGCTCAGGGCGGACTGTAGGCCGTCCAGCCGGGCCGGCAGGTCGGGCGGGGGGGCGGGGGCGCGCATCGGGCTACATCGGGCCGAGGCCGTCGAAGGGCGGGGCCTTGCGGGTCATCAGCGCGACCAGCTCGCGGACCACCGCCGCGGCCACCCCACCGAGGGGCGCGGCGCCCCCTGCGGCGGCGGGCTGGCGGTCCTCGCCGCCGACGCTGTAGCGGCCGTCGGCGAAGAGCTGCACGTCCAGGCCGAGGTCGACGACGCGCAGTTCGTCGCGCAGGATCGCGACCGGGGTGTGGACGGCGCAGTACCAGTAGGGGAAGCGCCCGGCGCGGGTGGTGACCAGCACGCTGTAGTAGCGGCTGCGCCAGAGGTGGAGCCGGCCATCCGCCGGCCAGGCCCACGGCTCGGGGCCGTCCACCGGCGCGCCCGCGCGCAGGCGCAGGCGGATCTCGTCGCCGTCGTCGGCGAGGGTCTCGCCGTCGAACGACCAGCGCGGGGCGCCGTCCGGGGCGATCCCGCGGACGGTCAGCCGCCGCCCCGGTTCCAGCCGCGGGCCTCCGCCGGCCCGTTCCGAGCTAGGCGGCCCGGCCGGGCCGGCGCGGTCTCCGCGATCGTGCGCGTGGTGCTGGTCCATGACTCGATCTCCCGCGCCGCCCGCGCGGCCGCTCACCACTCGTGCCCCTGCGCGCGCCGGACGACCAGCCGCTGCCAGAACTCGGGGAGGAGCGGGCAGGCGGCGAGGGCCTGTGCCGTCGCCAGATCCCGGTTGCGGCCGTGGCCGAGGTCGTTGGTCAGGGCGACGGTCCACTCGGGGAACGGGCGCTCGACGAGGGTGATGGGCAGCCCCGGCTCGATCAGGCCCTCCCGCAGCACGCGGCAGTACCAGCCGGTGCGGCCGGTCTCGGCGACGCGCGCGGTCAGCCCGGGGAGACCCCAGCGCCGCTCGATCTTGGTGCAGGGGTAGCGCGGGCCGGTGACCTGGATGCGGGCGTCGCCGAGGGCGTAGGTGTCGCCGATGCAGACCGTCCCCTCGGTCGGCCCGTCCACGGTGAAGTTCTCGGCGAAGCCGCCGGGGCCGATCTCCGGGCGGCCGAGTTCGGCCCGCCAGGCGGGGTAGTGGGCGGCGGCGTAGAGGAGCACCGCCTGGTCGGGGCGGCCGTGATTCTGGGTGTCGGCCTGCGCGTTGCCGTCGAGGTGGGTGGTGTGGAGCCAGCGCGGCGCGGCGCTGGGCGCGCGGAAGAACGAGGTCTCCCACGGGCGGTTCAGGGCGTCGTTCGCGGCCGCCGCGCCGTAGCGGTGCGGTGTGCCTACTTGCACCGACTGGAGGGTTCCCACCGGGGTCGTCGTCATCGTCTGCTCCTGCGTGGACGGTGGGCCGTGGGCCGTGGGCGGTGGGACGATCCGCCGCTAACTGTGAGGGCGTATTGCATATGCCCAACCCCGGCCAG
>JAUJMV010000009.1:103250-114418 GCA_030446685.1 Thermomicrobiales bacterium | reverse complement strand
CCCCACTCGTTGTCGTACCAGGAGATGACCTTGACCAGATCGTCGCCGATCACCATCGTCGAGAGGCCGTCGACGATCGAGGAGCGCGGGTCCTCGCGGAAGTCGGTGGAGACCAGCGGCTCCTCGGTGTAGCCGAGGATGTTCTCCAGGTCGCCCTCGGACGCCTCCTTGAAGGCGCGGTTGATCTCCTCGACGCTCGTCGGCCGCTCGACCTGGGCGACGAAGTCGATGATCGAGACGGTCGGGGTCGGGACGCGCAGCGCGAAGCCGTCGAACTTGCCCTGCAGCTCGGGGATCACCAGGGCGACCGCGCGGGCCGCGCCGGTGGTGGTCGGGATGATGTTCATCGCGGCGGCGCGCGCGCGGCGCAGGTCCTTGTGCGGGCCGTCCACCAGGTTCTGGTCGCCGGTGTAGGAGTGGACGGTGGTCACGAGGCCCTTCACCACGCCGAACTTCTCCAGGATGATCTTGGCGACCGGGGCGAGGCAGTTGGTGGTGCAGGAGGCGTTGGAGACGATGGTGTGCCGGGCGGGGTCGTACTTGTCCTCGTTGACGCCCATGCAGATCGTGATGTCCTCGCCCTTGGCCGGCGCGGTGATCACCACCTTCTTGGCGCCGCCGGCGAGGTGGGCCTTGGCCTTGTCGGCGTCGGTGAAGAAGCCGGTCGACTCGATGACGATCTCGGCGCCGAGGTCGCCCCAGGGGAGCTTGGCGGGGTCGCGCTCGGCCAGCACCTTCAGCTCCTCGCCGTCGATGCTGATGCCGCCCTCGGTGCGCTCGATGTCGACCTCGCCGCCGAAGAGGGGGCCGTAGACCGAGTCGTACTTGAGCAGGTGGGCCATGGTGTCGACGTCGCCGAGGTCGTTGACGGCGACGACGTCGATCTCGTCGCCGTAGGCGGCGTAGATCGCCTTGAAGACCTGGCGCCCGATGCGCCCGAAGCCGTTGATGCCAACCTTGACTGCCATCGTTGTCCCTTCCTCCTCAGTCGTCAGTCGTCGGTCGTCGGTCGCCAGATGCCGCGGACCGTCAGATCGTGCGGCTCGGGCGCCCCGCGACCGGACGGACCGCCGCACGGCGGCCGGCGCGAACGGCGCTATCATACGCCATCGGGAGGGTTTGCACGATGGGTGCCGCGAATACGGAGACGGCCCCCCCGACGCGGCCCCCCCGGCCCCCCAACTTTGGGGGGAGGAAGGGCGGGGCGAGCGGGGGGCGCGGGGGGGCGGCTGGCGACTGAAGTCGCGCCTGCCGGCCGCGGGCCACGAAGCCTCCCTGCGGAGGCTGGGACCGGGGCTGGGTTCCAGGCGCTCTCGACCGGCGCAACGCGCAGATGCGGTCGGTCGCCGGCGCGGCCAACCCGCTCCACCTTGCCGGTTTCGGGCGGCGGGGCGGACTACGGGCCTACTCCGCCAGGGCGGCGCGGCCGCTGCTCGCGGCGTAGGGCGCGGCAGGGACGCGGCGCGCGGCGCGGCCGGGGGCGGTGAGGGGCTGGCGTTCGAGGGCGAGGGCGACGAGAGCGTCGGCGAGCTTGTCGGGGTCGTGGCGCAGGGGGGTGGCGGGGCCGACGAGGTCGCGGTGGACGACCGCGGCGTGGCCCGGCAGATCGGCGAGGCCGTCGTGCCGCACCGCCTCGACGCCCCACTCGGGCTTGATCCGCCCGACCTGGCTGAAGTTGTCGTTGACCATGACGACGTCGAGCAGGTCGTCGCCGGCGTGATCGTAGAGGGCGCGGACGTGATCGGCCGCGCCGAAGCCGTCGGTCTCGCCGCGCTGGGTGGCGACGTTGCAGGCGTAGACGCGCGTGCCGCCGGCGTAGCGGACGGCCTGGGCGATCCCCTCGACCAGCAGGTTCGGCAGGACGCTGGTGAAGAGGCTGCCCGGCCCGAGCACGACCAGGTCGGCCTCGAGGATGGCGCGCACGGCGGCGGGGTTGGCCTCGGGGTCGCCCTGGAGGTGCAGCCGCCGGACCGCGCCGGGCGCGTCGGTGATCGCCGACTCGCCGCAGACGAACGCGCCGTCGCTCATCTCGGCGCAGAGGGTGACCTTCTCCATGGTGGTGGGCAGGACCTGGCCGCGCACCGCCAGGACGCGGCTGACCTCGGTGACCGCCTCCTCGAACGAGCCGGTCATCTCGGTCATGGCGGCGAGGAAGAGGTTGCCGAAGGAGTGGCCCTTGAGGGTCGAGCCGTCCTGGGCGAAGCGGTGCTGGAAGAGGCGGCCCAGCAGCGGCTCGGCGTCGGCGAGGGCGACGATGCAGTTGCGGATGTCGCCGGGGGGCGGCATGTCGAACTCCTCGCGCAGCCGGCCGGACGAGCCGCCGTCGTCGGCGATGCTGACGATCGCGGTGATCGCCAGCCCCGGGTGGCGCTTGAGGCCGCGGAGGAGGGTGGAGAGGCCGGTGCCGCCGCCGATCGCCACGACGTGGAGGGCGGGGGCGGGGGCGCCGAAGCGGTGGCGCTCGATCGCCTCGATCAGCGCGCCGTCGCGCAGGGCGCCGCGCGGCGTCAGGAAGGGGCTGAGGAGGGAGGTGCTGAGCCGGTAGAGGGCGAAGGCGGTCAGGCCGGCGCCGAGGAGGCCGACGAGGATTTCGCGGTAGGGGTGGGGGATGAATTGCAGGGTGCCGGCCTGGACGGCGGTGGTGGTGGGGTCGGGGAAGTCGACGTTGCGGTAGGCGGTCGCCAGGGCCATCGCCAGGCCGAGGCTGAGGAGGGTCACGCCGAGCACCAGCAGGACGAGCCAGCGCTTGACGTGCATGCCGATCCGCAGCCACTTACTGAATTTCATCCACCCCGCCCCAAGCGTGGGAAGTACGAAGGACGAACGACGAAGGAGGCACCACTTCGCCGCGGCGCGACCCCCCGTATTCGCACGTCGCACTCCGTCATCCGTACGTTCGCGATGCCTTCGGCCCTCGGCGCGGGGAGTATAGCACGCGGCCGCCCGGAGGAACAGAGGGACCTCTCCCCCGGCCCCTCCCCTGCGAGGGGAGGGGAGCGGGCACTCCGGCGCGACAAGTGCTTGGCCGACCGGCCCTCCGCCCGCGGGGAAGGGTGCAGCCCCCCCAGCCCCCCAACTTTGGGGGGAGAGGGACCGGGGCCAGTCGGGTGGCTTCTCGGAGGGGCAGGGGGCTTGCCCACCTCTTCTCCACCAGGAGAGGCGGGGCGCAATCCTTCCGAGAACGGCTGTAGGGGGACTGGTTGAGCCCTCGGTTGGGCTTCGCTGGCGCGGTTCCGCGGGGCGCGTTGTCCGGGCGGCGCGCGAACTGCTACACTCTCGCCGTTCGGGCGGACAGATGGCGCCGGGCGCGCCGGGATGACGGGCGGGGGAGGGCGGCGTGTCGCGGGGTCCGGCCGCGCCGGCGACGGCCGTCGGGGAGCGAAGCGGGCAGGGGCCGGCGCGCGGGGCGGTCCGCGCGCACCTGCAGCGGGCCGGGCGGGCACTGTGGGACGCGGGGGAGCCGGGCGTTCAGCCGGACGCGCCGCGCGAGCGCCGCGCGGCGCTGGCGCGGGACCACCTGTTGCCGCTCGCGCTCTACCTGCTGCTCGCCGTGGTCCTGACGCTGCCGCTGGCCCTGCATTTCGGCACGCATCTGCCGGGGGACGACGGCGACGCCTGGATGAACTACTGGAACTACTGGTGGACGGGCCGGGCGGTGGCCGGCGGGCGGAACCCTTTCTGGACGCCGTTCCTCTACGCCCCGCACGGCGTCCCGCTCTATCTGCACACCCTCAACCCGTTCAACGGCCTGATCAGCCTGCCGGTGCAGTGGGCCTTCGGGCTGACGCCCGCCTACAACACCGTCGTCCTCCTCTCCTTGACGCTGGCGGCCTACTTCGCCTACCTGCTGGTCGCCTTCGTGAGCGGCAGCCGGCTGGCGGGGTTCGTCGGCGGGGCGATCTACGCCTTCGGCTCGTACCACCTGGCCCACCTCCTGGGCCACACCAACCTGCTCTCCTCGGAGTGGCTGCCGGCCTTCATCCTCTGCCTGCTGCGCGCCGACGCGGCCACCGGGCGGCGGCGCACTGGCTGGGTCGCGCTGGCGATCCTGGCCCTCCTCCTGCTGGCGCTGTGCGACTGGCAGTATGTCCTCTTCGCCGCGCTCTTCACGGGCCTGTACGCGGCCTACCACGCGCTCGCCCGGCGCTCCGCCGCGCCGATCCTGATCGCCCTGGCGATCGGGATTGGCTGGGGCGTGGCGGCGCTGCCGCTCCTGGTGGCGACGGTCGCGGAGATCCGCGAGACCGCGGCGACCCGCCCGGCCGTCTTCGGCCCGGAGCGGTTCTCCGCCGACCTGATCTCCTTCGTCATCCCCAGCCCGCTGCACGCCTGGTGGGGGGGGCAGGCGGAGCGGATCGGCGGCCGGGCGGTGGCCCCGCCGGTCGAGCGCGCCGTCTTCCTCGGGTACCTGCCCCTGGCGTTGGCGGCCTACGCCGCCTGGCGCGACCGGCGGCGCGCGGCCTTCTGGGCGGTCGCCGCGCTGGTCTTCGCCGTGCTGGCGCTGGGGCCGAGCCTGCAGATCGCCGGGCGGACGCGGTTCGGCGCGGCCGGCTGGGCGCCGCCGCTGCCCTACGCGCTCCTCCAGCGGGCGCCGGGGATCAACGTGTCGCGCGTGCCGGGGCGGTTCGCGGTGCTCGTCACCCTCTGCCTGGCGGTGCTGGCCGGGATCGCGCTGGCGCGGCTGGGGCGGCGGCACGGGGCGCGGCTGGGGCCGCGCGGGCGGGTCGTCGCGACGGCGGTGCTGCTGGTGGTGATCCTGGCCGAGCACGTCGCCGTGCCCTACCCGCTGACGCCGGTGGACGCGCCGCCCTTCTACCGGCAGCTCGCGGAGGCGCGGGAGGCGGGCACGGTGCTCGAACTGCCGCTGGTGCTCGCCCGCTCGCGCTCGCTCTTCTACCAGACGGTCCATCAGCGGCCGCTGATCGGCGGCTATCTCGCCCGGCCGCTCGACTACCCGCTCCTCGATGTCCCGCCGTTCGCTGAGCTGGCGAATCGCGTCGGCCCCCCGGACATCACGCCGGCGGGGACGGCGGAGGTGGGCCTGCGGGCGCTGGCCTGGAGCGAGGTGCGCTGGATCGTCGTGCTGCTGGAGGACCGCCGCCTGGACCGGGCCGCGCTGCCGGCCTTCCTGGCGCGCTACGCGGAGCCGGAGCCGATCTACCGGGACGCGCGGATGGTGGTCTACCGCCCCAGGCCGCCCGGCGAGCCGGCCTTCTTCGTCCGGCCGGCCGGCGACTGGCACGCCACCGAGCCGCTGCCGGACCGCCAGGCGCGGATGCGCTGGATGGGCTGGTCGGCGGCGCTCGACGCCTGGTGCCTGGGCGACGGCCCGCAGCCCGCCGTGCTCAGCTTCGACGCTGGAGTTTCCACACGCCGCGCCGCCTGGAGATCAGCGTCGACGGGCAGCCGGTGGGGCAGTGGCAGATCGCCAACCCGCACCGGCTGGAGGTCCCGCTGACCCTGGCGCCGGGGCGGCACCGGATCACCCTGCGCGCGATCGACGGGCCGGTGCGCCCGGCGCGGATCGGCCAGGGCGACGACACGCGGCTGCTCTCGATCGGCGTGGCGCGGGTCGAGCTGCGGCGGGCGCCGGCGGCGGCGGTCAGCGCCGGGCGATGACGCGCAGTTCGTACTCGATGAACCCGGCGATCATGGTGCGGTAGAGCCGTTCGACGAGGTCGGGGTCGGCCCCATGCTCGGCGGCGAGCGCCCGCACCCGCGCGATCACCTGCTCGACCCGCGCCGGGGCCTGCACGTCCTCCGGCGTCGCCTTGAAGCGCGGGACCTGCGCGACGCAGGCGCTGCGCTCCCCGAGCAGCCGCACGATCTCGCCGTCGATCCGATCGATCGCCGCGCGCACCTCGTCCAGGCTCGCGTACTCTCCCGTCGCCATCGCCCATCCCATCCTTCAGCCGCACGCTCCACCGTGGCAGGATGGCGTTACTCTAGCGCGAATGGGCGCGGCGCGCGACCCGCGCGCCGCCGATGAGCAGGCCGCCGGCCAGCGCCAGCGCGGCGTGGGGCAGCCCGGTCCGGGGTGCGGGCGCGGCGGCCCCCGCGCCGCCGCCGGTGCGCGGGAGGGCGGTCGGGCGCAGTTGCCCGGTGATGTGCTGGCGGAGGCGCTGCACGGTCGGCGCGTCGGGGCCGTCGTCGAACGCCGCGCCCTGGATTTTGTGGGCGGCCAGCCGGCCATCGCGGTCCCGGCGCAAGACGATCAGGGCATATTTGTCGCTCGGGTCGTCATCGAGGATGCCGCAGGCCCCCCTCCGCTGCCGAACTGGGGGAGCCGTCCGGCATCCGACGGGCACTCCCATAGTCGATGAAGGTGATCGTCTCCGGCGCGGCGCCCCAGATGGTGCGGGCGACGCGCAACGTCACCTCGTCCGGCATCGGCCGCCATCCAGGGTCGCCAGTTCGGGGCGCAGCCGGACTCCTGCCACGCGCCCTCCACGATGGCGGCCGCCTCGTTCGGATCGTAGGGGGCCGCCACTACAGGCGCGCGCGACCTGCGACGTGACGACCAGCAGCACGATCAGCGTTCCGGCGACAATCCCCGCGCGCCCGGCAAACGTCGGCACCACACCCTCCTCGCCGCGAGCGATACCCGGTCGGGAGCGACCGGCCCGGCCTCCTGCTACCAGGGTAAACGGGATGCCCGGCGAAGGGTCACGGGGTCTGGGGGCGCGGCGGCTGTGGGCGGGCGGGGATTGAGGCGCGGGGCGGGCAAGCCGACAGAGGGCTGCCGCCATTGGGGTGCAGCCCAACCGGCGTGATACGAGTCCCGAGTCGGCTACTCGTCGCTCGTCGCTGGTCGCTCCCTGCGCTCCGCTCAGGGCAGGCTGTCGCTCGTCACGGGGAGGCCGTGGCGGGTCCAGGCGAGGATGCCGCCCGCGACGTTGGCGGCGCGGTCGAAGCCGTGCTGGCGCAGGGCCTCGGCGGCCAGGCCGCTGCGCGCGCGCTGCGGCAGAAGAAGAGGAGGTCGCGGTCGCGCGGCAACTCGTCGAGGCGCCCGCCCAACTCGCCGAGCGGGATGTGGAGCGCCCCCGCGACGTGGCCCTCGGCCCATTCCTCCGGCTCGCGCACATCGATCAGGGCGGCCCGGCCCGCGTCGAGCCGCCGCCGCGCCTCGCCGACGCTCACGTCGGCCTCCTCGGGCGCCGGTTCGCCGGGAATCGCCGTTGCATCGCCCCTCCGCGCGCTACTGCTTTCGCCCCGCTGTCACTTGCGGTCGACCGACCGCTCAGTTGATGCGTCAAGCGCCGCCGGTCGCGGCCTGGGGGGCGCAGGCGGGGGTGCTGGTGGCGAAGGCGGAGAAGAGGCGCTCGACATCGGCCGCCCGGCACTTGGGGCAGAGGATGTCGTCCTGGCCGGCGCCGCCACGGACCAGGCGCTCGAAGCGCTCGCCGCAGCAGCGGCAGCGGAACTCGTACAGCGGCATCAGAACCCTCCGTCGTGGCTGGCCGTTCCCCTGCCCCGCCACCAGGCGGCCAAGCGCCGCGGTGGCGTCGAGAGGACCCGCAGCCGCTCCTCGTACTCGGCGCGGCCGATCTCGCCGCGGGCGTAGCGCTCGCGCAGGATCGCCAGCGCGCGGTCCGGACCCGGCTGCTTCGGGGTCGGCGGCGCGTCGCGCCACATGTTGCGGATCTCCCAGGCGATGTAGAGCACGGTGACGACGGGGAAGAGGGCAAACCCGAGCCACATGAGCAAGCCGCCGATCCCTTCCGGCCATGCGTCTCTCGCTTGTGGTAACGATCGCCCGGGGGCGATCGCGTTCGGTCGCCGGTTCGATTATACGACAATGCCGGGGGTGAGGGGCGGCATGGCGGGCGGCCCGGCAGCCCTCGCGGACTGTGAGAGCGCCCGCCAGCCCCCCAATCCTGGGGGCCAGCAGGACTGGGGCGAGACGATCGACCGGGGAGGCGCGCCAGCCTACAGCCGTTCTCGTTTCAGTTGAGCCGGCGCCTGGGCTAGGTCCCGCGGCGTTCCTCTTGAACGCCCCTACGAATCGGCGCCGATCCGCGGCGCAACCGTTCCGCGAACCACTCTACGCCCTCTCCACCCCACCGTTGGTGAGCCGTCTTACCCGGCGCGGGGGGGGGCAGCCGTCGGGGCCGCAGACGCCGGCGGCGACCTCCGCGGCGCGCTCGCGGGCCAGTTGCTCCTGCTGCCAGGCGAAGTCGATGGCGGGGTGGAACCGCTCGGGGTGCTCGGCCATCCAGACCTGCTTGCGGATCGTCAGGTTCTCCGGGTCGAGGCGGAGCGCGCCCCGCCATTCGGCCACCGCCGCGTCCCGCGCGCCGCGCCGGAAGAGTTCGGCCCCCAGGCGCATGCGCGTCTCGACCAGTTCCCGCTCGGTCGCGCCGAGGGTGTAGGGCGCCGTGCCGGGGTCGGTCTCGATCTGCTCGACCTCGCCGCGCAGCAGCCGCCGGACGGCGGCGACGTCGCCCTCGTTCTCGACGCTGAAGCCGCGAACTTCCGGTAGCGGATCACGCCCTCCTCGTCGAGGACGATGCCGTTGGGGATCAGCTTGTAGTCGTAGAGGGGGGCGAGGCGGTTCTCGCTATCGACCACCGTGGGGAAGTCGTCCCCGACCCGCGCGACCCAGGGCCGCGCCGCCTCGGCGCCCTGCGTCTCGACCGCGATCGAGACGAACGCGAAGTCGGTCCCCTCGGCGCGCTGCCGCTCGATGAAACGTTGCCACCCGGGCAACTGCTCGCGGCAGCGTCACCAACTGGCCCAGAAGAAGAGCAGCGCCTTCCCGCCGCGCAGATCGCGCAGCCCCAACTCGCCGCCCGCCAGCGTCGGCAGCGTCCACTCGGGCGCCCGCTCGCCAACTTGCACCATGTCGCGCTCCTTTTCGTCGAAGTGATGAGTGATGGGTGATGAGTGATGAGGGTGGATGGGAAGACAGGCGTTTCCCCCGTCCGCCTCCGCTACTCATCACCCATCACCCACCACCCATCACTCATCACTCACGTTGAAGTCCCGCACGTCGCCGGCCGTCCCGGCGGTTGCGAGCAAGTTCAGTGCCGCCAGGACGACCGCGCGTTGGGTCGCGGCGTCGCCCGCGGGTCCGACGGTCTGGCCGCGTGGGAAGCGGGTGACGAGAGCGCGCGGCGGCTTGACGCGGAGGATCGCGCCTTTGAGGTTGGCGAGGGAGACGGTGGGGATGCCGCTTTCCTCGATGGCGCGCGCGATCAGTCCCACGGACTGGTGGCAGAGCGGTCAAACCGGGACGAGGAAGGCGGCGCCGGCGCCGGCGGCGGCGACCTCGGCGGCGATCGCGCGGGCGGTCGTCTCGGCGAAGCGGCCCGCGTCGGTGGCGTAACCCATGAAGCTGATGCCGGCCGGCGCGAGCGCCCCGATGACGCCCTCGGCGGCCAATTCGCGCAGGCGGTCGACCGGGTAGACGCTGTTGTAGTCGGCCAGCGCGTCGGCCGGGTCGTAGTGGCCGTGGGCCACGGCGAGGTCGGCCTGCGCCGGCCCGGTGGGGAGGAGGCGGAAGGTGTAATCGCCCTCGGGGTTCGGCGCGTCGAACGGCGCCTGGCCGGCGGGGACGTAGAGCCCGCCGGAGGTGATCGGGATGAGGGTCAGGTGGGCCAGGGGGCGGCGCAACGGCGTGAAGGGCGCGGCGTCGTTGACGGCGTAGGGGTAGCCGGCGAACGCGTCGCGCGTCTGTCCGGCGGCGAAGTGCGGCCGCGCCCGCGCGATCCATTCCTGGTACCGCCGCGCGTACGGGCGCTCGTCGGTCGTCGTCATGCCCATCTCCTCGCTACCTGGCCTCTTCGCCGGCCTGCCCGGCCACCTGCACAGGTGGGCCGGATACCCGCGGCAACGCCGCAACGTGCAACATCCATTCCACGGGGCGCGGTCGGGGCCGCACCATGTACACGACCTTCCCCCCGGCGCTACACTATGCGGCAGGTCCGCGGGGTGGGTCGCGGCCCGACCGCCGGTCACTGGCGACTGACGATTGACGACTGACGACTATTGCCCGGAGGCGCCGTGCGCATCGCCCTCGTCACCACGAACGGGATCGATCCGGTCTTCAAGAACTGGCCGGAGTACCTGCTGGCGCGCTTTCTGGTGGCGCGCGGCCACGCGGTGACGATCTACAAGTATGAGCCGGCCGACGGCCCGGCGGAGGAGGTGATCGACGGGATCAGGGTCTGCCGGGTCGAGCGCGGCCCCGACGCCCTCTTCGCGCCCGCGCTGCGGCGGCAGTTAGGTGCGGCGCCGCGTCCCGATGTCGTCCACATCTTCCACCTGCGCAACCTGATCGCCTTCGAAGCCGCGCGGACCTGCCGGCAGCTGGGCCTACCACTCGTCCACACCCCGAACGGCCTGCTGCACGACGACTACCTCGTCGCCGACCGCGATGCGCCGCTGGACGCTCCCCTCCGCTTCGAGGGGCCGATCTTCACGCCGGGGCAATTGGCGCGGGGCCTCCTCCGCCAGCGCCGGCCGCGCCGCGTCCTGCGGAACTACGCGATCCACGCGCCGCTGCACCGGGCCAATCGGGTGATCGCGCTGTCGCGCCACGAGCGTGGGCTGCTGGAACAATTGGGCCTCCCGCCGGCGCGGCTGCGGACCGTCGCGCAGTGGATCGATGTCGAGTACGCGCGGGGGCTGCCGCAGGAACCGGCGGACCTCGGCCTGCCGCGCCCGCTCCTGCTCTACGTTGGGCAATTGAAGTACCGCAAGGGGTTCGATCTGCTGGCGGCGGCGATGCCGGCGGTGCTGGCCCGCCACCCGACCGCCCAGTTCGTCTTCGTCGGCCACAGCCCGACCCACCGGGCGGCGCTGGAGGAGGCGGCCCGCGCCGACGGCACGGCGGCGCACCTGCACCTGCTGGGGCGGCCGGACCCGGCGGAACTGCACCGCCTCTACCGCGCGGCCGACGCGCTGGTCTTCCCGTCGCGCTACGAGGGGTTCGGGCTGCCGCCGCTGGAGGCGATGGCGGCCGGCTGCCCGGTGATCACGACCGACGTGCCGGTGGTCAACGAGACGGTGCGCGACGGCGAGAACGGCCTGCTGGCCCCCTACAACGACCCGGCGGGGCTGGCGGCCGCGATCTGCCGCCTGCTCGGCGACCCGGCCCTGCGCGACCGCCTGGTCGCCAACGGCCACCGGACGGTGACGGAGCGGTTCAACGGCGACGCGCTGAC
>JAUJMV010000009.1:90459-103150 GCA_030446685.1 Thermomicrobiales bacterium | reverse complement strand
TGCTGGGGACGAGCGGGATGCAGCCGCTGCCGGGCCGGGGGCTCTCGGCCACGCTGGCGCGGGTTGACGGGCGGCTGGTGCTGATCGACTGCGGCGAGGGGACGCAGGTGCCGCTGCGGGCGCGCGGCTGGGGACTGCGCAACCTCGGCGCGATCCTGCTCACGCACATGCACGCCGACCACATCCTGGGGCTGCCGGGGCTGCTGCTGACCCTGGGGCACACCGAGCGGGGGGCGGACGAGCCGCTGCCGATCTACGGGCCGGAGCCGCTGCTGGCGGCGCTGCGGGCGCTGCTCCTCTTCGCGCCGCGCCTGCCTTTCCCGATCGAGCCGGTGGTGCTGGCCGGCGGCGAGACCTTCCCGCTGGCCGGGGCGGAGGGGGTGCAAATCGGCTGCGCGGCGCTCGACCACGAGGTGCCGTGCCTGGCCTACAGCCTGACGATCCCGCGCGCGCCGCGCTTCGACCCGGAGCGGGCGCGGGTGCTGGGGGTGCCGGTGGCGGAGTGGAAGCGGTTGCAGCGCGGCGAGGCGGTCGAGGTGGGGGGGCGGGTGGTCGCGCCGGGGGCGGTGCTGGGGCCGCCGCGCCGGGGGCTGCGCCTGGTCCTGGCGACCGACACCCGCCCGACGCCGGCGCTGCCGGAGTTCGTGCGCGGCCCGGACGGCACGGGCAGCGATCTACTGATTGCCGACGCGATGTACGGCGACGAGGAGGACAAGCCGAAGCGCTGGCGGGCGCAGCACCTCACTTTCGCGGAGGCGGCGACGGCGGCGCGCGACGGGGGGGCGCGGCGGCTCTGGCTGACCCACTTCAGTCCGGCGCTGAGCGAGCCGGCGGCCTATCTCGACCGCGCCACGGCGATCTTCCCGGCGACGACGGTCGGCAGGGACGGGCTGACCGAGACGCTGACCTTCGAGGATGACGGGGGGTAGGGCGTGGGGCGTGGGGCGTGGGGCGTGGCGAGCAGGGCGAGGGCCGGACTTGTAGGGGCGGACCTGCGTGTCCGCCCGCTTCCCCGACCACCGGCGTCACAGGTAAGTAACGGGGGCGGCCCTGCGGGGCCGCGGGCAGGCACGGGGGGCTGCCCCTACCGCCGGACGGCGGAGGCGGGCCGGTAGGGGGGACCCGGTGCGGCGGCAAAGGCGGAGCGGTCAGCCGCCGTCCTGCCCGCGCCGGCGCGCTTCGGCCGGGGGCGGCGAGACGGTGTACCGCACCATGGGCGGCGGGGCGGTAGGGGCGGGCAGCGGGACGGGGCCGGCGGGGGTCGGGCGCTGGACGCGCAGGCGGACGCGGAAGAAGTCGAAGAGGACGCGCAAGACCGCGACGGCCGGCACCGCGAAGATCGTCCCGAGCAGGCCGGCGATCTCGCCCCCCGCGATGACGGCGAGGAAGACCAGGATCGGGTGGACCCGCACCGCCTGCCCCTGGATGCGCGGCGTCAGGAAGTTGCCCTCGATCTGGTTGATGATCAGGAAGAGCAGCGCGGTCAGCAGCGCGGTCAGGGGCGAGACGAAGAGCGCGATGATCACCGCCGGGATCGCGCCGAGGAACGCGCCGATGTAGGGCAGGATCGCCGTCACCGACATCCAGGCGCCGAGCACCACCGGGTACGGCACGCCCAGGATGGTGAGGCCGACGGCCGCGAGCGCGCCCTGCGCCGCGAGGGAGGCGGCGAGGCCGCCGAGGTAGCGCGAGAGGGAGTAGCTGAAGGCGTCCCAAAGCTCGCGCGCGTCGTGGCGGTAGCGCGCGGGCACCGTGTGCAGGTAGACCGCCTTGAAGCGGCGGATGTCGACGAGGAGGTAGATCGCGACGAAGATGATGCCGAAGAGCTGCAGGAGGCCGTTGAACGCGCCGGACAGGTAGACGACGAGGCTGGTGAGGAGCTGCTGCGCCAGGGCCTGGGCGCGACTGAAGAGTTCCGCTTGCAGATCGGCGATCAAGTCCTCGGGGCGTTCCGACAGCCAGCCCCGCTCCTGCATCGGCCGGAGCAGGTCGAGGAGGATGTCGTTGGTGCGCTGGGCGATCTGCGGCGTCGCGAGGATGAGCGCGGTGAGCTGATCGACGAGGAGCGGCACCAGCGTGCCCAGCGCGAAGATCACCAGCCCGAGCAGGGCGAGGAAGGAGAGGAGGATCGCGAAGCCGCGCGGCATGAGGTGGGAGAGGAGCCGCACCGGGAAGGAGAGGAGCAGCGCCAGGGCGGCCCCACCCAACACGATCGTCAGGACGCTCGGCGCGGCCCGCAGCAGCAGCACCAGGGCGATGAGCGCGACGAGCGCGAGGATCGTGCGGACCCGCGGCGAAATTGGGATCGGCGTGGGCCGGCGCGCGCGCCGACCGCGCGGCGTCCGCCGCGCGGCCGCGGCGGCACGCCGCGCCGTCGCCCACCCCTTCACGAGACCGTTGACCATCCCAACCCCGCCCCGCGGCTCGCGATCACCCTGATCGCGGGCGCCCGCCCGCGCGATCATTGTACCAGTCCGCCGGGGCGCACGTTCCGCAATTTACGCCCTACGCCCCCTCCCAGAGCGGGAAGGACTGGGGGGAGAGGGTGTCGGCATCGCGGCCGGCCCAGTCGCCGCGGTGCATGTTGGGCCACATCCGCTCGCCGGCGGCCTGGAGGCGGCGGCTGACGGCGCGCTCGTCGAGGCCGAGGACGCGGCGGTCGCGCATGACGATCCGGCCGTTGACCATCACGTCGGCCAGGTCCTGTGCCTGGGCCGAGTAGACGATGTTCTTGACCGGGTCGCGCAGGGGGACCATGAAGAGGCCCTCGGCGTCGAAGAAGAGCAGGTCGGCCTTGGCGCCGGGCGCGATCCGGCCGAGGTCGTCGCGCCCGATCGCCCGCGCGCCGCCGAGGGTGGCGGCGGTGAAGACGTCGGCGGCGGTCGCCACCTCGGTCTGCCGGTCGACGATCTTGGAGACGACCGCCGTGAACTTGAGGGCCTCCAGCATGCTCTGGGGCGCGGTGTCGGTGCCGAGGGCCATGTTGACCCCGGCGTCGCGGTAGGTGGAGAAGGACTCCATGGCGATGCCGCGCCGGGCGAAGACCCAGACCGAGTGGGCGACCGAGGCGCCGCCGCGGGCGATGATGCCGAGGTCGTCGGCCTGGTAGTTGGCCCACGAGCCGCCGCCGAGGATGATCGCGTGGCCGAGGATGACGTCCGGGCGGAGGAAGCCGATCCCGTCCAGCCACTCGATCGGGGTCTTGCCGTGGCGGGCGACCAGCTCCTGGAACTCGTTGACCGACTGGCTGACGTGGATCTGCACCGGCACCCCGAGCCGGTCGGCCTGCTGGCGAACCTCCCGCAGCAACCCCTCGGTGCAGGTGTCGACCTGCAGGGGCGAGAGGAACCCCTTGATCAGGCCGCCGTGGGAGCCGTCGTGGCGCTCGATGAAGTCGACCGCGCGGCGCAGCGCCGCCCGGCCCGCCGCCTCGTCCCAGGCGTAGCGGACGGTGCGGCCGTTGTCGGTGAACCAGCGGCCGTCGCGGATGCCGGGGCCGAGGTAGAGGCGCACGCCGGCCCGCACGGCGGAGTCGATCGCCTCCTCCAGCAGCGACCCCATTTCGAGGATCGTCGTCGTGCCGGTGCGCAGCAGCTCGACCATCGAGTAGTCGAAGCAGGCGCGGGTGCCCTCCTCGTCCTGGCCGGCGGAGCGCACCGGCAGGTACTCGAAGAGGCCGGAGAGGTAGAACTGGCGGTTGCCGCGGTCTTCGAGGAACGATTTGTCGAGCGGCGACCCGGCGAGGTGGGCGTGGACGTTGACGAAGCCGGGCGCGACGAGGCGATCCCGCGCGTCGATCCGGTCGTCCACCGCGCCGTCGAAGGCGCGCCCGACGTGGACGATGCTGTCCCCCTCGACGACGATCACACCGTCGCGCAGGTAGCGGTGCGCGCCCGCCGCCGGGTCGTAGGCGATGATGTGGGCGGCGTCGATCCGCGTGCGCTTGCCCTGCCCGTTGCTCCCGCTCATGCCCTTCCCCCTCCCGTTACCGACTCCAATTGCGATAGTGGCGTGCGCGCCGGGCATGATACTGCAAGAGCCGGGACGGGGCGACCCCGGCCGCGCCGCCAGAAGGGCGAAGATGAGGAGCGCCCCCCCGGCCCCCCAATCCTGGGGGGAGCGTGTCTACTCGACCCTGGATGCCCCCCTTGAGCATCAGGGGCATTTAGAAGCGGTGCGCCACCGAAAAGCGAAGAACGTCCCGCGCCTCCTGACAGCACACAGGCCCCGCGCCATAGTATGGCGCGGGGCGAGGTGGCGGGGGGGCGATCGATGGGCGAAAGTATGCACTGTGGGACATGGAAGGGCGGAACTGCATCGGCGCGTACAAGGCGGAGGCGGAGGCACTCGCGGACGTGCGGGAGACGCTGCGCTACCAGGGACTGCCCGGTGTCGCATCGCTGGCGCTCGGCTGGGAGGACGAGCGCGGCGAACTCGTCGCGATTGCCGAGGGCGCCGACCTGGCCGCGCGCGGAGCGGCAGCCGGCGGCAACCTGACCGCCGGGCGAAGATGCTCCGGCCGCCTCGCCTGGCCGGGACTCGGGTATCACGAGCTATCGCTGGCGGGGTAGCGAGATGGCCGCAGCCCCCTTATATTGTGAGCGGGGGTTCACAAGGAGGGAGGGGCGCGGTGGCGGGGCGACAGGCACTCGCGAAACACTGGGCGCTGATCGACCGCTGGGTTGGGGCGCTCGGGCGGTTCCCGGAGGTGGACGCGGTCTGGCTCGAAGGGAGCCTGGTGGACGGCCGGGCGACGCCAGGCTCGGACGTCGATCTGCGGCTCGCCATCGCGGACGACGCCTACGAGCGCCTGTGGCTCGCCGACCGCGCGGCGCTCCTGGCGGGGCTGGGCGAGCACCACCTCCTCCTCGATAGCTTCGTCCGCGCGCTGACCGCCGACGGCATCGTGGTGGAGGCGTGGGCGCACCGGACGAGCGCGCTGCCGTCGCTGGCCCTCCCCCACTGGCGATTCCTGTTCTGCCGCCTACCGGGGGCGAGCTGGAGTTCCGGCGCCTGCCCCCGCGGAGCGCCGCGGAGACCTGGCCGGACCCGGAGCCCCTGACCGTGCCGCTGGTGCGCGACCTGACGAACATGTGGCTCCTCAGCCTCGCCACCGCCCCGGCGACGCTGTACCGCGGCGAGGTCCACTCGGCGCGGTTCGTGCTGGACGGCCGGCGCGAGGGCCTGATCCGGCTGATGTACCGGCGGACCGGCCTGGTATTCTCCAAACGCTACCAGCACTTCTCGCAGGTCCTGCCCGCGCCGTTCCTCGCCGATCTCGAACGGACCCACCTGCCGGCGGGGGCCGCGCCCTTCGACCGGGCGGCGATCGCGACGGCATTCCTTGGGCTCTTCGAGGTGGCCGGCCGGCACCTCCAGGCACTCGGCGAGCAGGCGGGGGGCGGGTTCGAGCCGCGCTGGTACGCGCGGCTGTACGGGCAGGTCGCGGACGACCTGGCGCCGTTCCTGCGCTGAGGTGCGGCGCCCCGCTCCATACGGATCACAATGGCAGGTAAAGCGCTGGGGTGGCGTAGGGGCGCATCGCCCGCGCTCAGGCCCTGCCAACCGCCGGCGTCATGGGAAGGTGTATCCCCCTCACCCCTGTCATCCTGAGCCGCCGCGAAGGATCGCGGTCCCTGGCATCGGATGGGGCCAGCGGCCGCGCGGGTGCTGCGGATACCGATCCTTCGCCGCGGCTCAGGATGACAGGGGTAAGGGGGGCCTTACCTGCTGGCAACCTGCCGCCCCCACCACCCCGCTGGCCCCTCCAGCGGTTCTCGTTATGGTTGGGCAGGTGCCGGGGCCGGGCGTGGGCGTTCAGTTGAACGCCCCTACACCGCGCGGACGGCTCGGGCGTTTCGCGGACCGCCCCGCGCGCCGCCCCTCCGCGTGGCGCGCGGGGCGCTGCTGGCGCGTCGGGGGGCTACGCCTCGGCCTCCTCGAAGAGGCGTTCGCCGCGGTAGAGGCGCTGGGCGATCTGGTAGGTCTGCCCCTGCGAGCGGACGGTCGGGGCGTGCGCGGCGAGGTAGCGCGCGGCGGCGATCAGGATGTGCGCGCCGGCGGGGGCACCGCGCCGGGTGGCGTGCTGGCGGAAGGCGGCCTCGACCATCTGGATGGTGTGGAAGTCGCGGTCCTCGCGCAGGAGCAGCTTGCCCAGCATGGCGAGGAGGCGGTCGGGGGCGCCGCCGCCGGAGAGGTAGCGCGCGACCAGTTCGCCCGCCTCGTTCACCTGCTGCTGGCGGTCCAGCAGGGCGGGCAGCTCCCGCAGCAGAGCCTCGGGGGGCGTAGAGCCGTCGAGACGCCTCGGTTCGGGGAGGCGCGCGGCGGGGACGTTGAGGAAGCGGTCGAGGTAGACGCTCATCGCCGCGTCGAAGACACCGCGCAGCAGTTCGGGCGAGGGGGCGCGGCGCAGCCCCTGCTGGACGGCGTTGGCGAAGGTGAAGGTGTGCAGGGCGGTGTCCCAGTCGCCGAACTCGTTGCTGGTGTGGAAGCGGGCGATCCGCAGGGCGGCGGCGTAGGCGACGAGTCCGGCCAGTTCCTCGGGGCCGCAGCCCTCGCGCAGGGCCGCCAGCAGGGCGTCGGCGATCGCGGCGGGGTCCTCACCGAGCAGGACCGGCAGGGTCGCGTCGTGCCCGGCCCAGAGGTCGCGGCGGTCGCGGCCGGCGTCGAGCGCGGCCGGCAGCGCCTCAAACGCGCGCTCCAGGATGGCGATTAGATCGACCGGGTTGCGCCACTGGTTCGACTCTTCCATCCGATCGGCGTTGGCGTAGGCGGTCGCCAGGCTCGCCAAGACCGGCTCGGCGCGGTCCCAGCCGACCGCGTCGAGCGCTTCGAGGGCCTTGTTGGTGAAGTCGGCGACGTGGCCGATGGTGAGGTAGCGGTGGTCGGTCACGGCGGCGAAGAGCAGGCCGGCCAGTTGCTGCCCGCTGGCCCCGGCGCGGACGGCGGAGACGACGCAACGTTCGGCGCCCTCGGCGTCGCGCACCTCGACGAAGCGGCGGAACCAGCGCTTGAGCGTGGCCGGGTCGGTCTCGCTGCCCGGGAGCGGGTGGACGCCGTGGCGCGGGGGCATGCCGTCGCAGTCGCGCGCGACCGCCGCCAGGCCGTGGTAGAGGGCGCGGGGGCGGTCCTCGGGGTCGAGCGCGGGGAGGAGGTTCAGGAAGCAGGTCTGCATGGTGAGGCCCTGGCCCCAGCCGGCGCGGCGGAAGTGGACGCCGTAGTCGAGCCCGATGCGGAAGGGGGCGGCCGGCTCGTCGCCGCGGTCGAGCAGCAGGATCGTCGCCTTGCCGATGACGAGCGGGATGTTGCGCTCCAGCCCGACCCGCAGGCGCTCGCGCTGGTGGGCGCGCGGGTCGCGGCGCGGCGCGAGGTCGACCCAAACCGCGCCGTCGCGGACCCGGACGGGGAAGGCGGGCACGTCGTCGGCCCACTGGTCGAAGGTGCCGCCGCTGGCGAGGTCGAAGCGGGCGTGGTGCCAGTGGCAGGTGAGGATGCCATCGCGGACGGTGCCGCGGTGCAGGGGGAAGCCCATGTGCGGGCAGCGGTTCTCGACGGCGTGGACGCGGTCGCCCTGGCGGAAGAGGGCCAGCGCGCGCCCTTCGACCTGGACGACGCGGCAGCCGCCGTCCGGCAGCTCGGCCAGCTCGGCGGCGCGGACCAGACGCTCAGCGGTGACGGCCATGGCGCACTCCTTCCTAATTGATTCGGAGAAGGGGTCGGCGGAAGCAGAGGAACGGCCCACTGCCTCGATTGCAGCCCTGCCTGCCCCACAGCATACGCCTTTGCCGTCACCCTACCACCGACAACGCGCCAGTGCGGCACCTGGCCGATCCGCCAGTTCTGTCCCCTCCTTTCCTTCGTTCTCCGTGTTCTCCGTGTCCGCTGTGGTAAATCCGTCCCGCAAGCGCATCCGCAGCGCGCCCACGTCGGAAACAACGGCCGCTCAGCCCATGCGCAGGGCGATCAGCGGCACCAGCATCTCCTCGGGGGTGAGGCCGCCGTGGCGGCCGACGGTGGGGATGGGGCGCATGGCGGCGGTGGGGTACCAGTGGAAGTACCAGTTCTCGTGCGGCAGGAGGACGAAGTCGCCGATCCGCGCGCGCGACGCGGGGAGGGGCGGGCGGGGGCCGAAGAGGCCGCGGTCGAGCGCGTCGTCGGCGTCGAGGAGGGTGCCGAGGCCGCCGAAGTGCGCGGCGATGTAGGCGCGGACGGCGTCGCGGCGGCCGGGGCGGGCGTGAAGGTAGCGGGCGCGGCCCTCGCCGGTCGGCGGGACGACGAGGTCGCGGAGGAGCGCGGGGTGGTCGGCGACGAGGTCGATCGTGCGCGCGGGGGTGCAGTTGATGTGGCCGTGGTCGGCCAGCAGCAGGAAGAGGGTGTCGGGGCGGCGCACGCGGTCGAGGAGTTCGTGCTTGAGGAGGCTGCTGATCCGGGCGACCTCGGCGCCGTGCTGGGGGGAGCCGGTCCCGTAGGTGTGGCAGATCGCGTCGAGCGTGCCGTAGTAGGCGCCGATCAGCATGCGCTCGGGGGCGGGGCGTTCGAGCAGGTAGCGGATCTGCCCGACCATCCCGGCAAAGTCCTGGTAGGGGACGTAGGCGCTGGCGCGCGACTGCATCCGGGTCAGGGGCGAGTGGCGGTACTCGTGGTAGCTGACGAGGTAGGGCGCGACGCCGGCCGCCGCCAGGCGCGCGTCGAGCGGCGCGGCCGGCTGGTAGTCGGCGGGGTCGACGCCGGCCTGGAGGAAGGACCAGGGGCCGGCGTAGGGGCCGAAGCGGATCATCTCGGTGACGGCGCCGAGCTCGCGCAGCCAGAGGGTGTAGCCGAGGATGCCGTGCTCGGCGGGCTGGGCGGCGGTGTTGAGCGTGGTCGTGGCGTTGACGGTGGTGGAGGGGAAGACCGAGGTGAGGGGGGCGAAGCTGACGCCGTCCCGCGCGATCAGCTCGCCGAGGAAGAGGCCCGGCTGGCGCGCGATCTCGTCCAGCAGTTGCCGGTAGCCGAGCGCGTCGACGATCAGGCAGACGACCCGCTTCACCCCGTCGGTCAGCGCGGGGGGCAGCGCGGTCTCGTCCAGCCCCGGCCGCTCGTCCGCGACGCCGAAGGCGCGCAGGATCGAGACGGGCAGGTTGGCGATGCCGCGCCCGTCGTAGCGCGGCGCGACGAAGCCCGGCCCGGCGGCCGGCGCGGCGAGCAACTGGTCGGCCAGCGCGCGGTGATCGGTCATCCTTCCTCCCGTGTTGCGGAACCGGACGTGGGATTTCGCAATGGCCCAGTGGGGACGATGAACGCCAGCGGCGATGGAACGGGGGCGTGGCATTGCGCGAGGCGCGACGATGAGCACGCGGCACGGACACCGATGCTTCGCTACGCTCAGCATGACAGGGTGAGGGCGGGCGCGCCGATTGGAAATGCGGCATTACCGACCGGCGCCCCCACCCGCTGTTCCGCGCCCCTCAGCCGCCTTCGCGGCGGCTGAAGAGGTAGAGGGCGATCGCGACGACCAGGATGATGCCCGCCTCGGCGGCCAGTTCGATCATCGCCCGGTTGAACTCCTGGTCGGGGATGCCCTCGACCAGCGTCAGTTCCCCCCCGATCGAGAGGATGCGCCGAACGGCGGAGATAGCCGCCACGATGAGGAAGGGGCGGATCGACGGCGTCTCCTTGGTGAGGTAGCCCACGATAGTGCGGAGGATTTCGATCAGGATCAGCACCAGCAGGAGCTCGCTGAGCAGCGTGGCGATCGCCTGCGGGATGCCCTCGGCGAGATTCTTCGGGATCGCGTAGAGGGCGTAGATCAGCGAGGCCACCGCCAGGGCCAGCAGCAGGAAGCCGATGATGGTGTAGAGGATCAGGAGCGCGCCATCGAAGAAGGGGGTGAGCTTGCTGGTCTGGCGCTTCTGCTCGGGGGTGCCGGTCTCCTCCTCCTCGTTGGCAATCGCCTCGGCGATCGACTCGTTCCCCTGGCCCCCCGCGCGCTCGGACTCGTCCTCCCGGCGAGGGCCATCCCGTTCCCACTCGATGGTTTCCCGCTCCCTGGCCCGCCCACCCATCGCCCATCCCTTCCGTGCCCGACACCAGCGCCCCACGACCGCAACCAGCGGCGTTCGCCGGGCAACGCGCGGCGCGCGTCGGGTCGCCAGGGTGCAATGCCCGTGCCGCCGATTGGGGCGCGGTCAGGCGGGGCGGTCGGCGCCGGCGGTGAGGAGGTCGGCCCGCTCGCCGGCGGCGCTGAGGGCGAGGCCGGTGGCGACGGAGATGAAGGCGTCCTGGAAGCGCAGCTTCTCGGCGCCGAACTTCTCGGCCAGCAGGCGCTGGAAGCGCGGGATGGTGGAGGAGCCGCCGGTGCGCAGCATGAAGTCGATCTCGCCGGCCTCGACCCCGGCGGCGGCGAGTGCGCCGTCGATGCAGCGCTCGGCCTGGCGCACGCGCCGGCCGATCAGCGCCTCGAAGGCGCGGCGGGGCAGCGGCTCGTGGATCGCGATCGCCTCGGCGAAGTAGTTGATCGACTCCTGCTCGACCTTGGAGAGGCCGATCTTGGCCCGCTCGATCTCCTGGAAGAGGGGCCAGCCGTGGTTGCCGCGCACCAGCGCGATCAGGGCGCGGACCTGGCGCTGCTGCCGGGTCTCGCGGCCCAGGGAGTCGAGGAAGGCGAGCATGCGCGTGTCGTTGAGGAGCGGGATGGTGTACCAGTGGCGCAGCGTGTCGAGGATCTGGCGCGGCATCGGCAGCCCCTGCTCGCCCCAGCGCAGGTCCTCGCCGAAGTACTTGAGCAGGCGGGCGTCCATGATGTCCTCGTCGAGGGTGTTGCCGCCGAGCGGGATGCCGGCGGTAGAGAGGACCTCGCGCCGGTCGCCGCCGACGCGCATCACCGTCACGTCGAGGGTGCCGCCGCCGAAGTCGAAGACGAGGACCAGCCTCGGCCGGTCGAGGGTGCGCGCGAAGTGCAGCCCGGCGGCGATCGGCTCGGCGACGAACGCGATCTCCTCGAAGCCGGCCGCGCGCAGGGCGGTCTCCATCCGCCCGCGCGCCAGGGCGTCGGCGGCGGGATCGTTCTCGGCCCAGTGGACCGGGCGGCCGATCGTGGCGCGGTCGATTGACTGCCCCAGCTCTTCCTGCGCGCGGCGGCGCATCTCGCCGAGGAAGATCGCGACGAGATCCTCGATGCTGTAGAAGCGCTCGAAGACGTTGGTGCCCTGGTAGCTGTCGTCGGCGAGGAAGCTCTTGAGCGCCTGGAAGAAGCGGCCGGGCTGGTTCACGTCGACATCGATGCGCACCAGCTCGCGCCCGAAGACGGTGTCGATCTCGCGGGTGGTGGCGACCTGGCGGCGGAGGATCGTGCGCCCGGTCTCCAGGCGCACGAAGGCGTCGATCGCCGCGTAGCCGAGGTGCCTGGTCCCGTCGCGCTCGATGTAGAGGAGGGTGGGGATCAGGGTCGAGCCGGGGCGGGCGGGGTCGAGCGCGAGGAGGCGCGGGCTGCCATCGCCGCCCGGCTCGACGACCGCCAGGGCCGAGTTCGAGGTGCCGAAGTCGAAGCCGAGGGCCAGGTCGGGCATCGCGCGCCTCCGGGAGGTACGGGTCAAAGGTTGAAGGGCTGAAGGTCGAAGGTCGGAACGTCCGAACGTCGAACGTCGAACGTCGAACGTCGAACGTCGGGTCAGCTTACGGGCAGCATCGGCCATTATCATCGCGTGGCGCTGTTCGCACACCGTCCCGAGGAGGGGTAATCGGCTGTACCAACGGACAGGGACACGGGGCCGGACAGGGCGCGGGCATCGCCTTTCGGCGCCCGCGCCACGACGAGAGACGTTCGACGTTCGACGTTCGGACGTTCGACCCCGCCCGGTCACCGCTGCGCGAAGTACGCCTCGATGACCTCCTTGGCGATCGGGAGGGCGGCGCGGGAGCCGGGGCCGCCGCGCTCGACGATCACGGCGATGGCGATCTCGGGCGGCTGGTTGGGGCGGCCGGCGAAGGCGATGAACCAGGAGTGGCTGTCGCCGCTGCCGTCGCCGATCTCGGCGGTGCCGGTCTTGCCGCCGACGGTGAGGCCGGGGATTTGCGCGCCGGTCGAGCCGCCGCTCTCGACCGTGGCGATCATCAGCCGGCGCACCTGCTCCGCGGTGGCGGGCTTGATCGGGTCGCGCCAGCCCTGCGGGCGGCTCTGCTTGAGGACCTGCCCCTGGGGCGAGCGGATCGAGTCGACGAGGTAGGGCTGGGGCATCTTGCCGTCGTTGGCGACGGCGGCGGTGACCAGCGCCATCTGCAGCGGCGTGACCTGCAGCTCGCCCTGCCCGAAGGCGGTGTCCGCCACGGCCGGCTTGCTCGACAGGTAGTTGGGGTCGCTCGACAGGCGGCTCGGGGCGACCGGCAGATCGAAGGGGATCTCCTCGCCGAGGCCGAAGCGCCGGGTGTACTCGCGCATCCGCACCGTGCCGAGGTCGTCGACCCCGATCTGGGCGAAGACGATGTTCAGCGAGTACTTGTACCCCTCCTCGAAGGTGTACTGGTCCTTGACCGGCTCCGGGCGGTTCAGCTCGACGATCCGGTGTCCGTCGATCACGATCTCGCCGGGATCGGCGTAGACCTTGGCCGGCGAGGCGACCCCGGAGTCGAGCGCGGCGGCGGCGGTGACCGTCTTGAAGGTCGAGCCGGGGACGTAGAGCCCCTGGGTGACGCGCGGCAGGAGCGGGCTGCCGGC
>JAUJMV010000009.1:38459-90359 GCA_030446685.1 Thermomicrobiales bacterium | reverse complement strand
TCGAGCCGGGGACGTAGAGCCCCTGGGTGACGCGCGGCAGGAGCGGGCTGCCGGCGTCGTCGCTGTTGATCGAGGCCCAGTAGGCCCTGGCGCGGGTGATCTCGGCGGCCGTGCTCTCGCCGGGATCGAGGACGAGCTGGCCGGGGTCGACGTGCGGCTTGGAGACGAGGGTCAGGACGGCGCCGGTCTTGGGGTCGAGCGCGACGACCGCGCCCTGGCGGTCGCCCAGGGCCTGGTCGGCGACCTGCTGGAGGCCCAGGTCGAGCGTCAGGTGGAGGTCGTTGCCGACGATCGAGCGGTGCAGCAGGTCGCGCTGGAGGAGCAGGAGCGGGTTGTCCCCCTCGGCGCCGTTGAGGTAGTCGTTGTACTCCGCCTCCAGGCCGGCCACGCCATAGAGCGCGGGGCTGTAGTAGCCGGCGACGTAGGAGCCGGCGGGGGCGGGGTAGCGGCGGATGGCGAAGCCCTCCGGGGTGAGCTCGGTCCCGGCCAGCACCCTGTCGTTGCGGTCGACGATCTTGCCGCGCTGGCGGCGCAGCGTCTCGTCGAGCAGCCGGGGGTTGGCGACCACGTCGCCGTCGGGGGTCTCGCCGTACTGCTGCTTCAACATGTCGGCGCGGACGATCTGGATGCGGACCAGGTGGATGCTGGTCAGCAGGAAGGCGACGATCAGCAGCGTGCCGAGGCGCACGACCGTCCGGTTGAAGGTCGGCAGATCGTAGGGGAGCCGGGGCCAGAAGAGGATCGCGAAGAAGGGCGCGCTGGCGGCCAGCGCGGCCAGCCAGCGCGCGTCGCCGTTGCCCCCGCGGGCGAGCAGCCCCAGCGCGAGGATCGCCCCGGCCGCCAGGAGCGCGCCGAAGCGCAGCAAGCCGTCGCTCGCGCCGCCGCCCAGGCCGTCATCAGACCGCATACTGTCCCCCACAACAGTCTTTCACCACAAAGGCACGGAGGCCACAAAGGACACAAAAGAAAGATGAAGAGACGTACAGAGCGTAAAGATGGAAGGAGACAAATCGTATCCCCTTTGTGTCCTTTGTGGTCTCCGTGCCTTTGTGGTTGATCCAGCCTTCCCTCATCGCAGCGCCCCGCGCTTGGGGTCGGAGATGTACAGCAGCAGGCCGACCAGGATGAAGTTGGTCAGGAGGGAGGAGCCGCCGTAGGAGATGAAGGGCAGGGTGATGCCGGTCAGCGGGATCAGGCGCACCACGCCGCCGATGATGATCAGCGACTGCATCGCGAGGATGGTGGTCAGGCCGACCGCGACGAGGCGCATGAAACCATCGGCGGCGCGCAGGGCGATGTAGAGGCCGCGGTAGGTCAGCAGGAGGAAGAGCGCCAGCACGGCCAGGGTGCCGAGCAGCCCCAGCTCCTCGCCGATCACCGCGAAGACGAAGTCGGTCTGGAACTCCGGCACGTAGCCGGGGCTGCCGTAGCCGAGGCCGGTCCCGAAGAGCCCGCCGCTCGCCAGCGCGTACTGCGCCTGGATCGGCTGCCAGCCGGTCGCGTTCGGGTCGACCCAGGGGTTGAGCCAGATGGTCACGCGGTCGCCGATGTGCGGCGCCAGCAGGTAGGCGCCGTAGCTGCCGACGACGAAGGCGAGCAGGCCGCCGATCACGTAGAGGATCCGCCCCGAGGCAACGTAGAGCATCGTCAGGAAGATGGTGAAGAAGAGGAGCGCGGAGCCGAAGTCGTTCTGCACCACCACGACCATCAGCGACAGGCCCCACATCAGCGCCAGGGGGAGGAGGTAGGGGATCGGCGGCAGGTGGAAGGGGCCGAGCCGGTAGGACGAGGCGAGCAGTTCGCGCTTGTCGTCGAGGTAGGCGGCCATGAAGAAGACGAGCAGCAACTTGACGATCTCGCCGGGCTGGACCGAGAACGGCCCGAGGTAAATCCAGAGCCGCGCGCCGTGGGTTTCGTCCCCAACGCCGATGAGCATCGTCAGCACCATCAGGCCGATGGCGGTGAAGCCGATCAGGTACTTGTAGCGCCGCAGCAGATGGAACTGCCGGAAGAGGGCGATCGTCGCCCACATCAGCAGCAGCCCGAGTCCCAGGAAGATGACCTGTTTTTGCGCGATGCCAGACAAGCCCCGGCGCTCCAGGACGGGGTGCAGGCGCTGGATCACGATCAGCCCGAGCCCGGCCATCGTCGCGACGATCGGCAGGATCAGTTGATCGCCGCGGAAGCCGATGGCGCTGAACCAGAGGTTCATGCCGTAGAGCATGCCGACGAAGGCGAGGCTGACCCAGATGTCGCGCCAGGTGAAGGCGGTATCGCCGCGCGGCACGAGGAAGATCATCAGCAGGCCGACGACCGCCAGCAGGGAAGGGACGATCAGCAGTTGGAACTCGGTCAGGCGGAAGCGGCGCAGGGCGGCGCGGACACTGGCGCCACGCGCCCGCTCGCGCCGCTCGCTGCCCGCGCCGACCGCTTCAGCACGCGCCATCGTGGACCGATCCTCTCGTCGCTACAGTGGACGCCCCCACGATCAGGCCTCGTCGGCGCGATCGGCGCGCGAGAGGTGGCCGTTGGAGGGGGGGCAGAAGTGCGGGCCGTCCGGCAGGGGCTGGCCGCACATCGGGCAGCGCGGGCGCCCGGTGGCGACGATGCCGGCGATCTGCTCGCTGAGGCGGCGGAACTGGCTCTGCTTGATCAGGCAGCGCAGGGTGGCCGGGCCTTCGGGGTCGCCCTCGATGTCGTGGGCGATCAGCAGGCAGCGCCGCGCCTCGGGGTCGTAGCCGAGGCCGAGGTTGCCGAGCTTGAACTCGACCACCGGCTCGTCCACCAGCGGGGCGGCGGGGCGCGGCGGCGGCGGGGCGACGTCGAGGCGGCGGTAGCGGCGCGGCCCGAGCTGGGCCAGCAGCCGGTCGATCGCCTCACCGAGGGCCTGCAAGACTTCCTTCTCGATCCACAGCACGGCGGTCTCGCCGCGATCGTTGCCGGCGATCAGGCGGAAGGTGCGCTGCCCCGGCCGGCCGATCGCCTCGGCCTCCAGGCGGCTGACGGTGTCGAAGTCGTAGCGTACGTCGTCCATGCGCGGTGCGCCCCCCTCTACCCTCCGCGCGTCACGGCCGCGCCGTCCGCGGCTAAGCGGCGGGCTGCCGTGCGGGGCGTGGGAATGGTCCTGCTGACGGGTGGAGCGGCGGGCCGCGGGTCGCCCGCGGGGCAGCGCCCGCCGGCACCGCCGCCGCGCTCCGTCGCCCCCTTTAGGATAGCACGCCGGGGGGAGGGGTGCCACCGCGCGGGCAGAGGGGCGGCCGGGGAGGGTCGCCGGTTGAAACCGGCGTCTCACGGGCGCGGCGGCGCCACGAAGCACCCTGCGGGGCATGAACCCGCCGCCGCGGGCTGGGGCCGTTCACGCTCAGCGGCCTGCCACATCAGCCCCAAGTTTGGCATCGTTCTCAGCCCGCGGCGACGGGCTTGCGGCTCGTCGGCTTCCCCATCTACGCTCCGCACCCGCCGTCCGCCGTCAGTTCGCGGGGCCGCCGGTGGGGGCGGGAACGGTGACGCGGTCGTAGACGACGATGACGCGGCCGTCCTTGTCGATGAAGCGGACGTAGACGCGCTGCTCGCCGGGGGCCGCCGGCAGGGTCAGGGTCTTGGCGCGGGCGAAGGGCTCGGGCTCGGTCCAATTCCGCCCGTCGAGGCTGAACTGCATCTGGACCGGGGCGACGCCCTGGATCGCCAGCGCCAGGGTCACGGCCGGCGCCTGGGCGCGCGGCGCGTTCGGCAGGACGAACTGCCGCGCGCCGACGAGCGCGCCGACCGTGCCCTCCGGGAGGCGCCCGTTCCAGACGGTCAGATCCTGGATCACGGCGTTGACCGAACCGGCGCCGCTGGGGTCCGAGCCGATCGTCAGGGCCGCGCCGGCGAAGGCCGCGGGGGTGAAGTCGCGGACGGCGGCGCGGCCGACGAGGCGGCCGTCCTCCAGGAAGGCGAGCGCGCCCGGCTCCCAGGCGACCGCGTAGTGGCGCGCGACCCCGCGCTCCCAGCGGGCGGTCCCGACGGTCGTGTCATCCCAGCGCAGGGTCAGGCCGTCATCGGTGAGCGCGATGGACAGGCGGTCGCCGGCGGTCAGGAGTTGCGCGCCCTCCGGGAACTCGCCCTGGGGGGTGGCCCAGAAGCCGAGGGTGCCGCTCGGGGTCGCCAGGGTTTGCCCGGCCGGCAGTTGCAACACGGTCGCCAGGCGGCCGGAGATCGAGCCGTCGGGGGTGCGGTCCCAGCCGTAGCCGTCGCCGAGCGAGCCGTCGGCGTAGCTGGTGGTGTAGCCCTTCGCCTCCAGTTGCGCGGCGTCGACGTCCACGACGCCGCCAGCCGGGACGACGATCTGGCGCTCGAGACCGGCGGCGCCGGTCGTGCCGACCATCTCGACGCGGGCCCAGTCGGCGGTGAGGTTGAATGGGTGCGGCGCGATGCCGGACATGCCGAGGCTGACGCTGTTCGGCGTGCGGCCGGCGAAGCGGCTGACGCTGTTCAGCAGGCGGCCGGTGACGCTGCTCGGGGCGACGCCGGCGCCGGCCCGGACGTAGACCGACCAGGCGGCGATCTTGTCGTCGCCGGCGGCGGTGTAGAAGGTCGCCGCGCCCTTGCCGGCGCGGTTGTCGAGGCGCACGGCGCGCGCGCCGAAGCGCCCGCCGTCGGTGCCGGTGACCGTCAGCGCGCCGCCGGGGGCGTTGCGGACCGCCCAGCCGGCGGTGTCGCGCTCGAAGCTGGGGTTGAGGACGAGGTTGGTGGTGTGTTCCTCCACCAGCAGGCCGGTCGCGCGGTCGAGCCGGCCGGCGGCGTGGCCGGGGACCGGCGTCGCGTCGACCGGCGGCACCGGGCCGCCGGCGCGGCCTGGGATCGCGGCGACCGCCGAGCGGGGGCGGGCGGGGGTCGGCGCCGCGGCGCCGCGGGCGGCGGGGCCGGGGGTCGCGCCGGCCGGGGCGACGGCGGGGATCCCGCTCTGGGGGACGAAGCGCAGCGGCCCGCTGATGGTCGGGGCGCCCGGGCCGATCTGCGCCAGCGTCTCGCCGTCGAGCGCGGCCCAGTAGGCCAGCCCGGCGTCGGGGTTGACGACGGCGGAGGCGCGGAACTCGCCGTGGCGCACGGTGTAGCGCACCGCGGTCTCGTCGGTCAGCCCGTGGAAGGTGCGGTTCTCCTGCCCGTCCACCATGGCGAAGAGGACGCGGTAGACGCCGTCGGCGATCGGCGCGGTCTGCCACTCGACCTTGCCGCGCCCGCCCTCGATCGTGCCGACCGGCAGCCACTGGCCGTCGGTGCTGCCGTCGGGCGCGGTGTTGACGAAGACCTCGGTCCGGGTGATCGGGCGCTGCCCGGACGGGCCGCCCTGCGCCTCGGCGGCGATCGTCACCTTCGGGGCGTTGGAGGGGCCGGGCGGCGAGAAGGTGTGCGCGGCCAGGCGCGGCCCGTCATCCGGGACGGTGGCGAAGGCGGCGGCGGCGAGGCGGTTGGGGCTGGCGAGGCTGGGGGCGCCGGGCCGGTTGGTGCTGGTGATGTTGGCGCCGCTGAAGAGGAACTGGCCCTCCATGGGCTCCGGGCGGATCGAGACCCAGGAGCCGCCCTGCAGCAGCCAGAGGCCGAAGTGCAGGTGCGGGCCGGTCGACCGGCCGGTGGTGCCGTTGAGGCCGATCACCGTGCCGTGGACGACCGGCTGGTTGACCCGGATGCCGGGGGCGACCCGCGGGTCGGTCTTCAGGTGGACGTAGAGGGTGCGGAGCTGCCGGCCGTCCGGCGCGAGGTGGTAGAGCTCGACCACCCAGGCCCCGGCCGCGTCCTGGTAGATGTTGTTCACGATCCCGTCGGCCGCGGCGAGGATCGGCTCGCCGTCGTCCTCCTCGCCGCGCGGGTAGACCCCCTTGTTGAAGTCGACCGTGTAGTGGCCGCCGTACTGGTCCTGGTGGTAGTCCTCGCCGTAGAAGGAGCCCTCGGCCCCGGCGTGCCAGGTCTGCCCGGCGGTCCAGGGGGCGTAGAGCGGGATCGGCGAGAGCATGTCCAGGTGCCGGGCGGTGCTCGGCAGGAGCGGATTCTGCGGCTTGCCACTCTGCACCGGCGCGGCGGGGGCGGCGGCGCTGGTGTCGGGGTTGAAGAGGGTCGGGTCGGGCGTCACGCCGGTGGCGTAGTAGCCGGCCCAGGAGAGGATCAGGTTGACGTACCACTCGGCGTTGTTGTAGGCGTAGAGGGCGCGGCGCATGTTGCCGGGGGCGCCGCTGTCCCGGAGGTAGAAGGCGGCGGCGTAGATCGCCGACTCGGGGTCCCAGATGCCCTGCATCCCCAGCCCCTTGCCGGTGGCCGCGTCGACCTGCGCGACGAACAGGCGGTAGGTGGAGGGGAGGAACTGCATCATGCCGAGGGCGTGCTCGTCCTCGGTCCCGGCGAACTGGGGCAGGTAGGGGCCGACCGCGCGCGGGGTGAAGTCCGACTCGTTGCGGGCGATCGCCAGCAGGACTTCCTTGGGCACGCCGGTCAGTTGCGCGGCGCGCTCGAAGGTCGGCAGGAGCTGGGCCGGGGCGAGCGGCGTGGCGTTGGACGGCGGCGGCGGCACGCCCGGATTCTGGCCGGGGCTCTCCGGCGCGACCGGCGCCGCGGGCGGCGGCGGCGGGTCGGCCGGCGCAGGCGCGACCGGGGGCGGGGGCGCATCGGCCGGGGCCGGCGCGGGGGCAGGCAGGGGCACGGGCGGTTGGACCGGCGCGGGCGGCTGGGTGGCGGGCGGTGGCTCGGGGGTCGGCTCGGGCGTGCTCGGCGCGGCAGGCGGCGCTTCGGCCGGCGGGGCCGTGTCGGCGGGCGCCGACGTCTCGTCCGGCTCGGCCGGGGCGGGCGCCTCGGTCGGCGCCGGCTCTTCGGTCGGGACGGGCGTGGGGGTGGCGGCGACGGTATTGCCCCGCCGCGGCGCCGGTGTCGCGGTCGGCGCGGGCGCCTCGGTCGGCTCCGCCGCGGGCGCCTCGGTCGGGGTCGGCTTCGCGGGGGCGGTGGCCGCGGGCTTCGGCGTGGGGATGGCGGTCGGCTCGGGCTCGGGCGCCGCCGTCGGCTCGGGCTCGGGCTCGGGCGTTGGTTCGGGCTTTGGTGTCGCCGTCGGCGCCGGCTTCGGCGTGGCGGTAGGCGCGGGCTTGGGGGTGTTCGTCGGCTCGGGCTTCTGTGTCGCGGTGGGCGCGGGCTTGGGCGTGGCCGCCGGGACGGCGGTCGGCTCGGCCGTCGCGGTGGCGGAGGGCTTCGTCACGGTCGCCGCCGTCGCGGACGGGGCCGCGCTACGCACCGTCCCGCCCTGGGTCGTGATCGCCGCGGTGGTGGTCGCCGCGGTCGTCGCCGGACGGGCACTGGCGGTGGTGGGCGAGGCGACGGGCGAGGCCTCGGCCGGCGGGAGGAGCGTGAAACTGCTCGCGCTCTCGCTGCCGGTGGTCTGCCCGCGCACGACGAGGCCCCATTCGCCGGGCTGGTAGTTCGCGGCGGTCCGCAGCGCGAAGGCGATCGCGCCGTCGGCGCTGGCGGCAAGCGTGCCGGACTCGTCGGCGACCGCCAGCAGGGGCGGCTGCGCGCTCAGGGGCGCCAGGGGCAACTCGTCGCCGGCGGGGGTCGTCAGGGTCGCCTCGAAGGGCTCCTCGGGGCCGAAGCCGCTGGCGGCGACGGCGATCAATTCCCCGGCGCTGGCGGTGTCCGGCCCGACGAGCAATGGGGCGAGTTGCCGGGTGGCGGCCGAGCGGGCCAGGGCGGCCGGCACGAGCGCGGGGGCGAAGAGGCTGGCGAGCAACAGGCAGACGAGCCCGACGACGGGCAGGCGGTGCATGGTCACGAGGCCCGACTCCATCCTGATTCGCGGCCCTGTGGCGCGCACCCGTCTCACGCGGCGCGCACCCGGCCCCTTCCGGCGATCTGCCGGCGGTTGGCGGCCGCCTGGCGGTCAGACGATCGTGGGATGCGCACCCGGCCCCTTCCGTGTCACCGTGCCGGACGTCTGCCGGCGGTTGGCGGCCGCCTGGCGGTCAGACGATCGTGGGATGCGCCACGGTCGGGCGGGTGCCGGCCCACCGCGACGATTGGCCCGCCGGCAGTCGCTGCCCAGGGCGCACCGGCTCGGGCGCCAGCAACCGGACAAGGGGTGGATGCGCCTCGCAGCGGGAACGCCTGGCCCGGGGATTCCGGCTCATAAGGCGGGGCCGCGCCCGGCCGCATCGAGATACGAGGGACGGTACGCGGGCAATGGTAGTCGCTGGGGTGCGGAATAACAAGGACTCGGGGGGGCAATATGTGGCGCATCACGATCAAACGTCAGGTGTACGGACAGGGATGGCGAGGGCGCACCGTCAGGGGAGGGCGGACCGCCGGGCTGGACAAGGACGCGCCCACGGCGCCGCGCCACGCGACCGCCGCGCTCAGCGCCAGAGTCGCACGGTCTTGTCCTGGGCGCAGGAGGCGAGGATCCGCCCGCGCGACCAGGCGACATCCACCACGTAGCCGTCGTGCTCGATCAGGGTGGCGAGGGGCTCGCCGGCGGCGGTCCACTGGCGCACGGTCTCGTCGGCGGAGGCCGACGCCAGCGTCTGGCCGTCCGGCGCCCAGGCGAGCGCCAGCACCCGGCCGGTGTGCCCGGCGAGGTTGACGCGTTGCCGGCCGTCCGGCCCCCAGAGGCGCACCGTCTTGTCGTCGGACGCGGTGGCGAGGGTCTGCCCGTCCGGCGACCAGGCGACCTGGCGCACGACGCCCTCGTGCCCGGTCAGGTCGGCGAGGGCCTGGCCGTCCGGATTCCAGAGGCGCGCCGTCTTGTCGCCGGAGCCGGAGGCGAGGAGCCGCCCGTCGGGCGACCAGGCCAGGCTGGTGATGCTCTCGCTGTGCCCGGTGAGGGTCGCCCGCGCCGTGCCGTCGCGATTCCAGAGGCGCACCGCCTTATCCGACCCGCCCGCGGCGAGGACCGCGCCGTCCGGCGACCAGGCCAGCGCGTTCACGATCGCCGGGGCGTCCTTCAGCCGCGCCAGGGTGCCGCCCTCGGCGGTCCACAGGCGCAGATCGTAGGCGCTGGAGGCGAGGATCCGCCCGTCCGGCGACCAGGCGAGGGTGGTCACGCCGGCGTCGTGGCCGATCAGGTTGGCGAGCGGCCGCCCTCGGCGGTCCACAGGCGCACCGTGCCGTCGGCCGACCCGGTGGCGAGGGTGCCGTCTGGCGACCAGGCCAGGGCGAGCACCTTCCCGGCGTGGGCGGTCAGGACGGCGCGCTGGGCGCCGTCCTGGTCCCAGAGGCGCACCGTCCGGTCGTCGGAGGCGGAGGCGAGGGTCCGGCCGTCGGGCGACCAGGCCAGGCGCGTGACCGGCTCGCCGTGCCCGCCGAGCGCGGCGGCGGCCCGGACCGGCCGGTCACCCCCGGCGACGAGGGTGGCGGCCGGCGCGGCCCCGGCCGGCTGGCGAGGACCGATCGGGCGACCACGAGCGCGCCGAGCGCGAGCGCGGCCAGCAGCAGGACGGCCAGCACCGCGCCGAGGCCGGCGAGGAGGGCGACCTTCCGCCGGGCGGCCGGGGGTGGGGCGGGGCGTCCTGGCGAGGGGGGCGGCGTCCGGTCGCGGGCGGCGGGGACGGGGGCGGGTTCGGGCGGGGCGCCGGCCAGCGGCCTGGTCGGGGCGACCAGGTGGGGCGGCCAGGCGGCGGTGGCGGGGCCGGCGATCGTCGCCGCGAAGGCATCGGCCAGCGCGCCGGCGGTCGGGAAGCGGTCGTCGGGACCCTTGGCGAGCGCGCGGTCGAGGACGGCCTGCAAGGCCGCCGGCAACTGGCCCTGGCTCCGCTCGACCAGCGAGGGGATCGGTCCCCAGACGTGGCCGAAGAGGACCTGCTCGGTCGGGCCGGCGTAGGGCGGCTCGCCGGTCAGCATCTGGAAGAGGACGCAGCCGAGGGCGTAGATGTCGGTCGCGCGCCCGACCTGGCCCCGGGTCTGCTCGGGGGCCATGTAGGCGGGGGTGCCCATCACGCCGGTGAGGCTCTGGGCGCTGGTCTCGCTCAGCACCTTGGCGATGCCGAAGTCGGCCAGCAGGAGGCGGTCGCCCTCCGGGTGGAGCAGCATGTTCTGGGGCTTGATGTCGCGGTGGATCAGGTTGCGCCGGTGGGCGAAGTCGAGCGCGGCGGCGGCCTGCCGCAGGTAGGTGTCGGTCTGTTGCAGGCTCAGGCGGCGCTCGCGGCGCAGGCGGTCGTCGAGGCTGCCGCCGGCGATGTAGGGCATCACCAGGTAGGCGGCGCCGTCCGCCTGACCGTAATCGTGGACGCCGAGGATGTTGGGGTGGTCGAGCGCGGCGACCGCCTGGGCCTCGCGGTCGAACCGCGCCAGGAAGTCGTACTCCTGGTCGAGCGCGACGCGGCCGGGCAGCAGCATCTTGACCGCCACCCGCCGCTTGAGGAGCAGGTCGGTGGCGAGGTAGACCTGCGCGAAGCCGCCCCGCCCGACCAGGCGGTCCAGCCGGTAGCGGCCCTGCAACACGCTCGCGTCGACAGCCATGCCGGGTCCGTCCTCCCGATCGCGCGTCCCCTCTTCGTCGGAGCGACGGCGGCCGCCCGGCGCCGGGAGCAGCCCGCGGCGGGGCGGGGGTCATGGCCCGGCCGGTCGCGCGCACCGGCCCCGCCGGGATGGCCCCGCGGGGTTCGCCGTCGCGCCATACCGGAAGTATACACGCCGGGGCGGTTTCACCCGGCGCTAGGGCAGGAGGGATTGGATGTCGGCGGGGGTGCAGACGGTGACCGGCTGCTGGAGGCTGTGGCGCAGTTCGTCGGAATTGGTCGGCTGGTCGCCGCGGCGCAGGACCAGGAACTTGGGGGCCTTGCCGCGCAGCCAGCGGCGCAGCCGCCCGCGGCTGTCGTTGAGCATCATCTGGTCGAGCAGGACGACATCGGGATCGTAGTGGGCGATGGCGGAGGGGAGGGCGCGGGTGTCGCCGTCCGGGGCGACGGCGTGGACCTCGTAGCCGCGTTCGTTGAGGGCGGCGCCGAGCGCGCCGAGCAGGATCGACCCGTCATCGACCACCAGCACACGGTGCCAGGCGCCGGACATGTCCTGCGCTCCCCCCACGGCACTACTCCTTCCACGCCCGACGCGCCGCACGACGATCATCTAGCCGACCACGGCCCCAACCGCGAGATTCATGCCGTCGGTCCCGATTGCTGGAGACTACGGCTTCCCGTGGTGGATGATGCGGCTCGCGCGCTCCCCCGTCCGGGGCGGAGCGCGCCGCCCATCCACACTCAAAGCATACTCGCCGCCATCCGTACAGGGTATCGGCCATTCGAAGGATATTGGGGGAGATCCTGCCGGCGCTCGGTCCCGCTCAACGGGCGCCCACTTGGGCGCCCGGCCAGTCCCGCGCGATCCACCCCGGCGTGCCGACCGCGGCCAGCGTTGGTATGCTAGAAAGCGGGACGGGCGCCTTTAATGGGCTTCGGAGGCGCGTTACCAGGCTGGGTCCAACCGGCGCGCGGGGGCCAGGCGCGCCGGAGCGGAACCCAGGTGGCAAGCCGTTATGTCGACACACGACGAGGTAGATGGTTCATGGCGTTCATCAGTCAACTCCACGCCTCCCTGGCGAATACGATGATCCTCTTCATGCTGGTCTGCAGTGTCTGGGGCTTTATCGAGTTCCTGCGCGGTGGCCTGAGCGGGAGCCTCTCAGGCGCGCTCGTCCTCGGCGAGGGTTTGATCTTCCTGCAAGGAGCGTTGGGGATCATCCTCTATCTGGCGGGGGCGCGTCCGGCGAACGGTTTCCACTGGCTCTACGGTGCGTCCGCGCTCGTGACGCTGCCGTTCATCTACGGCCTGGTGCGGAATCAGCCGGTGCGCATCCAGGCCCTGTGGCTCGCGTTCGGCACCTTCTTCATTTTCGGCCTGTCGATTCGCGGGATCACGACGGGCGGGGGGGCGTAGCCGTGGGGCGTGGGGCGCGGGGCGTGGGCGGTCAACCACCGTAACTCGCCGGCTCTCTCGTACTCGACGGCCCACGGCCCACCGCCCACCGCCTACGGCCCACGCCCCACGGAGGACACCGTGCGTCGTCTCGGTGAGTTGCGCTGGCGGGTGGTCGACGGCGAGGTCGAGGTCGAGCTGCAGGACCAGGTCAACCGCTCGGGCCGGCCGCGCGACCCGCGCCTGCCGGACATCCACACGCTCGTCTGCCTGGAGTTCATCCGCACCGCCGCCGGCCAGATCGAGGCGCTGGAGGACGGGCGGACGCCCGAGGGGCTGGCGCGCGGGCGCGAGCGATCCTGGCCCGCCGACCAGGACGCCGAGGGCCGCTTCATCCTGCGCCAGATCCACGATGGCGCGCTGCGGCCGAAGCTGGAGCAGCGGGTCAACCCGCTGCTGATCACCCACGACCGGGTCCTGCACGCCGTCTCCGACGTCTGCTTCGACCTCCTGGAAGAGCGCGGCATCGGCCGCGAGCAGGTCGTCGCGCTCTTCCGGGAACTCGGCGCCCGCGCGGGGGACGCCGCCGGGACCGCGGAGGATGCCTGACGGCTCCCGTAGCCGGGCGCCGACGTGCCGTTGATGCCCTTGCCCGCCCCCGGCGCTTGGGCTAGACTGGCGCTGCCCGTACCCGCCAGTCGTCTCCCTGTCTGGGCGCCGCCGAATCCTGTTGGAGTAGCCGCCGTGTCCGCCCAACCAGCGCCCGCCGCGCCGCTCGCCGCGATCGACATCGGCACCAACACCATCCGCCTGCTGGTCGCGCTGCCGCTGGTGGCGGACGGCGCGGTGTCGCTCCAGCCGGTTGCCGACCGCACGGCGACGGTGCGGCTCGGCTACGGGGTCGAGCGCACCGGCCGGCTCGAACCCGAGCGGCTGGCCCGCGCGGTCGCGACGGTCGAGGAGTTCCGCCGGGTGGCGCTGGACCACGGGGCGGCGACGATCCTGCTGGCGGCGACCAGCGCGGTGCGCGACGCCGCCAACGGCCCGGAGTTGCGCGAGCGGATCGCCGCGACCAGCGGCCTGGCGGTCGGCATCATTGACGGGGCGCGCGAGGCGGCGCTGACCTTCGCCGGCGCGACCGCCGGGCAGCCGCTCGACGGCACGCTGCTAGTCGGCGACCTCGGCGGCGGCAGCCTCGAACTGATCGCGGCGCGCGATGGGGCCATCCAGTCGGCGCGCTCGCTCCAGCTCGGCTCGGGGCGGCTGACCGAGCGGCACATCGGCGGCGACCCGCCGGACGAGGCCGCGATCGCCGCCGCCGAAGCTGACGCCCGCGCGATCCTCGCCCCGGCGGTCGATCCGGCGTTGGTCGGCCGCGTCGACCGCCTGCTGCTGGTCGGCGGCACGGCCACCAGCCTGCTCGTCCTGGCGCCGGACGGCACGCGGACGCTGACCCGGCCCCGGCTCCAACGCGCGCGGGCGATCCTCACCGGCACGCCAATTGCGCAACTCGCCACCGCGACCGGGCTCGACCCCGAGCGGGTCCGCACGATGCCCGCCGGCCTGGCGATCATCGGCGCGGTCCTCGATGCGTACGGGCTCGACGCCGCCACGGTCAGCACCGGCGGCATCCGCGAGGGGCTGATCATCGAGTACGTGCGCAACGGCGGGGGTTGAAGGTTCAAGGTTGAAAGTTCCCCAGGTTGGGCCGAGGCGCTGCCATTGGGGCAGAGATGGTGAAATGGGCGCCTTTCAACTTTCAACCTTGAACCTTCACCCCCGAGAGGAGGGAGCGATGCGACTGGCGATCCTCGCCGACATTCATGGAAATTTGCTGGCGCTGGAGGCGGTGCTGGCGGATTTGGAGGCACGCGGCGGGGCCGATGCGACCGTTGTCGCGGGCGACCTCTGCCTGGCCGGCCCGCGCCCGCTGGAGGCGTTGGAGCGCGTGCGCGCCCTCGACTGCCCGGTGATCCAGGGCAACACCGACCGCGACCTCGCCGCCGCGCCGGAGGCGACCGCCGACGGGGACGACGCCGAACTGCTCGCCTGGACCCGCGAGCGCCTCGGGGAGGACGCACTGGCCTACCTGCGCACCCTCCCCCTCGCCCACCGGGTGGAGGCGCCGGAGGGCGGTGATGTGGTCCTGATCGTCCACGCCAACCCGCGCAACCTCGACGATCCCCTCCGCCCGCTGGCCCCGGAGGGGGAGATCGAACCGTTCCTCGCCGATGTCGCGCCGGATGTGACGACGATCGCCTTCGGGCATCTGCACATCCCCTACACCCGCCGGGTGGGGCGGTTCCTGCTGGCCGACTGCTCCAGTGTCGGGCTGCCGAAGGACGGCGACCGGCGCGCGGCCTACGGGCTGCTGACCCGGCAACCGGGCGGCGGGGACGGCGCGGGCGAGTGGGCAGTCGAGCTGCGCCGGGTCGAGTACCCGGTCGACGAGACGGTGGCCCAGTTGCGCGAGGCGGACCCGCCCGGCGTCGCCGGGCTCGTCCGCACGCTGCTGCGGGCGCGCTACCCGAACATGACCGCCGCGCAGGGTGGCCGCGCCCCGCGGCGCGCGCCCGCCGCGTCGCCGGCCGGCGCGACGGAAGGGGCCGATGCCGACCTGATCGGGCAGCCGGCCCCGGACGCCGAGGCCAAGCAGGCCGCCTCGCCGGCGCACGGCGCCGCGGAGCCCCCCGCCACCCCGCCGGTCGCGCCGCCGGTTGACCCGCTGGGTACCGCGGCCGCCCTCGCCGCGGCGGCGGTGGCCCTGCCGCCGGGCGCGGACGCGCTCGACCCCGCCCGCGCCCTGCCCGCCGGGGCCGATCCGCCTCTCGCCCTCCCCGCGGAGGTCGGGCAGGGCGAAGCACCGGCGGCCGCCGGTGGGGTCGCGGCGGGGCCGGGGGAGCGGGCAATTCCTGTTGGGACCGAACCCGCCGCCGTCGAGGCCGCGGCGCTGGCGATGGAAGAGGCGGCCGCCGGCGGGCCGGCTGCGCCGGTCGTCCCGCCGCCCCTCGCCGAGGAGGCGCTGCCGTTCATCGCCGGGCCGGAGGCGGTCGCCGCGGCGACTCTGGCCGAAGCGGCCGGATCCGAGGTCCTGCCCACGCCGGGGGACGGGGCGCCGGCGCCCGCCGGGGAGCCGGACGACGAGGAGGCGGAGCGCGCCGAGCGGCGGGAGCGGAAGGCGCGGCGCAAGGAGGCGAAGGAGGCGAAGCGCGCCACCAAGCGCGCGGTGACGCCCGACCTCGACCCCGCCGAGCCGTTCGGCCCGGCCATTTCAACGATCCTCGCCGCGCGCCTCGGGACGGTGCTGGCCTTCGAGGGGTCGGTGCGCGCGGGCGAGGACCCGGAGGCGGTCCACGACATGCGGGTGGGCATCCGCCGCCTGCGCGCCGCCCTCGACGCCGCCGCACCGTTCAGCAAGCCGAAAGCCTTCCGGCGGCAGGAGCGGCGGGTCAAGGCGCTGGCCGACGCGCTCGGCGCCGTCCGCGACGCCGATGTGTTGCTGGAGTTCCTGCGCGACCGGCTCGGGGCGGCCAGCGAGGAGGAGCGCCCCGGCCTCGCCCGGCTGATCGCCGCGATCGAGGCCGAGCGCGAGGACGACCGGGTGGCCCTGCTGGCGGCCCTCGACCGGCTGCCGGAGGACGATTTCGCCGGCGGCTTCGCGCGTTTCGCGCGCAAGCTGCGCAAGGAGAACAAGCCGACCGGCGCGGTCGCCAGGCGGGCGCTGGCCGCCAGCGTGGCGAAGTTCGCGGGCCGCGCCGACGCCTTCGACGACCCGGAGGACGCCGAGGAGTTGCACCGGCTGCGGATCGCGGCGAAGCGGCTGCGCTACACCCTCGAACTCTTCGGCACGGCGCTCGGCGACGAGACGCCGGGCCTGATCGAGGAGCTGAAGGGCTTGCAGGAGGGGCTCGGCACCATCCACGACCGCGACGTGCTGGCCGAGCTGCTGGTCGAGGAGCGGATCGACGCCGCGACCCGCGAGGCGGACGCGCTCTCCGACGCCGCCCTCGACGCCGACCCCCGCGCCGAGCGGCTGGCCGCCGTCCGGGAGCGCCTGGGCGGGCCGGAGTCGTTCGCGGCGACCGCGCCGGGCATCTACGGCCTGCTGGCTGACGTCGCCGACGAGCGCCGGGCCACCTTCAACGAACTGCACGCGCGCTGGCAGATGGCGGAGGCCGATGGTTTCCTCGACCGCTTGAATCGATTGGCGGGCGCGGAAGCCCGCGCCGGGACGCGGGACGCAGAGTGACGCACCATTCGGTCCGCGCGGGCTGATCCGACACCGCCCCCCCACCCCTGGCTCGGCCCGCGCTGTCCGGGGGCCGGGAGCCCGCCGGGTGGCGGAGTGGGACGGGGCGGGGGGCGCGTTCGGCGGGCGAAACCGTTGGGAGAAGGACCATGACACAGGCCGAGGCTCAGGTGGAGAGCGCCCCCCCCGCGCCGGTCGATCTGCGCGACCCCGCGCTCTACATCAACCGCGAGCTGAGCTGGCTGGAGTTCAACTACCGGGTCCTGGAGGAGGCGCTCGACGAGCGCAACCCGCTCCTCGAGCGGGTGAAGTTCCTGGCGATCGTCAGCAACAACCTCGACGAGTTCTACATGACGCGGGTCGCCGGGCTGCGCGATCAGCTCGCCACTGGCACGATCGTCGAGGCGGGCCGCGACGGGCTGACCCCGCAGGAGCAGCTCGGCCTGATCAAGGAGACCGTGCAGCGCCACTCGACCTTGCAGCGCCGGCACCTGGAGGAGGTGCTGCGCCCGCGAATGGCCGAGCGTGGCATCCACCTGCTCGACCACGACGAATTGCCGGCCGAGACGCGGGCACGGTTGAAGGAGTACTTCGACCGGGAGGTCTTCCCGGTCCTCACGCCGCTGGCGGTCGACGCCGCGCGCCCCTTCCCGCACATCTCCGGCCTCAGCCTGAACCTGCTGGTCGTCATCCGCGACGAGCTGGGCGAGCGCTTCGCACGGGTCAAGGTGCCGCCGGTCCTGCCGCGCCTGGTCGAGGTCCGCCCGCCCGCGGGCACGGCGACGGACGGGCGCCGGCGGTCGACGGTCGCGCCGGTCGCCAGCGCGGCGCAGCCGCCGCAGGCCGTCGCCTTCACCTGGCTGGAGCAGGTGATCGCCGCGAACATCGGGGCGCTCTTCCCCGGCAAGGAGATCGTCGGGGCCTACTTCTTCCGGGTCACCCGCAATGCCGACCTGGCGATCCGCGAGGCGGAGGCGGAGGACTTGCTGGAGATGATCGAGGCCAGCCTGGAACGGCGGCCCTTCGGCTTCGTCGTCCGCGTCTCGGTCAACCCCGCGATGCCCGCGGCCACGCGGGACTGGCTCGCCGGGCAACTGGAGATCGACCCGGACGAGGTCCAGGTGATCGACGGCCCGCTCGGCCTGAACGACCTGATGGCCCTCTACAACGTCGACCGGCCCGATCTGAAGTACCCGCCGTTCGTGCCGCGCCTGCCGGCCGACTGGTCGCGCGACGGCAGCGACGTGCTGACGACGATCGCCCGCCGCGACGTGCTCGTCCACCACCCCTACGAATCGTTCACCCCGGTGGTTGATTTCATCCGCAGCGCGCGCGACCCGAATGTGGTGGCGATCAAGCAGACCCTCTACCGCGTCGGCTCGAACTCCCCGATCGTCGAGGCACTGCTGGAGGCGCGCGGCGAGGAGACGCAGGTCGCGGCGACGGTGGAGTTGAAGGCCAGCTTCGACGAGGAGAGCAACATCGGCTGGGCCAAGGCGCTGGAGCACGCCGGCGTCCACGTCGCCTATGGGCTGCTCGGCCTGAAGACCCACTGCAAGCTGGCGCTGATCGTCCGCAAGGAGGCCGAGGGGCTGCGGCGCTACGCCCACCTCGGCACCGGCAACTACAACGCCTCGACCGCGCGCGGCTACACCGACTTCGGCTTCCTCACCGCCGATCCGGAGATCTGCGCCGACGTGTCGGACGTCTTCAACTACCTGACCGGCTACTCGGCGCAGCGCCAGTTCCGCAAGCTGCTGGTGGCCCCGGCGAACCTGCGCGCGCGGCTGGTCGAGCTGATCGAGCGCGAGGCGGCGCACGGCGAGCGCGGGCGGCTGATCTTCAAGATGAACGCGCTGGTCGACGCCGAGATGGTCGAGGTGCTCTACCGCGCGGCGCGGGCGGGGGTCCGGATCGACCTGCTCGTGCGCGGCGCCTGCATGCTGCGCCCCGGCGTGCCGGGGGTGAGCGAGACGGTGCGGGTGGTCAGCGTCGTCGGGCGCTTCCTCGAACACAGCCGCGCCTACTACTTCGGCAACGGCGGGGACGACGAGCTTTATCTCGGCAGCGCCGACCTGATGCCGCGCAATCTCAACCGCCGCGTCGAGGTCCTCTTCCCGCTGGAGGCGCCGCCGCTCAAGGCGCAGATCCGCGACGAGATCCTGCCGCTGATCCTGCGCGACAACGTCAAGGCGCGCGTCCTCCAGCCCGACGGCACTTACCGCCGCCGCGAGCCGGCCCCCGGCGAGCCGGAGGTCAACAGCCAGGAGATCCTCCTCGCCGGCGCCACCGCCCTGGCGCGCGCCTGACGAAGTACGAAGTACGAAGTACGAACGACGAATAGCGGGGGTTCGAGGGGGGCGGCGCTCTTGTCCCTCAATCGTCCACTATTCGTCGCTCGTCGCTCGTCGCTCGTACTTCGTCGCGGTGTATACTTTCCCCGGCGGCACCGGGTGACGCGGCGGGGGGGCGCTTGGGGCGGGACGCGGGGGCGACCGGGGACGAGGACGGGGAGGTGGCGGATGAGGCGCGGCCGGAGGCGCCCGGCGCGGCCGCCGGCGACCGCGCCGCCTTCGCCCACCCGATGGAGATCGAGTTCGCCCGGCTGCTCGACTTCTACCACATCCCCTGGCTCTACGAGCCGACCTCCTTCGCCCTCAACTGGGCCGGCGACCAGGTCACCGAGATGTTCACCCCGGACTTCTACCTCCCCGATCAGGATCTTTACGTCGAGCTGACGACGATGCGGCAGCGGCTGGTGACCCGCAAGCACCGCAAGATCCGCCGCCTGCGCGAGCTCTACCCCGGCATCAACGTCCGGCTGCTCTACCGCCACGACTACCTGCAACTCCTCGCCACCTACGGCTACGGCGCGGTCGAGATCGCGGCCCTGCGCGAGGAGGAGATCGAGCGCATCCTGGTCAGCCGCGACGAGCTGGCGGCGCGGGTCGCCGCGCTCGGCGAGCAGATCTCGCGCGACTACGCCGACCGCTCGCTCCTGCTGATCGGCGTCCTCAAGGGCATCACCTTCTTCCTGGCCGACCTGGCGCGGGCGATCAGCCGCCCGCTGGCGCTCGACTACCTGGCGATCTCGCGCCCGGCGCGCGCCGATCCGGACGCGCCGGACGCGGTGACCGCCGGCACGGTGCGTATCGTCAAGGACCTCGACCGCGAGATCGCCGGGCAGCACGTCCTGCTGATCGAGGATGTCGTCAACACCGGCCTGACGCTCGACTTCCTGCTGAAGGAGTTGCGCTCGCGCGGCCCGGCCAGCCTCGCCGTCTGCACGCTGCTCGACAAGGCCGACCAGCGCGTCGTCCCCGTGCCGCTCGACTACACCGGCTTCACCATCCCGGACGAGTTCGTCGTCGGCTACGGCCTCGATTACCGCGAGCTGCACCGCAACCTCCCCTTCATCTGCGTCCTCAAGCGCGAGGTGTACGCGAACGCGGAACCCCGAACGCGGAACGCGGAATAGCGGGGCGCGGTCCCGGCGCCGGCCCTCCAAGGCGCACCCAATTCTGCGATAATCGCCGCGCGGCGTTGTTCCGCGTTCCGCGTTCCGACTTCCGCGTTCGCAAGGGGGAGGGGCATGATCGTGCTGGTGGCGACGTATGTGGCGCGGGAGGGCGAGGGGGAGGCGATCGAGGCGGCGCTGCGCGAGATGATCCGCCACACCCGCCAGGAGCCCGGCTGCCTGACCTACACGGCGCAGCGCTCGGTCGAGGACCCGCGCAAGTACCTCCTCTACGAGCAGTACGCCGACCAGGCCGCGCTCGACGCGCACTCCAATGCCGACTATTTCCAAAAGTACGTTCTTGGCGAGATCCGCCCGCGCCTGGAGAGCCGCGTCCGCGAGTTCTACGACGTGGTGGAGTGAGGACGGAACCACAAAGACACAAAGACCACAAAGGACACGGAGAAATCGTTTAATTCCCCATTGTGTCCAGCGATCTCGCGGTTTCCGTGTCCTTTGTGGTCTTTGTGTCTTTGTGGTTGATCATGTAGCAGGTGGGGGATGAGCGCCGAGATGGACGAGCGGAGCGCGGCGGTGATCGCCGGGATCGAGGCGCTGGAGCCGCGCTGGATCCTGCACCTGCCGTCGAGCACGCTCAAGGCGGTGGTCGGGCACTTCCTGGCGCGCGACGGGCGGGACGGCTTCCGGATCGTCCCGATCCCGCGCGAGGAGGAGGGGATCGGCATCCTCTCGGGGCTGGCGCTGGCGGGCGAGCGGGCGCTGATGATCATCCAGGACAACGGGATCGGCAACCTGCTGACCGCGCTCAACACCTTCCCGCTGCCCTACCACATCCCCCTGCTCGTCCTGGTCAGCCGTCGCGGCGGCCTGGGGGAGTACAATTCGATGATCCACACCTTCAGCGAGCGCGCCGAGGGCATCCTCGACGCCGCCGGCGTTCGCTGGTTCGCGCTCGACGCGCGCACGCCGGTCGAGCAGTGGGCTGACACAATCGTCCGCGCCGACCGGTTCGCGCGGACGACCCACCGCCCGATCTTCGTGCTGCTCAACCTGATGGGCGGGTGAGGCGAGTGCGGAGTGCGGGGTGGGGGGGATGGCTGACGTACCTTTGAGCGACGGCGGCGCGGGCGATGAGGCGCCGCGGCACATCGTGGCGGTGATGGGGGTGGTGCGCGACGGGCGCGGGCGCGTGCTGCTGGTCAGGACGCCGCGGCGCGGCTGGGAGCCGCCCGGCGGGCAGGTCGAGCGCGGCGAGGACCTGATCGGCGCGCTCCAGCGGGAGATCCGCGAGGAGGGCGGCTGCGAGGTGGCGGTGGGGCGGCTCGTCGGCGTCTACTCCAACGTCGGGGAGCTGGGCATCGTCATGTTCACCTTCCTCTGCGCGCACACCGGCGGCGACGCCCGCGCCGGCGACGAGTGTTCCGACGCCGGCTGGTTCACCCCCGAGGAGGCGCTGCGGCTGGTGACGCACCCGGCCCAGCAGGCGAAGCTGCGCGACGCGCTGGACGCGGACGGTGTGGTCTACCGGGCTTATCGCACCACGCGCCAGGGGACGGGGGAGCGGACCCGCTATACGTCGTACACCGTGTGCGGGGAACACCGCTGCTGATCGTTCTCGGGAAAGGGTCGCGCGTGGACGGGCATCCGCGGCACATTGTTGGGGTTGGTGGGCTGGTGAGCGATGGGGCGGGGCGGGTGCTGCTCGTCCGGGCCCCGTTCCGCGGGTGGCATCTGCCGGGCGGCCAAGTGGAGCGCGGCGAGGATCTGCTCGCGGCGCTCGCGCGCGAGATCGCCGAGGAGAGTGGGTGCCGCGCCACGGTCGGGCGGCTCGTCGGCGTCTATTCCAACGTCGGCGACATCGGCATCGTCCAACTGACCTTCCTCTGCGCGCACGCGGGCGGTGATCCGTGCGGCGGGCATGAGTGTTCCGATGCCGGCTGGTTCGCGCCGGAGGAGGCCGCGCGGCTGGTCGTTCACCCGGTCTTCGCGTCCATCCTGCGCGACGCGCTGGCCGCGCGGGCGGCCCCGGCGCCGCGCGAGATCGTCTATCGCGCCTTCTGCCGGATACCGGAGCAGCCGGTGCCGCCCGGCCGCGACGCCCTCCCCGACGGCCGTCCGGCGCGGCAACGCACCGGCTATTACGCGGTCCGTCGGGAGCACCGCTGCTGAGTGGTCGCCCGGCCGCCGGTTGAAGGGGGGCTACGTATGGAAGAGCTGGACCGGGTGCGCGCCGCCTACGACGCCGACCCCGAGCGGGAGTGGCGGCGGCTGGAGGGGGGCGCGCAGGCCCGCCTCGAATACCTCGTCACGCGGCACGCGCTGGAGCGGCACCTGCCGCCGGCAATGGGGGAGCCGCGCGTGCTGGATGCGGGCGGCGGGCCGGGGCGCTACGCGATCGCGCTGGCCGCGCGCGGCTATCGGGTGACCCTCCTCGACCTCAGCCCCGCGCTGCTGGACCTGGCGCGGCGGCGGATCGCCGAGGCCGGGGCGCCGGTGGGGGGCAACGTCGCCGCGGTGGTGGAGGGCTCGATCACCGATCTCTCGCGCTTCCCGGACGAGCAGTTCGACGCCGTCCTTTGCCTCGGCGGGCCGCTCTCGCATGTTGTGGCGCCGGACGGGCGCCGGCGCGCCCTGGCCGAGTTGCGGCGCGTGGCTCGCCCCGGCGCGCCGCTCTTCATCTCGGTGATGAACCGCCTCGGCGCGTACCGCTCGACCGTGCAGTGGCCGGGGTGCTGGGGACAGGTCTTCCCGGGGTTGCCGGAGACGGGGCGCACGCGCATGGGGCCGCACGCCGCCCCGACCTACAACTTCCTGCCGGAAGAGTTCGTCGCCGCCCTGACCGGGGCCGGGCTGCCGGTGGAGCGGCTGTACGGCTGCAACGGCCTCGGCGCGCACCTGCAGGAGGACCACCTGCTCGCGCTGATGGCCGACCCCGAACGCTGGCCGATCTGGCGCGACGTCTTCCTGGCGACCTGCGACCACCCGAATATCGTCGGCGTGTCCAACCACCTGCTGGCCGTCGCCCGTCGCCCGGTCGGGGACGGACGGCCAGCAGCACGGGGAGCGTGAGTCATGAGCGAAGCGGCGACCGCGGCGGGGCCGATGCAGCGACCGGACGCATTGCGGATCGTGGACGAGGTCTTCGCGGACGACCCGGTCGTGCTGACGCTCGGGGGCACGATCCGCGAGATGCTGGCGGTGGCCGGGCGCAAGCCGAACCACCTCTACGTCCTCGACGCGATGGGACTGCCCCCGGTCATCGGCCTCGGCCTGGCGCTCGGCATCGAGCGCGACCCCCGGCACGAGGCGCTGCTGGTGGTCGAGGGCGACGGCAGTCTGCTGATGGGCTTCTCGGCGCTCGGCACGATCGGCGCCCTCAAGCCGCGCAAGCTCGTCCTGCTGATCCTCGACAACGGCGTCTATCTCGCCACCGGCGGCCAGCCGACGGCAGCCAGCGCGGTCGACTTCGCGGCGGTCGCGCGGGCCTGCGGCTGGGCGGCGGCGCGCGATGTCGCCAGCACCCCGGGCGCCCTGCGCGCCGCCCTGGCGGCGGCGCGCGCCGCCGACGGCCCGACCCTCCTCCGCCTGCGCGTCGGCACAGCCACCATCCCCACCGACTTCTTCCTCGAAGACCCCGTCCTCCTCGCCGCCGACTTCGCCCGCTGGCTGCGCGGCTGACCCGCCGCGGGCGCGACGCCACCAGCCGGCGCCCAGGCCGAATCCCGCGGTCCCGGGAGGCGCCCCAGGCATCCGCAAACGCGCACGGTATAGCGCGGCGCGGAGAGGCCGAAGACTACCCGGTATACCGATGATCCCGCCCACGACCGGCTGCGTAGCAGGGGGTACAACTCCCGCGCCGGGCCGACGCGGGCTGGTTGCCGTGCGGCGGACGCGACGGCTGAATCGGTCGGCACCAGAGACGCTGTCTGGGCCGCGAGCGGTCGGCGCACGGCCCGCGCAGGGGACACAGCGGGAAAGGAGGTGCGGCAGTCATCGAGTGATCCATTGCGACCCCGGCACGCCCTGAGATCCTTGCCCGAGCGCGGCAGGCGATTCCCCCAGAAAAACCTCGACTCGAAACGCCACAAGCCAAGGACCGTGACGGTACAACACAGGAGGAACGGTGGCTGACGCGAAAACGCCCACGGTGCGCGCTCTCCCCGCGCTACCGACGAGGATTGAAACCGACGACCGGGTCGGGCGGCGCGGCCGAGGGCCGGCGCGGCAGATGCTGGCGCTACTGGCCCTCGCCGCGCTGCTGGCCCTGACGCCCCTCTCGGCGCTGGCCGCCGGCGCGACGGCGAACGGCGCCCCCGGACCCGACGGACCTGCGCCGACCCAAAGCGCCTTCACCACCCTCGAGGGCGCGGGCGCCGACCGCGACCTCGGCACGACCAACCCCAAAGACTACATGAACGTCTCGCTGACCCTGACCCAGCAGACCTTCGTGCGGGTCAGCTTCACCGGCTATGCCTTCGCCAAGTCGAGCGCGGCGGGCGCGATCACCCCCGGCTGCCCCTGCCTGGTGCGCGGCGAGCTGCGGGTCAACGAGGAACCCCGGCAGATCGTCACCCGGACGGTGCTGGCGACCGACGCGAACGACATCGTCGGCGACCCGAGCGCCAGCCCGGCGGTGGCCGCGGCCGATCGCCGCGACTTCTCCGGCTCGCAGGTCTACTCCCTGGCCCCCGGCACCTACACCTTCACGATGTCGCTGGCCCGCGAGGTCGGCACCGCGCAGAACGTCGGCTTCGGCTTCGGGCGGATGCAGGCCGAGGTGCTGTCCGGGGCGACGCAGGAGGCGTTCGCCACCCTCGACGGCGCGGGCGCCGACCGCGACCTCGGCGCGACGAACCCCAAGGACTACATGACGGTGAAGCTGGACGTGCCGAAGCAGGCGCTGGTGCGCGTCAACTTCACCGGCTACGCCTTCGCCAAGGCGAGCGGCGGCGGCGTGCAGACGCCGGGCTGTCCCTGCCTGGTGCGCGGCGAACTGCGCGTGAACCAGGAGGCGAAGCAGATCGTCACGCGCACCGTCCTCGCGACCGACGGCAATGACATCGTCGCCGATCCCAACGCCACGCCCGCCGTCGCCGCAGCCGACCGGCGCGACTTCTCCGGCTCCCACGTCTACTCGCTGGCCCCCGGCAGCTACACCTTCACGATGTCGCTGGCCCGTGAGGTCGGGACGGCGCAGAACGTCGGCTTCGCCTTCGGGCGGATGCAGGCCGAGATCCTGTCGGGGCTGCCGGAGTCCGCGGTCACCACGCTGGAAGGCGCCGGGGCCGACCGCGACCTCAACGGCGCCGCGAAGGACTACATGAGCGTGACCCTGGCGGTGCCGCAGGCGTCGCAGGTCCGGGTCAGCTTCACCGGCTACGCCTTCGCCAAGTCCGGCGGGGCCGGCACGATCACGCCCGGCTGCCCCTGCCTGGTGCGCGGCGAGATGCGGGCCAATCAGGACGCGAGGCAGATCGTCACGCGCACGGTGCTGGCGACCGACGGCGACGACGTTGTCGGCGACCCCAACGCCAGCCCGGCGGTGGCCGCGGCCGACCGCCGCGACTTCTCCGGCTCGCACGTCTTCGACCTCCCCGCCGGCACCTACACTTTCACCATGTCGATGGCGCGCGAGGTCGGGACGGCGGACAATGTCGGCTTCGCCTTCGGGCGGATGCAGGCGCAACTCTTCCCGGCCAACGCGCCGGCCCCCATGCCCGGCATGCCCAACACCGGGGCGGGCGGCGCAGCCGTCGCCGATGACCTGTCGTGGCGCACCCTCGCCCCGCTGGGGCTGGTCGCCGCCATCGTCGCCGGGCTCGGCCTCGCGGCGCGGCGGCGCCTCGCCTAATACCCCTTCACGGCCAGTTGTGGTACTCGTTGTGGTCAGAACGACAGAACGCCGGCGGGGTTGAACCCGCCGGCGTTCTATTTTGGCTTGGTTACTGGAAAAATCGTGCGGTGGTGAGGGAGGGATTCGAACCCCCGAAGGCGTACGCCAGCTGATTTACAGTCAGCCCCCGTTGGCCGCTTGGGTACCTCACCGTGAGCGTCCACCACACCGCACCTTCCGCGGGTGGCGCGAGCGCGAACCGTAGTATAGCAGAGGCGAGAGGCCGTTACAAGGCCGATTTCGCGCTCGCCGGTCGCCGCCGGCGTCGCCGCACCGCCAGAACGGCGCTGGCTAGCGCGACCGCGGCCAGCGCCGTGCCCGCCGCAATAATCCAGCCGAGCCGCCAGAGCGGCGGGTCGAAGACGAGCCGCACCTCGTGGCGGCCCGCCGACACCGGCACGGCGCGGAAGGTGTAGTCGGCGGTGAGGAGCGGCGCGGCCCGCCCGTCGACCGTCGCGCGCCAGCCGGGGTAGGCCACCTCGCTCAGCACCAGCACCGCGTCGCGGTCGCTCTCGACCGTCACCGTCAGTGCGTCGGGCGCGGCGCGCGTGACCGTCGCCGCCCCAACCGGCGGGCCGCTGTCGAGCGTCGCCGCGCCCGCCCCCTCGACGTAGACGACCGCGCGCGGGTCGAAGTCGGGCCGCCCGATTGCCGCCCAGGCGTCCTCCGCCGTCGCCACCAGGACCGCCCGCCCGACCAGGAAGGCGCGCGGCAGGGCCGCCCCGTTCTCGAAGATGCGGTAGTCCCCGCCGCGCGCCACCTCGCGGAACTTGGGGTTGCCGGCGATCTCCGCCGGGGGCCTGTCGGCCGGCGTGAGGACGTAGCGGACGTTCAGCAGGTCGTAGCGCGGCGAGTCCGGGCGCTTCCCCACCCCGTCCCAGTAGCGGTTGTAGGTCGCCACCCCCTGCGGGTCGTAGGTCCCGCTGACGCTGTCGAAGCCCGCCGTCGCCGCCCACGACGGCTGCCAGGACGCGCCGAGCCGCGACTGGTCGACCCGGAATGGGGCGTCGGCCCCCTGCGCCAGGACCGCGCGGGCCTCCTCGTGGCGGAACCCGGCCAGCGGGTCGTCGTTGGTCGGCGGCACCTGGGCGGTCGCGCCGAAGAGGTCGAAGATCACCAGCGCCGGCAGCACGAGCGCCGTCGCCCGCGCGCCGAGCCCCCCGCGCGCTAGCGCCAGCACCGCCGCCAGCGCCAGCCCGACCAGGAAGAGCAGCGAGGCCGCGCTGTCGAGGAATTGCGCCAGCGGCGCGGAGGGGTCGCGCGGCGCGAGGAGGGTGCCGTAGAGGAAAGGGAGCGCCAGGGTCCCGAGCCCCAGCGCCGCGCCGAGCCCGAGCGCGACCCGGCGCAGGGTCGCGCGCAGCCGGTTCCCCTCGTGCGCCAGCGCCCGCAGCAGGCCGTCCGCCCCCAGCGCGGCGACCGTCGCGACCGCGAAGTCGGCGATCAGGAACCAGCGGCCGGCGGCGCGCACCCGGCTGTAGCCCGGCACGAAGGCGTAGAACCAGCCCTGCACCGGCGTCGCTGGCCCCAGGGCCACGACGAGCGCCAGGGTCCCCAGCCCGGCGAAGAACGCCGCCTCGCCCCGCCGGCAGGGGAGCAGTCCCGCCACCGGGCGCGCGAAGGCCAGCGCCGCCAGCCCCAGCGCGATCGCCCCGGCGTAGCCCCAGACCTCGCCCGAGAAGCCGACCGCGCTGATGTAGGTGCTCGGCGTCGTGCCGAAGGCGTTGGGCACCAGCAGGGTCACCAGGTGCAGCGGGCGCAGCGCGAAGGCGGTCGACTCGTTATAGGAGAGCGCCGCGCGGATCGAGCGCCGCGCCAGTTGCAGCGACGGCAGCAGCACCGGCGCGGCCAGCCCCAGCGCCAGCCCGACCGCCAGCGCCAGCGTGCCGCCCGCGCGGATCCAGTGCGCCGCGAACGGCTTGCCCAGCCAGCGCGCGATATGGCCGGGGCCGGCGGGCCAGAAGGGCGCGGGGCTGGTCGTCCAGGTCAGGAAAATCCAGTAGAGCCCCGCCGCGGTCAGCAGGTAGAGCAGGATCTGCTGGTGCCCGCCGAGGATCGCCAGCAGGATCGCCCCCGCCGCCGCCAGCGTCCAGCCGAGGCTGGCGCGCAGGACCGCGCGCCGCAGGGCGAGGAGGGTCGCCGGGAGCCAGGCCGCGACCGCGACCATCGGGTAGTGCCCCAGGTGCCCGACGATGAAGCCGCTGTAGGCGAAGGTGACGCCGCCGATCAGGGCGGGGCCGCGCCGGCAGCCGAGCTCGCGGCAGAGGGCGTAGGCGAAGGCCGAGGCCAGCCAGACCTGCCCGATCACCAGCCATTGGAGGGTGCCGTAGCCGAACGGCCGCGCCAGCAGGAAGGCCAGCAGGTTGAACGGCGAGAAGAGCCCCGTCTGTTGGTTGGCCGCGAAGGGCGCCCCGCCCCACAGGTGCGGATTCCAGAGTGGGAAGTCGCCGGCCCGGACGCGCTCGGCGGCGAAGCGGTAGAGCGGGTAGTAGAAGGAGTTGAAGTCGCCACCGCCGCGCGGCAGCCAGGTGTCGCGCGTCAGCAGCACCCGCCAGAAGAAGCCCACATTGAGCGCCGCCAGCACGCCGAGCGCGGCCCACTCGCCGGTCAGCGCCGGCCAGCGGCAGCGGATCGGCCGCCAGCGGCCCAGCGCCAGCCCCGCGACCCAGAGCAGGCCGCCGAGCAGCAGGACCGGCAGCGGGAGGAGGACGGTGTCTTTCACCGGTCGGCGCCGTCCAGACCGAGCCGGGTCCGTGGCGCCGGCAGATGATCGGCCCGCGCTTCGTCTCCCGCCAAGCCGGGCACATGCAGCACGAAGTGGAAGTAGTCGGTCGAACAGGAGAGGAAGGTGTGTGCCTCGCCCGGCTCGACGACGAGCAGGTCGCCGGCCTCGAGCGCGATCGTCTCCCGCTCGACGCGGACGATCGACTCGCCGCGCGCCACCAGGTAGACCGCGGTCATCTGCCGGTGGGAGTGGGAATTATCGATCCCTTCGTTGGCGTACCCAATTGAGACCGGCAGTGTGGAGTTCCAGGGGCCGGCGTACCAGCCCTTGGCGACCTGAGCATTGGCCCGTTCGACACGCACCCCGATCCTCCCATTGCGGCGCACCAACGCCGACTCTCTCACCACCATGGAACGGCCCGCACGGGCCAGCGGTTCCACCGCCGGCTCACGAGCGCACCGCGGCGCGAATAAGCCACGCAACGCCGGCGATTAGGCCGATGGTAATGAGGACTGGCAGGGCGTTCGCGCAGCAGTTCCGCAGGCGCGAGTCCACGGCCCAACGATGCCGCCAGAACAGCTGGTGGTCACGGACAGCGCACCGGGTCAGCCACAGCAAGGGGCCGCCGTCACCCACCATGCCAACGCCAGCAGCGCCAGCGCGGCGCGCCGCGCCGAACGCGCATACAGGTGTCGTGGTAGGTGGCGATCAGCAATCCAGGCCGCCGTGGCCGCGGCGGCGTGACGAGGGCCAGCGCGCGAGCGCGCGCGTCCGGGGCCAGCGGCGTTCTTCCCGCTGTCCTTGCTCCGGATCGTTCAATGGCGGCGTGCCATCAACTCCAGACCAGCGAGGATGAGCAGCAGCGCCGACCCACGAGCAGTACACGCCGCAGGCGCCGAGGAGGACAGCGACGGCCGCCTGCGCCGAGCAGCATCGCCGTGGCGAAGGATGGCCGCCGCCGAGCCAGGCACAGCGAAACGCCATGATGAGCAGCATCCGTCGGACCGCGCGATCCGCCGCGAAGCCGTTCTCACCGAGTCGTCCATCCCGCCGTCTTCACCGCGCCATCAGCCGCCAGAATCTCCACGCGAGCGCCCCGGTCAGCAACGTCGCCAGCAGCGAGGAGAGCAACCAGCGCAGAAACATGAGCGGGGCTGGCGCGGCATACACGCCCGCGATTCCCTGGCAGAGGGGCAAGGCCAGCGCGAACACCAGCAGCCCGAGCAACGCCGACAGCACCACGCGCATCAGCCGCTCCTCCCCCGAAAGCCCCGATCGCGATGGCAGAACGGCCAACGAGCGCCACGGTGGCGGGCATCAGGCGAAGAGGAGCCGCCCCCGCGGTTCCGGCACCGGCCGACCAAGCTCTCGGGCGGTCTCGATCCACTCACGCGCCACGATCTGGATCTGCGCCAGCGCGTCCTGTGGCGTCTCACCATCGGCCGCGCAACCCGGCAATTCCGGCGCCTCGGCGATGAATGCCTCGTCGTCCGCGCTCCAGGAGATGACGACTCCGTGCTTGAGCGGCGCAATCATGTTCCCTAGATATTGAACAGGATCTCGATCACGTCGCCGTCCTTCACGATGTAGGTGCGGCCCTCGGCGCGCAGCAGGCCGCGCTTGCGCGCCTCCGGCAGCGAGCCGCTGGCGACGAGGTCGTCGTAGGCGACCACCTCGGCGCGGATGAAGCCGCGCGCCAGGTCGCTGTGGATCGCGCCCGCCGCCTCCACCGCCGTCGAGCCGGCGGGGATCGTCCAGGCGCGGCACTCGTCCGGACCGGCCGTCAGGAAGGAGATCAGGCCGAGCAGGTCGTAGGAGAGGCCGATCACGCGGTCGAGCCCTGACTCGGCGATCCCCAGGTCGGCCATGAACTCGGCGGCGTCGGCGGGGTCCAGTTGCGCCAGCTCCATCTCGATCTTGCCGGCCAGCGCCGCCACCTCGACCTGCGGCCGCCCGAACCGCTCGCGCGCCGCCGCCACCAGCCGCTCGCCCTCCGCCCCGAGCTGCTCCTCGCCGAGGTTGAGCAGGATCAGCAGCGGCTTGCCGGTGAGGAAGCCGAAGCCGCGCAGCACCTTCCGCTCGTCCTCGGTCAGCTCGACCTCGCGGATCGGCGTCCCCTCCTCGACCGCGACCCGCAGCCGCTCCAGGATCGCCGCCTCGCGCTCATTGGCCTCGCGCTCCGGGCCGCGCGTCTTGCCGATGGTGTTCCTGATCCGCTCCAGCCGCTTCTCGATGATCCCCAGGTCGGAGAAGGCCAGTTCGAGATTGAGGGTCTCGATGTCGCGGAGCGGGTCGACCGTGTCCTCCGGGTGCGGCACGTTCTCGTCCGCGAAGGCGCGCACGACGTGGACCAGCGCCTGCCCCTGGGCCAGGTGGCCGAGCAATTGCCCGCCCAGACCCCGCTCGCCCATGCCCTTCGCCAGCCCCGCCACGTCGACGTACTGCACGTCGGCCGGCACGACCTTCTTCGGCTTGAACAGGCCGGCCAGCACGTCGAGCCGCCGGTCGGGCACCTTGACCATCGCCAGGTTCGGCTGGTCCTCGGCGGTCGTGTAGGTGCCGGTCGCGGCCTCGGCGCGGGTCAGGGCGTTGAAGACGGTGGTCTTGCCGCTGCTCGGCAGACCGACGATCACCAGGCTCAGGGACAACGGAACAACCTCCAGTGGCGAGTGATGAGTGATGAGTGGTAAGTGACGAACACGCGGGCGCGCGATTGGACGATCCAACCGACCGCGCGGGGCGCGCCTTCCGGGAGGCAAGTATGGGTGATTTGGGGCAGCGGGTCAAACAGTCGGTGCGGAATGTCACGGGCAGCCTCGTGCCTGCGGCAACCGCGAAGGCGCGGCCAGGTCGGGCCAGGGGCGACGGCTCCCGCGGCGACGAACCGCACTCCCTCGCCTCTCGCGCCCGCCCGATTCGTCGCCAACTCTCTATCCCGGCAGCCTTACACCCGCTCCTCCGGGATGTCGGCCATCTTGAGGAGATGTCGCAGCAGTCCTATCCTGAGCGGCTTGTTCCCGTGTACCGGGATCGATAGCCGCACCGGGCTACCGGGCCTGCCGTAGATATGGTGGCTACCGTTGATCCGCAAGAGCCGCCAACCGTGCCGCTCGACCAGTTTCGCCAACTCTCCACCGGAGAGCGCCTTCATACGGCGATTTCCACGACCCGGCCCCCGCCTTCCCCCTCGGCACGCTCGATGTCAACGGACAGGCAGCCCTCAACTGCTTCATAGAGATTGTGCAGCAATTCCTCGAAGGTGTCCCCTTCGGTCGCGCAACCGGGGAGCGCCGGAACTTCGGCCCAGTATCCGCCCTCTTCCGCTTCGTGGATGACCACCTTCAGCTTCATGCCTCGATCCTCTCATAGACATTCGCGCGGGTTCCCGGTGCCTCGCGGCGGCGTTCAAGCGCGCCCAGGGCGGACGGACGGATCAAGCCTGCTCCGCCAGGGCCTGGCGGTCGAAGTAGACCTTCTCGCCGGCGAACTTCTCCGCCGCCGGGTCCCAGGGGAAGTGGATGATGATTCGCAGGCGAACCGGACGGCCGGTCGGCGCGATGCCGGCCCACTCGCCGCGGTGCGTCCCGGTCATCTCGGCGACCTCGATCACCCCCTGCGGCCCGATCACGATGTCGGTCAGATCGAAATGCACGTCGGGGAACGCGCCGAGGAAGGTGGTGTAGAAGGCCCGCGCGCCGTCGTGCCCCTCCCAGCGCTGGCCGGTCGGCACGATCTCGTAGACGCAATCCTCAGCAAGCGTGGCGATCAGCCCGTCGAGGTCGCGCCGGTCCTCGGCGATCGAGTGCTTGATCCAGAGGCGCCGGATCCGCCGGTACAGCTCGGGCGTGACCGGCCAGTCGAGCCGCTCTCGGATGGTGGACGCCGCGGTGGGCGTGGTTGCCATTACACCTCCTCGCTTGGTTCAGGGGCGAGGTTTGCTCACGGCGTCAGCCGTCACCGGCGGACGGTGTCCCTGATGGTGTCCACGATCGACATCATCGCGTATAGCGACTCGGTGAGACCGTATAACAGTTCCCGTCCGCACGTATGCCGGGGACCGTCGCGCATCCCAGCTTTTCCAAGTACAGGCGATCGAGAGGACCTGGCGGTCGCGGTCGCGCTGAAGGTCTGCCGTTCTTCCCGCAAGCGCGTCAACACGGTAGGATCGCCCGCTCGGTCCACCGTCGGCTGTGATCCCATCATCGGTGCCGAAACCGGAGGCCAGGTGCGTCGAAGCGATTGCCGGTCGGCGGTGTCGGTGTCGGCGACGCGCCCCCCACACGCCAGCCTGTTGCGACGAGTAGGAAGAAGGCGATCGGTCAGACCGCCCAGCGCGCCGAGCACGTACGACGCATCGTCACCCCGACGAGGCGTTATGGCGGCGGGCGAGTTGGCGCGGCGCACCGCGCGGCGCGGGGTCCTGTTGAGCGCAGCCACGAGATCCTCGGCTGCTGGCCAGCATTCGGGCGAGGCCATGGCGGCGACCGGCTGTCGCGCAGTCGCTCGGCGCTAGCGCCGCGAACCGGCGCTGCTGGATGCGCGCGGGCGCGAGGCCGCGTGCGGACGGGGCCGATGGCGCGGTGGATCGCGCTCCGGCTGGGTTGACAGCCCCCAGGTGCCGCGCCCGGCGCACGCGCGGCGGAGTGCTTCCCAAAAGCCGATCCGCCAGCAGCGCGCGCCGATCTGGGCGCAGGACGAGCCCGGGTGGGCCTCCACGATCCTCAGGCGGGTCTGGGCCGGTGGCGCGCGCGCCGGCGGTGCGGGTCAAACTTGCTACCGGCCGGCTTCGTGCAGCCCGCCACCGGGGCGACCGAGTGCGCTCCTGCCGCGCGTCAACTGCACGCTTTTCGAGGCCGGTGCTGTTGAGCAGTCGCTGGCGACCGGGCCGGCTGGCAGCGGAGGAGCTCGCTCGCCTTGGGTCGATCGTCCCATCGCCGACCTCGAAGACCCGCCCGGTGGCGCTCAAGGACCGTGCCGACACGGGCCGCGCTCGACCGGCAGATGCGGTCGGTATTACGCCGCCATCGCCGCGAATCCGTTAGCCGCACCGCGATGCGTTCTCACCATCGCCGCCGAGTGCCGGCGCCCGACGAAGGCCTCGTAGTGCGCCTTGCGGCCGATCGCCTTGGCGACGATCGTCACCCCGACGTGGCCGGCGAGCAGCTGGTCGTGCTGTTGAGCGAGGCGACGATCGGGATGCCGCAGCGCGACGCCTTGAAGGCCATCTCCGACGAGACCCGCCCGGTGGCGCAGAGGACCGTGCGCGACAGCTCGAGGCCCGGTCAGCAGCGCCCGCCGATGCACGTCGCGTTGTGGCGCCCCACGTCCTCGTAGTGCGCCAGATGCCCCCCTCGTCGATCAGCGCCGCCGAGTGGACCCCCGATCGCGCGCTTGATCGGCCCGCCGAGCGCGACCTCGCGCATCAACTCCTCCAGCCGGGGCAGCGGGAAGGTGTAGTCGCTGGCGACCGGCGGCAGGGTGGCGAGCTCGCCTGGGTCGATCGCGTGGCCGGAGCCGCAGCCGCTGGTGATCACCCGCCGCCACTCCGACTGCACCAGCGGGCGCGCGCCCTCGGTGAAGACGCGCATCCGGCTCAGTTCGTCGCAGGCCCCGACCGCGAGGATCTCGTCGGTGCTCTCGATCAGCCCCTCGCAGTAGAGCCAGCCGACCGCCAGCTCGGTCAGCCCGCTCGGCGTGCAGAGCAGCGTCACCACCCGCTCGCCGTTCAGTTCGAGTTGCACCGGGAACTCGTCGCAGACCGGCAGATCGGCCGCTTCCCGCGCCGCGATACCCTCGTGCGGTTCCGCTATGGTCATCGCCCGCATGCCTCTTTGTCTACCGACGCCGTGCTACCAACGCGCTGCGCTGCCGCCGGTCGCGCCTCTTGTGGGCAGCGAATCCTTCGTCTCTACCCTGACATCCCTCTCGTCCCAGAGGAAACCCGGAAGCTCCCCTGTCATCCTGAGCGGAGCGAAGGATCACCATCCACGGCATCGCCTAGCGATCGCCTCATCCGGTGCCTCGGACACCGATCCTTCGCTCCGCTCAGGATGACAGGGTTCGGGTATACCTCAACCCTTGCGAGGCTGCTGTAGGTTCGGTCATGCTCCATGGCCGCAGCGCCTCTGGCGCCGTGGCGGGGCGGGACAACGGCCAGGTGGATGATCGGGGGCGGTGGGCGGCTTCAACTCCGCCCACCCCTCGCCCCTCAGTCCTTGGCCTACCGCCCTCCGCCCTCCGCTTGTGCCCCGTCCGCTCGTCCCTCGCCCTCTGCCGCTCGCCCTTCGGCCTCGTCCCCCTCGGCCTCCGGCGCGGGGGTGTAGCCGCGCTCGCGGGCGGCGGCGTCGAGGTGCAGCATCGCGGCGTCCTCGATCGTGAGGAGTTCCGCCGGTGTCGGCGCGAACGAGGTGACCGACTTGATGAAGCCGTGGCAGTTGTCGCAGAGTTCGACGCGGTACTTCTCGGCCTCCTCGTCGAGCGCCAGGTAGTGCAGCTTGGCGGCGTCGGTCGTGCCGCAGTGGGGGCATTGCACGCGCGGGAACTTCCAGCCCCCGCCGCAGGCCGCGCAGCGCAGCACGCGCTGCCCCTCCGACCCCTGCAACTCCGCCAGCAGCGGCGGCCCGCCGCAGATCGGGCAGAAGCCCTCCTCCCAGGCCGCGCCCGCCTCCTCGAGCGTCGGGGCCAGGGTCCGCGCGGTCTCCATCAGCGCCGCGCTCACCGCGAAGCCGGTCAGCGTCTGGATCAGCGTCGGCTGCACCCCGAGCCGCGCGGCGACCCCGTCGATCCGCGCCTGGTCGCCGTCCAGCGCCGCGCCGATCAGGTCGTCCACGTCGAGCGTGCCTTTGCGCACCGCCCCCTTCACCGCCCAGGCGTCGCGCGCCAGGTCGGGCTGGTCGCCCGCCCAGGAGCAGAGGCTGGAGAAGAAGCGCCGGACGCCGGGCAGGTCGAGATCGAGCTGCTCGTCCTCCAGCAGCGGCTGCCCGGCGGCCAGCTTGGCGCGCGCCGCCTCGGGCGTCAGTGCGATCCGGCCGGCGGCGGGCAGCTCGTCGATGTAGAGGTTCACCAGCCCGCGCCCGAAGGCGACCGTGTCCGCCAGCTCGGGGTGCTCCTGCTCCACCTTCTTCCAGCGGCGGTCGGCCTCCTTGTGCAGCCGCTCGCTCGCCCGCCCGGTGCGCGCCGGACGCTCCTGCCCGGCCGTGTCCGTCATCTCGCCGGTCGTCTCCGTCATAATGCGGCTTGTGGCGGGAACGCCGGCGCCGCGCGGCCTCCCGCCGCGCCGCCCTCGCGCTCGCCGCCCGTCGCCCCCTCCTTCCCGATAGCGTGCCGTCTGGGATGCCGTCCACAACCACTGGGGCCGGGTCCGCGGACCCGGCCCCCGCTATTGTACGCCATCCGCCGGTTGGCGGTGTAGCGGCCCGAGTCGGCTAGTCGGCTAGTCGGCTAGTCGGGTAGAGGAAGTAGACCCGCCACCCGGACTGGCCTTCGTCCTCTAGCCGCCTACCCGCCTACCCGCCTACCCGCCTCGCCCGCCTCGCCCGGCTAGACCTGCGACGACATGATGATCGCGTAGCGCAGGGCGAAGCCGCCGAGCAGGCCGAGCACGGCGGCGATCACCGGCGTGACCGCCCCAAAGGTGCGCGGGCGCAGGTAAAGGACCAGGGGCGCTAGCAGCCCCAGCAGCAGCGTGCCGCCCCAGAGGACGACGCCGAGCGATCCGGCGATCAGCGGGTTCGCGCGCCCCACCGAGGCGAGCAGACCAACCAGCGCGAGGAGCAGGACGATCTCGACCGCGATCGCGAAGATGTCCGCCCGCTCCAGGCGCTGGACCGGCAGGCCGTCGTGCCCGCGCCGCAGGGCCAGGATCAGCACGATCGCCGCGATGCCGGTGGAGACCGCCGAGGCGATGAAGAGCGCCCCCAGGATCGTGTTGTCGCCCCAGACGCGCTGGTTGGTCGCGTTGAGCAGCGCGCCGGTGTACGAGCCGAAGAAGATCGCGAAGAGCGCGCCGATCGCCGCGACGACCTTCCCGACGATCCCCGCCCCCAGCCGGTGCGCCCCGAAGCGCGTGATGCCCCGCAACTCGGCGAGGGTGAGGACGAACGAGAGCCCGCTGCAGATGCCGAACCCGGTCAGGAGCCACGAGCCGTAGGACATCGGCGACCAGTACTTGAACGACGGCCGGTTGGTGGTGACGTTCCAGAGCATGTGCCAGAAGCGCAGCGGCTCGCCGAGGTCGAGGATCAGCAGGACGCCGCAGACGGCGATCAGCGGCAGGGCGATCAGGTAGCCGATCCGCGCGACCGGCCGATTCGCGCGGTCGGCGAAGAGGTCGCTCAGCGCGGCGATCAGGTAGGCCCCGGCGGCGATCCCGCCGAGGAAGAAGTAGAAGATGATCCACCAGTACCAGTGCGGATCGGCGACGTTCCCGGTGACCGGCGGCATCGCTACACCTCCCGCGTCGTGGTCGTCGTGGTCGTCGCGGCCCCCCCGTCCCGGTCGTGGCGCGCGCCCCGGTTGCGGAAGGAGATCGCCGCCCCCAGTGCCAGCAGCGCGCCGGTCAGCACGCCGCCGAGCTGCGACGGCACGGTCGCGCGCGACCCCAGCTTCGGCCGCTCCGGCAGGCCGTACTTGTCGGGCGTGTCGAGGAGCAGGTGGAAGGCGTTGAGGCCGCCGATCTCCTCGGTGTAGCCGTCGCCCGGCACGCCGTAGAGGTAGGCGCTCTTGTAGGCGGGGTTGGCGCTGGCGCGCAGTGTCTGGACCCGCGCCTGGGCGCGCGCCACCAGCTCGTCCACCTCGCCGAACTGGATCGACTCGGTCGGGCAGGACTTGGCGCAGGCCGGCTCCAGCCCGTTCTGCAGCCGGTCGTAGCAGAGGGTGCATTTCTGCGCGATGCCGTCCGGGTTGGTCTCGATCACCCCGAACGGGCAGGCGGCGATGCAGTCGCGGCAGCCGTTGCAGACGTCGGGCTGGATGTAGACGGTGTCGAACTCGGTGCGGATGATCGCCCCGGTCGGGCAGACCTCCAGGCAGGCCGCCTGCACGCAGTGCTTGCAGACGTCGCTGTTCATCAGCCAGCGCGCCTGCCCCGCGTCGAACTGCTCGACGAACTGGACGTGGCGCCAGGTCGTCCCGGAGAGCCAGCCGGTGTTGTCATAACTGTTCCCCGACAGCGCGTAGCCGTCGGCGGGCAGCCGGTTCCACTGCTTGCAGGCGACCTCGCAGGCCTTGCAGCCGATGCACAAGGTCGAGTCGGTGAAGAACCCCTTCGCCACTTCGCCCCCCCGCGTGAGGAAGTACGAACGACGAAGTACGAAGTACGAGTGAGGCCCCGTCTCTTATTCGTACTTCGTACTTCGTCGTTCGTACTTCCTCACGACTTCTTCCTGATGTTGACGACGAACGCCTTGCCCTCGTGGATCGACACGTTCGGGTCGGCGACCAGCGCGGCGAGATCGTTGGCGCTCGCGCCGGTGACCTCGCCCTCGTAGCCCCAGTGGATCGGCATGCCGACCTGGTGCTGGATCGTGGCCCCCATCCGCAGCGGTTGCAGGCGCGGCGTCACCAGCGCCTTGCACTCGATCCGCCCGCGCGGGCTCTCGACGATCACCATCTCGGTGTTCGCGATGTTCAGTTCTTTGGCGAGCTGCGGGCTCATCTCGATGAACATCTCCGGCTGGAGTTCGGCCAGCCAGGGCAGCCAGCGCGACATCGCGCCGCTGAGGTGGTGCTCCGTCAGGCGGTAGGTCGTGACCACGTAGGGGAACTTCTGCGTGTCGACCACCGCCGCCTTCAGGGGGTTGGCGTCGGTGGCGTAGGGGTTCGCCAGTTCGCCGGCGGCGTTCTTCGGGGTGTAGATCTTGGTGATCGGATTGACGTGCTGCTTGTAGACCCGGTTCTGCATCGGCGACTCGTAGGGCTCGTAGTGCGCCGGCAGCGGGCCGTCCACCGTCCCGCTCGGGGCGAAGAGCCAGCCCTTGCCGTCGGCCTTCATGATGAACGGATCGGTCCCGGCGTGCGCGTCCATCCCCCCCTTCGCCCAGTCGGCCCGCGCGGTCGGCGGCTTGTTGGCGATGAAGTCGGGGACGTCGTAGCCGGTCCAGCGCTGCGCCCCGGCGTCCCACCAGACCAGCTTCTTGCGCTCGGACCAGGGCGTGCCGTCCGGCTTGGCCGAGGCGCGGTTGTAGAGCGCCCGCCGGTTCGCCGGCCAGGCGTAGCCCCAGCCGAGCGAGGCGTACTCGTCGGCCTTGCGATTCCGGGCGGCGTTGACGTACTGCCCCTCCCGGACGGTGAAGATGCCGGAGTAGATCCAGACGCCGCAGGCGGTCGAGCCGTCGTCCCTGAGGTCGCCGAAGCCGTTGACCAGATCGATCTTGCCGTCCGGCCGGAGCGCGGCCTTGCCGTCCGGCCCGACCTTCCAGCCGTTGATCTCCTCCATCACCTTCTCGGCGGACGGCTCGTCCGGGATCGTGAACTCATGCCCCTCCGGGTCGCCGAGATAGTCCCAGGTCATGTCGCGGAGCGCGCGGTCCTTCGGGTCGGTGCTGTTGGCGTAGAGCTTCTTCAGTCGGTCGCCGAGGTGGTAGGTGAAGTGCATGTCGGAGCGCGCGTCCTCGGGCGGATCGGCGGCCTTGTCGTGCCACTGGACCAGGCGGAAGGTGTTGGTGTAGGAGCCGTCGATCTCCGGCACCGCCGCGGCCGGGAAGAAGAAGACCTCGGTCTTGATGTCGGCGGTCTTCAACTTGCCGCTCTGGACCTCCGGCGCGTTCTTCCAGAAGGTCGCCGTCTCGGTCAGGAAGAGGTCCTTGACCACCAGCCAGTCGAGCCGCGCCAGCGCCTCGCGCTGCATCCCCGCGTTCTGCCCGCCGACCGCCGGGTTCTGGCCCATCGCCATGAAGCCCTTGATCCGCCCCTCGTACATGTCGACGAACATCGGCAGGTGCGAGTGGTCGCCGTTGATCCGCGGCAGGTAGTCGAAGGCGTAGTCGTTCTCCCGCGTCGCGGCCGGGCCGTACCAGGACTTCAGCAGGCTGACCATGTACTTCGGCATGTTGCTGAAGAAGCCGGTCGGCGGCGTCTCCGCCGCGAAGTAGTCGCCGAGCGTCTCGTGGTTCTTCTGCACCGTCGGGATCGGCAGATAGCCGGGCAGGATGTTGTAGAGGGTCGGCACGTCGGTGGAGCCCTGGATCGTCGCGTGGCCGCGCAGGGCCAGGATGCCGCCGCCCGGCCGCCCGATGTTGCCGAGCAGGAGCTGGAGGATCGACGCGGTGCGGATCATCTGCACGCCGGTGGTGTGCTGCGTCCAGGCCACCGCGTAGGCGAACGCCGCCGTCCGCTCCGGCCCCGAGTTGTCGGCCAGCGTCCGGGCGATCTCGAGGAAGGTCTCCCGCGGGGTGCCGCAAACCTCCTCGACCAGCTCCGGGGTGTAGCGGCTGTAATGGCGCTTGAGGATCTGGAAGACGCAGTTCGGATCCTGCAGGGTGGGATCGGTCCTCGGCGCCCCGCCGAGCAACTGCCCGACCCGCGCCGAGAAGGACGAGGTGGTCGTCTCGGGGGTCCCCTGCGCCGGCTGGTTCCCCTGCTGCACGCCCCCCTGCTCCGTCTGGTACTGCCAGCTCTGGGTGTCGTAGCGCGGGGTCGGCTTGGCGTCCGGCTGGAAGCCGGTGAAGAAGCCGTCGTCGTCGACGTTATGGCTGCCGTACGCGGGGTTGATCAGCGTGGCGGCGTTGGTGTAGTTGACGACGTAGTCCTTGAAGTACCGCTCGTTCTGGATCACGTAGTTGATCAGCGCGCCGAGGAAGACGATGTCCGACCCGGCGCGGATCGGCGCGTAGAGGTCGGCCAGCGCCGAGGTGCGCGTGAAGCGCGGGTCGATGTGGATCAGCTTGGCGCCCTGCTGCTGCGCCTTCATCACGAAGCGGAACCCGACCGGATGGTTCTCGGCGAAGTTCGAGCCCATCACCACCATGCAGTCGGTGCGCTGCAGGTCCATCAGGAAGGTCGTGGCGCCGCCGCGACCGTAGGACGTGCCCAGACCGGGCACGGTGCTGGAGTGTCATATGCGCGCCTGGTTCTCCAGGTAGACGACCCCGAGCGAGCGCATCAGCTTCAGGTGCAGGTAGTTCCACTCGTTGTCCATCGTCGCCCCGCCGAGGCTGGCGATCGCCTTGGTGTGGTTGAGCTTGCGCTCGACCTCGACCGGGCGGCCGTCCTGGCCGGTCGTCTGCACCCGCTGCGTCCGCACGAACGTGCTGTCGCGCGCCTCCTTGATCAGTTGCGCGACCCGGTCGTACATCCAGTCCAGCGGCTTCTCCTCCCAGCGGTCCGAGCCGGCCGCGCGGTAGAGCGCCTTCGTCTGCCGCCGGGCGTTGACCGCGAGCTGGATGCTGGCCGCCCCCTTCGGGCAGAGCGTCCCGGCGTTGATCGGGCTGTCGGGATGCCCCTCGATGTTGACGACCTGCCAATCCTTCTGGCCGGGGGTCTTCTCGCGCGCGTGGATGATCGTCGCGCAGCCGACCGCGCAGTAGGGGCAGATCGAAGCGACCTGGCGCGTGTCGCGCAGCTTCCACGGCTGCTGCACCATCGCCCGCGCCCCCTGGGGCCGGCTCAGTTCGACCACCCCGGCGGTCGCCAGGCCCGCGGCCGTGCCGCCGCCGACCCTGAGAAACTGGCGCCTGGACAGTTTCATCGCGGACATGCTCCTTTTCTCGCCCACGGCTTGTGGCTTCGCGACTGCCCGCCGCCCCACCGGGCGCACGGCGCTCATCCCACGCGCCACCCTCGTGATCCCAACTCCACCCGGTCGGCGCCGTCCGCCGGTTCGGCCTGGCAGGGCCGGTGAGCAACCGTCCAGCGCGGACGCGAAGCCGCCAGGCCCGCGCCGCTCGCCCCGAGGAAAGGCATCCAGCCGTTGGGGACAGCCACTGCCCGGTCGGCGGAGTACGCCAATGGCCCGTCCGTGCCGGCGCACCCGCCTCCAGCCTCCGCCTCTGCTCTATTCCGCTGGCAACGATGATGGTAATGGTCAAGGACCGACTGCCGATCCCCCACCAGAGAACAGCAATCGTAGCAAAGGGGGAGCGGTGATGTCAATTGGTGTCGCAAGCGACAGCACACCCGCCCTTCTGCCCCCGGTGGCGATCGACGCCGCGCGCCCACGCGCTTTGCACGTCTGGCGCCGCCACCGGCCCCCCGCCGGCCACCCGCGCCCTACCCGGCGACAGGCCACGCCGGGTCCGCCTGTCGGCCCGGCGAACAATTGATAGCACGACCCTTGCCAACGGATCGCGCGCCGCGTATGATTGGCTGCGTCGTCGCGCGCCCAGGGGAAGCCCGCGAGTGGGACGCCGGCGGGATGAGAGGCGAGGAATGATGAGGCGACGGGTACCCCTGCCCCGGTCGTGGTGGGCGGGCATGGCGGTCACGCTGCTGGTGCTGACCCTCTCGGTGGCCGCGCGGCCCGGAGGACACGCGGTCGCGCGAGGCGGCCTCGGCGGCTCGTCGCGCCCCGAGCCCTCGCCGAGCCTGACCAGCGCGCCGGATGATCACCAGGCCGACCGCGAACACCCCTGCGACCCGGGGCGTGGACGGTCCGCGGCCGACGGCGCACGGGGGCCGGCTTCGGCGCCCGACGACTGCGCCGACCCACCGGCGGCGGCACCCCCACCCGCGCCGGCAGCCCCGAGCCACCCCGACCCGCTGAAGGGTCGGGGGCGAATGGCGAGCCACAGGTTTCGCTACGACGCCGCGGCCGCGCGCCCGTCGCGCCCCGGCCAGCTCCGCCGTGAAGCGCTGCTCCTACAACAGCACCAGCGGCGTCACAATTCCAGATCACCAGCAGCAGCACGCGCAACTCGGTGACGCGACCTAACGCGGTGTCATTGGTGAGAAACGCCTCGCCGCCGGCGCGCAACGCGGCGGCGATCTGCAACGCGCGTGCGCAACCGATAGCGGGCGCGGAGATTCGCCGCATCAGCGGCCGGTGTCGATGGGAACGAGCATGAAGTTCCGGCTGCCGAGTAACGACGGCGCGCCTGCTCGGTAATCAAGTCACCGACCTGCTTCGGCCTGGTCAACACCTCGGTCAGCGTCACGCGTCCGACGATCGCACCGGCGTCAATGCGCCGCACGATCTCGCGCATCAGATCGAGGTAGACGGGATGCCGTTCGATGAAATAGATGAACGGCGCGGTGTCGAAGGCGAGTACCGTGACCCCCGATAACGCGTCAGCCAACTTCATCAGGGGCGGTGCTCCCACTCTTCGCGGAGCCCGCGCACGTAATCTTGGGCGTCGATGCCATCCCAGAGGTGTGCGCCCAATCCTTCTAGCTCCAAAAGGCTGTGTTCGCGCGGCGCTTCGGGGTTATCGAGCGGCGCCAAATCGCGCGCATCATCGCCAGGAGTCGCAAGCGATCCCCGGGCGGCAACGGTCGAATGTGCCGTGCGTACAACTCGTCAATGTCTGGCATCGTCGGCACCTCGCACCTCCCGCGACGATTGTAGCATAGGCCGTGTGGACATTGGGCTGGCACCGGAGCGTGGCGTTCCGGCGGGCGCGGCCCGCTGTCGTCGCTCATGGTAAAATCAAGTCATCGCCGACCGGCAGACGCGCGAACGAGTGGCAATCTGAGGGCAGGGTGGAAGACGGGCCGCTGATCGATCCCACGGAGTTCTGCCTGCTCCTCAAGCAGGTCGACCGGCAGCCGCCGCGGATGAGCCGCGACCTGGAGCCGGACTTCATCGGGATCGACCTCAAGCAGCAGATCCTCGACGCGATCATCGCCGCCGGCCCGCCGCGCGACGGTTCGAGCGCGCCCTGCTGGAGAGCGCCGCCGCGCTCGACATCCCCGCCGGCGCCGCCCGCGGCATCTGCTCCGACATCATGATGGAGTGGCGGATGGCGCACGCCTCCCACTTCATGGACTGGCTGCGCGCCGAGGCCGTGCGCCCCCCGGAGCCGCGCAAGAAGCGCCGCGAAGATCGCGAGCGCGCCGGCGAGTTCCCCGAACGCTCCGAGCGGCCCTTCTTCCCCCCACCGCCGATCGGCAACGGCTGAACCGAACGCGGGGCGGCGAACGCCGCGGAGGCGCATCGGGAAGGCCGATAATTATCTCGCAGCCGTGAGCCAGTCGGCGCCCCCCGTCCGCGCTCGGCGCCCGCCGCCCCACGCTCATTCGACGGTGATCTCGCCGGCCCAATACTCCGGCGCGTCGCCGTCCGGGTAGCGCAGGGGCACGCGCTCGACGCCGGCCGGGGTGCGGCGGTACATCCCGACGAGGAGGCGATATCGGCCGGGGGGCGCGTCGGGCTTGAGCGGCACCGTCCAGGGGAGGCTGACGCGCTCGCCCGGCAGCCAGGCGGCGGTGTAGTGCGAGGTCCAGCCGGCCGGGGCGTCGTACTGCCCCCAGACCCGCCCATCCGGGCCGATCAGCTGGCTGAAGAGGGTGTAGTCTTCGGGGGGCGCCCGGCGCACCGTCCAGTCGAGGGTGAGCGCGAGCGCCTCGCCGGGGGCGAGCGTCTCCGCGTGGGCGGTCGCCCCGCTGAGGGCGAGGGGCGGGCCGTCCGGCTCGGCGGCGGGTGTCGCCGCGGCCACGTCCACCTCCAGCGTCCGGCGCAGCGCGATCTCGCCCGTCAGCGCGATCTCGACGGTGTAGCGGCCCGGCGCGTCGGGGGAGAGGCGTGGGCCGCCCCCGTCCGGCGCCGCCGCCAAGCTGAAGCCGCTCGCCGCCGGGCAGACGCGCGCCGAGCAGAGGAGTTCGCCCGGCGGGATGAAGGCCGGCAGGTTGAGCGGCAAGGTATCCCGGCGGACCTCGCGCCCGCCCGCGTCGCGCCAGATCGTCGTCAGCCGCGGTGGGCGCGTGCCGCCCAGCGTCGCCAGCCGTTCGCTCGGGTTGCGGACGACGACGGCCGGTTCCCAGAAGCGATCGGGCAGGGCCAGCGACGGCGCGAAGAGGGCCACATCGAGTGCCGGCGGGGGCGCGACCGGCTCGCGCACCCGGTAGACCGTCGCCTCGCCGAAGTCGCCGCCCCGCTCGACCGCGCCGGTCGCCTCGAGCCGCGCGAGCACCGCCGGCCAGTCCTCCCGCTTGTAGCCCCGGCGGTGCAGCACCAGGTAGCGCACGCCGATCTCTTGCAACAGGCCGATATTGCGCTCGTTGACGTGGCTGATGTCCTTCGCCACCGTCCCGTCCTGCCGCCTGAGGTCGCCGGTGAAGTAGCCGAGCGAGTTGCCGTAGGCTGGGGGCGCGAACCCGGAGTAGCCCTGCACCAGCGGTTTCCAGTGGACGGTCGACCAGTACATCGCGCGGGCCAGGTCCGGCCCTTCCAGGCTCACCGGGAACTCCATCACCGCCCCCTGCCCCGGCTGGCGCGCCAGCCACTCGTACGGCGCGGCGACCTCCGGGCGGCGGTCGATCCACTGCAGCGCGATCGGGGTCGAGGCCAGTTCGAGCAGGAGCAGCCCGGCCAGGCCGGCGGTCAGTGCCGGCCCGAGCGCCCGCGGGGGCGCGGGACGCGGGGCGTCGGCTTCGACCCCCGCGCGCCGCGCCAGGCGCTCCCAGGCCCAGGCCACCCCCAGCCCGGCCAGCGCGACGATCGCGAAGGCCGTCAGCACGCCGAAGCGCGCCGGCACCCGCATCGCCTTGAAGAACGGGAAGTGGTCGAAGAGGAAGCGGTAGGGCAGCGGCAGCCCCGCCCCCGCGGCGCCGTGCCAGGTCGGGCCGAGCGAGATCGCGAAGGCGGTCGCGGCGATGGCGAGTGCCGCCGCCGTCGCCGCCGGCCGCCGCCGCCACCCGGCCAGGCCGACAATCGCGCCGAGCAGCGCCAGCCCGCCCGGGAAGAGGGTGTCCTCCGCGAACGAGCCGCCGCCGAACCGGCCCCAGAGATCGTTGCCCCGCGCGACCCGCAGGTAGGAGCGCGGCGTGGCGAACCAGCCGGGCTGCTCCGTCTCGGTCAGCGTGCGCTCCAGGCCCAGCTGGTCGCGCACCTCCAGGTACGGCAGCGCGAAGGGGAGGACGATCGCGCCCGCCAGCAGGCAGGCCGCCGCGAAGAGCCCCGCGAATCGCGGGCCGCGCGCCCGCCGGTCCGCCGCGAGCGCCACCAGCAGGGCGATCCCGACCGCGAAGGCGAGTTGGAAGGCGACATAAAAGCTGGTCAGCGTCTGCACCGCCAGCAACAGCCCGAACAGGGCCGCCGCCCGCCGGGTGCGCCGCGCCACCAGCGCCACCAGCGCCAGCAGCACCCAGGGCGTCCAGGCGTGGCCGAGCTGGCTGAGGTGCCAGATGTGGACGTAGCGGTAGGGGAGGAAGGCGTAGGCCAGCCCCGCCAGGAACCCCGCCGCGCGGTTGCCGCTCAGCCGCGCGATCAGCGCGCACATCCCGCCCGCCGCCAGCACGAAGGTCCCCAGCACCAGCAGGTTGACCGCCAGGATCGCGTTGCCGGTCAGCAGGAAGGCCGGCGCGGCCAGGAGCGCCGCCGGCACGTTCGAGTCGCTGTAGGCCAGGCTGTTCTCGTAGGGGAAGAAGGCGTTGGCGTTGTAGAGCCCCAGCGGATCGGTGACCAGCGCGTGCTGCACCCAGCGCGCGATCCAGATCTGCAGCAGCGGGTCCTCGCCGAGCGGGGTGTGCGTGCCGATCCGGGCGGCGAGGGGCCAGGTCATCACGACCGTGGCGAGGGTGTAGGCCAGCGCGATCAGCAGCCCCCGGCCCCCGCGCCCCCCCAGCCGGTCGCGCAGGGCGCCCCGCCGGCCGCCAGCGGCCCCCGTCTGTTCTGGCGTCGTCGCGCGTTCGGCGAGGCGCACGTTCCCCCGCTACCCCATCCATCGCGTCGCGCTGCCCGGCGCGCTCGGGCGCACGGCTCCCCGCGACCCGGCGGTGGAGGGTCGTCGATCGCGCGCTTTGCCGCGCGGGCGAGTGTACCACCGCCTTTCGCGAGGGGGCAATGGGAACCCCACCGGCTCCAGCACGAATGCGTTCTTTGGGTCGGCGCCACCGCGGCGCCTGGAGCCCCCCCGGCCCCCAACCCTGGGGGGGAGCAGGACCGCGGAATCCCGGCCCTGTGCCACGTCGAAATGCAGGAGCCCGGACGTCTGACCGCAGGATTGGGGGCCGGGGGGCGCGCGGGACGTACCCGAAGCATGGAGAATGCATTCGCCCTGCATCGGCTCCAGCACGAACGCGCATTCTCGACGAGGCCGTCCGGGGCAGGGCGTTCCCCATCCACTTGGGATGGGCTCACGGGGATAGGTTTTCTGCCGCGGGGGAGTGGCTGGCGACTCAAGTCGCGCGATCGGCAGCCGCGGGCCACAAAGCCTCTGCGGAGGCGGGATCGGGGCCATGCCCCAGGCCCCGATCGGCGTGATGCTCGGGTAGGCCCCAGTCCGGCGCGGCACGTGGATTTATGCCCGTCAGGGTGCTTCGTGGCCCGCAGGCCGGCAGGCGCGACTTCAGTCGCCAGCGCGACTCCCCACCACTGCGGGCATGGGATGGGGCGACTTGGTTCGATCCTTGCGTGCTTGCCGTGGAAGGCGCTCGCGGACCGGAGGTCGCGACGGGCCGCGGCCGTTGTTCGACCCTGGGGGCGGCTGCCGGGGCTGGGCGCGCGGCTTGTTGCCGCGCCGCCGATGGGGTATAACGGGGGAGTGTACATACACTCCGCGTCGGGGAGGCCGCCCGGCATGCAATAGGATGGCCGGTAGCAGCGTTTACATATTGTGGAGCGCGAGCGAAGAGGGGCGGACACAACCACGGCGCACTGTGGCCGTTCTGCTTGACAGCACGTATAGTATGGTGATCGCAGCCGCCGCCCGCAGGAATCCACGCGTGGGCTGAAGGGCGCTTTGCGGGGATTGAGGAAATAGGACCCATGGCCGAGCAAACGGAACGCGAAGAGCAGACCAGGACGGGCGCGCGGGCCACGACCGGCGCGCGCCGCGCCACCACGAGGAACGCCGGGACGAAGCCGGCGGGCAAGCCGACGGCGCGCAAGACCGGCGCGGCGGCCGGCGCCGCGGCGACCACGAAGGGTCCGACAGCGCGCAAGACCGGCGCGGCCGCGGCCAAACCCGCCGGGGTCGGCGCCGCGCCGCGCGGCGCCAACTTGGGGATCGTCGAGTCGCCCGCCAAGGCGAAGACGATCGCCAAGTACCTCGGCGCGGGCTACCGCGTGACCGCCTCGATGGGCCACGTCCGCGACCTGCCGAAGAGCAAGCTCGGCGTCGACGTCGACGCCGGGTTCTCGCCCCAGTACATCATCTCGAAGGACAAGACCCAGGTCGTCAAGGATCTCAAGGGGAGCGTGCAGGCGGCGCGGCAGGTCTACCTGGCGACCGACCCCGACCGCGAGGGCGAGGCGATCGCCTGGCACTTGGTGCAGGCGACCGGCCCCGACCCGGCGCGCGTCCACCGCGTCGTCTTCCACGAGATCACCCCCGGCGCGGTGCGCGAGGCGATGGCGCACCCGCGCGCCATCGACCAGCAACTGGTGGACGCCTACCAGGCCCGCCGTGTCCTCGACCGACTGGTCGGCTACAAAGTCAGCCCGCTCCTCTGGCGCAAGGTCAAGGGCGGCCTCTCGGCCGGGCGCGTGCAGACCGCCGCGCTGCGGATCATCGTCGAGCGCGAGCGCGCGATCGAGGCGTTCAAGCCGGTCGAGTACTGGACGCTGGAGGCCGACCTCGCCAAGCGCACCGGCGGCGCGCGGCGCAAGGAGGATCTGTTCACCGCCTCGCTGCACCAGATCGCCGGGAAGAAGGCCGAGCTGCACAACGGCGAGGATGCGGGAGCGGTCGTCCGGGATCTCGAGGGGGCGGCCTACATCGTCCGCGAGGTCAAGACGCGCGAGACGCAGCGCCGCCCGGCCGCCCCCTTCATCACCAGCACCCTGCAGCAGGAGGCGTCGCGCAAGCTCGGCTACGGCGTGCGCCGCACGATGCAGATCGCCCAGGAACTCTACGAGGGGGTCGACCTCGGCCCGGAGGGCACGGTCGGGCTGATCACCTACATGCGCACCGACTCGACGAATATCGCGGCGGTCGCCCAGCAGGAGGCGCGCGAGGTGATCGCCGCCAAGTACGGCCCCGATTACGTGCCGGAGAAGCCGCCGGTCTACACCCGCAAGGCCAAAGGCGCGCAGGAGGCGCACGAGGCGATCCGCCCCTCCGGCGTCGCGCGCGACCCGGAGGCGCTGCGCCCGTTCCTCTCGAACCAGCAGTACCGGCTCTACCGGCTGATCTGGCAGCGCTTCGTCGCCTCGCAGATGCGCCCGGCGCTCCTCGACAGCACCACGGTGGACATCAACGCCGGGCGCGACCTCGGGTTCCGCCAGAAAGATGCCCCCTACGTCTTCCGCGCCACCGGCTCGGTGATCAAGTTCCCCGGCTTCCTGGCGGTCTACCGCGAGGGGCGCGACGACGAGGGGGACGACGAGCTGGACAAGAACGCCCTGCCCCTCCTGGCGGCCGACGAGCCGCTCGACCTGCTGAAGCTGCGCCCGGAGCAGCACTTCACCCAGCCGCCGCCGCGCTTCACCGAGGCGAGCCTGGTCAAGGCGCTGGAGGAGCAGGGGATCGGCCGCCCGAGCACCTACGCCGCGACGATCGCCACGCTCCAGACGCGCTTCTACGTCGAGGTCGTCGAGAAGCGCCTGCGCCCGACCGACCTGGGCCGCGTGGTCAACGATCTGCTGGTCGAGCATTTCCCGGCCGTCTTCGACATCGCCTTCACCTCGCGGATGGAGGAGGAACTGGACGAGATCGCGGCCGGCGAGCGCCCGTGGGTGCCGGTCTTGCAGGAGTTCTACGCCCCCTTCGCCGCGTCGGTCGAGCGGGCCGAGGGGTCGGTGGGCCGCGTGAAGGTGGCGGACGAGGCGACCGACGAGGTCTGCGACCAGTGCGGCAAGCCGATGGTGATCAAGCTGGGGCGCTTCGGCAAGTTCATCGCCTGCACCGGCTTCCCGGAGTGCAAGAACACCAAGAACATCGCCCAGGGGACCGGCGTGACCTGCCCGAAGTGCCGCCAGCACGAGATCGTCGTCAAGCGCAGCCGCAAGGGCGGGCGGGTCTTCTACGGCTGCAGCGGCTACCCCGCGTGCGACTTCACCCTCTGGGACCGCCCCCTGCCGACGCCCTGCCCGAACTGCGGTGGCCTGATGGTCGAGGCGGGCAAGCGCGGCAGCGGCGCGCGCTGCACGATCTGCGGCAACACCTCCCGCACCGACGCCGGGGGCGCCGGCGCCGAGAAGGAGCTGGTGAGCGCGGATTAGGCGACCGGTAGGTCGTTGCCGCCGCGGGGGCCGCCGGCTGAAGCCGGCGTCTCGCGGGCCTGCGGCCACAAAACCCGCCTGCGCGGGTTCAGGCCACTCGGACGGCAATGCCTATTGGGATAACCATACGACCGGCCATGGCCCCCAGCCCGCGGCGGCGGGCTTCGTGGCCGCAGGCCCGCGAGACGCCGGTTTCAACCGGCGGCCCCTCGCATCGGCATTGAACAGGACCTCGCGATGCCACCTTCCCCTCCCCGCGGCTACGGGCGCGACCGCCGCCGCCACGCCACCACCATCCTCGCCGTCCGGCGCGACGGCCAGGTGGCGATGGCCGGCGACGGCCAGGTCACCTTCGGCGATGTCGTCGTCAAGCACGGCGCGCGCAAGATCCGCCGCCTCTACGACGACCAGGTGCTGGCCGGCTTCGCCGGCGCGGTCGCCGACGCCCTGACCCTGATCGAGCGCTTCGAGGGCCAGCTCGACACCTGGCGCGGCAACCTCCGCAAGGCCACCGTCGAGATGGCGAAGGACTGGCGCACCGACCGCGCCCTGCGCCGCCTCGAGGCGGAGCTGATCGTCGCCGACGTCGACACGCTCCTCCTCCTCTCCGGCGACGGCGACGTGCTGGAGCCGGACGAGGGGATCGTGGCGATCGGGGCGGGCAGCGCCTACGCCACCGCCGCCGCCAAGGCCCTCCTCGACCACACCGACCTCTCCGCGCGCGAGATCGTCGAGGCCGCGATGCGGATCACCGCGCGCATTTGCATCTACACCAACGACGCCCTGCTGATCGAGGCGGTCAGCGCCGGGGATGACGGGCCGACCGAGACCGCCACCGGCGAGGTCGAGGCCGCCGCGGTTGATGAGCCGAAGGGCGAGGGCCGTGGGGCGAGGGGCGGAGGTCGAGGGCGGAAGGCGGAGGGCGGGAGGCGGCGCGCGGACAGCGGGGAGGCTGGCAGCAGATGACAACCGATCGTTCTTCGGCCCACGGCCCACGGCCCACGGCCCACGATCTCACCCCGGCGGCGATCGTCGCCGAACTCGACCGCTTCATCGTCGGGCAGCGCGAGGCCAAGCGCGCCGTCGCCATCGCCCTGCGCGGGCGGCTGCGCCGCGAGCGCCTGCCGGAGGCCCTGCGCGACGAGGTCAGCCCCAAGAACATCCTGATGATCGGGCCGACCGGCGTCGGCAAGACCGAGATCGCCCGCCGGGTCGCCGGGATCGCCGGCGCCCCCTTCCTCAAGGTCGAGGCGACCAAGTTCACCGAGGTCGGCTACGTCGGGCGCGATGTCGAGGCGATCGTCCGCGACCTCATCGAGGTCAGCATCCGCCAACTCCACGAGGAGCGGCTGGCGCAGGTCCGCGACGAGGCCGAGCGCGCCGCGACCGAGCGGCTGGCCGCCTACCTCCTGCGCCAGCACGACGCGCCGGACGAGCGCGACGGCATCCCCGCCCGCCGCAGGGTGGCGCGGCGCCCCCGGCGCGCGGCCGAGCCGGTGGAGGCGGTCAGCCCCGCCCAGGCGCGGCGGCTGCATCGCCGGCGCCAGCGGCTGCTGGCCCAGTTGCGGGGGCGCCAGTTGGAGGACCAGACGGTCGAGATTGAGGTCGTCGTCGGCGACGACGGCAACGCGCCCTTCGGCGATTTCCTCCCCGACTTCGACCCCGACGAGCTGGGGGAGAGCGGGCAGGAACTGCTCGATCTGCTTGGCGGCCCGCGCCGTCGCTCGCGGCGGGTCTCGGTCGCCGACGCCCGCCGCATCCTGACCGATGAGGAGGCCGACCGGCTGATCGACTTCGACGGCGTGGTCGAGGAGGCGGTCCGGCGGGCCGAGCGCGGCGGCGTCGTCGTCATCGACGAGGTCGACAAGCTGATCTCCGAGGGGGGCGACGGGGGGGCGGACGTCTCCAAGGAGGGGGTGCAGCGCGACCTGCTGCCGATCGTCGAGGGGTCGACCGTGCTGACGCGCTACGGCCCGGTCAAGACCGACCACATCCTCTTCATCGGCGCGGGCGCGTTCAGCACGGTAAAGCCGGCGGACCTGCTCCCGGAGTTCCAGGGGCGCTTCCCCCTGCGCGTCGAGCTGGCCCCCCTCGAGGAGGACGATCTCTACGCGATCCTGACCGAGCCGGCCAACGCGCTGGTCCGCCAGTACGTCGCGCTGCTGGCGACCGAGGGCGTCACCCTGGCGTTCGCCGACGACGCCCTGCGCGAGATCGCCGCCTTCGCCGCCGACCTCAACGAGCGCCAGGAGGACATCGGCGCGCGGCGGCTGGCGACGATCATGGAGCAGGTGCTGGAGGAGATCTCCTTCGACGCCCCCGCCCGTGCCGGCGAGACCGTCACCATCGACGCCGCCTACGTCCGCGAGCGCGTCGGCGACCTCGTCCGCGACGAGGACCTGAGCAATTTCATCCTGTAGCGTGCGGGTCGCGGGTTTGG
>JAUJMV010000009.1:1353-38359 GCA_030446685.1 Thermomicrobiales bacterium | reverse complement strand
GTAGCGTGCGGGTCGCGGGTTTGGAGGTCGGCGTCGGGTTACGAGGGCAGGCCGAGCGCATAGTGGATTGCGGCATCGACCGCCGCAATCTTGCCCGCCGCCAGCGTGGTCACCTACTCCTGCAGCTTCATCATCGGGACAGTCGTACTGGTGTCCAGATCGGCGACGCAGGGGCGCGGCAGCCCGTCGGCTGGGCCGAGGGCAGCCCATCAGACCTCACCGCGCCTCATCCCAAGGCTCCTGGGCAAGGACCGCTAATCCAATCTGCCGGGCAATGATCATCTCCTCGTCGGTCTCTGGCTGCTCCCGGTATCCTCGAATATACCGTTCGCTGTCTTCCTGCTCCCGGCGCAGCACCTGCTCGACAGCATAGCGGATAAACCCGCTACGGGTCTGCCCCCGTTCGCGTCGCAGCCGCTCGATCGCTTCGAGCAGCTCGGCGTCGAGGCTGATCGTGATCTTCGCTGTCGCGCCCATCGCACACCATCCTCGCCCCTCGTCCCTACCGCGTTCATACCGGCGAGTGTACCGGTGTCTCAAGCGCCGATCAATCTTTGCTATACTGCGCGCCATGGGTGGGGATGCTGCATTCGCCGGCCTGCCGGTCGGCGCGACCGTCACCGTCCGCGCGCTGAAATACGACGGCGCGGAGTACCGCCGCTGGGCCTGCCGGTTCGCGGCGACCGTCGCGGGCGGCGTCCGGCTGGAGGCGGTCTTCGAGCCGATCGTCGAGGGGCGCACCCCGTTCTTCGGCGGCGACCGCGCCGTGGAATACTTCTATACCGACCGCGGCTACAACGTGATCGCCGGCTACGCGCCGGGCGGGGCGCTGCGCGCCTGCTACTGCAACATCGCCACCCCGGCCCGGCTCGCGGTCGGGCCGGGGGGCGCCGAACTGTCCTTTGTCGATCTCGACATCGACGTGCTGGTGGCGCCCGACGGCGCCTGCGTCGTGACCGACGAGGACGAGTTCGCGGCGAACGCCCGGCGCTACGGCTACGCCCCCGCCGTCCAGGACGGCGCGCGGGCGGCGGTGGCCGCGCTGCTGGCCGCGGTGCGCGAGCGCCGACCCCCCTTCGACCGGATCGGCCTGGACCCCGCATGAGTGACGCGACTGACGCGACCGGCGGGCGCCGCCTGCTCTCGGTGATCGTGCCGGTCTACAACGAGGCCGGGACGATCGCCGAACTGCTGGCGCGGGTGCGCGCGGTCGATCTCGGCCCGGCGATCGCGCGCGAGATCGTCGTCGTCGACGACTGCTCGACCGACGGCACCGCCGCGGCCCTCTGCGGGGAGGGCGACCGGCCCGACACCTTCGTGATCCGCCACCCGCGCAACCGCGGCAAGGGCGCCGCCGTCCGCACCGGCCTGGCGGCCGCCCGCGGCGACATCCTGCTGATCCAGGACGCCGACCTCGAATACGACCCGCGCGACTACCCGCGCCTGCTGCGCCCGATCCTGGAGGGCCGCGCGCGCGCGGTCTACGGCTCGCGCTTCCTCGGCGAGCACAAGGCGATGTACTTCTGGCACTCGGTCGGCAACAAGACGCTGACGCTGATCGCCAACGTCCTCTTCGACTCGACCCTGACCGACATGGAGACCTGCTACAAAGTCTTCACCGCCGACATCGCCCGCTCGTTCCGCCTCCGCTCCGAGCGCTGGGGGATCGACCCCGAGATCACCGCCAAGATCCTCAAGCGCGGCCACCGCATCTACGAGGTGCCGATCGCCTACACCGGCCGCGAGTTCTGGGAGGGCAAGAAGATCTCCTGGCGCGACGGCTTCACCGTCCTCGCCGCCCTGCTCCGCTACCGGATTGCGGATTGATGATTGCGGATTGCGGAATCGGGAAGTCGCCCCGCGCGCCTTTCCGAGCCTTCAAGGCCGAACCGGGGCCATCCGGCTAGCGCGGGTCTTGCCGCGTCATCATCGAGGGCGGGCCGACCCCCTGCGCGGCTGGCCCGGACGGCGCCGGCCCGCGGGCGTGGCGGGTGGGACAGATCTAGCGCCGGCGGAGCACGGGCCGCGCGGCGGCCGTGAGAGGAGTGGGCGATGCCGGGGGGGCTGAATGGGCCGCCGCCGCCGGCCATTGCCGGGCGCGTCGCGCGCCTGCTGGGCACGCGGCCGACGGAGTGGGCGGTGGTGCGCGGTGGCCGCACCGCGGCCGCGCGGTGGGTCGTCCGGTTCGGCGCGGGCCGCTCCGCCTTCGTGAAGGCGGGGACCGACGCGGAGACGGCGCAGGGGCTGCGGGTGGAGTGGCAGGTATACTCGCAGGTCACCGCCCCGTTCCTGCCGGCGGTGCTCGGCTGGGACGACGACGCGGGCGGCGACGCGCCGCTCCTGCTGCTGGAGGACCTGAGCGGAGCCTACTGGCCCCCGCCCTGGCTGCCGGGGCAGGTCGAGCGGGTGCTGGCGATGCTCGATCGGGTCGCGGCCACCCCGCCACCGCCGGGGCTGATCGCCTACGAGTCGCTGCGCGCGCGGCTGATCGGCTGGCCGCGCGTCGCCGCCGATCCGGCCCCCTTCCTGGCCCTCGGGCTCTGCTCGGCGGCCTGGCTGACGGCCGCGCTGCCGGCGCTCACCCGGTCCGAGGCGGCGGCGCCGCTCGCGGGGGACTCGCTCCTGCACCTCGACGTGCACAGCGCCAACCTCTGCTTCGCCGGCGAGCGGGTCCTGCTGCTCGATTGGAGCTACGCCTGCCGGGGCAACCCCCGCGTGGATGTGGCCTTCTGGCTGCCGAACCTGCGGTGCGAGGGCGGCCCGGAGCCGGACGCGATCCTGCCGGACGAGCCGGGGCTGGCCGCGTCGCTGAGCGGCTTCTGGGCCGCCAACGCCGGGCTCCCCCCGCCCGCGCCCGGCTCGTCCGTGCGCGCGGCGCAACGGCGTTGGCTGCGGGTCGCGCTCCCCTGGGCGGCGCGCGCCTTGGGGCTGCCGCCGCCCGACGGCCGCGCGTGAGGGGCGCATGGTGCGGCGTGCGCCACGACTGGTGCCCGTCTGGAGGCGCCTGAAGCTGGGTGCCGGGCCGTGGGAAGAGTTGTCCCATTCTTGCTGCGCGCCCAGGTCGTTGGGCTAAAATCTTGGCAGTACGCTCAGTGAGCGTGCGGCGTTGCTGAGGCGGCAGGTTCGAAGGCAGAGGGTGAGATGGAACCCCCCGATTCCGCAATCCGCAATCCGCAATCCGCAATCGACACTGTGTTGGCCGTCGATCTCGGCGGGACGCACGCCCGCGCCGCCGCGGTGACCGCCGCGGGGCGGATCGTCGCGCGGCGGCAGGCGCCGACCGCCGCCGACGCCGGGCGGGACGCCGTCCTCGACCGCGTGGCGGGCGCGGTGACCGAGGCGGCGGGGGCGGTGGGGCTCGGCCCCGACGTGCCGGTCGGCGTGGCGCTGCCGGGCGCGGTCGATCCGGTCAACGGCGTCCTCTACTTCGCGCCGAACCTCCCCGGCTGGCGCGACGTGCCGGTGCGCGATCTGCTGGAGGGGCGACTCGGTCGCCCGGTCGCCCTCGGCAACGACCTCAACGCCGCCGCGCTCGGCGAGTGGCGTTACGGCGCGGGGCGGGGGACGCGCCACCTGGTCTTCATCGGCGTCGGCACCGGGGTCGGCGGCGGCGTCATCGTCGACGGGCGGCTCCTGCTCGGCCGGCACGGGCTGGCCGGCGAGCTGGGGCACGCGGTCATCGCGCTCGATGGCCCCCCCTGCCACTGCGGCCGGCGCGGCTGTCTCGAAGCGCACACCAGCGGCTGGGCGATCGCCCGCGACGCCCAGCGCCTCCTCGACGCCGGCGTGCCGAGCCTCCTGCCGGATCTGCTGGCCGAGCGCGGCGGGGAACTCGATGGCCCGCTGGTGACCCTGGCGGCGCAGCGGGAGGACGAGCTGGCGATCGAGGTGCTGGCGGGGGCCGGGCGCGCGCTCGGCCACGCCGCTGCCTCGTTCGCGCACATCTTCAACCCCGAGGTAATCGCCATCGGCGGCGGCGTCATCGCGGCCGGACCGCTCCTCTTCGACCCCCTCCAGGAGGCCCTGGCCGAGCGCCTGCTCAACGGCTTCGACCGGGACCTCCGCGTCGTCCCCTCCGCCCTCGGCCAGGACGCCGGCCTGCTCGGCGCGGCGGTGCTGGCCCTGGAGAACGCGGAACGGGGAACGGGGAACATGGGATAACGCCGGTGCGGGCGCCGGCAAATAGCTTGGCGTCGCGCCCGGCACCGGCGTCGATACCGGCATCCCGCGCCGGACGATCCAGGGGGAACAACGGATGAACGAAGCCCTTCCCGATGATTTCCTCCGGGCGCTCGTCGCCGAGTTCGCCGGCGAGACCGTCCACGCCGTCGCGCTCTCGGGCAGCTTCGCGCGCGGCGCGGCGGACGCCTACAGCGACCTAGATCTGGTCTGCTACACGCGCAACCTGCCGCGGGCACGGCGCGACCGCGAGCGGCTCCTGTACCGCGACGGGCGCCTCGTGAGCGTTGACCTGCAATCGCTGGACGATCGGCTCGCCGACCTGCGGCAGCCCGCCGCCATCCGGGCCGTGCCGGCCCTGCGCCGGCTGCGCATCCTGCTGGACCGTGACGGCGCGCTCGGTGCTGTACAGCGCGCCGCCCACCAGTTCACCTGGGCGCCGCTGCAGCCGGCCGCCGACGCCTACGCCAGCTTCACCGTCGAGCGCCTGGCCGAGGTGGCCCACAAGATCCTCGGCGGCCTGGCCGCGCGGGACGAGGAGCGCGCGACCCTGGCGACCTGGGAGTTGGCGCTCGATCTCACCGGGGCGGTCGCCGTCGGGCGGGGCGTGCTGATCGACTCCGACCGCACGTTCTTCCGGCAGGTGCAGGCGGCGGTCGGGCGGGACACGGCCTGGACGCGCCAGCACCGGCTGGCGACGGGCCTAGCGGCGGAGGTCACCGCCCTGCCCCCGCCCTGGCGCGCGGCGCGGCGGCGTTGCGGCTGTACCGCGAGACGGCGGCGCTGCTCGGTCCGATCCTCGAACCCGCCCATCGGGAGGTCGCCGCGGGAACGGTCGAGCGGATCGCGCTTGCCCTGGACCGATCGAATTAGAGCGGTTCTCGCAAAGGTTGCGCTGTGCCCCGGCGTCGTCCGTAGGGGCGTTCAACTGAACGCCCAACACCCGGCCCTGACACCGGCTCAACCATCACGAGAACCGCTGTAAGCGCGGCAGGCGGCCTTTACAACCCCTCACCCCGCGCGTCGGCCCCGATCCCTACAGGGGCCTCCACTCTCGGGGAGAACCGCGACGCCGCGAGGAAGCCGATCGCGTGCCGGGTGCGGCCGTCGATCGCCAGGTCGGCCAGGATTTCCCCGATGACGCTGGCGAACTTGAAGCCGTGGCCGGAGAAGCCGCAGCCGTAGATGACCTGCGGGTGCGCCGGGTGGTGGTCGAGGACGAAGTCGCGGTCGGGGGTGTTGGTGTACATGCAGGTCAGCGTGTGCAGCACGTCGCCGGCCGCGCCGGGGAGGTAGCGGTCGAGGACCGCGCGCAGGGCGGCGATTTCCGACTCATCCACCGCGCGCCGGATCGTGTCGGGCGTGCAGACCTCCCCCACGTCGTGCCGCCCGAACTTGACGCCCTGGCCGGGGAGCGCCGGGAAGCCGTAATAATCGCCCTCCGGCACGCCCAGGATGTAGACCGGGCAGCGTTCCGGGGCGAAGATCGCGCCGGCCGCGCCGGGGCGAAGTGGACGTTGACGACGCGCTGCACCGTCAGCGGCAGCCCGAGGTCGGCCAGCACCTCCCCCGCCCACGGCCCGGCGGCGATCACCAGCCGGTCGGCCCGGTAGGTCCCCCGTCCGTCTCGACCCGCGCGCCGCCGCCGTCGGCGGTCCAGCGCCGCGCCGGCTCGTCGTGCCGGATCGCCGCGCCGTGCCGCGCCGCCCCGTCGAGGTGCGCCAGGACGCAGGCCTCCGGGTCGAGGATGCCCGCGTTCGGCTCGTGGACGGCCCGCAGCCCCCCGGCAGCCGGAACCCCGGGAAGCGCGCCGCGACCTCGTCCGGGCCCAACTCCTCGTGCGGCAGGCCGTGCCGCCGGGCGCTGGCGAGCGCGCCCGCGAACGTGGCGCCCTCCGGCGCCCCGACCGTCAGGCCGCCGGTGATCCGCAGCAGCTCGCGCCCCGCCTCCGCCTCCAACTCCCGCCAGAGCGTGTAGGCGCGCTGCACGAGCGGCACGTACTCCGGCGCCTCGAAGTAGGCTTCGCGGATGATCCGGCTGCGCCCGTGCGACGACCCGTTCGTATGCCCGCGCCCGAACGCGTCGAGCCCCAGCACCCGGACGCCCCGCCGGGCGAGGTGGTACGCCGTCGCGCTCCCCATCGCCCCCAGGCCGAGGACGATCGCCCCGTAGGTCCCCTCCATCCCCTCACCCCCCTCCCACCTGCCCGCCTTCCCGTTGCAGGCAGTCTACCCGCACCTGCGGGACAGCGCGGGGGGGACCGAGCGGTCCCCCGCGCGCGCGTCAACGGCGCCCTGCCCCGGCGCCTGCCGCCCGGTCCCCCTCCTCTCGCCACGATTCCGCCGGAGCCGGGGTGCCCGCACCCTCTCCCGGCTTGGCAGGGAGGGGCCCGGAGGGGGTGGGTGAGGGCCACCCCGCTACTTCTTGATGTAGAGGCTGCGCGCCATATCGATGAAGATGTTCCAGTCGGGCTGCACGTCGCCCGTCTTGGTCTTCGGGATGCCGCCGATCTTCGGCTTGAACAGGACGTAGGCGTAGCCGTAGTAGAGCGGCGAGTAGACGCCCTCCTCCTGGAGGATCTTCTCCAGATCCTTGTACATCTGCGCCCGCTTGGCCGGGTCGGTCTCGCTCCCCGCCTTCAGGCACCCGTCGTCGAACTGGTCGTTGCTCCAGCGCTGGCGCTTGCCGCTGGCCTTGCGGCTGTAGAAGACGTCCTTGTAGAAGTTGTTCGGGTCCGGGTAGTCCTGGTACCAGCGGATGAAGATCAGCTGCAACTTCCCCTCGTACATCGCCGGGCGGAAGACCGCCTGCGGCTGGATGTCGATCTTCACCTCCATCCCCAGGTTCTCCTTGAGCTGGCGCTGGATGAACTCGCCCGCCGTCTTCGAGGTCGCGCCCTCCTCGCGCATCGACAGCACGACCTCCGGCCAGCCCCGGCCCCCGGCGTAGGGCGTGCCCTCCAGCTCCTTCATCGCGGCGTCCTTGCTGAAGTCGACCCGCTGCTTGAACTCCGGGTTGGTCTTCGGGTCGATGTGGTAGGGCAGATCGGGCGCGATCAGCGAGTAGGCGGGCTCGCCGAGGTTCTGGATCACCTTGACCAGTTGCTCGCGGTTGACCGCCTTCTGGATCGCCCGCCGCACCTTCCGCCCGTTCTCGCCGTTGAATGGCGGCTTGTCGGTCTCCGGCACCAGGTACCAGAGGCCGCTCTGCGAGTGCCGGTGGAGCTCGGCCTTCAGCTGCGGATCGTTGAGCAGGCGCGGGATCTCCCCGTTCGGGATCTGCTGGAACGAGCGGTAATCGATCTGCCCGCCCTCGTAGGGCGCCAGGCCGGCGGTGTTCGGGATGACGCTGTAATTGATCTTCTGCAAGGTCGGCTTGGGGTTGGTGGCGTACCGCTCGTTGCGCTCCAGCACGAACTCCCGCCCCCGGTCCCACTTCGTCAGCACGAACGGGCCGTTGCTGACCACCGGCGCGCCGACCACGCCCGGCTCGGTCGCCTTCTCGCCGTGCTTCTCGATCGAGGGCTTGTGGGCCGGCACCGCGGCCAGGTAGGCGGCCAGGATCGGGAAATAGCCGCGCGGCCGCTCCAGCGTCACCTCCAGCGTGTTCTTGTCGACCGCCTTCAGGCCCAGGTCCTTCGCCGTCGCCCCTTCTTGGTGTTGAACGACTCGGCCCCCTTGATGTCGAGCAGGAAACCGGCGTAGCTGGCGGCGGTCGCCGGATCGAGCTGGCGGGTCCAGGAGTAGATGTAGTCGTCGGCGGTGAGCGGGTCGCCGTTGCTCCAGGTCGCCTTCGGGTTGAGCTTGAAGACGTAGACCGACCCCCCCGACCCGACCTCGTAGCTCTCGGCGGTCCCGGGGGCGAGGTTGAAGTCGGGGTCGTAGCGCAGCAGGCCCTCCCAGATATAGTTCGAGCCGGCGGCGTAGAGGTCCTTGTTGAAGTCGAAGCTGCTGGGGTCTTCCGGCACGGCGCTGCGATAGGTCTGATCGGCGGCCAGGTCGGTCGGGGCGGGCTGGTTGGCCGGCCAGTTCGACAGGTTCGTCCGGACGCGCCGCGGCGCCTGGGTCGGCGGCGGCGCCGGTCGTCGCGGGCGCGCCCGCGCGTCGCCGCGGGTGCAGCGCGGCGGTCGTCGCGCCCCGGACGCGCCCGGCGCCGGCGCGCTGGTCGCCGGCGCGCTCTCGGCGCCGCAGGCGGCCACGGCCGCCGCCGTCCCCAGCGCGCCGATGATGCCGAGGAACTGGCGTCGCGGGATCGCGCGGCGCGCATCCGCTCCTCGAACCGTCGCACCTGCTCGGGATCGTCGAGCCACTCGGTCGGTGTCCGCATCGTCATGATCCTCCTCCTTGTGTCCGATGCCCCGGCCGCTGCCGGGCTCAGGGTGGTACTGGACCGCCGGCTCCGCGCTCGCGCGCCCGCGACGACCGTGGCGGGTGATCCCCGCGCCTGGCCCGCCGTGGGGATTCAGATCGGGGCAAACGCCATCCTCCCTCCTTGCCGATCCCCATCGCGGTCCGACACCACGCCCGCCCCCGCGGGCGCCCCCATGCCCCGCCGGGCGCTCGGGTCGCGCTTCGCGCTCGGGTCGAGCGCGTCGCGCAGCCCGTCCCCCAGGAAGGTGAAGGCCAGCATCGTCAGGCCGAGCGCCGCCGACGGCCAGATCAGCATCCAGGGGTACGAGCGCAGGTACTGCTGGTTCTCGCCGACCATCAGGCCCCAGCTCGTCTGCGGCGGCCCCAGCCCGACGCCGATGAAGCTGAGGAAGGCCTCGATGAAGATCGCGGTCGGGATGCCGAAGGTCAGCGCGACGATGATCGGCGTCAGCGCGTTCGGCAGCATGTGCCGGGTGATCAGCCGCAGGTCGGTCGCGCCGATCGAGCGCGCGGCGATGACGTAGTCCTTCTCCCGCAGGGAGAGGAACTGCGCGCGGACCAGCCGCGCCAGCGTCACCCAGGCGGTGATCCCGATCGCCAGGAAGATGTTGCGCAGGCCGCGCCCCCACATCGACATCAGCAGGATCACGAAGAGCAACTGCGGGAAGGCGTACATCACGTCGACCACGCGCATCAGCAGCAGGTCGGTCCGCCCGCCGAAGTAGCCGGCGAGCGCGCCGATCGGCACGCCGATCGCCAGGACGATGAACTGCGACACCAGCCCGACCAGCAGCGAGACCCGCGCCCCCCAGATCACCCGGCTGAGGATGTCGCGCCCGAGCTGGTCGGCGCCCATCGGGTAGGCCCCGCTCGGCGGCGCGTAGAGGGTGTCGTAGTTCTGGAAGTCGAGTTCCTCGCGCGCCAGCAGCGGCGCGAAGATCGCCACCAGGCAGAGCAGCACCACGACGACCAGGCCGGCCAGCGCCAGCTTGTTGCGGCGCAGCCGCCGCCAGGCGTCCCGCCAGAGGCTCGACTGCTTGCGCCCCCGGCCGCGCAGCCCGGCCTGCCCCAGCGCCCCGGCCACCTGGGCGGTCGGCGCGACGCTCGCCTCGCGCGACGATGCGGTCTCAGCCATCGCTCCCCCTCCGTAGTCGGGTAGTCGGGTAGTCGGGTAGTCGGCTAGAGGATGCAGGTACCGCGGTCAACCACCCATTTGCCACTCTCGACTAGCCGACTAGCCGACTACCCGACTCGAACTCAGCCCCCCAGGCGGATGCGCGGATCGAACAGGCCGTACAGCAGATCGACCAGCAGGTTCATGATCGCCAGGAAGACGCCGTAGAGCAGGATCACCGCCATGATCATCGGGTAGTCGTTGCCGGTCATGCTCAGCACGAAGAACTTGCCCATGCCGTTGATCGCGAAGATCTGCTCCACCACGAACGAGCCGGTGCCGACCGCCGCCAGCAGCGGGCCGATCACGGTGATCACCGGGATCAGCGCGTTCTTCAGCACATGCCCGGTGATGATCCGCCGCTCCGCCAGCCCCTTCGCCCGCGCGGTGCGCACGTAGTCGGAGCGGATCACGTCGATCATGCTCGCGCGGGTGTAGCGCGTCAGCGTGGCCGTCGGGAAGAGGGCCAGCACGATCGTCGGCAGGACCAGCTCGCGCGGCGTCGCCAGGTTGCCGCTGATCGGCGGGAACCAACCGAGCTTCAGCGAGAAGATCAGAATGAAGATGACGGCGATCACGAAGTTGGGCAGGCTGGTCCCCAGCACCGCCACCCCCGCGCTGAGGTAGTCGAGCCAGCCGTTCTGGTTGACCGCCGCCAGGATGCCGAGGAAGGTCCCGACGACGATCGCGACGGTCATCGCCAGCACGCCGAGCTTCAGCGAGATCGGGAAGGTCTGCGCGAGGATGTCGGTGACGGTGCGCGTCTTGTAGACGAAGGAGGTGCCGAAGTCGAGGTGCAGCGCGTTCCAGAGGAAGGTGCGGTACTGGACCCACAGCGGCTGGTCGAGCCCGTACTTGGCGCGCAGGTTCGCCATCTGCTCGTCGCTGAGCGGGTTGCGCCCCGAATTGCTAGGGTCGAGCGGGCTGCCGGGCGTGTTGTGCGAGATCAGGAAGACGATCACCGACATCACGAACAGCGTCGGGATCAGCCACAAGAGCCGGTTGAGCGTGTACTGCAGCATGCGCGTCCCCCTCGTTGCGGCGTGTGGCCCGGCGCGGCCCTCGCCCGTCGGGCGGCACGCCGGGTACGGCGACGGACCGGCCGGCGACCGGATACGCCGCGCCGCCCGCCGGGTATGGCAACGCCACACCGGCGCCGGATCGCTCGCCTGCGGTCGAACCGGGATCCTTGCGGTTTCCTCTACACCCTCAGCGACACTGGCTATGGTGTCTTGCCCTGCGCGGGTCCGCGGGAAAGAGACGGGTCACGGGAGCCATATCCCTCGCTGGCTCGGCGGTGACGGCGGCGGCGCCCCTCCCGCGAACCGTGCGGCGCTGCACTCGGGTCGCGGCTTTGTCTTTTCGCTCGGCTGGCTGACTATAGCACGGCGCGTGAAACACTGTCAACGCCGCCGCGCGGCATGGCCGGGCGGTGTACTGCGATGGGAGGATTGTAGCCGCCCCGGCCGCCGATTGCGCTGTGTCGGAGGCGCAAATATCGCGGCGGGATAGGGCAAGTTGCACAAGCCGGCGCGCGGACGGCAAGGGGGCCACGCGCGTGGCCCCGCCGGCCGCCGCGGGATTGGCCCTACCGGGGATTCGGGGGCTGTGCTATCCTACGGGTCGGCGCGTGCCGGGCCGGGGCGTTCCCCGCGGCCCGGCGAGCGCCCACCGGCGGCGAGGGGTCGGCCCAACGAGGCAAGGTGGAGGAGGGTCCAGGTGACGGCAGCACACCCGCGGTATCTCTGGTGGAACGGCAGGCGCACGCCCTGGGAGGAGGCGACGGTCCACGTCACCGCGCTCGGCTGGTCGTCCGTGGCCGCCATCTTCGAGGGCATCATGGCCTACTGGAACGACGACGAGGAGGAACTTTACGTCTTCCGCCTCGATGCCCACCTAAGCCGCTTCCTCCGCTCGCAGAAGATGATGCGGATGGCCTGGGACTACACCGCGGAAGCGCTCGCCGGCGCGATCACCGATCTCTTGCGCGCCAACGAGTGTCGCCAGGACACGTATATCTTCCCGCTCGCCTTCCTCGGCGGCGGGGGCGGCTTCCGCAAGATCTCCTCGACCGACCCGGCCCCGACCGAGATCACGATCACCACCCGCCCCCCCCCTCGCACCTGCTGGGGCGCGACTGGAAGCACGCCCGCGTCAGCTCCTGGCAGCGCATCGCCGACAACGTGATGCCGCCGCGGATCAAGAACATCTCCAACTACCGCAACAGCCAGCTCGCCTCCGCCGAGGCGTCGATCGACGGCTACGACACCGCGATCCTGCTCAACGCGCAGGGCAAGGTGGCCGAGGGGCCGGGCGCTTGCGTGATGCTGGTGCGCGACGGCCAGTTGATCACGCCGGGGGTGACCGACTCGATCCTGGAGAGCATCACCCGCGCCTCGCTGATCGAGTTGGCGCGTGACCGGCTCGGCCTCGAGGTCGTCGAGCGCGCGGTGGACCGCACCGAACTCTACATCGCCGACGAGGTCTTCTTCTGCGGCACCGCCGCCGAGATCACCCCGATCGTCTCGGTCGACCGCTACACCGTCGGCGACGGCGAGCAGGGGCCGATCACGACCGAACTGGAGCGCGTCTTCCACGACGTCGTCCGCGGCAAGGACCGCGCCTACGCCGGGTGGGTCACGCCGGTCGGCGCGGCGCGGGCCGTCCCCGCTGATTAGGTTCCCGGCGTCGCGCGGGCGAGGTGGCGCGGCGTCGAAGGCCGCGCCGCCCCCGCTGACCGCGGGCCCGCCCGCCCGGTCCGGTCCCCGGCCCCAGCTTCGCCGCATCGGCGTCCGCGCCGGGCGGCCACGGTGGTAACGCGCGCCCGGCCCCGGGCGTCCTGATTGGCAGCCGCCCCGCGCCGGTGGTGCGCGCGTGGCGACCGGGTTGCGGAAGAGCAGGGGATGGGGGCAGACCGCGCGCGACGCCGGACGGCGCCGGCCCTTCCCGGGGCGCGCGCGTGGGGGCGCCGCGCCGACCGGCACGGCCCCGCCACACGACAGATACACAAGGGAAGGGCAAGGATGATGGACGCGAAACAGCCGTGGCGGGCGCGGAGCGCGCGGCCCCTCGCCGCCGGCGCGCTCGCGCTGACCGTGGCGCTGGCGGCCTGCGGCGGCGCCGCCAGCACGCCGACCCCGACCGCCGCGCCGCCGACCGCCACGCCGACCAGGGCGCCGACCGCCACGACCGCCCCGTCGCCGACGCGCGCGGCCCCGGTCAGCCCGACCGGCACCGCCGCACGGGCGACCGTCACGCGCGCCGCCTCCCCGTCGCCGGTCGCGGCGAACCCGGCGGCGGTGACCGCTGCCTACGCCAACCTCCAGAAACTCGACTCCTACCACCTCGACATCGTTGTCAGCGGCCTCAGCAAGGTCATCCCGTTCGGCCTGGGCGACACCCTCACCTACCGCATCGACTACTACAAGGGCAACCAGCGCGTGCAACTCGTCGATGGCAGCGGCGCCACGCAGGAGTTCCTGAAGATCGGCGACCGGACCTACTCGATCATCAACGGTCAGGCGGTCGAGCTGCCGACCCCGCCGATCCTGCTGACCCTGCCCGACCTCCTCTACAGCAACCTGACCGCGCCGGGCGTCACCACCTTCACCGCGGCCGGCGAGGAGCGGGTCAACGACCGGGCGGCGACCAAGTACACCGGCAGCGGCCAGCTCGCGGGGCTGGCCGGCAACCCCTGCTGGCGGCGGTGCTTGCTGGTGTGGCCGGTGACATCAGCGGCCCCGTCTGGGTCGATCGCTCCGGCGATTTCCTGGTGGCGGCCGAGCTCAAGCTCAACCTGAGCGCCCCGCAGCCGGGCACCACCACCCTGCGGCTCGACACGACCAGGGTCAACGACCCCCAGGCCCGGCCGATCGAACTGCCGCGCTGAGCGGCGCGGCGCCGGGCGCGGCGGGCGGCGGAAAGAGCGAGGGGCGGCGGGACTCGTCCCGCCGCCCGCCGTGCCCGCTTGCCAGCACCCCTCCCGGCCAGTGCCGCATGCCGGCCGGGGTCTATTCAAGGGTGGTGACCGGGTCCGCCTTGTCCGCGCGCATCGTGCGGTGTCGCACGACCGCCGAGGCGGCACGGGTCCTGCCGCCGCCGTGCCAGCCGTTGACCGCGGTGGCCGCCCGCGCGCGGCAGCACCCCTCACCCTGGATGGTCGAGGAGGACGGTTCGCCACCGTGGCACGCATCACCCCGCCCCGCGGGTCCGGAATTCGAACCAGTGCGCGCCGCGCGCCGGCCACCGGCGGCGCCAGAGGGGCGCAAAACATGAAAATCACCAAACGAACCCGCCTCACTGCCGTTCTTTTCCTTGCCACAGCAAGGAAATCTCGCTCGCCGGCGCCGCTCCGACCGCCCCCAAATCCCCCCGATTCCCCCCACTTCCCCCCCCGCCGCACCGGCCCCACTCGGCGGCGCGCGGCGGCCGGTGGATCGACCGGCCGGCCGACTGGGCGCGCCTGCGCGCAGCGGGTCCGGGCGGGGCGTGAGGCCGCCGCCCGGCTGACCCCGCCCCTCGGATCGTCTCTCTCGCCGCGTGCGGCGGCTCGTCGGTTCGGGACCTTCACAACCTATTCGGGGGGCAACCTTGTGGGTGCTTGCGTGCCTGGGGTGGGGGTGTAGGCTGATGTCGTGCTGAGAGACATCGGACTATGCTGAGGAGGTGCTGGCGGCGACTGGGGGCGGCGCAGGCTCTTGTCCCGATGGTACTGTCTGTAGTCGAAGGTGAGGAGCCATCATGGAGCAAGGAACACGTCGTGTGCGTCGCTGGCTTGGCCTGCTCATTATCGCCGTGGCGATGCTGGGGGCACTGGCCGTGACGGCCTCGGCCCCGTCGCGGCCGGCCGCGGCGGAGCCCCCGACAGGGCCGCCGATCAACGCCGTCTACCTAGCGCATCCGGAGCGTCCCGGCCTCGATATCGCGCAGGCGCGCCAAGCCGGGCTGCGCGTCGTGACTTCCGTGCCCGAACTGATGACGGAGGCGGCCACGGCGGAGGCGATCGTCATTGACTAGGGGGTGTTCGATCGTGTTGGCGTGGACTGGCTGGCGATGCAGTTGCAGCGCGGGGCGCGGGGGCCGCTCATCGTGGGCGTGAACATCCCGCTGGCCCGCCTCGAGCAGATCCCGGGCTACCGGCCCTTCCGTCATCCCCCGCCCGATGCGGAGCAGCAGGGGCGCCCCTTCTACTCCTGGGTGTATCAGCACGAAGTCGACGGGGTGCGGCATGTCGGCGCTGGCTCGGACGTCTTCGCCAGCCAGTCCGACTTCCTCGGCCGGCTGTATGCCAAGACCCGCAGCGTCCACGAGGACTCCTCGCCGAATCGTCCGACCCCGTCGCCGGCTCGCTAGCGCGCGTGGTGGGGGTACTTCGTGGGCTCTGCTGAAGTCCACACCATACCGATAGGAGAAAGGGGATCCCACGGTGAAGGGAATTGCGACCCAGCGACCGCTTTCCCGCCTCTGGATCGGCACCTCCGTCGTGGCGTTGGTGCTCTTCGCGCTTGCCCCGTCCGTCGCACTGGCGGAGGCGATCGAGCTGAACGGCGGTAACCAGTACTTCTCCACCACCGGCTGGACCGAGCGGTGGTACGACACCACGGCCTATCGGGCGGAGGGCTACTCCTATTCGTCCCACGCCTGGGACAATCTCGACACGACCATCAACGGCTACAACAACGGGTCGAGGCGCGACAACGGCTATAACGGTTGGCACTGGACCGACGGCGATTACTGCGAGGTCTTCGCCTACGAGAATCTCAGGGGCTGCTTCACCAAGGCGCTGGTCTACGACACCATTCAAAACTACACGGCCACCGCCCGCTACGCCGCGACCGACCACTACGATTACGGCGACTGGGGAAGCCTCCACTTCTACACCAGTACCGACGGCGCCCATTCGTGGGGCTCGTGCGTGTATCGTCCCGGTTGTTGAGCACTGTCGGGGCGTGAGCCGCCCCAGTCTGCGCTAGCGGCCAATGGTGCCGCGCGCTGGTCCGCGCCCCCAGGCAGAGGCGCGGCCCGCGCCTCTGCCTGAGGTGCCGGCCGCATCCGCAGCACCCCACAGTCGCGGGCGCGCTGCCGCTTTCATCGGTGCTCGACTTACTCCACAGAAGGGCCATTCCCTGTAGCGGATCGGGCCACCGCGCTGTACTCGGATCTCGGCCTACACATCCCCCGGTAGATCCGAAGTTGGACTGCCGCCGCCCGAGCCGGCGTGCCCACTGAAGCGAGGACGTGTCCATCCAACTCTTGTTCCGTCGTCACCGCAGGGAGGCCGAGATCCGGCCCCCCTGATCAGGTGAACCGCGCCCTCATGCCGCCCGCTGCGGGCCGCGTCCCGATCTCCCTATGCCGAGCAAGTGCAGGGCCGAGAGCCTGCTGGCACCCCGCCGTCCGGGGGCGAGGCGCAGCGCACCGCGCACTGTGCCCTGCGCTGCGTACTGGGCCAGCAGTGCGCGCACCGGCCCGGCGTGCCCCGTTGGCAAGGCTCTTGCCATAGCCTTGCTGCGCGCTAATGGCAGCGGCGGCGGTCGGTGGGGCGCACCCGAGCGGCAGGATGGAGAGGCGGGCGGGGGCGATGGCGGCGTCGGACGGGCGCGGGGTCGTGCTCGTGGTGAACGGCGATGATTTCGGATACTCCGACGCGATCAACGCGGCGATCGTGCGCTGCCACCGCGAGGGGGTGCTGACCAGCGCCACCCTGCTGGTCAACTACCCGGCGGCGGGCGCGGCCCGCGCCCTGGCGCGCGAACACCCGGCGCTCGGTGTCGGGCTGCACCTCAACCTCACCGGTGGCGCCCCGGTGCTGCCGCCGGCCGAGGTGCCCTCGCTGGTGGATCGGCGGGGCCGGTTCCTGCCCTTCCCGGCGCAGTTGCGGCGGATCGGCGGCGGGCGGGCGCGGCTGGCCGAGGTGGAGCGCGAGCTGCGGGCCCAGTTCGAGCAGATGCTCGGGTGGGGCCTGCGACCGACCCACGTCGACGGGCATCTGCACGTCCACGCCTACCCGCGCGTGCTGCCGATCGTGCTGCGGCTGATGGCCGAGTACGGCGTGCGGGCGCTGCGCTCCCCCTTCCTGGCGGACTGGCTCCCCTTACACTTCGCGGCGCAGCGGACGCTCGGCGCGGCGGCCCGGTCGCGCCCGACGCGCCCTGCCGGACGCCGGGACCGCCTCTGGGCCGTCGTCGCCCTCTTCGAGCGGTCCCAGGCGCTGCTGACCCCGCTCGGGGCGCGCCTCTGGCCGGCGCCAGCGCACCGCCCGGCGCCGCGCCGCGGCCGGCGCGCGCTGCTGTTCGACGGCTCCGAGGTCGTCCTGGCCGACTTCCTGCTCGACGCGGCGCGCTTCCGGGCCACCCCCGATCCGGTCGCGACGCTGCGCGCGGCGCTCGCCCCGCTGCGCGCCGGATCGGTCGAGCTGATGGCGCACCCGGCCTGGAGCCGCGACGGCGCGCTCGGCTCGGCCGAGGTCGCCTTCCTGACCGACCCGCGCCTGCGCCCCGCCCTCGACGACCTCGGGGTGACGCTGGCGCATTACGGCGACTTGACCGCCCGCACCCCGAGTGGGCCACGGCCGCGCTGAAGGTGGCGGGTCACGCGGGCGGGGCAAGGGGCGGGGATCGCCGAAGGTGGGGCGTGCGATGGGGTCGCGGCGGCCGGAGCGGGGGCAAGATCGGGCAGTGCCAGGCGCGGACAGCGCGCGGGGCGGGGCGCGGGCGGCCGGGGTCGCCCCCGCGGGCCCACCGCCCGCCGCGCGCGCCTACCGCCTGGGCCGGACCCTCTGCCGGCTGGCCCTCCGGACCCTCGTCCGCCCGGAGGTCGTCGGCCTAGAGCACGTCCCGCGGGAGGGGCCGCTGCTGGTCGTCGGGAACCACCTCTCCTTCCTGGAGCCGCCCCTGATCACCGCGATCCTGCCGCGCCGCGTCACCTTCCTGGCCCTCTACGACCTCTTCGCCATCCGCTGGCTGGCGCCGCTGCTGCGGCTGGTCGGCGCGCTGCCCGTGAAGCGCGGCGGCGCGCGCGACCTGGACGCGATCCGCGCCGCGCTCGACCTGCTGCGAAGGGGTGAGGCGGTCGGCATCCTCCCGAGGGGACGCGCACCTGGCGACCGGGGCTGCTGCGCGCCAACCCCGGCGTCTCGCTGCTGGCGACGCGCTCGGGCGCGCCGGTCCTCCCGGTCGCGATCACCGGCACCGAGCGGCTGACGACGGTCCCCGGCTTGCTCCTCGCCCGCTTCCGCCGCCGGCCCGTCCGCGTCGTGATCGGCCGGCCTTTCCGCCCCGAATCCGGCCCCGGCCGCGCCGATCACCAGGCGATCGCCGACCGGATCATGGGCGAGGTCGCCGCGCTGCTACCCGCCGAGTACCGGGGCGTGTATCGGGAGGGAGGAGACTGAACCACAAAGGACACAGAGAAGTACGGTGATCTTCGAGTTCGGGCTGCTCGACCCGCTCTGTGTCCTTTGTGGTCTTGGTGCCTTTGTGGTTCCGGTTCGTCCTTTCCCGCGGTCAGCGACGGAGGCGCATCGCGCCGGGGCCGGTGGCCTCGGCCAGTTCGGCGACTTCGGCCAGGGTGAAGTGGGGAAGTCGCCGGGGATGGTGTGCTGGAGGGCGGCCAGGGCCTGGCCGTAGGCGACGCCGCGCGCCGGATCGTCGCGCAGGAAGCCCCAGAGGAAACCGGCCGCGAAGGCGTCGCCGGCCCCGAGGCGATCGATGATTTCGAGGTCGTAGGGGCGGGCGCGGTAGGTCTGGTCCCTGGTGGCGGCGAGCGCGCCGATCGTGCCGCGGAAGGCGTGCGCCTGCTCGCGGCTGGTCAGCGCCACCGCCTTGAGGCCGGGGAAGGCGGCGAGCGCGGCCCGCGCCGCCGCCTCGTCGTCGGCCCCGCCGACGCCGAAGAAGGTGTCGAGCGCCTCGCGGGTGGCGAAGAGGATGTCGACTTGCGGCAGGATCTGCGCGTAGACGGCGCGGGCCGCGTCGAGCGACCAGAGGCGGGAGCGGTAGTTCGGGTCGAAGCTGACCGCGCAGCCGGCCGCCCGCGCCGCCTCGAGCGCGGCGAAGGTCGCCGCCCGGCAGCGGTCGCCGAGGGCCGGGGTGATGCCGCTGACGTGGAAGAGGCGGGCGCCGGCGAAGGGCGCCGGGTCGATCTCCTCCGGCCCGAGCGTGCTCATCGCCGAGTCGCGGCGGTCGTAGAGGACCTGCCGGCGCGCGGCGCGGCCCTGCTCGATGAAGTAGAGGCCGGCGCGCCCTCGGGAGTCCAGATGACCGGCCCGGTGTCCACCCCCGCGGCCCGCGCCCGGCTGGCGATCAGCCGGCCGAGCGGCGTGTCGGGCAGCTTCGACAGCCAGGCGGTCGCGACGCCGAGGTGGCTCAGGCCGACCAGCGTGTTCAGCTCCGCCCCGCCCACGTCGAGGTCGAGCGTCGTCGCCTGCTCCAGCCGCAGCGCGCCGGGCGGCGTCAGGCGGATCATCACCTCGCCCAGGCCGAGCACCTCCGCCATGATCACCCCCGCGGTGAAGTACGAACGACGAACGACGAACGACGAATGGTTCCTCACCTTCCCGTGAGGGGAGTTGCCATCCGCGCCGCGGGCAGACCTGCGCTGCCCGCGCCTTCTCCCCCAAAGTTGGGGGGCAGGGGGGCGTTCCGGCCGCATGATAGCATCTTGCGCCGCGGTGGCGGGGGTGCTATCGTCCGTGCGCTTGCGCTGAAGGGTCTGGGAGGACATGCCGACGATGGGCGCGACCGTGCCGGCCGGCGGGCCGATCGCCGTGATCTGCGCGATCGAGGAGGAGTTGACCCACCTGCGCCGGGCCGTCGGGGCGGGCGAGGAGGAGTGGCGCGCGGGGCGGCGCTACTGGCGCGCGACGCTCGCCGGCCAGCCGCTCGTCCTGACCCTCTGCGGGATCGGGATGCTCGGCGCGGCGGCGGCGGCGGAGGCGACGATCATCCACCACGCGCCCGCGGCGGTCCTGAACTACGGCTGCACCGGCGGCCATCGGGAGGATCTGCTGCCGGGCGACCTGGTGCTCGGCGAGCGCACGATCGCCTACGACAGCGTGCGGGTCGCCCCGGACGGCAGGGAGGAGTACAAGCCGATGTACTACCTCCGCACGGGCCGGCAGGAGCGGGCCGCCTATCTACCTGCCGACCCGGCGCTGCTGGCGGCGGCGCGGCGCGCGGCGGCGGCTCTGGACGGGCGGCACGAGCCCTGGCCGCCGGCCTCCGGCTGGCCCGCCGGGGTGCCGCACCGCGCGCCGCGCCTCTTCGCCGGCACGGTCGCCTCGGCCGACCGCTGGAACCGATCGCACGAGCGCATCCGGGCGATCGCCGGGCTGCACGAGTCGCTCTGCGAGGACATGGAGGCCGCGGCGATCGCGCTGACCTGCGCCAGCCACGACACGCCCTTCCTGACGATCAAAGACATCTCCAATAACGAGTTGTTGCGGACGACCGAACCGGGGGCCTTCGCCGGGGAGACGGCGGGGCAACTGGGCCGCCGCGCGGCCGTGCTGACACTGTGGACCCTGCGCGAGTTGACCGGGGGCGGAGCAGATCGATCGTGAATGAGGAGGCGCCGACGATGGAGCGGGCGACGGTGCGGCTGGGGCTGATCGGCTGCGGGGGGATCAGCGGGTATCACGCGCGCAACATCGCGAGCACGCCCGGCGCGGCGGTCACGGCGCTGGCGGACGTGAGCGAGGCGAACATGGCCGGGCTGCAGGAGCGCTTCCCGCGCTGGCCGACGCCGCGACCTACACCGATTACCACGACCTGCTGGCCGGCGACGTGGACGGGGTGGTGGTCGCGACGCCGCACGGCCTGCACTACCGCCACATCTCCGACGCGCTGGAGGCGGGCAAGCACGTCCTGACCGAGAAGCCTTTCGTGACCCGCCTCGGACCAAGCCCGCGAGCTGATCGACCTGGCCCGGTCGCGCGAGCGCATCCTGATGGTCTCCTACCAGCACGCGCGGCTCTGGCCCTACCGCTACGCGCGGCAGCAGATCGCGGGCGGCCACCTCGGCGAAATCCTCTTCTACTCCAGCCAGATCACGCAGAACTGGGGCGGGTCGGCGGCTGGCGGCGCTCCCCGACGCTCGGCGAGGGGGCATCCTGGTCGACACGGGCAGCCACTTCGTCGACCTGATGCTCTTCCTGACCGGGATGCGCCCGGAGACCGTCTGCGCCTTCTCCCAGCCCGATCGCGAGGTGCCGGCGGTCGAGGGCGCGGGCGCCGGGGGTGACGTCCCGCCGGAGGGGGCCGATCTCGACATCGTCACCGGCGCGATCCTCCGCTTCAACGGCGGGCGGGTGGCGACGCTGGCGGTGGTGGGCCGCGGGCCGACCCTCTGGAACATCACGATCATCGGCACGAAGGGGACGATCGAGATCACCGACCGCGACCACATCCGGCACATCGGCGCGGACAACTACCGCGGCTGGATCGGCACCGAGCGCCGCAACCTCGTCCCGCCCGAGGGCGCCCGCCCGCCCGCGACGACGCCGGACGCCGAGTTCATCGAGGCGATCCGGTGCGGCGACCTGAGCGTGTCGGACGCGAGCCGCGGCCTCGTCGTTGCGCAACTGACCCAGGCGATCTTCGCCTCGGCGCGCGATGGCGGCGTGCCGGTGCCGGTCGGCGAACTCGGCTGAGCGCTTGGCGTTATGAACTGCTCGCTCCGGCCGCGGGGAGGGTGGGATGAATCCGGACGGCGATGACATGACGCTTGTGCGGCCGGTTGCGGCCGCCACCAATGCGTTCGGCTTCCGGCTCTTCGCCGAGCTACTCGCGGGCGTGGGCGATAGCAATGTCTTCATCGCTCCCGCGAGCATCGCCAACGCGCTGATGCTGGTCCACAACGGCTCCTCCGGCGCGACGCGGGAAGCCCTCGCCGCCGCGCTTGGGTTGGGAGGGTTCAGTCTCGGACAGGTCAACAGGGCCAGCGCCGCAGCCTGGGCCGGCCTGGGCGGCAGTGACGCTGCGGCACGCCTGACGGTCGCCAATGCCCTCTGGGCGCAGACCGGTTTCGCCGTCAACACGGAGTTCCTGGCGCGGATCGCGGCGCATTACGACGCGACTGTGCGGCAGCTCGATTTCGCGCGCCCCGACGCCGCTGAGAGTATCAACGCTTGGGTCCGGGAGCAGACCCGGGGCGCCATCGCGCGGATCGTCGGCCCTGGCGAACTGACTGTAAGAACCAGGTTGGTGCTTGCCAACGCTGCCGCGTTCAAAGGGTGCTGGGCGACACCGTTCGATCTCGCGCTGACGGTGCCCGGGCCGTTCACGCTCGGGGATGGGCGGCGCAAGCAGTTGTCGCTGATGACGCGGGAGGGGCTGTTCCGCTACGCCGAGCACGACGCGGCGCAGGCAATCCGTCTGCCATATGGCGGGGGACGGATCGTGCTCGACATCATCCTCCCCAGGTTCTCCCCCACCGGCGCTGCGGCGTTCGGGCGGCGCCTGACGGCCGAAGCCTGGGACGCCTGGCTGGCCGGGGTTGAAGAGCGGGAGGGGACGATCACCCTGCCACGATGCAGGGCGACCTATGGGGCCGACCTGGCACGGGCACTCGCCGCCCTGGGCCTGGGGGCGGCCTTCGGGTCCGGCGCCGACTTCTCGGGGATTGGTGAGCCGGACTTGTGGTTGAGCGCCGTCAGCCACGGAGCTATGCTGGACGTGGACGAGGTGGGGACCGAGGCGGCGGCGGTGACGGGGATGGTGGTGGCGGGGGCAGTCCGCGCGCCGATGGATCGCTTCACGATGCGGGTAGATCGACCCTTCTACTGCGCCATCCGGGACACTTCCAGCGGGATGGTCCTGTTCCTGGGCTTCATCGCGGACCCAGAGGAGCGTCGTCCCGACGTGCATTAGCCGCGGCCTCCCACTGGCAGCCGGCGCCGCGACGCTCACTTGCCGAGCAGTTGCCGCAGCAGTTCCACCTGCCCGGCGTGGAAGGATTCGTGGGACTGGTAGAAGGCGAGGTGCGCGCCGAGGGTCCGCCCGTCGCTCGCGGTCGCGCCCAGCGCCGCCGCGGTCGTGCCGCGCAGGGCGGCGACGAGCTGTTCCTGCGTGCGGTCGAGATCGGCCGCGATCGTCTCCAGGCGCTGGGCGGTCTCCCCGCCGGCGAGCGGCGGGGAGCCGGGCAGGTAGGGCGCGAACTGGGCGCGCGTCGTCCAGACGGTCGGGGCGCCGAGCAGCGCCAGGACGTTGCTGCGCGCGACCATGATGTGGCCGAGGACCCAGTTGAGGCAGTTCCCGCCGCCCGGCGGCGCGATCAGGCTCTCCTCGTGCGTCAGCCCCGCGATCCGCTCCTTGATCTGCCGGTGCGTCTCGGTGTAGAGGTCGATCAGGATCTGCGGCTCGATCATCCGTCCCTCGCACTTGCTACTGCCGTTCAACCGCGCGGAAGGCGGGCGCGGGTCCGGCCGGGTGGCCCTCGCCCATGGCGGGCGGCGGCCTCGGTCGCGGCACGATCCCCTCGGTCCGTCCCCGAGCAGATCCAGAGAAGATCCGCCCGGAGAGGTTTGGGGAGGTTTATCATGCCCCCGGCGGAGGGGCCGTCCACCGCGCCGCCGCTGTTGTTCGTGACCGGGGCGCCGGGGGCCGGCAAGTCGACGGTCGCGGAGGCGCTGCTGCGCTCCCGCCCGGCGGCCCTCATCTTCGACATCGACTGGCTGACGCTGCCGGTCTCGGCGCTGGTCGGGCAGTCGATCGTCGAAGCCCCCAGCCTCTGGCCGCGGTATAACCGCCTCTGGCTGGCGATCCTGGAGATGGTCGCGCGGGACGGGCGGCCGGCGGTGCTCTTCACGCCGTGGGACCGGGACGATCTCGCGGCGCTCCCGGCGAGCATCGAGGCGGACACGATCGGCTGGTGCCTGCTCGACTGCGACGACGCGACGCGGGTCGCGCGGCTGCGGGCGCGCGGCTGGACGGGCGAGATGATCGAGGAAGCGGTCGCCGACGCCGGGGTCCTGCGCGGCTAGGTCAGTCCCATCATCGACACGAGCCGGACGACGCCCGCCGAGGCCGCGGCCCACGTTTACGACTGGCTCGCGGCCTCCCGCCCGCGCGAGCCGCGCTAGCAGGGCAAGCTCGGGGTGCGGGGGGCGCCCCCGGCCGCCCCGCCTCCGCTATAATCGGCGCATGAGTATGACCGATGGCGGAGCAGCCGGGGCCGAGTTCGACCGCTTCGCCCCCTTCTACGATCTGGAGTTCGGCGGATACGCCGACGACCTCGATCTCTACCGGGGGTTCGCGGCGCAGGCGGGCGGGCCGGTGCTCGAACTCGGCTGCGGGACCGGGCGGGTGCTGGTGCCGCTGGCGGAGGCGGGGTTCGCGGTCACCGGCGTCGACCTGTCGGGGCGGATGCTGGCGCTGGCGGAGGGGGCGGTTGCGCGCGCGGGGGTGGCGGGTCGGGCGACGCTGGTGCGGGACGACATCCGCACGCTGGTGCGGCTGGGCGAGGCGCGGTTCGCGCTCGCCTTCAGCGCGATCAATTCGTTCCTGCACCTGGAGACGCGCGCCGACCAGTTGGCCGCGCTGGAGGCGGCGCGGCGGCATCTCGTCCCCGACGGGCTGCTGATCCTCGACCTCTTCCCGCCGCACCCGGCGGTGCTGCTAGAGTACGACGGGCGACTGATCCACGCCGCGACCTATCGCGACCCACGGACGGGCGAGCGCATTGACAAGTTCTCCGCCAGCGCGGTCGATCTGGCGGAGCAGCGGATCGAGACGACCTTCTTCTACGACCGGACGCGGCAGGACGGCGCCGTGGAGCGGGTCGCAGCCCCATTCGTGCTGCGCTACATCGCGCGGTTCGAGCTGGATCTGCTGCTGGAGCGTGCCGGCTTCGCGGCGATCCAGGTCTTCGGATCGTACGACCTCGACCCCTTCACGCCGGCCAGCGAGCGGATGATCGCCGTGGCGCGGCGCGAGGGCTAGCCGTCAGGAGGCCCGCGATGAACCCCGCGACCGACACGGCCGGCGCGCTCCGCACGCCGCTCTGCGCCTTGCTCGGCATCCACTACCCGCTGATCCAGGCGCCGATGGCGGGGGCTGGACGACCCCCGCGCTGGTCGCCGAGGTGTCGGCCGCCGGGGGGCTGGGGATGATCCCGACCGCCAGGGTGACGCCCGACGAACTCCGGGCGGCGATTCATGCCGTCAGGGCGCGCACCGACCGCCCGTTCGGGGTCAACTTCCAGTTGGCAGGTCTGGAACCGGGCAACCACGACGTGGCCGCCGCGCAGCGCTTCCTCGATCGCTTCCGGCGGGAGTTGGGGCTGCCGCCCGGTCCCCCGACCTCGTGCCCCCGCCATCGGCGCTGCCGGAGCAGTTGCGGATCGTCGCGGAGGAGCGCGTGCCGGTGGTCAGCTTCGCGCTCGGTGATCCGGGCGAGTTGGTGGCGCGCGTGCAGGCCGCCGGCGCCCGTGCGCTGGTGATGGTGACGACCGTCGCGGAGGCGCTGCGGGCGGCCGAGCTGGGCGCCGACGCGGTGATCGCGCAGGGGGCCGAGGCTGGCGGGCACCGCTCGACGTTCGCCATCGCGCCCGGCGACGAGCCGCCGACCGTCGGCGCCCTGGCGCTCGTGCCGCAGGTGGCCGACGCGGTCGCGGCGCCGGTGGTCGCCGCGGGCGGGATCATGGACGGGCGCGGTGTGGTGGCGGCGCTGGCGCTCGGCGCGGCCGGCGTGCAGCTCGGCACACGCTTCCTGCTGGCGCGCGAGAGTGGCGCGACGCCCGCCTACCGCCGGCGGCTGCTGGCGGCGACGGAGGCCGACACGGTGGTGACGCGCGCCTTCACCGGCCGCCCGGCGCGTGGCCTGCGCAATCGCCTGACCGAGGAGCACCGGCGGGCCGGCGCCGAGCCGCTCGCCTGGCCCTTGCAAGGTTTGGCCGCGGCCGACATCCTCCGCGAGGGCCTGGCGCGCGACGACGCCGACCTCTTCCCGCTGCTGGCCGGGCAGGGGCTGCGCCTCCAGCGGGGTGAGCAGGGCGCGGCCGAGATCGTGGAGGAACTGGTCAGGGGCGCGACGGATCTGCTCGCGCGCCTGGGCGCCCGCGCCGGCTAAACGGGGGCCGGCGCGCTCCGCGGCGCTGGCGCCGACTCCTGCGGCCTTGCCCCCCTCATCAGCGCCGGCGACCGCGAGGGCGCCGCCGCGCGGGGCCGCCCGCGCCGCAGGCGTCGAGCGCGCGGGCGAGTCGCCGCGCCTCCGCGCGCCGCCCTACTCCCCAGGCTCCATGCTCTCCCGCCCCACGGCCCGTTCCAGCAGCCCGAGCGCGGCCGCCTTACGGGTGGCCTCGGCGCGCGAGCGGCAGTCGAGCTTGGCGAGGATGCCCTGGACGTGCATCTCCACGGTGCGCGGGCTGAAGTAGAGCTGCCGGCCGATCTCCCGGCTGGTCCGGCCGACGGCGACCAGCCGCAGCACCTCCAGCTCCCGGCGCGAGAGGCCGGCGTGGGCGAGCTGGCCGGCCGCGCGGCGGCCCAGGCGGCGCTCGACCGGCTCGCCGAGCGCCAGGAGATCGCGGGCGATACGCGCGGCGAGCGGCCGCGCCCCGAGTTTGCGCGCCGTGCGGTAGGCGGCGGTCAGCCGCGCCACCCCGGCCTCGCGCTGGCCCGCGAGCGCCAGCGCGTTCCCCGCGCGCCGCTCCGTCTGCGCGCGGTCGAGCGGCAACTGCCGGTCGCGGAGCAGGTCGAGGGCCTGGCCGAACTGGGCGGCGGCCTGCGCGGGGTCGCCGTCGAGCAGGGCGGTCTCGCCGAGCGCGTGGGCGAGGGCGGCGAGGGCCTCGGGCTGGCCGGTGTCGGCGGCGATCGTGGCCAGGGCGGCGGCGCAGGCGCGCGCCTCGCGGTCGGCGCCGTGTTCGGCGCAGTACGTCGCCGCCCAGCAGAGCGCCGGCACGACGTAGTGGCGTTCCTCCGTCCGCTCCCAGCGGTCCAGCAGGTCGCGGCAGCGCGCGATGGCCGCCTCACGCGCGGCATTCAGGTCGTCGACCAGGGCCAGGCCCCAGGTGGCGAGGAGCTCCATCGCCGCCAGCTCGATCCGCCGGGCCAGCGCGGCGGCCTCGAGGAGGAGCGGGCGGGCGGCGCGCGCGTCGCCGCGCAGCGCGTGGAGGGCGCCGAGCATCCCGCCGGCGACGGCGCGGGCGTGGGGCGAGCTGTCGGCCGTGGCGAGGATCTCGCGGCAGATGGTCGTCGCGCGCTCCCACTCCCCGGTCTGCCGCAGGACCACCGAGAGGCAGGCCAGGCAGAGGGAGGCCGTCGTCTCGGCGCCGTGCGCCCGGCAGTAGTCGAACGCCCGGAGATAGGTCTCCCGCGCGCCGGCGTAGTCCCCCGCGTGTTCCAGCGCGTCCGCCAGCCGCTGGTAGACCTCCGCCGCCGGCCCGGCCAGGTTGTGCTCCAGCGCGAGCGCGAGCCCGGCCCGCACCAACTCCAGCCCGGCCGCGCCCTCGCCCAGCCGGGCGCGGATGTTGCCCTCCTGGCCGAGGATGTGGGCCAGCAAGTCCGTGCGCCCGGCGCGCGCGGCCTCCGCGCGCGCCACCCCCAGCAGCGCCAGCGCCGCGTGGAAGCTGGCGGCGGACCGCAGATGCGCCGCGGCCAGCAGCCGCTCGGTCGCCGCCTCGCCCGGGAGGTCGGCCGCCGCGAAGGCCGCCGCGGCCGCCTCGCGCGCCGCCAGGGTGCCCTCCCAGTCGCCGCGCAACTCGTAGATGCCGGCCAGCCGGCGCTCGACCAGGGCGAACCCGCGCGTCTCGCCGGCCTGGCGACGGGCGTCGGCCGCCTCCCGCCAGGCGCGCGCCGCCTCGACCAGATCGCCGGACAGTTCCGCGCACTCCCCCAGCCGTTCCAGCAGGGCGCGGCGGCCCGGCTCCTCCGCGCCCTCCGGCCGCAGCTCGAGCGCGCGTCGGAACGCCGCGCCGGCGTCCCGGTAGGCGTGGATCCGGCAGGAGGACTCGGCCGCGGCCGCGAGCGCCCGGCGGGCCCGCTCCTGCTCCCGGCCCGTGAGCCAGTGTTCCGCGACGACCGCGGGCGGCGCGCCCCCGGCTTCCAGGCGGGCGGCCAGTTCCCGGTGCAGGGCGCGCCGGCGCGACCACGGCACGTCCAGGTAGCAGGCCTCCCGCGTCAGCGCGTGGCGGAACGCGGCCCGGCCGGCCCCGGTCTCGACCAGGAGGCCGCGGTCCAGCAGCGGCGCCAGCCCCGCCTCGTCGTCGCCCGCCAGCGCGGTCACCAGGTCGAGGTCGAACTCCTGCCCGGCCACGGCGGCGATGTCGAGCGCCTGCCGCGCCTGCGGCGGGAGCCCCTCGGCCTGCAGTCCGACGGCGTCGCAGACGCTCTCCGGCAACGGCAACGCGTCGGCCGCGTCGAGCGCGAGCCCGGCCGCGTCCTGGCGCAACCGCCCGCCGGCGGCGAGCGCCCTGGCGAGCTCCTCCACGAAGAACGGCACGCCCTCCGTCCGGTCGTAGAGCGCCGCGGCGAGCGCCGGGCCTGGCTCGGCCCCGAGCACACGCGCGGCCAGCCGCGCGGCCTGCGCCTGATCGAGCGGCTCGATCGTCAGCTCGCGCAGCCGGCCGGCCCGCCGTAGCTCGGCGCGCAACCGGCGCACCGGGTGGCCGCGCGGGATCTCGTCGCTCCGGTAGGCCCCGACGATCAGCAGCGGCTCCCGCTCCAGCGCGCCCGCCAGGGCCGGCAGGAGCTCCAGGGTCGCGTGGTCGGCCCAGTGCAAATCGTCGAGGAAGAGCGCCGCCGGCTGCCGGCGGGCGAGCGCTGCGAGCGCCGCGCGCAGGGCCTCGAACAGCGCCGCCTGGTCGCCATGCCGGGGCGGCGCGCCCCACTCGGGCAGCAGCAGCGCGAGGTTCCCGTCCGGGGGCGCGTCGGCGGGCGGCGCGGCGGGCCGGTCCGCCCGGTGCGCGCGCAGGGCCGCGGCCAGCGGGCCGTAGGGCAGGGGCACCCCCTGGTGCGCCCGCCCTTCGAGGATCAGGAGGTCGGCGTCGGCGAGCGCCCGCCTGACCAGGCTCGTCTTGCCGATGCCGGCCTCGCCGCTCACCAGGACGAGCGCGCCTTGCCCCGCGCGCGTCGCCGCCGCGGCGCGCGCCAGCTCGGCGCGCTCGCGCTCGCGGCCGATCAGCCCGCCCTCGCCTGCCACCAGTCCCATGCTCCCCCGCCGCTCCGCCCGGCGGCGCCACGCCGGGCACGCACGCGATCCCTCTCCGTGGGCCGCTATTCTCGCTCCGCTCCGCCGCTACCGTCCAGGCGCGCGATCCGCGCGGGGGGGCGGGGGGCCGGCGCCGGCCCGCCGCCCCCGAACGTCATCGCGACACGGCCGACCGGCGCGTCCACCGGCGCGCGAGCGCGCCGCCCGCGGTGAGCCCGCCGCCGAGGAGGAGTGCCAACCAGAGGGGCCGCGCTGGGCGGGCGCCGCCGCCCGCGCCGGCGGCGGGCAGCGTCGGCCCCGCCACCGTCGTCAACGGCGCGCCCTCGGGCAGCAGGAAGGTGACCATGACCGCCGCCGGGTCCGCGGTGGCATTGCCCGCCTCGTGGACGGACCCAGGCTCGATCCAGCTCTCGCCCGGCCGGTAGACCGTCTCGACGCCTTCAGCGCGTCGCGTCATCGTCCCGCCGAGCACGGTGACGATCCCCTGCCCGCCGTGCGTGTGGGGCGGGGTCCAGGCCCCCGGCGCGAAGTCGAGGACCAGGTGGACGACCTCGAACCGCCCCGCGATCGGCGCCCCCGCCGTCCGGAACTGCGCGCGGGTCGTCGAGCCGGGCGGGGCGGCGCCCGTGCCGACCCCCTGGACCGTGGTCAGCGGCGCGCCCTGCGGCAGCAGGAAGGTCACCAGCACCGCCGCCGGTTCGGCCGTGGCGTTGCCCGCCGCGTGGGGAACACCGGGTTCGACCCAGCCCTCGCCGGCGCGGAAGGTCGTCTCCTGGCCCTCCATGCGGCGCGTCATGGTGCCGGTCAGGACGGTGACGATCCCCTGCCCGCCGTGGACGTGCATCGGGGTCCAGGCGCCGGGGGCGAAATCGAGGATCAGGTGGACGACCTCGTATGGCCCGTGGAGCGCCACGCCCGGTGCGCGGAATTGGTGCCGCGTCGTCGAGCCGGGCGGCACCAGGCCGTGGATGTCGTGGGCGACGACATTCGACGGCGCGAGGGCAAGCAGCAGCACGATGGCGATCATTGCCAATAGGCGTCGCTTCATGGAGGAACCTCCTCGGGCGATGCGCCGCGGCCTGGACCGGCCGACCGGTCCAGGCCGCGGCTCGGGGTGACGACAGGGGGCCGCGACCGGCGGTGGGCGACCCGCCCGATCCGCCAGTCCTACGTGCTCGGGCCGACCTGCTCCACGGGTCGGCCGCGCTCCTGCCAGCCCTTGAACCCGCCGTCGAGGTGGGCGACGTTGGCGTAGCCGAGCCCCTGGAGCGCATCCGCCGCGAGGGCCGAGCGGCCGCCCGAGGCGCAGTAGAGGATCGTCCGGCGGGCGGGGTCGAACTCCGGGCGGTGGTAGGGGCTCGCCGGGTCGGCGTAGAACTCCAGCATCCCCCGCGGGGCGTGGACCGCGCCCAGGATCGCGCCGTTCTGGAGGCGCTCCCCGGCTCGCGCACATCCACGAGCAGGACGTCGTCCCCGGCCAGCTCGGTGGCTACCTGCTCCGGGGTGAGGTTCGTCACCCGCTGCTTCGCCTCCACGATCAGTGCCATCGCCGTCTTCGCGCTCGTGGCCGACATCGCTGCTCTCCTTCCTGGACTCCACTCGCCGCCATCGTGCGGCGCCTTCCTCCGTATCCTAGGCGCGACGCGGCGCCGGAACATCCGCAACCCTACGGTATCTTGCTGCCCGGCCTACGGTATTCGTCGTTAGACATGCCGACAACACTGGTCGGGGCAGGCCCCCGTGCCTGCCCGCGTGGCCTGCCCCCGATATAACTGATCGGGCACCACACCCAGCTATCCCGCCGCCGTGACCCGTTGAGGACGTCCGAGGTCGGCCAGGCGGGCAGGCACGGGGGCCTGCCCCTACAGGGCTGAATCGGTCGCCTGGTCCTTCCCCAGCCGTTACAAGCGCGCGCTCACGCCGGCCAGCGAGCGGAAGATCGCCGTCGCCGCACGGGGGAGTAGGCCTCACGGCCCCTCGTTCGGCGGCCGCTGGAGGTACCAGACGGTGTTGCCGAACGAGAACGTCCCGCGTGGCGCGGTGAAGAGCGGGGCGATCGCATGGACCAGCCAGGCGTAGACCTCGTCCGGGCGCTCTTTCCCCCTCCTCGACCGCCGCGATCACATTGCTCTGCGTCATAAGATAGCGGACCAGTTCGGCGACCGAGAATGCGACCCGGTTCTCGAACCGCTCCCGCGCGGCGAAACGGAAGCCGTGTGCCGCGGCCTCGGCGTCCGTGAAGGGCCGGTTGTTGCGCGGTGGGGTGGGGTAGCGCATCAGGTAATGGTCGCGCGACCACTCCTCGAATGCCGGGTTCTCCGCCATCCGGGCGAGGAAGCCGTTGTTGTAGATCACCAGCCAGCCGGCGGGGCGGAGGAGGCGGTGGGCCTCGGCCAGGAACCGCGCGCGGTCGAACCAGTGGAAGGCGAGCGCGACGGTGACAAGATCGAACGGTGCGGCGCCGAAGGGCAACCGTTCGGCCGAGGCGGCGATGTAGCCGATGCGGGCGTCGCGCGGGGCCTGGGCCAGCATGCCCCCCGACAGGTCCGTGCCGACGATCCGGGCCGCGATCGGCTTGAGGGCAACCGCCGACTGCCCGGTCCCACAGGCTACGTCGAGGGCGCGCGGGAGCGGCGCCCGCAGGCCGAGCGTTTCCCGCACCCGGTCGATCACCAGTGGATGGAAGAATGGGCGCCCGCGCGCGTAGCGTTCCGCCGCCGTCCGGTGCGCGAAGTAGCCCATTCGCCCCCACCCCCGGCCCCTCCCCTGATAAGGGAGCGGGGCGTGCGTCAGCGCCCCTCGGCGGTCCGGAGGGTGAAGTCGACGATGCGGGCGGGGATGTTGACGCCGGTCGGGGCGATCGAGTTGCGGAACTCCATCGTGTAATTGACCTCGATCACCGAGAAGCTGTCGCCGGCCTCGACCAGGTCGACCGCCAGCACGCCGCCGCCGACCGCGCGCGCGGCGGCCCGGCAGACGCGGTCCAGTTCCGGCGTGACCGGGCAGTTCTCCGACTGGCCGCCGCGCGCGGTGTTGGTGATCCAGTGCGCGCTGTAGCGGTAGATCGCGCAGATCGTCTCGTCGCCGACGACGAAGGCGCGGATGTCACGCCCCGGCTTCTCGACGTACTGCTGGATGTAGTAGGTCGAGTGGTGGAACGAGCCGAGGATCTCCTTGTGCTCCAGCAGTGCCTCGGCGGCGTCGCGGTCGTTGATCTTGGAGAGGAGCCGGCCCCAGGAGCCGATCGGCGGCTTGAGGATGATCGGGTAGCCCAACTCCTCGATCGCCCGCAGGGCCGACTCCGGCGTGAAGGCGACGACGGTCGTGGGGGTCGGCACGCCCGCGCGCACCAGCGCGCTGGAGGTGAGGAGCTTGTTGCCGCAGATGTCGGCCACGCTGTAGGCATTGACCGTCGGCACGCCCCAGTCGTTGAAGATCTTGAGGCTGTGCAGGGCGCGTGTGTGGTTGATCGAGCGTTCCAGGACCACGTCGTAGTCGCGGATCGGCTCGTCCAGCCGCAGGATCAGCTCGGGGTCGTCGATCCGCGACCAGCGGACCCCGCGCGCGTCGAGTTCGGCGAAGAGCAGCTTCTCCTCGACGCGGACGCGCGAGAGCAGGACGCCGACGTGCATGGTCCCTCCCGGGTTGAAGGTGCAAGGTTGAAGGTTGAAGGTTCTGTGCTTCGTCGCGGGAACACCAACTTTCGACCTTGCACCTTCAACCTTCAACCTACTTCTTCAGCAGGCCGCCGAGCACCCCGACCGCCCGGTCCACCTCGGCCTCGGTCAGCAGCAGCGGCGGCAGGAAGCGCAGCGTCGTCGGGCCGGCGGAGAGGGCCAGGACGCCGCCCTCCTGCAGGCCGCGCAGGTACTTCGTCGCGCGCTCCCTCAGGTCGACGCCGATCATCAGGCCGCGCCCGCGCACCTCGCGGATCTTCGGGCTGCCCAGACCGCGCAGCGCGTCGAGGAAGTGCGCGCCGACCCGCGCGCTCTGTGCGAAGAGGTCGGCGTCGCGTAGGGCGGTGAGGGTGGCGGTGGCGGCGGCGCAGCCGAGCGGGTTGCCGCCGAAGGTCGTGCCGTGGCTGCCAGCCGGGATGCGCCCGGCGACCTCCTCGGTCACCAGCGTCAGGCCGAACGGGAAGCCGTTGGCGATCCCCTTGGAGACGCAGAGGATGTCCGGCACGACGCCGCCCTGCTGGCAGGCGAAGAGGCTGCCGGTGCGGAAGGCGCTCTGGATCTCGTCGAGGATCAGCAGCGCGCCGGCCCGCCGCGCGATCTCCTGTGCCGCGGCCAGGTAGTCGGCGCTCGGGACGTGGATGCCGCCCTCGCCCTGGATCGGTTCGAGGATGATCGCCGCCGTCCCCCCGTCCACCGCCGCGCCAAGGGCGTCCGCGTCGTCGTAGGCGACGTGGCTGAAGCCCTCCAGCAGCGGCAGGAAGGGGTCGCGGTACTTCTTGTCGGCGGTCGCCCCGAGCGCGCCGAAGGTGCGCCCGTGGTAGGCGCGCCTCGTCGCCACCACCCCGGTGCGGCCGGTGACGACACGCGCGAACTTGAGGGCCGCCTCGATCGCCTCCGCGCCGGAGCTGCAGAGGAAGGCGCGGCTCAGCTCGGGCGGGGCCAGCTCGCCGAGGGTGTCGAGGAAGCGGGCGCGGGCGTCGTTGTAGAAGCTGCTGTGGCAGTTCGACAGCGCGTCCACCTGCGCCTTGATCGCGGCGTTGACGGCGGGGTGGGCGTGCCCCAGGATGTTGACGCCGTAGTTGCTGAAGAGGTCGAGGTACTCCTTCCCCTCGCTGTCGAAGAGGTGGATCCCCTCGCCGCGCACGATCGCGATCTCCCGCTTGGCGTAGAGACCGATCAGCCGCGCGTCCTCGGTCTCGTGGATCTGCCCGATCGGCAGGCTCGTCGCCATCGTCATCCTCCTCACTCTGTTCTGCGCCGTCGCCTCAGTGCAGCAGCTCGCCGCGCAGCACCGTGACCGTCTGGCCGCCTAGCAGCACACGCGGCCCGGCCAGCCGCACGCGCACGACGCCGCCCCGCGCCGACGCCTGGTAGCCGGTCAGCGTCTCCTTGCCCAGCCGCCACCCCCAGAACGGCCCGAGGCAGCAGTGGGCCGACCCGGTGACCGGGTCCTCGTCGATCCCGGCGCGGGGCGCGAAGAAGCGCGAGACGAAGTCGAAGGCCGGGTCGTCGGACGGCGCGGTGACGATCACCCCGCGCGTCGGCACCGTCCGTAGGGCGGTGAAGTCGGGTTGCAGCGCGCGCACCGCCGCCGCCGACTCGACCTCGACCAGGTAGTCGAAGCGGTTCCTGCCGACCGACCGCGGCGCGATGCCCAGGGCCGCGGCGAGGCCGGGCGGGGCGTCGGCGGCGCCCGCCGGCTCGGCCGGGAAGTCGAGTTCGATCCACGCGCCCCGCAGGTCGGCCGTCAGCAGGCCGCTGCGGGTGTGGAAGCGCGCCTGCCGCCCCGGCGTCAGGTGGCCGTCGTCCCACAGCACCCGCGCGCTCGCCAGGGTGGCGTGGCCGCACAGATCGACCTCGACGGTCGGGGTGAACCAGCGCAGGGCGAAGCCGTCCTCGTGCGGGTGGAGGAAAGCCGTCTCGGCCAGGTTCATCTCGCGCGCCACCAGTTGCATCCACCGCTCCTCGGCGGGCGCGGGGAGCACGCAGACCGCCGCCGGGTTGCCGGCGAAGGGCCGGTCGGCGAAGGCATCGACCTGGACGATCGTCAAGCCCATGTCTCGCGGCTCCTGCTGCCCAACACGGCGGGCCTCTACTGGAACAAGTCGGCGCTCGGGGTGGTGGAAGCCATCGCGATTCCTCGCTCTTGGCGTGTCGCAGCGACTGCCACTCTACGCCTCGCTCAGGATGCTGGCCCCGCGGCTGGTGACCATGACGGTGTGCTCGAACTGCGCCGCCCAGCCGCCATCGACCGTGCGCACCGACCAGCCGTCGGGGTCGAAGCGGCAGCGAGGCGACCGCTCGACCAGGACCGGCTCGATGGTGATCACCAGCCCTTCCTCCAGGGTCGGGCCGGAGCCGGGGCGACCCACGAACGGCACGTCCGGCGCCTCGTGCATCCGGTGGCCCAGCCCGTGGCCGGTGAAGCCGCGCACGACGCCGAAGCCGCGCGATTCGGCGTACCCCTGCATCGCGTGGCCGATATCGCCGACGCGGTTGCCAGTGACCGCGGCGCCGATGCCGGCCAGCATCGCCCCGCGCGCCGTCTCGATCAGGCGGCGGCGCTCCGGCCCGACCTCGCCGATGCCGACCGTGATGGTCGCGTCGCCGCAGTAGCCGTCGAGGAGCATCCCGGCGTCGATGCTGAGCACGTCGCCCGCCCGGAGCCGGTACTCGCCCGGGACGCCGTGGAGCGCGACATCGTTGACCGAGGTGTTGATGCAGCCGGGGAACCCCTCCTCGGTGTGGAACACCGGCTCCGCGCCCAGGCGCGCCATGTAGGCCCTGGCGTGGTCGTCCAGCTCGCGGGTCCGCACGCCGGGCCGCGCCAGGCGGGCGAGTTCCTTGAGGAGGCGGGCGGTGGCGCGATTGGCGCGGCGCAGGCCGCGCGCGTCCACCTGGTTCTTCACGACCATCGCTCGTCCTCCTCCGGTTCGCTCACACCGCTGCGCGCGGCCGAGCCGCGGTCACCAATCCCGCCGTTACCCGGCGCGGCCTCGGTCTCGCCCTCCAGCGCGTAGGCGATGGCGTCGTTCGCCGCCCGCTCGGCCTCTTCGCGGGTGTCGGCGCCGCCGATGATGCCCAGGTCGGGCACGCGGAAGCACCAGTTGCGGCTCTCCGCGTCATAGCGGTATTCGATGCGTGTCCGCACAGGCATTGCCAGCTCCACTCGCTACGCCATGATCGTCGTGCCGGCGCCCTCCAGCGCGCGGGCGATCGGGCGCCCGACGCGGGCGTCGGCGAAGATGACGCGGCCGACGCCGCGCTCGACCGCGTCCTGCGCGGCCAGCACCTTCTTCTTCATCCGCCCCTGGGCGAACCCCTCCGCCTCGGCCATGTTCGCCAGGCTAATCGCGGTGACGAGGCTCCCCTCGTCGCCCACGTCGGCGAGCAGGCCGGGGGTGTTGGAGAAGACGAGGAGCTGGTCGGCGCCGAGCGCGACCGCGACCTCGGTCGCCAGCTTGTCGCCGTCGACGTTGATCGCCTCGCCCTCGGTGCTGAGGGCGGGCGGGGTGAGGACCGGCAGGTAGCCCGCGCCGAGCAGCAGGGTCAGCAGGGTCGGGTCGATCCGCTCGATCGAGCCGGCGTAGTCGCCGCGCAGCATCTTCGGCTTGCCGTCCTCGATCGCGCGGATCGCGCTCTTGCGCCGCCCGGTGGCGATCCGCCCGTCGAGCGCGCTCAGGCCGACCGCGTTGACGCCGCGCCGTTGTAAACCCTCGACCAGCGTCTTGTTGACGCGCCCGCAGTAGACCATGAACATCGCTTCCAGCGTCTCGCGGTCGGTGAAGCGGCTCGACTGCCCGCTGGCCGAGGTGACGTGGCGCGGCGGGATGCCGAGCCGGCGCGAGATCTCGTCCAGTTCGGCGTTGCCGCCGTGGATGAAGATCGCCGGCCCCTCCACGCGCGCCAGGTCGTCCAGGAACGCCTCATAGTTGATCCCGGCGCTGCCGCCGAGCTTGATCACCAGCATGTTCGACCCCTTGTCCAGTGCGCTGCCCTTCCGATCGACCCGCCGCCTAGCCGCGCGCGGCCGGCGTCACCCCGCCTCACCGAGTGCCCGCACGATCTGCTCGATGTGATTCACGTCGTGCAGCGGCACCCGCGTCGCCAGGTCCACGAGCGCCAGTTCCCCCTGCCGCGGGTGGACGCCGCGCCGGCCCCACTGCTCGTCGGTCACGCCGGCCAGGAGATCGAGGAAGCGCCGCCGGTTGGCCCGGAATGCCGCGACCGCAGCCCCGAGGTCCGCCGACGCATAGTCGCGCTCTCGCGCCAGCGCGTCCTGGTTCGGCGCCGGCAGGGGCGGCCTGTCCTGCGCCAGCATCAACGTCGCGCGCTCGTGGAAGATCTCCTCGTAGTCGCGCAGGTGGCAGACGACGGCGACAACACTCCAGCCGTCCGGGCCGTCGGTCGCCTCGCGCGCCCGCTCCGGTGTGACGCCGCGCAGCACGGCCCCTAGCACGACCGGCG
>JAUJMV010000009.1:0-1253 GCA_030446685.1 Thermomicrobiales bacterium | reverse complement strand
TCCAGACTGAGGGTCTCGGGGAAGCCGCAGCGGATGTTCATCGCCTGCACGCCCATCCCGGCGGCCCCCTTCATCAGGTTGTCGAGCGCGGCGATCACCACCGCGCGCTTCGAGTGCGGGTCGAGTTCCCAGCCGACGTCGCAGTAGTTCGAGCCGGAGAGGATCTTCGCCTCCGGGTAGCGGTGGATGCCCGACGACTCCTTGACGATCCGCATGAACGGCTCCTCCTTGTAGGCCGCGCGGTAGATGCGCCAGAGGTCCTTGTCGGTCAGCGGCTCCTTGAGGAAGACGTGCGAGGTGGCGACGATGCCGCGCACCGCCTCGATCGAGGTCGCCGAGAAGGCGATCGGCGGGACCGTGCCGTTGGCGGTCAACTCCTGGATGATCTCGGCGCTGTGGCGGTGGCCGGTCGGCTTGAACGAGCGGATCACGCCGCTGCGCTCGGGGTGGTGCGAGGCCGCGCCGGTCTCGCCACCGACGCCGGACGAGCCGGTCTTGGCCTCGACCACCGTCGGCATGGCGGTGTCGACGACGCCCGCGCGGAAGAGCGGGTAGAGGCCGAGGATCGCGGTGGCGGCCATGCAGCCGGCGCCGCTGATGAAGTCGGCCGTGCGGATCGCCTCGCGGTGCAGCTCCGGCACGCCGTAGACGAACTGCCCGAGCAGGTCGGGGTTGGCGTGCTCGTGGCCGTACCAGGTCGGGTAGTCCCGCGGGTTGTTCAGGCGGTAGTCGGCGCTGAGGTCCACGATCACCTCCGCCTTGTCGCGCAGCCGCGGCAGCGACTCCATGCTGACGCCGTGCGGCAGGCAGAGGAAGAGGACATCGCACCGCTCCAGGCTCTCGCGCGGCGAGTACTTCAGTTGGGTGCGCTTGCGCAGGTTCGGGTGGGTGGTGTGGACGAACTTGCCGGCCTGCCGCTCGCTCGTCGCCTGCTTGATCTCCACCTCCGGGTGATCGAGCAGCAGGCGCAGCAGCTCCCCCCCCGTGTAACCCGACGCGCCGATGATCGAGACTGCTGGCATTGGTCCCCCCTCCGGGTGGTCGAACGTCTGAACGTCTGAACGTCGAACGTCTCACCTGTCGGTCGCGGCGGCTAATCAGCCAGCGCCGCGTCCGCGGCGGTGCCCCTTGGCCGGTGAGACGTTAGACCCTCCCGGTGCATCATAATGCCCCTGACAAAATCGACGATTTCCGCCGCGGTGTGGCGGGGGGGGGTCTCGCGGAGGGCGGGGGACGCGGCCCCCCCCGTTGAT
>JAUJMV010000097.1 GCA_030446685.1 Thermomicrobiales bacterium | reverse complement strand
AGCCGCAGGGTGCCGCCACCGCCCCGCTGGCCGGGGCCGGGGCCGACGCCGCCGCCGCGGCCGGCCGGCCGGGTCGTAGCCGCGCCGACCTGAGAAGAGGGGGCGCCCGCCGTGCTGGCAGCCGTGCCGGTCCCCGTCGTGGCGCGGGCCGTGCCCGTGGCCGTCGTGGCGCGGGTCGTGGCGGCGGTCGTCGCGCCGCCGGGAGCCGTGGTGGTCGTCGTCCGCGCGGCCGTCGTGGTCGTGGTCGCCGCGGTCGTCGGCGTGGCGGCGGTGCCGCCGCAGGCGGCGAGGAAGCCGGCGATCGCCGAGGCCGAGAAGCCGAGCGCGGCGGCCTTGACGATGAACGCGCGCCGGCTGAGGTGCCCCACCGCCAGCTGCTCCATCAACTCCCGTGGTTCGCGCGGTTCAGAACCTGTCCCCATGCTTCCTCCTCCGGTCTCTCCATCTCGGGCCAACGGCCCCTCCCTATCCGCCGGATGGTCCACCCAACCCCGGCGCTCCGGCGACACGCGGCAGTCCCTCCCCGCCGCACGCTTCCTTTAGTGACGACGGCGAGGGCGGATTAGTTCCCCCAAAGCGGGAAACCGCGCTCGCCAGGGGCTTCGCGTGGCATGACGGCTCCCATTGTACGGAGCGGACGCGCTATCGTCAACCAGGTGCGGACCTGGCCCAGGGCAATTGCATCTTATTCTGGGACACTTGTCAGGTCGGCGGCCACTGGGGCGAGGACCTTGGCGAGATAGGTCTCGTCGAGGGCGGCGGTGAAGCGTTTGGTGGGCAGGCTGCCTGGCACGCTACGCTCCTGGGGCAGCAGGTTGAGGGCCAGGTGGCGCAACACGGCGAGGTTCTGCGGGCCGTGCCCCTCGCGCACCCGGCAGTCGTCCTCCCCAAAGGTGACGCCGAGGGCCCACTGCACCCGATTCTCGATCCCCCAGTGGGCGCGCACCGCGCGCCCGAAGGCGGCGGCGGAGGCGGGCGCGCTGAGGAGATAGTAGCGCTGCTCGACGCTCACCGCCTCACCGAGGTGGCGCCCCGCCTCGAGGAGGCCGAGGCCCCGCAGGCCGGCCCAGGCCCCGACGGGGTCGAGGTAGGCCAGCAGGTCCGGGTCGCGCAGCGTCCAGGCGCGGCGGATCTCGAGCCGGCCGTGGTCGTGGTCCACCGTGCGGGCGTGGTCGTGGTCGCCCGGCGCGTAGTCGGCGAAGGCGGTGGCGCGCGCGTGGGCGAACGCCTCGCGCACCGCCCCGTGCAGGGTGGGGTGGTTGTCCTTGAGCGCCAGCACATAGCCGCCCCCCTGGGCCATGATCTGCGCGGCGATTGCCGTCTGGCAGCCCATCGCGTCGATCGTCACCGTGCAGCCGGCGATGTCCAGCAGCCGCAGCAACGCCGGGATGGCGCTGATCTCGTTCGACTTGCCGTCCACCGCGACCTGCCCGAGCACCAGCCCGCTGCCCGCCGCCCAGGCGCTGACCAGGTGGAGGGCGGCTTTCCCGTTGGCCCGGTCGTGCGCGCCGCGCAGCGTCTTGCCGTCCAGCGCCACCACCTGGCCGGCGGTCGCGGGCGCGACCGCGCGCCCCCAGGCCAGGAAGCAGCGCCCGAACGCCTCGGGGTCGAGCCGCGCGAAGACCCGCCCGAAGGTGTCGTGGCTGGGGATGCCATGGGGCAGCGCCAGGAAGGTGCGCAGCCAGCGCTCCTTGGCCCGCCCGAACGTCTCGATTGCCACCCAGCCGTCCGCCCCGCAGATCACCGCGCACAGCGCGATGGTCACCATGTCCAGCAGCCGATGCTCCTTGGTCCGCTCGACCCGCGGAGCGGGCAGGGCGGCGAAGTGCCTGGCGATACTCGTCTCCGTCGGGCCGGCCATCGGCATCCTCCTCCTCGCCCGCCGTCGCACAGTTAGCAGGCGCCATTATCCCGCGCGCGGGCGCCGGGGACCACCGGAGGCGGCCATCCTGTTCGCCTGGACGACATCGGTCGGAAATTAGATGCGACTGCCCTGGCCGCCCGGCCTCGCCGCGCCGCCGGCCCGCTCCGGCGCGGCCCGCCGCGGAGGGGCCGTCCGTTGGGCGATCAGTTCGCCACAAGCCACGTCAACTTGCCGTCGCGCTCGGCCGTGAGCCACAGCGCCGATCCCGCCGCGTAGGTGGCGCAACTGACGAGCAGCAGCGCCAGCAGCACCGCCCAAGGCCAGCGGCGGATGCCGCGCGCGGTCAGCACCAGCAGCGGGACCAGCAGATCGAGCAGATAGCGCGGCCCGAAGGTGAAGAACCCCGTGCTCATGTAGACACTGAGCGGGAGGTAGACGAGCGCGCAACTCGCCACCAGCGCCCACACCAGGGGACAGC
>JAUJMV010000042.1:32425-38785 GCA_030446685.1 Thermomicrobiales bacterium | reverse complement strand
TCGGCTCGTGTATTTGCTTTGGCTGGTGGCACGCCTGGCAGGATTCGAATCTGCCTGTGCTGGCTACCATTGGTATCCGTTGGTATCCGTGCTCGAATCCGTGCTCGATCTCTGGCACTGTTGAAGCCCGAGCGCCAAAGAGTCGCGACGGCTGGGCCACGTAGCCAGTACAGGGCGAGGCTGGCGGGACCGGCTCCGCGGGCCCCTCAGTCCGCGGCGTCGCCGGCACTCGGCCTGACGGCCTGGATCACCGTGGTGACGGCGTTGTAAAGCATCACGATAATCGTAACGAAGAGCCCGGCGACGAGGGACGTGAGGCCGATCAGCGCGTAGTAGGTGATCGTCACCGCCAGCGTCCGCCCGCCCTGCTGCGCCTGCTGGCTGGCCTGCTGGATGGGGGAGCTGAGCAGCAGCAGCAGCACGATGCTGACGATCATGTCGACGATCGACAGCAGCGCGATGCGCCGGATGCGCGTGTAGAAGGCGTCGCTGAGGCGCTGCTGCAGGCTGTGCGAGAGCGAGAGCATGGTGAGCATGAGGGCGAGGATGGTCGTGAGCCCGGAGATGATGGCGGTCGCGAGCGTGCTGACCGGGCTCGCCATCGCCGCCACTAACTCCCGAGTCTCGCGCGCCGAGTAGAGGGCGCCGAGGACCAGCTGCGTCCCGACGACGACGCCACCGACGACGACGCCCGCGACGAGCGCGGCGCGCGCCCCCACGAACAGCGTCTCCTCCTGGCCCTGCTTCGACACGCGAGCACCTCCGGCCGCCCTGGCTGCACGTTTCCCGCCGCCACGCACGCCTGCCCTGGCTGGTTGACCCAGCCGCGCGCCATTCACCGGCGGCTATGCCGCGCGCTGCGCGAGTGCGCGCACCTCTTCGCGCAGCCGGCGCACTTCCTCGACCAGCGCGGCCAGCCCGTCCCCTGCCTCGAGCGCCCCGACCGCCGTGGCGGCCGCGGCCGCCTCCGCCTGGCGCTTGCCGACCAGGTAGGAGGCGATGTTGGCGGTGATCAGCCCGAAGATCGCGACGGCGTAGATGCGCAGCAGCACCGCCAGCACCCGCCCCTCCGGGCTCACCGCGTACTTCTCGCTGTTGACCGTCGTCACCGTGCAGGCCACCCACCACACCGCGTCGCCGACCGTGCGGATGGTGGCGTCGGGCTGGTCGCGCTCGAAGACGTGGATGCCGGCGCTGCTGGCGGCGACGACCAGCAGGGTGAGCGCCACCAGGTAGCCGAACTGGCGGCCGCGCAGGATCTCGCGCAGGGCGCGCATGGCCCGGTTGGTGCCGCCGATGAGCCGGATGAGGCGCAGCGAGCGGAGCACCCGCACGGCGCGCAGCGCCCGGAAGACGCGCAGGGCGGGGAGCGCCACCGCGATGGCGGCCAGCCAGTGGGTCCGCAGGTAGCGCAGCTTGGCGGGGGCGAGGGTGAACTGGACGGCGAACTCGAGGGCGAAGATGGCCCAGATGGCCAGTTGGGCGCGACCGACCCAGGTGGCCTGCCGGGGCGAAAGGTCGGCGGCGAACTCGACCAGCAGCAGCAGCAGGGCGAGGAGGCCCAGGGCGGTTATGACGGGGTCAAGCCAGTCGAAGAGCTGCGCCCTGAGGCTCTCGCGCTCCTCCGCCAGCGCCTGGCGGCCAGCATCACGGTGGCGGTCGGGGTGTGGCAAGAAGGTCATGGCACCTCGCGGTCGCTCCGCCTCGATGACGAGCCTGCCGTCCAGCGCGGCCAAGACGCTCGCCGCCGCCTGGAGCACCGTCCTGTCGGCCAGGCTGAACGGCTGCCGGACCAGGCTCTCCAGGAGGTCCTGTCGGGATAACTGGTTGCATCGCGGGTGGCCGGGTGTGAGATACTCGGCACATGATAGAGCATGCTGCGCCGCCGTGCGACGGGCGCCACCGCTTCCCGCCGGAGATAGTCCCCACCAGACGCGCAACGAGCGTTCATCCGGCCGGATCGGTGGAAAGCCCGAGCACTGCGGCCAAGGCTGGCACCATCCCGCAGACCGTGACCATGTAGCCGGCGCGGGCGGCGTCGCACCCGTTGCGAGCGAGACGGGCGGCCCAACGCCGCCGCCGATCGGCCCGCTCGGCGCGGGTCCACGTCGGCGGCGCTCCCGGCACCTCCGCTCCCGCACCGTCGCCGGGTGCCGCCGCGATGGTGACCGTTTGCCGCCCTCACCGCAGCACGTCCTCGTGGCGGATCCAAGACCTCGGCAGATCCCACCAGCGCAGCTCGTGCGGCCCGGAAGGGGTGGCCGTGGGCGGCGTATCCTCGTGCATCAAGGCCGCACTCGTCCCGCCCGTCGTGGCGATGCGTTGCCGCACCGCGCCGACCCGGCGCGGCTGCTCCCCGGACGCCCGCTGGCCCAGGCACTCGCGCGGGCGCTGTCAAGTAAAGTCGTGCCGGGCAGTCAGCGGATGCGCGAAGGCGCGCTGAGCGCGCGTGGGCTGGTGCGCGTTCTCGGTGCGGTTGTTCAGCCCCTTGTGTCGCCGGTGCTCGACGCTTGGCAGGAGCTCGCGCAGCGCCGCGCCGTAGCTCGCGAGCCTGTCGGTGATCACGACGCGCGGGCCGTATTCCCGGTCCTTGAGGAGCCGGCGCAGGAACGTCACGGCCGTGCGCTTGTCGCGCCGGGGCTGCACCAGGATGTCGAGCACCTGCCCGGCCTGGTCCACGGCCCGCCAGAGGTCGTGCTGCGTGCCATTGATCGAAATGAAGACCTCGTCCAGGTGCCATGTGTCGCCTGGCTGCGGGCGACGGCGCCGCAGGGTGTTGGCGTACTGCTGGCCGAACGTGCGGCACCACTGCCGGACCGTCTCGTAGGTGATGATCACGCCGCGCGCGGCCAGCAGCCCCTCCACGTCGCGAAAGCTCAGCGCGAAGCGGAAGGAGAGCCACACCGCGTGCGCGATGATCGCCGGCGGGAACCGGTGGCGCTTGTAATTGGGGGCAGCATCCTTCTCATTCATGCCCCCAGTAGCGCCCGCCCGCGCGGTTGATCTCTCCCTGACAGTACCCGCGCCGTTGACTTATGTTGACCGCGATTGACCCTCCTGTTTACCGCATTGACCCGCACGTTGACCCTTGTCCGCTAGGCTTGAAGGGCATAGGGGTGTTGAGGCGGCTATTGAGGGGCGTGAGGTAGGCTGGAGGTCAGTCTGCGGTGAGCACCTCGGGCGAGCTGCGCGACGACGCTGCCGCGGCGCGGGGGACGGTGCCCGAAGCGCACACCGCCGCCCCCGGCCCAAGAGCAGGCCATCCACGGCGTCCGACGAAAGGAGCAACGCAATGTCCAGCGATCGCGGCAGACACGAACGCGACGAGGTCGCTACCTCGTCCGAGATGCGCGACAGCGGTGCGCAGCGCACGCGCGGCACGGTGACCGACAGCTACACCGCCGCCCCGGCCCCGGCCACGACCACCGTGCGCCAGGAGACGGTGCGGCAGCGGCCGAACGTCGAGCGGACCAACGACGTGGAGATCCCCGAGGCCTACAACCTCGACCGCGACCGGGTGCGCTGGGGGCCGATCGTCGCCGGGCTGGTCACCGCGCTGACGACGCTGCTGGCCCTCACCATCCTCGGGCTGGCGATCGGGCTCACCGCGGTCGACGCGGAGCGGGCGGCGCGCGAGGGCGGCGTCCCGCTGCGGAGCGGCCTCCTCCCGGCGCTCTGGGGCGCCCTGGCGACCCTGCTGGCCTTCTTCCTCGGCGGGCTGGTGGCCGGGCTGGACCGCGGCGGTCTTCGACCGCCAGTGGGGCGGGCTGAACGGGATGCTGGTCTTCCTGCTGGCCGTGCCCCTGATCCTCTTCCTGGCGACGGCGGGCGTCGGCGGGCTGGTGGGGGCACTCGGGAACTACGCCAGCGGCCTGAACATCGACCCGGCGCAGGTGCAGCAGCAGGCGCCGGGCGCGGCGCCGCAGGCCACTCCCGAGCAGGTCGGCCGGGCGGCCGAGAACGCGCGCAACGGCGCCTGGAGCACGCTCCTCGCCCTGGGCCTGGGCACGCTGGCGAGCTGGCTCGGCGGCATGCTGGGCACCCGGCGCGCGCTCGAGGTCGAGCGGCAGACCGGCAACGTCCATAGCTAGGGTCGGGCACCCGCGCCCCCCAGCCTCGCGCGAGGAGTGACATGCCCTACCGCTATCCGACCGTCGCCATCGTGCTCGTCCTGCTCGCCGCCTGCGGGGGCGTGGGCACCGAGCCGCCGACACCGACGCCGACGGCCACGCGCCCGCCGGCGAGCGCGCCGCGTCAGGCGGCCACGGCCGGCGGGGCCACGTCGCCGCCCGCGACCCGGCCCACGGCCGGCGGGCCTGCGTCGCCGGCCGCGACCCGGCCACCCCCGCCACCGCCGCCCGCGCTGCGGCGTCAGGGGCCGCCGACGCCGCGGGCGGTGGGCACCGCCACGCCGGCGCTCACCCAGACGGTGCGCGGGGAGATGGGCCGGTGCCAGGCCCGCTTGCCGGAGCAGTTCCGGCAGGAGGGGCGCGCCTGGCGGGTGGGGGACGAGGCCGCGGTGACGCTCTCCAGCGCGCCGACGCCGGGGCTGGGCGTGGTGGACGTCGAGGCGGTCAGCGGGCCGGTCGTCGATCGCGTGCGCGGCGAGGTGGGGGATTTCCGAGAGACCGGGCGCACCCGCGCGGGGCCGGACCGGCTGCGCATCCGCTTCACCGGCACCCTCCGCGACCAGCCCGGCCGGGGCCTCATCTACGAGCGGCAGTTCGACCAGGCCATCTGCGTGCTGGTCCTCGCCGCCGCCGAGGGCCAGTGGCCGCACTACGAACCGCTGTTCGAGCGCATCATCGCCAGCCTCCAGCCCGCCCCCTAGGGTCGGGGGCGGCCGAGAGCCGCGGCGACCGCCCGCACCGGCCTCGCCTGTGTGGGCGGGGAGCGTGGCCGGCTGGGGGCCGGCTACCTTGCCCATCCGCTGAGCTAAGGGTGCTGTGCTGGCTGGTTGGCTCGTCCGTCGTCATCTGCGCGCACTCTCGCGCGGCAAGGCCCCGGCGAAGCGCACGGATGAGCCAACCAGCCAGCACAGGGGCACGGCGGCGCGGCAGCCGGTCGAGACGGTGACCCACGGCGAGCGCTTCGGCCAGCCCTTCTTCGGCCCCACCGCGGACAGCGCTTGACCGCTACCTGGGCGGATTGCGGTGCTACGCCACGGAGGTGGTGGGCGTAATTTCCTCGCTATGGCTGGGGAAATGGCCCCCGTCCGTCCGGCGCTTGTCAAGCGCGCGGGCGTTGTCGGATCGGCGAGAGGCGCCCGCCTCGCGGCTACCCGCTGTCAACCCCAGACTTCACGCGCGGTCTCCACGACGAGGCGCAACTTGGCGACTTGCTGCTCGTGGCTCAGCGCGTTGCCCTCGACCGTGGAGGCGAAGCCGCACTGGGGCGAGAGGCAGAGCTGGTCGAGCGGCACGTAACGTGCCGCCTCCTCGATCCGCCGCTTGAGGTCGTCCTTGGCCTCCAGCGCGCCCCGCTTCGTCGTCACCAGGCCCAACACGACCAGCTTGCCCGGCGGCACGAAGCGCAGCGGCGCGAAGCCGCCCGAGCGCGCGTCATCATACTCAAGGAAGAAGCCGTCGACCGCCAGCTCATTGAAGAGCGCCTCGGCGACGAAGTCGTAGCCGCCCTCGGCCACCCAGGAGGAGCGGAAATTCCCGCGGCACATGTGCGTGGTGATCGTCATCCCCGCCGGCCGGCCGGCGAGCGCCCGGTTGATCGTGCGGATGTAGATCTCGTGCTGATGCTCGGCGTCCCCGCCCAGCCCGGCGATCTGCGCGCGCTGGCGGGGGTCGTTGAGGTAGGCGAGGCTGGTGTCGTCCAGCTGCAGGTAGGCGCAGCCGAGCGCCCCCAGCGCCCGTATCTCCTCGGCGTAGGCGTCGGCCAGATCGTCCCAGAAGGGGTCGAGGGTGGGGTAGACGCGCTCGTCGATCGCCGCGCGCCCGCCGCGGTAATGCACCATGCTCGGCGACGGGATCGTCAGCTTCGGCGTCGCTGTCGCTACCATATCTTTCAGCGCCAGGAAATCCGCGCCGAAGATCGTGTGCCGCAGCGCGATTCTCTCGTCAACGCGCAGCGCGGCCGGCGCGAACGCGATCGTCCCGGACTCGTTGCGGAACTCGACCTTCAGGTTGTCCCGCGACTTCGTGACCCCACCGAGCTGGTAGATGAAGTCCATGTGCCAGGAGGCGCGGCGGAACTCGCCGTCGGTCGCCGACTGCAGCCCCACCTCCTCCTGCATCCGGACGACCTCCCGGATCGCCGCATCCTCGAAGGCCCCCAGATCGTCCGCCGAAACGCGGCCGGCCGCGAAGTCCTCGCGCCGGACGTGCTGCTGCAGCTGCTCCGGCGTGC
>JAUJMV010000042.1:0-32415 GCA_030446685.1 Thermomicrobiales bacterium | reverse complement strand
CCACAACACCCCCCCCACGCCCCCCCCCCCACCCCCCCCGCCCCCGGGCGCGCCGCGCCCCCCCCGCGCCGCAACTCCTCGGCGGTGACGCGCCCGGCCGCATGATCCTCGCGCGCCCGCAGCAACTCGGGCGGGCGCAATAGGCTCCCGACATGGTCCGCGCGGAATGGCGGTGTCGTGCGGGTCATGGCGGCCCCCTCCCGGTCCTCGATCCAGTGCTCGATCCGGTTCTTGGTCGCGGCGCGCGCCTCTGGCGCACAGTATATCGGCTGTCGTGCCTCGTCGGGGCGTGTCCGAGGGACGCGGCGTCTTCCTCCACCGCCCGGAGTTGGACGACCTGTGGGATGTCCGCCTCCGCGTCGAGGTCAACGCCGCCAATTCGTTGCGGCGAGGCCCGCCGCGCGAGCAGGCGGCGTGCACACCAGGCACGTCCCCGGCGAGGACCACCATCTCGCGACGGTCGGCCCGCACGAACGTTTACGTCGTCGCGGACAACCGCGACCCCACAGCCCCCACTTCCGCTTCCAACACGGGCCGGATGGGGCGCGGTCCTCGATCGCCTTTTCGGCGTGCCGTGGCGGCGATTCGCCGGGGCAGGCGCGGGGTCCGGCCCTGCGAGTCCGCTGGTCTGCTCTGGTGGCGCGCTCACTTGCGGAACCGTCATGGCCGAGGCGCCGGCGACGGCTGGAGGGCGCGGAACGCGGCGAGCGCCCGGTCGATGTAGGTGTCGGCACTGCCCAGGTAGCTGGCCGGGTCGAGGGCGCGGGCGATCCCCTCGGGCGACAGCGCGGCGCGGATCGTTTCGTCGTCGAGGGCCGTGCGGTGGAGGTCCGTGCCCGATGACACGGCGCGCTCGCACGCGGTGGCGACGAGGCGCTGGGCCTCCGGCCGCCCGAGATGGGGGGCGAGCGCCGTCGCCAGCGCCTCGGCCATGATCATCCCACCGGCCAAATCGAGGTTCGCGCTCATGCGCGCGGCGTCGACTTCCAGGCCCGCGAGCGCGACGCCGACCCGCGCGACCGCGCCGGCGGTGTGGCCGAAGAGCGCCGGGAGCGCCGCCCACTCGGCCTGCCAGCCGCCCGCCGCGCGCTCGTGCTCCTGCGCCAGCGCGCCCAGGACCACCGGGACCAACCCGATTGCCAGCCGCGCCGCTGCCAGGGCGAAGGTCGCGTCGATTGGGTTGCGCTTCTGCGGCAGGGTGGAGGAGCCGCCCTTGCCGGGCGCCACGCCCTCCGTCGCCTCCCCCACCTCGGTCTGCGCCAGCAGGACGATATCGGTGGCGATCTTGCCCACGCTCCCGGCCGCGACGCCGAGCGCCGCGGCCACCTCCCCGACCCGATCCCGCTCGGCGTGCCAGGGCAGATCCGGCGCCGCCAGCCCCAGTTCCTCGGCGAGGAGTTCGGTCACGCGCGGACCGTCCGCGCCGAGCGCCGCGAGCGTCCCGGCGGCGCCCCCCAGCTGCACGACCAGCACCCGGCCTCGCAACGCGCGCAGCCGCTCCATCCCGCGCGTGGCAAGTCCCAACCAGCGCGCCGCCTTCAGCCCGAAGGCGATCGGCAGCGCCTGCTGCAGGAGGGTGCGGCCGGGCATCACCGTGCGGCGGTGACGCTCGGACAGCGCGGCGCAGGTCGCGCCGATCGCGAACAGGCCGTCCTCGAGGAGATCGAACCCCGCGCGCATCTGGAGGACCAGGGCGGTATCGAGCGCGTCCTGGCTGGTGGCCCCCCGGTGGACGAAGCGCCCGGCGTCGCCCCCGACCGTGGCCGTCAGCAGCCGGACGAGGGGGATGGTCGGCGTGCCGGCGACGGCGGCTTCCCGATAGAGGGCCGCGACATCGAAGCGCGCGGCGCGGCACGCGGCGTCGATCGCCGCGGCGACGTCCGCGGGGATGATCCCGGCGCGCGCCTCCGCGCGCGCGAGCGCGGCCTCGAACTCGAGCATCCGCCGCAGCCGCGCCTCGCCCGAGAAGAGCGCCGCCATCGCCGGGGCGGTGAAGGCGGGATCGACCGGCTCCATCGCGCCCCGCTCCCCGCCCTACCGCCCTAAGGCGAAGAACACTGTCTCGCCCTCCGCCCGCGCGCTCTTCCCCTGGAGGACGATGTCGAACCGATAGACCGTCTCACCACCCGCGACCGCGCGCGCCGCCAGCAGCGTCGCGCGCCGGTCCGCGGGAACCCGTTGCAGGATCGGGTCGGCGTCGTTCGCCGGCTCGCCGGCGAAATAGAGCCGTGTGACGAGGTGGTCGAGCAGGCCGCGGGCAAGGACGGTGACGACGATGTGCGGCGCCTGCGCGGCCGCCGCGTCGAACGGGACCGGGCCGGGCTTGACCGTCTCGAACCGGTAACGGCCGTCCGCGTCCGTGCCGGCCCGCCCGAAGCCGGTGAAGGCCGGGTCGAGCGGGAGGTCGCGCGTGTCCGCGGGATGGTGATAGCGGCCGTGCGCGTTGGCCTGCCAGATCTCGATCGCGGCGTCGGGGACCGGCGCCCCGTCGCCGTCGTAGACGGTCCCCTCGACGCGGATGCGCTCCCCCGCGGCGCCGGGGCCGGCGAGGACATGCAGCGGCTCGCGGAGCAGGGCGTGGTGGAAGAAGGGGCCGACGGTCTGCGAGGGGGTGAGCGCGGGCGTGGTCATCGCGCCACCCCCCGCGGCGCCTCGTACGGCGTCCCCCGCGCGCCGCCCAGCACGATGTCCCAGCGCCAGCCGAGCGCCCACTCCGGCTCGGTGACGTCGTGCGCGTAGGCGGCGATCAGGCGCGAACGCGCCGCCTCCGGGACCGCGCCGAGAACCGGGTCGAGCGCGAGGAGCGGGTCGTCGGGGAAGTACATCTGCGTGACGAGGCGGGCGGTGGAGGCGGGGCCGAAGAGTGAGAAGTGGATGTGCGCCGGCCGCCAGGCGTTCGGGTGATTCTTCCAGGGGTAGGCGCCCGGCCGGACCGTGAGGAAGCGGTAGACACCCGCCGCGTCGGTGAGGCAGCGGCCGATCCCCAGGAAGTGGGGGTCCAGCGGCCCCGGCCACCCGTCGGCGCGGTGGGTGTAGCGCCCGGCCGCGTTCGCCTGCCAGACCTCGACGAGCGTCCGCGGCACCGGCGCACCGGCCGCGTCGAGCACCCGGCCCGTCATGATGATCCGCTGCCCGAGCGCCTCCCCGCCGGTCCCCGCGTTGCGGGTCAGGTCGGCGTCCTCCGGGGTGACGGCGCTGACGGCCGGGCCGGGCCCGGTCAGCTCCGACAAGGTCAGCGGGACCTCGATCAGGGGCAGTTTCGGCGCGCGCCGGATGGTCGAGCGGTACGCCTCGTAGAGGTAGGGCGGGAAGACCTCCCGGTCCCCGCGGATGATGGCCCCGATCGTGGTGTCCACTGGCACCCCCTCCCGTTCAGTCCTTGCGGGCTGGTTCTACCTCGTTCGGCAGCGGGCCGAGCTCCACCTTGGCCGCCGCGAAGGCGCTGTTCGCGGCCGGCACGCCGGCGTAGACGGCGACATGCAGCAGCGCCTCCGCCACCTCGCGCGGATCAACGCCGATGTTCCGGCTCGCGCGCAGATGCAACGCCAGTTCCTCGCGGCCGAGCGCGGCGAGGATCGCGATCGTGATCAGGCTGCGCGTCCGCCGGTCCAGGCCCGGCCGCGCCCAGACCGCGCCCCACGCCGTCTCGGTGATGAAGCGCTGGAAGTCGGCGTCCAGCGCGGTCGCGCCCGCCGCGGCCCGCTCGACGTGCGCGTCCCCCAGCACCTCCCGCCGAACCCGCATCCCCTCCTCGAAGCGCGCATCGCCCACCGTTGACCTCCCGCGCCGCGCGGGCGCATCACACCCACTCCAGGCCCACGTAGTTCTCCGCCAGCGTGGTCGCCGCGGCCGTCGAGTCGCAGACATAGCGCAGCTGGGCGAGCTGGAGGCGGCGCTGGAACGGATCGTCGTCCTGGCGATGTAGCATCGCCGTCATCCACCACGAGAAATGCTCGGCCCGCCAGACGCGGCGCAGGCAGGTAGCCGAGTAGCTCTCCAGCAAGTCCGCGCGCCCCGTACGGTACCACGCGGCCAGCGCCTCGGCCAGAACCCGCACATCGGCGACAGCGAGGTTGAGCCCCTTCGCCCCCGTCGGCGGGACGATGTGTGCGGCGTCCCCGGCCAGGAAGAGTCGCCCGTGCTGCATCGGCTCGACGACGCATGAGCGCATCGTCGTGATGCCCCGCTCGAGGATCGGCCCCTCCGCCAGCGTCCACCCGTCGTCGGTGGCGAGCCGCGCGCGCAACTCCCCCCAGATGCGCTCGTCCGGCCACGCCTCGAGCGTCTCGTCGGGCCGGCACTGCAGGTAGAAGCGGCTGATGGCCGGGGAGCGGAGGCTGTGCAGCGCGAAGCCGCGCTCGTGGTAGGCGTAGATCAGTTCCGCGGTCGAGGGGGGGACGGCGGCGAGGATGCCGAGCCAGGCGAAGGGATACGCCCGCTCGTAGACGGTGAGGGCACCACGCGGGATCGCGTCGCGGCAGACCCCGTGGGAGCCGTCGCACCCGGCGATCACGTCGCAGCGCAGCTCGTGTTCCCGCCCCTCCTGCCGGAAACACACGACGGGCGACGAGGAGGTGAGGACGTGGACGGTCAGGCCGGCGACCTCGAAGAGGAGCCGGCCGGCCGCCGCCAGGCGGGCGCAGATCAGGTCCTTGACCACCTCCTGCTGGCCGTAGACGGTGATCGCGCGCCCGTCGGCGAGGTCGCTCAGCGGGATGCGGTGGCCCCGCCCCGCGAAGCGCAGTTCAAGGCCGTGGTGGACCAGCCCCTCGCGGTCGAGCCGGTCCGCCACCCCGGCGGCGCGGAGCGCGTCGACCGTCCCCTGCTCGAGGACCCCGGCCCGGACGCGCCGCTCGATGTGGCCGCGGTTGCGGATCTCGAGCACGACCGAGTCGATCCCCTCCTGGGCGAGCAGGTGGGAGAGGAACAGGCCAGCCGGGCCGGCGCCGACGATCGCGACCTGCGTGCGCATCGGGCGTCCCCCATCGCTTCCCGCCGCCGGCGCGCGATCAAACGCCCCGGCGCCGCGCGCGGCGCCTAGAGCGTGGCCAGCAGGCCCCGCAGGTAGCGGATCGCCTCGCGCGCGCTCGCCGCCTCGCCCGCCGCCTCCACCGCGTCGTCGGTCGCGCCGGCCTCGACGCACAGCGGCCCGGCGTAGCCGGCCTCGCGGAGGATCTGGAGGCAGCGGCGCAGGTCGTAGGCGCGCGGCTGGCCGTCGCGCCCGGTCCAGCGCTGCGCGCCGTCCGCGCTGTGGGTGTAGACCTTGAGGTGGCAGGAGAAGGCGTGGGGCGCCATCACCCGCATCCCCTCCTCCCACGTCTCCCCGGGGAAGTTCCCGGTGTCCGGGCAGGACCGGAACCAGGGCGAGCCCACCCCCTCCAGGAACGCCCGGATATTCCGCGGGTCGGCGGAGGCGCCGCCGTGGTTCTCGATCAGCAGGTGGACCCCGGTGTGCTCGGCCTCCTCGGCCAGCTCGCGGTAGCCCGCGGTGATCCGCGCGAGCGCCTCGCGGTCGTCGGGGCGGGCCGCGCCGCTGTTGACGCGGATCGCCTCCGCCCCGAGCGCGCGCGCGAGGTGGAACCACTGCTTGAGCGCCTCGAGGTCGACGCGGCGCGCGTCCTCGTCCGCGTTGGCGATGTCGCCCATGTCCACCGCGATGCCGCGCGTCCGCAGCCCGTGCGCCCGCAGCGCCGCCCGCAGCTCCCGCAGGTAGGCGGCGTCCTGGCTGGGGAAGAACGACGACACCAGCTCCACCGTCCGCACGCCGAGCGCGGCGCAGGCGCCCGGCAGGTCGAGCAACGTCATCGTCCGGTCGCGCCGGATCGAGCGGTGGAAGAGCCAGCCCGCGATGCCGATGTCGTTCACGCGATCCCCCTTCGTCATCCGGCCGCCGGGATCGCGACCCCGGTGGATCGTCGTCGTCCGGCGCGCGCCGCCGGCGGGTCTCGATCCTCGGTTCCCCGCGCCCGAACGGTCGGCGGGGGGCGCCGTCCCTCGGGGGACGCCATCGTCGCATGCCGCGAACGACCCGGTCAAGCGCCGACGTTGTGCTGGCTGGTTCGCTCATCCGTCCCGCTCACGTGGCTGTGCTGGCTCCTTTCGCCATCCGCGCCGCCATCTTTGCACTTTGGCGATGCGCGTGCTAGCGATCGACTGCGGATGAGCAACGTCGCCAGCACAGGGCCAGGGGGTTGGGCGCAGCGACGAGGAGGCCGGCACGCACCACCCGGTCGCCTCGCCCCCGCAGGCTGTAGCAGCTGTGGATTGACCGTGGATAAGCCCGTGGATAACCGGATGCGCTGTGCCCTGGCCCCGGGGTCGCTGCGCGCCGGCGTGATGGACGTGGGAGGCGCTGTCCTGGTCCATCATCGCCCGCACGCCGGTGGCGGCTGTTCGGGCCGTGGTCGCTCCGGTCGGCCTATGTTGGCTCGTATATTAGAGCCTGTCCCGAGGTGGCGGTGAGGGCGTTGTGTTGGCAGCGGCCGGGACCGCGATAAGTAGAGAGCCCCCCGCCATCGCGGGACGGCAGGAGCCTGGACCGTATCGAGTGGCCCCGACCACGCAGCACGAGCGCAGGCCAGTGCCGGCCCAGGGAACGACCGCAGCGTGCCACGAGCAGGGAAGGGGGGGTGATGGAAGACGGGAGTGTGGCCTATCGGCTGTATGTCGGCGTCGACATCGCGGCCGAGACGTGCGTGGCCGCATGGCTCGCACCGGGCGAGAAGCCGGCCGCGCCGTTCACCGGCGAGCAGACCCCGGCGGGCTTCGCCGCGCTGCAGCGTCGCCTCCGGGCCACGGCCATCCCGCCGGCCGCGACGCTGGTGGTGTTGGAGGCCACCGGCAACGACTGGGTGGCGCTTGCCGTCGCCCTCCACGAGGCGGGTTATCGGGTCGCCGTCGTCAATCCCCGTCAGGCCCACCACTGCGCCAAGGCGCGGCTGCGGCGGGCGAAGACCGACGCGTTGGATGCGTGCGATCTGGCGCAACTCGCCGCGGCGCTGCGGCCTGCGCCCTGGACCCCGCCGCCGGCGGTCTACCACGAGGTCCGGCAGCGCCTGGTCGCGCGCGACGGGCTCTTGGCGATGCGGACCCAGGCGCGCAACCAGCGCCACGCCCTCCTACAGTGGCCGGTGGTCGTCGCCGCCGTGCGGCAGCACCTCGACGAGCTGATCGCCGATCTCGACCGGCGGGTCGCCGCCCTGGAGGCCGAGATCGCCGCCGCGCTCAAGGCGAGCGCGTGGGCCGAGGCGCTGGCCTGCCTGACCAGCGCGCCCGGCCTCGGCCTCGTCACGGCCGCCTGGCTCCTGGTCGGCACGGTGCACTTCGCCCTGTGCGCCGGGCCGGAATCCTCACCGCGTATGCCGGCCTCGCCCCGGTGCCGCGCGAGTCCGGGCGCAGCATCCGCGGCCGGCCCAGCATCGGCCACGACGGCAAGGCCCGGCTGCGCACCGCCCTCTACAGGGCGACGCTCAGCGCTGCGCGGTACAACCCCGCCGTCAAGGCCTTCGACGACCGGCTGCGCGCCGCCGGCAAGCCGCTGAAGGTCGCCCGCTGCGCCGCCGCGCGCAAGCTGCTCCACCAGGCCTGGGCGCTCGGCAGCACGCTGCAGCGCTTCGACCTAGGATGTCAACAACAACAACACAACGCCCTGCCTGACCTGGCCGCTTGACCGGGGCCGGAGCGGTCTCGCTGGCCAGGGGGCTTGACAGCCAATACCGTATCTACTCCCGCCATCCGCCCCTTGATGCGGGCACCCTTCCGGAGTACGTACCAGCGATTGCCTGCGGATGAGCAACGTCGCCAGCACAGCTCCCCGTGCCCCTGGCGCCGTGCCCAGCACGCCCGTCGCCCCGGAGTAGGTCACCCGCTGACCGGTCCTGGGCGGGCTCATCCACGACCACGCCGTCGCCGCCTGAACTCGCCCCCCGCACGGCAGACGCATCGCGGCGCTGCTGCGGCACTGTGGGCCGGTTGTGCCCGCGCGTGTCCGCCGGCCACGGCTGGCCGGTACAGGGACGCCATTTCGCTCAGGCACGGGCTTGCCACCGCCTCGACGAGGGCTGAATGGCACGCGGGCGGGAGACGCACGGCGCGCCGGGCGCGGGTTTACGTCGGCCCGGCCGCCCATGCGCGAGTTCTGGCACCCTACGGGCCTTCCTCGCGCCCCTGCCGGCAGGCCGGTTGCCAGGCGTCGGCCCCAAGGCCCAGGCGCGCCTCGCCGAGCGGGGCATCCGCACCCTCGGGGAGCTGGCCGTCGCGCCGGCGGCGCGACGGTGGCCGGGCGCGCCCGCGGGATCGACCCGCGCCCGCTGGAGCCGGGCGGCCGGGCGAAGTCGCTCGGCCACGAGCGCTGTCCTGGCCGTTTTCTCCGTCCGGCTGATTTTCTAACACTCACGGAACTTGGGTGCCAGAATTTGGCCCCCGACAGAGTAAACGGCCAGGACAGGTGACCATCAGTGGAACTGGTCCATACTCGCCACTGCACCCACCGGCCATGCCTATCCGCGTGGATGCGAAAGAGCAATGGCTTCGTCGATCACCGCGCGGACGGAGTTGTCGGCCAGCACAACCGGCCGATGAAGCCCACGATCGTACTCCTCACTGACGGCGCTGCCTCGCTGCGGAGACGGAGGCAGCCTTCCACGCCGCAGTCTATCCGCTCATCAGGCCCCGGCAATACCGGAGACATCACCCCTCGCAACGGCGGATGGATAATCAGCCAGGACAGCCATCCGCCGCGCGAGTTGACACCCTCCCCGGTCCGCGTTACAAACGCATGCCAGGGCTATGGCGGCGAGGACCGGGCGCGGGGGGAGGGGGATCGTGACGCTCCTGGGACCGGCTCCGCTGGCCGGCATCGCTACCGCGCTGCGCGAGGGGCGGCTGGACCCGGTCGCCTACGCCGCCGACCTGTGCGACCGGATCGACGCGATCGAGCCGGCGATCCGGTCGCTGCTGCCGGAGGCGGGCCGGCGCGCGCGGCTGCTGGCCGAGGCGGCGGCGGTGCGCGCACGGTACCCGGACCCGGCCGCCCGTCCGGCGCTGTTCGGCGTGCCGGTCGGAGTGAAGGACATCTTCCGCGTCGCGGGGTTCGCGACGCGCGCCGGGTCGGTGCTGCCCGCGGGCCTCTTCGCCGGGGCGGAGGCGTCCTCGGTGGCCGCGCTGCGCCGGGCCGGTGCGCTCATCCTGGGCAAGACGGTGACGACCGAGTTCGCCGCGGCGGAGCCGGGGCCGACGCGCAACCCGCACCAGCCGGCCCACACCCCCGGAGGGTCGAGCAGCGGGTCGGCGGCGGCGGTGGCGGCGGGCCTCTGCCCGCTGGCGCTCGGCTCGCAGACGATCGGCTCGGTGATCCGCCCGGCCGCGTTCTGCGGCGTCGTGGGGTTCAAGCCGAGCTACGAGCGCGTCCCGGTGGACGGGGTGATCCCCTACGCCCCGGCGGTCGACCATGTCGGGCTCTTCACCCAGGATGCGGCCGGGATGCACCTCGCCGCGTCGGTGCTCTGCCGCGACTGGCGGGACGACCTGGCCGCGCGGCCCGGCCGCCGGCCGGTGCTCGGGGTGCCGGAAGGGGCCTACCTGCGGCAGGCGGCGCCGGACGGGCTGGCGGCGTTCGAGAGGCAGGCGGCGCGGCTGGCGGCGGCGGGGTATACCGTCCGGCGCGTGCCGGCGCTGGGGGACATCGGCGCGATCAACCGCCGGCATACTCGGCTGGCCTACGCCGAGCTGGCCGCCGCCCACCGCGACTGGTTCGCGGCGCACGCGGGCCGCTACCGGCCGCGCACGGCGGCGCTCGTCCGCGCGGGGCAGGCCGTCGCACCGGAGGAGCTGCCGGGGCTGCGCGCGGGGCGGGCGGCGCTGCGCGAGGAGCTGGAAGAGGCCCGCGCGCGGGCCGGGGTCGACCTATGGATCTGCCCGCCCGCGCCTGGGCCCGCGTCGGCGGGGCTTGACTCGACCGGCGACTGGATCATGAACGTGCCCTGGACGCAGGCGGGCCTGCCGGCGCTCGCGCGGCCGGCCGGCCGGGGGCGGGCTGCCCGTCGGGGTGCAGTGCGTCGCCGGGGCGGAGGCGGGGGCCGATGAGCGCCTCCTCGGCTGGGCCGGCCCGCTGGCGGAGGCGGTGCGCGCGGGGTAGGCCCGGCAGTGTGCCACAATGCGCGGCCGGGTCGCCTGAAGAACGGGCGTCGGTTTCCACCGGCGACCCGGCGGCGCGCCCCTTGCCCGCCCCGCCCGCCTTCCGCTACGATCCGCCCCATCGAACCTGCGGGTCCCGCGCGCACGCGCCGGGTAGTGGAGGTACGCTCATGGCCGCCGATACGGAACAGACGAACCTCACCGAGCAGACGCCGGTCCCCTTCCGCGCCGAGGTCAAGCAGCTGCTGCACATCCTGGCGCACTCGCTCTACGCCGACCGCGAGATCTTCCTGCGCGAGCTGGTCTCCAACGCCTCCGACGCGCTCCACCGCGTCCAGTTCGAGATGCTGACCAACCGCGAGGTCCGCGACGCCGGGGCCGAACTGGCGATCAGGATCAGCGCCGACGAGGAGGCCAGGACGATCACCATCGCCGACAGCGGCGTCGGCATGACGCGCGAGGAGTTGGTCGAGCACCTGGGGACGATCGCCCAGTCCGGCGTGAAGGCGCTGATGGCGGGGCTGGAGGCGGGCCAGCGCGGCCAGCTGATCGGCCAGTTCGGCGTCGGCTTCTACGCCGCGTTCGTCGTAGCCGAGGAGATCACCGTCATCTCCCGCTCCTACCGCCCGGAGGCCGAGGCGGCGCAGTGGCGCAGCCGCGGCGACGAAACGTTCACCGTCGGCCCCGCCGAGCGCGAGGGCCGCGGGACGACGATCACCCTCGAACTGCGGGAGGACGCCGCGGAGTTCGCCTCCCTGGCGGCTCAAGCACATCGTCAAGCGCCACTCGACTTCGTCGCCTTCCCCATCTACGTCGGCGACGAGCAGGCCAACCAGCAGACCGCGCTCTGGCGGCAGCCCGCCCACACGGTGCGGGACGAGGAATACACCAGGTTCTACCGCGAGCTCACCCACGAGGTCGCCGACCCGCTGCTCCACCTGCACGTCTCGACCGACGCGCCGCTCGATCTGCACGCCATCCTCTACGTCCCTGCGGCGCGCGAGCGCGGCGTGCTGGAACGGCGGGTCGAGGGGCGGATCACGCTCTACTCGCGCAAGGTGCTGATCCGCGAGGAGGCCCAGGACCTCCTGCCCGCCCACTTCCGCTTCGTCGAGGGGGTGGTCGATTCCGAGGACCTGCCGCTCAACGTCGCGCGCGAGACGGTCCAGCGCAGCCCGCTGCTCCAGCGCATCAAGCGGACGCTGACCGGCCGGCTGACCAAGACGCTCGCGGAGCAGGCCGAGCAGGAGCCGGACCAGTACGCCCGGTTCTGGCGCGAGTTCGGCCCCTTCCTCAAGGAGGGCCTCGCCGCCGACCCGACGGTGCGCGACGAGCTGCTGCCCCTCTTGCGCTTCCATAGCACGAAAGCCGAGGGCGACGCGCTGATCGGCCTGGCCGAGTACGCCGGCCGGCTGGCCGAGGGGCAGACCGCGATCTACTACGTCCTGGCCGGCGACCTCGACAGCGCGCGCCGGAGCCCCCACCTGGAGGCGCTGGAGGCGCGCGGCCTGGAGGCCCTGCTGCTGGTCGACGTGGTCGACAGCTTCATGCTGAACGGCCTGCGCGAGTACGACGGCAAGCGGCTCCGCAACGTGGACGACCCCGACCTGACCCTCCCCGGCGCGGCCGAGGAGGCCGCCGCCGGGATCGACGACGAGGCGTTCGACCGGCTCGCGGCGCGTGCGCAAGCGGCGCTGGGCGAGCGGATCACCGCCGTCCGCGCCTCGTCCGCCCTGCGCGCCAGCCCCGCCCGCCTCGTCTCGCCCGACGCCGGGCCGCAGCACGAGCTGGCCCGCCTCCAGCGCCTGCTCGGCCGCGATTACAGCGTCCCGCCGAAGATCCTCGAACTCAACCGCGCCCACCCGCTGGTCGCCGACCTGGCCCGCCTCACCGGCGAGCGCCCGGACGACCCCCTGGTCGGCCTCCTGGTCGAGCAACTCTACGACAACGCCCTGCTGCTGGAGGGGCTGCACCCCAACCCCGCCGCCATGGTCGGCCGCCTCCAGTCGCTCCTGGAAGCCGCCGCCCGCGGGGCCGGGTAGGGTGCAGGGCGGTGGTGGGTCGGCAGAGAGGCAATCCCTTGTGTTGGCCGAAACGTCCATCCGCCCGCGGTCCACGTCCCGCGATGCCGCGAGCGGACGTCTGCCCCGCCGCGAGGATCGCAGGCCGTCACGGGCGCGCGGCGGCCCAGCGGATAGACTTCTCGGCCGGCACAGGGGGAGCCGTAGCGCCGCACCCCGCGCGGCGGATCGCGCCGGCCCTGCCGGGGGCAGGGCACTCAGGACCCGATCGGTCGGCGCAGGACGCGTCGCCGGCCAAAGAGCCGGGCCAGGCCACGATGGCGCGCGCTCCTCGCCGGCGCGGGGCCATCCGCCGCCCGCGCATCTGCTCACCGGTCATGGCGCTGCGCGCGCTCCGCTCGCCCCCACCGCGTCGGCGATGTTCGCCCCAGCCGAGCGCATGGCCCCACCGGCGCCGCCCGCTCGACCCCAGTCCCCTCGCAGATCGGGCAGGGCACCAGCAGCCCGTCGTCGCCCGCCATCGGCCACCCTCTTCCCCATCGTACTTGACGATATCGCTAGCGGTAAGGACAGTAGGGGAGTTCACCAACGGTATCCTACGGGTGACAGAAAACAGGGTGAGTAGCCGCAGTGTTTTGCAGCCATGGCGGCCCAGCTTGGGCTATTGTTCGACTATAAGCCTGCCAGTCACAGATCAGCATGTGTACACCAGGTGCTGAGGGGGCGTGCCACCCACCTCCTGCCCAACGCGCCAAGGCGCCGTTGCGTTCTGCCGTCGCGCGGCGGGGGCCGGCACTGTATCAGCTGGCTGTCACCCTCTATTTAGTACAGCGAAACCGAAGTACTCCGGTGGTTTCGTAGCGCTGTAGCAGGGAGGAGTGCTACCAAGACTACCGGGAACTTGAGGCTTGCTGTACTGGTACGCTGTCCGCGAAGATTAGATAGAGCATGAACAACAAGCCAACAACCGTAACTAGGACGAGCATTGTCCTAGGTAGCAGACGTCCCTTGAGGACGATATGGACCCGGCCATTCGATTGTGACGGCGACGAGCATGTGCTCGAACGAGGCATCGAGCGCTGGTCCATGCCTTTCCCGGAACAAGTCGTCCAGCAACACTGTCTGGCGCGACACATCGTCCGAGAGGTTCCCGGCGGCATTCGCATTAACAGTCGTGTCCTCCAGCGCTGTCTGCTGGACCGTCCTGCCTTTCATGTCCTGGTTCTCTCCAGCGTGGTGGGGAGCGACACCTTCGGCAATGGCCAGCCAGCCAACATCAGAACAGCAGGATCTGCCGTTCTGTGTTGCCCTCCCTGATCAGTAGAGCTGCATCTGGGGTCGCATCGATTTCGATGGCGAGCAGACCAAGCTTAATGAACCTACGGACAGGGAGTCGCTCCAGCCGCTCGGGGTGCCGCATCTAGACTGGCAACGCCGTGCCCGGTAAGTTGTCGTCACCGGAAGGTAACTTTGGTTGACCAGGAGTTCGGCCTGGAGTTTCAGGAGCGCATCAGGCCCCCAAGGCACCTCCTGGGGCAGTCCGGTTTTCCAGGCATAGCCACGCCGTGGGCCGACAGCTCGATGATGGGCAAGCGTTGTGCTATACTTAGGGTTCCCACTCACCGCACGAAGTCGTGCAGGAGATGCAGGCGGAGAGTACACCGGTCGACCGTGCATCGCCGGCACGATCCGCCGGCGGCTAGGGCGTGATGTCTTGGAGGAAAGACCGCCGAGCCACCGGCGTTGCGCGCCTTTCTCCGCAGTCCTCCTGCTGCTGGCCCTCGTCCCGTCCGTTGCCGTAGCCGCACCGCCGGCGGCCGGTCTCCCCGGCCAGTACATCGTCGTCTTGCGCGACGACACCGCCGATGTTCCTGCCGTCGCCAACGAGCACGCCCAGCGCCACGGGGTCGGCCTCCAGCACCTCTACGAGCATGCCCTGGAAGGGCTACGCGGCACGATTCCCGGCGCAGCGGCTCGCGGCGATCAAGGCGGACCCCCGTGTGGCGTTCGTGGAAGACCACGCGTCTGGGCGACCGGCCAGACGCTCCCGACCGGCATCGATCGCATTGACGGCGAGGCGAGCAGCACGAAGTCCGGCGACGGTTCCGGCGGCGTCGCTGTCGCCGCCGCGATCATCGACACCGGCATCGACCTCGACCATCCCGATCTGAACGTGGTGGGCGGCAAGAACTACGTGCTGACGGGGAGAAAACACCTACGACGACGGCAACGGCCACGGGACGCACGTGGCCAGTAGTCCGTGGCGAAGGACGACGCCACCGGCGTCGTCGGCGCGGCGCCCGCATGCGCCGCTCTATGCGGTGCGGGTGCTGGACAACCGCGGCTCCAGGAGCTGGTCGTCCGTCGCCTGCGGCATCGACTGGGTCACCGCGAACACGGGCATCAAGGTCGCCAACATGAGCCTCGGCGGGCAGCGGCGCGGACGACGGCAACTGCGGCAAGAGCAACAACGACGCGCTGCACAAGGCGATCTGCAACGCGGTCGCCACAGGCGTGGCGTACGTCGTCGCCGCCGGGAACTCCAACGTGGACATGAAGGACTTCGTGCCGGCGGCGTACGACGAGGTCCTGAGCGTGACGGCGGTGGCGGACTTCAACGGCCGGCCGGGCGGCGCGGCCGCGACCACCTGCCGGGCCGATGGCGACGACACCGCCGACTTCAGCAACTGGACGACGGTCGGGCACCGCGACGCCGACCACACCATCGCCGCGCCCGGCGTCTGCATCACTCCCACCTGGAAGGATGGCGGCTACAACACCATCTCGGGACGAGCATGGCCGCGCCCCATGTCGCCGGCACCGCCGCGCGCCGCTCTGCCTCGCGGGCCCCTGCGCCACGATGTCGCCGGCGAGCTCATGGCGAGCTGCGCACCGCCGACGCGGCGGCGCAGCCCGCTCTACGGCTTCGCGGAGGATCCGCACCGCGTGACGAGCGCCGGGTCCCGCTACTACGGCTATCTGGAATACGCCGGCGGCTACTAGCCGGACAGGCCTCGCCCTTGGTGGCGAGGCCTGTCTGCGCGGGCAAGTCCACGTTGGCCAAGGAGATCGCCGCCGCGCCGCGCTACGGCAACGCCGTCGTCGGCCACCGGATGACCGGACCTCCTGCCCGGACACCGGGGAGGAGCAGTACACGGCGTACACCAGTCGCGCCGGCGTCACCCGGCGCGCGGTGGGCGTGCATGCAGAACCTGGGCCCGAACGCGCGGATCGGGCTGGTGCCGATGGGTGGCGCCGGCGGCGTCGCGAACTTCGACTACGTCCGCGTGTCCACCGTGCAACCATAGGCGTCCGCCGGCACCACCCAGGGGCGGGCCACCGCGGCCCGCCCTTCCCCCTGCCTACAGCTGCTTGGCGCGCCAGCGGTGCGCCGACCGCGAGGTCTGCTACCCCCAGCCTTTGGCGCGACCAGTGAAGGAGCGGCGGCATGGATGCGGCGGAACGACGGGCCGGCAAGCTCCGGCTCCTGAGCAACCTGCGAGCCGGGCACCGCTGGCCGGAAGCGGCCTGGGACGCCGGTGTCGCGAGCAGTGCGCGCACCGTCTTCCGGCTGCGGCGGCGGATCCGCCTGGAGGGCGAGGCGGCCGCCCTGCCGGCGAGGATGGCCGGCAGGGCCATGCGTCAAGCTGACCGCGCCGGTTCAGCAGTGGTTGGTGGCCTACTGCCGCGGTGCCCCGGACAGCAGCGGGGCCGCCGTCCAGGCCGCGCTCGGGGCGCGCTTCGGGGTGCCGGTCAGCGTCAGCCAGATCAATCGGGTCCGGGCCAAGCTGGGGGTCAGCCGTCGCGCAGTGACGGTGGGGGAAAATCAGGCGCCACTGCCGGCGCCTGAAGCCGGCTGGCAGGAAGGCGCCGGGAAGCCTGCTGCTCCTGGCGGCCGCCCACGAGACCGGGATCCTGCCCGCCCTGGAGGCTGCCCTTTCACCGGCGGTCACCCCGGCCTCGGCGACGCGCGGGGTCGGCAGCCCACGATGAGCGCCGCTGCCGGCGGATGCTCGCGCGGACGCTGCTCTTCCTCGGCGCGGTCGGGCTCCACCGGACCTGGGACTTGCGCGGCTACACCGGCGCGGCGCTCGCCCTGCTCTCCGGGCGCCGCCGCGCCGGCTACCGCCACGCCGAGCGCTTCCTCACCGAGGTCGCGGCGGGCGACGGCGCGCCGACAAGCTCACCGCCGCCCTGGCGGCCTGGGCGGCCGGGCTGTGGCGGCCGCCTGGGCGCGCCGCCGCGCCCGCCCCCCGCTACTATATCGATGGCCATCGCAAGGCGGTCCACACCGCCGCTCATCCCGCAGGGCTTGGTCGGCCACGCATGGGTAAGGTGCAGAGCTGCCGCCAGCTCCTGCTGCTGCACGACCAGCAGGGGCACCCCTTGCTGGCCACCACCCACCGCGGCGATCTACCTGACCGCCGGTGTGCCGGCGCTCATCCGCGCTTACGAGCGGCCAGACCCTGCTCCTACGGCCTCGCCCGCCTGGTCATCGACCGGGAGGGCTGGCGGCGAGTTCCTGGCGACGCTGGCGGCCGCCGGCTGCACCGTCGTGACCGTCCTGCAGGCGGACCAGTACACCGGCCTGGCCTCCTTCACCAGAACGTCGGCCCTTTCGTGCCGCTCCACGTTGCCCGGACGGGCAGGTGGCGGTGGACGTCGCCCCGCGCGCTTCCGGTTGTCCCGGCCCGCGCACCCGGAGGCGCCGCTGGCGCTGTGCGTGGCGCTGGTGCGCGACCACCGCCGGCGAATTCCCGCACGCGGCGGGTGAGGCGGCCGCGGGGGACGACTGGTGCGAGCGACAAGATCGAGGATCTTGGCCCACTGTTCGGTTGACGCATCAAGAGCGGCACCGCGCTGACCACGACCAATGAGCGCACGCACGCTGGTGGTCACGCTGACGTGCCCAATGCCGCTCTACATCAGGGACTCGGCCCACCGATGAAGACGCGCGCATCAAGAATGGCACAGTGCGAGACGCTGGCGTGCGCTGGCACGGAAGATTGAGGAGGAACGTGCCGTTCTTGATGCGCACAGTCGTGACTGGGCCAACATCCTGAGAGCTTATACCGGCAAGCCAAATCAGGGTCTCGGCCCACGTGGGAGTCTGCACATCAAGAACGGCACCCCCGTCAGCCTTGAGCAAGCAACTACTGCAAGCGGATCGGGCACCGTACCGGTTCAGATGAGCAAGGCAATTATTGGGCCGACATCCTGCTCCGGCCACCACCCCCCGTGTCAAGGCTATACTCAGGATAGGAGGGAATATGGATGGACAACAAGACGGCCACCGACGGCACGCCCACGGAGGCACTAACCTACCTGACCCCGGCGCAACAGGATCGCCTCCCGGCGCTCGCCGGCGACCCGCGCGTGCGCCCGGCCACGACATCCGGTACGCTGGTGGGTCGCATCGCTGGCCGACACCGCGCTTCTTGACAACCTCCCATCCTGCCAGTAGAAGTGTACGTACATCGGGTTTAGGCGGTGATCATGAGGGTGGGGATGCCGTCCGCGAAGCGCTCGCAGCGAGAGCCGACCGAGGACTGGGGAGCAGTTGCGCCTCGCCGTCGCCTCGCCGCAGCAGGAGGCCTACGAGCTGCTGCGCCCCGTCCTCTTCGGCCGCACGCCGGCGATGCGAGCCGCCGAGACCAGCGTGCCGGAGCGCACGCCGCGGCGCAGGCCGACCGCTTCGACGCCCGCGGGATGGCGAGCCTCTTGGCCGGCCCCGCCGCGCCTGGCGATCGCCGCGCGCGCCGGCGAGATCCGCCAGGCCATCGTCGACTCCAAGGCCGAGCACCCGCCCCTGGGCCTGCGCGAGATCGCCGAGATCTGCCGGCGGCGCTTCCGTCGGCGGGTCGGGCACCACACCGTCCGGCGGACCCTCGCCAACGGACTCGCACTGACGCCCCAGCCCGCCGCTTCCCGCGCTACCGTGACATCGCCGACCCTGTCGAGCGGCGCCTGGCCGTCGTGCGCCTCCATCGGGAGGGCTGGAACATCGCCTCGATTGCCGGCTACCTGGCGAACGACGCGGGCGCGTCTACGATGTCCTGCGGCGCTGGGCGGCCGGGGGACTGCCCGGCCTAGAGGACCGATCCGCGCGCCGCGCGACCCTGCCCGCAAGGTCGACCTCCAGGCGCTCGCCGCCGTCCGCCGCCTGCAGGTCAACCCCGAGATCGGCGGCTTCCGCGCCAGCGCCGCGCTGGAGCAGCAGGGCATCGAGCTGAGCCCCGCGCACCTGCCGGCGGATCCTGACGCGGCATCGCGCGCTCGGCGCTCCTCGCCGGGAGCGGGCCAAGCGGGAGCGGCGGCCGCACCCTTCGCCGCAGCCTATCGCCATCATATCTGGTCGGTCGACATCGGTATATCGAGCAGCACCAACTCGCGACCCGGCCCGTCTATCTGTTCGCGGTGCTCGACAACTACAGCCGGGCGCTCCCTGGCCAGCCTCGTGTCACCCCCGACGGGACCTCACCGCCTACCTGGTCGTCCTCCGCGACGCCTTGGCGCGTCACGGGGCACCGGAGCTGCTCGTCAGTGACGGCGGCGCGTGTTCCTGGCGAACAAGCCGGCGCGATCTATCGCGCACCGGGATCGGAGATCGCATGCGGCAAGCCCTGGCAGAACTACATCGAGGCGTCTTCGGGACGCAGAAACGCATGAGCGACTATCATTTCTCGCGCGCCGCGACCTGGCCGGAGCTGCACGCCGTGCATGCCCGCTTCTTTCAAGACTACAATCACCAGCGGCACTTCGCCCACGAGCACCGCCCGAAGGCCGGCAGAGCCCAGCCGGGGTGCTCGGCTTCGTGCAGGGCGGCTGGTGCGATCCGGCGGACCTCGACCGGCTCTTCCGCCCGCGGGCGCGACGGCGGGTCGAAGCCGCCATCGTGCAGTACCGCCACTGGCGCTTCTACGGGGAGCGGGGACTCGCTGGCGCGCCGAGGCGTCGGTGTGGGTGCTCGGCAACGACCTGACGGTCGAGTACGCCGCCGACACCCTGGCGCAGTACCGGGTGGCCTACGCCCAGGACAATCGTGCCATCGGTGCGGTCACGGAGCCGCGGCTGTTCGCGACGCGCTCCCCCTCGCCCCAGCCCTTCCTGCGCGCGCTCGCCGCGGTTGCATGGCAGCCGGCCTTGCGCCTGCGGCCCTATCGGGCGCGGCCACCTCGGCGACCGGACGCGATGGCGCAGGCGGCGCTGTTCCAGTTGGAGGAGGACCAACGGGACCCGGCCGGAGAACGGCGATGCCACGCGTCACCACGGCTGATACCGGTGTGCCGGTGGTGCCCGGCGCCGATTCGGCGGGAGACGCGGGCATGCACCCCGCGCGTGGTGGTAATCATCGCAGCGCCCCCGCGCCGGCCAGTGACGTGCTCGGCCGGCCCCGCGCCCCCGCGCCCTGCTTGACAGACAAGCGTATGCTGGGAAGTAGGGCGACGACAATTCGCACGATGACAGGCGTCGGGCACAGGCGGCAAGCCCTTCTGCTGGCGGCGGCCACGGCGCCGCGTCGGAAGGAGGATCGCGCGATGGCACACCCGCACAACCCGCTGCTCTCCGCCCGCCCGCCCATTGAAACCCGTACGACTGCGCGGCTAGTCTAGCCGCCACGATGGGACCCGCCACGCCGGGAGCGACCACCGCCCCCAGCGTCCCCGCCATCGAGGGGCGCGCGCCTCGGCCGACGCGCCCTGCTCCAGGGCGTGTCCGCCGCCGGGACCGTCGCGCTGGCCCTCGGCTACGCCGCGCTCCCGCGTCATCTATCACCGCCAGCGTGTCCGCCGCACCGCGCGTCGACGACGGCCTGCTCGGCTACGCCTTCAACGTCGGCTCCAGGGACGTGACCCGCGCGCGATCGCGGCCACCCGGCGCGTCCAGCTGGACACGCAACGCCGGGTCAGGCGCGCAGGTGCCGTCCTCACCTGTCGAACGAGCAGGCCTTCTGGGATGGCCGCTACATCTGGACCTACGACCAGGACACGGCAACGACCTGGTGCAGGCCATCGTCCAGACCGTCGACCCGCGCGCGATCGGCGTCGCCCGCACGATCTCGACCGGCGGCACCAGCACCAGCGCACAGACGCTGATGCTCACCGCCTCGGCACCGCAAGCGCGCCTGGGTCAACGTCGCCGGCGGCGATGTCGCGGTCGTGGAGCTGTCCTCGATGTCGCCTTCATCGGGGCAGGTCGTCCAGGAAATCAAGACCGGCAAGTTCCCTGTCGTGCGCGCATCCCAACCGGCAGGCGCCGGGCGCGCTACGGCTTCGTCCCACCCGAGCGCGACCAGGACACGGGATGGCCTGAGCAAGGTCGACCTGGCGAGGGCGCGATCGTCCAGACCGTCGCCTTCCCGGCCGGCAGCAAGCCCTACATGCTGCGGGTGTCGCCCGACGGCAAGGAGGTCTGGGTCCAGACCGCGGTCACCAACACCAACGCGGTGCTCGACGGCGCCACGCTGGCGACGCTGGACAAATGACCGCGGTGCTCGGCGGGGGGCCGATCACCAGTTCCAGCCGGGCGGCCGCCTCGGCTCGTCGCCGTGACCATCGACTGCTTCCGGGGCGAGCGACACCTTCGTCGCGGTCGTGGAGCGCGGGACCGGTCGGGAGGTCGCGACAACAGCCGATCGAGCCCTGTGTCCGGCTCGGATGAGGCCGACAGGCGAAGGTGAGGCGGTCGCGTTCCCCGCCTGACGGCCGAGCGGACGGCGCCTTCGTCGCGGCGCGGGCGGGTGATGGGTGGCAACGAGGAACAGCACTTGACGGCGATCGACATGGCGCAGTTGGCTGTCGTCGCGCGCATGGCAGCCCATGGCGGGCAGCCGATGGGGCTGGTGCTGCTCGACCCGGTCGCCGCCGAGGTCGAGCGGAGGCACCTGCGCGGCACGCGCCCGGCGATCCCCGGCGCGGTCCGGCGGCGGGGGATGGCCCGCGACCAGCACCGTGGTGCGGCAGGCCGGGTCTCCTCACGCTCGGCGGCCTGGCGTCCTCGCGCTGGATGGCGACGTGGCGCACCTGGACGGCTGCGGCGCAGGGGGGCACCGGTGGAGCAGGCCGATCCGGCCGTACCGACGCCTCGACCGGCAGCCGGCCACCGACACCTGAGCAACAGGCCGCGAACCGCACGCGGTTCCGCTTGGTGGCCAGATCGGCCCTGTGCTGGCTACTTTGGCCATCCGAGGCTAGAATCTGTGACTCTCGGGCCATGAGTGCCGGGAGTATGGGCCGGAGGGCCAAAGTAGCAGCACACCGCCGCCCGCCGACGGCCTGGTGCTGTGCGCCTACCTGAGCGAGGGCCTTCCGGAGGGCGTCAACGCCTTCCCAGGGCAGCGCGAGCCGGAATGGAAGGGCGAGTGAGCGTAGCGCGCGAGGTGCGGCATGCTGGCTTGCCGCACTCGTCGGAGGGTGCGCGATGACCGACACCGCGAATGGCCCGGTGAACGGCCCGATGCCCCTCGCCGGGGTGCGCGTGCTGGACCTGGGGCGGCATCTGGCCGGGCCGACCTGCGCCCAATACCTCGGCGACCTCGGGGCGGACGTGATCAAGATCGAGAACCCGGAGCGGGGCGGGATGGGCGCGGGGCGGGGCCGCCCTTCTTCGGCGCCGACGGCCCGGCCGAGCGGGGCGAGAGCGCCTTCTTCCTCTCCGCGAACCGCAACAAGCGCTCCCTGGCGCTCGACGTCAAGCGCCCGGAGGGCCGGGCGATCGTCCGGCGCCTGGCCGAGGGCGCGGACGTCATCGTGGAGAACTTCCGCCCGGCGGTGATGGACGCGCTCGGCCTCGGCTACGACGGCCTCGCGGCCCGCAATCCGCGCCTGATCTACTGCGCGATCTCCGGCTACGGCGCCGACGGCCCCTTCGCCGGCCGCCCGGGCCTGGACAATATCATCCAGGGCTTCGCCGGGCTGATGACCGTCACCGGCTTCGAGGGCGGCGAGCCGACCCGCGTCGGCATCCCGATCGCCGATCTCCTGACCGGGCTGCTCGGCGCGTTCGGCGTCGTGGCCGCCCTCCAGGCGCGCGAGCGCACCGGGCGCGGCCAGCGGGTGGAGACCTCGCTGCTGGAGAGCATGCTGGGCACGATGGGCTTCCAGGCGGTGCGCGTGCTGAATGGCGCCGGCGTGCCGCCCCGCGGGCAACCACCACCCCATCAACGCCCCCTACGGCGCCTTCCGCACGCGCGACGGGTACGTGACGATCGGCGCGACCGGCGAGAAGCGCTGGCCGCACTTCTGCCGGCTCATCGGCAGGCCCGAACTCGCGACCGACCCGCGCTTCGCGACGAACGGCGACCGCCACGCCCGGCGCCTCGAACTGGCCGAGATCATCGGCGACGCGCTCCAGGCGCACACCTCGGCCGAGTGGGAGGCGATCCTGAACGACGCCGGGATCCCCTGCGGCCCGATCCACCGGCTGGACGAGGCGCTGGCCCACCCGCAGGCGCTGCACCGCGCGATGGTGGTCGAGCGCGCGCACCCGGTCATGGGCACGGCCCGGCTGCTCGGCGTCCCGGTGAAGCTGAGCGACACCCCCGCCGCGGTCTGGCGCACGCCGCCCTGCTGGGGCAGCACACCGACGAGATCCTGCGCGAGCTCGGCATCGCCGAGCCGGAACTCGCGCGGCTGCGCGCGAGCGGCATCATCCGGTCCGGGACCCGGTTGGGGCCGCGGATGACTGACCGGTGCGCCGGCCGACAACGTCACCCGCTGGGCCTCGCGCGCCCGTGGCTGCCCAGGGTCCACGGGGCAGGGCGGACACTGCTCGTGGTATTGGGGGCCGGGGTTCCCGGGCGGACGGATTGTTCGGCCAGCGCAGCGGGATCGGAGCGGGTACCGGGGCTGCCGCATGAGGAGCCACCGCCATGAGCGACGACGGAAGCCTGGTCCTTGTCGCGGTCGACGAGCCGGGGCTCGCGATCGTGACGCTCAATCGCCCCGAGAAGCGCAACGCCCTCCTCGCCATGTGGCCGCGCCTCGGGGCGATCTTCCGGGAGTTGGCGGCCCGCGACGACGTGCGGGCGGTCATCCTGACCGGGGCGGGCGGCAACTTCTCCGCCGGCGCCGACATCGCCGAGTTCGCCACCATGCGCCGCGACGCGACGCAGGCGGCCGCCTATGCGGATGCCGGGGCGGAACGTCGCAGCTGCTCCGCGACTTCCCGAAGCCGATCGTCGCGGCGGTCTCCGGCTACGGCGTCGGCGGCGGCTGCGGCCTCGCGCTGATCTGCGACTTCCGCGTCGGGGACCGGACGACCCGCATGGGCATCCCCGCGGCCCGCCTCGGGATCGTCTACGGCACGGAGGCGTGCCGCGCGCTGATCCACCACGTCGGCCTCGCGAACGCCAAGCGCCTCCTCTTCTCCGGGAAGATCTTCGCGGCGCAGGACTGCCTCGCCTTCGGCCTGCTCGATCAGCTCGCCCCAGGCACGGCGCTCGAGGGCGCCAGGGCGCTGGCGAGCGAGTTCCTGGAGAGCGCGCCGCTGAGCGTCCGGGGCGCGAAGCGCATCGCGAATGCCGTCGCCCGTGGCGACGATCAGCGGCGCGCCGCGGACCTCCAGGCGCTGGTCGACCAGGCGTTCAACAGCGCGGACTACCGCGAGGGGCAGCGCGCCTTCGCGGAGAAACGCCGCCCGCGTTTCCGGGGGCAATAGGCAGCGGCGTGCCGACACCGTGAATGGTGGCACGGGCGAGCAACACCGCCCGTGTTGGCTGGTTCACGCATCCGTCCTTACCAGGCGATGCGGTCGGCGCCGGCCGGTAGGCGGTACTATACTGACCGGCGAGGCCGCGCCGCTGCCGCCGTGCGGCGGGCCGGGCGCCAGCGGACTGGAGGGTGGGAGAGACGATGACGCAGCAGGTGATGCCCGGCGTGGCCGGGCTGGAGGCGGGGCTGACCGAGCCGCCGGTGAGCCGGCTCCTGGCGGAGTTCGCGGCCGCGACGACCTACGACGACCTCCCGGCCGGGGTCGTGGCCGGCGCCAGGCTGGCGGTCCTCGACTGGCTCGGCTCGACCCTGGCCGGCGCGCTGGAGCCGCCGGCGCGAAGCGCCCGCCGGGTGGTGCGCGGGCTCGGCTCCTCCGACGAGGCGACGCTCTTCCCGGGCGAGCGCGCGTCGGCCGCCGGGGCCGCGCTGGGGAACGGCGTCGCCGCGCACATCCTCGAGCTCGACGACGTGCATAAGGGCTCGACGATGCACGCCGCCGCGTCGACCATCCCCGCGGCGGTGGCGGTGGCGGAGCGCGAGCGGGCCGACGGTCGGGCGCTCCTGCTGGCGGTCGTGCTCGGCTACGAGGCGGGGCTGCGGGTCGGCGAGGCGGTCAACCCGAGCCACTACCGCTACTGGCACCCGACCGGCACCGCGGCCACCTTCGGGGCAGCGGTCGCCGCCGGCGCCATCCTGCGCCTCGACGCGGCGGCGATGGGCGACGCGCTCGGCAGCGCCGGCACGCAGGCCGCGGGCCTGTGGGAGTTCAACGCCGACGGCGCGATGAGCAAGCACCTCCACCCCGGCAAGGCCGCCTTCAACGGCGTGCTGGCCGCCGACCTGGCCCGGCTCGGCTTCACCGGCGCGACGCGCATCCTGGAGGGCGAGCGCGGCTTCTTCCGCGCGACCAGCGCCGCGCACGATGGCGGCCGCATCACCGACGGGCTGGGCGAGACCTGGAAGATCGGCGAGAACTGCTACAAGCTGCACGCCTGCTGCGGCCACACCCACACCGCGATCGACACGGCGCTCGACCTGCGGGCCCGCCGCGGCTGGGCCGACGGCGAAGCCGTGCGCCAGGTCGCCGAACTGCGGATCGCGACCTACGGCCCCGGGTATGAGATCGTCCGCGAGCCGCGCCCACGCACGCCCTACCAGGCCAAATTCAGCCTCGCCTATTGCGTCGCCGTCGCGCTCCTCGAGGGGCGGGTCGGGCTGGGCCAGTTCGACGCCGCCCGCTTCGACGCCGACGGCCCCCGCGACCCCGCCATCGCCACCCTGCTCGAGCGCACCCGGGTGGAGGTCGACCCGGCGCTGACCGCTCTCTACCCCGGTCGCTGGCCGGCGCGGCTCAGGCTGCAACTGGCCGGCGGCGCGGTGGTGGAGGACGGGTCGGACTACCCGCGCGGCAACCCTGAGCACCCAGTGCCGCCCGCCGACCTGGAGGAGAAGTTCCGCGGGCTGGTGGCGCCGCGCTATGGGGCGGAGGTGGCCGAGCGCGCGATCGCCACCGTGCGCGACCTCGACCGCTGCCCCGATGTCGCCGTCCTGTGCCGCGAGCTCGCCCCCGGAGTGCCGGACGGCGGGGAGGGATAGGCACGTGGAGTTCGCCCCAACGCCACGGCAGGAGGAACTGCGCGCCGCCGTGCGGGCGCTCTGCGCCCGCTTCCCCGACGAGTACTGGCGTCGACTGGATCGGGAGCGGGCCTACGCGACCGAGTTCGTCGCCGCCCTGACGCGCGCTCGTTACCTGTCGGCGCTGATCCCGCGCGACTACGACGGCCTGGGACTGGGGGTCACCGAGGCGAGCATCGTGCTGGAGGAGGTCAACCGTTCGGGCGGCAATTCGGCCGCCTGCCACGCCCAGATGTACGTCATGGGCGCGCTGGTGCGCCACGGCGGCGAGGAGCAGAAGCGCCGCTGGCTGCCCGCCATCGCCGCCGGGGACCTGCGCCTGCAGGCCTTCTCGGTCACCGAGCCGGAGGCGGGCTCGGACACGACCGCGATCCGCACCACCGCCCGGCGCGACGGCGACGCCTATATCGTGAACGGGCACAAGAACTGGACCAGCCGGATCGAGCAATCGGACTTGCTGCTCCTCCTGGCGCGCACGACGCCGCGCGAGGAGGTGGCCGACCGGACGCGTGGCCTCAGCCTCTTCCTGGTCGACCTGCGCGAGGTCCGCGCGGCGCAGCCCGACGCGCTCCAGGTCGCGCGCACCCGCACGATGCTCAACTACGAGACCTACCAGGTGACCTACCATGACCTGCGCATCCCCGCGACGAGCCTGATCGGCGAGGAGGGCGCGGGGTTCCGCCAGATCATCGACGGCTGGAACGCCGAGCGGATCCTGCTGGCCGCCGAGGCAATCGGCGACGGCTACTGGTTCGTCGAGCGCGCCGCGCGCTACGCGCGCGAGCGGGTCGTCTTCGGGCGGCCGATTGGCCAGAACCAGGGCGTGCAGTTCCCGCTGGCCCGGGCCTACGCCCAGATCGCAGCGGCGGACCTGCTGCGCTACAAGGCCGCCTGGCTCTTCGACGGCGGGCAGCGCTGCGGGGCGGAGGCGAACATGGCCAAGCTGCTCGCCTCGGAGGCGAGCTGGGCCGCGGCCAACGCCTGCCTCGACACGCACGGCGGCTACGGCTTCGTCGACGAGTACGACGTCGAGCGGAAGTTCCGCGAGACGCGGCTCTACCAGGTCGCGCCGGTCAACAACAACCTCGTGCTCGCCTACGTGGGCAACCACGTTCTCGGCCTCCCCAAGTCCTACTGACGTGCTGCGTGCCGAGTCTAGGCGCCGCGACGGGCCGATCGGCGAAGGGATGGGCGGATGTCTGAACAAGGCTCTGAACACTCAGCACTCCCCCTGGCGGGGCTGCGGGTCGTGGCGCTGGAGCAGGCGGTCGCCGCGCCGTTCTGCACGCGACAGCTGGCCGATCTGGGCGCGGACGTGGTCAAGGTCGAGCGGCCGGACGGCGGCGACTTCGCGCGCGGCTACGACGGCGCGCTGCGCGGGTTGTCCGCCTACTTCGCCTGGGCCAACCGCGGCAAGCGGAGCGTGGCGCTCGACCTGAAGGACCCGCCGGGGCGCGAGGCGCTAGGGCGATTGCTCGGGCGGGCCGACGTCTTCGTCCACAACTTCGCACCGGGGGCGGTCGAGCGGCTGGGCTTCGGGTACGAGCAGGTCGCCGTCAGGCACCCGGCGTTGATCTGGTGCGGCATCTCGGGCTACGGACCCGACGGCCCCTATCGCAACAAGAAGGCCTACGACCTGCTGCTGCAGGCCGAGGCCGGGGTCGTGTCCATCACCGGCGGCCCGGAGGCGCCGGCGAAGGTTGGCGTCTCGATCGCCGACATCGCCGCCGGGCTGTACGGCTACTCCTCGATCCTGGCCGCCCTGGTGCAGCGGGGGCGGGCGGGGCGCGGCGAGCGCATCGACATCTCGATGCTCGAATGCCTGGCCGAGTGGATGATGCCGCCGCTGTACCACTGGCTCGGCGCCCACTCGGTGGTGGCGCGCACGGGCCTGCGCCACAACATGATCGTCCCGTACGGAGCATACGCCTGTGCCGATGGCGCCGTCCTGCTGGCGATCCAGAACGAGCGCGAGTGGGGACGCTTCTGCGCCGAGGTGCTCGGCGAGCCCGCACTGGCGGATGACGCGCGCTACGGCAGCAACGAGGCCAGGCTGCGCCACCGCGCCGAACTGGAGCCGCGCATCGAGGCGCGCTTCGCCCGGCGGTCGACGCGCGAGGTGATCGCGCTGCTCGACCGGGCCGGCATCGCCAACGGGCGGCTGAACGAGGTGCCCGACCTGGCGCGGCACGCGCAGCTCGCGGCGCGCGGCCGCTGGACCGAGGTGGCGAGCCCGGTCGGCCCGATCCCCGCCGCGCTGCCGCCGCACAACCTGCGCGGAGCCCGGGCGCGAATGGGCGCGGTGCCGGCGCTCGGCGAGCACACGCGGGCGGTCCTGTCCGAGCTCGGCTATGGCGCGGAGGAGATCGAGCGCCTGGTCGGGACCGCCTGATCGACGAGCGGGAGTGAGGGGGATGGGGCAGCGGGACCACTGGGCGCACGACATCTACGACGTGTTCAAGGCGTATGCCATCGCGATCGTGTCGCATGTGCCGGACGCTGGCCACAGCCGGCTGATCGACCTGTGCGCGTCGGACGCAGCGATGCGCGTCGTGCCGCTCAGCACCGAGGAGGAGGGCGTGGCCCTCGCGGCGGGCGCGTATCTCGGCGGCCAGCGCGCGGTGCTGCTGATGCAATCGAGTGGCGCCGGCAACTGCATCAATATGCTCTCGCTGATCAAGGCCTGCAGCTTCCCGTTCCTGACCCTGGTCACCATGCGCGGCGAGTTCGGCGAGTTCAACCCCTGGCAGGTGCCGATGGGGCAGGCCGTCCCCGCGACACTGGCCGCGCTCGGGGTGATCGCGCAGCGGGTCGACGCGCCGGGCGACGCGCGCGACACGGTCGACGGGGCGGCGGGGCTAGCGTTCGGCAGCTCCTGCGCGGTGGCGGTGCTCCTCTCGCAGCGGCTCGTCGGCGCCAAGCGCTTCGGGGAGGGGTGATGGTGGAGGCGCCCCGACTGCACCGGCGCGAGGTGGTGGCGACCCTCCTCCACGACCGCGGCGATCTGGCGGTGGTGGCCGGCCTCGGCGCGACCGCCTGGGACGTGGCCGCCGCCGGCGACCACCCGCTCGCCTTCCCGCTGTGGGGCGCGATGGGCGGCGCGGCGATGGTCGGGCTGGGCCTAGCGCTGGCCCAGCCCGCGCGCCGCGTGCTGGTCGTCACCGGCGACGGCGAGCTGCTGATGGGGCTCGGCGGCCTGGCGACGATCGCGGCCCAGCGGCCGCGCAACCTGCGCGTGGTGGTGCTGGACAACGAGCACTACGGCGAGACGGGCCGGCAGCCGACGCACACCGCGCGCGGGACCGACCTGGCCGCCGTGGCGCTCGCCTGCGGCTTCCCGCACGCCCGCACGGTGCGCGACGCCGGTGAGATCGAGGCGCTGCGCGCCGACGTCCACCGCCGCGACGACCTCTTCCTGGCCGTGGTCAAGGTCGCGCTGACCGACGACCCAATGGTGTTGCCGCCGCGCGACGGCGTCTACCTGAAGCACCGGCTGCGCTCGGCCCTCCTCGGGTCCGCGGCGATGCTCGAGTAACGGCCTGGCCCATCGCGCGTCAGCCGCCCGGTGTCCGTCAGGGTGGAGGGTGTGAGGACTCCTTCCAGGAGGCGGCTGGGGGCTATGCCGCCTCGCGGTCGTACTCATGGATGAGCCCGCCGAACACCTGTGTTGGCCGGTCAGCTGTGCTGGCCGTTTACTCCATCCATGGTCAACTCTTGGTACTCTCATGGCTGGACTGCCAGCAGATCAGGCCGGATGGAGTAAACGGCCAGCACACCCCGTGCCGCTGCCGCCAGCGATCGTCGGCCCACGCCGAGATGCCGTGCGTGCGCCAGACTTCCGCCCTCGTCTCCGCCGCCACCCCCTCGCGGAGGATCTGCGCGATCCGCTCCTCGCTGAACCGCCGCTTCATCCCCGCCTCCCCGTACCGGGGGGCGTACCAGACCCGCCTTCCCGACGGCCCAGTTCTCGGGAGGCAGGTCAGCCCTACGGGCAATCCGGCTCAGCGGGCGCCGAGGCCGCGCATGAAGCGGTCTTTGAGGAGGACCGGGTCGCGCTCGGGGCGGGCGGCGCCAGGCGCGGCGTCGACACGGGCGGCGATCAGGGCGGGGCCGGGCTCGCGGAGGGCCGCGGCGACGAGGCGGTCGAAGGTCGCCTCGTCGTGCGCCCAGGCGCTGCGCGCGATCCCGGCGCCGCGCGCGACCGCGACGAGGTCGGTGCCGGCGGCGGTCGCCGCCAGCTGCCCGCCGGTGATCTGGTAGGCGCCGTTGTCCCAGACGATGAGGGCGAGGTTGGGCGGCGCGACGGTCGCGATCGTGGCGAGGCAGCCGAGGTTCATCAGGAGGGAGCCGTCCCCCTCCAGGGCGACGACCCGACGCGCGGGCTGGGCGAGCGCCACCCCGAGCGCGATCGAGGCCGCGAGCCCCATGCTGCCGAGCATGTAGAAGTTCTGGGGGCGGTCGCCGGCGGCGGCGAGATCGAAGTTGGTGTTGCCGATGCCGGCGACCACCGCCTCCTCGCGCCGCAGGAGGGCCACGAGCCGGCGCGTCAGCGCCAGGCGGCTGAGGGCGGTGTCGCGGTCGGGCGCCGTGGTCATCGGCGGGCCCCCTCCAGGCGTGTTACGCCCGCTCCTTCCCGCCGGTCAGCAGCGGGGAGAGGATCAACGCGGCGGGCGCCTGGGTGAGGAGGCACTGCCGCAGGGTCCGGCCCGCGACCGGGCCGACCTCGTCCGCGCGGGCGAGCGTGTGGTGCGGGATGCCGAGCGCGTCGAGCGCCGGCCGGAGCGCCCGGCCGATCGGCACCTGGACCGGGTTGAACTCGCCGAGGACGCCGCGCTCGGCGATGATGAGGAGGAGCGGCACCTGGTACGGCACGGCCAGCGAGGCCAGCGCGTTGATGCTGTTGCCGAGGCCGCTGCTCTGCATCAGCACCGCGCCGGGCATCCCGCCGAGGGCGGCCCCGCAGGCGATCCCGATCGCCTCCTCCTCGCGCGTCGCGCAGAGCACGGTCAGCCGCGCATCGGCCAGCGCCCCGCCGATGAGGGGCCCCAGCACCTCGTCGGGCACGTAGGCGACGAGGCACAGGTCGCGTTCCCGGAAGCTGGCGAGGATCGCTTCGGCCCAGTCCACGCGCCCCCCCTCGCCGCGAATCGTCCCTGCCGATAGGGTACGATAGGGACGACGCGGTGACAAGGCGCGGCGAGGGGGGCGCATGGACGGGCAGGGCGGGCGGTCGTGGGACGTGATCGTCGCGGGCGCGGGCAACGCCGCCTTCTGCGCCGCGTTCGCCGCGCGGGAGGGCGGCGCGCGGGTGCTGCTGGTGGAGAAGGCGCCCCGCGCGTGGCTCGGTGGCAACAGCTACTTCACCGCCGGGGCCATCCGCACCACCTACGCCAGCCTCGACGACCTGCGGCCGCTGCTGGAGGAGCGCCTGACCGACGAGGAGGCGGCCGGGATCGCCCTCCCGCCGTACTCGCCCGCGCAATTCCTCGCGGACATGGTGCGCCTGACTGAGGGCGAGTGCGACCGCGAGCTGGCCGGCATCCTCGCCCGCGACGCGGCGGACGCGGTCCGCTGGCTCCACGGCAAGGGGCTGCGCTTCCGCCTGCTGTTCGATCGCCAGTCGTTCGCGGTCGGCGGCAAGCGTCGGTTCTTCGGCAACCTGACGCTCGGCACGGTCGGCGGCGGCCAGGGGCTGATCGCGCAGGAGCTCGCCGCGGCCGAGCGGCTGGGCATCGCGATCCGCTGCGAGAGCCCGGTCGTCGGCCTGCTGCGGGCCGAGGGCGGCGCGGTGCGCGGGGTGGTCGTCCGGCGCCCCGACGGGCAGACGGAGGAGATCGCCGCCGGCGCGGTCGTGCTGGCGGCGGGCGGCTTCGAGGCGAATGCCGCGATGCGCGCCGCGCACCTCGGCCCGGACTGGGCGCGCGCGAAGGTGCGCGGGACCCCCCACAACACCGGGGAGGTGCTGCGGCTGGCGCTCGCGGCCGGGGCGCAGCCCCACGGCCAGTGGTCCGGCGCCCACGCGATCCAGTGGGACGCCAACGCGCCCGACACCGGGGACCGCGGGCTGACCAACCTCCTCTCGCGGCAGTCCTACCCGCTCGGCATCGTGGTCAACGCGCGGGCGGAGCGCTTCCTCGACGAGGGCGCCGACTTCCGCAACTACACCTACGCCAAGTACGGCGCGGCGATCCTCGCGCAGCCGGGCGGGATCGCCCACCAGCTCTTCGACGCGACGACCGCGCCGCTCCTGCGGCAGGACGAGTACACCGCGCCGGGCATCACCAGGGTCGAGGCGAGCACCATCCGGGGGCTCGCCACCGGGCTCGGCCTCGACCCCGCCGCCCTGGAGGGGACCGTCCGCGCGTTCAACGCGGCGATCCGGCCGGGCGCATTCAACCCGGCGATCAAGGACGGCAAGCGGACGGCGGGGCTCACCCCGCCGAAGTCGAACTGGGCGGTGCCGCTCGACACGCCGCCGTTCCTCGGCTTCCCGGTCACCTGCGGCATCACCTTCACCTTCGGCGGCGTGCGCGTGGACGCCGCGGCGCGCGTGCTGGATCGGGCCGGGCGGCCGCTCCCGGGCCTGCACGCCGCCGGGGAGCTGGTAGGCGGCCTGTTCCACCACAACTACCCCGGCGGGAGCGGCCTGACGAGCGGCGCCGTCTTCGGCCGCCGCGCCGGGCGCGCGGCCGCCGCCTTCGCCCAGGGAGGGTGACCGCCGGAGGGGCGGGGAGACTTCGAATCGGCGCCCCCGACCGAGGGCCTTCGGGCCAGCACAGGCGGGGTGATCAGCCGGATCCGGACCGACCTCGACGCGCGTACCGTGCGGAAGAACACGACCAGGGCCCGCCGTCCCGCACGCGCGGCGTGCAGGTCGACGACGCGCCCGTGCTGGTCGGGCAGCCGGACCGCGG
>JAUJMV010000096.1 GCA_030446685.1 Thermomicrobiales bacterium | reverse complement strand
AAACACCAGCGGGCCGCGCGCGTGGTCAACTTGCCATCTTATCTCCAAATATCTGATCACCCACTGTAGTGGCGAGAGGTCAACGTCCGCGTAAAGGCGGTCGTAACTATTCAGGCAGCAGGGAGGGCAAGGGTGGGTGGCCCAGGAAGGTCTGCTCCAAGGCGGCGAACACCTGCCCGGCCTGCTTGCGTAAGGTCGCGATGTAGCCGCGGATGCGGCAGAAGGCGTCGGCCCCGCTCGCGTCGCGGAAGGTGCCGGACACCTTCTGCTGCACCTTGATCATGCGCAGGTCGCGCTCGGCCTGGTTGTTATCGAAGGGGACGGCCCACTCGTGCAGGAACGCCAGCACCTCGGCCTCGCGGGCGGCCAGGCGGTCCAGCAGGTTGCGCGCCTTACTCTGCTTGAGCCGGCCGCGCCGGGGGCCGGCGGGCGCGCGCGCCGGCGGCGGGTTGGCGGCGTAGCCCTCGGCGAGGAGCCGCCGGTAGCGCGCCACGAAGGCGGCGCGCGTCTCGGGCGGGCCGGCGGTCTGGCCGGCGGCGCGGCCCTGGTCGACGTGCTGCTTGATCTCGACCAGCAGCGCGCGCAGGTCGGCCGCCCACCCCTGGCCCGGCTGCTCGGCGAGGGCCGCCAGCTCGCGCAGGTGGTGGGCGTTGCACAGCCCGTGGCGGCAGGGGTAGTGCCAATACGGTGCCCAGCCGTCGTGGACCAGCCGCCCGGCGAACGCGGGCAGGATGCCGATGGCGGCGGTCGCCGCGCGCCCGCGCTTGGCGTGGCGGGCGTAGTGCGTCAGCGCGGCCGTGCTGACCACATGCACCCACTCCCGCCGCCCGGCCACCACGACGCTCGTCTCGTCCGCGTGCGCCAGGGGGGCCGCCGCCAGCGCCGTGGCGATGGCCGCCTCGACCGCCTCCAGCCTGGCCGCGCAGGTCAGGCTCGCGGCGTGCAGGGTGCCCGCCGAGGGGCCGGCCCCGAAGAGGTCGGCCAGCAGGGCGCCGATCCGCTGGTAGGGCAGCAACTGGTAGTGCCGCAGGTACACGCCCAGCCCCAGGACGCGCGGCCCGTACTGGACCGGCTGCGTGACCCCGGCGGGGAAGGGCGCGGCCGTCGCCCGCCGGCAGTGCGGGCAGCGGGCCGTGGCGGCGCGATGCTCGGTCACGGCCAGCGCCAGGGGCGGCAGGTCCACCACCTGCCGCCGCGCCACCGCCACGGCGGGCACGCCCGCCAGCGCGGCCCCGCAGTGGGCGCACTGCGCCGGGTGGTGCGCGACCACGGCGTCCGGCGTCGCGACCATCGCCAGGGCGTGGCCGGCGTGGCCCGGCTGCCCCCCGGCGCGCTTGCCGCTGCGCGCCCGCTGGCTGCGCGGTGGCCGGCGCGGCCCGTCGCTCGCCGGCGGGCGGTGGCTGTTCTGGCTGTGGGCACCGAGCTGGGCTTCCACCTGCTGGACGCGCGCCGCCAGCGCCGCCAGCTGCGCCGCCTGCTGCTGGAACAGGGCGTACAGCGCGTCGGGATCGCGAGCGGCCAGGGCGTCAAACTCGGCGCGCGTCAGGCTCATGGCACCAGTCTACCGCAGGCCGAGCAGCCTGAACAGTTACCTTTCGTCAACCTGGAATGTCACCCGCCGATAGGAGCCCCCGAAATGGCGGAACAGGTTCGCTCCCGGCGAGATCGCGGTCACCCGGCCGCGAAAGACCGCGTCCGATCCCGCCAGTGCCCTGGCCGCTGTGCTTGGAGGAATGCAATAGCACGCCGCGCAGGGCCGCGGCAGTGCGAAGACGCTCAGCAGCCCGATGACGAGCAGACGGGGCAGATACCTCCGCATCCGGCCACCTTCCCTGTCGACGCCCCCCCGCGGCTACCGGCGCAGCGCCTCCTCCGCGCCCCGCTACATCCGGGCGCGACGGGACAACAGCGCGAGGCCCGCCGTGAGCAGGCCGACAACGATCGCGCCGAGCAGCGGGAAAAGCTTGCCGTAGCCGGCCCCGAACCCGTCCCGCGCGGGCGCCGCGACCGCCGTGCCGGGGCCGAGCGCGCGCAAATCCTCGCCGGCGTTGGCGATCGGCCGGATGCGCCGGCAGAGATCCGTGCTCAGCGCGCTCGGGTCGTCGCCATAGGCGTAGACGATGTACTCGTCGTTGCGCGTGAACTCATAGCCGCAGGTCCCCATCCCGGAGCCCACGACAAGCTCGCGCGTTGCCGGCCCCTTCCAGACCTCGCTAACCTCGAATGTGACCCGGCGCTCGGCCGTGCCGCCGCGCGTCCCGGAAACCTCCGCCACGCGCCCGCGGAAGACGGCCGTCGCCTTCCCGAGCTCCTGCTCCGGCGGCCCGGGCGCCACGCAATCGCACGCCGCGCAGGGCCGCGGCAGCGCGAAGACG
>JAUJMV010000095.1 GCA_030446685.1 Thermomicrobiales bacterium | reverse complement strand
GCGCCGACGAGCGCATCGCCGCCCTGCGGCAGCGCGAGGCGCAGCTCAAGGCCCGCCGGCAGGCGCTGGAGGCGCGGGCGCGGCAGGCGGAGCGCAAGCGGCGCACGCGGCAGCTGATCCAGCTCGGCGGGGTTCTCGCCGCTTGGGGGGTCGACACCCCGGAGCAGGCCGAGGCGCTGCTCCACGACGCGGCGGCCACCGCCACCGGGCGCCGGCGGCTGGGGGCGCTGGGGGTGCGCCGCACCGGGCGTTGGCCGGGCGGAGACCGCGATTAGCCCGTGGCCAGGCGTCGGGTCCCGTACCGTCGCGGCGGCTTGGCCCGGGTGGCGGGGCGTGGGAGCGGCGGCAGGCTCGCGTTGCCGAGCACCCGCCTGGTCCGCGTTTCCCGCACCGTCAGGTCGAGGGTGTAGCCTAGCGCCCCGAGGTAGTGCCGCACGGTGTCGAGCTGCACGTTGGCGCCGGGCTGCTCGAGGCGGCTCACCGCCTGCTGCTTGAGGCCGGCCCGCTCCGCCGCGGCGGTCTGGCTCAGCCCGTGGGCCTCGCGCGCCTGGTGCAGCAGGAAGGCGAGGTCGATGGCGGCCTCGGCGGCGGTGAGCTCGGCGCGCTCCTCCGCGTTGAACGTGGCGATGTAGTCGTCGATCTCGTTGTGGGGCGCTTGTCGCTCGCTCATGGGAACCGCTCCTCCCAGTCCCGCTTGTAGCGCCGTGCCGTCGCCAGCTCGCCGGCGTCGATCCGCTGCTGCTTCTTGACGTAGCCGTTGGTCACGATGCTCTCCTGCCCGCGGCGGAAGAAGAAGAAGGCGCGGGCGATGTTGGCGCTGCCGACGCGCAGCTCGAGGATGCCGTGCTCCGTGTCCACCGGCGCGGTGAGCGGGGGGCCGTGCCGCTCCCGCTGCTCGAGCTTCTTCAGGCCGGCGACCAGCAGCTTATGCAGCACCGGGTCCTGTCGGCGCAGCGTCTCCAGGAAGGTGAGGACCGGCTGCTCCTGCCGCTCGTTGTCGAGGTAGTACAAGCGGACAGTGAATCGCACCACGCCCCCCCCGCGGCTTACAACATCTGCGTTGTAGTATACGGCGCCCGTCAAGTGGCGGCGCCGGGGCTCTGTCACCGGCCGGCCGGCCCTCGTCATGTACGTACGCATCTGCTACAGTAGCGGCGGCAGCGCGGGCGGTAGGTGGGCGGCAGCGGTGAGCGGTAGCGAGGGCGGTAGTGGGAGCGGGAGCGAGCGGTCGGCGCCGGCGGCCGGGGCAGTACACCGTCCCCGAGGTGGCGCGGCAGCTGGGGATCAGCGAGCGCGCGGTGCGGCTGCGCATCGAAACCGGGGCGCTCGCGGCGCTGCGGGATGGGCGGCAGTGGTGGGTCACCCTGCCCGGCCCTGGCGGGGTGGTCGTGGGCGGTAGCGGGGGCGGCAGCGGGGGTGGTCGCGCGGGCGGTAGCGTGAGCGGTAGGGCGGCGGAACCGGTCGAGGCGGCCTATCGGGTGACGCCGGCGGAAGTGGAGCGGGTGGTCGAGCGCACCGGGGCGAAGTACATCGCCGACATGCGGGCGCTCTTCGACCAGGTCGGGCAGCTGTACGAGGCGCAGCTGGCGACGCAGGCGGCGGCCCTGGCGGCGAAGGATGAGACGATCGCCGAGGTGCGCCGGCGGGCGGCGGAGGCGGAGGCGGAGCGGGACGGACTGCGTGCTCGCCTCGCGGCGGCGCCGGCGGCGCCGCCGGTCCTGATCGTGGAGGCGGACAGCCCCCCCGCGCCCGCGGCGCTGTGGCGGCGCCTCCTGCGGCGCCTCCGGGGCGGCTAGGATCGTGCGGCTTGGCGGCACCAGGGGCGGGCGACGCGTCGTCAGGTGGTGGTGGGGCCGTCGAAGAAGTGCTCCGGCGTGAGCGCTTTCCCGATGTACCGGCTCCTGGTCTTGCCGCCCTCGCGCCAGTAGGCGTACCAGTAGGGGCCGTGGCCCTGGCCGGCCGGCTGGGCGCAGCGACAGGTGGGTTTGCCGCAGCGCTTGTACTCCAGCTGGTAGAGCGTGCCGGTCGGAGCGTGGCGGTGGACCTCGACGATCTGCCGGCCTGGCCGGGTGATCGCCTCGTCGTTGAGGTGCGCCAGCTGGTCGGCCTGGTCGTCGCACCAGCGGGCCAGGTCGCGCAGCTCCCGGGCGGTGCCGGCCCACTCGGCGATCAGGTGGCGCATCCAGCGCTCGCGCGTCGTCGGCTCCATCGGCGCCCCCCTCCCGTCGCCCTCTTGCGTGTACACGCAAGAGCATAGGGGCCGCTTGCGCCGGCGTCAACCGGGCTGCCTCGCGCGCTGGTGGCGGGTCAGCCCTGCCACGGATCTGCCCCTCCCCCGCCACCGTCCGGAGCCGCCCTCGCACGACCGGGAGGCCACGCCGCCGGCGGCCC
>JAUJMV010000094.1 GCA_030446685.1 Thermomicrobiales bacterium | reverse complement strand
CGGGGGCAACGGCGCGGGATGCATCGGCCAGCGCAGCGACCCACCGGCGTCCCCCGATGTCGTGACCGGGCGGCTGACGCGCGTCTCCACCGGCTGCGGCAGGCGCCCCCTCATGGCGGACACCGAACCGCATCGACCGGGGCCGTGATCCCCGACCGGCCAGGCGCAGCCGGGGCCAGCGCGCAGCCCCCGTGTCAACCGCGGAAACACCGGCCGGAAATCCGATGCAACCGCTCTGGGCGCGGCGCCGCCGCCGATTGACGGCCGCGGCCATTCGACATAGGATGCCCGCCGGGTGGGGGGCGCCGCCGCGCCGTTGCCCTCGAAGGCGCGCGGGTGGCGCGCGGCGGTGGGGAGGGGGACGTGAGGACGACGAGCCGCGAGACGGTGATCGCGCTGGACACGCCGCTGGCCCCGCCCTACTGGGCGCTGCTGGAGCGGGAGTTGCTGCGCGCCCAGGCGGAGGCCTGCCGGGAGTTCTACGCGCGCTATTTCGATGAGCGCGGGTACCTGCAGTGCGTGCCGCGCTGGGGGGGCAACGACGGGCCGGACGACGCCGCCGAGAATGTCCTGAACTGGACGATGCTCCACGCGCTGGGGGCGCCGGACGATATCCTGGACCGCTACAAGCGGGCCTGGGAAGGGCACCTGCGCCAGTACACCGAGGCGCGGACGGTCGAGGTGGAGCTGGGGCGCGGCGGGATGTACTACAAGGAGTTCCCGACCACGTTCGACTGGTTCCACACCGGCGAGGGCTACTCGCCCTTCTTCCTCCAGGGCCTCTCCGACCCCGGCGACCCGGCGTTCGTGCGCCGCACCCGGCGCTACGCCGGGTTCTACCTGAACGAGGACCCGCAGGCGCCCAACTACGATCCCGAGCGCCGGATCATCCGCAGCCTCTTCAACGGCAGCCGCGGGCCGCTGCTGCGGCGGGCGACGGCGCGCGACTGGGCGGGCGACCCGATCGAGGTGGAGGGCCGCTTCTCGCCGCTGCACCGCGAGCGCAGCTACGAGGAGATGCTGGAGCACTTCCGCGAGTACACCGACATCGTCGGCGACCACCCGCTCAACCTGGGCGCGACGACGCTGGCCTTCAACGCCTACGCGCTGACCGGCGAGGCGAAGTACCGCGAGTGGCTCCTGGCGTATGTGGACGCCTGGGTGGCGCGGACCGAGGCCAACGGCGGGATCATCCCGACCAACATCGGCCTGGACGGCGCCCCCGGCGGGGCCTGCGGCGGCCGGTGGTGGGGCGGCGTCTACGGCTGGGGCTTCACGGTGCCGGTCGTCCCCTACACCGGCACAGTGGCGCACCGCGGGGAGCAGTTCCAGTTCCGCTGCGCCTACGGCTTCGCCAACGCGCTGCTCCTGACGGGCGACCGGCGCTACGTCGCGCTCTGGCGGGGGATGCTCGACGCGGTCAACGCCAACCGCACGGTCGAGGGCGGCCGGACGCTGTATCCCCACATGTACGGCGACGAGGGCTGGTACCACTACACGCCCGAGCCCTTCGCCCCGAGCGCGCTGGAGCTGTACTACTGGACGCTCGACCGCGAGGTCCTGGCGTTGCTGCCGGAGAAGCCGCGCTGGATCGCCTTCCTCGATGGGGAGGCGCCGGAGTACCCGGTCGCGGCGCTGCTGGAGGACCTGGCCGTGGTCCGGCGGCGGGTGGCGGCGATGCGGCGGGACGCCACCACGCCCGACACGCGCCTGTCGGACGACCCGAACGCGCTCAACCCGGCGCAGATCGACGCCTTGAACCGGCTGATGCTCGGCGGCCTCCCGACCGGCCGGGTCGGCTATCCGCTGCACTGCCAGGCGCGCTACTTCGACCCGGCGCGGCGGCGGGCCGGGCTGCCCGAGGACGTGGCGGCGCTGGTGGAGCGGATCGACGACGACGGGATCACGCTGACGCTGGTCAACATCGACCAGTGCCGGGAGCGGGTGGTGATCGTGCAGGCGGGGGCCTACGGCGAGCACGAGATCACCAGTGCGGCGGCGGGGGCCGAGCGCGCCGTGGGCCACCGCCACGTCGCGGTGCGGCTGGCGCCGGGGTCGGGCGGGCAGGTGCGCCTCCGCCTGCGGCGCTACGCCAACCAGCCCACGTTCGCCTTCCCGTGGGCCTGAGCCGCGCCGCCCGGCCCGCGGCGCCATGCTTTCCCGCCGGTCTTCGCCAGCCGGGGGAGCCGCTGATGAGGGGTGGTGGGCGGCGCATTCGCGGGCGTCCACGGCTGGGGTGGGTTCAGCATCTCCCCCCGCCACTGGACGCTCGCGGGCGCCGGCCTCGGCGGGTTCGCGGCTGGCAGCGCCACGGCCCGCCGCGCGATAGGGGGCGGGGGAGCGCCGCCCCGGTGTGATGGCTACCGCGCATATCCGCTCATGAACCGGGGCAAGTATCGCAGCATCG
>JAUJMV010000093.1 GCA_030446685.1 Thermomicrobiales bacterium | reverse complement strand
TGGTTCTCCGTCACTCCCGATGATGCCGGGGTCACGCCGCACACAGGATGCGGCGTTGTAACAACTCGAACTTGGCCCGCCCGTAGCCCATCCGCTTGATCAGCTTGACCCGGTTGATCTGGCCCTCCAGCTGCCCATTGTTCCAATCCTGCGCCAAGGCAGCGCGCACCGCGGCACCGTCCCGTTGCAGGCCGGCGGCGAAGCGGCGGAACTCGCCCAGTTCGCTGGTCGCCGCGTCGGCCAGCCAGGGGTCGAGGGCCTCCGGACGGCGCTCGCGTAGCAGCGCCAGGAAGCGGCCGGCGAGCGTCGCGGCCGCGGCGATCGCCGGTTGGGCGGCGAGGAGCGCCGCGCGCGCCGCCTGCTCGCGCGGTGTCAGCTCGCCCTCGGTCCGCAGCAGGAGCCACATCCCCTGGCGCGGCGACAGGGTGCGCCGGCTCCCGGTGGCGTCCCCCGCCGCGGCTCGCCGCCGGTCGCCGGGGTGGAGCCACTTCAGCGCCCGGTAGACGCTCGCGAGGCTGCCGGTGTAGCCGCGCTCGCCGAGCTCCCGCCAGAGCTGGCAACCATTCCGGCAGCCCGCCTCCCACCGCTCCCGCAGGTAGTCGCGGTGCGGGGTGATGGCCGAGGTCGCCGGCGGGCTGGGCGCGCCGCGCCGCGGGAGCTCGCGCGCGACGATGTAGCGCTTGACGGTGCGCCAGGTGAGGCGGAGGGCGCGGGCGATGCGGCGGACCGACCAGCCCTCGGCGTGCAGCGCCAGCACCTCCCGGAAGCGCTGCTCGCGCGCGCTCCCCGGCGGCCGCTCCGGCGCTGGTGCCGCGTCCCCCGCCGCCGGGGCATTGTCTGGCGCGGTCAGGCCGCCCACGGCCGCGCCGGCCAGGAAGGCCGCCTGGGCCGCCTGGCGCAGGGCGGCCGGGTGGCGCTGCAGGACGCGTTCGAGCACCTCCCCCGCGTTCTTGGCCAGGTGCCAGCGGTCGGCCACCTGGGTCGCCTGCGGCGCGCCCTGCACCGCCGCCTCGGCGAAGGCACCCGCGCGGTCGCGCGTGATCGTGGTGAGCTGCGGGTGCTGCTTGAACCAGGCGGCCACGGTCGCCGTCTGCGCGTCCGGCAGCACCGCGATCGGGGTGTGCCGCTCCAGGTCGACGACCAGCGTGCCGTAGCGGCGGCCCTTGCGGAAGGCGAACTCGTCCACGCCGATGACCGTCGGCGGCGGCACCGTGGGCAGGGGCAGGCCGCGCTGGATGCGCAGGAGGGTGGCGGGGCTGACCGGCATCCCGCAGGCGGTGAGCAGCGGGGCCGCCGCCTCGCTGGCGAGAACCAGGGCGAGCCGCTGCACGGTGGCCGTCAGCCGGGCGGTCCGCCGAGCACGGGCGGGGGCGAGGGGCGCGAGGCGCTCGGCGAAGATCTGGCGCGGGCAGGCGGGGTTGGCGCAGCGGAAGCGCCGGACCTGGACGCGCAGGCGGACGGCACGCCCCGCGCACGGGGCGTCGTGCAGCGTGCGCCAGTAGCGGCTGTGCACCGTCGCGGAATGGCACCCGCACAGCGGGCAGGCGGCGGCCGGGGCGATCGCGACCGCCGTCACAGTCCAGTGATCGTCGTCTTGCTGCACCTCGTCGCAGCGGAGGCCGGGTTCGGGCGCGAGGAGCAGCGTGGCGAGCGTCGTCATATTCACCATATTCACCTCCCCTCGAGCCGCTCGTCGCTCAGCAGGAGGCGAGTATAGCGAGCCCAGAGCCGGCATCATCGGGAGTGACGGAGAACCACCAATCTCGTGGAAAGTTTATCTTCTGCGTATCCTGCATGGGGAGGATCCTGAGTTCGACTGGAACGGCCTCTACGCCAGCCCGCTCGTTGACGAGCGGGTACTCCGCCGGGCGATCGCGTTCCTCGCCGAGCGCGTAGCCGGGCTGCCGGAGCCGGCCCCGTACCGGCTGCTCCACGGCGACCTCAATCCGCACAACATTCTGGTTGACCGGGGCGAACTGACCGGGATCATCGGCTGGAGTTACGCGCGCTACGGCGAGCGCCTCTTCGATTTCGCGCGGCTGCGCATGAACCCGTTTATCCGCCAGGAGCCCGCCGCCACGGCGCTCTACTTCGCGCTCCTCGACCTCACGCCGGAGGAGCGGGCGCGCGAGCAGCTCTATTACCTCTTCAACCTCGTCGAGTACGTCAATTGGTACTCCTTGAGTCGCTACCCCGAGAAAGTGCGCGAGCATATCGCCTTACTCCGAGAGCTTCTGACCGCGGGATAGGGCTTGGCGATCGCGCATTCCACCAGCCGCAACGCAACTCGCAGAAGAGGCCGGCCCGTTGCCAGGAGGGGGGCGGTCATGCTGATCCGCCGGACAGGCGTCGCGCGAATCGCGCATACCGGCTGGCGGCGTCAGCGCAGGGCGAGCGCCGCGAGGAGGATGTCGCGCTTGCGGGAGTC
>JAUJMV010000092.1 GCA_030446685.1 Thermomicrobiales bacterium | reverse complement strand
GCTTCGCGATCGCCCTCGCAAGCGGCGCACAGAAAAAGGCCGCCCAACAACTCGACCAACGGTAACGGTGACGGGGTGCCTTTTTCCCGCATGCTGCTGCCAGCGGCCAATGTGCAGCGCGTTGTTGCCCTGCGACCATGCGCGATCAGCGCGGCCAAGCGCGGCCGCGTCGGCCGGCGATGCTGCCCAGTGGCACCCTCCCAAGCCGTGGCCGGGCACAGGGCGGCGACGGCGAGCGCCAGGGCCATCACGCCGTCCGCGACGCCGGCGAGGTTCTCGCCCCGCCCCAGAGCCAGCAGGTAACGGTTGAAGACGAGGGCGACGGCCCCCATCTGGAGGCCGGCCAGGAACTGGCAGAGCACGCTGCGCCGCAGCAGCGCAAGGACGGCCACCGGGGCTCCTGTTCATAGCGCGGCGAGTCGGGCTGGGGGCCATGGTCGAGCCGAGGACACGGCAGCACGGTGGGCGGCGTCCGGGCAACGGCGGCGGGCGCGGTGACACCCTGACCTGCCCCCGACGGATGAGGCCACGCCGCAGGAGGGACGCCCGCACGGCAGCCTATGCCGGGCGGTCCGCACCGGGCGCCGGCCGGAGTTCGACCAGCCTGCCGGCTGGCTGGCGGAACGCCTCGTACACCTGCATCATCGCCCAGGCATCGCGCAGCCCCGCCCGCGCCGGCGGCGCGTTGTCCAGCACGCTCGCGCAGAAGGCGCGGACCTCCGGCACGTACCCCAGGAAGAAGGCGTTGTCATTGTAGAGGACGCCGAGCGAGAACTCCGGCTCCCAGTGGAGCGGCGCCTCCTCGTCGGCGGTCAGGAAGCTGGCGGCGCGGCCGTAGGGCAGGCCCGTGCCGCGGCGGTAGTAGGTGAGCTTGAGGCCGTTGTCGACCACCAGGTGCGCGCCCTGGCCGACGACCTGCACGTACTCGCGCGGCGCGTTCGGCGCCTGGCCGCCGCTGGCGTGCAGGGCGGCGATGCCGCCGCGCCGCAGCGTGAACAGGGCCAGCATCCCCCCGGCGCGCGGCTCCCAGGTGTAGACCAGCGAGGCCGCGTCGCCGCCGAGGAGCTGGATGATCGCCAGCGGATGGAAGAGGTGGTCGAGGAAACTTACGGCGAGCCGGTCGTGCGCCAGGTCGAAGCGCGTCTCCGGCGGTGGCAGGGCCTGCGGGTAGCGCACCGCGAGCTGGGTCAGCCCGCCGAACTCCGGGCGCCGGCTGATCTCGCGCGCCTTCTCGTAGGTCGGGACGAACATCTTCTTGTAGCCGACCTGGACGAAACGGCCGGTCGCCCGCTCGACCGCCTGCAGCTCCTCGATCTCGGCCAGGCTGGCGGCCGGCGGCTTCTCGATCCAGGCGTGGCAGCCGGCCCGCAGCGCGTCGCTCGCGATGCGCGGATAGCGCGGTCGCCCCTGCGCGTCGTAGTTCGTCACGACGAACACGCACTCGAGGTCCTCCCGCGCCAGCATCTCGCGGTAGTCGGTGTAGGCGCGCGAGGCGCCGAACTCGCGGGCGTAGGCGGCGGCCCGTGCCCCGATCAGGTCGGCGACGGCGATCAGCTCGACGGGCGCGTAGCGGAACGCGGGGAAGATGTTGCGGTAGGCGTGCCCGCCGCACCCGATGAATCCGGCGCGCACCTTGCGCGTGGCCTCGTAGCGGTACTCGACAAGGTCGGGCCCCGGGTCCCGATCGAAGGCGGTGTCGGGTTGTTGCGGATGCTGCTCCCGTGGCATATCCCGATCCTCCTCCGCCGCTGAGATCGGCACGTCCGGCGGCCGGCGCCGCCCGACGAGGCAGCCGGCCGCGCGGTCGCCGTTGCTGCAACGCCGAGCACGGCCGGCTGCCAACGCGCGTATAATGCCCGCCATTCGCTCGATGGGCAAATGCCCGTTTGGTGCAGAGCGGCCGCGGGCAAGCGAACCGCGCGACGAAGGGAGGAACAATGGAGGCGAATCGTCCCCCCAGCGCGGGGACCGGGCCGACCGGCATTGCCGGCGCGGGCGAGGGGCGGGTGATCGGCGTCGACGAGCGCTTGGCGCAGCGGTTCGGCTGGGGCAGCATCCAGTGGCTCTGCAGCGGGCAACTCTTCGCCGACGCGCAGCAGACCTGCGGCTACGTCCAGATCGAGCCGGGCCGGAAGAACCCGCGCCACTATCACCCGAACAGCGACGAGGTGCTCTTCCTGCTGGAGGGCGAGCTGGACCACAGCCTGGGCGACGCGGTCCATCACCTCGTGCCGGGGATGGCGATCCACATCCCGCAGGGCGTCGAACACGACGCCGCCAACCGGGGGGACCGGATCGCGCGCATGTTCGTCACCTACCCGACCAGCGACCGGCAGGCGATCATGCTGGAGGCGGGCCGGGAGTAGGCGGACGGACACCGCGCTTGCCAGCGCCGCCGCACACCCGACGGGTCGCACCCGGCCGGGGCGGGCGC
>JAUJMV010000091.1 GCA_030446685.1 Thermomicrobiales bacterium | reverse complement strand
AGCTCGTTGAAAAAAGCTTTGGCATCTGATATCGGCCCGCAAGTGCGGCCTGAAGTGCCTTCAGGATAGCGGCTTGAGCGACATCTACACCTCTGCGCCCCCCTTAACGGGACCGGGCCAACGCTATCCGGGGGTGAGTTACGGTGGCGACGGCCGCGCCGCCGCCGCTCGGCGGGGGCGCGGCGGTGTGCCGGGATGGTCTCGCGGGGTGGCGGCGCGGGCTAGCGCGCCGCCCGCCTACGCGCGTCGCGGCCCCGCCTCAGGAGCGCCCCCGCGCTGCAGAGCGCCGCCAGCACGGCCGCCGTGGCTGGCGGGAGTGGGGCATGCCGTCCGCCGCCGCCGGCACCGGCGCTCGGCATCCCCGGGACGGCGAGCGCCGGGTCGAAGTCGCCGAAGAGGACCTTGCCGCCTGGGCGGAAGAAGGCGTGGAGCATGTAGTGGGGGTGGTCGACGCCGTGGTGCGCCGGCCCCAGGTTGGCCGTCTGGCCGTAGAGCTGTGGCGGCGCCTGGCCGCGATTAGCGGTCTCCCACTCCACGCCGATCACGCGCTTGTCCGGCCCGAGCAGCACCACGGGCGGGCGCTGCGGGTCCATGGTCCCCTGCGGGAACTGTGCTCCCATCAGCGCGGGGTTGATGGCGTGGTAGCCCATACCACCGGTCGTCGCCGGCAGCCCGACGAGGTCCGCGGTGACGTAATCTGGCTCGACCTGGAAGCCCGCCGCCACGAGTTGGGCCTCGGTCATCGGGGCATACTGGGCGCGTAGTTGGGCGATGCCCGGCGGCTCATCCACCAGCCGGGGGGGCAGATCCCAGGTCGGCTCTGCGGCGCCCGCGAGCCCCGCGACCGAGCAGAGCGCGAGGCCAAGGATCGTCGCGACGGTGAGGTGCAGGACGCGCTGGATACCCATTATTCTCCTCCTCTGGTGAGCGTCCGTACCGCGCCGCGCATCTCCGGCGGGCACCTGGTCAGCGGACGCTCCGAGACGGGTCGCTCGGCCAGCGTGCTGTTACCTGGGATTCGGTGGTTCAGCTCGGGTCCATGGTCTCCCCCTCGCCGCACCCCGCGGACACGAATCCTTTGCCCGCAGCGTGCGGCCCGACCGATTCCGAACCGAGTCTGCGTGGTACCGCACCACTTCCCCCCTGCCGCGCGGCCTCCGCGTCCGCGAGACCCAGCGGCGCCACGCGCGCGGGAGCGAGCAGCATCGCGAAGAGCGAGAGGCCGACAAGGATCGTGCGCGCGATGTCGTTGCCCTTTGGGGGATGCGCTGGTGGCCGACTCCCGCCGAGCCGTGCCGCACGAGGGGCGCGCGACCGCCCGGTCGTGCAGGGGGCGTGGCGGCCCCTACGCCGGCGGCGGCAGGATCTCGATGCCGTACCGCGGCGCGGCCGCCAGCATCTGCTCGATGACCGCCTCGGTGGCCGGGGGCGGCGGCAGCGCCGGGTCCTCCGCGGGGACGCCGGCGTCCCGGACGAAGCGCTCGAAGCCCGCGGGCGCGGTCAGGATGAGCAGGCGGGCCGCCGCGTCGCCCTCGACCCGCCAGGTGTGCGGGACGCCGCGCGGCAGGAGGACGTAGGCGCCCGGCACCCCCCGGAAGGTGGTCTCGCCCGAGAAGCCGGCGATCTCCCCCGCCAGGACGTAGATGGCCTCGTCCTCGTTATGGTGGATGTGGGGCGGCGGGCCGAAGCCCGCGGGCGGGAAGTGCTCGGTGACGGAGAAGGCCTCGTGCGTCTCCTCCCCGGCGGTCTTGATCGTCACCAGATGCCCCAGGAACCAGATCGCCTCGCCCGCACCGGGCGCCAGGGCTCGCGGATCGCTGGTCGCGGCTGCCATCGGGGCTCCCTCCTGTCCTGCTATGGCCCGCCCTGCGCGTGCCGTCCTACCATCCAGTTTCTTCCCGCGGGGCGCGCCGGGCCACCCACGCGCGGCCAGCGCTCGGCCAACAGTTGACCAACACCGGTGTCCCGGCGCGCGTCGTGGTACCATGGCGGTCATCCGAACAGCCCGGTCCGCGCGTGTCGGTCTCTGCGAGGGTGTCGCGTCGAGAGGTCATCCGGGATGGTGGGGGAGCGATCGGGGCCCTTCGGGGATCGCTTGCGGCGCTACCGTGAGGCGGCGGGGTTCTCGCAGGAGGAGCTCGCGGAGCGGGCGGGCCTGAGCAAGAACGCCATCGGCGCCCTGGAGCGGAGCGAGCGGCGGCGGCCCTACCCGGACACGCTCCGGCGCCTGGCCGCCGCGCTGGGGCTGACCGGGGCCGACCGGGAACGCCTCGCCGCGGCCGCCGCCGGCCGGGGCGATCCCCCATCCGGTTCGTCGCCCACGGCCGAACGTGCCGGCCCCGCGACACCGGCGCTCCCCGCGCCCGCGGAGCCGCTCATCGGGCGCGAGCGCGAGGGCGAGGAGGTGCTGCACCTGCTCGGGCAGCCGGAGGTGCGCCTCCTCAC
>JAUJMV010000090.1 GCA_030446685.1 Thermomicrobiales bacterium | reverse complement strand
GGGCGGGCTTGGTCGCGAAGGCGACGTCGTCCGGGATGCCCGCCGCCCGGCAGCGCTCCCGGTTGTCGGTCCAGCTGGTCGGCAGGTAGAGCGCCCGGTCCAGGAAGGTGTGTCCGCGCGGGCTGGCGTACGTGAGGAAGACGCCGATCTGGCAATTCTCCCGCCGCCCGGCCGTCCCGCTGTACTGGCGCTGGACGCCGGCCGACTTCTCGCCCTTCTTGAGGAAGCCCGTCTCGTCGACCACCAGGATGCCCTCCGGGTCGCCCAGGTGCTGGACCACATACGCCCGCAGGTCGTCGCGTACCGCGTCCGGGTCCCAGGCGGCGCGATAGAGGAACTGCTGGATGCCGTAGGGGGCCGCGTCGCCCACCGTCTCGGCCAACTGCCAGCCGTTCTTCCGCTGGGCGTGGCTCAGCAAGCCGTGCAGGTAGTCCGCAGCATGCCGCCGCGCCTCCGACCGCGCGAAGCGCGGGCCGATCTGGGCCACCAGGGCCGAGAAGTCCTCCGTCCACGCGGCAATCGCCGTCATCGCGCACCTCCATTCGCTCTCACCTGGAGGTCATCCTACGCCAATTACAACTGTAGTGCTAGCACATGCACCTTGACAGATGGCCTCACGGCGGGTATAGTGAACGCTATATTGGTCTGATAATATCCTGACTAGACCGCAGAATCCCCGTCTCCTCCGTTGCCGTCAACGCGGGTCGGCGCGGAGAGCAGAGCCTGCGGCCGACCCAGGGGCTGGTGAAGCGGTGGATTCCAGCCCCTGGGCTTCCGCACCTCGTTCTCCCACGCCGTCAACCGTCAGGAGATCACCGATGCCGGCTACATCGGGCAAAGGAGGTTCTTATCAAGAACAGTCGCAAAGACGTGCCGAAGTCCATGCCGAGGACCTTCGAGGAGGCTGGGGCGGGACGTTGGCAGCGCGCGATATTTCTCACACGCGAAGGGGACCCTACAGCGACAGTTAGCGGGCCGTTGCGGTACCCTTCCCTCCTGAGCGAGAGGAGGGGGATGATGCAGGCGGCGCAGGACACGATCGGGCTGACCACTATCGAGCGGTGGTCGGACGCCCTGGCGGAGGTGCACGAGCGGATCGCCCAGCGGTTCGCTCGTGCCGAGGCGCGCGAGCGGGCGCGGCGCTACCTCGCGGGCCTGCTGGGGCGGGTGGAGCGCAAGAACGGCTGGCAGCTGGCGGAGGCGCTCGGCGAGGCGGGGCCGCAGGGCGTGCAGCGCCTCCTCAACGCCGCCACCTGGGACGCCGACGGCGTCCGCGACGACCTGCGGGCCTATGTCATCGACCACCTCGGCGACGCGGCGAGCGGCGTCCTGATCGTCGACGAGACCGGCTTCCTCAAGAAAGGGACGAAGTCGTGCGGCGTCGCGCCCCAGTACAGCGGCACCGCGGGCGGCACCGCGAACTGCCAGGTCGGGGTCTTCCTCGCCTACGCCTCGTGCCGGGGCGCTGCCTTCATCGACCGCGCCCTCTACCTCCCCAAGGCGTGGGCGGGCGACCGGGCGCGCCGGGACGAAGCGGGCATCCCCGGAGGGGTGCGGTTCGCGACCAAGATCGCGCTGGCCAGGCAGCAGCTGGCGCGGGCCTTCGCGGCCGGGGTCCCCGCGCGCTGGGTGACGGGGGACACGTTCTACGGCCGGTCGCACGCGCTGCGGCGGTGGCTGGAAGACCAGGGCCGCGCCTACGCGCTGCTGATCCCGAAGACGAACGCGGTGCGCTACCAGGGGCGCCGGCAGCGGGCGGAGCAACTAGGGGCGCGGCTGCCCGAGGATCGGTCGCGCGAGCCGTGGGCCTGCCTGGCGCTGTCGGAGACGTGCGCCGCCGGGATGGGGCGCTGGCTGCTGGTGCGGCGCGACGCGGCGGACCCGGACGAGGACGCCTACTTCCTCGCCTATGGCCCGGCGGACACCAGCGCCGAGGAGCTGGTCCGCGTGTGCGACACCCGCTGGCAGATCGAGGAGGGCTTCGCGCAGGCGAAGGGCGAGGTGGGCCTGGACCAGTACGAGGTGCGCACCTGGGACGCCTGGCACCGGCACGTCACCCTCTGCCTGCTGGCGCACGCCTACCTGGTCGCCATGCGGCGCGCGGCGCGGCAGGAAGAGGCCGGTGCAAAGGGGGGGCACCACGCGGCCTGATCCCGCTCACCGTGCCGGAGGTGCGCCGGCTGGTGCTCGCGCTGGGCGAACCGGCGGAGCGGCGGGTCTTCCGCCTCGGCTGGTCGAGGTGGCGTCGGGCGCACCAGGCGGTCGCCGCCCGCTGCCGCGCGGCAGACCGGGCGCGCGCCCGCGGCGCCCCATCCGCCCCGCACGCGGTGGCCCTCCCGGATCCGGGACCCGCGGGGCTCACCGATGCCGAGTGGGCACGAGTCCAGCCGTTGCTCCCGCCGCAGCGCTCGCGCCTCGGCCGGCCGCGCCACGACCACCGCACCGTCCTGAGCGGCATCCTGG
>JAUJMV010000089.1 GCA_030446685.1 Thermomicrobiales bacterium | reverse complement strand
AGGGCGCGATCGACCGCAAGGCCGAGCAACTCGGCGCCATTTTCCGGTGGGCCGATTAGGCGGGCGGCGGCCCGCGCCGCGCGCCCCGAGCGAGGGAGGGAACGATGTTCAAGAACCTCAGCCCGCGCGCCATCGGCATCCGCGACCTGCCGCTGGAGGGGACCGTCGCCCTGGCCGCGGCCCACGGCTTCGCGGGCATCGACCTGGACATCCGGGAGGCCGCCGCGCTCGCCCGCGCGCGCGGCCTCGACCACGTCCGGCGGCTCTTCGCCGACGCCGGCGTCCGCCCCGGCCAGTGGGGCCTGCCGGTCGCCTGGCGGGACGACGCGCGCTGGCGGGCGGACCTCGCGGAGTTGCCGGAACTGGCGGCGCTGGGGGTCGCCCTCGGCTGCGCGCGCACCAGCACGTTCATGCCCTCCGGCTCGGACGAGCGCCCGTACGCGGAGAACTTCGCCTGGCACGTCGAGCGGTTCCGGCCGATCGCGGAGGCGCTGCGCGAGCAGGGCTGCCGCCTCGGCATCGAGTTCCTCGGCCCCAAGACCCTCCGCGCCCGGTTCCGCCACGAGTTCATCCACACGCTCGACGCGCTCCTGGAGCTGCGCGACGCGATCGGGGCCGGCAACGTCGGCGTCCTGCTCGACGCCTGGCACCTCTACACGGCGGGGGGCGCCCCGGCCGATGTCGCGCGGCTGGACGCGCGCGACGTGGTCGTGGTCCACGTCAACGACGCCCCCGCCGGCATCCCCCGCGACGCCCAGATCGATTCGGTCCGCGAGTTGCCGCTGGCCACCGGGGTGATCGATCTGCCCGGGTTCATGGGCGCGCTGCGCGCGCTGGGCTACGACGGGCCGGTGACCGTCGAGCCGTTCAACCAGGCGCTCGACGCGGTCGCGCGCGACGACCCCGACCGGGTGGCACGGCTGGTGTCCCAGTCGCTCGATCGCCTCTGGCAGGCCGCCGACCTGCGCTGACACCTCCGGATTGAGGGCGCGACCTTCCCGGCGCCGCCGTAGCTGCTAGAATTGCCGGCATGGCGCGCGGTCGTCGCGCGCCCGCGGGGGCGCCGGGACGACCCGCCGGTAGGGGCGCGACAACCGTCCGCCGGGGTCGCGCGAGGGGGGTGAGGGGATGCGGGCGCTGGTCTACGAGGGGGCCTGGCGGATGCCGCTGCGCGACGTGGCGGCGCCGGAGGCCGGGCCGGGCGAGGTGGTGGTCCAGGTCGAGGCGGCGGGTATCTGCGGCTCCGACGTCCACGGCTTCATGGGCACGACCGGGCGGCGCACGCCGCCGCTGGTGATGGGGCACGAGTTCTCCGGCACGCTCGCGGCGGTCGGCCCCGGCGTCGCGGGCCGCGCGGTCGGCGACCGCGTGGTGGTGCAGCCGCTCCTGACCTGCGGCGAGTGCGCCAACTGCCGGGCGGGGCTGCCGAATATCTGCCTCAATCGCCGCGGCATCGGCATGAACGTGGACGGCGCCTACGCCGAGACGGTGCGCGTGCCGGCCTCGCTCCTCTACCCGCTCCCGGAGGAGCTGACCTGGGAGCAGGGCGCGATGGTCGAGCCGCTGGCGGTGGCGCTGCACGCGGTCAACAAGACGCCGCTCGCCCTCGGCGACACCGTCGCGATCATCGGCGCCGGGCCGATCGGCCTGCTGGCGGTCCTGGCGGCGCGGCTCAAGGGGGCCGGCACGGTCGTCGTCAGCGATCTCAGCCCGCACCGCCTCGAACTGGCGCGGCAACTCGGCGCCGATCTGGCGATCAACGCCAGGGAGCAGGACCCGGTGGCGGCGGTGCGCGACCTGACCGGGGGCGCCGGCGCGCACGCCACGATCGAGGCGGTCGGGGTCGGGCCGGCGGTCAAGCAATCGCTGGCGCTGGTGCGGACCGGCGGCCAGGTCACCTGGATCGGCAACTCGGCGCCGGAGGTGCCGGTGCCGATGCAGGAGGTCGTCACGCGCGAGCTGACGATCCGCGGCGTCTACGGCTTCAACGAGGAGTTCGGCCGGGCGATCGAGCTGCTGCGCGCCGGCCGGGTCGACGTCCGCCCCCTGATCGAGCGGCTCGCGCCGCTGGAGGAGGGGCCGGCGCTGGTCCACGACCTGGCCGAGGGCAGCCTCGACGCGGTGAAGGTGATCCTCAAGCCGCGCGGCGTCGCCTGAGCGCGGACAGCCGGAGCGGGCCGGGGCGCGCTAGTGGGTCGGTTGGCATGGATGTAGCCATTTCGTGGGGCGGGTGCGATACTGCGGGCGCCGGGGGCGTCCCCGGATGCACGAGGAGGAGCGCCATGACCCGCCGCCAGAAAGACCCCTTGCGCCCGCTCACCGAGGCGGAGCGCGTGGCGCTGGAGCAGCTGAGTCGCGCGGCGGGCGAGCCGGCCAGCCTGTCCTGGCCGAAAAGTTCATGCGCGCTCCATCCACGCGCATGACGACCAGAGGTTCCCGCGCTAGTGCAAGCTCAGGGCAGGTGTTAGCGTATGTGGTACACTTGCCCGCAT
>JAUJMV010000088.1 GCA_030446685.1 Thermomicrobiales bacterium | reverse complement strand
CGCCGCCACCGCCGCGTTGCGCGCCGGGGGACGGACGCTCGCCCTCGTGCCCACAATGGGCGCGCTGCACGCGGGCCATCTGGCGTTGGTCGCCGAGGCGCGGCGGCTGGCGGACGCGACCGTCGCCTCGATCTTCGTCAACCCGTTGCAGTTCGCCGCGCACGAGGACCTGGACCGCTATCCGCGCGACGAAGCCGGCGACCTCGCCGCGCTCCGCGGCGCCGGCTGTGATCTGGCGTGGCTGCCGACGCCTGCCGTGATGTACCTGCCGGGCGCGGCCACCGCCGTCGAGGTGGGCGGCCCGGCGGAGGGCTGGGAAGGAGCCGAGCGCCCCGGCCACTTCCGCGGCGTCGCCACCGTCTGCACCAAGCTCTTCTGCCAGACCGGGGCCGACGTGGCGGTGTTCCCCGAAGGCTCTTGTCGGGTTCCGGGGTGGTGATCCCGATTGTGCCGCTGGCGAGTAATCGATGTGATAGCTGGAATGCGAGCAGCCAACCGGTTCGCGCGAGGAGCCTCTGCCATCATGCCGGCATCCGATTTGGTCAACCTTTCCGGGCTGATGGACGACGCCAAGTGCTTCGCGCTTGTGCGGCAGCATCGTTGGCCGGAAGGCGTGCGCTGCCCTGGATGCGGCAGTTCCTCGGTCATTCGGGACGGGCGCGACGACACGCAGCCGGCTCGGCAGCGCTACCGCTGCAAGGGGTGTGCGTCCCGCTTCGACGACCTGACCGGCACCGTGCTGGCCGGGCACCACCAGCCGCTGCGGATCTGGGTTTTGTGTCTCTACTTCATGGGTCTGAACCTTTCCAACCGGCAGATCGCGGGTGAGCTGGGCCTGGTCGCCTCAGACGTGCAGACGATGACGGAGCAGCTGCGCCGCGGCCTGGCGGCCAAGACGCCGGAGGTGACATTGCGAGGCGAGGTGGAGATCGACGAGGTCTACGTCGTGGCCGGACACAAGGGCCAGCCGGCGGCGGTGGCCAAAAGGGGCGACGCGGACGGTGCCGCAGGCTGGCCGGCGCGCCGGGCCGCGGCACGCTGGAAAAGGACAAGCCGCCCGTCCTCGGCCTGATCCAGCGCGGCGGACAGGTGATCCTGCACATGCTGGCCAACGTGCAGCAGAAGACGATCAAGCCGATCATCACGGCCGCCGTTGCCCCGGGCGCTCTCGTCCACACGGACGAATACAGCATCTACGCGCGCCTGCCCGCCTGGGGCTACGGGCACAAGACCGTCTGTCACGGGCGCGGCGAATACGCCCGCGACGAGGACAAAGACGGCTTCTGCGAGGTGCACGTCAACACCATGGAGGGGACCTGGTCCTTGCTGCGCTCTTGGTTGCGCCCGCACCGGGGCATCTCGCAGGACAAGCTGCCGCTCTACCTCGGCTTCTTCGAGTTCGTGCACAACGCCCGGCGCCGAGGCAAAGCCCTCCTCGGCAGCCTCGTCGGCGCCCTGGTGACGTGACCTGTCGTCATCACCCCGGATCCCGACAAGAGCCATCCGCATTATCCGGTCCCGCCCACGGTTCGTGCCTGGCCTGCCACTCCCCCACAAGCCGCCATCATCTCCCCGCCTCCTTCGCCAGCGCCAGCGCCGCGGGGTCGGCGAGGTGGATGCTCCGCCGCGCTGGCAGCGCGATCGCACCGCGCCGGCGCAGCTCGGTCAGCGCGCGCGACACCGTTTCGGAGGTCAGGCCGAGGTAGTCGGCGATGTCGTCGCGCGTGACCGGGAGGTCCACCGCCCCGTCCGCGCCGCGGCGGCAGCGCTCCCCCATCTCCAGCAGGAAGGAGGCGACCCGGCCCAGGGCGCCCGCCCGCCCGAGGCGGAGCAGGCACGCCTGCGCGCGGTGGAGCCGCCCGCAGGCGATCTCGCGGAACGCCCGCGCGAGGCGCGGATCCGCGTCCACCAGCGCCTCGGCCCGCGCGCGCGGGTAGGCGACCACCACGGCGTCGCGCACCGCCTCCGCCGCCGCGCCGCGCCGCGCGCACGCCTCCAGGCCGAACAGGTCGCCGGGCAGCACCAACTCGGCCACGTGCCGCTTGCCGTCCTCGGCGAAGCCGCACACCTGCACGGCGCCGGAAGCGAGCCAGTACCAGTGCGCGGCGGGCTCGCCCTCAGCGAAGACCAGCCGCCCGCGCCGGATGCCCGCCGCGGTGCCGATCGGGCGGAGCGCGTCGAGGACGATGGCGTGCGCGGGCATGGCGCCGCCGCCGCCTGCATCGTGGGGGGCCGGGCGCGGGACGTGGTGCCGGGCGGGCGGCGCGGGCCCTCGCCGGGCGCCGCGGGCCGGAAGCTGCTGCATGGACGTCTGGCTCCTCCGCTGCCGCTTGGCGCTGCCGTTTCGGCATTGCCGCGGTTGCAGCCGAGATAGCGACGCCCTCGAGCGGCCGGAACTAAGGGGAAGTCCCTAGGGAACCGATGCGCTCCCGCCGCCATCCGCCTCGCTTCAGGCCGGGCATCGGTTCCCGGCCGAGCCCGTCGGCCAAGCGGTCCGGCTCCGCT